>NZ_SSOB01000005.1 GCF_004801405.1 Cohnella fermenti
CGGAGGCCCTCGAGCCATTTATGCCGTGGTCCGAGCAGCTTCCGGCAGAATGCCGGATGCCCCAATCCAAGTAAAAGCTTAGTCGAATCTCGCTCCCATCGCCAGGTGGGGGCTATTTGACGCTTACGGCGTTGTCGGCCAACCACCGCTTTCTTCTTCAACAGTCTTGGGATCATTTGTGTTACCTGGAACAATCCCTCGCCCAGTTTGATGCTGAAATTGATAGCCACTTGGAACCCTATAGGCTTGAAGTGGAGCTCATTCGATCGATTCCAGGCATAGATAGGACTGCTGCTGCCTCCATCTTGTCCGAGATTGGAGCAGATATGCTTCGGTTTCACTCGGAGAGGCACTTGGCTTCTTGGGCTGGGCTTTCACCTGGAAATAACGAGAGCGCCGGAAAGAAGAAATCTTCCCGCACCTCAAGTGGAAACCCTCACATTAAATCGGTGTTAGTCGAGTGCGCCTGGGCTGCATCTCGAACCAAACGAACCTATTTAGCCGCAAAGTTCTGGAAACTTGCTGCAAGGCGAGGGAAGAAGAAAGCGCTCATCGCGCTCGCTCATAAAATGCTGATTATTGTGTATCACCTGCTACATAGACAACAACCTTATCTTGATTTGGGCGAGGATTACCTGGACACTTTAGGTCGAGATTCAAAAGCAAAACGCTTGCTGCGACAGCTCAAATCGTTGGGATACGATGTGCCCAGCGAATCTCATCCGAACGAAGCTTCCTAATTGCAAATAACATATGGCTTGATTCAAGGAGCGGAATCGCACAGAATAGCCGCACCGGGCATCCTATTGCCATTTTCCCGCTCCTTCGTTCAATGATCGACATCGTGCATGACTTTGGGGTAGATCGAAGAAGTTCCTTTTTCGTAAAAAAAAAAGCAGGAGCTGCCTCTCGGTCGTGAATACCCGGGGACAGCTCCTTCTTCCAATCCATTCTTCGTTCAGTCGCTTATGTCGCGGCCTCGACCACTTTGGTCGTGATGTTCACGACCTTGTAGAGCAGCTTCGCCATATCGTAGTATTGCTTGAAGTCCGGAATAAAGCTCGCGGCGGCCTTCAAGGCCATGGACTTGATGATCGTGATGCCGATGACCTCCCGGTACACATCCCACATGGTCTCGAGAATGTCGCCTACGTTAAATCCGGCGTACACGAGAATCTTGACGGCGGTCATCAGATCCGTCACGTGTTCCGTGTTCAACAACTGCTCGGCGGCGTTCGTCAAGCTGACATTCGCGTATCTCAGCGTGGAAGCCATGACGATCATCGCGATGTCGTCGTTATTCAGCAGCTTGCGGCTGACCGAATCCAGCGCGTCGTAGTACGCTTGTCTCTCCTTCGTCGAGATCTCCCGGAGAATCAAATACGCGTCATCCAGACGATTGCCGTTGGCGTACTGGATGGCTCCCACTAGTTCCACCAGAGAGAGCAACCCCCCGTCGAGCAGTTCCTTCGCAATTCCCTTGATCGTCCAATCGGCGATCTCGTCCAAGTAATAGATGATCCACAGCTTGGAGCAGTTCGCGGCCAGCAAGGCGTCCGCCACTTCGCGAATGGATGTGAACCCGCCGTCGTACAGCACTTTGGCCATCCGGTAGTAGCCCAAATTCATAGGAAGCATCAGCACCGACAGTTCCTTCGCCGTGTAGCCGGCCTCTCTTAAGACCGCGATCGTATCCCCCGAGTTGACACCCGTCAGGGATAAATACCTGAAGTAGTCGGAGATCGGGTAGCCGTTCGCAACGAGATTGCGCACCATGTCGGTATAAGGCAGATCGGAAGCGTAATTCATCGCCTCGCGGGCGGTTAAGCCCAGCTTCTTGAACTTGGGAGCGAGCGAAGAAGGCTTCTCGCCGATCGCGTCTACCCCGCCCAGAATATCCGCTACGGACCAGTACCCGTAATCCTTCATCGCGAGAGCGATCTCTTCCGTCGTCGCACTCGGGTTCGCCGCACGCACGATGTAGAACGCCTTATAGGCCAGCATAGTCCACTTGCTAAGAACCGTCACGATATCCTTCGTCGAAGTTACGCCCAACTGGGCCAACTGAGTCCCCTGCTCCAGCTCGGTTCCTTCGTTGAGGCGCCCCGTATTGTAATAGAGATAGCGCACTTTCAAAATGGTGTCCGTATCGTAACCGAGCTGCAGCAGCAGATCGACCAGATAACCCGCCGGATTCAATTCCAGCAATCCCCGCTGATTCAGCTCCACCGCGATATCGTAGGCGGTCTTGCCATTGTCCTTCATCCGCTTCAGGTAGGCGAACAGCGGATCTTCGCCGAACACTTCGGCGACGACGGCGCGAACGCGCTCCGGGGACATGTAAGCCGGCGAGATCGCGTCGATGACCCCCAGCGCATCCAGCCCGAACATGACCTTCAAGGCCAGAACGATCTGCTTATCTCCGAAAATCCCGCTCATCTCGTTAACGACGGTACTTGGCGTAGACGAGTTGCCTGTGATCACTTTGGTGACGTAACCGATGCTGCTGTCGCTGTAGAAGGCTTTGACGATGGCGAGACCGAGTTCGCTTCCCGGATAAACCGGGGCAAGAATCTCCATCGTCTCGTCCGAGTCGAGTCCGTAAGCGTCCTTCATATACTGAACGACGTCCAGAACCGGAACCTCCTGTCCCTTGAGGAACGTTATCGCTTCCTCCCGGGACTTGATGCCGTACAGCTCCAGAACCTGCTGCAGCGTGCCGGACGACATGCTGACCGAATCATAAATCTGCGAGACCGTCGTCTCGATGGCGGACGATGAGTACAGGCCCAGCGAAGCCAGAATCGTCTTCGTCTCCGCGAACGTCTTGCCGTAGCTCCGCTTCATCGTCTCGGCGATATACGACATCCGGTACCCGCTTCCACTGAGCAGCAGAGCGGCCGTATCGGCAGAATCGAATACTCCGGAGCGCTTGAAGACGTCGAGCATCGCTTCGTCGTAGCTCGAGCCGTAAACTCCGTTCATGCTGTACAAGACGGCCAGCCGGTCAAGCGACGAATTGGCCAGCAGCATTCCGGCCGCTTCGACGGACGACTTGCCGTGGAATTCCTTCAAGAACCGGGCGATCTCCGGAACGGAATACCCCGCATTCCACAGATAGTCGATCGCCGCGTTCCCGTCGGTAATTCCCGCTTCCTCCAGCGCCTCAATCGGCGTCATGGATTCGGAGGTGCCCCCCGATGCTTCTCCGTATACATTCCGTACCGTCCATTCGATAATGGCGCCGTCCTCGAAGCCGAGGGCGGAGAGCGCATCGATCGTCGCCTGCATGGAATTGCCGTAGTACGTCCGCGATATGTCGGCCACATCCTGCAGCGAATACCCCATCGACCGAAGGAGCTGCGCCGCGTCGCCGATCGAAGCGATCCCGCTCTCGTCCAGCACGTCCTGGACGCTCTGGGCAATCGGCTTGCCATAATACTCGGCAACGGTTGCCACGACATTCCCCGTTGCGAATTGCTTCGACTCCAGCAAGGCGAACGTCGTTTGCCCTGCGGTCAGCTTGTAGTAGTCCTTGCCTGCGAGAACGATGTCGGACAGCTCGTATTGGAGCCTCCGCATCTCGACAATGCCGTCCGAGAAGCTCGGCTTGCCCATGGCGGCCAGCGCGTCGAGCATCGTCTGCGTCATCGTCTGATTGTACACATCCGTCACGGCCAGATTGATCTCGTCTCCGTTATAGAACCCGTCCAGAGCGGCATAGGTCTCTCCCGCGCTTAACTGATAGTACTCTTGGCCGACTCTGGCGATGTCGGACAAGCCGTACCCCTTCCGGCCCAGGAACGTAACCGCGCTCGCGAGCGTATCGTAGCCGTTAGCCGCCAGAGAATCCACGATACTCGACCGTTGAGAAGTGCCGTATACGTCCGCGACGGCGCCGACAACATTCGTCTGCGGATAAAGTGCAGAATCCATCAGCGCCTTCAATGCTTCACCGGACGAGATCCCGTAGCCGATCTTCGCGACCTTGACGCTGGTCGCCAGATTGAACGTAACCTGATAGACGAACGGGATCGCTCCGGCATAGGTGTTTGTCCCCGACGAGACAAGCAAGTCATGGATGACCTTCTCCACAGGGAGCTCGTAAGCGGCCGCGATCGCCGTCACAAGCACGCTTTTGGTGCCTCCCATGTTCCGCTGATTAAACGCCGCCCCCGTCTGTCCGGCCGTCCAGCCGAACCGATCCTTGAACAGAACGGCCAGCTCCTGGATGCCGAAGCCTTCGTAGCGCAAGTAATCGAGTGCGCTCTCCGCGGTCGTAATTCCGGCCGCTTCCAGCGATTCGGCCATCGTTGCCGAGAGATCCTGCCCGTACAGGCTGGCCAGAACGGACACGATCGCTTTCTTGTCGTTCGGGTATTTCTCCACGAGCAGCGCCGATGCCTCTCCGGCCGTCAAGCCGTAGTAATCCTTCAGGCTGCCCGCGATGTCTCCCATCTTGTACCCGGCATACGACAGGAAGTCGATCCCGCTCTGCGGCGTAGTCAGAGAAGCCGACTTCAGAAGCTGGCCGATCGTGACTTGTTGCTGGGAGAAAAGCGACTGCAGCACGCGAATCGTGTCCTTAAGCTGTACGACACCATAATAGCGATAAGCGATCGTTATCATGGCTTCCAGAATATCCTCCTGCGAGAAGCCGGCGTTCAGCAGAATCGGGCCGATCGTTCCGGCGTCCCGATAGCTCGGATAACGGGCGAGAATCGAGTTCATGACAGACGTCGCCGTCCCTCCTTGCGAACGGAGAGTCTGAACCCATAGCGCAATCGGGTCTCCGCCGTACGCCCACGAGATCGCGCGGCCGATGTCCTCGTCATCCTCGTTCGTATTCGCGACCAACGTCGCGATTGCCTCCGCGGAATCGAGAGCGTATATCTCCCGCAGGACAAGAGCCCGGTCCTTAAGCGGATACGGTTCAAGACGAGCGGTCGTCTCCGCGGCCGTGGCGGACTTGCTCTTCAGATAAGCGGCGACATCGCTTGCGGCGATGCCATTGTTGTGGAAGGCGTCGATCCAGCGGCTCAAGCCCAAGCGATCGAATTCGGCCGCCACATCCTCGAAGGCATATCCCGAATTTTTGAGAGATGCCAGGACGTACGGTGCGGCGGTGTTCCTGTCGCGTCCGTTCCTAGTGTCCTGCAGCTCAAAGTTCGCCAAGACTACATCGGAGAGGCTGTACGCGCTGGACACGCTCATCGCCGTGGTAAGATCCTGAATCGTCACTCCCGAGAACAAGTACGGCGCCTCGCGAACGACGGTTAGTGCCGAGCAAGGACAGCCGAACTTCTCGAAGCCGTTCGACCCTTCCAACTCGACGAATTCCTTCAGCGTCAATCCGAGCTGGCTCTTGATCGCCGCGGCAATCTCAAGCTTGGCCCAATAATTGCCGGCCGCGCGGGCAAGACCGACGGCGCTCAGATCCACATTCTCGTCCCCGGCGAACACCGTCTTTATCGCCGAGATAGCTTCCAGCGCCGTTGCCGGGCGGCTGTAATCTCTCAATATGACCAGCAGCGCGTCCTCCAACCCGAACGAGGTTCCGCTCTGAGCCAATGCGTCGTATACGCTCTTCAAAGCATCGGCGGTCGTTACTCCCGCTTCCTTGAACTGCCGGTACGCTTCGTAACGGCTAACCCCGTTCTTCAGGAAGATGTACATCACCTTCGCAGGCTCGTAGCCTCCCGCCAGGATAACCTTATAAATCCCCTTCTGCGAGCTATAGCTCTCGCTTGCGATGATGGCGCTCGCCGCCTCTGCGACGTCCGCGTCGAACTCCTCGCGCAACAACACGGCGCGCTGCTCGAACGTATATCCGTTCGCGGCGAATTCCGGAAGAATAGCGGCCAGAGAAGTGCCGGAGATCACCCAGATGTCCTTGACGAGTTGGGCAATGGCCGTATCCGAATCCCCTTCGCCCTTCATCGCGGCAATGATGACCCGCGCGCCGTCTGCGGCCAGGCGAACGGCTTCGCCGACCTCCCGCGCGGAGAAGTCTCTGTCCAGAAGCCCCGAAGCGATCGCTTCGCGCGGATATTCGCTGCGCAGAATCGCATAGGAATCGGCGCCGGAGAAGCCCGCTCCGAGGTATACGTCCAAGGCATCGTCCACGCTGTCATAGCTGTACAATTGCGCCAGAGCGGCACCGATCGCCGAGGCGTCGAATCCGGCTCCGGACAGGAGCGATGCATTCGTCACCGCATCGATGCCATAGAGCGATTGCACGGCTGCGGCGATATCGCCGACAGGCAGCCCGCCGCCAGCCAGCGCCTGAACAACATCCGGAATGTCGAGGCCATACGCGGCTCGAATGCCGACTGCGAGCTCGTTCGCACCGTAGCTGCCAATCCGCGCCAGCGAAGCCGAACTCCCGCTTGTCTCGTCGAAGCTGTTCCGAAGCACCCGCACGATATCCGTCGCAGAGGCTCCGGCCTGATACAGCACAATGGCCGCGCTCCGGCTTGAGAAGCCCATTTTCCGAAGGACAGCACCATACTCCACATACGTATAGCCCGCTTCGATCAACTGTTTGACGACCGTATAGGCCTGATCGTCGAGATGCTTGCTGCCGTAGGCCTCGAAGATCGTCTGCGGATCGGCATTGAGCGCATAGAGCAGCTTGGCGATCTCGACGCCTTCCAATCTGTATTCCAGAATAACCGTCCGGAAGAGGAGGGCATTCCTGAATCCGCCTTCCTGAAGCTTGCGTGCGGTCTCGATCGCCGTCAACCCGTACTGCCCGTGAAGCACTTGCGCCGGGTAGGCGGCCGGATTCTCGATATCGTCCCGGTACACATAGCTCTGGATCATGCCCATCAGCGTCGAGACATTCGTTACGGCAACCTCTTCGAACGGCGCCATGAACGTCTTGTTGACGGCGTTCACCCTGTTCACGCTGCTGGAGGCGACCGATACGGTCGAATTCTCGTCGATGACCTTGCCGCTCCAGGTCAGCACGATCTGCCTCTTGTCGGTTCCGAGCCTGGACAAGACGTCGCTCTGCCACTGGGAGTTGATCTTGACGGAGAACACCGCTCGCTCTTCCGTCCAGTTAAGCTGCTTATCGAAGGTAAGCGTAATGCTCTTGCCGTCGGCGCCCGTTACCGCCGTTGCCACCTGCGGAGGCGCGCTCACATTATTAACCGGAATATCGGAGCCGAGATCGTAACCGCTCTTGCCAAGCTTCAGCGTGAAGTCCTTATTGTAGGACACCGCCGCTTCGATAACATACGTCAAGCCGTTATCGTTCGTTGTGAGCCTGCCGACGTAATCGCTGCCGGTTGCGGCATCGATCAGCTTCACGTTCAAGTCGGTCACCGGCATCGACAAGCTGACCGTCAATCCGCCTTCGTGGATGGAGGCCACCTTGGCGCTGACCAGATAAGGAACGTAGACGCTCTTCGCCGTTCCGAAGTCGTAAGTGTACTTGTCAATTCGCAGCGAATACGTCGCTCCTTGCGCCAGCGCCGCTTGAACGGCGAAGGCTCCGGCCGTCTCCCCGGCAACGACCGAGCTCACGCGAACCGTGTCTCCGGCCGAAGTCAGCAGCTCGATGTCGGCCGGCAGAAGCTCAACGTCCGAGCGGCTCAGCAGGATCTTGATGCCGCTGTCGGAGACGCCGGTCACCGTGCTGCTCGCGGAGATTGGCATGACCAGCTCGATCGGACCTTCAACCGCCCGGCTCGTTCCTTCGATGGACAGCCAATACACGATGCCGGATTCCAGATAAGCTTGCGAGAACCTCGCCGTGAACTCCTGGTTGTTGCTCTGGCGAGAGAGCGATCCGACAGGAATGACCGTGCCGTCGTCGCTTACCACCTTGATAGAGCTTGGTTCCAGATCGGGCAACGGTTCGCTGAAGCGGATGCCGATTCGGTCCGAAGCGAGGTTCGTCAGCTCCAGCTCCACCATCATCTGGGCCTCGAACGACAGAGATGAACCGAATTCGACCTTGGACGAGGCGAGCGACAGCGTGTAGCTTCCGCCGCCGAGCAACGTCACGTCCGCCCGGTAGCTCAGCCCGGCATTCGCCGTCGTCAACGAATCGATCGCGATCGGATTGCCGAGGCTGTCCTTAAGCGAGAGATTGGCTGCCGTCAAGCTCTTGACCGCATGATCGAGACTCAGCGTGAAGCCGGTCTGCGTCGCGTTCTGAACCGCAGCCGCTGCCGGTTCTTTGACATAGAAGGACAATCCGGTGCCGAAGTCGTAGCCGTCGGCGGTTACGCTCAGGCTGTACGTATGATCGTAGGGCAGCTCCGCCTCCAGAATATACCCCAACCCGCCGTTAATGGGCGAAGCCGAATCGACAGCAATGCTCTGCCCCTCTTCGTCCGTCAGCGCAAAGTCGGCGGCGGTCAACGGGATCGCCCAATTGCCGAAGTTTACCGTAAGGCCGACGGGCGACACCCCTTCAAAGGTAAAGCCGACGGGAATCGGCACCTTGACGGTCGCAGGAGAGTCGAACTCGTAGCCCGCCGCCGTCACGGTTAAGGAATACGTCGCGCCGGCCGCCAGCTCGGCGCTTATCCGGTACGCCTTGCCATCGCTCAATTCCTCCACTGCTTGAATCGGGACAGGCTGGTAGGAAGCGTCCCTGAGCGCAAAGCTGCTTGCAGCAAGACCCTCGACCCCGGGATTCAGCAGCACCGTTAGCCCGGTCTCGTCGATCGCCGCCGCCTCGCTCGTTACCGCTCTTGCCAGCTGAGCCGCAAGCCCCTCGCTGCCGAAGTCGTATCCCGTATGCTGAGGTGCGACCGTGTACGTCTCTCCTCCAACGAACGGGCCGGACAGACGATACGATTGACCGCCGTCGAACGATTCCGCGGACGTCAGGGCGAGCGAATGGCCATCCTCATCCTTGACGATAAAGTCGGCGGCGTTAAGCCCCAAGACAGTCGGATTAAAGCCGATGTCGACGTAGTTGGCTCCCGTTCTCAGCACCGCCGGGCTCACAATAATCGGGACAAGAATCGGCAAGGCGTCGCCGAAGTCGTACCCGTTCTTGGACGGAAGCACCGTTACCGTCTCCGCGCCCCAGAAGCTCGATTCAATCCGGTAGGTGTAGCCGTTATCCTCGGTCGTCGCGTCAAGCACCGGCAGCGGCGCGCGCTGTCCGTACCTCATGATCGTGAAGTCGCTCGGCTTAAGGCCCGGCACGGCTTGGTCGAAGCTTAAGGTGAACGCGTTGTTGTTGCCGCTCTCCATCCCCTCGAACGTCGTTTGGACGCTGCGCACGGCAAGCGGGATGTCGCCGCCGAAGTCGTACCCGAACTTGTCGAACGCAAGCGTGTAGTTCTTGTCCGCTTCCAGCGTCGCCTCCACGGCGAAGCTGAGCCCGCCGTCCGAAGAGTAGAAGGAACGAATCCCGACCTCTTGCCCGTCCTCGTCGATCAAGCGAACATCATTGTCGTACAAGTAAACCGGCGTGTTGAAAATCAAGCGGAATCCCTTCAGCGTCAACCTGTCGACCGACGCCCCGTTCGTGTTTAGCGAAATCGACGTGTTGGACGAGAATTGGAATGCATACGGTCCTTTGTCCGCAATGGCTACCTGGTATTTCTTGCCGCTGACAAGCGGTACCTTCGCGTAGTAAGTCCATCCGGAATCCGACGTCTGAATGTCCGTAACCGTCGCCGTTCCTCCCTGATCGTCCGTAACCGTGAAGTCCGACGGTTCCAGTCCTTCCACGCCGGGCCACAGCAGCAGCTTGAAGCCGGTCTGGGAGCCGAAGGCGAAGGCGGCCACTTCGATCTTGAACCCGACGGTCAGCGGCGCGAACGTATAGTCGGGATGAGTCACCTTAAGCGTGTACTTCTGATTGATGTCGAAGGCGCCCGTCAGAACATAGAAGCTCGCAGCGCTATCGTTCTGAGTAACCGTGACGGCAACCTTCTGCCCCTTGGCGTTGTACAGCGCGAATTGATCCTCCGTCAGGCCCGTAACTCCGGCATCGACGATAATCTGCGTCGCCGTCGTGCTGTACAGCTTAAGCGTCTTGCCCGCCGGCACCTTGAACGGCACCGGAGCGGCCAGCTTGTATTCCTCTCTTGCCAGATCCAACATATATACGTAGCCCGGATATACCGAATTGAAGGCGATCTGGTAGGTAAGCCCGCCATCCGTCGATTGGAGCGAGTAAGAATCGGTTGACAGCCGATTCCCATCCTGCGTCAGAACGAGCTGCAGCGGCTGCAGCTCCGGCACCTTGGAGCTGAACGTCACCTTCATGCCCGCCTGCGAGATCTCGCCAAGAGCCGCGGTCACAAGCTTGGATACGACGAACGGAACAGGCTCGACGCTCAGCTTCAGATCGTTCGGCTTGTATTGGAGCGTATACTTCTTGCCTGCCGTCAGAGCGGCGGCAATCGTATAGGAAGCTCCTCCATCATCCGTCGCGGCCGAGGACACGACGAAGGATTCGCCGGTCGAGCTCTTGATGACGAAGTTCGCCTTGGTCAGCCCCGTCACCGGAACGTCGAAGCGGACCTTCAGCCCGGACGTATTCGCTTCTGCGACTTCAACAATGCCCGGAATCGTGAAGCTCACCGGCTCCATGGCATACAGCTCGTGATCGAGCTTGATCGTATAGACGACTCCCGGCTTCAAGCCGTTGTTCGGCACCCGAATCTCGTAGCTGACGCCTTGATCCGAAGTCTCGAAGTAATTCGGCATGTAGACGAGCCCGTCCGCATCCGTAATGGACAGCCCCAAGTAATTCTGAAGCTCGGGGAAAGCCTTGTCGAACGTCAAGATCAGCTTCCCGGCGTTCGTCACGTCCGTGACGGTCCCCTTGATGACAGGCTTCACATGCACCGCAAGCGGCGAATCGAAGACGATGTAATCCTTCTGAAGCTTGACCGTGTAAGTCGCGCCCGTGGTCAACGCGACGCTGACGCGGTAGGACAACCCGCTGTCGCTGGTCGTCAGCTTCACCCCGCCGAGCTTGTTGTTCTGCTCGTCCCGGATGTCGAGATTGGCCGGAAGCAAGCCGGGCACGGCGTTCTCGAACGTCAGCGTGAAGCCCGCCGCCGAGATGCCCGATACCGCAGTCGCCCCGGCATCCGTCACGTCGCCGACCGCGAACGCGACTCCGTCTTCCGGCAGATGACCGGGCAACGTCAGTCTGTAGTTGCCGGCCGGCAAGCTCGCGGCAAGCCGATAGGTGCTCCCTTGATCGTCCGTAACCGCCGAAGCGATGCTCACCTGTTCGCCCGTATCGGCATTCGTCAGGCCGAAGCTCGTCTCGTCCAGATTGTCGACCGCATAATTCAGCTTGGCCGTCAGCCCCTTGTTCGTGACTTGATCGACGGACAGGGTCGCGATCAGCGGAACGCTGACGTAGAAGCCGTTCGAGTCGAGATTGGCATCGACATTCAGGAAGTACCCCCCCGGCGCCAACCGGGCATTAATCCGATAAGTCCCGCCTACTCCGTCGACGTTATCGACCGACTGGATCGCAACCGACTCGCCGGAAGTGTTCGTCAGATGGAAGCCGTACTGCGTATTGATCAGAACGGAAGGTACAAGCGCCAGCGTGAAGCCGTTGTAGGATACCTCCCCGATATCGCTCTGGCTGTAGACGTGAATCAGCTTCGGAGCGCCGAAGTCGTAGCCGTCGACATGCACGGATACCCAATAATCGTTGCCGCCCGAGCCGTTGAAGGAGACGATGTACAGATGGTAGCTGCCGTCGTAATACGCATCGACGATCCCGACGTCGTTGCCCGACGCATCCTTGGCGGTGAAGTTCTCCTTGGTCAGATCCGCCACATAAGGATTCAATCCGGCCATGAATTGTGTCGGAACATGCCCGGCGTTCCACAGATTAAGCGTCGGGTTGACGAGTGTCGCCGGCTCTCCGAAGTCATAGCCGTCTGCCGCGATGCCCAGCTTAAACGGTGTGCCGCCCGAGTTCAGCCCCGATGTCGCCAGAATATACGTGCTTCCTCCGTCGGCCGACTGAGCCGAATCGAGAGCAAGCTGACTGCCGGAGGAATTCGTCAATTGGAAGGCGGACTCGGTTAGCCCCGGCACCGACTTCTCGAAGTGAACGGCAAGCCCCGTGTAGGAGCCGGAATAGCCCTCGAACGTCGTATATTTGCCGACAGCGACGGCCTCGGGAACCTCGATCTCCCCTTCCGAATGCTTCGCATCGTCCGTCTCGAACCGATAGGCGTAGCTCCCCGTCGCGTTCAAGTCGGCCGTGACGACAACGGACTTGGCGTCCGCCGCGAGCTGGAAGCTCTGAATGTCGACGGCTTGGCCGTTCGGGTCCGTCAGCGCGAATTGCGCGGACGTCAAGCCGTATACGGCACTTGCGAACGTCAGCTTAAACGCGCCGCGAGTGGCCCAGTCGACCGTCGCCGGCACCTCGACGACCTGTACCCGAACCGAAGCCGGTTCGCTGAAGACGTAGCCTTCCTTGTTCAAGGATAAGGAGTATTCCTTGTTCTTGGCGAGCGCGGCCCACACCTCGTATTGGTTGGTGCCCCGGACGGCGCTCAGCATGTCGATGCTGATCTCCTGCCCGTCCTCGCTCTGCAGATCGAAGTTGAGCGCATCCAGGTCGGCGACCGTCTTGTCCATCGCGAGCAGGAACCCGTTGACCGACACATTGCTGGCGGTCGGAGTAACGACGATCGCCTGCTCGGCCGGAAGCGAGAAGCTCGGCGATGCCCCGAAGCTGTAGCCGGTCTTCGCAATCTCAAGCGTGTAGACGATTCCCGCCTCCAATGCTGCAGCGAGAACGTAAGAGGAGCCCTCTGCCGCTTCCGACGTTCCTGCAACCGCAACGGTCGCCCCGCTGTCGTCCGTTAACCTGAAGTTGTCGGCGGTCAAGCCGGCGACGGGCGAACTGAGCAAGACCGTAAAGCCGTTCGCTCCGACCCCGTAAACCGTCGAAGTCACCGAGACGATCTCCGGATCGGTGACCGGAACGAACACGGTCAACGGACTTCCGAAGCCGTAGCCGCTGCTTGCGATCGCGAGGGAGTACGTCGCTCCTTCCTCAAGGGCGGCCGCGACGGAGTAGGTCGCTCCGTTGTCGGCGGATACGGCCTCCGCCGCCTCGATCGCTTCCGCGGAGCCGAGCTTGGACAGCGAGAAATTCGCCGCCGTCAGCCCCGCGACCGCGGGACTGAGCGTCACGAGGAAGCCTGTGGAACCGATGTCCCTTGCGCTCGCCGTTACCGCAACCTCTTGAGGCGGAGCTGCCGGAACGCTGAAGGCGACGGCGCCGCCGAAGTTATAGCCGGACAGCGTCAGGCGGACCGTATACGCTTCTCCTTCCCGAAGCGTCGCGACGACCCGGTACGTGCTGCCGCTGGTCAGCGTTGCGGCCGAAGCGATCGCGACGGCTTGGCCGGAGGAATCGGCAAGCGTTATCGCAGACGCGGTCAGTCCCGGAACCGCCGGGCTCAGCGTCAGGCGGAATCCGCTGAGACTCGCCTCGCCGGCCTCGACGCCGACATCGGTCGTCTGCGGCGTATCGCCCCCGCCGGTTCCACCCGTTCCGCCGCCTCCTGTTCCGCCGGTGCCGCCACCGCTTGATCCTCCTCCGTCAGCCCCGCCGCTCCCGCTTGACCCGCCGGCCGTCCCTGCGGAAGCTCCCGCCCGGTCCGTCGTCTCCACGGCGCCGGGCTTCGTCTCGAATTCGATGTTCGGCGCGTCCAGCAGCGCCTTCGCAATCTCGCCGGCCCCGCTCACGCTGGCCGTGCCGTGAAGCTCCATGCTCGCCACCTTCACGCCTTCGTTCAGCGCAATGGCCGAGCCGCCGACGCCTTCCGCGACGATCAGCCTCTCGATCGACCCCGTGCCGACGGTGAGCTTGACGTCGCTCGACACCGTAACGCTGGCGAACTTGCCGGACAGGACAACTTCTCCCGCGGCGGTAATCTCGATGCCTTCGATCGCTCCCGCAGCGGCGCCGTCGGCTTCGATGCTCGCGTCCGTCTTCACGTCCATCTGCTCGATAACCGTCGTGCCTCCGACGACGATCCGAATCCTTCCGTCCTTCTTCTCGATCACAACCGTTCCCAGGTCGGAATCGTCGATATGGACGCTGTTCTCGCCGCCGCCTTGAATGGAGGTGCTCCCGTTCACGGTTACATGATCGAGGAACACGTCGCCTTCCCCGACCGCCTCGCCGATCGTCAGATTCCCCTTGACAACAACGTGGCGAAGCGTCACTCCAGGCACATCGACGACGAGATCGCCCGCGACCGCGAACGTCCCCGTCTCCGGTCCGTACGTTCCCGGCTCCGTCAAGACGAGAGCGGACAGCTTGGCTCCGCCCCCCGACGCCTCCGCGGCCGAGCCTTTAACAATACGGTCCAGCAGCACAACCGCTTCCGCGCGGGTAAGCTTCTGCCCCGGGCGCACCGTCCGGTCCGCGAAGCCCTTCACATACCCGGACCCGATCAGAGCCCCGAGAGAAGCGCGACCGTACGCCGGAACGCTGTCCCGGTCCGTGAACGCATCGAGCGAATTCGCCCCGTCCCGCTCAAGCACAGGCACGAGCTTCGCGAGCATAACCGCCGCTTCCACGCGCGATAGAGCCTGATTCGGCTTGAAGGTGCCGTCCGGGAAGCCGCTGACGTATCCGGCGCCGACGGCGGCCTTCACCTCGGACGCGAACCAGGCGCCGCCCGGCACATCCGCGAAGTCGACCGCGGCCGTCCCCTTGTAGGCGAACAGCCGATTCGCCAGCGCGACGAATTCGATCCGCGTAATCGTCTGATCGGGCCGGAGGCTCCCGTCCGCGAAGCCGTTGATAAGCCCGAGGCTCTGCCACCGGGCCATCGTCTCTTCTGCCCAATGGCCGGCAATATCGCTCGCTGCCAAGTTGCTGCCGGACAACGTCGCGCCGGACGCCGCCGCACCTCCCCTGGGCCCGATGCCCGGCTGAACGAGCCCGAGCAGCAAGCTGACGACGAGCAGACAGACGAGCGCCCCCCGTTTCTTGACACCGGCGAACCCGGTTTTTCCGCTGCGCATATGTCCATTCCCCTTCCCTTAACCCTGCCTCGAATACGCCCTCCGGACGAATCGACCGAAGCGGACACCATTCGAGCATCCAAGCTCAAGTGTAGAGGAACGCAATAAAAGAATAATAAAAAAATCGGACAAGAATAGACAAAAACCGCCTAGCAGCAAGGCTGGACGGCATTCCGCGAGCTTCGAAAAAAATTTATTCGGCACTGTCTTGCATGGTCTAGTACGGTTGCCATCCCGTCCAGCGCCTCCCTCTTCCCCCTGCGCCCTATTCCCTCTGGCGGCATTAGGTCTCTTCTCCCTTTCGTTCAGGATAGGGATGTCCAAGGAGAATGAGCTAACCCGAAAGCAAAGGGCATGAACGTCAAGCGGAGGCTCCTGATTCAAGGGGAGAAGAGGCATAAGGGTTTAGAAAGGGAATCGAGCCCTCGTAACTCCCATAATGTGGAAATTTCCTTGCTATCATGCCCTTTATTCGCCGCCAATCTGCAGTCCGCTGAGAAGGGAATCGTACAGCAGCAGCAGGTCCTTGGACGGCTTGATGCCGAGCTCTCGGGCCAGCAGCTTCACGTAGTCGGTGTACTGAGCCGTCAAGCCCTTCCGGTCGCGACCGAGCGCATGCTTCTTCATGATCAGCCCGACCGTCGCTTCGTCCAGCGGGTTGCGGGCGTGCAGCTTGTGCAGCAGCTTCGAGGCGGCGGGCAGATCCGGCAGGGCAAGAAGCACCTCCGCCGCCTCCCGGACGAAAGCCTCGTAGCGGGCAGCCAGCCTCTCGGTCTCGTGAATCGCCCACACGTAGGCTTTGCTCCCGAACAGCTCTCCCGTGTACAGCCGCTCCGCGTTCAACGCTTCGGCCACATTGCCGGCGTGCAGCTTGCCGAGGCTCTCCGTCCGGCGCTCGAACTGCTCGTAATCGATCGAAGCCCCTTCCAGCTCCAGCACGTAGCCGTCGTTCTCCGAATGGATCGCTTCGCGCAGGCCGATCGGCTCCAGCGACTTGCGCAGTTGATAGACGGTCGTGTTCAGGTACTTCTCCGCACTCGGAGCGGCCATCTCGGCGAAGATCTCTTCCAGCAGCCGCCGTCTGGACATCCGCCTGCCCCGGTTCAGCAGCAGGCAGGCGAACAGCTCGGCGCTCTTGCTGGAGATCCACTTGACTCGTCCCCGATCGCTCCATACCGAGAAGTCGCCCAGCGTCGCGACGCTTACGCCGCCCGAGCCGGACGGCGAGACGCCCGCATGCATCGCGGCCTGCTGCGCCTTGCGGCTCTCCAGCGCCCGATTGACCGTCCGCTCGAGGCGTTCCTGCGTAACCGGCTTGATCAAATAATCGAGCGCGGACAGCTCGAACGCATCGACCGCGTAGTCTTTGTGGGACGTAACGAACACGATCTGCGTTCTTGCCCCTTCGAGCTCCAGCCGCGCCGCGAACTCGAGCCCGCTGCCGCCCGGCATCGAGATGTCGACGAACGCCAGCTCGATGTCATCGCTCTCCTTCAGGAACGCCGCCGCCGAGCCCGAATCCGAGAACGTTCCGGCCACCTCGATCTCGGGATGCTTCTCGAGCATCTTCCGCATAATCAGGTGCATCACAGGTTCATCGTCAACCAGCATGACTCTCATTCCGTCAACGCCTCCATTCTGTCGCGGTATGCCGCCTCTTCGCCGCCGGCGGAGCCCGTCAAGGTGAAGTAGAACGTCGTGCCGAGCCCGGCTTCGCTCTCGAACCACAGCCTGCCGCCGTGCATACGCAGGAATTCCCGGGTCAGAACAAGGCCGAAGCGCATCTCCCCCGCCTCTTCCCCGCTGGCGAAGCCCGGCTCCTTGAAGTACATCTCGTCGTGGCGGAGCAGCTTCGCCGTCGCCTCGTCGATGCCGCTGCCGTTGTCGCGGATGAAGACCGTCACGAGGCTGCCGTCGACGAACGCGCCCGCTTCGACCTTCCCCCCGATGCCGGTGTGCTTGATCGCGTTGGCGAGCAGATTGCGGAAGATCAGATCCAGCATCTCCTTGTCGGCCTGCACCGCGATGCTCTCGTCGATCCTCTCCGTCAGCGCGATGCTCTTCATTCCGGCTCTCGTTCCGGAGAGCGATATGGCTTGCCGAACCACCTGCTGCAGGTTCCAGGGGAGCGGCCGGAAGGCGATCTGCCCGTTCTGGCTGCGGTACCAGTCCAAGAGATTGTCAACGAGGTGGTAGGTTCCCTTTACCTGCCGCTTGATCTCCGGCAGCACCTCGTTCTTCGTCGAATCCGTCTCCGCGGCATCCGTCTCCAGCAGCTCGGTCAAGCTGACGAGAAGCGCGATCGGATCGCGAATGTCGTGCGCCATAACCGTGAACAGCTTGTCCTTGAACGCGTTAAGCTGCGTAAGCTGCCGCGACTTCTCCCGAAGACGTTCCTCGTTCTCCTTCAGTTCCGTTACTTCGCTTAAGAGCAGCATTTTCCCAATGGGGGTTGGCCCGGCGTCGTAGATGTGCGTCAGACTGCACAGGTAATGCCGGACCCGATCGCCTAGCGCCCGCTCGAGGGGGAATCGGGCATCGCGGAACTCCCCTTCCTTCAGCCTCGCGAGCAGCTCGGGGCTTGAGCGCAGCGCCTCATCGGCGGATACGGACGGCCCGTTCGGCCGCGGGAGCTCGGGATACGCTTCGATCGCCGCCCCGTTGCAGCTGACAATCTGATTCTCGTAATCGAGCAGAATGGCGCCGTCCCGGATCGTGTCGAACATCTTCGCATAAGCGAGAGGCGTCAGCCGCAGCAGCCGGAAGCGGAAGATGCCCCATGCGTAGACGAGCCCCGACAAGGCGAACCCGAACGGGGTGAAGTCGACCTCCTTGTTGACCATATACGCCATATTGAACAGCATCGGACCGGCCGCGCCGAAGATAAGAACGCCGATCTGCTTGCGCACGATCGGAACGGCTCGAAGGTACATCGGAAGGAAGAGGAGGATGCCCAGCAGCAGAATCGTATAGTTGTACACGGCGTGAACCACGTACCAGGGACCCTTGATCGTGTTGTACAGCGGAATCGATCCGGGCGCGTTCGGGATAAACCCCTTGTAGAGGAGGTGATGCCAATCGTTCGTGAGCTGAAGCACGAAGGTCGCCGCGGGGATCAGGAACAGCATGGCCCCGATGCGTGTCCGATAGGAAGCCGCAGAGCCGGTGAATTGGAAAACAAGCAGCAGCCAGAACGCGGAAACGAAGGGGATGCCCAAGTATTCGAGCTGATAGCTCAGCTTCACGCCGGCCAGATCGTCGCTCAGCAACTCGAACGAGTAGCCGAGAGCGTAGCAGGATGCCGTCAGCATCATCGCAATCATCGTGCGGGCCATCGGGTGCTGGCGCTTCACGTAGGAGAGCGCCGCCACGAACAGCATAAGCGCCGTCGCCACGCATAGCAGAATCGACATCCATTGCCTCGTGTCCATCGGTCTCCCCCCCTTGTCTTCGAGTGTATATCCGATTCCGCTCTGGAGCAAGCTAACGATTGGCAAACATGTCCAATCGCGAAGGAGCGTCGCTATGCCCAACGATCTTACGACCCGTCCCGCCGGCGCCGAGCATGCCGATCTGGCCGTGTCCCGGCGATTAAGCGACAATATCACGATCATGAACCGCCTCTTCGCGGAATGCGGGGATCTGAAGGTGTATTCGTGGAATTACGGAGCCGGGCTTGGCAGCAAGGCGTGCTCCGTGTTCCTCGATACGCTCGTGAACCATCGGCGGCATAACGACTTCAAGGAAGCGCTGCAGAACTTGACGACGGACCGGATCGGACCGACGACCTCCGTTACCCTCGCCGAGCTTATCGCCTTCTTCGAGCATCGCGGAACCGCCGAACCGGCCGTCGAGCTGCTTGGCGACTTCTCCCGCGTCGTCGCCAGCGTCCTGGACGGTTATGTGGTCGTCTTCGTCGACGGCTGGAACCGGGCGCTCGGCTCCCTGGCTCTCGACATCGCCAAGCGGCCAGTGTCCGAGCCGATTACGGAGCCTACCGTGCAAGGACCGCACGCCAGCACGATCGAGGATCTCGACAGCAACATCGGAGTCATCCGCAATCTGCTGAAGACGAATCGGCTGAAGTTCCGCTTCTTCGAATCCGGGGGAACGGTCCGGCGGCGGATCGTCTACGGTTATCTGGACAACGCCGTCAAGCCCGCCACGCTCGAACGGTTCCGCAGCCGTATTGACGGGATTGCGGCGGAAGACATTCTCGACGTCTCTTACCTGGAGAGCTGGCTCGTCGAGTCCCGCTGGTCCCCCTTCCCGCAGGTGCGCTATACCGAACGGCCCGACACGGCCGTCGCGGCCCTCCTGGAAGGGAAGATCATCGCGCTGGCGAACGGAAGCCCGTCCGTCCTGATCTGTCCGGTCAGCTTCATGGAGTTCTTCGTCACGAGCGAAGATTACTATTACGGAATCGTCTATTCGACGCTGATCCGGTTCCTGCGCATGAGCGCCTTCATCATCGCGCTGCTTCTCCCGAGCACGTATATCGCGCTGTCGACCTTCCATTCCGAGCTCATTCCGACCGTCCTGCTCTTGGCCATTCTGAACACGAGAGAAGGCATTCCGTTCCCGGCGATGGTCGAAGCGCTGCTCATGGAGTTTTTCTTCGAGCTGCTGCGGGAAGCCGGCATACGCCTGCCGCGGCCGATCGGCTCCGCGGTCAGCATCGTCGGAGCGCTCGTCATCGGCCAAGCGGCCATTCAGTCGCAGATCGCCTCCCCCGTGATGGTCATCGTCGTCGCGCTGACCGGCATCGCCTCCTTCGCGCTGCCGCAATACAACATGGCTATCGCCCTCCGCATTCTGCGGTTCCCGCTGATGTTCCTCGCCGCTTCGTTCGGGGGGCTCGGCATTATGGTCGGCTTCATTCTGATCTATCTTCATTTAACCTGCCTGCACTCCCTCGGCGAACCTTATCTGTCGCCGCTCGCTCCGCTCGAGGTGCGCAAGCTGAGGAACTCGTTCTTCGTGCCGTCCCGGCGCAAGGCACTATCCGGCTTCCGGAGGCGGTCTGCGGACCGGCCGCCGTCATGAGGCTCAAGCGGGGGGCCGCCCTGGCTGTCGTCCTGGCTTGCGCGCTTGGTCTCTCCGGATGCTGGGACAACAAGGAGATGGACGAATACGGTTACGTCCAAGGCGTCGCGGTCGATGCGGCCGAAGACGGGACGTTCGCTCTCGAGGTGTTGTTCTACAACCCGACCAACTCCATGTCGCCGAACGGCTCGGCCAAGTCCCCGGAGAAGCGGGGATTAACGATCAAGACCGACGGCGCTTCGATGTTCCAAGCCATCCGCGAGATCCCGATGAAGCTCGGCCGCAAGGCCAAGTGGGATCACATGCGCGTCATTCTGCTCGGGGAGGACCTGATCAAGTCCCACAATGCCGGGGAAGTGCTGGACTTCTTCTCCCGAGACCACGAGCCTCGCGGCACCATTCTTCCCATGATCGCAGAGAACAAGGCGGGCCCGTTCCTGAACATCAAGCCCTTCATCGAGGAGACGATCGGCCAGCAATTCAAGCGAATGGAGACCGAAGGGGCCCATTATTCGGCCAAGACGTCGGGAATCCCGCTGTTCGACCTGGCGATTCATCTCAAGAGTCCGGCGCGGATCGCCGTCGTTCCTTACCTTCATCGCGACGGCTCGAGCGACAGGGCCATCGTCTCCGGGCTTGCCATTCTGCGCAAGGGCAGGTTCGCCGGCAAGCTCGACGGCACGGACGCTTCGTCGTTCATGATGCTGGACAACCGATACCGCTCCGGCATTCTGGAAGTCCGTTGCGCGGGCGAGAAGAGTGCCCGTATTGAAGCGATGGAGTCGCTGGAGGTGTTGTCCTTCTCCAACAAGACGAAGGTGTCCATCGATGACGACGGCCGCGTCCATGTCGGCGTTCGGATTCGGATCAAGGGCACGGTAGGAGAGCTTCAATGCACGAAGCTCCACTCCCCGAAGGATACGAAGCGCTTCGAGGAGCGGATCAGCGAGCAGGTGGAGAGCCAGCTTCGGCATACCGTGTCGATTCTTCAGCAGAACGGCACGGATGCGATCGGCATCGGCAACCGGATTGCCCGGAGACACCCGAAGCTGTGGAGAATCTGGGAGTCGTCTTGGAGCGAACGGTTCGCGGAATGCCGGTTCGACTTCCAGATCAAGACGGAGGTCGTCGGCTCCGGAATGGACATCGGAACTCCGTTCAGCCAAGAGGAGGATTAAGCCATGTTGACCAAAACCGTCTGTTTCGCCTTGCTGGCCGTCGCCATGCTGACGGCCGATCTCGCCCGACTTCGCCCCGCCGGCTTCAAGGAGAAGCTCGTCTACGGGACGCTGCTGGCGGCGATCATGTACCTCGGCGTCGTCTTTATTGCCCGCAAGCTGGAGTGGCCCAACCTGGACACGCTGTTCGATCTGTTTAACGGACCTGCGAAGAAGCTGGTCAAATCCTTGTCTTGACATCGCACGGGGAGCCGTTCTCTGTTCTCCCCTTGGCGCGAAGGAGGTGCCGATAACCGCATGAATCAACCGTCAAGCATCGGGTCCGTTCAGATGGCCTCTCTATTCCTGTTCTTCATGACGGGCTCCTCCATCGTGCTCGTACCGTCTCCGCTCACCCACGAGGCAGGCGCCGGCGCTTGGATCTCCCTGCTTCTCGCCTGGTGCATGGGCGCGGTTTATCTGGCGTGCATCCTGTATCTCTACCGCAAGCACCCGGACCTGTCGCTGGTCGGCAGCAGCCGCCTCGCGCTGGGCAAGCTTCCCGCCAATCTGCTGATGATTCCCGTCGTCGTTCTGATGTTCTGGAACGTAGCCGGCATCGTCAGCGAGATCGGGCTGTTCTTCAGGAGCACCATGCTGAAGGAGACGCCCACCTATGTCGTGAACTCCTTGATGTTCGTCATGATCTCGCTCACCGCAAGAGCCGGCATCGTCGTCATCGCCCGGATGTCGGCGCTGCTGCTTGCGATGATGGTCGCCTTCATTGTCGTCGTTCTGCTGCTGGTGTGGAACCTGTACGAGCCTGATTTTCTGCTGCCGATCCTGCCTAACGGAATGGGTCCCGTGCTTCATGCCGCCTACATCGTTTACGGGTTCCCCTATTCGGAGCTGATCGTCTTCGCCTTTATCCTGCCGCTTGTCCGGCGGGAGGAATCGCACAAGGTCCGCAAGCACCTCTACATCGCCTTGTCGATCAATGGGCTGCTGCTCATGCTCTCGGTGATCGGCAGCCTTATGGTGCTCGGACCGCTTACCGGCGATCTTAAGTATTCGCTGTTCCAGCTTGCCCGGCTCATCTTCGTGCGGGAGATCATCGAACGGATCGAATCGATTATCGGCTTCTCGCTTATTGTCGGCTTCTACTTCAAGGCGTCGATTCTCCTGTTCATTCTTGTTCGCACCGTCGCCGAATGGCTGAACCTGCGCGACGAGAAGCTGTTCACGCTGCCGATCGCCTTCGTGTGCCTGCTGTTGTCCGTCACGACCTACACGCAGGAAGCGTCGCTTGACGAGATGGTGAACGTCGTCTGGCCGCTGCTCAACAACCTCTGCTACGTTCTGCCGATGCTCGCGGTCGCTGCGGTTACGCTCGTACGCCGGCAATCGCCCCCCGACGCCTCCCGTTCTCCCGAATGATCGCTTCGGGAATATTTTTCTTTACGAATTCATAATTTAGAACGCATGTTCTGTAGGAATCAGTCGTATCTTGCCGAATTCTAACAATCGATAGGTATAGAGAATCAAGGCGTAGTCCTTTCGACTTGTTCGCTCAAACCGATAATCGCAAACCTTCCGAAAGGCAGGGACGCAAAACCTATGGGCCTAAGGAATTCGTTCTATGGCAGCCGGGATACCGAAATTGTCGTTCATAGAAAGGAATTCTTAAGACGATGGATAGAATGATTGCTCAGCGGAATTTTTATCACGCCTTCCAGCCGGTCATGCATCTTGACAATCAAGCCGTATTCGGTTATGAAGCCTTGATTCGAAGCGAAACCGTCGCTTCCCCCGATTTGCTGTTCAAGATGGCGAAGGAACAGAACAAGCTGTTCGAGCTCGACCTATTGTCCATTTCCCGCGCCATGGCCGTTTTTTTTACGAATAGAAGAATAAGGGATTCGAGCGAGGTTCTATTCCTGAATGTGTTCCCCTCTTCGCTTGCCGACGAGTCCTTCCGGCAGACTGTGGAAGAGGAGCTTCGCGACTATCGACAGATGGCGCACCGAATCATATTTGAGATTAATGAAGAGATGTCCCAGGCGGACGCCTGGAACGACGAGCGGTTTATCGGGAACATCCGGTTCCTTCGCCGCATCGGATTCCGCGTAGCGTTCGACGATGTGGGAGACGGAGCGACGACGTTCCGCAACATTATCGAGATTGCTCCGGATTTTATTAAGCTTGACCGATATTTTGGCCAGAAACTATCATCCTCCGAGCAGAAACAGAAGGTTCTGAGGCTGTTTGCGGAGTACTGCAACAACGAGACTGGGCTGATCCTGGAAGGAATCGAGGAAGCGGAGGACTTGGCGCAGGCCCGGCACCTGGGCGTTCGGTTGGGGCAAGGGTTCCTGTTGTCCGAGCCCCGGCGATTGTCGGACCTGATCCCCCAGGAAGACGTTCCTTATCATTACGGCAAGGGAGTAAGAAATTGTGGAAGATAGAAAAAATTATTCTAGAAAAGCAACCCTGTCGCTTAAAATCTCCGAATTCGAGATGCCTCCCATGCAAGATTTGCTCATCATCGGGAGGCGTGCTCCGATCGGGCCGGAAGCCGTTCGAAGGATGGCCGAAGCCTTGAGCCCCGAGCAGTTCTCCATCGTTCGCGTCGAGCACCCGAAGATCGAAGCCGTGCTTGTCCGTTCGTCCTTGCTTCAGATGCTCGAGGAACGAGTGCTGATCAACATTATCATTGAAGAAGCGGAAGCTATGATCAGCGATACGATGGTTCTTCGTTCGGAGCTGAAGGTAGCCGTATCCGTTCAACGCGAGGTGGACATGTCATGAAGGTTGGGGAGGAAATGACCCGCACCGTGTATAGCGTAACGTCCGACCGAAGCGTGCTTCACGCATCCGATCTGATGGGGATGCATCTCATCGGCTCGCTGCTTGTCGTCGACTCGGGAGCTGTCGTTGGCATCATCACCTCGCGCGATGTCCGTTCCACCCATCCGAACCGGATTGTCGCCGATGCGATGACCCCGAATCCGATCCAAGTGCCCGAGGACACCTTCGTCTGGGACGCCCTGAACGTGATGAAGCAGCACGGCATCGAGCGCCTTGTCGTATATTCGGACGAGGGCTCCCCTGCCGGCATCGTCACCCGGGAGAAGCTCGCTTCCCGGTTGGCCGAATGGACCGATTCGATGACAGGCTTGTTCAAGGCTCCTTATATTGAAGCGATTGCGAACGCCTGGCTCAGCAGCGGGGAGACGTTCCACTTCCTCTTCGTCGATCTTAACGACTTCGGCAGCATCAACAAGAAGTACGGCCACCCTGTCGGAGACGATCTTATCCGAGGCTTCGCGGAGAAGCTCGTATCCGTATTCGGTCAGGAGGCTTCGCTGTGCCGTTATGCGGGAGACGAGTTTGCCGTCCTGACCCGGAATTCCGCTTCCTTCGTCCGGAGCGCCATCGATACTCTCTCAAGCGGCTTGTCCGTCGGCCCGGCCAAGCTGACCGCATCCGTCGGATGGATGGACATGAGCCGAATCGCGGATAGAGATGCGTTGACTTTCCGGGAGCTGGTGATGCGGGCAAGCCTGTTGTCAACGAAGTACAAGCCGGCAGGCAAGTCCTGATCCGGCTCGCAGCCGCTGGTCTCTCCCAAGCGAGTTGACCTGCGGCTTGTGTTTGATTGCAGTCGTCTCGCCGAGCCGAAATAACCGATCCAAGCGGCATCATCCGAGCAGATCCATCCAAGCAGAACCATCTATTTCTCGGCAACTCTCTCGACAACTATTTCTCTAATTCTCCCTTGGCAACTATCTCCTGGCAACTATCTCCTGGTGACTATCTCGCTACTCTCTCGACAACTACTTCTCCCGCAATGTCCCTACGCCATGCTATTCGCCCCCTGTTCCGCCGCGGTCGGCATGCCGATGAGAGGCGTGACGGAGGGGTGTTAGGGATCTCGGCCACGGAGGTATTTTCCATATTATGGTTATTATAGAGGTGCTATCCCCCTTTTGAACGCTTATGCTTCTTCTCCCCGACACTCAGGAACCTCCCTTTACCGACCATGGCCTTCGGTCTCAGGTTGGCTTGTCCACCCTGCACGCAGCACGAGGCGCAGAATCGTCCCGACCATCTCCGACCTTTGACCATCGCCGCTCTCTGCCCGCAGCCGGATGTTCCCCGCGACTCCCTTCCTGAACGAAAGGGAAAGGAGACCTAATGCCGCCAGAGGGTATAAGGCGCGGAGGATAGCCGTACTGGATGGCAAGCAGAGCGTCGTTGAGCGGATTCCTTCACTAACTCCGCCCAATCAGCCTCTTCACAAATGTGTGGTATGGACTACCATACATCGGCGCAATAGCAGGATAACGAGCAAATGTGTGGTATAGGGTACCGTACATCGGCGGAATAGCACGGCAACAAGCGAATGTGTGGTATGTGAGGTACCATACATCGGCGGAATAGCACGGCAACAAGCGAATGTGTGGTATAGGGTACCGTACATCGGCGGAATAGCACGGCAACAAGCGAATGTGTGGTATGAGGTACCATACATCGACGCAATAGCGGGACAACGGGCGAATGTGTGGTATGGGGTACCATACATCGGCGGCATGGCGAGGCAACGGGCGAATGTGTGGTATGAGGTACCATACATCGGCGGAATAGCACGGCAACAAGCGAATGTGTGGTATGAGGTACCATACATCGGCGGAATAGCACGGCAACAAGCGAATGTGTGGTACGGGGTACCATACATCGGCGGAATAGCACGGCAACAAGCGAATGTGTGGTATGGAGTACCATACATCGGCGGAATAGCACGGCAACAAGCGAATGTGTGGTATAGGGTACCGTACATCGGCGGAATAGCACGGCAACGAGCAAATGTGTGGTATAGGGTACCGTACATCGATGCAATAGCAGGACAACAAGCGAATGTATGGTATGGAGTACCATACATCGGTGCAATAGCAGGACAACGGGCGAATGTGCGGTACGGGGTACCGTACATCGACGGGTTGGCGCGACAGCGAGCAAATGTGTGACGCGGGATACCATACATCGGCGGGGTGTCGGGAAGAAGAGGCAAAGAGGCTGTCTCAAGAGGGTCATAACAAGACCTGAGAGACAGCCCCTTGCATGGCAGAACACGGCCGAGGTTACGCACGCCGCTCTTGCTCTTGCCCTTGCTCTTTCCGTTGCCTTTGCCTTTGCTCCTGCCCTTATTCCCGCCCCTACTCCCGCTCTCGCCTAGCGAGCTCTATCGCAACGAGTTCATCTGCGCGATCAGGCCGTCCAGCATCTCGTCGGTGAACCCGCCGCGGCTGAAGGCGACCAGGTTGCGCAGCGGCATGTACTTCATCATGGCCTCCATCATATCGGCCATGCCCTCGCCCATGCCCTCACTGGCCGCTTCGCCGATGCCCTCGCCCGCCGACTCCTTGCCCGCGTCAGCCGCTTCGCTCGCCTCCGTCTCCGCTCCGGCGCCGCCCGAGAGGCCCATGCCCTGCTGCATCTGCTGCAGGAAGCCTTGGGCGAATGCCGCCGTGCGCGGATCGTTCAGCAGGTCGCCGAGCAGCGAGTTGCGATGCACCTCGAGCGGGAGGGCGACCGTCGATTCGACCGCCACCGTCGCCGACAGCTCGATCTCCGCCGACGAGCGGCCGATCAGAATGTCGAAGTCCCCGGACTCGACATGCCAATCGCCGAGCTTGACATTGTAGTAGGCGAAGGAACGCTTGTCGAGCGTAAACGTCACCGTCTTCGCTTCCCCCGGCTGCAGCTCGACCTTGGCGAAGCCCTTAAGCTCCTTGCTCGGCCGAACGACCGTGCTTCGAACGTCTCTCACGTACAGTTGAACGATCTCCTTGCCCGCGCGGACGCCGGTATTGCGGACGGTTACCGACACGTCCAGCGTATCCGTATCCTTCAGGCGATCCGTCCCCGCCTTCAAGTCCGAATACTCGAACGTCGTGTAGCTGAGGCCGTGCCCGAACGGGAACAGCGGGTTCACGTCCTTCGAATCGTAATAGCGATAGCCGACGAACACGCCTTCGCGGTATTCCACCCGATCCTCTTCCCCCGGGAAAAACAAATACGAAGGGTTGTCGCTCAGCTTCGCCGGGAACGTCTCGGCCAGCTTGCCGCTCGGGTTCGCCGCTCCGAACAGCAGGTCTGCCACGGCGCCGCCGACCGCTTGCCCGCCGAGGTAAGCCTCGAGCACCGCCTTGACGCGGCCGAGCCACGGCATCTCGATCGGAGAGCCGTTCATCAGCACGACGACCGTCTTCCCCTGCACGCCGGCGACGGCTTCGATCAAAGCCTCCTGGTTGGCCGGCATCCGCAGGTGCGTCCGGTCGTAGCCCTCGGACTCGTACCGGTCCGGCAACCCGGCGAAGACGATCGCGACGTCCGCCGACGCGGCGGCTGCCTTCGCTTCCTCGACCAGCGCCGCATCGGAGGCGTCGCTGTCCAGCGTGTAGCCTTGCGCATACGCAACCGAAGCTCCCTCGCCCGCCAGCTTGCGAATCTCCGCAAGCGGCTCATCCAGCTTCGTCGGCTTGATGTGCGAGCTGCCGCCGCCCTGGAACCTCGGCTTCGCCGCGAACGCTCCGATTACCGCGAGCTTGCCACCCGGCGCGAGCGGAAGCAGCGCCCCGTCATTCTTCAGCAGCACCATCGATTCGCCGGCGACCTTGCGGGCAAGCGCATGATGCGCATCCTGATCGTACGCGGCATCCGCACGCCTGCCGTCCACGCTCTTGAAGATCAGCTCGAGCAAGCGGGCAACTGCCCGGTCGAGCGTCTCCTCGGCCAAGCGGCCGCTCCGCACCGCTTCGACGATCTTGCGGTCCCCGAAGCCGCCGTTGCCCGGCATCTCCAGCTCGTTCCCGGCGGCAAGGCCGTCGACCCGCTCGTTGTTCGCGCCCCAGTCGGTGACGACGATGCCCTCATGTCCCCACTCCTCCTTAAGAACGCGCGTCAGCAGGAACTCGTTCTCGGAGGCGTACGTGCCGTTCACCTTGTTGTAGGAGCTCATCACCGTCCAAGGCTGCCCCTTCCGGACCGCGCCCTCGAAGCTCGCCAGGTAAATCTCGCGCAGCGTCCGCTCGTCCACGACGGCGTCGACCGACATCCGGCGATGCTCCTGGTTGTTCACCGCGAAGTGCTTCAGCGACGTGCCGACGCCTTGGCTCTGAACGCCGCCGATGTGGCTCGCCGCCATCTCGGACGACAGATACGGGTCCTCCGAGAAGTACTCGAAGTTCCGGCCGCAGAGCGGGGAGCGCTTGATGTTCGCGCCGGGTCCGAGCAGGACGGCCACATCTTCCGCTTGGCACTCTTCGCCGAGCGCAACGCCCACGCGTCCGATCAGATCGCGGTCCCAGGAGCTCGCCATGCCGGCCGCCGAAGGGAAGCAGGTCGCCGGAACGCTATCGAACAGCCCCAGGTGGTCGCTGCTGCCCTGTTGCTTGCGAAGCCCGTGCGGACCGTCGGTGACCATAATGGACGGGATGCCGAGCCGCTCGACGCCCTTTAACCGCCAGAAGTCCAATCCCGAACACATGCCTGCCTTCTCTTCCAATGTCATCTGAGAGATGAGAGCTTGAATGTCTCTGCTCATATCGGGAGCCTCCCCTTGGTTGTAATCGTTTTCTTCTCCCATTCATTATGGCATGACCTTGGCGCCTGCTATGGTATAATTCAACTATAAATTGTATGAAAAAAGGATGATCTCCAATGAGCGCAAACGCGGCACACGACCCTCTCGAGACGGAGCTTCGGTGGCTGGGCAGACTGCTTCAGGAGTCGCTGCGGCTTCCGGTATACGCAAGGCTGGACGGAGCCGGAATCGGAACTGGAACCGCGGAGCTGCTCTGGCAGGCCGATTCGCCGTGGAGCCCCGCTTATGCCGATCCGGCCGAGCAGATGCGGGCCGTTATCGGAGCGGACGAGCCTGCGGACGTTCCGGTTCTTCGCGCCGTCGGCTTCCTTGAGCATTACGTCGTGCTCCCGGTGCAACGAGGCGGCGTCCGCCAAGCCGTTGTCGTTATCGGCCCGGCGATCGTTGCGCGCCCTTCCGCCAACATCGCGGAGAACCTGCTTAACGATCAGGCCGTCCCCCGGCGCGACCGCCCGAAGTGGTCCGAATATTGGAACCGCCTGCCGGTCGCAAGCCGCATGCAGCTTATGCAGATCGCCGTGCTCGCCCATTGGTCCGTCAACCGGACGAAGGTCGACGTATCGGACGTGCTCCGCTCCAGCTTCCCCTATGCGATCCCGCCGGCTGTCCGCGAAGCGGCCGAACGGACGTTATCGGATGAGCGGGAAGCTTCCCGCCTTCATTCGGGGTACGAGTTCGAACGCCGCATGCTCGGCCTTATCCGCTCCGGGGACACGGCGGCGCTGATGAAGCTGCTGGCCGACCTGTCCTACTTGAACGCCGGAGTGCTCTCCAAGCGCAGCCAACTGCGGAACATCAAGAACCTGGCCATCTGCGGCATCGCGCTCGCCATGCGCGCGGCCATCGAAGGCGGGCTGTATGCGGAGCAAGCCTACACGCTCAGCGACCTGCATATCCAACACATCGAAGAGCTCGGCGATGCGCTTGCGGTCGAAGCCGCGCTTCTGCAGGCGATGCTGGTCTTCGCCGACCGCGTGGCACAGACCCGCCGCGATGCCGTCTCGAGGCCGGTGCACGCGTGCCAGGAGTACATCTACAACCATCTGTACGAGGACCTGACCGCGCAGCGGGTCGCGGAGGCGGCGGGCCTCACCCCCAACTACTTGTCGAGCTTGTTTAAGCAAGAAACCGGGCGGACGCTGATGAATTATATTCAGAAGGAGAAGATCGAAGAAGCGAAGAAGCTGCTTGAGCACACGCGCGACTCCATCTCGGCGATCGGCCATCGCCTCGGCTTCTACGATCAGGCGCACTTCGTCAAAGCCTTCAAGAAGCACGCCGGAATCACGCCGGGGCAGCACCGCAGCCGCCTGGAGCGCTGACCGGACGCCAAGAGGGGCGCTCGCGGGCGCCCCTCCAGGCTTCATACAGACGCGAAGTTCCTTCGTTGATACGTAGTACCCCCGGGAATTAATTGCCCTTTAAGACTATGGCCCCGCTCTGTTTCCCGTCTATAATAAATGGGGAAGTTTTCCTGCAATGCCTACAAAGAAAAAGTGGAGTGAGAACCGTTGTCCAATCTGCAGAAGGTCTTCAGCAACTTCAAAGTCAAGTTAACCGTCGCCTTCGTCGCCATCCTCGTCGTCCCAGCCGCTGCGGTTGGCATTCTCGCGATAGAAAGCTCGAAGTCCGAGCTGCGGGATCAGATGATGATCGGGGCCTCTTCCAGCGTCGAGCTGCTCGACTCCATTATCGATCAATTCATCGAACCGAAGCTGAACGACGTTGAATACTACTCCTCCGCCCTGCACTCCTCGCTCTACACGAACGGGGCGACTCCCGAGCTGAACGCCATTCTTAAGGAATACATGCATCTTCATCCGGAGGCAAGCAGCATGCTCGTCGGCACCGAGAGCGGCCTGTTCATTCGCGAACCCGCCCAGGAGATGGCCGCCGATTACGATCCGCGCACCCGCGACTGGTATACGGAAGCGATGGCGAATCCCGATGTTCCTTATATCTCCCCCCCGTTCACTTCGGCCGCTTCGGGCGTGGTGACCATCACGGTCACGAAGGCGACCTCCGACCGTTCGGGAGTCGTTGGCGTGGGATTGAACCTGGACGAACTGAAGCAGCAAGCGGAAAAGGTCCGTGTCGGTACGGAAGGCTATGCCGTGCTGCTGGACAGCTCGCGCAAGTATATCTCCCATCCGAACGAAGCTGCGGGAGACGAGGCGGTCGAGGAATTCTGGGGACGCATCTATGAACGGAATTCCGACAGCTTCGACTATCGGCTCAATGGCCGCGACAAGCATATGACCTACACGACGAACGAACGGACCGGCTGGAAGATCGCCGGCACGATGTTCAGCTCGGAGGTCAACGACTCTCTTCGACCGATTTTCTACAATACGTTGTGGACGATTCTGGGTTGCGTCGTTGTGGGGGCAGTCCTGATCTGGGCGGCGATGCGCTCGATCATCGGTCCGATTCGCCGCCTGAAGATCAGTGCGGAACGCGTCAGCCAGGGCGACTTGACGACAAGCATCCGCATCGATTCCCATGACGAGATCGGCGCTCTCGGCCAGGCGTTCGACGGCATGCAGACCAGCCTTCGCGAGCTGATCAAGAGCGTCGGAGCGAGCGCCGAGCAAGTCAGCTCCTCCTCCGAGGAACTGACGGCCAGCGCCAAGCAGACGAGCGAAGCCGGGGAACAGGTGTCGAGCGCCGTCCAGGAGATTGCAAGCGGCGCCGAGAGGCAGAACATCGCCATCGACGCGAACGTCGGCTCCCTGGAGGAGATCGCGCTCGGCGTCGGCCGGATCGCCGAGAAGTCCGCCGCCGTCGCCGAGCTCGCCGCGCAGTCGTCCGCCCAGGCGGATGAAGGCGGGGAAGCGGTCCGGCAGACCGTCTCCCAGATGCATGCGATCTCCGAGTCGGTCGCCGCCTCCAACCGGATCGTTCGGGAGTTGCATGAGCGCACGCAAGCCATCGAGGAGATCTCCGAAGCGATCCGCGACATCGCCAGCCAGACGAATCTGCTCTCGCTGAACGCAGCCATCGAAGCCGCCCGGGCGGGCGAGCAAGGCAAGGGCTTCGCCGTCGTCGCCGGTGCCGTGCGCAAGCTCGCAGAGCAATCCGCCGCCTCTGCGGAGCGGATCTTCGACCTGATCACGGAGATCCGCCAAGGCACCGACCGCTCCGTCGCCACGATGGACAAGGTGTCCCGCGAAGTGGACAGCGGGCTTCGCGACTCGGAGGAGACGATCCGCAAGTTCGATCGGATCATCTCCGACATGAAGGAGACAACGCCGCAGATCGAGGACATCTCCGCAACCGCCGAGCAGATCGCCGCCGGCATTCAAGAGGTATCCTCCGGCGCCAAGGAATTGGCCATTATCGCCACAGGCAACGCGGCCACTTCCGAACAGGTCGCCGCCTCCGCGGAAGAGCAGCTCGCGGCGATGGAGGAGATCTCTTCCTCGGCCGAAGCGCTGTCCCGGATGTCGGAGGAGCTTCGCTCCTTGATCCGGAAGTTCCGGTACTGAACCGATTGCGTTTTGCAGCCAGATTGGCTGTCAAACAATCCGTTTGGCCGATTCTCTTCCCGCTAAACGACGAGATGAGCAACCACGGCTCAACCGGAGCAGCATTAGGCGCACAAAGAGGGACTTCACAGATACTGTGAGTCCCTCTTCCGCTTCTATAACCCGTTACAGATGTGCCGCATCGACATAATCAAGCAGGCGGACGATGACGGCCGCAGCCTCCGCTCTCGTAGCATTGCGGGCTGGCTTGAAGCTTCCGTCGGGATATCCGTTCATAATATTCGCAGATATAATCGCCCCAATCGCTTCGTCTGCCCATACCGGAATTTGTTCCTGGTCGATGAAGCCGCCCGAGGTGCCGGTCGCATTCTCCGACAGCTTGCCGGAACGAGCCAGCATGATCGCCATCTCCTGTCTGGTGATGACCTCGTCAGGAGCGAACATATCCCCCGCTCGACCGAATACAATGCCTAACGAGCCGGCAATGGAGATGTAGTCCTTCGCCCAGTGCTGCTTCGTATCCGTAAACACCTTCGTCTCCTGCGACTTCAACCCCATTGCGAGAACAAGAATCTTAAGGAATTCCGCCCTCGTAATTTGAGCTTCCGGCTTGAATGACCCATCCGCATAGCCGGAAATGGCACCAAGCTTCACTAAGCGGTCAATATCTTTCTTGGCCCAGTTGGATTCCGTCACATCCTTGAATGGAACAACAGGAGTCGTTGAGTTGTCCAGTTTCTCGGGAGTAACGGGAGTCTCCTCGTTCTCTTCCTCGATAAGGGACCAATGGGCAACAAGCGTCATATTGGAGGTGATAATCGTAGATGCACTCACAGGTTCTCCGCCGCTTGTGAACCAACCTTCGAAGACGTAGCCTTCGCGCGTTGGCATCGGCAGCGAGCCAACCGCAGAGCCGATGACAACCAACATCCCGCTCGAAGCCGTGCCGCCGTTGGCGTCAAAGCTGACTGCATATTGAACCGGCGTCACCGGTGTAACCGGAATAGCGGCAATTGTCACGATGTAGCTTGCGATAAATCCTTCGTATGCAACGGTCACCGCCTGACTCGATGCCGCCGCAGCGCTATTGAATCCACTGACCATGTCCGCCGTTGCGTCAACAATAGTGACGCTGTCGTCACTCCATCTCACCGCCAGCTTCAAGCCGTCCACACTCAGCGCATCCCCTGCCAGGTATTGCGTCTTGTGCGTCGACTGGTCGCTGATCGCGATGCCCGTGATCGTCGGCTGCTCCGGTGCGGCTACCGAGACGGTATAGGTCGCGCTGTAACCGCCATACGCTGCCGTCAAGGTTTGGCTTGCCGCCGCCGCGCTGCTGTCGAACCCGCTGACCATGTCCGCCGTTGCGTCAACAATAGTGACGCTGTCGTCGCTCCAGCTTACCGCCAGCTTCAGGCCGTCCACGCTCAGCGCATCCCCTGTCAGGTATTGCGTCTTGTGCGTCGACTGGTCGCTGATCGCGATGCCCGTGATCGTCGGCTGCTCCGGTGCGGCTACCGAGACGGTATAGGTCGCGCTGTAACCGCCATACGCTGCCGTCAAGGTTTGGCTTGCCGCCGCCGCGCTGCTGTCGAACCCGCTGACCATGTCCGCCGTTGCGTCAACAATAGTGACGCTGTCGTCGCTCCAGCTTACCGCCAGCTTCAGGCCGTCCACGCTCAGCGCATCCCCTGTCAGGTATTGCGTCTTGTGCGTCGACTGGTCGCTGATCGCGATGCCCGTGATTGTCAGTACAGGCTCGACGATGGACACCGTATAGCTTGCAGTGTAGTCCCCATACGTCACCGTCAGAAGTTGACTCTCCGCCGGTTCACTGCTGTCGAACCCGCTTGTCATGCTCTCCGTCACCGGCACACTCGTTCTGCTACCGTCGTTCCAGACAATGTCAAGCTTAAGTCCTTCCACATTCAGCGATTCTCCAACCGCATACTCGGTTTGGTGCGCCGAGTCCTCATTGATAACTGCAGTCTGATATTCAAGAACGGCACCGTACAGCTCCAGCTCCGCCAGATTGCCGTTCCAATCCTTATCGTTGGTCAACCGGAAGTAACGATAGGCTCCTTGGTCCAGCAATTGGTCCAGATCGTACTCGGTCCATACGCCAAGCACCGCATTGCTTACGTTCCCGATTAACTGCGTCCACGTCTGCTTGTCGTTGGAGCCCAACAGATAAGCTCCATTCATCCTCGCCACGGTGCCCGAGTTGTTCCGAGGCAGCAATCGAACGTCCGTCAATCGGGCCGCGCGATTGTCCCCGAAGTCAATATCGTAGTAAGAACGACCTGTTATCAAATCCCCGTAAGTCTCCGTACTCCCGTCAAATATGCGGGTGGCCGCCACATCGGGCTCGGCGTTGGTTCCCCACTCCTTGGAGGATGCCGCAACAAGCGCTTCTTCCAATACGTTTATTTGAACAAGTTCGACAATAGATACCGTGAACGATGCGGTAAAGCCGCCATATGTCACCGTCAAGGTCTTATCTCCCAGCTCGCTGCTGTCGAATCCGCTCACTTCATCCGCCGTTACGGACACCTGGGTCGTTACGCCATCGCCCCAGCCGACATCCAGCCGGAGTCCTTCCACATTCAACGAGTCGCCAATCCGATATCTCTTCTTATAAGTTGAAGTCGGGCTGACTTCAACGGATTGAGGCTCGAAGATTGCACCGTAGAAGACAACCTCGGCGACGTTGCCGTACCAATTGCTATCGTTGGTCAATCTGAAGTAACGATAATAGCCGTCCGCCAGCAAGTCCTCCGGACCATATTGGTGCCAAATTCCCAACTGAGCGTTGCTAATATTCGTTGTAAGCTTAGTCCATGTCAGCTTGTCGTTGGAGCCAGCAAGATAAGCTCCGTTCAGTCGGGATACGTTGTTGGCCGAGCTGAATCGGGGCAAGATCAGCACATCGGTCAACTTGACTGCCCGTTCGCCGAAGTCGATATCGTAATAAGACTTGGCTGCGTTCAGATCGCCGAAGGTGTTGATATTGCCGTCGAACAATCGGTAGCCTACGACTTCCTTCGGTGTCGGCGTACCAGAAGCAACCCACTCGTCATGGGACGCGACAACGGTCGCTTCATTGGCTACATCCAGCTTGGCCGGCACCGTAATCTCATAGGTGTCCGAGTGGCCCTCGAACGCAACAGTCAGCGTCTGAGCGCTTTGGGCGGCGGAATTGCTGTTGAAGCCGCTGACCATCTCTTCCGTTACAGGAATGATGATAGAGCCGCCGTCCTCCCAGATCACTTTCAAGTTTAATCCCTTCACGCTAAGCAGGTCATTTACTCCATAATTCTTCTTGACCGTCGCGTCCTCCAGAATCTCTACTGCCTCAATCGTCTCTGGGGACACCAGCGCCCAATGGGCTCGAAGAACAACATCGCTTGTCACAATGTCATCCGCGAAGTTCCACTTCTGATCCCCGCTGTACCATCCTTCGAACGAATAGCGGTCTTTGACAACCTGCGCCTCCGGCTCTTCGATGGTGCCCCCATCCGGCACAATCAAGGGGTCGAACTCGGGAGAGCCTCCATCCGAATTGAAGCCTACCTGATGACTTGCTTGTCCGGACTCCCCGAACACCTTGAATTCGTAGAAGCTGGCTGCGGCATCCTCGGGAAGCCCTGTAACAGTCACTTTGACATACCGAACGGAGGATGCGACAAAATAATCGGATTGGACCTGGGAGCTCTTCGTATTCCCCTGATTGTCCGTTGTCGTAACTTTGTCAATCCTCGTGATCCAGCTCAAGCCGTCTGCAGAAGTTTCGATTCTGTACTTATATAGCTGACCAATCTTCTCCCACATCAATTGGGTACCTTCGGTGATGTTTACCTGCTCGCCCAGATCCACCATAAACCAATTATCGGTTTTGCGATCGGCAGCGCTCCAACGGGTTGCCGAGTTGGCATCCGTTCCATTGGAGGCCGGATAGCCTTCCGCGGAGCTGCTTGCTGTTGAAGGCTTGTTCTGGGCCAGATTGATCGGATTGCCCCATACCTTGAAGTCGTAGATGCCGGCCTTGACGCCGGTCGGCAATCCCGTCACGGTCAATCTGACATAACGGGCCGTCGCTGCAAAATAATCGGATCGGACCTGTTCCGTGCTCGTGCTTCCCGTCTTGTCCGCCGCCAGATTCCATTGGATGTTATCCATGGAAGTCTCAATTTTGTATTGGTGGGCGATCCCGCTGTTTGTCCATGTAACCTGTGTACCATAGGAGATTCGTCTGACAGCGCCCAGATCGACCGTATAGGTTGGGCCGGCGCCTTCCTCGGCTGCTTGCCAGAGACTTGTCGGATTGCCGTCGCTGCCATTGGAGGCCGGGGCGCCCGTCTCCGAGCTGCTTGCCGTTGCCGTCTTGCCCAGAGCCAGGTTGGTCGGTTCTCCGAACACCTTGAAGTCAACCAGGTTGGCCGAACCGAAGTCCGCCGGATTCGTCAACGTCAATTTAACGTATCGAGCCGTATCCAGGAAGAAGTCCGATTGTATTGGCTCCGCACTCATATTGAGCGTTTGGTCGTCCTTCAAGGTCCAGTTGACATTATCGTTCGATGTCTCGATTCGATACGGATAAGGTCCGCTGCTGCCCCAAGTAATTTGAGTGCCGCCGGTAATATTCATGTGCTGCCCCAAGTCCGCCGTCCAGGAACTTCCGTAATCGTCCGCAGCCACCGATTTGCCATAGGCGATATTCACCGGCACAGGAGCCGCAATCTCCGCAGCCTCAGGCACCGTTCCTCCGGTTGCGATAAAATTAATGTTCCGAGTATAATTGCCGACCGTGAAATTTCCCGCTGCGGCATTCAGAATCGAATTCCCATTGATCACCAGATTCTCAAAGGTAATATTCTGGGTAAGCCGCGTCGCATCATAACCATAAATTGCAGATCCGTTGCTATTGCTTCCATTGTAAGTAATATTCTTGAAGCGAATGTTGTTGATGCCGCGTCCCGCTCCAAGGCCGTAAGCGGCATTGTTAACGGTACGAATCTCTACGACCTTCCCGACCGATTCACTGCGATCATCGATTCGAATATCGGAGAAATTGGCGTTAATGATCAGATTGCCGTCGCTTGCATCCAACCGAATAGGACCAACCGAGTACGGCTTGTCAAGCAGAATATCCAGATTGGAGAAGTTGAGATCGCTAAACGACTCTCCCCCTCCAGGCTTCGATGGATCTCCATGTGTCGCAATATTGAGCGGATGAGCCAATCCCGGCATGAGAACGGAATTCGTTACGCTAATGTTGGCGGAGTTGCCGGACCAGATTCTCCCGCTGTTATGACGAGAGTTATACAAAGCAATCGCATCATCGCTGGTGCGCATAAATATGTCGTTAATGGTGATGTTGGTTGCGGCGAATGTATCAATGCCGTCCCCCCATTTATTGAAGCTGAACGCTTTAAAATTATTTACGTATACATTGGTAGCGTTGCCAAGAGCAATCGCGCAGCCGCCTGCATCTGCGTATCCGTAATCGTTAACGATAATCCCGTCTATTACGATTTGATTGGTATAATCTGCCGATATCGCTTTGCCCGAAGGGAGATCAAGAACACCGCGGCCCAACACCTTGGCATTCGTCGCGTTATCCAGCACAATCCCGCCGTTAATCGCCGCTCCGCCTGCGATATAAAGAGTTCGGCCGCTTCCGACTGTAAAGTCCTGCTTGTAATAACCGGGAGCTACATATATAACTTCCGGATCGTTGTCACTCGGCGTATAGACGTCACCGGGGCGGATGACAAGAACATTGTCATCATCCGGATTCGGAGCATCAACCTCCAGAGGATTGGCGAACACATGCAAGTTCTTCTGAACGTTGCCGTTAATCTCGACCGACAGCTTCGTCGGCTCCGTTATCGTAAAGGCTATAGTATTGGCAGCGCTATCAATAGTAGGAATAAGATTGTTGCTTGCAGGCCGAATCTCAGCCGTCGCAATCGTTTCGGTGTTGGCCTTTACCAACAGCTCAACAGGCCCGTCCATATCGAATGATACAAACGAAACAGCGGTAACCGTACTTCCGTTCCCTACTCTCGTGTTGTATTCATCCAGGTCCTGCCACTCCCCTCCGGGCACTCGAACCTTAACCGTGTAGGTCGAGTTTAACGTCACTCCCGAAGGCGCCGGGTACACCTTTAGTGTGGTATCCGGCGAGGCGGCTTGGGCATCGGCAGGCAAACTCAATGAGATCGGCACATAGGCAGCCAATATAGCCAACACCATAAATAGCAATCCGAATTTCGATCCGCTGCCCTTGCGAATGCGCCGGCGAATTAACAAGCTCTTCCTCACTGGCTCAGCTCCTCTTGCTTTATAAATTGAATGCTTATTGGAAAGGGATGAGACATTTTATGTTCAAAATGCCGCATCCCTTGCCGATTGCTTATTGAATGCCCATCTCTTTGGCTTCTGCATTCACTTCCGTAATGGCGTCCTGCAGCCCTTTGGCGTCGTAGGACTTAACGACCTTCTTCCAGGCCTCGACCGGGTCGGATTTGCTCAGAACGACGTTGAACAATTCGTCTACAATTCCCCCGTTGTTCGGTGTAAGAGCGCCGGCAAGCTTATCCTTGGCCGGAGTGGACATGAGCGTAATCTCGAAGTTGATCGGGGACGCCTTGTTCTCCGACTTGAAGCGATTAAATGCTTCGCTGGCTGCGGTGTCGATGGCAGCCACGTTCGGATTGGCGTTGACGACCTTCTTGCCTTCCGCTTCGAATTGACTGTGCCACGAAGCCAAATAACCGAATTTGCTCGTAATCGGATACTTCTGCACGAGAGTCTGCTCCGTTCCGAGCAGGGAGACCGCCTTCCCGTCTTCGAGCTTGTAGTCCACCCCTTCGATCCCGTTGCTAATCAGCGCGGAATATTCTTCGGACATCATGTAGTCCACCAGTCGGAGCGCTCTGTCGAACTTCTCGTCGTCCAGCTTGTTGCTGAAGAACGTCTCGGACCAGTAAGGCGTTAACCCGAAGTTATAGCGGTTCCCGTCCGCCGTCGGCCAGATGCTCATATAGCCGATATCCGACACCTTCGCATCGGGATTCGCCTTCGCGAACGCCTCGATATTGTTCGGATCTCGAATATTCCCCCCAAGCGAGATAAACGCTTGACCGTTCAGGAACTTGCGGAAGCCGTCCGCATCCTTCTGGATCGCGAAGTCCTTGTCCAGCAGACCGTTATGATACAGCTCCCAGATCTGCTTGACCGCATCCGGAGCCTTCGCAGAAGCGAAGGCGGGAATCCACGTGCCATCTTCGTTCACCCAAGCATCCTTCATACTCGCCAATTCCGGGAAGCTGCCAAGCATTGGGGTCAACAGGTAGTCCTTGTTGTTGATCGCGATGCCGGTCGCATCGGGATGCTGTGCCATGACCGCCTTGACCATAGCGACGAATTCCTCGTAGCTGTTCGGATCGGAGGTGTATCCGGCCTGCGCCGCCCAGTCCTTGCGATATAGAATCGGACGGTCCATGACTCCTGCGCTGCTCCCATCAAGGAAGCCGACACGCGGGACCATATAGAACTTGCCGTCAACTGTAAGCGGTTTCGCTGAAGGGAGTTCCATGACTTGGGCGATATTCGGATAAGCGCTCAGATCGTCCGGCAACGCCTTAAGGACACCTTGCTTCGCCCATGTGCTGTACAAGGAACGATTGTCCGTCGCAATCGCGTTCGCGAAGATATCGGGCAATTGGGCGGACGCAGCCCACACCTTCTCCTTCTCTTGCCAGTCGTTCCAGGTAATCTGAACAGGCTTCACCGTAATGTTCAGCTTCTTCGTCAGATCGTTATAAATCGTATCGTTCTTGGCTTCCGGGTTGTCGAATCCGTCTTGAATGTCCCAGATGGCAACGCTGAGCTCCTGAGGCTTGGCCAGCGGGTCCGCGCTGGCGGCCGGTTCGCTTGCCGATGGGCTCGCAGTCTGCTCGGACGCCGGTTGTCCGCTGGAAGAAGCGGACGAATCGGAGTCATTGTTGCTGCTGCATCCGGCGAACACCGTGGCGAATGCAAGCAAGGAGATCGCCGTGACGAATCTTTTCTTGTTTCTCATGCATAATCCTCCCTCTTATATGTGCGCAACTTATATAATAATAGCTAAGGCTACTATTAACTCACTCATAACTCACTTAACCTGACCCTTTACTCCAATTAACCCTTGCCCGGAACCCGGATTAGCCCTTGATCGATCCGATCATAATTCCTTGGGCGAAGTACTTCTGAACGAAGGGATAGACCGCCAGAATCGGCGCCACGGCGATCATGATGAGGGCTCCTCGCACGGAGCCTTCATAAGCATTCTGCGTCCCTCTGACCAACGCCTCGGCCGAGGCGTTGCCAACCGATGCGCTCAGATTCGTCAGCGCGTTTCGAAGAACCAATTGAAGCGGATACAGCTTCGTATCGTTAATGAAGATCGTAGGCAACCACCACTCGTTCCAGCGGTCCACGGCGTAAAACAGGAACATCGTCGCCATAATGGGCATGGACACGGGAATGACAATTCGTGCCAGAATCGTAATGTCATTGGCGCCGTCGATCTTGGCCGATTCTTCCAGCGCCGGCGATATCGTCTGGAAGAAGTTCTTCATCAGGATCAGATAGAACGTGTTTACGGCCAGCGGAAGAATCATGACAAGCAAGCTGTTCTGCAAGTGAAGCTTCTGCAAGGTAAGAAAGTAGGGAATCAAGCCTCCGTTAAAGAACAGCGTAAACAGTATACCGCCAAACATAAGGCCTCTGCCGGGCAATGACTTCTTCGATAAGGCGTACGCTCCTGCCGAGGTGACCATCAGACTGACGGCAGTGCCGGCGACGGTCACTATGCCGGACACGAGCAGTCCCCTCGTGACTTTGCCTTCCGCAAACAAAAACTTGTAGGCTGCCAGATCAAAGTTCGCAGGATAAAGAAAAATTCGATTGGCACCGACATCGTTAAGGGTGGAGAAGGACATCATCAGCGTCTGATAGAAAGGAAACAGGGCGACGAGCGACAGCAGGGCGAGAAGAATGGTGATGAATACGTTGGCAAGATTGGGTCCTCTTCTCATGTTACAAGCCCTCCTCCTTCGCAACTGTTTTGATGAAATAATTCGCAGCCAGCAGCAAGGCGCAATTGATCACGGACTTCAAGAAACCGACTGTCGTCGAGAAGCCGAAGCCTGTCGCGTCTTGGAATGCGCTTCTGTACACTAAGGTGTCCAGAATATCCGAGTATTTATATACGGCAGGGTTGTACAGATTAAAGATCTGATCGAAGCCGCCATTCATAATGTTGCCGACGGCCAGGATCAGAAGCACTGCCGCCGTAGACTTGACAACCGGCCATGTGATCGCTTTCATCTGCTGGAATCGATTCGCCCCGTCAACGGCTGCCGCTTCGTACAGCTCCGGGTTGATCCCCGCTATGGCCGCCAGATACAGGATGGCCGACCATCCGGCTTCCTTCCATATGTTAGAGAGGAACAATACGGCCGTGAAGCTCGGGCCATCCGTCAGCACGGAGCGACCCTCGAGACCGAATAAGAATAAAAGCTGATTGTACAAGCCTTGGCTGCTGAATATCCCGACAAGGATTCCGCTGATGACAACCCAACTGATAAAATGGGGAAAGGTAAAGACCGTCTGAATAACGCGAGTCAGCTTCCCCTTGGATACCTCATTCAGCAGCAGCGCAAGCAGAATGGGGGCGGGAAATTCAATCAACAACCGACCGAAGCTGATCAATACCGTGTTCCGGAAAGCGTTCAAGAAGTCCGGGTTGGCGAACACATTCGAGAAGTTGCCGAACCCGATCCACGGACTCCCGAAGATCCCCTTGGAATAATCGAACTCTTTGAAAGCGAGTACAATACCGTACATGGGGACGTACGTAAACAACAAGTAAAACAGGATGGTCGGAGCGACAAGGATGTACAGGTACTTATGCTTGGAGATTTCATTCCTTAGAGGGCTCCGCGATCGTCTCGGATCCGGTTTGTGTTGCAAGGCTGTCTGGACTGAATTGCTCATGTTTCTCACCTCTGTCTCTTTCTATCCTGTATTTTACGCGACTGCTGCAAGCGCAAACATATTGTATTCTTAGGCAAATTTGCACGGATTGCAGGAGTTGAATGCGCTTTCTTGCGAGAAAAGTCTAAATTCTGTCCATGGTACCTAATCAGCTTCCATACCAACGAAAAAATCTCTGCCCATAGTGGCAGAGATTCCCTTCATCGCCCGGTTCGATAAGCGCTAGGCGTTATTCCTTTGATCTTCTTGAAGATTCTGCTGAAGTAGAAGTAATCGTCGTACCCCGATCTCTCCGCAATCTCGTTGATGGGATCGTCCGTCGCCGTCAACAGCTTGCATGCATGCTCGAGCCGCAGGCTCGTTACATACTCCGTAAACGTCATCCCCGCTTCCTTCTTGAACAACTGACTCATATAGTTGGCGTTGATGTTGAACATCCTCGACATAGCGGGGATCGAGATATCTTCCCGGTAATGCTCATTGATATAGTGGATAATCGGTTTGAACGTTCGATTCTGCGCCTTGGAGACCACTCGCTCCTGTGCTCCGGCGAGCTTCTCCTCCAGCATCCCCTTCAGTTCCTGCATCATATCCCGGACCGTGCCGTACAACCTCGCCAGCCGATCGAAGGAATAAACGAAATCCTCGTACACTTCCTCTTCGTGCCGATAGCAGAAGGAATGCACGAGATGATAGACGATCAGAGCGTGCTTAATGTTTAACTGCCCGCTCGCGAACAAGCTCCCAAGCTCATCGAACCATTTATGAATAAGACCGCCGTCTTCACGATTAAGAGCTTCCTCCAGCTTCTTGATGGCATAGGTTCTCTCCTGATCTTCTTCCGTCTGGGCGGACACCCGGTCTCCCGTTGTGAAGTAACGATAAGCCAGAATCTCGGCAACATGGACAGCGTCCCTGATTCGATCGACCCGATGAATCGCTTCCCCATATCCGAGCCCTTTGATTCCCTCCAGGTCGGACTCCTGCAGCCCGGTCAGCAGCCGACGAAGGTCGCCCATCCGAAGCAAATAAGCATACTTGGCGAAGCCCATTCTTACGATAATGCAGCTTCTCCAGTCGTCCAGCCTCAGCTTGCTCGGGCCAATCGATACGGCGATGCCGAGACCTTGCTCCGAACCTATATCGATTCCTGCCGATTGCAGCGCTTGCTCCAATGCGCGGCCGGAACGTTCATCGTCTTCCTCTAGGAGGTCGATCAGCTCGATCCGATCGGACGGCTCGCGCTTCTCCAGAATCGCCTTCGCTTTGATCAGGAACGCAGATATCTCCGCCTCGTCGAACGGCTTCAGGCAATATCCGAACGCGCCGTAATTCATCGCCTTCTGGGCGAACGCGAACTCGGCGTATCCGCTGATGACGATATGAAGCGCACTGTCCCCAGCGTCCTTCAAATTCTTGATCAATTCCAGACCGCTCATACCGGGCATCCGGATATCGGTAAAGACGATGCTTGGCTTGACGTGCCCGATGGCCTCGAATGCATCGTTGCCGCTTAATGCGTACCCGACGACTTCGAACCCGTAATGGCCCCAATTCACGCTCTTGATCAAACTCTTGATCACAAGCTCTTCATCGTCGACCAGAAACACTTTATACATCGATCTCACCTCCAACCGGCATGATAACGACGGCTTCAGTCCCTTCTCCGGGCGAGCTTCTCAGCCTAAGTCCGTAATCTTCTCCATAGGTCAACTTGATTCGATTGTTCACGTTGGCCAATCCGATCCCGGTGCCGGGAGCGTCGTTATTCATTAATGCCTCTAGCGTATGTTTATCCATGCCAACTCCGTTATCCTTAATGGCCAGGTACAACCGATTGTCGGCAAGATCGGCTTCCAACCGCAGCAATCCGACTCCGACCTTGGGCTCGATTCCATGGAAGATCGCGTTCTCCACAATCGGCTGCAGAATCATCTTCGGAACTTTGAGCCGCAGCAATTCGTCGGGGAACCGATACTCGACTTCCAGGCGGCTGCGGAAGCGCACCTTCTGAATCTCGATATAGCTTTGGACAATGAGCAGCTCCTCGCCAAGCGGCACCTTGTCCTTGCCTTTTATGCTGTAACGGAACACGCGCGCCAACGCCTTCGTCATATTAAAAATATCGTCCGCGCCTTCTTCTGCCGCCATGCCTTTGATGGATTCCAGCGTGTTGTATAAGAAATGGGGGTTGACCTGACTCTGCAAGTAGGCCAGCTCAGACTGCTTCTTCACCAGCTCCAGCTCGTAAAGCTTGGTTCGACTATCGATCAATCGATGGGTCAAGTCGTCGACTTCGTCCAGCATTTGGTTAAAGTTATTGGCAACGACAATAATTTCGGCGTACCCCTGAAGTTGAATCCTTTTTTTTAAATTCCCCAGCTTCCCCAGCTTGATCTCGTTCATAAGCTGCATCAGCTTCTTCAACGGCTGAAGAATGTTGTTGACCACGAGCAGATACGGCACGGCTAGAAGCAACAAGGCGATCAGCACAATCATGAACGCTTGCTTGCGGATATCTTCGATGCCCCGAAGAAGCTCGCTTCGCGGAAGCTTCACGATGATCTCCCCGTCGATGTCGGGAATCTCCCCTCTCTGGACGAAGTAATCCTTCTCTTCCCCTCCGGAAGCCCCCTCATCGTAAGCGCTTCCCAATGCAGCCATCGGATCGTTCGAATAGAACAGATTGCCCTTGCGATCCAACAGATATACCTTGCTGCCGCTGGAGTACACCGCTTGTTCCGGAGAACCCAGCAGCGCGTCGGCGTCCAGTACGATCAATAACGTCCCGATCTCTTCCTGCTTGTTGAAGTCGATTGTTGAATAGATGCGCGTTCCCGCGACAAAAAAATTCCGATCCTTCAAGTTTATCGGAATGGTCTTCAGTCCCAAGAAGTAATACAGCCGCTTCTCCGGAATCTCGTCCTTGAACGGAAGCAGATTGTTGATCTCGCCGCTCGTATTGAATGGGGTGCCGTCATTGCCCAATATGGCAATATCGAAGATGCCGTCCTTCATCCCGATCATGTCGGATATATAGCTCGTCAGTTGCGTGTAAGCCGAGAACTTGGCTGCCGGATCTGTCTCGTTTAAATACTTCTGCACGATCGATGTGTTGTAGGAGATGTTCTGGAGCAAGCGCTTCACGACATCGGCATTGGACGCAATCGTCTGGTTCATCTGCAGGATCGTTTCGGTGAAGTATTCGCTGTTCTTCTGTTCGACAACCTTAGCTGCTTTGGAATAATTGGTGAAAATAATGATGACGACGATGGCGAGAATGAACAACAGCAGCATCGATAATTGGGTCCGAATGGGCGTTCTCTTCAAGTAGGGCAGCATGCTTCACAACCTTGGGATGGTAGTTGCTATTGAGTATATCATAGATTCGCTCCCTGTCATTGTAAGCGCATTCTTCGACAAGCGGTATGATCGGTAGTTAGCCATATTTGCACAGGGGTTAGAAAAACGCTGCGAATTCAAAGTCCGGCCCGCCTCTGACGAAGCGGACCGGACGGTAGAGCGGCAGAATCGTTCGGGATGATTCAGCCTATGTTTATACGATTACGGCGCCGCAATCTGCCACTGCTGGTTCGCGCTGCTGCTGCTCGCGTACTGGCCGAGGTCGCTGCCGTTGGCTGTGCGTCCCATGCCGTCGAGGTACAGGCCGGTCGCCGCGTTCTTCAGGCGGACGTTCGCCCCCGCAGCCACGAGCTGCCACGTCTGGTTGGAGCTGCCGCTGTCCGCGTACTGGGCGGCGGCGCTGCCGTCCGTCGTCCGCCCCATGCCGTCCAGATACAAGCCGGTCGCCGCGTTCTTCAGCCGGTAATTGTAGCCCGAAGGCACGAGAACCCATTGCTGGTTCGCGCTGCCGCTGCCCGCGTATTGCCCGGCGGCGGCTCCGTTCGTCGTTCGCCCCATGCCGTCGATATACAGGCCGGTCGCCGCGTTCTTGAGCTTGACGTAGATGTTCGCCGGATCGTCGGAGCCGAGTCCCCAGGCGTAGTGCAGCCGATCGAGGCCGGACGAATTGTTCACGGTCAGATCGATGCTTGAGCCGGTGCCCGACTTGGTCGTCAGGCTGTAGCCGTCGCCGTCCCGCAGCCCCGGCCAATAGACGCTGCCCATGCCCCAGTCGCGCAATTGCTGGCTGATGCCCCGCACGTAGGCGGTCCAGAGCGAGCCGCCCGGCGTGTTGTAGTCCTGGAGCGGATACGTCACGTTGTACCGCGAGCTGTAGCCCGCCTGCATCATCGCGCCCCACTCGGTCATGACCGTGCGGGAGGAATAGCTGCCGACAAGCCCCTTCAGATGATCGGCCCATTGCGCTTCGCTCATATACGGGGAGCTGACGAAGAAGGCGTAATCGTGAACAGCAAGAAGCGTTCCGTTCAGCCGGGAATCGCAGCCGGGAACCGATACGTTCGTCGCGTATCCGGCCCCGTCCAGAATGACCCTGCCCTTCGGGACGCTCGAATAGTTGGTCAGCCAGTCGTTGTACAGATTGTTCAGATCCGTGTTGCTGTAGCCGTACGGCTCGTTGATGACCTCGAAGTACAGGTTCGAATTGCCGCCATACTTGTTGACGACGGTCGTCCACATGCTCCAGAACGCCGTCATGTCCGCGGGCTTGCCGCCGCTGTACGCCCAATAGGCGAGAATAACGTTGCCCTTGGTCAGCGCCTTGTCGATTGCTCCGGTATACGTGCTCCAATAGCTCGACACGGTCGCCTCGTTGATCGGCATCCGCACCGTATTCGCGCCAAGCTTCGAGACGAACTGGCCGACGACGCGGTCGGCGACGGTCGCGGCGCTTGCATACGTATCCGTCGAGCTAAGCCCGGATACATAGAGCACGCCGTTCACGAAGTTGTCCCGCTGATCCGCCCAGTTCACCCCCTTGATCGCATTCGTCGCCGCCTCGGCCGCCTGCGGCTTGCCCGTTCCAAGCCCGCCGACGAGCCCGAACATCAGCGCAAGCAACAGGGCGAGCACAAGCGGTTTGCTTCTTCCGACTGCCAACATTATTCATTCCTCCTCCAATGTAATAGCGCTTACATGTAGAGGATAATAATTTTGGGCCTGCTTGACATGATCCGATTTTTACTGTTTATAACAGAAATTTGTAATGTTGATAAGCAAACAGGACGAATCAACGGAAGTGCTTCCTGATCAGATAAGCCGGGGTGCAGCTCCAAGCGTGGCAATAGCTGTTGATCAGGTTGCTGCCGTAGGGCGAGTTGTTCTTGTCGGAAGGGTTGTACACCTCCCAGAACGTGTCCGCTCCGTCCCGCGCCATCTCCCCCCAGTAGGCGCGCATCTGCTCCAGCGCCTTCTCGCGCCGCCCCGCTGCCAGCAGCGCTTCGACGAGATGATGGAACATATACGGCGTCATCGGCCGCACCTCCGGGTTGTCCGCGAACAGCCGGTCGAGCAGCGCCGCGTTCTCTTCGCGGGGCAGCACGTCCGCAAGCACCATCCACACCTGCGATGCCCACGATACCTGGCGGCCCGCTCCGCTCGCGAAGAAGCCGGTCTCGGGGTCGCGCAGGTGCTCAAGCGCTGCCGCGGACACCCGGTCGATCTGCTTCCGAAGGGCATCCGCTTGCTTCCGATAGGCTTCGGCTTCGGCTTCGGCTTCCGCTTGCGCTTGCGCCTCCTTCCGCTCCTGGGCACTGGCCGTCTCCCTGCCAGCCCGATCCCCCGAAGCTCCCCCGAGCCAGTCCGCAATCGCGACCGCCCGCTTCATGCCGTAGATCAGCACCGCTTGGGCGGACGCCTGCTTGTTCAGATCGTCGTGCCAGTCCGTGAAGCAGTACCACGACGGATCGTCCTTGACGAGGCCCCGCTCGTCCAGCCGCTCCAGCGACAGATGCACCTGCTCCAGCGCAATCGGCCACAGCTCCTCCAGCGTCGCGCGGTCGCCGGACGCCTCGTAATAATCGTGCAGCGCCGCGATGAAGAACAGCGAATAGTCGTACAGATAAATATCGTCCGCCGACGGCTCCGGCTTCTCATACACGCAGGCCGACACCTGGCCGCCCGGCAGCCGCAGCCCCGCGAACAGGTACAGGCAGCGCTTGACCAAGTCCATATTGCGGAACGTCTCGTAGTTGACGAGCGCCTGCAGGCGCAGGTCCCCGATCCAGAGGCGGCGGTCCCGCTTCGGCCCATCTTCGAATACGGTCTGCATACAGTCCTGAAGCGTCCGGACCGAGATCCGATCCAGCTCGCGCAGGTCCTCCGGCACGCTGTCCGGCAGCGCAGGCACCGCCGCCAGGTCCGCCGAGCTCACCGACGTCACAAACAGTTCGTCGAACGCCACCTTGAACTTGCGGGCCGGCGTCAGCACCTCGACCTTCAGGTAGCGGAAGCTGTAGCGGCGCGGCAGCGTGTACGTTCCCGGCACGACATCCAGGTTCACGATCTCGTCCTGCAGCCAGGAGCGGTCGAGCCAGCCGTCGTACGTGTCGAAGCTCTCGCCGATCTCGACGGGCATCTCTCCGAAGATCAGCTTCAGACGCACCGGCGCATCCGCCCGGGCCTCCTCCGACCGAAGCTTGAACGTCAGGTATCCGACCTGATGGTCGCCGAAGTCGACGACGAAGCTGTCCCCCTTGGACAATGCCCGCGTGCGAAGAGCTTCGGCCTTCCCCGTCTCCCTAACCTTCCACCCATGCAGCGCAGTCCGCTCGGCTTCCGCCTCAATGATGCGAACCGGCTCCGCGCGACGCTCGCGCAGCGTCGGCGTCAGGCGCTCCGCCTTTGCCACGAACGCCTGATCCATGAATGATTGTTGTCTCATGCTGTCCGCCCTCCCTTAATCCTTATCCCTTGACCGAACCGACCGTCAGGCCGCCGATGAAGTACTTCTGCAGGAACAGGAACGCCGCAAGCAGCGGAAGCACGCACAGAATACAAGCCGCGAACAGCACGTTCCACTGCGCCGGGTTCTGCTGGTCCCCGAGGAAGCCGAGCATCGCGACCGGAATCGGCGATTCCGACGCCTTCGTGATGAACACCATATTGAAGAAGTAATCGTTCCAGATCCAGACGCCCTGCGTGATGACGACGGACACCGTAACCGGCAGGATAAGCGGGAAAACAATAATCCAGAACCGCCGGAACAGCCCCGCCCCGTCCAGGTGCGCCGCCTCCTCCATCTCCTCGGGCACGCTGCTGCGGATGAAGCCCGTATAGAGGAACGTCGAGAACGGCAGGCTGCACGTGATGAACATGAGAATCGGCGTGTATTGGTTCATCGGAATGCCCAGGTCCTTGATCATCTGAATGATCGGGATGAGCACCATCTGCCCCGGCACGACAAGCCCCGACAGGAAGAACAGGTACAGGAACTTGCTTGTCTTGCTGCGGATGCGCGCCATCGGGTAGGCGGCCATCGCCGCGAGCAGAACGACGAACACGACGGACACGCCCGTGAGAATGACGCTGTTGAGCAGCGCCGTAGGGAAGTGCATCCTCTCGAACGCGGAGCGGAAGCTTGTCATCGAGAACTCGTTGAACCAGTCGAGCGGATTGGTCATGTTGCCGGGGGACCGCAGGGAGCTGGAGACGACGATGAGCAGCGGCGCCAGGTTGACGAACGCGATCAGGATAATGAGCACATGGGTGAAAACGCTGCGCGTACGGCTGACGGAGTCCGTCATGCGGACACCTCCTTGCGATTCAGAGTAAGGACGAACGCGGCCGTAATGACGATAATGATGGCGAACGAGATAATGCCCAGCGCGGAGGCTTTGCCGAATAGCTGCTCGGTGAACGCCATTTTGTAGATGGCGAAGATGAGCGTGTTCGTCGACGTGCCCGGCCCGCCGTTCGTCATGATGTACGAGTAGTCGAATGCCTTCAGGCCGTTGATGACGCTCAGCGTGACGTTAATGGTAACGGAGGTGGCGAGCAGCGGGATCTTGATGAAGCGTACGAGGCTCCAGCGACCGGCGCCGTCGATCTTGCCCGCTTCGATCAGGTCCTGCGGAACGGTCTGCAAGCCCGCCAGGAAGATGATCGTGCTTGTGCCGATGTTCTTCCAGATATCGACGGCGATGATCGAATAGAGCGCCTTGTCGTAGCTGCCGAGGAAGTTCGTATCGATGCCGGTGAAGCCAAGCTTATTCAAGAGAGAGGCGATCAGTCCTTCGTCGGGCATATAGATGTAGCTCCAGATGAACCCGACCACGATGGCGCTGAACAAGGTGGGAATGTAGAACGCCGACCGGTACAGACCTTTCGCTCGAATATTCGCATTTAATAAGAAGGCCAGCGCGAGGGCAATGATATTGCCGAGGACAACGCTGATGAACGTGTACAGAAGCGTGTTCTTGATCGAGACGCCGAGAATCTCTTCATGGGCGAGCGTCTTGAAGTTGTCGAAGCCGATGTAGCTGAACTGCTGCACGTAGCCGTTGTAGTCGGTGACGCTGTATTGGAACAGCTTGAGAATCGGGAAGATCCAGAACAGCAGGTAGAAAATCAGCGCGGGAAGCACGAACAAATACATCGTTCTGGTCATGACGGCGCGATTCATGGATGTGTGGCCTCCTATCTTCGTATCCTATCCGGGGAACGGGAATGGCATCAAGGGAGGATCGGACCTCCCTTGACGCTCCCTTCTCTATGTGGCTATACGGACTCGCTTACTTGTTCAGCTCGTCGTACTTGGATTGCATCGCCTTCGCCACGTCCTCGGCCGTCGTCTTCTTGCCGCCGATGATCTCGGAGAACTTCGTCTGCATCGCGTCGCTGACGCCAGCCGGCCACATCTGGTTGGAGAAGTAGTAGGCGTTGCCGGTCGATTGGATCTCGGCCAGCGTGTCGTTAAAGATCGCGTTCGGCGTCGTCAGGCCGGTGTAGACCGGGATCGACGTGTTGGATGCCGCCCACGCCTCGAACAGCGGGGACGAGCCGTCGAACATGTACTCGAACACTTGCTTCGCGGCATCGAGGTTCTTCGAGCTTGCGTTGATCGCGTAGCCCGCCGCCGTGGAGGCGGAAGCGTACACCGGCTGACCGGCGTCGTTGCCCGGCAGGGAGAAGAAGCCGCGCTCGAACTCGGCTGCGCCTTGCGCCGTCACGCCCGGCAGGTCCCACGTGCCCGTGAAGATCATCGCGGCCTTGCCGTCAACGAACTGCTGCATCGCTTGCGCGCTTGCCATGCCGAGGGAGTTCTTCGACACGTACCCGTTGTCGTAAAGCTCCTTGTACTGGTTGATCGTCTTGATCCAGCCCGCATCGGAGAAGTGGGTGTCGCCCGTCTGCAGCTTCGTGTCGAACTCCGGATCGGCCGGGTACACCGAGTTGGCCGCGAGCTGGTACATGCCGAACTGAATAACCCACGGGTCCTTGTCGCCCATCGTGATCGGCGTGACGCCCGCCGCCTTCAGCTTCTCGGACGCTTCGAGGAAGCTCGGCCAGTCCTTCGGCAGCTCGGTGATGCCGGCTTGCTCGAACAGCGACTTGTTGTAGTAGACGCCGAGAATGTCCATGCCCTTCGACACCGCGTACGGCTTGCCTTCGTAGCTCATGTCGTTCTTGGCGGAGGCGCTGAAGTTATCCCAGAACGTCAGGTCGGACAGATCGGCCGCGTAGCCGGCCTTCGCGACTTCGATCGCGCCCATGTTCGCCAGCTTCGGGAACACCGTGAAGAAGTCCGGACCTTCGCCGGAAGCGAGCTTCGCCTTGACCGCCGTGTAGTATTGGTCATCCGGCAGCTTCTGCACTTCGAGCGTCACGTTCGGGAACTTCTCCTTGACGAGCTTCGGCAGCGTGTCGAGCTCGAAGTCCTCGCCGTCGGCGGCCTTGGAGCCGGACAGCAGCATCGTCAGCGTCACGGGCTTGCTCGTGTCGGTGCTTGCGCTTGCGCTCGCCGTTGCCGAGGAGCCGGCGGAAGCGGAGGCGGAGGCGGACGGGCTGCTCGAGGCGTCATTATTGTTGTTGCTGCCGCATGCGCTCAAGGAAGCGACGGCCAGGGAGGCCAAGGTGATGCCGGCGACTTTTTTCTTCCAATTATTCATTTTGCGAATCCCCCTATGTGTTGAGTGAAGTAGACGAGCGAAGAGCTGGAATCTCGTTGACATCTCTCATTGTAAGGGGTTGCACCGCCAGCCATAAGCGCATGCTTTTTTGGCTTGGCACCGGATTTTTTAGGTCGGGGCGGCGACAACAGCTCATTCCCCTCGATGTGTGGCAGCCAGTGCCGCTCTTGAGGGCGCCGTCGCGCTTTCCCGGCAATGTGTGGCAGCCAGTGCCGCTCTTGAGGGCGCCGTCGAGCTATCCCGGCAATGTGTGGCAGCCAGTGCCGCTCTTGAGATCGCCGTCGCGCTTTCCCGGCAATGTGTGGCAGCCAGTGCCGCTCTTTAGCCAACTTTGCGCTCGAACCCTCATGTACGCAGTCTGGCCACTCTCCTTAACCAATCTCGGCTCTCGTTACCCCATGTGCTCAGTCTGATTACTCCTGAACCGACTCCGCGCTCTCGCCTCGCCCGGTATTTTCCACAAATCCCGGTTTTCTCGACACAAATCTCGGGTTCGCACTTGCTTATCTCCCTATTATTCTCTATAATGTTTCCGTTCTTGAGAACCGTTATCACGAATGCAATCTACTACGGAATGGGAGTCTGAGAATGAGAAGAACAGCATCGTTCCTGCTTGCTGCCGTCATGTTGACCGTCCTGCTGGCGGCTTGCGGCAATTCGAACAACAATGTTGCGAGCGACGTTTATCCTTCGGGAAGTGCGCAGTCGTCCGCTCCGGCTGCCGAGACGAAGACGTACACGGATTACAAGGGTCGGGAAGTCGAAGTGCCGGTTGAGCCGCAACGTATCGTCTATATCGGAAGCAATCCCGGCGACCTGCTCGCCATCGGCGTCAAGCCGATCGGCGCTTCGCTCAGCGTCATTGCCAGCCAAGTTGCCTATCCGGATCTGCTGGACGGCATCGAGGATGTCGGCTATCCGTATTCCGCCGAGAAGGTGCTCGCTATGCAGCCCGATCTGATTCTGTTCGACGACTGGGACGAGGCGGGCATCGAGCCGCTCAGCAAGATTGCGCCGACAGTTGTCGTCGGGCTCGACGGCACGTTCCCGACCGAAGAGCGAGTCACCCGGATCGCGGAGCTGCTCGGCCGCGGCGAAGCCGCGACGCAATGGTTCGACGCTTACGAGAAGAAGGCCAAAGCCGCCCAAGAGTACCTGAACCTGACGGGCGAAGAGACGGCCACTTCCCTGCTCATTCTCGGCGCGGACCTGTACGTGATGGGCAACAAGGGGCTTAACGCGACGCTCTACGGCAAGCTCGGCTTCAAGCCGGCCGCAGGCGTTCAGAAGCTGATCGACGGGGACGAGCGGTTCGTCGACGTGTCCGACGAAGTGCTTCCCGATTACATCGGATCGACGATCTTCGCGCTCTCCGATACGACCGAAGAGACGAGCGCAAGACAGACGAAGCTGACGGACAGCCAAGTATGGAAGACGATCCCCGCCGTTCAGGAAGGCCGCGTCTACTGGCTCGACAGCATGTACAACTTCGACGATCCGATCACGCAGGATCGGTTGATCGACAAGATCGTGAACATCATGAACCAGTAATCGTTGGACCAAAAACACGCCATCCAGCTCCGAACCTCGGTGCGAGATGGCGTGTTTGTTTTTAATCGTTTTTATTGCGAGAGGGCTCCGATCGTCGCGAGCGCTCGCAGCAGCAGGGTCGCAGCCTCCGCACGGCTCGCCTGTCCGCGCGGCTTCAGCTCGGTCGGCGTCGCGCCTTGCAGCCAGCCAAGCCGAACGGCGGCAAGCACGGCTTCCCGCGCCCATCCGGACAGCTCGCCCGCATCCTTGAAGCGCTCTTCCAACGCACCCTCCGGAGCGGACGGCCACTCGAAGCCTTGCAGTGCGGCGAACCGCCGGAGCAAGACGACAAGCTCCTCGCGAGTAACCGGGTCGTTCGGACGGAAGCGACGGTCCGCTCCCGTGGCGAGCCCCAGCTCGAACGCCGTATCTACATAGGATGCGTACCAGGCGCCGACAGGGACATCCAGGAAGTCGGCCGCAGCGGCGGCGCTCGGCACAGTCCCGCCGGCCCGCAGCGCTTCCACAAGCATCTTCGTCGCCTCGGCGCGCGTCAGGACACGATTCGGCTCGAAGCGGTCGGCGCTTACGCCGTCCAGAATGTGCCGGCTCACGAGAACGTCCACGTTCGCGCGGCTCCAATGCCCTGCCAGATCAGCGAACGGATGATCGTACAGCAGAATGGCATACCGGCCGTAGGTCGAGAGGCTCACCGCCATCCGCGCCCCATCCGACTGCACAACTCCTCCAACATAAGTCCAGCTTGCTCCAGCGGCGTTATTTTCCCGGTAAATTCCGAATCTCCGTCTGTCCGTGCCCGAGGCGATGCCATCGTCCTCCTGCAAGCTCAACAGCAGCGGCTTCGCCGGGGCTTCCCCTTCCGCCGTAATCTCCACAGTGTCGGACATCCGCGAATAACCCTGCGGAAGAGCGTCCCGGTCCTCGTCGCCAGGCAGACCAACCTTCAGCTTCGTGGCCTCCCGATAAGCGCCCTTCGGAACAGTCAGCACAATCCGCCCGTCCATGAGCGTATACACGCCGCCTTCCGGACCGGTCTCGATCTCCTCCGCACTGCCGCTTAAGTCATCCGGGTCGTCAGAACCGTCAGGCTGGCCCGTTCCGCCTTGCCCGCCGGGAGAGCCGTCTCCCCCGCCCGCTGTCGCAGGCTTCGTCGTCGCTTCGATGCTCGCCCCCGCCGATTCGTTGCCGCTTCGGTCTACTGCGACGGCAGTTACCGCAACGGCGGTGTCCGGACGCAAGCCCGAGATCGTATAGCCTTCCGCTCCCGGCATCGCTTCCGCGTCATGCACGCGGCCCGGATCGTTCGCCTCGGTCCAGCTCAACCGGATTTGGGCCACGTCGGCGGACAGCGAATCGGTCCAGCTCAGCCGAAGCGTCGTGTCGGTCGCCCCCGCCGCTGTCAGATCGGATACTGCCATAGGAGCGGTCATATCCTCTGCCATCGCTACAACGATCCCGACGCCTGCCGACTCGTTGCCGGAATCGTCTACCGTCGTGATGCGGAACTCGTAGCCTGCGGCGTCCGGCAAGCCCGGCACCTGCGCCCATAAGCTCCCCTTCGCGACATCGATCGGCTCTCCGTAGGCCGAGCCGCCGACCGGCCGCCAGCGAATGCGCGCCTTCGCGTAATCCCGTTCCTTCGGGTCCTCCCAGACGAGAGTCGCCGTTCCCGACGATACTCCCGCCATAGCCTTGCTCACTTCCGAAGGCGGTGTGGCATCCTGCCGGACCACCTGAACCGTGCGATGCTCGTCGCTCCCTAACGGCACGCCGGCATAGCTGACGAGCGAGCCCGCAATTGCGACTTCGTAAGCGCCGTCCGCAAGCGGCTCCTCCGGCGTGAACCTCACGGTCATGGCCAACGTCTGTCCGTTCTCCCCGACCGGATCAACGGCCTGAACGTTGCCTGCGATGATCGAAGCGCCATCCGCTGCCGTTACTTGGATGGAATCGTCGCCGAGAGCTTGCACATTCATCGGCTTGCTGAAGACAATGTCCACATATCCGCCTCCGACGGCCGCAGCAACAGCCGTTACCTCCGGCGGACGATACGATACAAGCGGGATATTCACCTCAAGCTGCGGAGGCGGTACCTCAAGCTCGTCGCTGTAGGCCGTCTCGTAATCCTCCTTGTCGTACCTCACCTTCCACAGGCCCTGCGGCACATCCCAGCCATAGCGGCCTTGGCCGTCGGTCGTGAGCGGGTTGGACTGTTCGTACCATTCCGCATCCCAGACGTTCCATTCTCCGGTTAACGGATTATGCTCCATGGCGGTCGCCGTCGCGCCTTGCACCCGATTGCTCCGAATGCCTTCGTATACATAGCCGCTCGGGTCCCAGATGTACTTGGGTTCGGCCACCGGATCAAGCTTCTTCTTTTTCTTCACGCAACCCAGTTCGCTGTTGTACGCCTGCAAGCGCTGCTCCAGCTCTGACAGCTCATCGTTCAAGACTTCATCCAGCTTCTGACCGATGTAGTAGCCTTCGGCCCAGAACGCAATGCCCCACAGCCCGGAGCCGAACAGAGTGCCAAGCGCACCCACGCTCAACTTGACCTGCTCATGCGCGAAGCTGTCGGTCTTGACCTCCCAAGCGAAGTTCGTATAGTACTCCTTCGCCTTCGGATCACAGATCTGTTCCGCCGCCTCCATCGCCCGATTGATCCGCCTTGCGAAATTATCCGGATCGGCGGCGTCCATCGCCCCCGCAATCACATCGCGGAAGCCAAGCGCCTGGCCGGTCTTCTCGATCGTGAATTCGAGCGTCTTCTTGGCGAGTTCCTCCTTGGCCCCCAGAGCGGCAATGCTGCGGCTCGCGATTCCGGACGCGCCGGATGCGACAGAGGCGCCGGAGCCTGCAGGCACGTAACCGGAGATGCGAATCGTAATCTTGGATTCCGTCTTCTTGCGACTGATCGAGAAGCCGTAGACGGGAACTCCCGATGTCTCGGCAAGCTTCAGATCGCGTTCGCTCGGCTCGTAGCCAAGCGCCTGCTCGCCGAATACGCTCATCTGCGTAGAGAAGGAGTCATTCACCTTAAGCCGGATCGATGCGGAGTCGTCCGTATTCACCGAGTCGTCCGGATTGGTCTCTCCCGGACCTGCCGCCCACTCGACCTCGTAGTTCTCGAGCGGCAGCGGCAATTGTTCGCGATACCCCGCTTCCGTCGGCACCTCTCCGGGAGAAGCGTCGCTGTCCCGACTTATCCGGTATTCGATGCCGACCGCCCCCAAGAAGGCGTAGGTGAACGGAACGATCGCTCTGTACTTGCCGTCAACAAGCTGCGCCGACACGATCTTATCGCCCACATCCACGTATACGTCCTTGATTCGGGACACGTCCCGGAACGCCAGATCAAAGACGAATGGAAGAGTAGGAATGACCACATATGGGAAAACAGCTACTCCATTCGCCGTATCGAACTCGATAACCCGACCGTCCGGCTGATGCATGATGACCGAGGCCAACCCCGCATCGTCCGGATCGTACAGCATCACCGCGCTCTCGCCGACCGAACGGCTTCCGTCCACGTCGGCCACGGTCGTAAGCCGATGCTTCCGAACGCTCGGGTCCGCCAGCTCGGCGTCCAGCACCCACGTTCCCGTCTTCGAGACGTCAGCTTCTCCGAGGGAGATGCTGTTGTCGTACACCGTGACTTTCGAACCGATGGGGGCATAACCGCTTAAGGAGAAGCGGGGCTTGGCGATAAGCCGAGGCGCTCGCAGCGTCACCGATATGACTCCCACGACAGCCGTCCCCAGAATATCCTCCCGAGAAGTCGTATCGGTATATCTCATCTTGCCGATCATGCTGAGCGGAGAAGCCGCCGGTCGTTCTTGAAGCTGCAGTTGCAGTTGCAGGCTGCCGCTCTCGTTCCGCGACACGTCCCCGATCGGAATCTCAAGCGTTCGCCCGACCGCGTTAGGCCGGGCGGGCTTGCCGTTCAGCACAGCCGTTCCCGGAACAAGCTCCGCCGCCTCCGGCAGTTCAAGAACCATGACCGCTTCGCGGGCCGGATTCGACTCGCTGCCCATGTTGTTGCTGTACGCCGCGCGCACGATGATTCGCCCGTTCGGCGTTGCCCAATCGGACGCCGCCTCGATGCCGTTCCCTTGCCCGGAGAAGCTCCCCGCTGGATTCAGCGTGATGTTGCCCAGATCGGTTATGCCGCCCGAAGCGACAGTGAAGTCGACAACGGCGGACGCATTCGAAGAGGGGTCCTTCAAGATCAGCCTCTGGCTTCCGGTTTCCTTGAGCGGCACGGTAAACAACTGCTGCTTGGCCGAATCGGCGAACAGCACTTGCTCGCTCGTCCGATTGTCCTTGACTTGAATCAGGCTGCTCATCAAAACGCCAATTGTTGAGCCGTCGGGCTTCGTCGCCCGGAACTGCGCTTGTCCGCCGGCATTCTCGAGCCGAATCTCGATTACCGCGCGGCCATCCTCGCCGACCACGGTCTCCTGGCACTGACTCGGCAAGCCGGCTTCAACGCCATCCGTGCAGATGCGGACCGTCTCCCCGGCCGTCACCCAAGCCACATCCGCCTTGCCTTCCGCTTTAAAGACGGAATAGGACTTCTGGACCCGGAAGTGAATCAGCGTCGTCCAATCCATCTCGAGCGGGCCTTGCCAGGCCGTATCATTGAACTTGGTGTAGAGCTTAAGCTCCACCTTCGCGAGCTCCTCCAGAGTCAGATCCTTCTGCATATCTTCTGCCGCGGAGAACTTGATCTCCCGTGACACGCCAAGCGCCGAGCCCGAATTCTTGGCCCTGATCGTCACTTCTCCTGTCGGCACCGTCAAGCTGTAACGGCCGGCTGCGTCCGTCTTCGTGCTGTAGGTCTTGCTGTAGCCTTGCGAAGCAACGGTAGCCGTAACCTCGCTGCCACTGGCCGGCGCTCCCTGCTTGGTCAAGACGCGCCCGCTCAGCAGCGCCTCCGGCTTCCGGCTCAGCTCGACCTCTACCGTCTTGCTGACGGCATCGGCAAGCACCGTCATCGTTCGCGCCTCGAACGCGGGGTCCTCCGGCACGATCGAGAGCTCCAGCGTCTCGGGACCGGCCGCCCGGCGCGGCAAGGTCAGCGCAGCCTTCATCCCCGTATAGCCGCTCGCTTCCCACAGAATCGCCTGACTGGCCCCATCCCGCAGAACCGCCTTGAACCGTCCCGCCGACTGCTTGCCCTCCTGCACGTTCAACAGGAATTGGAAGCGGAATTGCGGGGCGACCGTGATCTGCTCGATCTGTCCGAAGGAAGGCGTGACCGGCTTCGCAATCACGACGGGCTGCCCATCCGGCACGAGCGAGAGGGAATAGTCCATTCCCTCGAAGGGGATGTCGAACGTATACATCAGCGTTCCCGACCGCAGATTCTGCCGCTCGTAATGGGATTGGCCGGACGTTGCCGTTCCCGTGCCGAAGAGCGTCACGCTGCCCGAAGCGAGCTTGTCGGCCCATTCCGCGCCTGCGGGCACGTCGAGCGCGACCTTGATTCGGCCGGCAACGTTCTTCTGGATCGGATAAGGCGGAGCAATCTCCTTCCCTCCCGCTTCCAGCGTCAGCTCCTCCAGCTTGACCGTTCCTTGGGCGATCGTGAACGTTCCCGTATACGTGCCGGGAAGCTTCGCCGACTCCGTCAGCGCGATCCATTCCTCGGCGGCGGCCAGCGAGCCGTCCTCCTGCGATATCCGCTTGCTCAGCTTCGCCCGAACGGGAAGCCCGGTCGGCGCCTTGGCCGTCACGGTCGCCTCGCTGCCAATCACCGGCAGCTTGCCGACGGTCGGTCCGACCTCCCGCGAATAGCGGATCGAATCGACTCGCACCTCGTCGCTCCATTGGTTCAGCGAGACATTCAGCTCGTTGCTTCCAAGCCCCAGCGTAATCGTTCGCTCGGACGGAGGAACATACTCGGACGGCGCCGACACCGTCACCGCAATCGTCTCTCCCGCCGATCTTCCGTCGAGCACCGCCGCATCGCCGTTCTCCCTGGCCGTCTTGCGTCCGATCTCCGCGCCGTTCATGTCCTTGAACACAACCTCGGCGGCGACGGGCGCCTCTCCGTAGCGAACCTTGACCGCCAAGGAAGCGGCAAGCGTCGGAACGAGCGCAACCGAAGCAATTCCGCCCTCGACCACTTGCAGATCGTTCCGCTCGGCATACACGGCGCCGCTGCTCTTGTCCTCGATTCGAATGTCAAGATCGTCCGTTGCCGGCCAATCGAATTCGTAATGCGTCTTGCCGGCGGCAAGCGGCTTCGAGACGGCGCCCGAGCCATTCGCTTGCAGAACGATATGGGCCAGACTCGCCAGCATATCCGGGTAATCCGTCTCCACGTCGATCAGAAGCTTGCCTGCCACAGCGACGGGCAATCCGGCAGCCGACTTGCTCCCGCTGCCGCCCGCCGTTCCGACCGCAATCGCCTCGATCTCCGTCATCCCCTCCTCCACGCGGAACTCCGCCCGGTAGACTCCGGGCAGGGCGGGCTGCTCGATTAGCGGAATTTTCACCGAAGCGGTCTCGGTCTTCTCCGGCTGCCCTGCGCTCCGCTTGCGATAGGTGACCTCGGCTTCGAGCGGCTTGCCCGGTTCGGCAATCGCCTGAATGGCGACGACGGCTCCGAGCGCAAGCCTGCCGTCAACCTTGGCGTTATCCGGCGCCGACCACTCCACCGACGCGATGCTGTCGTCAGGCTCGCGCTGCAGGCATTCCCCATAGCAATACGTGTACAGTTCGCCTTCCCGAACATAAGTCACCCGGTTGCCCGAGTCGTCGATGCTGGCGGAGCTCGAACCGAGCGCGGGATTGCCTATCGCCTCGACATCCCCGGTCTCCCGGTTCAGACGCTCAGTGTAGCTGGAGTGATAGATGCTTCCGGACGGGTTATAGTCATGAAGCTTCGCAAGCGCATCGTTCCCGTCTCCGCTTAACGCCGTCGATTCATACGACTTGTCCTTCCTCTCGGAGCTTGGCCGATTGTCCGGGAACGTGTCCGTCATCCAATTCGCGCGATTGGCGTCCCTCATGTCGAGCGCCCACACCTTGGGCCAACCGGTTCCGAACTTGTTGGTGAAAATAACATATTCGCCGTTCCGATCGATGCTGATATTGCGGATCAAACCGTTGTTATCCTCCAGCCAGATATGCTGGCCGGCCTCGACGTCGTATACGGCGATCGCATTGTAGGACGTACTATCAATAGCGGGAACGCCGCGCAGTTCCACCGCTTCCGTCTCATAAGCGATGCGCTTGCCATTGCCGCTCATAGCGGGAGACGTGCTCGCCCCTTCGCTCGGCGAGCCGTCGGGCGCTTCGCTGACCAGACGATGAGTTCCGTCTGCCGCATCGTACAAGTAAACCTGTGTCCCCTCGGCGTAAGCGATTCTGTCGCCGCTCGAATCGATCGACGGCTTCGCTGCCCGGAACGCCGGGTTCGAGATGAGCTCCAGCGTATCGGATTCGGCCCTGTAGACGTACACGGCATCGTTTCCTTCATTGCTTTCGTTGGATGCCCCCTCCGCTCTCAGATTGGAGGCATTCGAGACGAAGGCGACGCTCGTTCCGTCCCTGTCGATCGCCAGGTCCTTGATCGATCCGTCAGGCTCTTGCCCGTCGGACGTCAAGCTGATCCGAGTTCCGACTCCCGTTGCCGTGTCCATGCGATACAGAGTTTCGTCCTGAACATAGGCGACAACGGCGCCATCGCCGCTCAGAGCGGGAGTGACCGAGGTATTCAGATCGGCGTCAACCAACCTCACTTCATTCTCCGGGGAAGTTCCCGCATAGATCGATTGTCCCGATGATTCATTACCGACCGGGTCGACCGTCCTCACCTCGTAGGAGTAAACCGTCGCCGGCTCCAGATTGCTGAAGACGACTTGCTTCTCCGTCGTCGTCTTTAGCAGATTGCGCGCCCTATCGTAAATCCGATATTCGACCACCGACGGGTCCTCTACCCAGCCGCCTTGTTCATCGCGAACACGCGGCGGCGTCCACTGCAGCAGAATCGCCGTATTGGACGGATAGAGAAGCTTCCAGTCCGCATTCTCCACTTCTCCCGGTGGCGTACGATCCACTTCTATGCTTGCCTCGGACGAGAGCGCATCCGGTTCTCCATCCCTTCGCACGATCGCAACGATCCGATAGACGCCCTCGTAGGCAAGCGGCAGCTCGAACGAGAATCGTCCCTCTTCGTCCGCCTCCGCGCTGTCCTGCTCATAGGTTTGCCCGTCGATCGTCAAGGCGATGACGACAAGCGCTCCCGCTTCCGCTGTCCCCGTCACCGCGATGCTGCTTGCGCTCGTGTAAGCGGGCAACGGGTCAAGCGTCGGGGCGGCGGGATCTGCAGATTCCATGGACAATCCGGCTCCCTCTTCGCCCGCCTCCTCGCCGGGAGCTACCGCTTCCAGAATGCCGAGCGGCTGCTTTACCAGTTCCCCCTCCTCCGTTGCGAGCGCCGCCGTTGGAGCTTCCTGTCCCGCCGCCCCGGAGCTTGCCCCGGCTTGCGGCAGAATGCCCGTCAGGCCGATGACAAGCGCCAACGCCAACCCCGGCAGCTTGCGCCACACGTTGCCGACGGCCCCGCGTTTCCTTACTCTGGCCATAGATGATCTCCTCCTTCATCATACGTCATCCAACGTACCATGAAGGGCTCCGCACCGATATTATACGAACGTATACTCTTTGCGCGGATTCTGAGAGATTCCCGGGGAGGCGCGCGCGGAGATGCGGAAGTTGTTCCTGCTCGACAAAAAGGCTGTCTGCAAGGTGACCGGGGCGTTCACCTTGCAGACAGCCTGTATAAATGATGCAGGTCGATGGCGCAGCCGGCGGGCGGAGCGTTGATGGGCTGTCGGCGGAGATGGGGGATGCGGGGTGGATGGGCGTGAATGTCGGAAAATCCGACATTCGGCCTGCGACGGGCCGCCTGCGAGCGCTCGAATGTCGGAAAATCCGACATTCAGCCTGCGACGGGCCGTCTGCGGGCCCGCTTCTCCCCCTCCGCGCGCCTATCGCCGCTCCAGTTGACCCGTGGTTACTCATCCGCACCCACCATACCTGCTCGTACGCCCGCACTTGAGTAACTGCGACTCATCTCGCTCTCTCCGCACTCCTCGCCTAAGCTCCCACCGGCTTGCCGACCAGCAGCTTGATCAATTGCCCCCGGCCCTTCACCTCGAGCTTGCGGTAGATGGAGCTGACGTGCTTCTTCACCGTAATCTCGCTGACGTACAGCTCGGCCGCAATCTCGAGGTTGGTCAGCCCGTCGAGGATAAGCCCGGCGATCTCCTGCTCCCGGCTCGTCAGCTTGTCGCCCGCGCTCCCCGGCACCGCCAGCTTGCTCGGATAGCCGCCTCTCTGCAGCAGGAACTCGAGGTACTTCTCCAGCTTCTCTCCCCGCGTATCGAGCACGTACGTCGGCGTCGGCGTTCGCCCGTCATAGTTGCAGTGAACAACGCCGGGCACAACCTGGAAGCCGACCTCCTGGTGGCTTACGCTGAAGAAGGGCAAGGGCGGCGGCGAAGCGACAAAAATCCCCCCCGAGCACATATAAGAGAAGATCAAATACATCGCCTCTGCGATCAGATCCTGATTGCGCCAGTCGGCGATGTCGATCGTCCGGATGAACCATCCGGCTTGGCCGGGAGGAGCGACGTTCAAGAGCTTGCGCTCTGCCGCGGTCAGCGAGTCCAGATACGGGCCCGCGAACGGATCGGCGCGCAGATACGCCAACGTAGCCGAATGAATCGGGACGATCGCGGCCACGCCGATCACCTCGCCTTCCGACGATCGCAGCAGCTTGACCGCCTGCCGGTCCAGCTCGATCAGAGCGCGCAGGTCCACCTGCTTGACCGTCAGCTTCATCTCCTCTTCGCCGGCGAAGTCCTCGTGACGTTCGTCCGTCTCCGGATCGAACACCGAGAATTCCAGCGGCGTCGCTTGCTCTCCTCTTCGGCGCAAGTACTCTTCGCCTTCCTCGATATCCGCCAAGGTCGGCGTCTCCCAGGCGTACCGGCCCCGGTCGTGCGTCTGGATAAACGTCCGGACCATGCTGCTTCCCGTGTAATAGAACAGCTCTCCCACTTCCCACTCCGTATTCCGATATGCGGAAGAGTGGCGGATTCGGGCCGCGAAGTGGTGGGCGGATCGGCCCCTTAACTGTTCGTAGTAGCTTGGCGCTCTCTCCTCAAGCTGCTTGCGCATGGCGGCCCGAACGAGATCGTGCAGCATCCAGCCGCGATCCGTCCGGCGGACGAACGACAGCGAGATAAGCCGCTCGAATGCTTCATCGTCCACCTCCGTGTCCAGGACGAACTGCAGCAGCTCGCGATTGACATGAAGCAGCACGGCCGCGGCCTCGACCATCTTGCGCAGCGAGGGATCGGGCACCTCCCGCAGCCACGCCTTGGCCAGATGGTCAAACCACTCCGCTTCGTCCATCGCGCTGTCCGTCCATTCGCTGCGAATGCGCACGAAGGCCGCCAGAGACAGGGCGAGCGGGTGCCCGCGCGTCTTGCGCCAGATGATCTCGATCGTCTCTTCTTCCGTTATGCCCGAGCTGCGCAAATAATCGGCGCATTGCTCGCGGCTCAGATTCCCGAGCGGGATAAACCGCATCCGCTCCCGCAGCACCGGCGAGACGATCCACTTGTCCTTCAGCTTGTACCGGCCGACGACCAGAAGCAGGACGTTATCCGGCAATCTCCTGAAGAACTGCTCCCGCAACCAACCGTCCAGCTCGCCCATCTCTTCGTAGGTGTCCAATGCAATGACGATTTTCGCCGATGCCGCATGCCGCTGCAGTCCGCTTATGCATTGCTCCAGCGGGTCCGTCTGCGGATCATGCCCGGCCTGTGCGCCCGCTCGCTCATCCGGCAACTGACGAAGCAACTGCCGGCACAACTGCTCTCCCTTATGATGGAAGTCCCGGCTGTCCACCCAGAGCGCAAGCGCCCCGGACTGCAGCGCCAACAGGCGGAACGAGTCGAGCAAGCAGCTTTTGCCGACGCCTCCCGTTCCATATATGTTCCACAGCTCGCATCTCCTCTCGCCGCTCTCCTCGGATAAGAATCGACCGAACAACTCCATCGGCTCTTCCCGGCCGACAAGAAACAAGCGATCCCGATCGCCGGACAATTCCTTGAGGCTCTCGCTGCCCGTTGCTGGATAGACGATGCGCACTTCCCCATTCCCCCTGTTCATGACCGAACCTGCCGCGATAGCGTTTTCCGCTCCTTGACTGATTTCAGTATACAGAAAAACATCGGCGCGTTGGCATTTTTTTAACAAATCAGCAAGCCGATCCCTGTCCTCCCGAGCGTCGGCCCCCATCGCTTAAAGCCGGTGAAGTCGCCGATGCCGGTGGCTAACGGGGGTTTTATGTGAAAAACCACATTCGTACTGTCCGATAATGGGTGCTTTGGGCGATTATATGCGAAAAATCACATTCGTGGAGGAATTTCCGACCCAACGTGCTGGATGTATGCGAAAAACCACATAAAACGCCGCGATTCCCCCCAATCCAAGCCGGCGAATGTGAAATTTCATATAAAATCGCAAAAGCCATCGGCCCAGTAGGGCAAATGGCAGAGCGCGGGAAATGGCGGGAGGGAGAAGGATCTTCCCAGACGGCGCGACGAGGCTGCCGAAGACAGCAAAAAAAATCCCGCCAAGCGCCGCCTTGGCGGATCGCTTGATGGGATTGCCCGGCGCTGCCCCGCTCGCCCCACTTGCTGGCTGAGAGCAGCGGCCTTCCTTCCGCCTGTTACGACAACACGAGCAGAGTGGCGGAGCGGGCCGGAAGCTTGAGCGCAAGCCCGTCGTCCGTCCCCTGTGCGGAGCCCGCGTTGTACAGACGCTTCCGCGCCTCGAAGCGGTAAACCTCCGCCGACCGGTTCAGGCCGATGTCCGCCTGAAGATTGGCTTGGCGGGGAGCGGAGTCCTTGTTGAACAGCAGGACATACGTCTTCCCGTCCGGCGCCGCGATCGCATAAGACGACACAGCGTCCGCGTTCGAGCTTGCCGCGCCGACGACATCGCCCTGGATGCGGCTGCCGTTCCCGTCGTAATTCAGGAACAGCTTGAAGGCGTCCTCAAGCGGCGTGTCCGCTTCCAGAGCTCCCCAGCGCATCGCGTAGTCCACGCCTTCGCGGGCGAACAGAGCGAGCGCCTCCGCTTGCGCAAGTCCGCTGCCGATGCCGTTGCCGTCTCCGAAGTTGTATTCCGAGATCGACAGCTTCATCCCCGGAGCGTTGTCCGCGATCAGTTCCTTCATCCGTGGAATGAGCTTGACCGGCTCCTGAATCCACGACGTCGGGTCGACATAATTCGGATCGTACAGCGACTTGAGCGAATTCAGGCGCCGCTTGACCATCGCGGGCGACTCGTCGCTGGAGAACGCGACATTCTCCTCCGCCGGATAATAATGAATGTCCAGCGTGTCGATGAGACGCGTGCCGTTCTGCTGGCGATACTCCTCGTTCTTCTCCAGCAGCCATTCCAGATAAGGCTTGCCGTCGTGGGCCGCCATATCGTCTCCCGGCGAGCAGCCGTCCTTCGCCGAGTAGAAGTATTCGCACCAGCCCCAAGGCACCGGACCGAAGATGTTCGCCTGAGGATCGGCCGCCTTGATCGCACTTCCGTAGCTCTGCGTATAGTCCCATACCTCGTCGTAGGTCGTCATCTCCGGATGCACGTCCCAGTGGGAGTGGCCCCACAGCATCGGCTCATTGTCGAGCGCATAGTTGTGAACCTTGTCGCCGAAGCGATCCTGCAGGTACTCGACCCAGGCTGCGGCGAACTCCGGTCCGGTCTGCATCGACGTGTCTTCCGGATCGTTGCCCGTGACATAGCTGCCGTCCTTGTTCTTCCCGTTGCCCGCATCCGCCCGGCACCAGGCTTCCTTCCAGTCGCATTCGTCGCTCGCCTGCTGGCCGTACTTCTCGACCGAGAAGCTCCAGCCGATCTCGCGGGACTTCGGCGTCCAGCCGATCGTCGGAATCTGAATCAGAACGTCCGTGTTCGCTTCAAGCGATTCCTCGATAAAACGATCCGACAGCGTCTGTTCCGGAAGCTGCGAGGGGTCCCCGTCGTCATACGGCACGTTCAGGAAGTACCAGTCCCCGCCTCTGTTCGTCGTATTGAGCTGCCAGTTGTACCTCGTCATCTGGTTGCCGCCCCAGCGCTTGATCGGCACGCCGAGCTCCGAATGGCCGTCGGACGGCATGTCCTCGAAGTTCAGCCCGAAGATGCCCGGACTGAGCGTATTGCCCTTCTCCGCCGCGTTCAGAACGACCTGAACCTCCGGCAGCTCCGGTTCGGGCAGCTCGACGACGGACGAATTGCGCAGCAGAGAGATATTATCGAAAAAGACCGTTCCCTGATTCTCCTCCCCCCAAGCGGAGATAACGATACCGTCGAAGGTCAGTTCGTCGACCCCAAGGTCTGCGAACTTCAGTTCGACCTCCGTCCAGCCATTGGCCGGGACTCCGTCCGGAAGCGCGTTCTCCAAGTCGAATTCGCCGACGAAGCTGCGGTCGTCCATCAGGCTCACCTTCAGGTGCTGGCCTCCCGCCGTTCCGCCATGCACCTGCAAGGTCAAGCCGTAATAGCGATGGAGGTCCATCGACTCGTCCCGATGCATCCAGATTCCCTCGTAGCCCTTGGCGACGAACGAGATGGAGCGATTGCCGGATGCCGCAGGAGTCCCGTTCTCGAAGTTCTGCGTTCCCCAGCTCCAGTTCGTATACCCGTCTGCAAGCGCATCGTCGTACACCGTCTCCGGCTCGTTCGATACGACCTGTACATAGAGAGAAGCGGTCGCGGCGCCATAGACAGCCGTAATCTTCGCCAGCCCGGCGCCGACCGCGGCGAGCCGTCCTGCATCAACGGTCACGGCCTCCGGATTGTCCGACGTCCAGCTCGCCTTGTCGCTGACATCGGCGCTTGTGCCGTTGGAGTAGCGGGCTTCGAACGCGACCTTGCCCTCGTCCCCCGGCGCGAGCACCATGCCGTATTGCGAGAGAACGCCTTCCAGAAGCGTCGGCGGCGCCACATACTTCTCGAGCAGGCGAATATCGTCCAGGTAGACCGGCGCCTGTTCGCCGTCCTCGAGCCCCCGGAACAGCAGGCCGTCGAACAATTGGTCCGGGATCGACAGCGAAGTCAGATCGACCGATACCTTCGTCCATTCCCCGGCCGGGATCGCGCCGCCTTCCAGCAGACTGTCCAGATCGACGCTCGCCACCGACTGCCCGCCGGAGTTGAACACAAGCTCCAGCTTCTGTCCGCCTGCCTCGCCGCCGTTGACCCAGAGCTGCAAGCGGTCGTACTCCTTCAGACTGACCCCGCCGTTCTGCTTGTACAGATAGAGGCCGCCGCCGAAGCTGGAATCGTAAGCGATCGCCGCGGCTCCCGAATGAACGTGCGTTGCGTCGGTCAAGCTGTGTTGCGCCCAGCTGTTGTCCTGGAAGTCCGCATGCAGCGCATCGTCATACACCGTCATCCCGGCCGCGTCGTCCCCGTCGGACGAATCCGGCTGCTCCTGCTCCTGCCCCGGCTCCTCGGCCGTCGGGTCTTCCGTGCCCGGGTCTTCGACAGCAGGATCTTCATTGCCCGGATCTTCCGTGCCCGGCTCCTCGAGCACCGGGCCCTCATCCTCCGAGACCGTTCCCTCCCCCGAATCTCCGAGCAGAGAGATATCGTCCAGGTAGATCGCCGGCTGCGCGCCCGAGGTCGTTCCCCGAATAAGGATTCCGTCGAAAAGCCCGTTCGGCAGGTCGAGATCATCCAGAGCGATCTCGACCTCGTTCCACTGCCCCTGACGGAGCTGCGAAGGGTCCAGCGCTTGTACAGCCACCGGCTCGCCGCCCGACTGCAGCACAATCTCGACGCGCTGTCCGCTCGCCCCTCCTCCGCTCACCCACAATTGCAGCAGCGGATAGTCGTCCGTCCCCAGAATTCGGTCGCTGTACAGATAGAGACCGTCGTCATTATTCGGCTTCATGCGAATGGCCGACGTTCCTTCATGGACAATCCCTGTCTCCGACAGCGTGTGATCGGCCCAACTGTAATTCGTAAAGTCGGAATGCAGCCGGTCGTCGTACACGACCAGCTTCTTCGGCGCGGCGACCGCGTGGGAGGAAGGAGCCCAGCCGGCTCCCCCGATGCCCGACCAGGCAAGCGCGGCCGAGAGGAACACGAGGCGCGCGGCTTCGTAAGAATGATTTTTGCCGCGTATCGTCCTATTGATCTTGTCGTTTCTCTTCATTGGAATTCGCCTCCGTCCGTTATGCCATCAGAGAGCCGCCGTTGACATACGTGCAAGTGCCGGTCAGGAACCGGCTGTCGTCGCTGCCAAGGAACGCGATCGCCCCGGCGATGTCGTCGGGCAGAGCGATTCTCCGCAGAGGAGTCATCGCCGCCATTTGCTGCAGCACCGATTCCGGCGTGTGGCTCGAAGCCTCCGTCCGGACAAGCCCCGGCGAGACGATGTTCGCCGTAATCCCGTGGGGAGCGTTCTCCAGCGCGACATACTTGGCGTAAGCGTTAAGCGCCGCCTTCGCCGAGCCGTGGGCCGCCATATAAGGAAGCGCGATGTCCGAGGCGTTGCTGGAGATGTAGATCAACCGTCCCCACTGCTTCGACAGCATGGAAGGCAGGACGGCCTGCGTCAGGTTAAACGCCGCCTTCAGCTCGTCGTTCAGCTTCTGCGCGAACTCCTCCCAGGTCATCTCGCTCAGCGGCTTCATGACGAACGCCATATTCGCATTGTTCACCAGAATGTCGATCGTCCCCAGCGCCGCCTCCGTCTGCGCGACCGCCTGCAGCACATTGACGGGGTCCCGGACGTCCGCCCGCACCGCCTCCGCCTTGCCGCCGGACTCGCGAATAAGCTGAACAACCGCCTGCGCCGACTCCTCCGAGCTGCTGTAATTGACCGCGACCGCAGCCCCTCTCGACGCCAGCGCAATCGCCGCGGCCGCCCCGATTCCCCGGGAAGCCCCCGATACCAAAGCAACTTTGCCTGCCAAACTCGTTCCGTTAGAATTCATTGTTTATGCCCCTCCGAATTTTTATTGGTCCCGCGCGCTTACATCGGCTTCACGACCATGAGCAGAATCAGGACAATTCCCAGAACCGACACCACATTGAAGAGATGGTTGGCCTCCTTCACCAGCGACGCAATCGCGGGCCCGTCGCCTCCGTCCAGCGCCTTCGCCAGACGTTCCACTTGGGGGCCGAGCAGCCCAATCGCCACGACCTGAATCAGAACGTACAGCACGATCGACGCCGCGATCCATATATCCGTGAACTCCCACCCCGTCCACACGACGAGCGCGATACCGGACAAGACGGCGATCGTCCCCCCAATCTTGGGAAAATAATTCAACGCCTGAAAATACCCCATCGCCTGCCGGAGCTGATCCGGCTGCTGATTCCTCCGGAACAGGAAGTGGCCGAAGTAAGTCGGGCCGATTCCGAGGAACGCCGATACGACGTGCAGAGCAACTAACCATTGCATTCTATAAGCACCTCCTTCGAATCCGATTGACTGTTATCGCTTCAGAACGTCCTAAATTTAGCACCTCCGGCTATCGCAGCGATATTATACGATCGTATAAAGTTGGCATCGACGCATCCCCGCGCACGCCAACAACCGCCAGGGCGGATCGCTCTGACGGTCGTTGGGATGGGGAGGATTGGCAGGATTGCCCTCTGGTCCGACGACCTCCTGCGTTTTATATGAATTTTCACATTCGCCGGCTTCGATTCGAGGCAATCGCAGCGTGTTATGTGATTTTTCGCATATATCCAGCATTTCGAGCCGGATTCTTCTCCACGAATGTGGTTTTTCACATATAATCACCTAAACTGCCCGTTTCGGGGCCGTGCCAATGTGATTTTTCGCATAAAATTCGGCGTCCGTTGGGTTCGGAGGGTTTGGCAGGTCGGCGTGTTCAACAGGTCGGCGTGTTCGGCAAGCTCAGCGTGTTCGCCGCCTCTATCGACGGGTCCGCTCTCTCGCGCTTACAAGTATTGATTCCGATAGTCGGACGGCGTCAGCCCGTAGTGCTTCTTGAACGTCTCGCGAAAATAATCCTGGTCCGAGTACCCGATCCGGTCGCAGATCTCATAGATTCGGTTGGCCGGGTCCTTGAGCAGTCGCGCCGCTTCCTCCATGCGCAGCCGGACGATCCAATGGTTGATCGTCTCGCCGGTCACCTCCTTGACGAGCGCGTTGACGTACTTCTCGCTCAAGCCGACCTGCTCCGCGACGTCCGACACCGCGAGCTCCTTGCAGGAATAGCTCCGGCGCACCGCACCGATCGCTTGCTCCACGAGCTTCTTTTTCTTGACGTTGCCCGTCCATTGCTCGGGCGGCAGCGCCTCCGCCAGGTTCGGCAGATGCTCCTTCAAGCCTTGCTCCAGCAGCTCGATGCCCCGCCGCTCCTCCCGCTCCCGCCGCAGGTCCGCAACGATTCCGGCGAACACGCGCTCGATCTCCTCCGGGTCGATCGGCTTCAGAATATAGTCCATCACCTGAAGCTTGATCGCCTGCCGCGCGAACTCGAACTCGCTTAGCCCCGAGAGAATGATGCAGCGGATATCCGGCTTGCGGAGGCGAACCGCTTCGATCAGCTCGATGCCGTTCATCTTCGGCATGCCGATGTCGGTCAGCAGCAGATCGGGCAAGTCGGACAAGTCCGGCAAGCCCTGGCGGCGGCTGTCGATCCACTCCAGCGCTTCCTCCCCGTTCTCGGCGGCCCCGATCAGCTCGATGCCGAGCCGCTCCCAATCGACGGCCCGCGCCAGCGTCTCCCGGACCAGCTTCACGTCTTCCGCGATCAGCAGTTTAAAGCGTGTCACCCCTCGATTCCTCCTCCTCTTCTCCGTCGATCGAGCCTCGGGAACGCAGCGGCAGCACCGCTTCGACGCAGGTGCCTTCCTCCGCCGGAACGTAGCGGAGCCCGTAAGCTTCCCCGCACAGCAATTGAATCCGCCGATGCACGTTCAGCGTTCCGTAGCCGCCGGCGGCCGCGGCTCCATTCGCGGCAGGCGCTCCGTCCGGCGCCGAAGCGTCCGGGGCGCGCAAGGCCCGGTTCCGCTCCTCCGCCTCGCAGCCCTTCCCGTTGTCGGCAACGCGCAGAACGAGCGACCGTCCGTCCAGCCGGGCGGAGATCTCAATCCGGCAATGCTCCGTGCGATCGGCGAAGCCGTGAACGATCGCATTCTCCGCGAGCGGCTGAAGCAGGAAGTGCGGGATAACGACGTCCAGCAGATTGTTCGGCATGCGGAGCTCGATCGCGAGGTCGTCTCTCATCATTCGCTGAATGTGCAGATAAGCGTCGACCTGCTTGATCTCCCCGTCCAGGGAGATCCATGGCCGGCCTTTGTTCAGCCCGTAACGGAACACGCCCGCGAGCGAGCGAACGATCGAGCTCGTCTCCCGGTCCCCGTTCAGAATGGCGCGGCAGTTGATCAGATCGAGCGTGTTGTATAGAAAATGCGGGTTGATCTGCGCGTTAAGCAGCTCCAGTTGAAGCTGGCGGCGTTCGATCTCTTCCGCGAAGCTCTTCTCGATCAGCCCGTGCAGCGTCACCAGCATCGTTGCGAACTTCCGCTCCAGCTCCTCCACCTCGTAGATGCCCGAACGCTGCGCCGGCAGCGGCTCCTTAAACGCCAGCACCTCGGGACGATGCATCGCGCCGACGAGCCGCGTGATCGGCACCGTCACGCGCACGACGATCCGGTTGAGGAACAGCCCCGCGAGCAGCAGCGCCGCGACCGCCGTCGCCGCCCCGATCGCCGAGATGACGAGCGTGTACTGGCCGAAGTGGCTCTCCGGCACGACGGTCAGCAGCTTCCAGCCGTTGGGGAACGTCTCGTACATGACGCGATGCTTCTCCCCCTCGATCCGCTCGACCCGCGAGCCCGACGCACCCGAGGCGGAGCGCACGAACGGCAGGTCGCCTGCAGGCGTCAGAAACTCGTAACGCTCGCTGACGATCACCCTGTCGCTCTCGTCCAGCAGCAGATGGTAGCCCTTCTCCAGCTTCGCGTTCTCGAATACGCTGCGGATGCTGCCCGTATCGGCGCCGACGATGACGGTGCCGATGTTGCGGCCGTCCTTGATGCTTGTCTTTTTGCGCGCCGAATAGATCATCGCCGTGAACGGCCCCGCCCGCTGCCCCCACCAGACGGCCTGCGGCTTCCCCTGGCTCAGGCTGCGGTACCAGCTCTCGCCCTTCAGGTCCGCGGACTTGTAGATGCCGGTCGAGAGATCGTAGCGGTCCGGAGCCATGGCGTACAGGCCGCTCGCCGGCTCCAGCGCGATCGAGACGACATAGGAGCGCAGCGGCACGCGATCGGAGCCGAAGCCGCCGACCAGCGACAGCAGCGACAGGTTCTGCAGATTGGTCTGCAGCGCGAAGTAATCGTCCACCGCCTCGTAGTCTGCGGCATATTCCCGCTCCAGCAGCCCCTCGATCGACGGATTGGACAGGATGTAGGCGGCCACATTGCTCATCGTATCGAACTGGTACCAGATGTTCCGGTACACGAACTTCATCGACTGCTCCGCCGTCTCGCGCGTATGGTCGTTCTGCACCCGAATCAGGATGTAGCTGGCCGCGGTGGCGAAGAAGATAATGATGACGACGATCAGCGCAAAAATCGGCACGCGAAGCCGCGACAGCAATCCGGCGTTCGATCTGCCGCGTCCGGGCATGGACGTCTCCCCCCTCTCGCGCGGACGCAAGCCTCCCGTCGCCGCAGGGGCTCGGGGAGGCTTGATCCGAATAGGTGCCGGGTTAATCGGCGAATAGGTTAATCGACGAATGGGTTAATCGATGAATGGGTTAATCGATGAATAGCAAACGCGCGACAAGCAACGCCGCTTCGGCGCGATTCGCGGTGCCCTGCGGGGCGAACTGCCCCGCCCCTCTGCCTTGCATGAGGCCGAGCGCCGCCGCCTCCCGCACGTAGGACAGCGCCCACGGGGAGATGCTGCCGTCATCGGCGAACGAAGCGCCGTCCGCAGCCGCAGGCTCGCCGTGCAGCGCACGGTAAGCCTTCAGCGTCATGACGGCCATCTCCTCGCGCGTCAGGCGGCCGCTTGGGTCGAACACGTTCCCGGTTCGGCCTGTGACGATGCCGGCTGCGTGCGCGGCGGCTGCCGCCGCCGCATACCAACTGTCCGCGGAGACGTCGGCGAACGCCGCGCCCGCTGCGGGAGTCGGCAGCCGGAGCGCCTTGGTCAGCATCGCCGCGAACTCGGCGCGCGTGACCTGGCGGCCCGGCTGGAAGCTGCCGCCGTCGCCCAGCACGATCTGCCGGGCGGCGAGCGCCCGGACCGCGTCGTACGCCCAGTGCGCCGAGGTCAGATCGGCAAAATCGCGCTTGATCGCAAGCACCGCATAGGTGCCGAAGCCCAGGATGTCGGCGCTCAGATAGCCGTCGGCCTCGACGCCGCCGACCCATTCGGGCGTCCCGTCCGCAGCCAGGCGGTAGATGCCCGACAGCTTCGGGTCCAGAGACGGATCGAGCTTGAGCCGGAGCGTGATCGGCTCGTCGAATTCGGCCAGCGAGTAGACGTCCCCGTCGGCTGTCGCAAACGACAGGCCGAGGCTGTACACGCCGCTGCCGAGGCCGATGTCGGCGCCGGTTGCCCGGGCGGCTTGGGCCGCGAGCGCACGCGCTTCGTCCGCTGCCAGCGGCAGCAGGCGCAGGGTGATCGCGCCGTCCTGCCGCTCGGCGGCCGGCGCCTGCTCCGCCAGCCGGCGAAGCGCGGCGGCGGGAACGTCCAGCGCGAGCCCGCCCGACAGCACGGTGAGCCGATTGCCCGCGAGCAGCGCGCCCGCATCGGCAGGCAGCCGCAGCTCAGTTGTGCCCACCGGCGCCGTTATAATCGCAGCGCCGTCCGCGGCGCTATCTGCGGCGCCGCGCAGCGTCGCAGCCGGCACCTCCAGCACGGTCGAGCCGGTTGGCGGCTGGGAGATCTGCCCGTTGCCTCCGGCATTGCCGCCATTGCCGCCCCCGGCATTCCCGCCGTTGCCGCCTCCGGTGTCGCCGCCGTCATCTCCGCCGCTGCCGCCGTCATCTCCGCCGCCCGCCGACGGCGGAACGTCGACGAACACGAACGCGTCGTAGAACGACGTGTTCTTGGCGTCGGCGGTGCCCGGCGTCCATTGGATAAAGTTGTCGCGGCCGTTCTGGTAGTCGGCGTCGTTGATCGCGACGTTGAAGCCGAGCTTGCCGCCCGTCGCCGGCTGCAGGTCGCGGATATAGACCGTCGGCAGCTTGAACTCGTACAGGGTCCGGCCCGCCGCCTCGTCGCGCACGGCCGCGAACGGCACGAGCCCGCTCATATCGCCGTTCGGATTCGGGGCGGTCGAATTGAACACATTGACGAGCAGCGTGCCGTCGTCCGCCAGCGCGAACGCCCACTCGACGTCATCCGCTCCGTACGGCGCCTCGCGGTTGTTCAGCGGGTCGAGGCTGATCTGGACGGAATCGTTCTTCCACATGTTGGCTGCATTCTCGGACTGCTTGTGCACATCGTCCCGCACATCGACCGCGACGTACAGGCCGTCGTCCGCCCACTTGGCATAAGCCGTCGCCTCCAGGCTGGCGGAGTCCTGGTAGCCGGTCGCATTCTGGTCCTTCCTGCGCAGATGCACCGGGTAGGCGTCCTGCCAGTCGGCCAGATCGCCGTCCACCGCGAGCGTTCCCGCCTTCTGGATCAGATCGAAGTCAAGCGGCAGCGCCTCATCGTGGAAAATGCTGCGCCCGTCCGACGTCTCCGTCACCTCCAGGTCGACCTTGTACTCGTTGAACGCTGCGGGCGTATGGTACGTCCAGCGATAGTCCAGCGTGATGCGGTCGTCCTTCTGCAAATTGCTGAACGCAGCGGTCGTCACCGGCTGCAGCGGAATGCCGTCCGGCCCCTTGAGCGTCACCGTGCCCGACTTGGCGGCCGACGATGTGCCGGTCAGTTGCACCGTGACCGTGTCCAGCGCGCCGATCGGCCCGCCGACCGGCAGCAGCCGCACATCGAGGCCGTCCTCCACGGTCAGCTCGACCAGCTTCGTATCGAACAGCGCGCCATTGTGCTCGATCTCGATCGCGACCTCGTAGCGCCCCTTGACCGCGCTCTCCGGCACCGCCACGCTGTACGGCACATCCAGCGCACCGTGCGCAGGTATCGTCAGCTCCGCCTCGGCCGCGCCGGACTGGGCGCTCTCCCAGCCGTCCGGCACCTTAAGGCGCGCTGTCACCTGCTGCTCAGCGGCGGTGTCGTTGACGAGCGAGAGCGACAGCGGCGTGGCATAGCCCGCCTCCCCGGTCGTCTGGCTCGGTGCGACGCTCGCCATGACGCCGACGAACTTGGGCGTCTCGGACGCGACGATCGCCTGTACCGCGCCCGCGAACTCCCGCGCCAGCAGGTTGTAGGCGTAGCTGTCGCCGTAGCCGCCCCGGGCCAGCGCGGCATCCGCCAGCCGCCCGTACCGATTCATGCGCAGCGCGGCGGACGCCGATACGGGCATCACGCTGTCGTCGCCCTTGGCCGCCCGGAAGGCGGCGTCCGCAGCCTGCGTTGCGGCAGCATAGTCCGTCGCCGCTGCGCCCGCGCCGTCCTTGGCATACGCCAGCGCGACGGAGGCGGCCTCGGCCTCATTGTACAGCGCCTCCAGCGCCACATAGCCCGGCGCGGACTTCAGCTCGCCGCCGCCGATCTGCCCGGCCATCTCCGCCATCAGGGCGTAGACGTCCTTGATGCCCTGCTCCAGCCCGGCTGCGGGCGCTGCGCCCTGCGTCGCCGCCTGCAGCGCGGCCGCGATGCGGGCGATCTCCGCCGCATCGGCGGCGGCCGAAGCATCGCCGTCCGCGAGCTTGGCCGCGTCCAGCTTGGCCAGCGCGGCCTGGCTCTTCGCCTCGAGCAGCTTGGCCGCCGAGGCGTACACGAAGCTCGCCGGCGCGCCCGTCACGTATACGGGAGAGCCCGAGACGGTAAGCTTAAGGCTGCCGCTCTCCGCTTCGGCCGGCAGCGCCGTGCCGTTGATGTCCGCCACCCCGACGCCGGCCGTTCCGAACGGCAGCGTGATGACGCTTGTCGGCGGCTTCGCCGTCGGGTCGTCCTTGTGGTCGACCTTCTTCCAGGCGACGATGACCGGCTCCCCGTCGTTCAGGAACACATGGACCGCCACGTCCGCGTTCCCCGTGTCCCAGGTGCCGATGTACCGCGCGCGGTCAAGCTCGGTCATAAGCTGGTTGACCGCATTGTAGGCCAGCTTCGGCCGTCCGTCGTTGTCCGTAATGCCCCAGAAAATATCGTAGTAACGGTCGTCGGTGCCGTCGTTTTTGTAATCGTAATATTCGTAGGCCTTGACCTGGTCCGTAATCATGTAGTTCAAGTAGGCGCGCACGATGTAGTCCCGCTGCACCTCCTCCGATACCGAAGGATACCCGCTCTTGGCCGTCGGCCAGCCGCCCTCGGTCAGATAGTAATCCTTCCAGCCCCCGTACGCGTCGACGAGCTGCTTCACGCCGTCCGTCAGCTTCTGCAGATTGCCGTCGGGCATCGCGTTGTATACGTACGGATGATAGGAGTAGGCGTCGGCGAAGTCGTACGAGCCCAGCTCCAGCTCCTTCGGCAGCACGCTGAGCACGCTGGACGTATGGTCGCCCGCGAGCAGCATCGCGTTCGGGTCGGCCTTCTTCATATTCAGGTAGGCGACCTTCTGCAACTGCACGAACTCCGAGGGAATGTACGGCTTGGTGAAAATCTCCGGCTCGTTGGGCATCTCCCACTGCCGAATCCGGTCCTTGTACCTCGCCACCGTGTTCGCCACGAAGTCGCCCATCGCCTTCAGCGAAGCGGACGTATTGGGGACGCCGGACTGGTAGTAGCCGTTCTTCTCCAGCGACAGCACCGTGATCTGGTTGAAGCCGTAGGAGAACAGCTTGTCGAGCAGAGGATCGGTGCGGCTGTAATCGTAAACGGTCGCGCCCGTTCCGTCCTTGGCATTGCGGTCGACATCCTCCCAGGAGATGCCGGAGCGATGGTGACGGGCCCCCAGCTTGCGCGCGCCGTCGATGATGTCGTCCTTCCAGTTGAGCGCATAGTGGGTGTTCAGCCCGAACTTGCTCTCATTGTCCAGGTCGAGCCCCTGCACCGGCGCGGCCTCCTTGGCGACCGCAAGGCGCAGCGTCTTCGTCAGCGCGGGCTGCTGCACGCCGTCCACCGCGAACTCGGCCGTGACCTCGTACGTGCCGATCTCGCCAAGCTGCGGGGAGAACGGAATCAGCTCGCGCTCCTTGCCGTACTTCTCCAGCTCGTAAGCCTGCGAGCCCGTCGCGACGACCGCATGGTCGCCGTCCGCCCGCCGCACCGTATAATCGATGCCGAATTCATGCGCATCCGCGCCCGCGTCCAGCGCCAGGTCGAGCCCCGGCGTCTCGCCCGCGGCATAGATGCCCGCGTAGTTGCCGGACGGCTGCAGGTCGATGACATACGGCGGCCTCAGCGGCTCGATCTCGAAGTCGTCGATCATCAGGTTGATGCCGCCGACGACATTCCATTGGAAGTAGCCCTTGAGCGGCGCGAGCGCGTCGGAGTCCTCGCCCGATACCGTCTCCACGCCGTCGATGAACAGCTTGTGCGTAATGCCGCTCACCTGCAGCTCGTAGCTGTGCCATTCATCAAGCAGCGACTTGACGTAGTTGGCGATATAGTAGTTGCCGCCGAGCGTCGTCTTGCGCATGATGAAGTATTTGGAATTGTGCGTCGCCCACTCGAGCGCATTGTTGTTGTTGTCGTCTATCGCGCGATAGCGGAAGCGCCAGGTGTTCTGGACGGCCGTGCTCGTGCGCTCGTACTTGACCTTGAACTTGACGACGAAGTTGTCCGCGTACTGGTACATCGGGAGGTTGAGCCGGGCGCTGCCGGAGCCGTTCAGGTTCAGCACCCGGTTGCCGTCCTCAAGCTCGATGACCTTGGTCGCGCCGCCGACCGTCCAGCCCGGCGGGGCCGCGTTCGGCGTCTCGCCGTCGAAGTCGTTGACATACGGGACGATCTCCCCGATCGCCACCGTCACCTCGCCCGTCTCCGGGTAGCGCGCCTCGCCGCCCGTCCCGTTGCTCGCCGTGATGTAATAACGGATATGGTCGGCCCGCGCCGTTCCCGGAATCTTCGCCGAGTAGGCGCCGGTGCCGATCTGCTCTGCGGCCGCGACCGCATCCGCCGGCTCGTCGCCGTAGCCGTAATGGACCGCGGCCTCCGTCGTCCCGTAGGTCGCGTCCGTCACCGAGAAGGCGACGGCGACATCGCCGTTGTACGGCACCTGCGCTGCGGGCGTATGCACGATCCCATAGACAGGCTGGACCGCTGCGATCGGCAGCACCGCAATCCCGTCGACATCGAGGCTGGCGGCCGGTCCGATGCTCTTCAGCCCGAAGCCGACGCCGCCCGACGGCAGCGACGCATCCGTGAATACGGTTACAAGTGTGCCGTCGATGGACAGCTTGAACTCGTCTCCCTGCACCTCCAGGCTGTACGTGTGCTTGTCGGCCGTGTTGAAGCCCGGCAGCGTCTGCGCAATCGCGACAGGCTGGCCGACCTGCATGGCGGTCGCCGAGTCCGGATACTTCCACATCTCTACGCTGCTCGTGTTTTTAAACTCCAGAAAGTAATAGGCCGTGCTCGACGAATAGCGGAACAGCACGCGGAAGCGATCGCCCTGCCCCGTAAAGACCAGGCTGTAGTCGGTCGTCGCGTACGGCAGCATGGACGACTTGACGACCGCGCGCTGGGGACTGCCCCCCGCGATCGTGCCGGTCAGATACGCCTCCTCGCCGCTGCCCTGCACCTGCCAGATCGTGCTGCCGAACAGGTCCCAGTTGCCCAGCCCCCCGGAGAAGCTGTCCTCGAACAGCGGCGCAGGCTCCGCGGCGCGTGCGGCTGCAGGCCATACAGGCAGCAGCAGCGCCGCGACCAGGAGCAGGATCAGACCGCGATAGTTCCTTGTCATACTCTCAACCACCTTTGACAGGAGTTTAAAGCCCCTCGCGCTTCGGCTCCCGAAGGCGGGGGGCTTTGGATCGAATGCTGTTACTTGCCGACCTTCTGCTGGAACGACGCCTCAAGCTCGCTCAGAATTTGGGTGCCGCCCTGGGCCTTCCACTTCTCGACGAATTCGTCGAATTTCTTGATGTCGCCGCCCATGATGATCTGCGTAAATACGGAGTCGCGCATCGTGTTCAGCTCGACGAGCTTGGCGACCTTGGTCGGCGAATCGAGGTAGTTGGACGCATCCGTGATCTGATACGGATTGTTGATCGCGACGTCGAGCGACTCCGAGAAGCGGAGCGGCAGCGACTCGAGGTAGCGCGGCCAGCCGTTCAGTCCCGGCGCGAACAGATAGCTCTGCGTGCCGCGATAGTGGCCGTCCTTGTCCTGCTTGGTCGTCGGATCGAGCAGATCGGTTGCGGTGACCATCTTGTCGTTCTCGATCTTGTAGTCCTCGCCTTCGATGCCCCAGACGGTCAGCATCTGGTTCTCAAGCGACAGCGAGTCCTCGATGATCGCCAGCACGCGCTTCGGGTCCTTCGTCTTGGCGCTGATCGCGGTCATCTGGGAGAACGGAGCGCCCATCGGAGCGACGGCCTTGCCGTCCGCGCCGGTCAGCGAGTCGGTGAGCGCCAAGTATTTGAACGGCTCGCCCGATTGATCCGGAAGCTTGTCGTTCGCGCCGAGCTGCTTGGCCTTGATCAGCTCGTTCGTCTCGATCTGGGTGTCGTAATCGTTGGCCGTCGACCACCAGCCCATCCACGAGAACAGCTTGCCGCTGTACAGCTTGGCGCGGAGCTGCTCCTCCTTGATCGTGGCGAATTCCTTGTCGATCAAGCCTTCCTTGTACATCTTCTGAAGGAACAGGAGCGCGTCCTTCATGCGCGGATCGATATCGTAGTTGCTGAACTTGCCGTCCTGCTCGGTGAAGAAGCCGGGCGTCACGCCGAAGGCGCCGAAGATATGGTCGAAGGAGTTGTTCGCGAACTTCACCTGGCCGATCTGCGCCGTATAGCCGCCCAGCGGGATGACGTCCGGCCGCTCCGCCTTGATCTGCTTGAGCAGGTTGTAATACTCGTCGAGCGTCTTCGGTACCGTCGCGCCCGCCGCCTCGATATAATCCTTGCGCATGACGAGGTCCCAGCGATAGCCTGCGCCCGGTCCGCCCTGGTACGGGATGCCGTAGATGCGGCCGTTCACCTTCGCCTGCTCGAACACCTCCGGCGACACCTCGCGCATGATGTTCGGCGTATCCTGTTCGTTGATCAGATCGGTCAGGTCGACGAACGCGCCGAGCGGCGCATACTTCTGGAAGTCGTCCGCGAAGTCGATCCGCACCACATCGGGGATGTCCTCGCTGGACATTTTCAGATTAAGCTTCGTCTTGTACTGCTGGACGTCGACCATCTCGGCGTCGATCTTGATGTTCAGCTTCTGCTCGATCGCCTGCTTGACGACATCGTTCTCCGGATCGTACGGAACGGAGATGTCCTGCGCCTTCAGCCACTTGAGCGTATAGGGCTCGGTTGACGCCGCTGCGGAGCCGGACGGCGCTGCCGAAGCCGATGCGCTCGCAGGCGGCGAAGTTTGCGGTTCGGCCGACGGGGACGCGCCGCCTTCGGTATTGTTGTTGCCGCACCCCGCAATTGCGAGCGTGCCGATCAGGACGGCGGCGGACGCCATGCCGATCGATTTTTTCTTTCTCTGCTGGAACATGCAGATGGACCTCCTCGATATTGAGCTATTATATTTACCCTTGGGGGATAAACCGAAGTTGACGTTGCCGCGCGCTGCGGCGAATCTTGCTTGCTACCCCTTGACCGAGCCGACCATCATGCCCTGATCGAAGTAACGCTGCACGAGCGGATAGATGATGAGCATCGGCAGCGCGACGATGACGATCGCGGCCATCTGGATGCCGACCGTCGGCGGCGGCGTGCGGCCGGCCGTCTCGAGCAGCTCCGGCGGCAGGCTGGAGCTGGCGACAATCGAGCGGAGCACGAGCTGCACCGGCGCTTTGCTCCAGTCGGAGACGTAGAGCATCGCGCTGAAGAAGTCGTTCCAGTAGACGACCATGTACAGCAGGCCGACGGATGCGATGGCGGGCATCGAGAGCGGCAGGATGATCTGCCGCAGGATGCGGAACTCCGACGCCCCGTCCAGCGCCGCCGATTCTCTCAGACTCTCGGGAATGCTCTCGAAGAACGACTTCATAATAATCATGTTGAATGCGCTGAACGCCATGACGAGAATAAGCACGTAGTTCGTGTTGAGCAGGCCGAGCTGCTGGATCGTGATATAGGTGGGGATCATGCCCCCCTTGAACAGCATCGTGAACACGAAGATCAGGATGATGAACCGGCGTCCGGGCAGCTTCTTCTCGGCCAGCGCGTAGGCGGCGGTCGTCGTCAGGAACAGGGCGAGCAGCACGCCCGCCGCCGTATTGCGAATCGTATTGCCGTAGGCGTGATAAATAAGCGAGCCCTTCTTCAACAAGTAGACGTAGTAGTCGAAGCTCAGCGAGCTGGGGAACAGGACCATCCCGTCCTTGGCGCTGAATTCGGAGTACGGTGTGATCGAGACGGTGATGACGTACCAGAACGGCAGCACGATCACCAGCGTGAGCAGCGTCAGCACGATATAGTTGGTTGCGGAGAAGGCGGACTCTCCTCGCGTTAGCTTCATCTGTCGTCTTCTTCCCTTCGTCAGAAAATACCGGAATCGGGATCGATCCGCTTGGCGATGCGGTTGGCGGCGAGCACGAGCGCCAGTCCGATGACGCCCTTGATGACGTCGGCGGCGGCGGCCAGGCTCAGGTTGAACTGCTCGATGCCTACCCGGTAGATGTAGGTATCGAGAATGTCGCCCACCTCGAACACCATCGGATTATACAGGTTGATGACCTGGTCCAGTCCGGCGCTCATGACGAATCCGACCCGGAGGATGAAGATGACGATGATCGTCGAAGCGATGCCCGGCAGGGTGACGTGGACAATGCGCTTGAAGCGGGTGGCTCCGTCCACGACGGCCGCCTCGTACACCTCGGGGTTCAGCCCGGCGATGGCGGCGATGTAGATGATCGCGGCCCAGCCCATCTCCTTCATCGCGTCGGTGACGACGAGAATCGTGCGGAAGTAAGCCGGCTGGACGAGCAGGTAGGCGGATTCGCCTCCGAACAGGCCGATGAGCTTGCCGATCAAGCCGGTCTCCGGCGACAGCAGCAGCGTGATGATGCCGCCGTACACGACCCACGATACGAACCGGGGCAGGTACACCGCGGTTTGCAGCGTCTTCTTGAACCAGCGCGTCCGAATCTCGTTCAGCGCCAGCGCCAGCAGGATCGGGCAGATGAAGCCGCTGATCATCTTGTACAGGCTGATGATCAAGGTGTTCCTGAAGGCGTGAACGAACATCTCCGAATCGAACAAGGTGCGGAAGTACTTGAGTCCCGCCCAGTGACTGCCCGCGAAGCCCTGAATCGGGTTGTAGTCCATGAAGGCGATGCTGACCCCGTACAGCGGCAGGTAGTCGAACACGAGCACCCACAGCAGGGCGGGGAGCAGCAGCAGGTACAGCAGCTTAAACTTCCAAATTCGCCTGAACGTCCGTCCGACCTGCGGCCGTGTCCGCTCCAGGCTGTCCGGCGCCGTGCCGGGCTTCGCGCCGGGCGATGCCAGTTCCATGCGGCAAGCCTCCTATCCTTCTCTCTGTGTCTCTGTAGCCTGAAAGTGCTTACAGTAGCCATTTTATCGGATCGGGACGGCCCGGAACACCGGAGCGGAGGACGATATACCCGGTGAAAAGTCGGATGTAAAAGGCCGCTGAACAGTCGCATTGTGTGCAGGGACGGGCGCAGCGTTTACTGTCTGTTCAGCTCCGCCGTGCCGGCGGGCGGGACCGGAAGCGGATGGACGCCGGCGCGAAGGCTCAGTGCCAAGCGCGCTGTTGTCCTCCCGCGGCAGTCGCGGATGTGCGCCTCCCATTCGCCCGCTTCCTTGGTCAACTCCATATGGACGCCGTCCTCGCGTGTGCCGTTGACGAGGATGACGGTGTCCGGCAGCTCGCGGCGCAGCGGGAGAATCGTATGCGGCTGATAGACGGCGGCGATCAGCTTCGCCGTGTCGGCGGCGAGGACGTACGGGTAGAGCAGCTCGGGATGGTACGGCTCAAGGCGGCCGTCCAGCAGCGTGTCCCGATGCTCTTTCCAGAAGGCGAGCCCGTGCGCGACCGTCTCCAGATGCGCGGGCGGCAGCCGGTCGAGCCGCAGCGAGATTTGGGGCACGGCGAACAGCACATTGATGAGCTGCAGCGCCGCGCTCTCGGCCGGCTCGTCGGGATGCCACATCAGCATGTCCGCGTGGGCCGCCGTCTCGCCGCAGAGCAGGCGGATGTCCAGCGTGCGCACCCGGTTCTCGACCGCATCGTTCGGGCAATCCGCCGCCCTGAACATGTTGCCGTACTTGCGCATATAGGGGCCGACGTACGCCTGGCGGAATTCGATCAGGACGTCCGGGTCGACAGCGGACAGCCGGGCGATGATGTCGGACATAAGGCGGTCGACCGCTTCGGGCACCGCATCGCAGTCGCGTCCGCCGCCGAATTCAAGCCGGTTGCCGGCCGGCGGGTTGATGCTGTCGATAAAGTCGAGCTTGAACCCGTCAAGCTTCCAGGCGCGCTGCGCGGACGTGTAGATGCCGATCAAATATTCGCGCACCTCGGGAAATCTTGGGTCGACAACACCCCAGCCGCGCTCCTCGATCGTGTACAGCATCCGGCCGCAGAATCGCTCCCATGCCCGGCTGTGCCTGCCGACATACGGTACGGCGTACCATACATCGACTCGCAGTCGGGGCAACAGGCGAATGTGTGGTATGGAGTACCATACATCGGCGCGCAGTCGGGGCAACGGGCGAATGTGTGGTATGGAGTGCCATACATCGGCGCGCGGACGGGGCAACGGGCGAATGTGTGGTATGGAGTACCATACATCGGCGCGCAGACGGGGCAACGGGCGAATGTGTGGTATGGAGTGCCATACATCGGCGCGCAGTCGGGGCAACGGGCGAATGTGTGGTATGGAGTGCCATACATCGGCGCGCAGTCGGGGCAACGGGCGAATGTGTGGTATGGAGTGCCATACATCGGCGCGCAGACGGGGGAACGGGCGAATGTGTGGTATGGAGTACCATACATCGGCGCGCAGTCGGGGCAACGGGCGAATGTGTGGTATGGAGTACCATACATCGGCGCGCAGACGGGGCAACGGGCGGATGTGTGGTATGGAGTGCCATACATCGGCGCGCGGACGGGGCAACGGGCGAATGTGTGGTATGGAGTACCATACATCGGCGCGCAGTCGGGGCAACGGGCGGATGTGTGGTATGGAGTGCCATACATCGGCGCGCAGACGGGGCAACGGGCGAATGTGTGGTATGGAGTACCACAGCATGTACTTCATGCCGAGCGCGTGCACCCGCTCGACATGCGCGGCCATATCGGGCATCTTGTCCGCGCAGGCCTCCCAATCGCCGCAATAGGCGTAGCCGCGCTCATTGTTCGCCGTCTGCCAGCCGTCGTCCGCGATCACGGCCCCGCAGCCCAGCTCTGCGGCCAGGCGGCACTCGGCCTCGATCTCCTCCGGGCTCAGATACTGGTGCAGGCTGTACCAGGTGGAGTACATCGGCTCGCGCGCCGCGGCGGGCACGGGGGCCGGCGCGAGGCCCGGCAGGCCGCTCCACCAGCGCCGCACGCCGTCCAGGCTGTCGAAGCAGGCGAGCTCGCGCCGGTCGACGCGCAGCGTGGCCTCGTAGCGGTCGAGCGGGGCGCCCGGCTCCTCGAACAGCGACACCGAGCAATGGAGCTCGGCCGTCTCCTCGTGGACGCCGGCTTGGCAGACGACAGGATTCAACGTGTCGGAGAAGGCGAACGTCAGCCGGCTGCGGCTATCCCCGCCGAACAGGCAGACGACGGGGGCCGAGCTGGCGGCATTGCTGCGCCAGCCGGGGAACCAATCCGGCGCCAGCCCGCGGTTGCGGTAGGCGTTGGGATGCCATACGCCCTGAATATCGATGACGGGATGCGTCCAAGAGAGCTTGAGCGGCGGCGGAATATCCGGCCGGTCGGCCGTTATTGTCAGATGCACAAGCTCGATGCCTTCCTCTGGCGTCTCTACGGTCAGCGCGGCTCTGAAGCGGTCGGCCACGCCGGATAGGCGGTAAGGAAGCTGGCTGTCGGTTTGCATGTGGGACATGGTACGAGAACCTCCGATAGGCATGAGAAGTTACAGCATGCCGCAGGCGCAGGTTCGCGTCGGCAGCATGCTGCGAGAGAATGAAGCGATGGGTGCGTCTCGATACTCCACGATCTGGCCGCAGACTGCGAAATGTAATCGAAATTTCAAGCTTATTCGCTCGACCTGGCCGCAGACCGCGAAATGTAATCGAAATTTCAAGCTTATTCGCTCGATCTGGCCGCGGGGCAGGAGTTTCCGGCTCGCAGTTGTGTGCGATTGCAGCTTAAAATTGCTCGGTTAACTTCATTCGTTCAACGTATATAGATTCGGTGCGTTAAATCCGGTCGAGCTGCAGCAGCCGCAGGATGAGCTGGGCCGCCTCGGCGCGCGTCGCTTGGCCTTGGGGCGCGAAGACATCGTTGCCTCGGCCGTTCATATAGCCGAGCGCAGCGGCCTCTTCCACGTAGGCGGCAGCCCACGGGGAGATGTCGGCCGCATCGGCGAATGGCGCGCGCGCCTCCGCCTCCGCCTGGGCGGCTCCGCCCGTCAAACGGTAGGCCTTCACCGCCAGCGCAGCCATCTCCTCCCGGGTCAGCAGCCCGTTCGGGTCGAATGCGGAGGCGCTCTTGCCCGAGGCGAGTCCGGCGCCGTAAGCGACGGCTATCGCTTCCGCGTACCAGTTGTCCTCGGCAACGTCGGCGAAGGGGAGCTCCGCCGGACGGGTCAGCCGGAGCGCGTTCACCAGCATCGCCGTAAATTCGGCGCGCGTCACGACGCGGCCCGGCGCGAATGCGCCGGCAGCGTCGCCGCGCACAATCTGTCTGGCGGCCAGCGCCCGAACCGCATCGTATGCCCAGTAGCCGGGCTGCACATCGGCGAAGCTCTTGCTCACTTCAAGCACGGCGTATCGGCTGAGATGCCGGAGCTCCGCCGTGAAAACACCGTCGGCGTAAGTGCCGCCCGCCCATTCCAGCTTCCCGTCTTCGGCGATGAAGTAGATGGCGGACAGCTTCGGGTCCAAGAGCGGGTCGGCCTTGAGCCGAATCGTAATCGGCTGATCGAGCTGCGTCAGCGATGCGGTTCGGCCATCGGCCGTCGCGATAGCCAGGCTCAGCTCGTAAACGTCTCCGCCCAGCTTGACGACCGCGTCCGCGGCCTGACCGCTCTTAAGCGCAAGCGACTTGGCGTCGGACGGCTGAAGCGGTACAAGCTTCAAAGAGATTGCGCTGCCCGCCAGCTCCGACGCGGGCACCTGCTCCGCCAACTGCCGGAGCAGGCCGGACGGAATCTCGAGCGCGAGCTTGTCGGCGTTCACTTGCAGCCTGTTGTCCGCGAGCAGAGCGCCCGCATCGGCCGGCAGTCGGACCTCGGTCGTCCCCGCATCCACGGTCACGGCGCTCACGCCGTTGGAGGCGTTCCGCAACACTTGCTCGGATACGACCGCAGTCGCGGGATCGGGCGTCGGTGTTGGCGTGGGCGTCGGTGTTGGCGTGGGCGTCGGTGTTGGCGTCGGGGTCGGAGTCGGCTCTGGTGTCGGAGTCGGAGTCGGCGTGTCGGCCGCGTTCACGGTGACCGCGCAGCTCGCGACGAACCCGCCGTCCGCCGTCGTCGCCGTAATCGTCGCTTCGCCGGGGGCGACCGCCGTCACATGGCCGGCGGCATCCACCGTCGCGACCGACGGATTGTCGCTGCTCCACGCAACCGCCTTATTCTCCGCGTCCGCCGGCATCACGACTGCCGTCAGCACCTCCGTGTCCCCCTCCGTCAGCGTCAGCGCCGAAGCGCCGAGCGAGACGCCGGTCACGGCGATGGGAGCCGGAGGAGCGACGATCGGCATGACCGTCACCCCGTCCACGAGGAGCTGCACCGGCGTCGCGCCCGCTCCCTTCACCGAGAAGCCGACGCCGCCCGCGGCCAGCGAATCGTCGGTGAAGGCCGTCACCGCGGTGCCGTCGATCGACAGCCTGAATTCGCCGCCCTCCGCTTCGATCGCATACTGATGATGCGCCGTCAGGTCGAAGTCCGGGAGCGTCGCTCCCATATCCACCGTCCCGCCCACCTGAACCGGTGTCGAGCTGTCCGCGTACTTCCACATCTCCACAACGCTCGTATTTTTAAACTCCATGAAGTAGTAGTTCGTGCTCGAGGAATACCGGAACAGCGCCCGGAATCGATCGGATTCCGCCCCGAAGGACATCGTGTAGTCCGTCGCGCTGTACGGCAGCGAGGATGTCTTGACCACGGCCCGCTGCGGCCCCGTCGATGTCGTGGAGCCCTTCAGCATGGCCTCCTCGCCGGTCCCCTGAATCTCCCAGGCCGTGCTGCCGAACAGGTCCCAATTGGTCATGCCCCCGGCGAAGGTGTCCGCGAACAGCGGCTCGACGATGACGGTCACCGCGCTGGTCGCCGTGAAGTTCCCGTCCTCGGTCGTCGCAGTGACGATCGCCGTTCCCGGCGCAACACCCGTAACGGTGCCGCTTGCGTCGACCGTGGCGACGGACGGATGATCCGAGCTCCACAGCACCTTCTTGTTCGACGCATTGGCGGGCGACACAATGGCGGTCAACGCGGCTGTTTGGCCGGCGCCCACCGTCAGCGAAGGCGCGCTCAGCGCGACGCCCGCGACCGGCACCTGCACGCTCGGATCGTCGGCCGTGATCGTCCAGCTCGCGAAGTCGTAGGTGAGCCGCTCCTGGCCCTCGGTTGCCGTGAAGGTCGTGCCGCCGCGGTCCTGCTGCAGCCACGGCGTATCGAACAGCTTAAACGCCGGATAGTCGATCGGCTGTCCATTGATCTTGTGCGTCCCGGCATAAGCCGCGGAAGCCCGGTCGAAGGTGAGGTCCAGCGTGTCTCCGCCCAGATTCGTATAGATCAGGCGCGGATTGTCCTCGTCGATATGCGAGCTGTCGACCGTCGTATCCGTCAGGATGGCATTCTTGAACGCAGCGAAGTCGGCGTATTCGGACAGGCCCGCCGTCTCCAGCACCCAGCCGTTCTTGTCCGCCTGGCTGCGCAGAATGTTATAGTCGTACGACAGTTGCTTGGTCGGATGCAGTTGCGCCGTCGTCTTGACCTTGTTGGCCGGATCGGTCGGCGACTGCGCGTACCAGGCGTACGGCTTGATCATCCTGAAGGCGAAGTACATCTGCTCCGTCTTGCTGAACACCCAGCCGTCCTGCTCCTCCTTGGCGAGAATCGAGCCTGTATCCGGGAACATCGCGTTCAGGTAGTTGTCGGTCGCCCCCGGCGCGGTCAGCGACTTGTACACGCCGATCGCCGTTTTGCCGTCCTGCATGACCCGATGGTTCTCCGGCTGATCGTAGTTGCCGATCGGGCTGTCGCCCTGGTCGGCGTTCACGCGGAACAGACCGTCAGGCTGCGCGGATTGCCAGCGCAGAGCGACCTGGATGTTCTCGATCCAGTTGTCGACCCGGTCATATGTCACCTCGGAGGCGAGCCCCCAGGCAGGCTTCACATAAGCCTGGCGATACACGCTCATCGCGCGCCCGCTGGAGTTCTGCAGGTTCGTCTTGCGCGAGACGTAGTCCTTGTCGGTCTTCTGCCCGATCCGCACCGCCATCTCTGGCGGAGTATAATCCATCCCCGGCGCGATCAGCAGACCGACGTACTCCAGGAACGGACGGTAAGCCGCAGGCACCATCGCATCGGTATCGCCGAAGCCCTGCTGCGCGCGATGGGCGCCGAAGACCATCCACGACAGCAGCGTATGGTCCGCGCCTCGCCACGACGGATCGCTGGCCGAGACGCTGTCCCCCTTGGCCCGGCTCGTGCTGGACACGAAGGTGCCGTCGATCCAATCGTTCGCCCATTCGAACCACATGACGTCCATCGCCATCTTGACCTTCATCTTGAAGTCCGGCTCGTCGCTGTACTGGTACAGCAGGTTCAGACACAGGTACGTCATGTACGTGTACTCCGGACTCTCGTATTCCGCCCAGCCTCCGCGCACGGCCGCGTTCAGCATCTCCTCGATGTTGGCCCGGTTCGCGCTCTTCAGCGCCGCGCCGGATGCGCCGTTCAGATCGACGACATCGGGGAGAACCTGGCCGACGAGGTAACCCGCCGCATAATTGCTCATCCGCAGATTCTCGGTTTGCGGCAGCTTGGCGTACGCATAACCCGCGAAGTAGCTTTGCACATGGCTCAGCATGGTCTCATCGAACTGGTCGCCGACGAGCAGGTAAGCGTACATCTTGCCGACCGTCTTGTACTGCTCCCAATCATAGGTCTGGAACATCGTGTCGAGCTTCTGCAGGTTGACCGCCGTGTTCTGATTGTCCATGAGTTGCGCGACGATCTGCGTCGGATTCGGCTGGCCGCCGATCTCCGCCATCGACTTCGTCTTGTCCCACAGCCATTGCTTGCGCGTCTCGATCGTCCCCGGGAACGGCGCATAGCCGCTATCCGCCGGCGGCGCCTCGCCGACCGTCACATGCTCGAACTTCGCCGTGCTGAGCCGGTTGTCGTGGCTCGTCAGCGCCAGCCCGAAGATCACCGTCTCCGGCAGGTTGACCGTCTCCCGCTTCACCAGGTTCCAGACGACGCCGTCCGGCGAATCGTAGGCCGCGATCACATTGCCGACGCGCGTCAGCTTCACCCAGTAGGGCGCGGGTGCGACCGTGCCGGAGGTCAATGTCGTAGCCCCGCCCTGCATCAGCCGATTCTCGTAGAAAACGCCGTTCGAAGGAGACACCGCCATCAGCGCGTGCGGCGACCCGCTCGTCATGTCGGTGCGGATCATGACCCCCGCCTTCGTCCAAGCGACCGTATTCGTCATCTCCCCGACGCGCGCCACGATCTGGCCGTCTCCCGTCCACGGCCGGTATACGTAGTGGAAGGCATCGTCCGTCCCCCAGATGTCGGCCCCGGAGGCCCGGAGCGTGTAGGTGTCGTCCGCTTCCTCATAGCTCGCGCTGCCCGGCTGGTTGACGGCGCCGACATCCGTATTGCCGAACGGCTCCGGCAGCCCGGCAGCCGACGGATTCGTGGTTACGGCCAGCTCGTCGCTCGGCTCCGACACATTGCCCGCCGCGTCTCTGGCCTTGACGGTAAACCGATAGGTCGTATTCGGCGCGAGCCCCGCGACGGTGCAGCTCGTCGCCGCGCCTCCCGTCGTCGCCGCGAGCTGGCCGTCCCGATAGACGTCGTAGCGGCTGACCCCGATGTTGTCGGTCGCGGCCGTCCACGACAGGTCGACGCTTGTGTCGCTCTTGGCCGAGACGGTCAGTCCGCTCGGCGCGGCCGGCGCCTCGTCGTCCGCCGCCGCATCGTGCGTGGCCTCGTACACCGCCACATCGTCGACGACGATGGCTTCGTCGGTGCCGTCGGTATTGACCCGTACGTTAAAGGCGATCTTGAAGCTGGAGATGAGCCGCTGCCCGCCGTTCGGCACAATCGTGAAGCGGTAGGCGGCAATATCGCTATCGTTCACCAGTTGCAGCTCGTCCGGCACGGTATTGAGATAGGCGGCCGTTCCCGTGATCGTCTGCTTGTCCGGAATCGGGAACCGGGGCACGAGCACATTGTCGTAGTTGCCGAATTGAATCTGGGCGTAAATATCGGTATTCAGCGGCTTGTCGCTCGCCGCGCTGCGCCTGAGCCTGTATTCGAACACGAACTCAACCGGCTCCGACCCGGTCGGCAGCCTATAAATCTCGTTGATCCGCGACACTAACGCGCCGCTCGATAATTGATAGTAAAAATAACTGGCGGCATTCCCGCCAAGCGAGGAATCGCGGAACTCGATCGCGTAATTGCCGCCGATCTGCACGACGGACTGCGAGCCGCTCGGCTCGTTCTTGTCCAGCGTGAACGGGCTGACGCCGCTGTCGAAGCCGGTGTCCATGTCCTGCGCAAGCCAATTGACCAGCACCTCGTCCTCGCTCGCCGCCGCCTTCCCGACTTCCGCCGGCCAATACCCGACCGCCAGCGCGCACAACAGCAGCCAGCAGACGGCCTTCCTCGTTATCTTCATCCCGCTGCGAACCATATTCGATCAACCTCCATCGTGTTATTGAGTCGATTCGAATTGCAAGTAAGCGCTTACTTAACATGCCGTAAAATATAGTCGTTCCCGCGAACGAGTGGGGGAGGAATCCCGGCTATTGCTCAGGGTGCAGTCCCCGCCGGACATGCGACATGCGGCGGGGACGTTGCTTCATTCGGCATTACCCGGGCTTTGCCCCATGCTTGCTCGTCATTGCTCCATGCTTGCTCGTCATTGCTCCATGCTTGCTCGTCTTTGCTCCATGCTTGCTCGTCATTGCTTCATGCACACCCGGTCCTTACTGGTTCTGCGCCAGGAACGCATCGATCTGCTTCTGCAGCTCGACCTGGATCTTCTTCGCGTTCCCTTCGGCTTCCTTCTTGAACTTCGCCCACGTCTCGTCCGGATCGGTCACGCCGTCGAACAGCGCGTTGTAATACTTGTCCTCGGTCGCGTTGTACAGCGAGATCTCGTTGATGACCGGCGCCGGATCGAACGAGAAGCCCGTCAGGATGCTCGCCGTCAGGTTGGACGCGTCCTTGTTGAACTGATAGTGCTTGATCGACTCCTCGTCGAAGCCCGCGTTCAGGCGGTCCGTCGTCGGGTTCCAGATCCAGGCGTACGGGAAGTAGCTGTAGCCCGAGCCGATCTGCTTGTACTGGTCGTCGCCGATCTTCTCGTAGTTCGTCCCTTCGATGCCATAAGCGAGCAGATCGTAATTGTCCTTGTCGGCGGTCCAGTTGAGGAACATCATCGCGCGTTCCTTGTTCTTGCTGACCTTCGGAATCGCCTGGAAGTTCGCTTGCTTGAAGTTCGTAATGTTCTGGCCCTTCTCGTTCTTGATGAACGTAACCGCCTCCAGCTCGGCTCCCGGAGCGTTCTGGGCAAGCGCCGCGCTGATCGACGAAGGAACGCCGAATTCGTTGTACACGGCGACGGCGACCTTGCCGGAATTGATGACCGAATCCACGTCCTTGATCGCGAGCACGTCGGGATGGATCAGGCCGTCCGTGTACAGCTTGCGGGCGTCTTCGATCCACGACCAGACGCGCGGCTCCATCTCGTCGAACAGGTTGTACACCTTGCCGTCGTTGTTCTTGTAGTAGAGCACGAGACTCTGGCCAAGCGCGTCCGAGCGGAGCAACTGCGGGTCGTATTCCATGAAGGCGCGGAACGCCCCCCAGGTGACGTCCTTCTGGCCGGACTGCCCGTACGCGAGCAGCGGCACGACGTCCTTCTCGTTCTCTTTGACTTTATAGGCGAAGCTGATGAGATCGTCGTAGGTTTGAATCGGAGCAACGCCGTACTTCTCGCGGAGATCCTTGCGCACGAGGTACGTCCTGCCCGCCAGGTGCGTGTTGCCGAGCGGAAGCGCGTAGATGTGGCCCTGGAACTTGTTGGCGTCGAACATCTGCTGCGAGCGAACCTTGACGGCGTCCTGGCCGTACTGGTCGAGCAGGTCCTCGAGCGGCTCGTAGTAGCCGGCGCTGATCATCTGGTCCATATGCAGCCACGGCGCATCGAAGATGAGGTCGACGTCCTCGCCGGAAGCGAGCATGACCTGCGTCTTCTGGGCCAGGTCGGACCACGGGACGAACACGAGGTCGAGCTTCACGTTGATCGTATCGGCCATGCGCTTCTCGGCTTCCGCGATGATCTTGTCCATGTCCGCCGGACGGTCGCCCGGCATGACGATCTTCAGCGTGACGGGGTCCAGCTTCGAGGACGAAGACTCCGCAGCGGCGGTGCCGCTCGCCGAACTCCCCGTGCCTGACGCATTGTCGCCGTCGCCCGAATTCGAACCGCCGCACGCCGCCGTCGCCAGCAGCAGCGCGGTTGCCGCCGCTGCCGCCAATCCTTTTCTAACAACCATGTTTGATGACCTCCTGTATATTGTCATTCTATCCTTAACCGGACAAGTTGTCCCGGATTAAGACGCCTGGAGCGAAGCCTGCCGAGCCTACCCCTTGAGCGCGCCGATCGTAATTCCCTTGACGAAGAACCGCTGAACGAACGGATACAAGAGGAAGATCGGGCCGATGGTCAGGCAGACCGTTGCGAGCTGAGCGCCGTACGTGGGCAGAGGCTGGGTGTACGTGGTCTGGCTGCCGCCGACATAAGCGCTGATGTTGATGTTCGAGATGAGCTGGCGGATCATCATCTGCAGCGGGTGCAGCTTGTAATCGTCGATGAACAGGAGCGCCAGGAAGAAGTCGTTCCAATATTGCAGCGCGTAGAAAAGAGCCACCGTGGCGAGAACGGGCTTCGAGATCGGCAGAATGATGCGGAAAAAGATGCGCAGCTCGTTCGCCCCGTCTACCGTTGCGGCTTCGTTGATCTCGTAGGGCAGCGTCCGGTAGAACGACACCATGATGAAGGCGAAGAACGGGTTGAGCAGATACGGAAGGATAAGCGCCCACAGCGTATCCTTGAGATGAAGCCAGTTCGCGATCAGAATGTAGAACCCGACCAGCCCCGCGCCGAAAATCATCGTGAAGTAGGTCAGGAAGCTGAGGATGTTGCGGTACTTGGCCTTCGGATGAGCGAGCACGTAGGCGTACATCGCCGTGATGAGCAGCGCCAGCAGCGTGCCGACGACGGTGACGGTCACCGAGACGCCGTAGCTGCTCGCCACCTGCTTGCCTTGCATCACGAATTGGTAGGAATACAGCGTGAAGTCGTGCGGAATGAGCTGGTAGCCGTGCTTCTTGATCGCGGACTCGGCTGCGAACGAGTTGATGAACACGAGCCAGAACGGCAGGAAGCAGAGCAGGGCGAATAAGCCGCTGAACGCGTAGAGGAACACGACGAACAGCTTCTCCCGGAGCGTCCGGTCGTTGCGGATTCGGGCCGGTTTGGCTGCGGTCTTGCCGGAGCGGGCCCGACGAAGAGCGTTATCCACGGTTGGCGCCTCCTTGTTGTCGGTATCGGAATTGGAATATAAATCGGATCAGAATAAACCGGCGTCCTTGTCGATCCGCTTGGCGATGGCGTTGAAGATGACGATCGTGACGAGCCCCATCACCGACTGGTACATGATGACGGCCGACGACTTGCCGAAGTCGCCCAGTTGCCTCAGCGCCCGGTACGAATACGTGTCGATGACGTCCGTCGTCGGGTACAGCGGCGCGGTATCGCCCACGATGCCGTAGATCATGCCGAAGTCCCCGTAGAAGATGCGCCCGACCCCAAGCAGCGCAAGCACGATCAAGACGCTGCGGATAAGCGGAAGCGTAATGTGGATAATCTGCTGGAAGCGCGTCGCCCCGTCGATGCGTGCGCTCTCGTAATACTCGCCCGAGATGCCCGCAATCGCCGCGAGGAAGATAATCGAGTAGTAGCCGGCGAACTTCCACACGTAGATGATCGTCAGCACGGCCGGCCAGATGCGCGGCATGAGGTACCAGTTCTGTGTGTCCAACCCGTTCGCGGCAAGCGTCCGGTTCAGGATGCCGTCGGTCGTGTTCAGGAACGCGAACACCATCATGCTGACGACAAGCCAGGAGATGAAGTACGGCATGAAGATGAACGATTGGGCGATTTTCTTATACAGGGCGTTCTGAATCTCGCTTAAGAAGATGGCGATCAGAAGCGCGATGCCGAGGCCGCAGACGATAAACAGCCCGTTCAGGAGAATCGTGTTGAACGTCACCTTGTACCAATCGCTGCTCATAAAGAAAAACTTGAAGTTGTCGAAGCCGATCCACTTGCTCCCCCAGATGCCGTCGGCGAGCCGGTACTGCTTAAACGCGATCAGATGCCCGGCCATCGGCACGTAGGCGAACACGATCAAGAACATTAATCCGGGCAGAGCCAATACGTACAAATAACGGTTGCGAATTATTTCCCTGGCAATTCCCACCGATCCCCCGTCTCCTCTCTTGCTGCGTGGCGTTGAACTTGCTCTGTGTCCAACATTACGGGCGGCGGGGTCGGTCTGTATAGTTCTCATCTTGGAAAAGAGGCTCGGAAACCGCATAAAATCAAGGTTCTCGATCCGGAAATGGAGTTCTCAGGGCGGAGATAACACGAGGAATGAGGCGGGATGGAACGAATTCATGCGAATGGATCGCCAGTCATAAGGGGGAGGCCAGGTTGAACGAACGGAGTGCGGGGAGCAGCCGGAGTACGGCGCGTATGTCGGAAATTCCCACTAGCCTTGCACGGAAGCTTACATCGACTCGGAGGAGGCACTCCGTGAATGAGAATGCCCATTTTTTGAGCATTCAGCCCGCTCTCGGCGGCACAACCGGCGCTGAATGCCCATTTTTTGAGCATTCAGCTCGCTCTCGGCGGCACAACCGGCGCTGAATGCCCATTTTTTGAGCATTCAGCCCGCTCTCGGCGGCACAACGGCGCTGAATGCCCATTTTTTGAGCATTCAGCCCGCTCTCGACGGCACAACGGCGCTGAATGCCCATTTTTTGAGCATTCAGCCCGCTCTCGGCGGCACAACGGCGCTGAATGCCCATTTTTTGAGCATTCAGCCCGCTCTCGGCGGCACAACCGGCGCTGAATGCCCATTTTTTGAGCATTCAGCCCGCTCTCGACGGCACGGAGGAGGCGACCAATGTAAGAATACCTATTTTAGGCTAGGCTTAAATTGTCATGTCAGCTTTGATGCAATGCTAGTGGGAAAATCCGGCATTCGGAGCGCGGGTGCAGCCGGAGTGCGGCGCATATGTCGGAAATTCCGGCATTCGGAGCGTGGGTGCAGCCGAAGTGCGGCTCGTATGTCGGAAAATCCGGCATTCGGAGCGTGGATGCAGCCGGAGTGCGGCGCGTATGTCGGAAATTCCGGCATTCGGAGCGTGGGTGCAGCCGAAGTGCGGCTCGTATGTCGGAAAATCCGGCATTCGGAGCGTGGGTGCAGCCGAAGTGCGGCGCATATGTCGAAAAAACCGGCATTCGGAGCGTGGATGCAGCCGGAGTGCGGCTCGTATGTCGAAAATTCCGGCATTCGGAGCGTGGATGCAGCCGGAGTACGGCGCGTATGTCGTAAAATCCGGCATTCGGAGCGTGGATGCAGCCGGAGTACGGCGCGTATGTCGTAAAATCCGGCATTCGGAGCATTCTGCAGCGGGTTCGAATCCGTAAACAACCCCGTACCTCCACTGCAGAAGCTCCCGCCCGGACGGCACCGCACCGCTTGTCGAACAGACCTTCAAAATATTTTCCGCATCAGCTCGAATACTTCCTCCAGGGTCAGGCCGAACGACTTGTAATAGGCGGCGTCGACCGCCATCTGCTTCAAGATCATATCGTTGCGGATGCGCAGCATCTCCTCGGGCGTGAACTCGGCGACGAAGCAGCCTTTGCCTGTCACCGTGTGGATCAGGCCGCACCGTTCGAGCTCTTCCCAGGCTTTCTTGACGGTGATGACGCTGATGCGCAGCTCCAGGGCCGCTTGCCGAATGGGCGGCAGGAAGTAGCCGCTTCTGAGTTCGCCCTTCAGGATCTGGGCGCTGATTTGTTCGAAGAGCTGTTGGTAAATCGGCTTGTCGGAAGCGCTTGAGATAGCTACATTCATTGGATCTCCACTTTGAGGAATCGTTTAATTGCCATTCGATAGGCCAGGAAGGTAAACCCGGCATACACCAGCACTCCCGCGAGCAGCAGCGAGGCCTGGGCCGCCGTGTTGTCCGCTCCGCTGCCGCTGAACAGATCGGCGAGATACGGGCTCTGAATGCCCGCCCACTGAGCAACCCCGGCAAAGATCATGGCGCCGGCAATGGCTGTCGTCGAAGCCGCGCCGTATTTATACGCCGTCTTGTAGTACATAGGAATCAAGAGCAGGTTGAAGATCGCCAGCATGGCGAAGCAAAGTCCCCAGAAGCCCGGATGAGGCTCGAAGAAATAGACGGTCATGTCCGCGTACAACCGAAGATTGACCGCTCCGAAGATCATCGCGACGACGAGATGCAGCAATTCCAGGATGACGATAACGGACACCCTCGCCTTCACCATATCCTTCTTGGTAACGGGCATCATCGACGTAAACATGAGATCGTTCTGGGATTTATAGCCGCCGAACATGTTGGGAATCGTAATCCAGCAGAAGTACATCGGAACGAGAAGGTAGAGCCAGCCCGGAATCAGCATCAACGCTCCGGTGAATAGAGGCAGAACAAAGAAGAGCGGGCTTACTCCCAGCTTCAAGTCCTTCAGCAACAAATTATACATGCGAGTGCTCCTTCCGCGCAAAATAAATCATGATCTCCTCAAGGTTCGGGACGGTGGACGGAATGCCGGAGGAAGGATCGAAGTCCGCGGCGTGAATCAATCCGGTGAAGCCGAAGGAATTGATTTTGTAGGAGATAAGCTTATCCTTCACATCGTTTAACTCGCTTTCTTTGCCGTTCAGCAGCCGGTAGGTCTCCACGAACTCATTCTTCTCCGAGCTGCGGATGACCCTCCCGTTATCGATAAAGGTAATAAAATCCGCGCACTTCTCCAGGTCGGACGTAATATGCGTCGAGAATAGAATGCTGATCTCCCCGTCCACGACAAGCGATTGGAAAATATCGAGCAGATCGTCTCTCGACACCGGATCGAGCCCGCTTGTCGGTTCGTCGAGGATAAGCAGCTTGGCGCCATGGGACAGGGCAAGGGCCAGACTGTACTTGACCTTCATGCCCGCCGACAGCTCGGCGATCTTCTTGTTCTCGTCCAGCTTGAATCTCCGAAGATAGCCGCGATAGGCGTCCTCGTCCCAATGCTTGTAGAACCTCCGGATGGCGTCCGTCAACGTCTTGAGCTTGCTGCGGGTATAGAAGTCGACGCCTCCGAAGGCGTAGCCGATCTCCTGCTTCAGCTCGAGCTCATGCTCCGCCATGCTCTTGCCCAGAACATGAACCTCTCCGCTGTCGATATGAAGCAAATTCAAGATCGACTTGATCGTGGTCGTCTTCCCCGCCCCGTTGGCGCCGATAAACCCCATGATGTACCCTTGCTCCAACTGAAACGTGACGTCCTTAAGCTGAAAAGCCGGGTAGCTCTTATTCAAGTTTCTGATGTCCAAGGCGAGCATACGGGTCCTCCTCGAAATTGTGTATGTCGTATATGCACAATATAACATCCACCCGCTTCGGAAGTCAATCGGGACAGGCGCGGCGCCAGAAGCCTCCAACAGACGCGCTCCGAATGCCGTTCCCAATAAACACGCCCCGACACATGCCGCCCGTTGCCCCCTCCTTTGCCTTCGCCCCGGCGATCCACGCGATTTTATGTGGTTTTTCACATTCGTCGGTGCGATTTCGCATGAATTACGCTGTTTTATGTAGTTTTTAGCATACATGGGGCAATTCGGGCCGACTTTGCCGTCATGGATGTGATTTTTCACATTCGTTGTGCTCCGCCCCCCCTCTTAGCACCGAGTCTATGTGGTTTTTCGCATAATTGATCCTGCGAGAAGGATTATTTTCTGCAGATACTTTTTGCCATGGAGGCGCGAGCCCTTGATTCCATTCCATCTGCCCGGAGACCTGGAGCTTCACGGCAGCTTCCCGTTCACTCTCAAAATTCACGAATTAAACGACGACGTCCCACCGCACACGCACAGCTTTATCGAATATACCTACGTCATCTCCGGAAGCGCGACCGAGATCGTGAACGGAACTCCGCGCCCGCTCGAGGTCGGCACCTTCACGCTGCTCTTGCCTCATCAGGTTCATCAGATCCGCATTCCGAAGGGAACCGAGCTGCGGCTTTATGTCGGCGCCATCGGCCTGCAAGCGCTGTTCGCCCCGGACGACACCTCGGCGGCCTTCCATGAGCTGCTGCTTCGCGCAGGCGCGTCGGGCGAGCCGTCCTACGCCTTGGAGGAGAGCCTGGCCTCCCGAATACACGCGATTCTTGCCTATATGTACGAGGAGATCCGCAGCGACCGGCAGAGAAGCCGGCTCATGTTCAAGGCCAAGCTGACCGAGGCGCTGATTCTGATAGAGCGAAGCTGCTTCCCGCTCCCGGACGAAGGCCCCGCCGGAGCCACGTTCAACAGGAAGGGGAAGATGCGGGAGATCGTGCAGTATGTGTACGAGCATTATCGCGAAGACATCAACCTGAGCTCCTTGTCGGAGAAGTTCCAGCTGAGCGTGCCGCATATCAGCAGCTCGTTCAAGCGGTTCATCGGGGACAACTTCCACAGCTTCCTGGAGAAAATCCGCATCTCCCACGCCTGCAGCCTGCTGACGGCAGGCAATGAGACGGTGACCGCGATCTGCTTCGAGGTCGGCTTCGTCTCGTACCCCACCTTCGCCCGCGTCTTCCAGTCGCGGCTCGGCATGTCTCCGATCGCCTACCGGAAGCTGAATCGCCGCGTGCCGGAATAGCCGAGCGAACGAACAAGCCGGCTCCTCCGCCGCGCCCGATTAGGCGAAGCGGAGGGGCCGGCGGTGTGCGGGAGGCGCCTACAACGCTTCGCGATACTGGCTTGGGGTCATCCCCGTCGCTTTCTTGAACACGGTGAAGAAGTGGCTCTTCGTCTGGAAGCCCGCCCGCTCGCCGATGTCCGTCACCGTCCATTCGGTCGTGCCCAGCAGCTCCTTCACCTTCTCCACCCGCTCTTGCAGAATGTAGTCCGACAGCGTCATATCCCACACGTCCTTGAAGAGCTGCCGCGCATGGCGGCTCGACAGCGAGACGTGTTCGGCGATCTCCTCGACCGTCAGCATCGGATCGTGCAGGTGGCCGCGCACATAATCGACGATCTCCGTCACCACCTCGTCGCGGCGGCTGGAGCCTCGCCGATTGCTGAGCTCCTCGACGATGGCGAGCAGCTCGGCCTCGAGCCAGGAACGAACGCCCGCAAGCGTGTCGAACGACTCGAGCAGACCGTCGATCCCTTCCACCGACTCGACCGACGGAAGCTTGTTGAACGCCTTGAACAGCGTGTACAGCATATGCGAGAGCTGGAACTTGCTCTGGGTGTAGAGCATCGACTGCATCGGCTCGAAGATCCGGTCAAGACCTGCCGCCAGTTCCTCCGTCCGGCCCATTCGCACCTTCGCGATCAGCTCGTCCAGCAGGCCGTCGTCGGGAAGCGGCTCGACCTTCCGCATGTACGCCTCGAAGTCGCGCTCCAGGAACACCTTGCTCTCGCCCGAGACGAACTGCAGCATCGTCAGCTCGTGGATGTGCTGATAGACGGCCCGCAGATCGTCCGCGATCGACTTGCGGCCGCTGACCGAGAGCGCCACCCGAACCTGCGTCCATTGGCGAATCTGCTCGCCTGCCTCCTCCAGCAATCGCGGCAGCCGATCCCCGTCCAGCTCGCCTCCGGCGATCAGCAGCACAAGATGGTCGCCGCCCAGATCGACCGCTTCCGCGAAGCCTTCGCGGCGCACAACCTCCTCTGCGATGTTGCCCATCGCGTACTTGACCAGCTTGCGCGACGCGAAGCTGTACTGCTCCTTAAACGCGCTGTAGCCGCTGATCCGGACGACGCCGACGCAGAGGCCGTCCGCCTCGAACAGGGCGGGCATCTCCTCGCGCAGATACGTCTCGACCGGGGCGATGAGCTTGCCCTGCAGAATCCACTGCCGCAAGTACTCCGCCTTGATGACGTTGCGGTGCTCCCTCATCGAGGAGTCGAGCCGGTCCATCCGATCCTCCAGCATCTCGATGCCGTAGCGGATGACACGGTATTCCTCCGGCACCGACGCTCCCGCCCCCTTGCCCGGCTTCTCCCGAAGCGCCGACCCGAACCTCGTCTCGAGCTGGCTCGCGAGCTGGGAGAACGGCCGGTACGTGCGGCGGGAATTCCAGAACAGGATGGCCAGCAACAGCACGATCAGCCCGGCCAGGAAGGCGAGCATCTTCGTCCGGAACGATTGGAAGTCGGCCCGGATGCCCGACAGCTTCGCCATCTGATAGAACGTCCAGCCCTGCGGCTCGATCTTCGCGTATTGAACCGACCAGGTCTCGCTGTCGTACCGGTACGTGAAGCTGCCCTGCTCCGCGGCCGCCCGGGCGGCGAAGCCGCCGTACAGCGGTTCGAGGGACTCGTCCGCCGAACCGAGCATCGCTTGGCCTTCGTCGTTCAGAATGAACGACTGCACCCCCGCCTTCCCGTTGTTCTTGAGCAAGTATTGCTTCAGCAGGTCGTCGTTCAGGATCAGAACCAGGTAGCCGAACGACGGCTGGCCGGACGGAACGGTCGGAATGACGAGCGCCAGCTTGGTTCTGCCGCCCAGCTCGTGCGGGATGAAGCGCTGGTACGAAGGCTGGGGATGGCGCGCCTGCTCCAGCATCCCCTGATCGCGGAACTGCCCGAACGAGGAGATGCCGTACCGCAGATCGATGACGTGCTCCGTCCGCATATTGATCATGTAAACGTTCTCAAGAAACGACTCGGTCGCCATGTACTGCGTCCCCGCCGCCAACGCGTCGACCTGCGCCTCCTGCGACTCGGCATCCGCCATCACCCATGCCCGGATGCTCTTGTTCGCGTACATGTTAAGGCCGTAGGAGATCATCTTGCTGAGCAGGAACTGCGCGTTGTCCCGGGAATGCGCCATCTCCGCTTCGCTCACCTGGTCGATCTGATGAATGGCGTAACGGGAGAACTGGCTCGACAGCAGGAACGCGAACGGAACGGACACAAGCGCGAAGAGAAGGCCAATCCCGAGGAAAATCCGGATATACGTCTGCTTCGGAATGAGCCGGTTAGCCCCGGCCGCCGTACGCAATCTGCCGATCCATGAACGTCTCACGCCGCTTCAGCACCCTCTCTTATCGTTGTCCGTCCGCTACATCCGTCTGCACGCCATTTTCCGCGCAGGCTCTCAGCAACGCTTCGTCCGGCAGCCGGTCGACGACGATGCGGCCGATGCCCTTCAGCGGGGAGAACGAGGCGAGCGCCCGGGCGCCGAACTTCGTATGATCCAGCACAACGACCGCTTCCGCCGCTTGCCGGACCGCCGCCGCCTTGATCTCCGCCTCGTAGAAGTTCGAATTGCTGAAGCCGTGCTCGGCGTCGATGCCGGTCGTGCCCAGGAAGACGCGGTCGAACGCCATGCCGGACAAGCTCTGGACCGCGATCGGACCGACCAGCGAGAGCGTCGGCTCCAGCAGCGTTCCTCCCGTCACGATCGTCGGAATGCCTCTGGCGGCAAGCTCCTGCGCCACGTTCAGCGCGTTCGTCACCACGGTCAGCTTCTGGTCCGACGGCAGGCTGCGGGCCACCTGCAGCGTCGTCGTTCCCCCGTCGAGGAACAAGGAATCCCCGGGACGAACAAGCGCCGCAGCCCGGCGTCCGATCCGCGCCTTCTCCTCCGTCAGAATGCCCGTCCGCTCCTTAAGCGCCACGTCTTGCCCGACGAAGATCGCTCCTCCGAACGTCCGCTTGACGACGCCCGTCTCCTCCAGCTTCTCGAGATCGCGGCGAATCGTCATCTCCGTGACGGGGAACGTCTCCCTCAGTTCGGCGATTCGGACCTCCCCTTCGCGGGAGATCAGATCCAGCATCTGCGATTGTCTCGTATTCAGTTGGCGATGGACATCAGGTCTCATAAGCGGCTTCCTCCGGTTTTCTGCTTGGACATAGTTCTTCTATTATCGCCTGACCATAGGCGGGATTCAATCCTCAATTCATAAGTCGCATGGCTGCGGCATAGTCTGTTCGTGCCTATTCGTCCTCTTCAATGGCCGGCATCCGCACGATCGCCGGATCGGTGAAGACGTCGAACTCGTCGCGGCTTGTGCTCGAGAACTCGGAGACGACCGCGCCGTCCGGCCCGCCCTGGAACCAATGCTTCGTTCCGGGCGGAATCGTGTACTGCTCTCCCGGCCGCAGCTCGATCTCATGGAACACCGTGTACGCCTCCCGGCTGCTCTCGGGCACGACCGACTTTATCGCGGCAGCCGGCTCCCCTTCGACGTACAGATAAACGCTTCCCCAGCGGCAGCGGAACGTCTCCTGCTTGCCCTGTTCTCCTCCGATTGAAGGATGGAGATGCTCGGGACAAGTCTGCCGGGGAAAAAGCACCAGTTCCTTCGCGCAATACCGATCCGTGTTGATGTACGTGACCAGCTCCAGCCCTTGCTCGCGCAGGCGGCCGAGCCCGAAGCCCGCTACCTCGATGCCGCCCCTCTCCTCTTCGGTGAGCACGATGCCGGCTCGGGCGAGCAGCTCCGCAGCCTCGGCCTGCGCCTTCCGAACTTCGCTTCTTCTTAATGTCATCGAACGTTCCCCGCCTTCTTCTCCCATAGTCCGCGCTCGTTATCGCAATCCCAGCCGTCGAGCGGCAACCGTTCGCCGCTCCGCTCCCAACCGGCCGCAATCCGTTCCTGCGTGTCGTCCCAGCCGCGGACGCCGCTGGTGGCGTCCGAACGCTCCACGCAGCAAGCGCCGACGCCGGCCGCCGCGATCAGCGTCCGCTCCGGCGCGAGTCCCTTCGCCAGGCCGCCGAGGAAGCCGGCGATCGAGCTGTCCCCCGCCCCCGTCGTGCCGGCGGCTTCCACCCGGAAGCAAGGAACGAGCAGCTCCCGCTCCCGCCAGCTCTCGATCAGGCCGGGCTCCGGCGCGCAGGCCCCCATTGTCCGCAGCCGCTGCGCATCCGCCGTCGTCCGCAGGTAGAAGCCGTACGCGCCGAGCTTAAGGCCGGCGATCGCAACCCCCATGCCGAGCAGCTCGCCCGCGAGCGCGCCGAGCAGCTCCCCGTTTGCGAACGGCAGCAGCTCCGTCGTGCCGTGACGGCCGGCCAGCTCCCGGTACGTGTCCGGCCGCAGCATGTACAGAATCTCCTCGAAGCTGGGCAGGAACACGTCGACGGAAGGAAGCGCCCGGCTCAGAATGGCTCGCCAGTCCGCCTTCCCCGCATCCGAATCCGGGTCCGGCCGCGCCAGATCGAGCGATACCGTCAAGCCTTGCGACTTGACCGCAGCCAGCATCCGCTCCAGCTCCTCGCCGCCGTGCTCGTACATCTTGCGCATCAGCGGCGGGTAGCCGAAGTGGAACAGCCTCGCGCCCCGGAGCGCTTCGGGCTCCACGTCGGCGGCGGCGAACGTATCGTTCGTGCCGGTGTGATGCAGGAAGATCCGGTCGACGCCCGGCGGGCTGATGACGAGCGAATACGAGCTGGACTCGCCGGGCGATACGATCATCCCGTCCGCCATCCCTTCCCCGTGCTCGCGCAGCAGCTGCAGGATCAGGCCGCCGAACGGATCGTCGCCCGCCTTGCCCATGAGCCGGACCGGGAAGCCGAGCCGATGCAGCGCCAGCCCCGTGTTCGAGACGGCGCCGCCCGTGGACAGCGTGGCCGAACCGACGTCGACCAGCTTGCCGGGTACGAGCAATTGCCCCAGACCGCCGTGCTCGCCGCGAATGTCCGGAATAACGTCCAGGCAGATGTGCCCCGCGACGACGATATCCGCCGCCGGGCCCGCCGCCGAGTGAACCGTCTTCAATGCAAACCCTCCCAGTCTACGGCGACCGTTCCGCCCGTGCGCTGCGATTCGAGCGCCGCGGTGAACAGCCTGTGGCTGCCGGCCGCCTCCTCGGGAAGCGCGTTGCGGAACGGCTGCGCCATCCCTTCGGCTCCATGGACGATCTCGTCGCAGAACGCCGCCCACATCTGCAGAATCGAATCGGAGAAGCCGAACTCGAAGATTCCTCCCGTGATCGTGCCGTACGCGGAGCGATAAGGCGCATCCACGACGTGCCAGGCTTGCGAGCCTCCCGGCGTATAGGGCAGCGAAGCGACCTGCTTCGGATTCTTCGTCGTGAATTCCGCCGAGAACGCCGTGCCCTGGATGCGGATAAACCACGTATTCGCATGGCCCGGAGCGATTCGCTTCGTCGAGAGCAGCATCGGGAACGCCTGATCCTCCGTCTTCACATCGCATGCGAGAATCGCATTGTCCCACGTCTCGCACGGCGCCATTCCGCCGCGTCCGTCGGGGCGCTGCTCGACGATCTTCGTCAGCAGCGCCCTTACGCTCGCCGGCTTCCACCCGAAGCGCAGCGGCAGGTGCAGCACGTGCAGGCCGAGGTCGCCCATGCAGCCGTACTCGCCGTTCGTCGCGATTCGGCGCTTCCAGTTGATCGGCTTCGTCGGGTCGAGATCGCTCGAATGCCAGAAGCCCGCTTCCACTTCGATAATCCGCCCGAACCGGCCCTCATTCACCCATTGTACAATCTGTTGCGCCCCCGGGTAAAAAGGAAATTCCGAGGAGGAACGAACCACGACGCCGGGATGGGACCGAATGGCCTCCAGAATCGCTTCGTTCGCCGCCCGGTCGATGCCGAACGGCTTCTCCCCGAGCAGATGCTTGCCCGCCCGGATGATATCGAGGTAGATCGATTCATGCAGATTATGGGGAACCGCACAATAGACGGCTTCCACGTCGGGATCGGCCAGCAGCTCGCGGTAATCGGTGTACGCCTTCAAGACGGACGGCACATTGTCCTGGAACCAGCGGGCCGCTTCCGGGTTGGCGTCGCAGACGGCGACGATGCGCGGCTCGAAGTCCACGCCCGTCAGGTGGCACCAACGGGCCGCCGCGCTGGCGAACTCCTTGCCCATCAAGCCGCAGCCGATGACGCCGAAGCGAATGATTCTCTTCGCCATCAGACCTCGCCTCCCTTCAGAATTGACAGAGCCTGCTCCGCCGAAGCTCCTTCGTGCACCAGCGCCATCAGCGCGGACGTCATCGCCGCCGGCTTCGGATGCTGGATAACGTTGCGCCCGTAGACGATGCCGGACGCCCCTTGCTTCATAAGATTCTCCGTACGCACGACGATCTCCTCGTCGCTCGCCCGTCCGCCTCCGCGTACCAGAACCGGAATGCCGGAAGCGACCTCGATCACGCGGTGGTACTCGCTCACATCGTCCGTCGGGTCCGCCTTGATTACATCCGCGCCGAGCTCGACGCCTTGACGCACAAGCGCCATGATCTTGCGCAGGTCGCCGTCGGTCATGTAGCCGCCCTTCACTTCGTTCGGCAGCATCACGAGCGGCTCGACCATCAGCGGCATGCCGTACTTCTCGCATTCGGTCTTCAGCGTCATAATGTTGCGCACGCACTGGCGGTGCAGCTCCGGCTGGCCCGGAAGCAGCAGCAGGTTGACGCAGACGGCGACGGCATCGAGGCGCACCGCCTGTTCGATCGCCCGGTCGATCAGCTCGCTGAACAGGTGGCTCGGCAGCGAATCGCCGTAGATGTTGGCGGCATCCGTCCGCAGCACGAGGCCGGGCTTGCGCTTGCCCGGAATCGCTTGCAGATGGCGAGCCTGGCCCGAGCTGAGCTGGATGCAGTCCGGTCCGGCCGCCACGACCGTCTCGATCGCCAGCTTCATATTCTCGATGCCGCTGAGGAACGTAAATTCATTAAAGAAGCCGTGGTCGATCGCCACGTCGAAGCATTTGCCTTGTTCGCTGAACATCCGGTTAAGGCGGGCCGTCGTAGATCCCATCGGTTTGACACTCCTTTTGTTATAAACATCATTATGTTCGTTTATAACATTAACATATTCACATCGAACATATCAACATCCAAAACGCTCGCTGCACCAACAAAAACAAATAAAGCCAGGGAAAAAGTTCCCCGGCCCGCTCACTGTTGCGATTTTATACGATTTTTCACATTCGTCAGCTTGGATACGGGGGCAATCGCGGCGTTTTATGTGATTTTTAGCATATATCCGACAACTCAAGCCGGATTTTGCTCCATGTATGTTATTTTTCACATATAATCGCCCAAACCGCCCGCCATCGCGCCTCTCCAATGTGATTTTTCACATAAAATCCGGCAGTTCTTGGTTCCAGCAGCTTCGGCGGTCCAGCCACTTCGGCAGTCCAGCAACCTCGGCGGTTCCGGCAGCTTCGGCAGTCCAGCAACCCCGGCGGTTCAGCAGCTTCGGCGGTCCAGCACCCCCGGCGGTTCAGCAGCTTCGGCGGTCCAGCACCCCCGGCGGTTCAGCAGCTTCGGCGGTCCAGCAACCTCGACGGTGCAGCAACCTCGACGGTCCAGCAGCCTCTTGGCAGTTCCTGCACGGGAAGCTTCCTACTCCGAATCCAGCACCGCCTGCAGCTCCGCCATGTAGCGCTCCGGCGTGAACTTGGCGCTGGTGACGAGCAGTTGGGCGTTGTTCCACGCCAGCAGCGTCGCCTTCGTGCCGAACTTCGCTTCGAACCAGCCCGAGGCCTTCGTCACTTGGCCGATTCGTTCCTGGACCATGCGGGTCAGCGGCGGCACGTTCTCCGGCATGCTCTCCACCCGGAAGCCGGTCACGAGACCGAGCTCGCTCATCGCCCGGTCGCCGTAGCCCGCGAACACGTCCTTCATCCACTCGCCGACTTCCTCCGTGTAGGCTTCCTTGGAGAAGGAGGTCGTCAGCCCCGCGTTCATCGGGTATTCGTCCAGGCTCCCTGCTCCTCCCTCCACAAGCGGCACGCTGAAAAACCCGATGTTGTCCGCGCCGATCCCGTTCCGCTCCGGAACGTTGAAGTCGCGCAGCATCCAGCTTCCCGAGTAGTACATCGCCGCCTTGCCCTGCAGGAACAGGTCGGTCGCCGCATTCACGTCGAGCGTGTTGACCGCGCCTCCCAAGTAGCCCTTCAGCCCCATGCTCTGCACGACGGCCGCCGCCTCGACGAAGGAAGCTTCGGTCAGCTTGAGCTCTCCCTTGTCGACCCGCTCCATCGCGTCGACGCCGAGCTTGCGGATCGCATAGCCGTTGATCAGCCGCGTAATCTGCCACTTGTCCTTGCCGGCGACGGAGAACGGCTGAACGCCTGCCGCCTTCAGCTTCCCGGCGACTTGCAGCATGTCGTCCCACGTCTGCGGCTCCTCCAGCCCGTACTCCGCGAAGATCGCTTTGTTGTACCAGAAGCCTTCGATGTTCATCTCCAGCGGCAGCGCATACAGGCCGGCTCCGTCCACGGCGTTCTTGAGCAGTTCCACCGCCGCCGGGTTCAGCCGGTTGTACAGGCCAAGCTCCTTGAACGTCCCCTCCAGATCGAGCACGGCATCGCTGCGAATCAAGTCCAGAAGCGGCCTCCCCGACTGATACCGGAACATCGTCGGAAGGTCGTTGCTCGCGGCGAGCAGCGTGATCCGCTGGGACAGATCGCCCTCCGGAATCGCCTCGATCGCCAGCGAGACGCTCGGGTGCGCCGCCTCGTATTCCGCGGACAGTTGGCGGATCATCTCGACGCTGGAGCCGACCTCCTCGTTCGAGATGTAGACGATGTGCGTCGTGTCGTCCGCTTGAGGCTCGGCCACGCTGCCCGTCTTCCCGCAGGAAGAGAGCACCCCCGCACACAGCCCGAGCAACCCGGCCAGCCCAAGCATTTGTAGACGCCGCCCCATCCCCAGCCCCGCTTGCATCCTTCGCCCCGTCAGCCGCTTCATCGCGCCGCCCTCCCCTCGCGGAACTGTCCCGGCGTCATGCCCGCATACTTCTTGAACACCTCGGAGAAGTGCCGCGCGTGCTGATACCCGACCTTCTCGCTGATCTCCTGGATCGACTCCTCGCCGCCCAGCAGCAGCTTCGCCTTCTCCATCCGCACTTGCGTCAAGTATTTAATGTAGGAGATGTCCATCTCTTCCTTGAACAGCAGGCTAAAATAAGTGGCGTTCATCTGAACGTGATCCGCAACCTCCTGCTGGGTGAGATCCCTTCCGTAGTTCTTGCCGATGTATCGCAGCGCTTTCTCGATCGCGGCATGCTTGGAATGATGGCGGACGCTCAGAATTCCGTCCATGATCGTCTCCATCTGCTTCCGCAGCCACGCCGCCATCTCCTCCTGTGTCGTCAGATCGCGAATCTCAAGCTGCGGCCGGTAATCGGCCGGGTACATGTCGGGCAGACTGCCCCCCGTCTCCTTCGCGACGTCCAGGCCGTGCATCACAATTCTCAGCAGCTCGACCTCCGCCGCTTCGGGAGTCCGCTTCGCGCCGCGGAACTCCTCCAGGTACGCGTCGATCTTCTCCAGCAGCCCCGTCTTGTCTCCGATCCGCAGGTCGAACAGGATCTCCTCTTCCCTCTCGGACAGCGCAGGGCTCTGGGCATCGGTCTCCCCCAGGTCCTCGAAGCGAACCCAGCCCTTGCCCTCCAGGAACTTGCCGTATCTGAGCGCTCTTCTGGCTTCCATGCAGCTCTTCGGAGCGTCCGCAATGTCGGGGTACGTGCGCCCCGAGCCGATCACGGCGGACGACCAGGCTTCCAGGCCCCGGCTCCATTCGTCCGACAGCGAATCCAGGTGGAACACGACCGCGATGCGCTCCGGCCCGCTCGCAAGCCGAACGACGCGATGCCCTTCCCCGTCCGCGACGACGTTCTCCTCTTCCGTTCCGACCAGAACCGTTACCCCCGCGACTCTCCCGCTGTCGTCTCCGAACTGCTTTTGCCACTCTGCGGCCGCTTCTTCGCCCTTGCCGAGCAGATTCGCGACGGCCTTCTCCAGCAAGCCCTGGTGCCACTTCCGCTTCAGCGACGAATAATCGTTCAGCTCCGCAAGCCGCGCGACCGCCTTGCCGATGCCTTCCCGAATCTTCTCGATGTTGACCGGCTTCTCAAGGTAATCGACGACCCCGAGCTTGATCGCGCTCTTCACGTATTCGAACTCGTTGTAGCCGCTGAACACGATGCACATCGTATCCGGAGCCTCCGAGCGAATCGCCTCGATCAGCTCCAGCCCGTTCATGCCCGGCATGCGAATGTCCGTCAGGACGATGTCCGGCTTCTTCTCGCGGAACAGCGCCAGCGCCGAGATGCCGTCCGTCGCCGTGCCGACCAGCTCGATCCCGAACTCGGCCCAATCGATCAGCCTCTCGAGCCCCCTAAGCACAATGAACTCGTCGTCGAACACCGCCGCTTTAAGCATGCTTCTCCCCTCCGTTCTCTCCGCCGCCTTCTCCGCGTCCCTTGCGAGGCAAGCGCATCGTAATTCTTGTCCCTTCGCCCGGCTTGCTCTCGATGACGAACGAGCTGCCTTCTCCGTAATACAGCGCGAGCCGTTCCTTGACGTTCCGGATGCCGTACCCCTGCTCCGTCCGCCCAATATCCTCCATCCCGACGCCGTCGTCCGCGACTGCGAAGAGGAGAGCTTCCCCTTCCTTGCGCCCCGTCAGAGTGATCGTCCCGCTGCCGACCTTCGGCTCGAGGCCGTGATAGATCGAGTTCTCGACGAGCGGCTGCAGCAGCAGCTTCATAATCTCGTAGCCCATAATCTCCGGATCGATGTCCGCGATGTAGCGGAAGCGGTTGTCGTAGCGCAGGTTCTGAATGATCATGTAGTGCTCGATATGCTTCAGCTCCTTGAAGACGGGAATCGTCTCCTTGCCCTTGTTGAGGCTCAGCTTGAAGCTCTCCGACAGCGACAGCGCCATCTGGGCGATGTCCTGCTTCTCCTCGAGCAGCGCCATCCAGTAGATCGAATCGAGCGTATTATATAGAAAATGCGGCTTAATCTGGGACTGCAAACTGCGAAGTTCCGCCTCTCTCTCCTTGAGCTGGGACTGGAGCAGCCTCTCGCCCATCAACTGATACTCCGATGACAGCCGCCGGAACGTCTGGCCGATCACCCCGACCTCATCCGCCACGAACGCCGCCTCCTTGCTTCCTTCGGCCGGATGGCCCTTGGCCCAGTCGACGATCATCTTCTTCAGTTGGAGCAGCGGTCTCGTAATCGAGCCGGAGACGAAGTAGGAGACGAGCAGGGCGATCACGGCCATGAAGGCGGCAAGCAGCATCGTGAACGTGCCGATCCGGTTCGATTGCTTCAGCAGCGTCTCCTCGCGGACATAGTGGACGAATTGCCAGCCGCTTGTCGCGTTCAAGTAGCGGCTGTACAGGTAGCCCGCCTCCGTCAGCGACCGGAACGGATCGGTCGCCTCCTGCCCGATGCCGGCTCCGGCGGTCAGCTCGGGATGGTGATCGTAGACAAGCAGCGGGGGCTCGCGGTCGGCGTCCAGCACCCAGAAGCCGCTGTCCTCCCCTTCGTTGACCGTCTGGCTGAACAGCGAACGCCGAATGTTGATCACCAGGAAGCCGAGGTTCGGGCCGCTGAGCTGGTTCGGGTCCCGAAGGATTTTGACGCTTGAGAACGAGTCGCCGGACAGATCCTCCTCCAGCACGTTGTAACCGAAGAAAACCTCCTTGCCGTTCGCGGCCAGGCTCTTCAAGTACCAATCCGTCCCGGCGATCAGCCCCCTCGCCCCCTCCGAGCCGTACGGCCCGGCCAGCTCCGACCTCCCGTAGCAAGCCGAACGGAACTTGCGGTCGAACAGGCAGATCGACTGGATGTACTGCGTGTCGAACAGGTTCGTCACGACGAGATTCTGCAGCCGGTTGGCCGTCGTCACGTCGATGACCTCCGCCCCCGTGCCCTCCGCATTGCCGCTCTCGTCGAGCTGCTGTCTCAATTCGTCGCTCGACAGAATGATCCGGTTCATGTCGATGACGCTCTTGAACAGAAGATCCGCCATCTCGCTCGACGTCTTCAGGTGGCTCTGAATCGTCTCGATGTGGTTGTCCACCAGCGTATCCTTCGCGATATTGAAGCTGACATAGCCGAGCACAATAAGCGGCGGCAGCGACACCGCAATCATGGCGGTCAGGAAGCGGCTGCGGATGCGCTGCAAGCGGAAGGAGTTCAGATAAGCCCTTATCCTCTTGGTCATGGGGATCGTCCTTTTTTTTGGCGCGGTACTTGGTGCAATGGCGGAACACAGAAATCCCCGGCCAGCCGAATCGTTCGATCGGGCGGCCAGGGTCGTCGACGCTCATGTTGATGCTGTTGTTATTGTAACCAATTGCGGTGCAAATAGGAAATCCGCTGTTTTTGGAATGGAGTCCGGATTTATTGGATCGGGCCAACGGCCCGGCTTCCTCGTCCCTCCGAACGCTTCCTTCTTTCCTTCCTTCTTTCCTTCCTTCTTTCCTTCTTTCCTTCTTTCCTTCTTTCCTTCTTTCCTTCTTTCCTTCTTTCCTTCTTTCCTTCCTGCCTTCCTTCCTGCCTTCCGTCCTTCGTGCCCTCTTGCCGCCTTCGTGCCCTCCTTCCTGCCTTCGTGCCCTCCTTCCTGCCTTTCCTTCGCCCCCTCGCAAGCGAATACGCCCAAAGCCAAGGCCGGCGATGCCGTCTTGGCTTTGGATCTGCTTTTTGGCGATTCTTTTTGGCGTTTTATATGATTTTTCACATTCGGCGGCTCGGATCGGCGGCAATCGCAGCGTTTTATGCGGTTTTTAGCATATATCCGGCAACTCGAGCCGAAATTTTCTCCATGTATGCTATTTTTCGCATAGAATCGCCCAAACTGCCCGCTATCGCGCTTCGCCAATGTGAATTTTCGCATAAAATGCCGGCACTACGACAGGTTAATCGCCCGAATCTGCTCCAGCGGGAACATCGACCGGCGATCCTCGGTCAGCAGCCCGTTGATCTCCTGCTGCACGTCGGCCACCTGCGTGTAGCAGTAACCGCAGATCGCGCCAGCGCTCTTGATCGCTTGCGCCAAGCCTGCGAACCGCTCAAGGAACTCTTCGTTCGTGGACACCTGCTCGCCGCAGCCCCAGCCCTTGTCCGAGCCGAACATGCCAACGGAGAAGGCCGCATAGCCGCCCCGATGCGTGCAAAAGTGTGAAGCGGCAGGCGCGGTGAAGCGCTTACATACAGTGCCGCCTTATGCCCGTCCGCCGGCGGCCCGGCAGGCCATCGGCGTCGCCTTGAAGTACGTCTTGAACGCCCGGGTGAACGTGTACAGATTCGGATAGCCGAGCGACAAGGCGATCTCCGTAATCGTCGCCTCCGTCTCGGCCAGCAGCCGGCTCGCTTTATCCATGCGAATCTTCTGCAGGTACTTCTGGGGAGACATGCCGACGAGGCGCGCGAACCGGCTGGAAAAGTATGAGCGATGAATTCCCGCGTAATCGGCAACCTGCTGTACGGTGACCCCTTCGGCGGCGTGGAGCTCCATGAACGACAGGCAGTCGCGCAGCCAGCCGATCGGCTCGTCGTCGCAGCCGCTGCCGGACGCATCGCCGGGCATGAGCCTCGCGAACAGCTCGCAGATCGACGCCTGCAGCAGCAGCGCTTCGGCCGGGCCGGGACCGGGGCGCTCCGCCCGGATCAGCCCTGCGATCGTCCGTTCTACGGCCTCCTTGACGAGGGCGTTAAGCCGCCTTCTGGCATAGGGCCGCTCCGGCGTTATTCCCGCCAGCGCCAAGAGCGGCCCGACCCGGCCGCCGTCGATCGCAAGCCAGCTCATGCGAAGCGGCTCGTCGTCCGGAACGATGCGGTAGTCGTACGTTCGATCCGGGAACAGGCAGAACAGATCCCCCTTGCGCAAGTCCGCGGCAACGCCTTCGGACTCGAGCCGAACGCTTCCTTCATACACGAGGTGCAGGCTGTAGCACTCGATCCGGCGCGGCACGAACCGGAGACAACATAATGACAATCGACAGACAACACCATGCTATTTTTAATCCTGCATAAATTATATATTATCATACTAGGAGGCGATTCCCTTTGTCCAGACGACCTAACATTTTGTTAATTACAAGCGACCAACAGCATTGGAATACCATCGGCGCGTTCCAGCCGGAGCTGTCCACGCCGAATCTCGACCGCCTGGTCCGGGAGGGCACAACCTTCGACCGGGCGTACTGCCCGAACCCGACCTGCACGCCGAGCCGCGCGTCGATCGTCACCGGCACGTACCCGAGCCAGCACGGCGCCTGGACACTCGGCACGAAGCTGCTGGAGGACCGGCATACCGTCGGGGAAGACTTCCTTGCGGCCGGCTACCGGACAGCACTGATCGGCAAGGCCCACTTCCAGCCCTTGAAGTCGACGGAAGCTTACGAATCGGTCGAAGCCTATCCCGTCCTTCAGGACCTGGATTACTGGAAGCGATTCAACGAGACCTTCTACGGCTTCGAGCACGTCGAGCTGGCCCGCAACCATACGAACGAGGCGCATGTCGGCCAGCACTATGCGCTCTGGCTGGAGGAGCAGGGCTGCACGAACTGGCGGGACTACTTCCTGGCCCCGACCGGCACGATGGACCCGACCGCGACGTACAAGTGGCCCATCCCGGAGAAGTATCATTACAACACATGGATCGCGGAACGGACCAATCGTCTGCTGGAGAGCTGCAAGGAGGCGGACGAACCGTTCTTCCTCTGGTCGAGCTTCTTCGACCCGCACCCGGAATACCTGGCGCCTGAGCCGTGGGATACGATGTACGATCCGGACAAGCTGACCATTCCTTCCCTCGTTCCCGGGGAACACGACCGCAACCCGCCCCACTTCGGCCTTACGCAGGAGGACGATCCGGACTTCTCGTATCTCGCCGAGACGGGCTTCGGCATTCACGGCTACCGCTCCCACCACTATTACGAGTACGGAGCGAAGTTCCGCTTGACCGAAGACGACAAGAAGAAGCTGGTCGCCGTCTACTACGGCATGATCAGCCTCATGGACAAATATATCGGACGCATTCTGGACAAGCTCGACGCGCTCGGGCTGGCCGACGACACGCTTGTCGTCTTCACGACGGACCACGGCCACTTCTTCGGGCAGCACGGCCTGCAAGCCAAAGGCGGCTTCCACTACGAGGATCTAATCAAGCTGCCGTTCATCGTGCGCTACCCCGGCAAGGTTCCCGCGGGCGCCCGTTCGAGCGCCATCCAATCCCTGGTCGATCTCGCTCCGACCTTCCTGTCGTTCTGCGGCCTGCCGATTCCGCACGGGATGACCGGCGTCGACCAGCGGGACGTATGGCTTGGCAAGAAGGCGCGCGCCAGGCAGCACGCAATCTGCGAGTTCCGCCACGAGCCGACGACGATCCACCAGAAGACGTACGTGGACGAACGCTACAAAATCACCGTCTACTTCAATCAAACCTACGGAGAGCTGTTCGACCTGGAGCAGGACCCGGGCGAGCTGAACAATCTGTGGGACGCTCCGGAGCACGAGCGGCTGAAGGCGGAGCTGCTGCTGAAGTACATCTGGGCCGAGCTCGGCAAGGAGCCGCTGGCGATGCCTCGTATTCACCACGCTTGAGATTGCAGACAAAGAGGCTGCCCCCACGTTGGGACAGCCTCTTCCGGGTTTGGAGAATGGCTTTTGCGGTTTTATATGATTTTTCACATTCGGCGGCTCGGATCGGAGGCAATCGCGGCGTTTTATGCGGTTTTTAGCATATATCCGGCAACTCGAGCCGAAATTTTCTCCATGTACGCTATTTTTCGCATAGAATCGCCCAAACTGCCCGCTATCGCGCTGCGCGAATGTGAATTTTCATATAAATTCCCGTGCTCCGGCCCTCCGCCCTTATTCAAACTCGATTCGGACCGTCTTGATCTCGTACGGAGCCAGCTCGAGCCGCGGCAGCGAGGATTCGACCTTCTCGCCGATCGGGCGCTCCAGCAGGTCGGTCTCCCTCCAGGAGCGAATCGGCAGGTCGCTCGCCAGCGCCGCTTCGCCGCGGCCTCCCTTGTACTCGTGGAAGCGGACGATCAGCGCGTTCTCGTCCTCCGCCTTCTTCACCGCGTCGATCACGACGTCGCCGCAGGTCGCCCGGATCAGGGAGAACGCCGCAGGGCCAGCCGCCCCTTCCGTCGCGTAGGCCGGCTGGTTCAGCAGCGAAGCCGCCTGCACGGTGCCCGCTTCCGCCCAACCGCCGCGATGCGGATACAGTGCATACGTGAAGCGGTGCTCGCCCTTGTCCGCGTTCGGGTCCGGATACGTCGCCGACTTGAGGAGCGACAGCCGGATCACGTTGTTCTTGATGTCGTGGCCGTACTTGCAGTCGTTGAGCAAGCTGACGCCGTACCCGTGCTCCGACAGGTCCGCCCATTGGTGGCCGACCGTCTCGAAGCGCGCGTAGTCCCAGCTCGTGTTCCAGTGGGTCGGCCGCTTCACGTTGCCGAACTGGATGTCGTAGGTCGCCTCGGTCGCGCGGACGTTGACCGGGAAAGCGACCTTCAGCAGTTGCTGCCGCTCCTGCCAGTCGACTTCCGTCTCGAAGTCGATGCGGCGATGGTCGGCATACGCGATCATGCGCTGGCGCACGGTCGAATCCATATAGCGCCACCCGAACGTCACAACCGCCCGCAAAGCTCCCGCCTCCGCCGCTGTCTCGACCAGCACGTCTACCTCCCGCATTTTCTCCTGGTAGAAAATATCGATGTCCCAAGCCTCGAACATCTTCGGCTTATCCTCGAACACCTGGAGCACATTGCCTCGTTGTCCCGGAGCGAGCACCTCCCTCCCGGCTTCCCGGTCGAAGATGCGCGTCAACTGGCCGTTCTCGTTCCATTCGATCTCGTAATACGGCGTGGCAAGGCTGCGATTGCCGACGGTGAACGGCGATTCGGCCGACTTGGCCGAGTCCGATGCCGATGCCTGCTTGACGCTGCGGCGAATCGTCGCGAAGCCGAGCGAAGGAACGCCCTCGACGCGCACCCTCCGCACATCCCCGTCCCGCTCGAACGCAAGCTCTTGTCCGTCCGCATCGGTCCACGCCTCTTCCGCTCCCTCCGGAACGCCGTCGGATGGAAGCGAAGCCGATGGCACGTCGACCAGACCGCTGAACGGCCACGAAGACGGATTCCAGACGGTGTACGCATCGGCGCCGTCCGCTGCCTCCGCAACAAGCGCCTGCACCGCATCCGCACGCACCTGCTCGAGCTCCGTCCGCGCTTCCTCATACTCCGCCCGCGAATCTTCGTACACCTCCGGGATCGAAGAGCCGGGGATAATGTCGTGGAACTGGTTGCGCAGAATGGTTTTCCAGCTATGGTCCAGCGCAGCCTTCGGATAAGATGCCCAGTCTCCGGACAGCGCCGAGCGGAAGGCGGCGAGCCATTCCGCATCGCGGGAGAGCAGCTCCAGCTTGCGATTCATCCGCTTGTTGTGCGCCTGGCTCGTGTACGTTCCGCGGTGGTACTCAAGGTACAGCTCCCCGTCCCACGTATGGACGTAGCTGTCGGTGTCCGCGGCGGTCTCCTGAAGCTTCCCGAAGTACTCGTCCGCCCGGCCCGTGACGACACTCGGCAGCCCTGGCAGCCGGTCGAGCGCCCGCCGCATCTCCAGATGCTCGCGATTGACGCCGCCGCCCCCGTCCCCGTAGCCGTAAGACAGCAGCAGCTCCTTGTTCCAGCCCTTGTCGCGGTACGTATCCCAGATTCCCTTCACGCTGGCCGCGTCGATCTGCCCGTTGTACGTATACCACCAGTTCGAGCTGTCCTCCGGCGTCGTGACGAAGTGGGTCAGCACCTCGCTGCCGTCGATGCCGCGCCAGACGAACGTGTCGTGCGGCATCCGGTTGTACTGGTTCCAGCTTATCTTCGTCGTCATGAAGGTGCCAATGCCCGATTTGAGCAAAATCTGCGGAAGAGCCCAGCTATAGCCGAATACGTCGGGGAGCCAGAGGTACGTGCATTCCTGCCCGAATTCCTCCTTCAGGAACCGGGTTCCGTACAGCAGTTGGCGCACGAGCGACTCGCCGCTCGTCAGGTTGCAGTCCGCCTCCAGCCACATGCCGCCCGCCGCTTCCCAACGGCCTTCGCGGACGCGTTCCTTAAGCTGCGCGTAGAGGTCCGGGTAGTCCGTCTTCAGGTAGTCGTACAGCTGAGGCTGCGTCTGCAGGAAAACATACTCCGGATAAAGCTCCATCAGCCGAAGCACGGTGCTGAACGATCGCGCCGCCTTCTCGCGGGTGTGCTTCAGCCGCCACAGCCAGGCGACGTCGATATGGGTGTGCCCGATGCAGCGCACCGTGATCGACGACGTCTTCGGCATCGCCGCCACCGCGTCGTTCAGCGACTCCTCGGCCGCGGCGACCGACTCGTAGAACGCCGCCGACCCGGGCCGCGACCAGTCGATGAGCAAGTAGGCGCGGTCGAGAGCCTGCAGCAGGTCGCCTCGTTCCGGCGCGGTCGCGGCCAAGACGGCGGCCGTCTGCAGGATCGCCTTGGACAGGTAGAACAGCCGGTCCGCCGCTTCGTCCAGCCACGCGATCTCCGCGCGCTCCAGGCGATGCTCCTGGATCTTCGGCACGCCGCCTCCCTCAAGCCCCGACCAGAGCCGGAACTGCAGCTTGACGGAAGAACCCGCCGCCTCCGCAGGCAAGAAAACTTCCTTATGGTTCGAGTCGACGCCTTGGTAAGGAACGCCGTTCACGTAAATCAGCGACTCGAAGCTGTCGTTGTTGCCCGGGCCCGTCTTCCCGAAGTCGAACACGCCGACGATCCGGCGATCCGCCCACTCCGCAGGCAGCTCCGCTTCGGTCTCCAGCCACAGATAGCGGTCGCGCCCTTCCCATCGGTCCCGCAGCGCAAGCGTCCCCCAAGCCGCATCGTCCTCGGGCGGCCTTGTGCCAATCTCCCCGGCTTCGTCCTCGCGCGCGCGGAACTGCTTGATGACAAGCGCGTCGCGGTACCGGTACGCCTCCAATTCCTTCATTCTCGCTTCCAGCTTCTGTTCGGTCCAGAACATAAAGTTGCCTCCTTGGTCGGATAGGGATATAGTGTGTTGCTGCGTGTTGCGCGTTGCTGCGTGTTGCGCGTTGTGCGTTGGTGCGTGTTGTGCGTTGGTGCGTGTTGTGCGTTGGTGCGTGTTGTGTGTTGCTGCGTGTTGTGCGTTGGTGCGTGTTGTGTGTTGCTGCGTGTTGTGCGTTGTGTGTTGGTGCGTGTTGTGTGTTGTGTGTTGGTGCGTGCTTCGTGCTGCGGTTTGCGAGTTCTTTGGTGTGTGTTGAGTGCTGTGTGTCGCGTTCTCTGTGCTATGTGTTGCTGCGTGCTGCCTGATGAGGTTTGATAGTTATGTTTTGTGTCTTTGCCCGTGGTACATCATGCGTCCGGTGATTGGGGCTGTTTGCGCTTCATCTCATCGATAACACGTGTTATCATCCGAGAAAAAGCGCGTTTCCGCCCATACGTCCCGTCTCGCGCCGGGAGAGGCGGCCACGCAGCGATTTTATGTGATTTTTCACATTCGACCCCCCGCCAAACTACGCGATTTACCGAACGAATGTGATTTTTCGCATATATCGAGCACATAGAGGCGGTCATGCGGCGATTTTATGCGGTTTTTCACATACATTGCCCGCAAACCCGCGCGATTCGCCGAACGAATGTGGTTTTTCACATATATTCTGCGCACCGCTGCCTGATCGAGCCAATCGGAGCACCCCGCATTGTCCAACATCCCCGCCAGCCCGTTGCCATCGCCGCTTCACCCGAGTCGCCCCGAGCCACCCGAGCCACCCGCTCATCCGAGTCGCCCCGGCGCCCCCCGGTTCACACACTCTCCCCGGCGAAAAGCTCGGCCCGGAACAAAGCCTTCACACCACTCCGTTCCCCCGCCGCCGGATCGGGCCATTCCGCCCGCGACCCCGGCCGACTCGTCAGCATGGCGATCAGCCGCTCCGCCGCGTTCCTTCCCATCTCCGCATACGGAATCTCCATGCAGGCGATCGAGGGCAGCAGCTGGCGATTGATCCGCAGCGTATTGTCGAGCGCCATCAGCCGGAAGTCGCGTCCGGCCCGGAGTCCCCGCCGATCCGCCTCGCGCAGCAGGCCGTGCAGGCCGGTCGACCAATTGACGAGCAAGGCCGGCATCCCGCCGCCTCGCTGCAACCGGTCGTCCCAATAGCGGACGATCGCCGCCTCGTCTCCCTCGCGAATCGTCACGACGATCGGCTCGCCGCCGAATTCCTTCATCGCGCCCAAGTACGCCTCGCGGCGCTCTCGCTCGGCCCATTCTTCCTCGCCCGGCGCCGACCAGAACAGCAAGTAATCCGGGAGCGACGCCCCGCGGCTCTTCATCCAATCGAACGCCTCCAGCACGCTGGCCCGATAATCGACATTGACGGAAGGCACCGCTTCCTGCTCCGGATAGCCTTCGATGGACAGATAAGGCACCGCCGCCTCCCGGGTCGCCTCCGCCCATTCCTCGTCGTCTCTCCCGGCCGAATCGAGCGTCAGAATGCCGTCGATCCGCCGCTGCCGATACAGATTGAGCAGTCCGCCTCGCCCTCCGGCCGCCTTCGTCTCCTCGCCGTAAATCAAGACGTGGTAGCCGAGCTTGACGCACGCCTGCTGAATGCCCTCCAACGCCTGAAGGAACAAGGGGTTCGTCGTGCTCCCGCATACGGCGATGCAATGGCTGACTCCCGTCCTCATTCCGCGCGCCTGCGCATTCACCTCGTACCCAAGCTCGCGGATCGCCTCCAGCACCGCTTCTCTCGTCTCCGCCGACACCCCGATGCCCGGAGTTCCGTTCAAGACGGCCGAGACGACGCTGCGGGACACCCCGGCTCTGCGAGCCACGTCGAAGCTCGTCACTCGGTTTGTCGGCTTCAATCCGCCACCTCCCTTGTCCCTGCCCATCAAACTGTCCATTGAACTGCCCATAACCCGTATAACACTCAAGTTGATAACACGTGTAATATAACATGCAACCCCCTGTGTTGAAAAGAGGTTTTGGTGCTAATCCGTCCTGCCTTGCCGCATTCCCCCTCATCTGCGTAGTCTGGTTGCCTTCTTCCGCCCATCGCGCCGCTTCTCCGCCAATACGCGTAGTCTGGTTACCTTCTTCCGCCTGCCACGTCGCATTCCCGCCAATGTGAGCAGTTTAGTTGCCTTCTTCGGCTCGCCGTGCCGCATTCCCGCCCATGCAGCTCGCCGATCTTCTCGCGCTTACCCGCTCGACGCTCAATGCTTGATGCGCTGCGCCCGGCTGCGCCTCGCCGCCTACAGCATCCGCGACAGCTTCCGGTACTCCCGCGGCGAGATGCCCTCGCCGGAGGAGAAAATCCGGCTGAAGTAATGAAGGTCCGGGTAGCCGACGCGCTCTCCGATGACTTCGACGGACCAGTCCGTCTCCCGCAGCAGCCGCTTCGCCTCGCGGTGCCGGATCGCCTTCAGCAGCCGGCCGGGCGGCATTCCCGCCACCTGGCGGAACAGCTTGGCCGCGTAATCCTCGTTCAGCTTAAGCTCCCGGGCGATCCGCTCGCTCGGCCAGGCCGCGGCGGGCGCCTGCTCCATCCTCGCGATCAGCTTGCGGATGCGCTCGGCGTGCAGGGAGGCGTCCGCCCCCAGGCGGGAAGCCCCGGCCCGCGACAACGCAACGAGCACGTTCAGCATAAGCCCCCGGCAGACCGCCTCGCAGCCCTCCGATCGCATCGTGAACTCGAGGGCGATCCGGTCCATCCACGTCAGACACTCCGCCGGGCAATCGTAAACGACGCGGTTCGATAACGGAGGCGTTCCCCCCGCATCCGCCTCGCGGGCGAATCGATCCGGATTCGCCTCCCCTTCGTCCGAGACGACAATGTCGCTCTCGGAGGCCGCGCTTAGCCTGCCGTCGAAGTCGAAGTGAATGCCCAGGAAGGTCGCCTCCGCCGCCGACTCCGTCGCGAGAACCTCGTTGCGATGGGGCACGCCCGCAGGAAGGAATATCAACTGTCCTTCCGTCACGACGTGAACGGCTCCCAGCATCTCCGTCGACAGCGCGCCCTTGATCACGCAGATGATCTCGAAATCGTACAACCGGCGCTCCGCGAAGCGGCAAGGCTTCAAGGTTTGATATTGGGCATAGTGAATGCTCGGCGACCATTCCTTCCAAGCCATCGCTTGCCGTATAGGGAACAACAACTCGTTCACGCGGCATCCGTCCTCCTCGTCACCCGTCGGAATTCCATCTCTGTCTATTATATCGGAATCATCCAACTTTTCTCCACTTTCGCTAAATCCCCGGGCTGGGCCGGATCTTATAATCAGAGGTGAAGAACGAATCGGCAAGGAGGAGATCAGGTGAGAAAAGGAATCAACATTTGGTCGTTCCGCGAAGGAACGTCGATCGCAAGCGCGGTGCGCACGGCGGCGGCGGCGGGGTTCGACGGGATCGAGCTGTCGCTGAACGAGACGGGAGAGCTTGGCCTTGAGGCGACGGAGAAGGAGCTGCTCGGCATTCGCAGCCTGCTCGCCGAATCGGGGCTCGAGCTGGCCGGCCTCGCCACCGGGCTCTACTGGTCCTACTCGATGACGAGCGAATCCGAGACGACCCGGCAGAAGGCGATCGACGTCTGCAAGAAGCAGCTCGAGACGGCGGCGATTCTCGGAGCGGACGCCATTCTCGTCATTCCGGGCGCGGTCGGCGTCGACTTCATCCCCGGCAGCGAGGTGGTCGCCTATGACAAGGCGTACGAGCGGGCGCTCCAGGCCATCTCCTCGCTCGCTCCCGAAGCGGAGAGCGCAGGCGTCGCCATCGGCATCGAGAACGTCTGGAACAAGTTCCTGCTCTCGCCGCTGGAGATGCGCGGCTTCATCGACGCGGTCGGCTCGCCGGCGGTCGGCTCCTACCTGGACATCGGCAATATCGTGCACAGCGGCTATCCGGAGCATTGGGTCCGCATTCTGGGCCACCGGATCAAGAAGGTTCACTTCAAGGATTACCGCAGGGCGGCAGGCGGCCTGCACGGCTTCGTCGACCTGCTCGCGGGCGATGTCGATTACCCGGCCGTCGTGCAAGCGCTGAACGAGGTCGGCTATGACGGCTATGTCACCGCGGAGATGATTCCTCCGTACGCTCACCACTCCGAACAGATCGTCTACAACACCTCGGCGGCCATGGACGCCATTCTCGGAAGGAAGGGATTCTGATGCTTCGCGTCGGCTTGATCGGATTCGGTTTTATGGGGAGAATGCACTTCGACAATTACGAGCGGCTCATGGCGGAAGGCCAACCGGTCCAGCTTAAGGCCGTCTGCGACATCGCCATCGAGCAGTTGAAGAACGGTGCGGCGAATGGCAACATGGCCACGTCCAAGGACGTCTACGACCTGTCGGCGTACGCGCTGTACGAGAGCGTCGAAGACATGCTGGCAAACGAAGAGCTCGACATGATCGACATCACGCTGCCCACGTACCTGCATGCCGATCTCACTTGCTCCTTGTTGGCAAAAGGCTACCACGTGCTCTGCGAGAAACCGATGGCGAGAACCGAGGCGGATGCGCGGCGCATGGCCGAGGCGGCGGCACGCTCCGGACGGCGGCTGCTGATCGGGCAGTGCCTGCGCTTCTGGCCGGCCTACGAATACCTGAAGGAATGCGTGGCCGACAAGCGCTACGGCGAGACGACCGCCGGCTACTTCTACCGCGGCTCCGAACCGCCGAAGGGCTGGTTCCTGAACGGAGAGCTGAGCGGAGGCTGCATGCTCGACATGCATATTCACGACACGGACATGATCAACTGGCTGTTCGGCAAGCCGGAGCGCGTGTCCTCCCTCGGCCGCAAGGTGCTGCCCGGCAGCGGCTACGACGCCGTGTCGACCAACTACCGCTATCCGGACGGCAAGGTCATCAACGCTCAAGCGGATTGGACCTACAGCGGCGACCACGGCTTCGAGATGGGCTTCCGCGTGAACTTCGATAACGCCACCGTTGTCCTTGGCCCGAAGGGCTTCCGCGTCCATCCGGCCGACGCCCCGTCCTTCTCTCCCGAGCTCTCGGAGGACACCGGCTACTATCGGCAGCTTCGCAGCTTCATGGAAGCCGTTCTCGAGGACAAGGCGATCGACGCCTGCCTTCCGGAGAGCACGGCCGACTCGCTGGCGATCGTCGAAGCCGAGATTCGCTCGGCCGACTCCGGCGGCGAATGGATCGAATTGCCCTAATCGGAAAATCGGCCCTTGGCGAGCTTCGCCAAGGGCCGATGCATGCGGTGCGCGCTCACCGCGAACGGGCGAGCAGATACAGGAAGTACGGAGCGCCGAGCACGGCGACGACGATGCCGGCCGGGAGCTCCGAAGGCGCGACGATCCATCTCCCCGCCGTATCCGCGGCCAGCACCAGCAGCGAACCGAGCAGCGCGGCGGTCGGCAGCAGAATCTGGTGCCTGGAGCCGACCAACCGCTTGGCCATATGCGGCCCGAGCAAGCCGACGAAGCCGATGCCGCCGCTGACGGCGACGCACGACCCGGCCAGGGCGACCGCCGCCAGGAGCAGCTTGAATTGCTCCCTCGCCACGGTCACTCCGAGGCCTGCCGCCGTCTGCTCTCCCAGGCCGAGCACGTTCATCGTCTGCGCTTTGCAGATCACGAAGGGCAGCAGAACCGCAACCCAGGGAAGCAGAGCGAGCACGAACCTCCAATCCGTCCCCCAGATGCTGCCCGCCAGCCACGACGCGACAACCTGGAATTTCTCGGGGCTTAGCCGCAAGGTCAGCAGAATCATCGCCGAGCCGATTCCCGAAGCGACGCCGATTCCGTTAAACAGCAGGCGGGTCGGCGACAAGCCTTCATAGCGTTTGTAAGCGAGCGAGTAGATCAGCGCGGCGGTGAGCAGCGCCCCCGCCAGCGCCAAGGCCGGCAGCGCGAACACGTGCACGGCCTCCGTTCCCGGGTAGAACGAGATGAAGAGCATAACCGCAAGGCCCGCCCCGGCATTGATCCCGAGAATTCCCGGGTCCGCCAGCGCGTTGCGGGAGATTCCTTGCAGCACGCAGCCGGAGACGGACAAGCCCGCTCCGATCAGGACGGCAATAACGATTCGGGGCAAGCGGAACTCGTAGAGAATAAGCTCCTGCTTGGCGTTCCCTTCGCCGGCCAGCGTTCGCAGCACCTGCAGCGGGGACAGCCGGATCGAGCCCGTGTTCATGGCAAGCAGGAACACAACGAACACAAGCGCTCCGAGGACGACAAGCAGCGCGATGCTTCGGCGTTGCCTGCGGCGTTCCTCCGGAGATGGAGAGAGGGCTTGCATCTACAGCTCCCTCCTTTCCCGGCGGGCCAGATACAGGAAGAAGGGAACCCCGATCAGCGAGATCAGTGCGCCGACCGGCGTCTCGTACGGAATATGGACGGTCCGGGCCGCCAGATCCGCCAACACGACGAGCAGCCCGCCGAGGACGGCCGAGCACGGAATGATCCAGCGATAATCGACGCCGACCAGCTTGCGGGTCAGATGGGGAACAAGCAGGCCGATGAAGCCGACGGCTCCCGCGACCGACACGGCCGCGCCGGCCAGCACGAGCACGATCAGCATGCCGGCCAGCTTGACCCTTGTCGTTCGCAACCCCAGCCCCCGCGCAACGTCATCCCCCATACTCAGAAGCGTAATCGAACGGGAGAGAACAATCGCGCAGGCGAGCGCGGCGGCAAGCCAGGGCGCCATGATCTTAAGCTGCTGCCAGGTCGTCCCGGCCAGTCCGCCTCCGTAATACCGGGCGATGTCCTGCCCCACCCGATAATAGAGAGCGATGCCCTGGCTGAGCGCGCCGAGCAGGGCGCTGAAGGCCGCGCCGGCCAGTACGAGCCGGACGGGGGTCAAGCCGCCGCGGGCGATCGAGCCGATCCCGTAGACGACGCCCGCTCCCAGTCCCGCTCCCAGGAACGAATACAGGATCAGGGACGAATACGCCATTCCGGGGTAGAACGCGAAGATGACCGCCAGCACGAATTCGGCGCCCGCATTCAAGCCGAGCAGCCCCGAATCCGCCAGCGGATTGCGGGTCATCCCCTGCATAATCGCTCCCGCGACGGCGAAGCAGGCTCCCACAAGCGCGGCGCCGAGCACCCGGGGCAGCCGGAGCTGCCGGATGACCTGGTGCTCCGTCAGCTCCTTGTCGAAGCGGAAGATCGCTTCCCCTACGACCCGAAGCTTGATGTCGGCGGCGCCGAGCGAGACGGAGACTGCGATGCTGAACGCCAGCGCGGCAAGGCCAAGCGTCAGAATAACGCCGGCCGCCCGGTTCAAGAACCGGCCCGTTCCGTAATTATCCGCGCCAGCTCCTGCACCTGCAGCCGCAGGGAGATCGGATCGTTGCCCCAGAACAGGTCCGGATCGAGCTGGAACACGCGGTTGTTCTTGACGGCGTCGAGGGACTTCCATACGCCTTCGTCTTCGCCCCATACTTCGGAGATCATATCCCCTTGATCGAGGAAAATATAATCGCCCGCATAATCGCCGACCACCTCATAGGAGATCTGACGATACTCCTCCTTGCCGATCATCTCCGCCTTCTGCTTGGCCGGAGGGTTCAAGCCAAGCTGCTTGTAGATCGCTTCGCCGCCGCGATAGTTGCCATCCCCGTAGACGTAGAAGCCCTTGTCCACAACGAACACGCCCATCAGCGCGAATGTATCCTCCGGCTTCACGACGCCGCCGATCTGCTCGCGCGCCGTCTGCACGTCCTTATCGAAGTCCGCGAGCCACTGCTCCGCGGCGTCCTGCTTGCCGAAGATGTCGGCGAAGTAATTCACCGCATCGTGCACGTCCTTGAATTCCCCGTACGGAATCGCGATCGTCGGGGCGATCTTCTCGTATTGCTCGATGATTTTGGCGTCGGAAGCGGGGTTGATCCAGGTAATAATCAGATCGGGATCGAGGTCCAGCATCTTCTCCAGCGATCTCTCTCCGGTATTCTCGATCCCTTCAATCTGGTCCGCGATGACCTTGTTCTCCAGGTCCCACTGCGTCGATCCTACCGGCTTGATGCCCAGCAGCAGCAGGTTCGGCAAGTAGCCGTCGGTCACGACCCGCTGCGGGTTAACCGGAATCTCGACGTCTCCGGTGACCGTCTTGATGATGCGGGTGGACGATTCGCCGTTGGCCGAATCGGTGGCGGAGCCGTTCGCGGCGCTGCCCGCAGCGGAAGCCGTGGCCGCCGCAGCGGACTCGCCTGTGCCGGCGGATTCGGCTGCGTTATTGTTCGCCGCATTGTTGCCGCAAGCCGCCAGGAGCAGCGTGAATGTCAGGAGCAGAGCGAAGACGATTCGTTGTGCATGCTTGTTTTTCATAAGACCCTCCATTAATAATGATTCTCATTGTCGTAGGACAAAACCTATTATAATGGGGGTCTTCCGCAGGCGTCGACGTTCATCCGTTGGTTATCCAACCGGGAAAATTGTTGGGTCCGACGAGAGCCGCTGCCCTTCCGCAAGGAAATTCGCCAGAATATCGAGCTGCCGGTCCAGGGAGACGCCGTCATCCATCCAGAAATCCTTCAGACGGATCAGATGAATCGCCCTCCCCTCCCGGTAGAACCTCTGCCAGACGCCGCGCGACATCAGCTTGACTCTCGCCGCTTCCGTGTCGTCGTCCGGAACGATGACGAACATATGCGATGCGGCGTAGGCGGGCAGCTCCGGCTCCTGAACGAACAGATGCTTGCCGCGGGCGGTCCCTTCTTCCCGCACCCGCTCGGGAGGTGTCATCCCGAGCAGCTCGTACAGGCCGTATGCGGAGCGGACGGTGCGATACGGAATGAGCCAACTGTCGTTGTAGCTCAGCTCGTAGATGGCCGCCGTCTCGTGCGGCTTCACGAAGGCCGAGATCGCCCGTCTTGCCCTCTCGGCCTTGAGGCGAATGGCGGCGATCCAGCTCTCGGCTTCCCCGGTCCGTCCGAGCAACCGCCCGAGCGCCCGCACTTCCTCAAGCTTGTCCATCGCCCCCCAATCGAGCATCAGAACCGGCGCGATCTTCTCCAGCTCCCGAAGCGTCTCCGGGAAGTTGTAGAAGTACGTCGGCGCGACGATCACTTCCGGCTGCTGCGGCTTTAATGTCTCGATGGAATGCAGCTCCTCCATGACGGCCGTGCCGCATAAGTCTTCCCACAGCAAGGCGGACACCCGATGCGTGTCGCGCACAACCGCGACCGGCTTGACGCCCAGAGCCAGCGCCGCCCCGATGAATTGCATGGCCGCGACCCGCTCGGGCCGTCTGCCCCGCCGGAACTCGCTTGCCGAGAGGCCAACCGCCTTCTTGAACGACTTCGCCAGATAGGCGCCGTCCGAGAAGCCTGTCTTAAGCGCGATGTCCTGCAGCGTATCCTCCGTCCCGAGCAGCAGCCGCTTCGCCTCGTCCAGCCGAATCCGGTTGAGGTATTCGTTGAAGCCCCAGCCCGTCTCCTTGCGGAACAGCGAAGAGAAGTAGCTCGGGTTGAAGCCGCACAGCTCCGCCATCGAGGAGCGGGTAAGCGAAGCTCCGTAATGGAGGTGGATATGGGCAATCGCCTGTTCGATCGCGGGGTCCTTGGTGGGGAAGATGGCCGAGTAAATATTGACGACCAGCACGCTGTGCATCAGCTCGTCCAGCAGCAGATTCAGGCGCGGAGCGGCCTGAAGGGACACGGCGAGCCTCGTTTCTTCTATTAAATGAAGGAGAAGCGGCATCGCCTGGCGAGGGAACTCCATGACGCTTCCGCCTGGCGGCAGGGAATCGCGCCAGATCCGATACACCAAGCGGTCTTCCGCCTGCTCCGTCTGACGGTAGCTCTCGAACTGGACGACATGCAGCGGCCCGAAGCCCGCTTCGCCCTCCGCCTCGATCGTCCATTCCGTCTCCGAATCCCGAAGCAGAACAAACTTCCCCGCGCCCGCCCGGCGGACGGAATCCGCCGCTCGGACGACGATGTCCGACGACGGCACCAGCAGCGCCGGCGAGTCGAACCTGAACGAGACCGGCCCCTTCGTTCCGCTGTCCGCAATAATCCGCGCCTGTCTCAGTTGGTAGATGATAGGGTTCATGGCAGCATTCTCTCCCGGGCAGCATAATCATACATGATAATGATTCTCAATCAACTATAGAAAAAAACCGCCCCGCTGTCCAGCGAGCCCCCCGCCTTCTTGCGCACCGGCTTTTTCTCCGCGCAGTCTGCTCCGCTCCCCCACTCTTTCCACTCCCCCGCCTCCTCCGATCCTCCGATCCTCCGATCCCTCACTCCCTACCTCCTCCGATCCTCCGATCCTCCGATTCTCCGATCCCTCACTCCCCTACCTCCTCCGATCCTCCGATCCCCCGCGATGTCCTCCGCCCCCCGAGCCGGCCACTATTGCGATTTTATGCGATTTTTCACATTCATCAGCTTGGATCGGAGGCAATCGAAGCGTTTTATGCGGTTTTTAACATATATGCGGCGCCTCGATCCCGAAATTTCGCCATGAATGCGGTTTTTCGCATACATCCGGCATTTCGCCCCCGAATTTCCGCCATGTATGCGATTTTTCGCATAGAATCGTCCAACTTGCCCGCCACCGAGCCGCACGAATGCGAATTTTCACATAAAATCCGGCACCCGGCGCACAAAAGGCCGTCCCGAAGTCCGCGACTTCGGGAACAGCCCCGTTCCTTCTAATATAGATGTTCGGATGACGACCCTACACCGCCACATGCCGCTGCGAATACTCGTACAGCTTGCGATAGTGCCCGCCCTGCCGCAGCAATTGCTCGTGCGTGCCTTGCTCGACGATCTGCCCGGCGCTCATCACGATAATGCGGTCCGCTTGCCGGATCGTCGACAGCCGGTGCGCGATGACGATCGTTGTCCGGTTCTGCGAGACGATATGCAGCGCCCGCTGGATCAGTTGTTCCGTATGGGAGTCCAGATTGGCGCTCGCCTCGTCAAGGATAAGCACCTGCGGCTTGAACACGATAATTCTCGCGAACGAGACCAATTGGCGTTCCCCGGCGGACAAGCCGCTGCCTCTCTCCGACAACAGCGTATCGTACCCTCTCTCCAGCTTGCGGATCATCGCGTCCGCGCCGACGAACTCGCAAGCGGCGATCGCTTCCTCGCGGGAGATCGTCTCGTCGAACATGCGAATGTTGTCGATGATGCTTCCCGAATACAGGTACGGCTCCTGCTGAACGAGGCCGACCATCCGGTGCAGCTTGGCCTGCGGAATATCCCGCACGTCCGTCCCGTCGATGCGAATGCTGCCCTCGTTGACGTCGTAGAACCGGCACAGCAGGCTGATCAGCGAGCTCTTGCCCGCGCCGGTCGAGCCGACGACGCCGATCTGTTCGCCCGGAGCAATGTGCAGATTCAGGTTGCGAAGGATCGGAAGGCCTTCCTCGTACGAGAACGAGATATTGCGGAAGTCGATCTGCCCACGCGCCCGCGCAAACTCCAGCTCCCGCTCCCGCCTCGATTCCGTCCCGAATTCCGGCTTCGCCGCGTCCCCCTCCGCAGCCTCCTTGTCCTCCACATCCGGCTTGCTGTCCAGCACCGTCCAGATGCGCGAGATCGCGACCGTGGCGGATTGCAGCGTGTTCCACTGCTGGGTAATGGTGTTGATTGGTTGGAAAAACTGACGAATATACGTAATGAACGCATACAGCACGCCGAACTCCAGGTTTTTGCCGAGTACCGCCATGCCGCCGAGCCATGTCACGCAGGCAATCGACAGGTTGCTTAAAATATCGAACGTACGGCCGAACACAACGTTCGTTCGAATCTCTCGCAGGTTCGCCTTGAAGTACAGCCCATTCCGTTCGTCGAACTGCCGCTCCTGCTCCTTCTGCTGGTGGAAGACCTGAATCAGGCTCATTCCGGATAAATTTTCGGCCACGAAGGCTACCATTCTTGACAATCGGGTGCGGGCGAGCTGGTAGGTCGTGCGCATAAACGATCGGAAGGCGATCGCGATAAGCGAGATGACGGGCAGCAGAATCAGGCAGTACAGAGCCAGCGTTGTGTCGAGCTGGAACAGCATGACGAGAATAAACAGAAGCGTAAGGCCGTCGCGGAACAGGCTGAGCAGCACCTGGTTGAACAGTTGGTTCAACGCCTCGGTGTCGCTCGATACGTGCGTAATGAGGCTGCCGCTCGACATCCGGTCGAAGTAGCTCATCGATTGCTTCAGAATGTGGCCGAACAGCCGCTTGCGAATGCTCGAGACGATGTTCTGCCCGATGTGCTGCAGCAGGTTGTTCTGCACATACGCGAAGGCGAAGCTCGACAGCGACAAGCCCAAATAAATCGCGCAGATGACCAGCAGCCCGCCGTAATCGTTCCTCCCCGCGAGCAGATTGTCGTCGATCGCAATCTTCATCAGATAAGGCTGCAGCAGCTCGGACAGAATCGCGACAACCGTGCAGACAAGCACGCCGATAAATCCGAGCAGGTGCTCCCGGCAATACCCGGAGAGCGCCCGGAAGGCCGATACGTATTGCGGCTTCTGTTCCGGCAGGTTCAGGTCCGCCTTCTGATCCATCTGCCAATTATGAATGGCCTGCGGCGGACGCATGGGAATTCCCCTCCTCTTGAATGGCGTACAGCTCCGCATAGAGGCCGCCCTGCTTCAACAGCTCCGCGTGCGTTCCCCGCTGCGTAATGACGCCGCCGTCGAGCACAACGATCATGTCCGCGTGGCGGATGGCGCTGATGCGGTGCGCGATGATGATCGTCGTCCTCCCCTTCCGTTCTCTGCGAATCTCTTCGATAATATGTTGCTCCGTGACCGCATCGACCGCGCTGACGCTGTCGTCGAGAATGAGGATCGGCGCGTTCTTGATGATGCCGCGAGCGAGGCTGGTGCGCTGCCGTTGGCCGCCGGACAGCGTCAGCCCGCGTTCGCCGAGCCGCGTCTCGAACCGATCCGGCAGCTCCGCGATGTTGTCGTAGATCTGCGCGCTGCGGGCGGCGGCCTCCACGCTGTCCAGCGGCTCTTCGCGCCGATAGAAGGCGATGTTGTCCCGAATCGTCGTGCTGAACAGGAAGCCGTCCTGCGGCACGTAAGCGATGCCGCCGCGGAGGCTCTCGAGCGCAATCGCGCGCACGTCCGCATCCCCGTACCGAATCGTGCCGGGAGGCGGGTCGTACGTGCGAAGCAGCAGCTTCATCAGCGTTGTTTTGCCGCTGCCCGTTCGGCCGATGATGCCGAGCGTCTGCCCCGGGCGAACCGTCAGATGAATATTGCGGAGCGCGGGATGGGACGAAGGACCGTAAGCGAACGTCAGATTATCGATGCGGATGGCGGCATTCGTCAGCTCGACCGCTTGGGCGTCGTCCGCCTCGACGATATCCGAGCGCTGCGAGAGCAGCTCGTTCAGCCGCTCGAGCGACGCGCGCGCCCGCTGGATCGTGTTGATGACATTGCCGATTTGCTGCAGCGGGTTCATCAGCATCCGAACGTACAAGGTCAGCGCGACGAAGCTGCCCAGCGTGATCGTGCCCGCAATCGTCAGATACCCGCCGAACGCCAGCGCGGCAATAAGCGCAATCGTGCCGAGGAACGGAACGAGCGCCTGGAAGCACGAAGACACCCGCACAAGCCGGAGCTGCTTGGCGCGGATGCGGTCGACGGTGCGGCCGAACCGTTGCTCCATCACTTCCTCTGCCGCGAACTTCTTCGTGACGCGCACGCCGCCGAACTGCTCCTCCGCCGTCTCCGTCATCGTCCCGAGCGCCTCCTGCACCTCGAGCGACCGATTCCGGATCGCCGGTCCGAGGTAGACGACAATCGCCGGAATGAGCAGCAGCGGCAAGACGGAGGCGGCGATCAGATAATAGGGAATTCCGCCGACGATCATCATCGCCACGGCCGCGAGCAGCAGCATGGTCGCGTTGGCCGTCGAGTTGAAGCCCATCGAGATCGATTCCCGCACCGCCGTCACATCGTTCATGAAGTAGCTGAGCAGCTTGCCGACCCCGTTGCCCGCATAGAAGCGTTCGCTCATCTGCGTGAAGTGCCGGAACAGCCTCCCGCGGACCACGAACTCGAACTTGCGGCCGACGTACATGACCAGATACATCGCGCCGCCGTTAAACAGCACGGTTCCGATGCCGATCGCCAGCAGCAGCAGGCTGTAGTCGACGACAAGCGGTCGCGTCAGCTCGCCTGCCTGCAGCTTATCGGTGAATTGGCCAAGCACGCGGGGAAAATACACATTGATCAGGTTGGAAGTCAAGTGCAGCGATAATGAGAGAACGTAGATCGGCCACGTCTTGCGGAAAAAATCGGCCAATAGACGCTGAGACTTCAAGGTTATCCCTCCCGTTCCGTCGATAGATCAGATGGCCGGTCCCGGTTGGGGGAACTGCATCTCGTACAATTGGCTGTAGCGCCCCCGCCGCTGCAGCAGCTCGTCGTGCGAGCCGCTCTCCGCGATTCGGCCTTGCTCCAGCACGTAGATGCGATCCGCTTGCCGAATCGTCGACAGGCGATGGGCGATCACAAGGCAGGTGCGGCCTTTAAGCAGCAGCGCCAGAGCTTCCTGAATGTGCTGCTCCGATTCGGTGTCCAGCGAAGCGGTCGCTTCGTCGAGAATGACGATTCGCGGATTTTTTAATAATGCCCGCGCAATCGAGATTCGCTGCTTCTGGCCGCCGGACAGCCGGACGCCGCGCTCCCCGATCTGGGTGTCGTAGCCGCCCGGGAACGCCTCGATGAACGCAGCCGCATTCGCCGCCCTCGCCGCGGCAGCCACCTCCTCCTCCGTCGCGTTGGTATTGCCGTAACGGATGTTCTCGCCGATCGTCCCGTTAAACAGCACGATCTCCTGCGAGACGATGCCGATCTGTTCCCGCAGCGAAGCGATCGTGACGTCCTTCAGCGAATAGCCGTCGATCTCGATCTCTCCTGCCTGCGGATCGTAGAACCTCGGGATCAGGTGCGCAATCGTTGTTTTGCCCGAACCCGACGAACCGACAAGCGCGGTGACTTGCCCCGCTTCCAGCTCCAGATTAAATCGCGACAGCACCTCCGCCTCGCGCGAGTAGCCGAATTCCACGTCGCGGAAGACGATATGGCCCCGCACCGGCGGCAGCGTGTCGGCATTGTCCTTCTCCACGATGTCCGCCTTCGTGTTCATCACTTCCATGATGCGCTCGTGCGCCGCCGCCGATTGCTGGATCGTGTTGATGATGCGGCTGACATGACGGATCGGGTTCTGCAACAGCCGCAAGTAAGAGAGGAAGGCGACGATCGTGCCGATCGTCATCTCGCCGTTGATCGCCAGCCAGGCGCCGAATACGAGCACGATCGCGAGGCCGAGGAAGTTCAGCAAGTCGATGATCGGCTCGTAAGCCGCCCGCAGCCGAACGACCCGAATGTTGGCGTCCATATTCCTGCGCGCCCGCTCGGAGAAGCGCTCCGACTCGTAATCCTCGGCCGTGAACGACTTGATCAGCCGGATGCCGGTAAGCGAATTGTGCAGATGATCGCTCACGTCCGCCACCGACTCCTGCACCTTGCGGAAGGAAGAGCGCATCCGCCTGCCGAACAGCCTTGTCGTCAGAATCATAAACGGGAACGTGGCCAGCAGCAGCAGCGTCAGCCGCCAATCGATCCACAGCATATAAAGCGCGATGGCCCCGAAGGTGAAGAAGTCCGTGAACAACTGCATCATGCTCGAAGAGATCATCTGCTGCAGGATGCTGACGTCATTCGTCACGCGCGACATCAGATCTCCCGTGCGGTTACGGTCGAAGAAGCTGACGTCGAGGCTCTGCATATGCCGGTACAGATCGTTCCGGAACTTGTACAGCACCTTCTGCCCGATCGACGCCATCAGCGACGAGCTGACGTAATTCAATGCGCCGAGAGCGACGGCCGCACCGAGCACGCCGCCCCCGATATAGATCAATTCGCCGAGCCGCCGCTCCGGAATCAGACGGTCGATCGTATACTTCGTGAGCTGGGGAACGATAAATTCCAGCAAGGAGATGGCGATGACGCAGCCGATCGCCGCGGCAATGGCGGGCCACTCCCTGCGCGCATGCTCGTAGATTCGCCCGAACATGCCGGCGACGCTCGCCGGCTTGACCTTCTCGCCGGTTCCGAATCTCCCCATTCCCATCCCTCTGCCGGGACGGAACGCTCCGTTCGATGAATAATTGTCGCTCATTCCACCCCTGCTTTCCCGAATCGTGCTTCTTCTCCCTCCTATGTTCGCAGAGCAAATACCGCCCGGGGAGAAGCGAACGCCCAGGCGGTATGGGCAGCAGCATAGCGATAATGCGGCAGAAGGCTCGTTACCCGCGGGCGGCTGCCGTCTCCTGCAGCGACGGCAGGGCCGATGCGGCTTCGCCCGTAATCGCGTCGATCTCGGCCAGCTCCTCCGCGCTCAGCTTCTCGCCCGCCCGGGCGACGGATTCCGTCACATGCTCCGGACTCGAAGCGCCGAGAATCGCCGAGGTAACGGCTTGCTGGCTGAGCACCCAGGTGAGCGCGAGCTGGGCCAGCGTCCAGCCCTTGCGTTCGGCAATCGGCTTCAGCCCTTCCACGATGCGGAAGTTGCGCTCGTTCTCCAGCAGCGGCTTGATGCGCGCTTCGCCGGCCGCGCCGCGCGTTCCGGCCGGAGGCTCGGCGTTGAAGCGGTACTTGCCGGTCAGCAGGCCGCGGCCGAGCGGGCTGTAGACGATAACGCCCACGCCCTCCGACTTGGCGAACGGCAGCAGTTCCCGTTCGGCTTCGCGGGCGATAAGGCTGTACTCCGGCTGCACGCTCTCGTACCGGTGGAGGTTCAGCAGCGCGGAGATGCCGTGCGCTTTGGCAAGCTGCCAGGCGGCGAAGTTGGACGCGCCGATGTATCGCACCTTGCCCTGGCGAACGAGATCGTCCAGCGCGCGCAGCGATTCCTCCAGCGGCGTCTCGCTGTCGAACCGGTGCACCTGGTACAGATCGATGTAATCCGTCTTCAGTCGGCGAAGGCTGTCTTCGACCGCCCGAATGATGTGGTAGCGGCTCTGGCCTTGGTCGTTCGGACCGTTGCCGACACGGCCGTGAACCTTGGTGGCGAGAATGATATTGCGGCGCCGCGCCCCGAGCAGATTGCCCAGAATCGTCTCCGACTGGCCGCCCTCGAGCGGATTGCCGCGATCGCTTCCCTTGCCGTACACATCGGCCGTATCGAGCAGCGTAATTCCGGCGTCCAGCGCCGCATCCAGCACCTCCGCCGACTTCCGCTCGTCGATCCAACGCCCGAACGCCATCGTTCCGAGCGCAACCTCCGACACCTTCAGCCCCGTTCTTCCCAACCGTTTAATCGCAATACTCATGATCGATACACTCCTTTTTCCCCAATGTAGGATTAGATGGACGCAAAAAAACCGGCGAAGCGAGAATACACCGCATCTCCGGTTTACCGGTCGATCCATGATAATTAATCCATATAATCCCGATACATTAACAATGCTATCGTGTCATCGACTATAGCATGGGCGGATTCCCGTTGTCAATCGATTCCGTGTCGAATGGGATACTCAGCCGGCGCCGAACCGATTGACGATCCGTCCGGATTGACGCCCGGATTGACGATCCGGGCAAACGGTGATACATTAACGTTATTATTCCGCTAGGAATTTGTTTATATGGTCCACCAGACTTCTGGAGACGTGCGAACCGACGGCACGCTCCTTTTTTTTGTTGCTTGCTGCCGCCGATCCCCCTCCCCCAGCGTCACATCCCCTCTGCCGGCATTATGCCTCTTCTCCCGCTCGCTCAGAATCAGGGATGAGCATGGAAAACCCGGCAGCGGTCGGGGGCACGGCGATGGTCGACGGTTGGCGGTGGTCCGCATGGTCGACGGTTCGCGGTGGTCAAGCCGCTTCCAGGCGGTTGCGCTCCGTCGATCCGCGCCGCCAAGCAGCATGAACAGGAATGGAGGCAAGAGGTTCGGCAAGAAAAGGTTGGCGCATGAAGGCCGCATGATCCGCAAGGGCGGATTCCTGAGCCGACGGGAGAAGAGGCATAAGCATCCGGAAGGGGGATAGCATTCGTTCGGCAAGCAAACCAGCCCCCAATAAACCAGAAAAGAGGCAACGTCCAATGAGCTCCTCGCAAGACACAAAACAAGCGCACTTCAACGTCTTCCTGCGGGCCGCAGGACACCACGCCGCAGCGTGGCGGCATCCGAGCACAACGCCGGAGCTGACGTTCCAGTTCGACTATTACAAGCGGCTGGCGCTGACCGCCGAGCGCGGGCTGCTCGATTCCGTCTTCATGGCCGACGGCTATGTCGGCACCGGCCGGCGGCTGGAGCCGTTCACGCTGCTGTCCGCCCTTGCGGCGGTCACGACGAACCTCGGCCTGATCGGCACGGTCGGAACGACGTACAACGAGCCGTTCCACGTCGCCCGCAAGTTCGCTTCGCTCGACAGAATCAGCGGCGGCCGCTCCGGCTGGAACATCGTGACCGGCCACACCGACGAGACGGCATTTAACTTCGGCAAGCAATCGCATCTGGAGCATTCCGAACGTTATCGCTGGGCGGAGGAGTTCGTCGAAGTGACCAAGCAGTTGTGGGACAGCTGGGAGGAGGACGCGCTTGTCTTCGACAAGGCCAAGGGCATCCAGTTCGACGACAGCAAACTTCACGAGATTAATTACGAGGGCAAGGTATACAAGGTCAAAGGGCCGCTTAACATCCCCCGCCCGCCGCAGGGCTACCCGGTGCTCGTGCAGGCCGGCTCGTCGGAGAGCGGCAAGGAGCTGGCCGCGCAGACCGCGGAAGTGGTATTCACCGCACAGCCGACGCTTGCCGAAGGCAAGGCGTTCTATGCCGATGTCAAGGGAAGGCTCGCCCGCTACGGCCGCACCCCCGATCAGATTCTCATTCTGCCCGGCTTCAGCCCGATCATCGGCGACACCAGAGCGGAAGCTCAGGAACTTGAAGACGAGTTGAACTCGTTCCACGACATCGACCGCCATATCGCCGCGCTCTCCGAGCGGTTCGGCATCGACCTGACCGGTTATCCGCTCGACGCTCCGGTACCGGAGATTCTGAATCCCAAAGGAATTGAAGACGTGAACGGGAGCAAAAGCCGCCATCAGCTCATCCTTGACATGCTGCGCAGCGATGCCAATCTGACGCTGCGGCAAGTCGTCAACCGGCTGTCCGCCGCGCGCGGACACCTGACCTTCACCGGCACGCCGATCGAGGTGGCCGACGTCATCGAGCAATGGCTCGACGAGCAGGGCGCGGACGGATTTAATCTGATGCCGCCGATTTACCCGGAAGGACTGGATTCGTTTATCGACAAGGTTGTGCCCGAACTGCAGAACCGCGGCCGCTTCCGCACCGCATACGAAGGAGCGACGCTGCGCGAGAACCTCGGACTGGCCGTTCCCGCCAATCGCTTCTCCGCTTCGGCGGCATCCGGCATCGCCTCTGCGAATTAAATCCCCCCATGAACAGGAGAGTGCCGCCATGGCCAAAATCGCCCTTAATCTAACCGAACTGATCGGCAATACCCCGCTGCTGGAGCTGCGCAACTTCAACCGCGAGCTTAACGTCGGAGCGCGGCTGATCGCCAAGCTCGAGTACTTCAATCCGGCCGGCAGCGTCAAGGACCGGATCGGCTTCGCCATGATCCGCGACGCGGAGGAGCGGGGCCTTATCGACCGCTCGACGGTCATCATCGAACCGACCAGCGGCAACACCGGCATCGGGCTCGCCTTCTCCGCCGCGGCGCTCGGCTACAAGCTGATCATCGTCTTGCCGGAGACGTTCAGCGTCGAACGGCGCAAGCTGCTCCTGGCGCTGGGCGCCGAGCTGGTGCTTACCCCGGGGACGGAAGGCATCTCCGGCGCCATCGCCAAGGCCGAGCAGCTTGCCGCGCAGATCCCGAATTCGTTTATCCCGCAGCAGTTCAAGAATCCGGCCAACCCGGAGATTCACCGCCGAACGACCGCGGAGGAGATCTGGCGCGACACGGACGGCGAGATCGACATCTTCGTCGGCGGCGTCGGCACCGGGGGCACGATTACCGGCGTAGGCGAAGTGCTGAAGGCGCGCAAGCCGGAGACGAGAATCGTCGCCGTCGAGCCGGACGCGTCTCCCGTGCTGTCCGGCGGCGTCAAGGGGCCGCATAAGATTCAGGGCATCGGCCCGGGCTTCACGCCGGACAACTTCCATCGCCAGACCGTCGACGAGATTATCCGGGTGAGCGACCAGGACGCGCTGGAGACGACGAGGCTGCTCGCCAAGAACGAGGGGCTTGTCGTCGGCGTCTCCTCCGGCGCTGCCGCGTTCGCGGCCGTCCAAGTGGCGAACCGGCCGGAGAATGCCGGCCGAACGATTGTTGTCCTGCTGCCCGACACGGGAGAGCGCTATCTGTCCACGGAGCTGTACCCGGGCGAGATTATTTGAGGCGACGGGGGAGAAGCGACGGCGGCGTTCAGCCGCCGTGCGCCGCCTCCAGCCTCGCGATAACCGCCTGGGCGAACTGCCCGGTCGTGGCCGCGCCGCCCAGATCCGCCGTCGCGACGCCGGCGGCCAATGCGGCCGCGACCGCGCCGTCCAGCCGCCGACCGATCCCGGTCAGGCGGCTGTCCCCGTGCTTCGCGCCGAGCCAATCCGCCAGCATGGCTGCAGACAGCAGCATGCCGACTGGGTTGGCTTTGTCCTGCCCGGCGATATCCGGCGCGGAGCCGTGCGCCGCCTGCGCCATGGCGATGTCGTCCCCGGCGTTGATCGACGGCGACAAGCCCAGGCTGCCGGTCAATTCGCCGGCCAGATCGGACAGAATGTCGCCGAACAGATTCGTCGTGACGATCACGTCGAATTCCCCGGCGCTGCGCACAAGCCGGGCGGCGGCCGCGTCGACGTGATAATCGTTGACGCGCACATGCGGATACTGCTCCGCCACCTCAAGGCACGTCCGCAGGAACAGCCCGCTGCCGAGCTTGATTACGTTCGCCTTGTGCACGATCGATACGAGCCCGCGCCGCCGCTCGGCGGCCCGGAAGGCTGCGTGGGCGATCCGCTCCGCCGCCCGCCGGGTGAATACGCCGGCCGTCACGACGACGTCCGGCGTTACCTGCCATTCTCCCGAGCCCGCGACCAGGTTGCGGTCGGGATAGAACTCCTCCGTGTTCTCCCGGAAGATGACCAGATCGGCGTCCTTGGCCACGCCGCGCACGCCTTGCAGCGTGCGGCTCGGCCGAATGTTCGCGTACAGGTCGAACCGCTTCCGCAGCTCGCCGCTCGGATTCGTCGCCGCCCGATGCTCCGCCGGATAAGAGGCCGAATCGTGCGGCCCCATCAGCCAGCCGTGGCAGTTGCCCAGCTCGTCCTTCGTCCGCTGCGGCAGCGCCGAGCCATGCTCGCGAATGGCGCCAAGCCCCATCGGCAGCTCCACCGGGTCGAACAGCTCGACCCCGCCGGCCCGCTCCGCCGCCCGCAGCGCCCGCCACGCGGCCGCGACGATCTCCGGACCGATGCCGTCTCCGTACAGAACTCCAAGCCGATATTTGCCGCTTCCGCTCATTGCTTGTCCCCTCCCCTTCAATAGTCCCCGGCACATGCCGGCAAGACGGCAAGACCGGGCCATCCGGCGCCGGCCTTCCTGACGAGACTTGCCTTCATCTTGCTTCCTTAATCTCCCGCGAAATCTCCCGCGCCTTCTTGAATCTCCCTTGCGTCAAGGAGCGCCGAGCGTGCTGCGAAGCGATTCGGCCTTCTGGTTGATCGCCTCTTCCGCATTCCGCAATGCGGTGTTGACGTCGAGCCCGCCGATGGCAAGCCCCTCCGCCGCATCGGTCAGCGCACTCGATACGCCCAGATCGTAAGCGCTCGTATAGTGCTCCTGCAGCGGCTCGCCCACGAACACGTTCTGCACCTTCTTGCCTTGCAGCACCGGAATCTCCGTGCCGTACTCCGCTTCCAGAGCCGGGTTGACGACAGCCGGCACGCGGCCGTTGCGGGACAGAATAAGCTGACCCTCGTCGGACAGAATCTCGGCGATGACCTGGAACGCCTCGTCCTTATGCGGCGAGTTCTTGTTGATCGACAGCGAGTGCACCTGCGCTTCGCGCGTCACGCCAAGCTGGTCCTCGAAGTTCGGCACCGGCGCGATATCCCAGTTGAATTCGACGCCCTGCTGGCGCAGCTCCTCCAGCGGGCCGACCATGTTGGCGAGCCAGGAGGCGCGCATCGCAATCGTCTGGTCCTTCATGAATTGATCGCGGCCATAGTTCCAGAAGTTGTCGGGACCTACATAGCCGGGAATCTCCAGAATCTTCTTCTGCAGCTCGAACGTCCGCAGCCAGCCCGGATCGCTCGACAGCGTGGAATTGCCTTCCGTCCGGTCCGTAATCGACAGGCCGAGCCCCTTGGCCAGGCCGCTCAGGTTGTCGACAGCGAGGCCGACATAGTGAACGCCGTTGACCGTGCGCGTCAGCTTCTTCGCAATCTCGATCACGTCGTCCCAGGTCTGCTGCTCATCGGTCGGGTACGGCACGCCGAACTTGTCGAAAATATCCTTGTTGTAGTACAGCACGTGCTGGTTGGCGTTAAACGGAATGATCCAGATCTGGTCTCCCTTGCCCTTCGTAAGCTCCTGTGCGTAGTTCCACAGAATCGGCTTGATCCGCGACGTATCGAAGCCAAACTTCTCGATATACGGGCGCAGGTCCTCGTAGACGCCCGTCCGAATGATATTCGCGTGCGAGGAGGAGGAGGAATAAATAATGTCCGGCGTGTACGTGGACAGCACTTCTTCATTGGTCGTATTCGCGGCCGGCGTAATCCGTTCGATCGTCACGTTCGGATACTTGGCATGGATGGGATCGGCAATCAACGTATTGAATTCCACATCCGGGAACGTTCCGCTTGTGCTGTAGAACGTCAGGGTCAGCGGCTCGTCGCCCAGCTTCTTGTAGGAGGCCGGTTCCGCAGACGCGGCTGCCGATCCCGAGGCGGCTGCGGGCGAAGCCGACGCTCCGCTCCCGGAGTCCGAGCCGGCTGCCCCTTGCTTGTTGGTGTTCCCGCTGCCGCAGCCGGCGAGCAGGACAATCGCCAGCAGTGCGGCGATCGATAATTTGGCGGATTTCATGTTCATGTCACCTTTCCTTTGCTTGTTTATGACCATACTTGTTCATTGTTCCCGTGCCGTTCCAGCCGTCCGAATCAACAGTCGCGGCAGCTGTGCGCCGTCAACCGATGCATGGCGCTCACCTCCCTTCGCGATCCAAGCGGCCGCGACATGCCTATTCCACCAGTCCCGTTCGCTCGACGCCTTCGATGAACCAGCGCTGCGCGAAGAAGTAAACGATCAGCAGCGGGAAAATAATCAGGAACGACGACGCCATCTTGATCGCTTCTCCGTAGACCGTCATCACGCCCGCGCCTTCGTCGAGCTTCATCTCCGCGGCCTCCCGGGCAAGCGCGATCGACAGCGGCACATCGTGGGAGGTAAACATGAAGATCGACGGCAAGTAGAAGTCGTTCCAATTCCAGACGAAGGCGAACAGCACGACGACAACGATAACCGAACGCGACAACGGCAGCATGACGCGGAAGAACAGCTTGAACGCGCTCGCCCCGTCGATGCGCGCCGCTTCGTCCAGCTCCTTCGGCAGCGTAGAGAAGAACGAGCGGTAGATGATGACGAACATCGCCCCCTTGAGGCCGTGTCCGAACAGCGCCGGCAGAATCATCGGCCACACGGTATCCATCAGCCCGAGGCTCTTGAACATCATGATGGTCGGAAGAATGACGACCTGCGGCGGCATGATGAAGGTAAACAGCAGCATCGTGCCCCAGAATCGCTTCAACGGGAAGTCGAGCCGAGCGAACGCGTACCCCGCAACCGCACAGGAGAACACCTGGAGCGCGGAGACTCCTCCCGCGATCACGAAGCTGAGCAGCAGGCTTTTCCCATAGGACAAATAATCGATTGCCGTCTTGAGATGACCGAGGTAGAGCGACTTGGGCACCCAGATGACCGTCGGATCGAGAATGTTCTTCGCGTCCTTGATCATCGTTGTCGCCATGTACAGAATCGGCTTCAGGTAAATAAACGCGACATTGATCAGAATGATATAGATCACGGTCTTGAACACAATTCCCTGATCGATCTCGCGTCCGACGAGCCGGTACCTGATCCGCTGGAGCATCCGCAGACTCGCCGAAGCCGCCTTGCGCCAACGCTCCGGCGAAGCCGATCGGCCGACCGGCAATCGTTCCAGCAGCTCCCTCGCTGTCTTGGCCATAGCGTTCTCTCCCTTCTAGCGGCGCGTGCCGGACAACGCTCGATCCACCCGGCTGTACAGCAGCAGCGAGAGTCCGACGAACGCCAGAATGATAACGAAATAAATCCATGCCAACGCGCTTGAGCTTCCATAGTTGGCCGTGCTGACCTTGCTTACAATCGGATTCGACGGGAAGGTGAACAGATCGACGACCGTGTACAGAAGATTGAGGAAGATGTACGGCACCAGGCCCGGCAGCGTGATTTTCCAGAATGTATTCCAGGGGCTTGAGCCGTCGATGCGGGAAGCCTCGTACACCGAAGCGGATATCGTCTGACGGCCGGCAAGGAATATCAGGATTTGCACACCGGAATACCAGAGAATAAGCACAAACGAATTCATCACCGTCGTGATCGGCCCCGCCCATCCTCCGGGCACGTATTCCTGCAGATAGGAATCGATCTTGAGCGATTGCAGCACCGACAGCGAGCCTTCTCCCTGGCTGATGAACTCCTGCACAATCTGTCCCGACGAGAAAATGACCGGCAGGAAGAAGATGACGCGGAACAGCGTTCGTCCGGGGAACTTCAGATTCAGCAGAATCGCGACCAGCAGCGAGAAGACAAGAATGATCGGGATCATCACCAGCGCCTGCTTCAGGAACGGGAACAGTTCTTCGTACAGCAGGCTGCCGTTAAGCACCAGAATCTCCCGGTAGTTCCGGAAGCCGATAAAGGTATAGACCACCTTGTCGACCGTAATTTGCACCTGATAGAAGCTCATATATAACGAATAGCCGAGCGGAAAAGCGACAAAGGCGAGAAATCCGAATATCCATGGTGCGATAAAGAGGGTGCCGTCAATCTTCCGCTGCGTCGAAGCCTGCAGCCGTCTGCCCTTGCTCATGATGCCTCGCCTCCCGTAACCGCGACGAAATCCTGGGCGGGAACGTGAAGCCGCCCTTCGTCGTATGCTTGCTCGCCGTAGTTGACAATAATGCGGTAGCCGCCCTCATAGGTCGTCTCGCTGACCTGCGGAGCGAGCTTGCGATGACCGACGATCCGCTTGGCCTGCACCGGGGCGAGCGCCTCGTTCGCCTTGCGGTATTCCTCCGCCAGGGAAGGAAGCCAGTCCTCGGCGTTCATGCTGTAATACCACGCGGAGTAGACGTTCTTCAGGCGGTCCGACGGCGCCGCCGAGAGCACGTAAGACGGGTATGCGCCGTATTCGATCATCTGCAGGAAGTCCGTGTGCGACTCGTTGCGCAGATTCGACCATTGGGACGTGTAAGGGAGCAGGCCGTGAAGCACAATCTGGGCAAAAGGCACCGCGTCGTCCGTATACAGATCGTACGAATCCCCGGCGGCAAGCAGCGGAACATGGTCGATCAGATCGAATGCGTAGGCGTTCGCGCTCGACACGGCGACGGAGCCGAGCGTTGTCTTCGTCTGCTCAAGCACCTCCCGCTGGATGGCGATCGCATCGGCCCGGCTTCCTCCGTAGCGGCTGTTGTAGTCGGTGACGAGCTGCGAGCCGATGCCGCCTTCGAAGCGGATGCCGTCCGCGCCGAGCCGCGCGTACTTCTGCAGGTCGGAGGCGATCGTCTTGCGATAGAAGCCGGCGCTGACGCGCGTCGTGCCCTCGTACAGCTCCTGCACCTCCCCCGACAAGCTGCGCGCGCCGTCGCGGCGATACCAGTAGCCGTCTTCCCCGTTATTGTTGATCGTGTAATCGGCGGTCAGGTATACGGGAATTCCGTAAGCATGCGCGAACTCGATAAACGATCTCATCCCGTCGTCTCCGCCGATTCGGGAATCGACCGGGAAATATCCTCCCTGCTCGCTGTACCCGTCCTGCTGCCAGCCCGCATACTGCACAACGACCCGGCGTATGCCTTGATCGACGATGTTTTGCAGCAGCTTCTTGGCATCCGCGGTCGTCGTCGCCGTTACGTATTCGTCGATCAGAAGTCCCTTGCGCACGTCCGCTCCGATCAGATCCACATACAGCGGAATGTCGGCCGAATCGCCCGTCAGCCCCGTTACCTTCTGCTCGTCGACAAGGTAGCTGCGATAGACGCCCGCCATCCCGACGTAGTCGCTGTCTTCGCCGCCGAGCGGATAATAACGGACGGTTCGCCGCGGCAGTTCGAAGCGCTCCTTGCCGTAAGTGAAGAACCCGGCATCCGTCTTGCGGCTGACGCTCTGGAAGAACCGCTTGCGGTATTGCCATTCCGCCGCAATCCAGTTAAACGAACCGAGCGAGCCCGACGGCGCCGCGAAGACGGACGCGTATGCGGCTCCCTCCGTCACGATGGACACGAAGCCCCGATCGCCCGACTTGAGCCCGAATACCGGCAAGGCAATGCGCTGCCTGTTCGGATCGCTCTGATAGAAGGCGGGATCGCCGCCGTAGATATTGTAGTTATAGGTGGATTGCTCCAGGACGCGATCCTGCTTAAAGCGAATCAACGCGCCGGAGCCGTCGGGAACGAACAGATAGCCGTCCTGCCCTTCCGTCGTCTGTCCGCCGAACAGCGGATACAGCTTGACGTTCAGCAGGCTGTTGTCCCCTTCCCGCAGCCCGTCCTCCAGCAGCGTCGTCTCCACGTAATCGTCCTTCAGCGTCACCTCGAACGGAATCTTGAAGCCGCCCTTCGGCAGCACGAACGTGCCGGAGAAGCCGTCCTCCTTCGTCTCGAGATTGTCCACGTAGCCGCCTTCGTCCGCCAGCCCGACCGTCTTGGAGGCCGACTTGTAGTTGGACAGATTCGCATACTCCACGATGATCGGCGAGAGCAGGTTGTTCTTCCAGACGCCGCCGATCGTCTCCTGCGCCCACTCCTCCGGTTCGGGATAAGAGCGCCAGATCAGGCCGGTCGACTTGCTGACGACCTGGAAGTGCGCCGTTGCCGGGTCGACCAGAAGAGTCAGCTCCGCCGACTCCGCCGCCTTGCGGAAGCCCGCCTCCTGCGGAAGCTCGGGCTTGAACAGAACCGCGTCCGCCGGCACGGCGATCGGCTCGGCCGGCCCCGCCTCGGCGTGGCGGATCTGGGCAATGCGCCATCCCGACCAGGCGAGAATCAGCAGCAGCGCCGCCCCTGCCGCGAGGTAAGCGAGTTGTCGGCCGGTTAGTCGCTTCATCGGATCGCCACCTCCTGGTAAATCGAATAAAGAAAGTCGATCAATTCGCCGCTCAGGCTGAAGAAGATAAAGATCAGGACGCCGATCATCGCCATGGTCAGCAGCGAGAACAGCAAGTTAAGCAGCGCTTCTCCGACGTTGTAATTGTGAATGCCCTGCACCATCCAGAAGAACTGCAAGGCCGTCCATACGAGCATAACCAGATGCAGGAAGTCAAAGATGGACTTCTCGGACAGCGTCAGCGCATGGGAGAACAAGGTCAGCGGCAAGCCGATCGCGATGAGCGGGAGAAGCGCGTAAGAGCTGCCGTAGAACACATCCCGGAAGCGGCCTTCGCCTCTCATCAGCGAACCGACCAGATAGTTCGAGACGACCCAGCCCAGCCACAGCACTCCGAATTGCGCGAGCAGAGGCCCGAGATCGACGCCCGTGTAGAGGTCCCGGTTAAACGTGAAGCTCGTTCCCGCCTCAATGGCGGAGAACGCGGCCGCGACGGCGGCGAGCACGATCAGACTGCTCAGCAGCCCCGCCTTGCCCTGATAGCGAATCGCATGGTAGCCGTCAACCGGGTGCTTCACCAGCGTTCCGAGGTGCTGCAATTGCAAAGCGAGCTTGCGCTTCGGACGCAGCCGCTCCTGCAGAAGACGGCGCCATCTGCGGTTGCGCGTGAAGCGCCGGAACAACAGAACGGCCGCGGCAAGAGCCGCCGTCAGATTGATCCAGAACGCGAAGTGCCGCTGGAACCACACGAGCCGCACCTGCCAGAATGCGTCGGAATAGCCTTTGACCGTGCCCGACTTGCCGAACAGCTCCTGTGCCCGCGCATAGTCCTCGCGCTTGTAGGCTGCTTTGGCCAACCCGATAATCGCCGGCGTATAATAGGCGTTCTGACGATACACCTCCTGCCAGATCGGCTCGCTCTCCTCGTAGCGGCCGTCCCTTGTCAGCCGGTTGGCCCGATGAACAAGCGCCCCGAACTCCGTCGTCTCCAGTCGCTGGATCATCCCGTTGACGCCGTCAAGGATAAGCAGATTGCCGAACGAATCCGCCGCGACGGCCGAAGGGGCGTCGACGATGCCGAACTTGGATATCCCCTGCGGATGCTCTCCGTCCCAGAAGAACAGCAGGTTGCCATCGCCGTCATATTGACTGATCGTGCCGTTCAGCGCATCGATCGTCGTGAAGTTGCCGTCCCGATCGACGGATACGTCCTGCAATTGCACGCCGAGCACAACGGACGGCTTCGCCGCCGCGCTTGCGGTCGTCGTGACCGCGGATGCCTGCGAAGCCGCCGCTCTGCTGCCGCGGTCTTCGCCGAAGCTCTCCCCGAACTGAAGGTTGCCGGCCGAGAACTCTCCCCCGGTCTCCAACTGGTTCAGGCCGGCAATGTTGAATTTCTTGATCTGCTCTTCCCGGATGTCCTTGGTTACCGTATAGATGAAGCCGTCCCCGTCGATCGTCGTATTGACGATGGCGCCGGGGAGCTTGCTCAGCTCGCGCAGGTACATCTCCCGAGGATATACTGCCCGCTTGAAGGCGTCGAACAAGGAGAACGCGACCTCGTTGGCGCCGAAGAACGTCTCGAAGCGCCCCTCCGGATCGAGCATCAGGAGACCCTGGAATGCGCCGAGCGTCGTTATGTACAGGAATCCGCGCTTATCCACGACCAGCTTGGTCGGCTGGTACTTCAGCGATTCGGGCAGATAGCTCGAATTCGGCCGCGGGTATTCGCGAAGCAGGCGGCCCCGGGCGTCCAGCTTGACGACGCGCTGGTTGCCGGTGTCGGCCACATACATATTGCCGGCATCGTCGACGAACAGCCCGTTCGGCTGGCTGAGCGGACTCTCCGGCACCGCGAACGAGGCAAGCAGCCGCCCGGCGGAGCTCAGCTTCACGATCCGATTGTTGCCCGTATCCGCGACGTAGATGTTATCGTCCGCGTCGACGAACAGGTCCTGCGGAATGCTGAGAACGTCGGACGGCGGCTCCGTCCCTCCCTCTTCCTCTCCCGCTTCCGCGTCTCGTTCCGTTCCCGTCTCGCCGACAAGAGTCGGTCCAATCAGATCCCCCGGCCGATAGGCGGACTGAATCTGATAATATTGCCCGTACGAATCCTTGTAGTACGTCGAATACGGGGAGAAGGTATCCGCCGCGGCCCGCTCCGGCAGCGCCGCCGCCGACAAGGCGACAGCAGCGAGGAGCGTTGCCATGGCCCGTTGCCACTTCATCTTCTTCATTGCCGAACCCGCCCCCCGATTCACTTGATGCCGGAATGAACCATCGTATCGATGACTCTCCGCTGCAGGATGATAAAAAAGATAAGATTCGGCGCCAGCACAATAAGCGTAGCTACCGCCGCTGCGCCTTGGCGCGCGACATTGTTGGCCAGATTGCTCGTCAACGTCGACAGGAAGTACGGGAAGGTCTTCATATAGTCGTCCTGCATGAAGTAAGACGACGTCTCGAGATTGCTCCATGAATTCTGGAACGACAGAATCGCTACGGTAGCGACGGCAGGCATGCAGACCGGCACCGCGATCTTCAGGAACAGCCCGAATTCGGTCGCTCCGTCGATGCGCGCCGCCTCCAGCAGCGCGTTCGGAATTTGCTCCATGAACTGCTTAAGCAGGAACACCCCGACCGGGAGCGCCAACAGAGGCAGAATATGACCCGGATAGGTGTTCATCAGGCCGAGGCCGCTGACGACCAGATAACGCGGAATCTGCACCACCTCCGGCGCGAACATCAGCATCAGCACAATCGTTGCGAACAGGATTTTCCGGCCGGGGAAGGGCTGCTTGGCGAGAGCATACCCGCACATCGCGCTGATGATCGTCGTCAGCAGGACGGTCGCGGCGGAGATGAGGATGCTGTTGAACAGGTAACGGGAGATCGGAATAATCGAACCGGACGTAATTTGAGCCAGCTCGATAAAGTTCTGTGTCGTCGGACGCCTGACGATAAACTCCGGCGGATACACGAACAGCTCGTCGTAAGGCTTGAAGGCGTGACTGACGATAAACACGATCGGCAGCAGCATAAATACGGCGAACAGCAGCATGACGACGACGAACAACAGGCGCGGCAACGTGAAGCGCCGAATGGAATTCCGCAGAAGGACGTTCACGCCTCATTCTCCCCCGTCCCGAACAATCTCCAGCTCAGCCGATTGGATACGTACATCAGCAGCAGCAGGAATACCGAGATCGCCGCCGCGTAGCCCATCTCGTAACGGATGAATCCGAAATCCTGAATGTGGTTGACGATCAGGTTGCCTGCGTATTGCGGCGTCGGATTCACGCCGGACAATTCCACGCCGATGTTGCCGGCCCGCAGCGTAGTGACGATCGCCATCACGCAGCCGAACAGCATCTGCGGCTTCATCGACGGAATCGTCAAGTACCACAGCTCCTGAAGCCGGCTGCGCACGCCGTCGATTCGCCCCGCTTCGTAAAGCTGCGGGTCGACGTTCTGAATGCCGGCCAGCATCGCGAGGAAGCCGACCCCCATGCTGGCCCACAGCGAGACGACGATCATCGAACCCATAATCAGCTTCGGATCGGTTACCCATAGCTTGGGCACGTCGATCAAGCCGTTGTTCAGCAGGAAGCTGTTCAGATAGCCGATGCGATCGCCGGAGAGCAGCGGCAGCCAGATGATCGTCATCGCCGTGCCCGCGGTGAGCGATGGCGCATATACCGCCAGCGCCACCCACTTGCGCAGCCCCTTGCCGAGCAGCGAGATCAGCCATGCCAGCAAGAATCCGGCGACGTAGCCGCCGGGCCCGACGATAATCGCATACTTGAACGTATTGGGGAGCGCATATTGCAGGAACAGCAGATCCTGCGACAGCAGGTATTGGAAGTTGCTCCAGCCGATGAATCGCGGCGGCTCGATGCCGTTGTAGTAGGTGAAGCTTAATCCGACGGCCATCGCGACCGGAACGACGATAAACGCAATAAAGACGAGGGTAAACGGCGCAACGAACAGATAAGAGATGCGATAAGACCAGATTCTAGTCCACATGCGATTCGATTCCTTCCCACGGCTTGTCGACGACCGGAAGGCTCATCGTCTTGAGCCGATTGCCATTCTTGTCGACGTAACCGAATTCTTGCTGCTTGCGGAGAAGCTCCCGATTGACGTCGCGGATCGTCTGCTCCAGAGAAGCGCGGTAGTTGACTTTGCTAATGACGGTGCGCCCCCAGGCGTTGTTCAGCTCCCGGGTCAGGAAGTACCCTCCCGGCACGTTCGGGATGTCCTTGTACCAGCGCCATTGCTCCAGAATGACCTCGGCGTCTTCCCGCTTCCATGGAAGCTGCTTAAACGCTTCGACGTTGGCGGTGTTCCAGCGGAAGGCGATGCCGTTGATCGCCTCAAGATCCTCCCCGTATTGCTTCTGCACGTCTGCGGACGACCACCACTGGAGGAATTGCCAAGCCTCCTCCTTCTTCTCCGAGCGCTCGAAGATGACATCGGTCTGCTGGCCGCCGCCGGCCCACCGGGTAATTGTTCCGTCCGCCTGCTTGGTGCCGGGCATCGCGGCGATTGCCCAGCGGCCGTTAAGCTCGGGCGCAGCGGCCGCCAACTGGACGTACGTGTTGTAATTGGATATTCCGATCGGCATCGTGCCGTCGCGGAAGTGCTCGTAGAAGCTGGGCACCTCCTTCTCGACCGCATACGTCGTGAACAGGTCCGTCCATTGCTTGAACGCGCGGAATGCTTCCGGCGAATCCAGAGCCGTCTTCACCCCTCCATCCTCGTAGAAGTCAACGCCGCCGTTATAGAAGTATTGCGTGAACTGCGTCGGGTCCAGATAGAAGTTCAAGGCGTTCTGCTGCAGCGTCGGCAGCAGCGCGTACACGTCGTCCCAGGTTTGCGGAACGTCAAGGCCAAGCCGGTCGAGAATGTCCTTGCGATAGAACAGCACCTGGAACGACTGCGTCTCCGGCAAGGCGTAATAGCCTCCGTCGTAATAAAGCGGCAGCCACGAGCCCGGACCGTACTGCCCGTAGACGGACTCGAACCCGTCAAGCTGCGACAGATCCTGCAGGCTTCCTCTGATCGCGAGATCGACGGGCAAGTCCTGGGGCAGCCCGAGCGCCACGTCGGGCTGCACGCCCGCCGCGTTGGAGAGCAGCAGCAGCTCCTGATTGGCGATCAGGTTCACCTTGACCCGGATGCCGGTTGCAGGCGTAAATTCTTCGTCCGCCAATTGCTGCAATTGATCGACATAATCCCGCCCGCGCAGCACCCAGATGTTCAGCTTGGCTTCGTCCAGGTCCGCCACGCTGTCGCGAGTGTCGAACGAGTAGGCGAAGTTCTGCACGCCGCCCGTCAGCTTCCGCCACCACGACGCCTTCATCGCCGGGAATTTGGCCCGCTCCGGCGCGATATAGATCTCGTCGAGCTGCAGCCCTTGATCCAGCAGAGAGTCGGTGGAGGAGCTCAGCTTCTCGCGAATTGAGGCTATCTCTTCAAGATGGTAAGGAAGCTCCTCCGGCTTCTTGAGAATCGTGCGAATTTGCTTGGCGCCGGCTTGCAGCGCCTGGCTTACCGCATCCGATCCGCCGTTGACAAGCACGGAGTCGTCCGCAAGCCGGTCCATTCGCTCCTGCAGCTCCCGCAGCTCTCCCGGCAAGCTTGGGTAATCCCGCTCCGGCACCCACGTCCGGTTGCGATCGATAACGGCGCCCGCGAGCCCGCGCAAGTCCCAGCTTGCGGCATCGAGCTCGTCGGACAACGTCTGAATGCCCTCGAGCAGCGGCTGCACCGGCGCATGCGTGACGGCCAGCGAGATCGTATGGCTTCCCTTCTTCAAATAAACGAGGTACGGCTCGCCTTCATCGTCCTCGACAACCCTGCCCTTCCAGCTTGCGGTGTACGGGAAAGCGAAGGCCGCGAATTCTTGGAACGGAACGGCGCCGTCGATCCGAATGGTGCGGAACGAGGTCTTGCGCGACACCAGGTTCTGCTTCGTGCGGAAGGCGAACTTGTAGGCTCCGTCCTCCGGAACCTCGAACGTCCATACAATCTCCTGATTCTGTTCCACCCAACGGATTCCGCCGACCGTGTTGTAGGTAATTCTCCCTTCGTTGCGAGGGACGCTGCGCGGATCGCGATCCGAATACAGCTTGATGGCCGTATCGTTCTTGTAGGCGAAGTCTTCCGCCTGCAGCGTCTGCGCCTTCCCTTGCAAGCCATCGCCGGAATCGGGATAGGCGGCGGCAACCTCGGCATAAGCCGGCACCGGCTCGGCGGGGGTCAGGTCGATTCGTTCGATCGCAACCGGCTCGCTGCCGGTGAAGCGGAGAATGTGGCGGCCCTGCGTCAGAAGCCACTGCAACGGCTCGGAGTAGCCGCCGGACGAATCGAGCAAGGGAGCAACGCTCCAATCCGACACATCCTCGGAACGCGGGCGGATCTGGTCGCCGTCGGCATTCGTCAGAATCGGCCGGCTGTCCTTCCAGACGCGGTACAAGGCCGTCGACGAGGATTCCGCGAACGGACGCTCGCCGTCGACGTCAACCTCCCACAGGATCGGGGCTACGCCCTCGCCCGCAATCGGATCGTAAGCGACGCGAATCTCGTAGAGCGCCGTCTCCGGCACATTCACTTCATATTCGACCCAGCCTTTATCCGCGGCATGCCAGACGAGAACTCCCGACTTGCCGGCATATCCGCCCACCTTCAACTGCTTGGCATCCGATACGTTCAGCGGAAGCGCGGCAGCGATCGATACGGCGGTCGACGCCGGCGCGAAGCCTTGCTCCGCCCATTCTTCCTTGCGTTTGGCGTAGGACACCTCCCGCGTGATCAAGCCGGACGCTTCTCCTGCGCTCTGAACGGCGCCCGAATCGGCTGACGCTCCCGCAGCCTCCGCTTCCCCGGCGGACAAGGCCGCAGCCGGAGCTTGGAAGACAAGCGCCATAATCAGGAGCGCGGCATACGCTCGTTTCCTTAATCGACGGTTCACCCAGAAGCGATAGTTCACCTTGCCATCCCCCCTCTGTTAAGTTCTCTAGTCCGCGAACCGTTCGCCGGTGTCAGGGTGGAAAAACAGCGTCTTGAGCGAGTCGATGCCGAGGCGCACGCTGGCGCCGGGCTCGAAGCGAACGGAGGGGCTGACGCGGGCGGAGAGCAGTTGTTCCTGGCCGATGTCGAGGTAGATGAACCGGTCGGCGCCCATCAGCTCCGTGAACCGATACTTCCCGGTAATGACGGCGTCCGAGAACAGCGCTTCGAGGCTGATGTTCTCAGGGCGAATTCCGAGGAGCACGGTGCGGTCGACTCTCTCGTGCTTGCGCAGCAGCTCGGCGTTCGCCTCGTGAATTGCGATGCGCAGCCGGGAAGTGACGAATTCCAGATCCCCGCGCGCATTCGCCTGAATGCGCCCTTCGATCAGATTGATCTGCGGCGAGCCGATGAACCCGGCCACGAACGTGTTGCTCGGCAGCGAATAGATGCGCTCCGGCGTATCGATCTGCTGAATGATGCCGTCCCGCATGACGACGATTCGATCGGCCATCGTCATCGCCTCCGCCTGATCGTGCGTCACATAGATAAAGGTTGTCTTCAGATCCTGGTGCAGCTTGATGATCTCCATCCGCATCGTAACCCGCAGCTTGGCGTCCAGGTTCGACAGCGGTTCGTCCATCAGGAACAGCTTCGGATTGCGCACGATCGCCCGGCCGAGCGCCACGCGCTGCCGCTGGCCGCCCGAGAGCTGCCTGGGCTTGCGGGACAGGTAGGATTCGATCTCCAGAATGCGGGATGCCTTCTTCACGGCAAGCTCGATCTCGTACTTGGGCAGCTTGCGCATGCGCAGCCCGAACGCAATGTTCTCGAAGACGCTCAGGTTAGGGTACAGGGCGTAATTCTGGAACACCATGGAGATGTCCCGATCCTTCGGCGGCAGATGGTTGACCAGTTGATCGTCGATGTAGATTCCGCCCTCCGTAATCTCCTCCAGCCCGGCGATCATCCGCAGCATGGTTGACTTCCCGCAGCCGGACGGACCGACGAATACGATAAATTCCTTGTCGCGGATATCCAGATTAAAGTCCTTCACAACCGGATGCTTCTCCTTGCCGTAATGCTTGTAGACATGCTCAATTCGAATATTCGCCATAGAATTCCGCTGTCTCCCTTGTTCCCGCGACGTCAAAAAAAACGGAGACCTTCCGCAGGATTCTTAAGAATTCCTGCTGACTGTCTCCGTTGGAACGGTCGCTGTGCGATAATGTCGATAATACCGATTAACTTTGTTTGAATTAGGAATGGGCCTACTATATCAAGCCCTTTTCGGTTTTGTCAACCACGAAATGAAATTTGGCAATTGGTTCGCAAATGGATTGACGGAAGCAAAAAGTTGAGCTAATATTCGAGTAAACAGATGGGAAATATCGATAATCAGTCGAGATACCGGTCAACCGGATTCATGGCGACAAAGCCGCGAATCCGGTTTTTTGTCGTCTTCGCGAGCTAACATTCATTCAATCACATTCATTCAAGGAGAGATGTTCGAGATGGGACAACAACGCAAGCAAGCTCACTTTAACGTATTTCTGCGCGGCTCCGGCCATCATGCCGGCGCCTGGAAGCATCCGGACGCCGAGACCGGCACCGATCTGGACCTCGCTTATTATGCGAAGCTGGCGGGGATCGCGGAGCGCGGACTGTTCGATTCGCTGTTCATGGCGGACAACTATTCCGGGCTGGGGCGTCGGCTTGAACCGTTCACGCTGCTGTCCGCGCTGGCGGCGCAGACGAAGCACGTCGGCTTCATCGCCACGGTCGGCACCACATATAACGATCCGTACCACATTGCCCGCAAGTTCGCCTCGCTCGATCATATCAGCAAGGGGCGCGCCGCATGGAACATCGTCACCGGCCATTCGCAGGCGGATGCCGACAACTTCGGACGTCCGGGGCATCCCGAGCATTCCACGCGCTACGATATCGGCACCGAATTCGTGGAAGTGACCAAGCAGCTATGGGACAGTTGGGAAGAAGACGCGCTGATCTATGACCGCGACAACGAGCGACAGATCGATCATTCGAAGATTCACGAGATCAACTTCCAAGGCAAATACTTTAACGTCAAAGGCCCGCTCAACATTCCCCGGCCGCCGCAGGGATATCCCGTGCTCGTGCAGGCCGGCTCGTCGGAGAGCGGCAAGGAGCTTGCCGCCCGCTCGGCGGAGGTGATCTTCACCGCGCAGCAGACGCTCGGCGCGGCGAAGGAGTTCTATACCGACGTCAAATCCCGGCTGATCCGGTACGGCCGTACGCCGAACGAGCTGCTGATCATGCCGGGCTTAAGCCCGATTGTCGGCGACACCGAAGCGGAAGCGCGCGACTTGCAGGAGGAGCTCGATTCGCTTGTCGATTCCAGACATTCGCTGAAGCGGCTGTCCAACTATTTTACCGTCGACCTGTCCGAATACGATCTGGACGATCTCGTGCCGGTAGACAAGTCGAAGCCTTACGGCTTCTCGCAGAACGGCATCTCCAGCCGTCACGAAGCGGTCGTCGACGCGGCGATTCGCGATAAAATGACGATTCGCCAGTTCCTCAGCCGCAGCTATGCGGGTCACGGCCACGTCTCCTTCACCGGCTCCGTGCTGCAGGTTGCCGACTTCATCGAGACGTGGCTCGCCGAGAACGGCGCCGACGGCTTCAACATTCTGCCGCCGCTCTATCCGGTCGGCTTCGATGCGTTCGTCGACAAGGTCGTGCCCGAGCTGCAGAACCGCGGCTTGTTCCGCACGGAATACGAAGGAACGACACTGCGCGACCGGCTCGGGCTGGCGCGTCCGGCCAACCAGCACAAGCGGCTCTGGGCGCTCGGCCGGGAAGCCAACTAATCATTTGTCCGAAGGGCAAGGAGGATGCCGCATGGTGGCAAGCAGAGCGGAAGACATCGAATTCGGCTGGTACATGCCGACACGGGGCGACGGTCCGTATATCGGCGTCCAATCCGAGCGGGTCGTCGATACGGCATACCAGATCCGCGTCGCCCAGGCGGTAGAGAACGCCGGCTATACGTTCGGCCTGATCCCGACCGGCGGCACATGCGCCGATGCCTGGATTATGGGGGCGACGCTGGCGGCGCACACGCGCATCTTCAGGCCGTTGGTCGCGATGCGGCCGGGACTGATCGCCCCCGCGCTGGCCGCGCGGATGGGCGCGACACTCGACGAAGTGACGGGGGGACGCGCGCTCATCAACATCGTGACGGGAAGTTCGCCGGACGACATGCGGGCGATGGGCGACCCGTACGCCGACGACAAGGAAGCCCGCTACGAGCGGACGCTCGAATATATTCGCATCGTGCGCGAGCTGTGGGTCCGTTCGCAGGAGGCGGAAGGAAGGCAGTTCCTCGCGGGCGGCAATCTGGCTGCCGGGGGCGGAGACAAGCCCGCTCCGGCGCTGGATTACAAGGGCAAGTACTTCAGCCTTGAAGGGGGGAAAAGCTACCCGCCGCCGGTGCAGCGGCCGCATCCGCCGTTCTACTTCGGCGGCAGCTCGGCGGAAGCGCACCGGACGGCAGCGGCGATCGCGGATGTCTATCTCATGTGGGCGGAGCCGCTCGACTGGATCGCATCGCAGATTGCCGAGGTCGAGCAGCATCGCGAGGAGCTGAAGCGGTCGACCGGGGAGGATCGCCGCATCCGCTACGGACTCAGGGCGCAGCTTGTTATTCGCGACACGGAGGAAGAAGCGTGGGAAGCCGCGCGGCGCATCATCAGCCGGGCGTCTCCCGACACGTTGGAGACGTCGGAGCGGCAGTTCGCCTCCTCGTTGTCGACCGGCCAGCAGCGGCAGAATCAAGTTCGCGCGCTTGCCGCGGCGAACGACTACGTCATCGGCCCGAACTTCTGGGCCGGCTTGTCCGCCATCCGCGGCGGCGGCGCCATGGCGTTCGTCGGCACTCCCGATCAAGTCGCGGAGCGGCTGCTCGAATACGCGGATATCGGCGTTACGTCCTTCATTCTGTCCGGGTATCCGAACCTGGAGGAGGCGTCGCTCTCCGGTCCGGTCATTCCCGCGTTCTGGCGCAAGTACGAAGAGAGAAGCCGCTCGCGGCAGCCGGAGCCGGCGCAGCGGCAGCAGATCTGACCAACAGCTCCGACAAGCACAACCCACCAAGATCCCAGGAGGAACCTATGAGCCATTCCGATATTGTCTCCTTTATCAAGAGTCATCGTTCGATTCGCAAGTTCAAGCGCGAAGAGGTGACGGACGAGCAAGTGGCGCACATTCTCGCAGCCGCGCAATCCGCTCCGACCTCGTCGAACATTCAGGCCTACAGCGTCGTCGGCGTGCGCGATCCCGAGACCAAACGCCGTTTCGCGGAGCTGGCGGGAGGACAGCGGCATATCGAGGAGAGCGGCATCTTCCTTGTGTGGTGCGCCGATCTGAATCGGCTGCAATCCGCCATCCGGCTTGAGGAGCAGAACGGGGAGCTCGAGCTTCCCCAGAACCTGGAGACGTTCCTGCTCGCCTCGATCGATGCCACGCTTGCCGCGCAGAACGCCACGATAGCCGCCGAGGCGCTCGGCTTCGGCACCGTCTATATCGGAGGCATCCGCAACAATCCGCGCCTCGCATCCGAGCTGCTCGGGCTGCCGCGGCTCGTCTATCCGGTGTTCGGCCACTGCATCGGCGTTCCCGATCAGGAGCCGACGCCCCGGCCGCGCCTGCCCGTCGAAGCGGTCTACCATCGGGAGACGTACAGCGCGGAAGCGTTCGAGCCGAGCATTCGGCAGTATGACCGGGCGACCGGGAACTATTACGCGTGGCGCACCGGCGGCAGCAAGGATACTTACTGGTCGAAGGAGATGGCGTCCCGCTTCCGCAAGGAGCGGCTTCGCGGCCACTTGCACGGTTTTCTCGAAGAGCAGGGCTTCCGGCTCGATTAATCCAGCAATATAGGAGGTGGGCCCGGATGACCGATCTGATCATTATCGGCGCGGGCCCTTACGGCATCTCGTTGGCCGCGCATGCCCAGGCTGCCGGTCTGACTTATGTGCTGTTGGGCAAGCCGATGTCATTCTGGCAAGATCAAATGCCGCAGACGATGTTTATCCGCACGAATCCGCGTTACATCAGCCTGTCCGACAGCGAGGACCGCTGGACGATAACGCGTTACTGCGAAGCGACGAATACGCCTCTCGAATCGCCTTTTCCGCGCCCGGCCTTCGTCGACTACGGCTTCTGGTTCGCCCGGCAAGCCGGCATCGCGTTTACCGGACAATTCGCGGCCCGGGTGGAACGCTCGTCCGAGGGGTATACAGTGCGAACGGAATCGGGCGGCCGCCATTCGGCGCCCGCCGTCGTCGTCGCCACCGGCTTGCAGCACTTCAGCTACGTGCCGGATGAGCTTCGCGCCCTGCCGCCCGACCTGCTGACGCATACGTTCGGACAGACCGACTTCAGCCGCTACCGCGGCAAGTCGGTTGCCGTTATCGGCAGCGGCCAGAGCGCCTGGGAGGCGGCCGCGCTGCTGCATCTGGCCGGAAGCGACGCGGAGATTCTGTTCCGCCGCGAAGAGGTGCATTATGCCGGAGACGACAATGTCGCATCCGGCCTTCGCCTGATCGAGACCGCCGAGCAATTCTACCGTTGGCCGCTCGAGAGAAAGCTGGAGCGCTGGAACACTCCGCGCCGCGGAAGCGTGGCGCTGTTCCTGAAGCCCTACGTCGAGGGCAAGGTGCGCACGATCGGCGGGGTGGAGATCGTCGGCTCCGGCGCGCCCGGCGACGGCAAGGCGTATCTGGCGCTGTCGAACGGATCGACGCGCGCCTACGATCATGTCGTCAGCGCTACCGGGTACCGCGTCAATCTGGAGCGGCTGCCGTTCCTGCCGCGCGACCTGCTCGATCTTATCGTGCGGGAGCCGGCGCCGTTCCACGGGTTCCCGCTGCTCAGCGAGCAATTCGAGAGCAGCTTGCCCGGTCTCTACTTCGCCGGCCCGTCGGCCAGCCGCACGCACGGTCCGGCCTTCGGGTTCGTCGCCGGCCTTCGTCAGGCGTGCCGCTCGATTATTCCGCGAATTGTCGAGCTTCACGGTTCGCGAAGCGCAATCAACCGACAATCGCAGCCATAATGTCCGCCAGCGCCAATTCATTGCAGAGCAGGCCGGAATATTGCCAGATGCCCGACTCCACCTCGAACACTTGATTGTGCCGGACGGCCGGGAGACTCTTCCATAACGAATTGTTTTCCAACTTCGGGATGGTATGCCGCTCCGACTTGATCAGGAACACATAATCCGCACTTAAATCCGGCAGCTTCTCCAGCGATATCGTGTTCCACTCCTCCGCAGCCGGCGTCAAGGAATGCGGCTGCACGCCGAGCTCGTCGAACAGAACTTCGCCGCCTTGAACATGGCCCATCGTATAGACTCCTTGTCCGACATCACCACGATGGCGGCATTCCTGCCGCCGAGCTTCTGCCGCAGCTGCTCCTTCGCTCGCTCGATCTTCTCGTCGTACGCCCGAAGTCTCTCCTCCGCCGTCCGCTTCTTGCCGAGCAGCTCGCCGATCTGCGCAGCGTCTCGCGCCAGCTCTTGCCGATGTTGTCGATCCCATAGGTCGGCGCGATCTTGGCATATTGCTCGTACATGCCTTCCCCCGCCATGCATCGCATCGAAGATAAGCAGATACATGCACGCCGGCCGCCGATGTCGATGCGCCCTTCCCCTTTGGAGGCTCCGATCAGCGCATGCCTGTGCCGATCGGAGCCTCCTCGCCGGAGCGGCTCCTGCCCGTCCGACATGCGGCTCAGACCGGCCAAGCGGAAACAATGCGTGTTCATCTCTTTTTCCCCCGTCCACCTGCTGATAACGATTATCACTTAACATTACTAAGAAAAACGCCTAACGGGTCCTTTGAGTGCGAGCGTATCCGTTTGTACTCCTATCCATCGACTCCAGCGTCATGCAGCAAGGCGCTATCCCCCTTCTGGGCGCTTATGCCTCTTCTCCCCGCGGCTCCCTCTTGGAGCTTCGCCGCCCCCCCAACCGTTGCCGGCTCATCCCCACTCCTTCCCCTCCTGAACGAACGGGAGAGGAGACCTAATGCCGCCAGAGGGGGAAAAGGTGCGGGGGAGGAGGTGCCGCGTACCGGATGCATGGCAAGCGGATGCATGGCAAGTGGATGCATGGCAAGTGGATCTCTAGGCGTTGTGCGCGGCGCTCCTCTCCCGCTCCGTGAGCCCCTATCGTAAGGGGGGACAACCGTTCGGGTTGTCTTAGCGGTTTTTCGCATAAGGAAGACGGTCGAGACATCGCGCCCTGACCGTTCCACCCCACGCTGTTCGCACCTCCGGTCCGCCAGCTTTTGCCCTCTGAACCCCCGGCTGCTGCGATTTTATGCGGTTTTTCATATTCATCGGTTTGAATGAGCCGCTTTCTCGGTGTTTTATGTGATTTTTAGCATATATCCAGCAACGGAAGCCGGAATTTTCTCTATATACGCTATTTTTCACATAGAATCGTCCAACCTGCCCGTTATCGCGACGCTCGAATGTGAAATTTCACATACATTCCTCGTATCCGGAGAGTCCGGCGAGATGCCCGGTCCCCCCTCCCGCACGATTCAAAATGGGCTGTCCTATGTTAAAGAAAGCGCACAGCGTCCTCAACCCTAAACAACGGCCTTCGGCGGCCCGCTCAGCCCTCTCCCAGAATAATCTTCTTGCCGCCGAGCAGAGCCGCGTCCTCCTCTCCGTGGGTAGCCGCGAGAACAATACGGCGGTTGCGCATGCTCAGAATGTAGGCGATTACTCGCTGCTTCGTCTCCTTGTCGAGTCCGGTGAACGGCTCGTCCAACAGGATCATTTTCCCCGGGTAATTCATCGCCCTCGCCAACGCCACGCGCCGCTTCATGCCGCCGGACAGCTCGGACACCGGCTGCTCCATGCAGTCGGCCGGAAGAATCAGCTCCAGATTGCTCCGAATCGCGGCACGGCTCGCCCTCCCGGGGCATACGAGTGCCACATTCTCCACCGGCGTCAATTGTTCGCACAGTCGATTCTCCTGGAACATCGCCGCGATCTCCCCCGGCTTGATTCCGCGAATCGTTCCCGCGTCCTTCGTCTCGAGCCCGAGCATGATGCGAAGCAGCGTCGTCTTGCCCGTGCCGGAAGGGGCCATCAGGCAATAGATGCCGTCGTCCGCCAGGCGGAGGTCCAGAGAGCGGAGCACCCGATGGCCGCCGAATGCCTTGCACAACCCGTCGATCTCTACGCCCATGTCACTTCCCCCTCCCGATGCGGCTACCGAGCGGCTTGTTCAGCTTCGTCAATAGAAGCATGAACGCCTTCTCGAACACGATGCTCAGAACGATGACGATCACGGTCCACGCGAACAAATTCGCCGTCTGCAGATAGGACTTCGCCGCGTACATCTCCCGGCCGATCGAAGGCTTGGGCGTCCCGATCACCTCCGCCATAATTCCGGACTTCCAGCTCATGCCCAGCGACACTCGGGAGCTGCTCATCAGAAACGGCATAAAGGCCGGCCTGTAAATATACAAGAACCGCTTCCACGCCGCAAGCCGATAGACGGCCGCCATCTCCAGCATCTCCCGGTCCGCATTCCGGAAGCCGGCCAGCGTATTCGTATAGATGATCGGCAGCACGATCAGGAATGACAGATAGACCGTCAGCGCCTGGTTGCCCACCCAGATCAGCAGCATGATGACGAAGGAGATCATCGGCACGGTCTTGAGCGCAACCATCGCCGGCTCCAGGAACTCCTTCAGCAAGGCGAATCGGTACGCCCCCATCGCCAGCAGGAAGCCGGACGCGAACGACAGCAGGAAGCCTATCGCAATGCGGAGGAAGGACGCGGAGCTGATCGCCCAGAAGTCGTCCTTGCCGACTTGATCGACAAGCGCCGTGACGAGGTGCACCGGGCCGACAAGAATGATGCGGTTATGAACGAGCCGATCCGTCAGCTCCCACGCCGCCAGCCAGATAAGCACGATTCCAATCTTCTTCGGCCATTGGGCGGACGAACGCAGCAGCGGGCTGCCGATCGTGTGAATCTTCCCTATCTTCTTCATCTTCTCGAGCTCCATCGGCTACTCCTCCGGAGGGAGGTAATAGAAGTCGTCTCCCGGCATTTTCCCGCCGATGGCTTCCGGATTGAAGTCATACATAATCTGAAGGAATCCGGAGAGCGTATCCTTCATCTCCCGCCCCGTGATCGTGTGGATGCTGCTCTGCGGAATAGCTTCCTTGGCAATCTCCGGGTTCAGGAAGGTCTCGTACTTCTCCGTCCACGCCGCAGCCTCGTCCAGGTGCACCAAGGTGTAATCGGTCGATCGCTTGGCCATCTCCAGATATTCCGCAACGGCTTGCTCGTGCTCCTCCAGGAACGACTTGCGAACTACGGTCACGGTCGTGACGGATTGCGCATCGCTTCCCTTGTTCAACTCGTCCCAGGTCTCGGTCAGATCGATCGCCACCCTTAGCCCCGGCACCAGCAGCTTGGCGACTTCGACGAAGGGCTGGGGCAGCAGAGCAATGGCGTTCTCTTGCTCCTGCAGCAGGTTCAGAACCTCGAAGGGCGTGGGCCGGAAGGAGAAGTTCACATCGTTCGTCAACCCGGCCTGCTCCAGCACGTAATCGAAGGTGTATTCCGGAGGGCCGCCTTCGCCGATGGAATATACCGTCCGGCCTTGCAGATCGTTCAGAGAGGCGAGATTCGGGTCCGTCGTCAGCAGATACAACAGCCCCAGATTGCCGATGCTGATGACCTCTACGTCCTCGTTCATGTCCTCATTGTTGTAGAGAATGGCCGCTACGTTCGAGGGAAGAGTCGCAATATCGTAATCCCCTTGGTTCAGGGAGGCGGCGACGGCGGAATAGTCCACGCCCGCGACCTCGAAGCGATAGCGGTTGAAGGTCCTTCCTTCCTCCGCCTCGTTCATAAAATAACCGAGCCCCATCGACGGGGGACCCATGATCAGGCCAACGTTGACGTCGACGGGCTCAATGGCGCCCTCCGTCCGACTTGCCTGATTCGTCTGATCGGTCGTATTCGTCTGATTCGGCGCCGGATTCGACGCCGGATCCCCGGAAGCCCGCGGAGATGCTTGCTCCCCCTCGCAGCCGCTCAGCAGAACGGCGAACGCGGCGAACAGTCCGGCAAGAGCCAAAGTTCCTTTTCTCATCGTTATGACCTTCCTTGTTCGTTGCTATATAAGTTGAACGAATGAATTTAACCTGGCAAGTTACAATCGCACAGAACTGCGAGCCGGAAATTCCTGTACCGCCGCCAGAACGAGAGAGTAAGCTTGAAATTTCGACTATATTTCGCGGTCTGCAGCAAGAATGAGCGAATAAGCTCGAAATTTCGATTACATTTCGCGGTCCGCCGCCAGAACAGCCAGCTTCCAACTTCATCGCAATAGAACCTCACATACCATGCGCGAAGTATCGAAACGAGTCTGCTCGCTATAATCTTTGGTTCCATGTATATAATTAGGAATCGTTCCCATTATGAAGCTTGCGTCTTCTGATCCACAGCCCGATAACAGCCGCGCCGACGACGACCGCAGCAGCCGCTGCTGCGAGATACGGCGCCAGGTTCCGCTTATCGCCGGGGGCTTCGGCCGCTGTCGGCGCTTCAGCCAAGGCATCTGCACCGGCTTCGGCTGGCGCTTCGGACGGCTCCGCTGCCTGTTGCTCCCCCGTCCCTGCCGATGCCATCGCGGTGCCGGCTGCCGAGGCGTCCATCATGGTTAACTGCACGGTCGGCATCGTGCCGCCGTCCTTGGTGGCCACGCCGGACAGATTCAGCTCGAAGGTGGCGGGCCACGTGTGGTCCTTATCCAGCCCCGAGATGGACATCGCCAGATCGCCCATCTGGATGTCCGCCGTCGCCCTCCGGGTAACGACCGTCTTGCTGCCGCCGAGCTTCCCCATATCCACGGTAATCTCCGCAATCGCGCCGTCCTCGTTCGTCTTCACATCGGCCAGCTCGAGGCCCGCGATGCTTCTGACGGTCATCACTTTATCCTGAATCGTCACCGGGATGGTTACCAAGGCGGCCCCGTCTTCAGCTACCGTCAGCACGGCGTTGTTCTCCACAGGATTGTACGGGGGGAAAACACCGTTCGTAATGTGCGGGTTCAGCGGAAGACCGGTATCCGCCTTGTTGAACCAGATGTTGGCGCTGACCGTGTAGGTGCCGGCAGCCAGCTCCCGATCGTTCACCGCCTCCTCGTCCGCTCCGCCCAGCTTCGTCCCGCTCTTCCGGGAGCCGATGAACTTCGCATAAGCAGCGGCCAATGCCTCCGCCGCCTTGTCCGCTGTCGTCTGATCGGCGGCGGCAAGCGAAGACTTCGCGCTCTTCAGCGCGCTGTTCAAGGCGCTGACGGCGCTTGGCGTCACCCAGACGCCCGCGGTGTCGACCTCGCTTCCGTCCTCGGAGACGACGGCGTCGGCCAGCGCCTTGTCCACGGTCCCGATGACCGCGCTCAGCTTGTCGTAATTCACTTCGGCGGACAGCTCGGACGCGGCAGGCTTCGATGATTCGGCGGAACTCGAAGATTGCGCCGGGTTGGAAGACGCAGCAGGCTTCGAAGGCTCGGCGGGCTTCGAAGACTCTGCAGGCTTCGAGGGTTCGGCAGGCTTCGAAGGCGCAACGGCGGCCTCGCCCTCGGTGTCCCCGAAGGATACGCCGGACAAATCCACCTCCAGCGTCAGCGGCACGGTCCAGTCGACGCCGAGCAGCGTCGGGAACTCGGTGCACTCCGTGAAGACATAGATGCCGCTGCGATCTTGCAGCTCTACCGTAAGCTTCGTGATCCGGCCTTTGCGCGAGACGGAACCGTCCAGGGTCGCATAGGATTCGCTGTCCCGCACGGACTTCGCGATCTCCGCATTGCTGCTCCCTCCGATTCTCTGCAGCGTGAATACGGGGTTCGGAATCGTTACGTCCAGCGTCATCGTCCCGTCCGAAGCAATGGTCAGCGATGCGTTGTCCGCAACCGGAGCGGTGGGAGCGACGGCATCGTATCCGCCGATTCCCAAGGGATTGTTCCCGTTGGTGAGGTAGGCGGTCACCCCCGGCAATTGCGTATTCAATTCGCCCGGAACATAGAGGTTAGCCGTCACCTTATACGTCTTGGAGGCGGCAGCGGCGATGCCGGCCGGCTGAATTGCCGCCAAGCAGACAGCCAGGGCAATCGCCAGCAGCAACATCGAGCTTTGTTTTATCATCCGTCTTGTCATCGACTCTTCGTTTCCTTTCCATCGTCCGTTCGGCCGCCGAGGATAAGGCCTACTGCCCCTTGCGGCTGTTCCGCAAGGGGCAGTAAGTCCGGCCGACATGCCGGGTAATCGGTTATTGTTCGGTGGACTGTGCCGGCTCAGCCGACTGGGCTTCCATGAAGCTCATCAGAATCTTCGCCGTCTGCGAGCGCGTGGCCTGACCCTGCGGATCGAGAATCCCGTTGCCCTTGCCGGACAACATGCCCTTCTCCACCGCCCATGCCAGCGCTTCGGCAGCGTAGCCGCTCGCCCGATCGCGGTCCGCGAAGCCGTTCAGCCCGTCGGAGCCGGACGGAGAGCCGGCATAGCGCCACAGTATCACGGCAAGCTGCTCGCGGGTAATCGGATCGTCGGCCCCGAAGGAGCCGTCGCTGTAGCCGTTCGCAAGCCCCTGCTCGCCGGCCCAGGCAGCCGCCTCGGCATAATACTTGCCGGAGGCGACGTCGGTGAAGGAATGGCTTCCGGCGGAGGCGGCAGGCAAGCCCGCCATCCGGTGCAGCATCGTGACGATCATCCCCCGGCTCGTGCTGTCATTCGGGCTGAAGCCGTCGCTTGTGCCCTGCATCCATTCGCGTGCCGACATGTACTGGACAGCGTCCGCATACCAGCTGTCGGCGGCTACGTCCGTGAAGCTCTTGCCGTTGTCCACAAGCTTGTACGTCACATTCTTCTCCGCCGTGAAGCTAATCGTGCCGTCGTTATACTTGGTTCCCGCCACGACTTGCGTCGTGCCGTCTTCCTTGACCATCACGACAACCGTGCCCGGCGTGACCTTGGAAGCCGGAACCGAGACCAGGAGGCTGGCGACGGAGTCGCTGCCGAGCGAGGTCAACGTGAAGGACGCGGCGGTGTCCAACCGGTTCGTCACAACAACGCTAGGCATCGGCAGAGGCAGTGCCGCACCGGCCTTGATACCGGCAGCTTCCTGTTCGGACAAGACAATCGTCGTCGTGCTCTTGCCGCCGGCGCTTACGGAAGTCTCGGAGGTGGAGCCGTTCTTCGTCTTCATCGAGATCAAGACGCTGCCGTCGCTCTGCGTAACCTTGGTAATAACGGTTCCGTCTGCGGTTGTCGTCTCTTCCGTGCCCTCTTCGCCTTCCGGCTCGCCTGCCAAGTCGCCCACGTCGACATTGCCTGCGGACGGCAGACCGGAGTCGCCTCCCTCGAAGTTCACGCTAAGGGTCAGCGGCACGAACCATTCAATACCGAGCAAGGTCGGATACTCGACACTATCCGAGAATACATAAGTGCCGGAATTGTCCAGAAGCTCTACCGTAACCTGCGTGATGCGCCCGGTGTAGCTGCCGTAAGCCGCCGAATCCCGTTTGGTCGCCACGACTCTGGCATTGCTGCTGCCGTCAAGCTTCTGCAGGGTGAACACGGGATTCGGAATGTTCAGCACCAGGGTCATCTTGCCATCCGTGTCGGTCGTCAATTGCGCATTGTTGGCGACCGGAGTCGTCGGAGCTTGCTTCGGATAACCGCCGATCCCTTGCGGATTGCTGCCATTGGTCAGATAGGCGGTAATGCCGGGAAGCTGCGTGTTCAGACTTCCGGGAACGTACAGATTGGCGGTAACCGTCTTGGTAACGGGCCCGGAGCCATTGCCTCCCGTGCCGCCGGTTGACTGGGCAGCGATCGTCCACGGAATGGACAACGGCGCCGTCGTTCCGTCCGACCACATATAGCCGGCGGTCAGAGTGGCGACAGCGGTGTAGTCGCCGGCTTCCGTCGCCTTGTTGCCGGTCAGCGTATAACCGACGCCCTCCGCCACGCCGGTCTGCTCGGAGCCGTTGGCGGTAAGCCCAGTGACGGCGGCCGGCTGCTCGGCGACAAGGTTCTTCACCGCGACCACATAGCTGATCGGTCTTGTCGTTGTCGCTTGCACCCCGCGCTGGCCCCAATACAGGGAGAACATGCGGGCTACTCCCTCCTCCGCGCTCAGGCTTCTCGGCATAAGATCGATGGTCGCCACGCCGTTCTGAATAACCGCACCGAGCTCCAGCGCCTTTGCCGCCGCACCGTCGCTCGTAATCAGATAGAAGCGGCTGTCTTTGTCGGCCGCAGGAACAATGGCCTGGATAAAGGCATCCATCTGGCCACGCCAGACCTGCCAGCTCGCGCCCGAATCCGGCTTGCTGGCTTCCATCATATCGATCACACCAAGCAGAACGGTATTCACAATTGCGATCCGATAGGTTTTCTCGACAACAGGATTAAGCAGATCGGTTTGTTCGGATTCCTCGGTTTGTTCGGATGCCGTTAGCCCCTGAAGCGCCGTCGCGAAGGAATCCCCCTCGGTCTCTTGGCTCGCCAGCATACTGAACAGAGATTTGGTCCGTTCGGAGAACATCCCCAGGGTCTTCCCTTCTTGCGGGATATCGCTGTCGATCGAATAGGCTTTGAGCGTAATTCCCGATTCGGCGTCAATGGCTGTGGCCTGAACCCACGCCGGAATGGAGTTCTTGTCGACGACAGCGAACTGCCCCAAGGACGACACTCCCTCGAATGATAAGGAGTTCTCGCCTGCCGTGGCCGAGAGTTTGGTCGCGCTGCCGTTCGCGACAGCGCTAACCTCTCCGTTCGTCACGCCATCCCCCAGAGGAAGCGTAACCGCGAGAGCCTCGCTCCAGGAGAAGGCAATCTCTTGCCCCTCTGCGGTCAGCAGCCGGATGTCATACAGCTTAAAAGCCGGCTCGTCCACATATTCCTTCGTGAGAGCAGCTCTGGCGGCTTCGTACGAATCGCCTTCCGTCAGCTCCGTCACGGACAGCTTGGCGGCGCCCAGCGTTCCTGCCAATTGGCTGTCCGTCGTCTGCAGCGTAACGGCCGCGCCTGTCGCTTCATCCGTGAACGTGGTCGATTCGCCGTCGCCGTCAAGCATCCGGGTCGCGCTGGAGAAGTCGACGCCGAGGTGAACGGGCATCGTCTTCTCCATCTCGAGAATCGTCGGATACTCCAAGGCGTTCGTGAAGGCGTATTCTTCGTTCAGATTGTCTACCGCAACAACCAACTGCATGATTCGGCCGGTATACGGTCCCCAGATTCCGGCCGTTGCCCCCTCATCCGCGCCGTAGGTGGAATCGACAATGTGAACGTCCTCGCCGTCTTCGATATGCTGCAAGGAGAATATCCCGTTCTTGACGTCGATGGTAAGGGTCAGATCACCATACTCATCGACCGTCATGATCGCATTGTTCTCCATCGCCTTGACCGGAGGCAGGTCCGGATTGGTCAGATATGCGGTAACGCCGGGCAGCACCTCGTTGTTCTCGCCCTTGACATACAGGTTCGCCGTGATGCGGTAGGTCCCCGCCGCGAAGTCGCTGAACCGATTGACCGTTACGCCGGAGGAATTCAAGATAACGAGGTTGTCCAGGTTCTTCGTTTGGAACGTGTAATCATAAATCGTGCCGCTGCCTGCGTTCGCAGTCGCCAGCTTGGTCAGCTTGCCGTCCGCATAAGTGAACACAAACGGCGTCGTCTGGTACGTCTTCGCGGTAACGACGCTCTCGGCATCGCTTGGCCATGCGACTTCCTCGTTCTGGTCATTCAGCAGCACGGCGTCATAGACGGCGAAGTTCAAGGTGCCGCTGTACTTGGCCCCGAGCAATTTCCGGATGGCTTGCGTCTGTCCCGCATCGGTATCCATCCGCATGTCCAGCGTTCCCGTCTCCGGCAACGCTCCCGCCGTCGAGGAGGTAACCGCAGCCGTGAACATGCCGCTCGCATCGGAGTACGTGCGGGTGTACGCGTTGATCTTCTCCGTCAAACCGGATGAGCTTAACAGAACGATTCCGCTTAAGCCGTCTGTCCGGAACGAATAATTGGCCGCGCCGGCGGAGCCTGCATCGCTCTTCGCCGCCGTCAGCTTCGTGAGCGAGCCGTTGGCATACTGATATATATACGGGTCTCCCGCAATTGTCGCTAATCGCACGGTAACCGTTGCCTGCGCCTGCTCGGGCAACGGAATTTCGTTCACTCCGCTGTGCAATGCCAGATCGTGAACCGAGAAGTTTAACGTACCGTTATACCTCGCTTGAAGCAATTGCTGAATGTCGGCCCATTCCTGCGAGTTGTTTTCCACATTCGATACTTGAACGCTCCCCGAACTCGGAAGCTCCGCAGAGGACCCCGTTACTGCGACGGAGAAGTACTCCAGCCCGTCCTCGTATGCCCGGGTGACCGTCTTGGGCGTAAATTTATCGTTCGCGATGATGATCGTGCTGTCCAGACTGGACAAAGTAAAGTCGGCTTGGAAAATCATGCCCAAATTCAGAAAATCGATGATGTTGACGCCCGGCACGGCGGCCAGCGTCCCCGAATGACTGGCGAAGACGGATGCGTTCCCCGTACCGCTCACGACTTCGTAATTCGAATAAGCAATCGTCGTTCCCTCCGGCAGCTCCGTCACCGTCTGGCCGTCGAGTGTCAGCGCCCACGAGATCAGCTCGAAGTCGCCGCTCAGCGTGTAATCCTGTTCGAACAGCGCCTTGGCCGCCAGATAGTTCGAATCCGCAGTTGATGCAATCGTTCCAACCAACGCATCGTCGGCTGCCGCTGCGAGCTTGGCCCCGAATACCGCATCCGTCGTGCTTATGGTCGCCGCGATCGCCCGGCCGGCTACCGGTTGGAAGCTCTTGCTGTACGTTTGCGTCTCGGTCGGATCAGCCGCCAGCGCCGATAGCGGCGAGAGCCCAAGCAGCATGGCGAATGCCAGCAGCGCCGCCGTGCATTGAGCAACGAATCTGTTCATTGTCCTCTATTCTCCCATCCCAAAATGTAATATGCGGTATAAGAGGCGGGTCAGAGAGGGATGCTCCTTCCCGCCCCGCCAGACATGCCAAAACAAAAGTTACGGAACGTTGGTCCAGTCTACATCCAGCTTAAGGTTAAAATACTTGTCCCCGGGGCTTAAGAAGTAGCCGGAGTATTCATGCGAACCGGTGAAGGAGACCGATGCGGTGCCCTCTTCGATCGTCATCGTCAGGTTGGTGATTCTTCCGTTCGTGTTGCTGCCGTAGGTGCTCGTGTTGCGCGTCTCGACAATATTGGAGATGCCCGAGTTCGCCTGCGGAGTGCCGAGATCGATCAGAGCGAACGTGTTGTTCGCAATCGGAACCGACAAGGTATAAGTGCCGTCGCCGTTGTCCGTAATCGTGGCATTGTTGGATACCGGACTGGTCGGCAACACGAACGAATTCGTCAGATAAGCGTTAACGCCCAGAATTTCGTTGTTCGCCGCCGGCACATACAGATTGGACGTAACCGTATAGCTGGTCGACTCCGCGGAAGCGCCGACTGCCGAATAGATCAGAACCATGGCCATAGCCAAGCTCAAAGCAAACAACCTTTTGATTTTTCTCATCATTCTCACCTGTTCCTTTCGATTCTCCTGATTTGCTCTCTTGCCGAGAGTTGATACCGTAACTCCGCCTCCTTGTCTCTGCGAAGATCAAGGTACTTCTGCTGGCCTCGCCATCTCGCTATCACCTCCTTTAATGAAAGGTAAGGAACAAAAGCTCTAATCGACAATGATATTCATTATCATAAGCGATTCGATCCCGCCATCCTTGTGACGGATATCACACCTTGCGGCGGCGAAGGGAGCGCCACTCGGGAGCATCCGGCACGACATCCCCTCTCCCGCATCACATCCCCTTGTATGCCGGCATTATGCCTCTTCTCCCGCTCGTTCAGGATGGGAATGAACAGGGAACACCAGACGTCCGATCCGCCGATCCGCGCCGCCAAGCAGCATGAACAGGAACGCAGGCAAGAGAGGCTGTAAAAAAAGTTGGCGTGCGAAGGCCATCATCCGTAAGAGGAGGTTCCTGAGTCGGCGGGAGAAGAGGCATAAGCGGCCAGAAGGGGGACAGCGCCCGCGCCTGCATCGCAACGAGGATCGCGAGCGCGCGGCCGTTCAACGCAACAAGCCCCGCGGCGGGACATTGTGTCCTCAGCCGCGAGGCTTGTGCGTTGCCGTTTATTGTATTGGAGCAGTCGGGCTTGGCCCAAAAATCAGTCGAGCAGCTCGGATGCCTTCAGCAGTCGGCGGACCGCAACCGCGATCTCGGCTCTCGTCACGAGAGCCTTCGGCGCAAGCCGATCGGCCTTCTGCCCGGTAAAGAGGCCCGTCTTCACGGCGCTTGCCATGTCGCTTCTCGCCCACGCAGAGGAAGCGGACACGTCGGCGAACGCGGCGAGAATGTCGGCAGCTTCCGCTTGCCCTACCGTCGCTCCGTGCCCGGTCAGCCGCAAGGCCTTCGCCAGAATGACCATCGCTTGCTCGCGGGTTGTCTTGTCGTTCGGGCCGAAGCGGCCGTTGCCGTAGCCGCCGATGAGCCCGTAGCTGTTCGCCGTGTGCACGGCCTGATAGTACCAAGCCTTCTCGGAGACGTCGCTGAAAGCCGTGCCGCCCGCTGCCGCCGGCGCCAGGCCGAGCGCCTTCACGAGAATGGCCGCGAACTCTGCGCGCGTCATGTCGAGCGACGGCTGGAACAAGCCTTCGCCGGTGCCGGAGACGATCAGCCTGGAGGCCAGATCGTCGATCGCCTCCGCCGCCCAGTGGCCGTTCGTGTCCTTAAACGACGAATCGCGGTCGATCAGCGCATAAACGCTGTTGCTCATGCTGCTGACATGCGCGTAATACTTGCCTTCCCTCACGACGATTCGAGTCGGCGCGTGCCTCGGCGTTCCGTCCTCTTCGGCGGCGATCGCCGTGGAGACGCCCTGCTCGGTCACACCCGCCGGAAGCGGAATCTCCCGCTCGACGAACGACGCCAATCGACGGAGCTCGGCGGACTTGCCGTTCGCGGCCGCCTCGATCCGGAATTCGACCGGCTCTCCGACGAGAGTCGTCTTCTTATCGAGCTTGATCGACTCGGCCGATGCCTTCGCCACCGTCACCGAGATCGCGATCTCCTTAAGCGCCTTGCCCAGGTACAGCGCCGCGATCTCCTTCAGATCCAGCGCTTGCGGATTCAGAATGTAGCGGCCCGAATCGGTCTCGATGTCGAGCGTGACGTTGTTCCGCTGCATCGCTTGAATCAGCTCGGCGTCGAGCTCGAAGCTCAGCGAGCCGATTCCGCCCTTCACCGGAAGGGACAGCGTCAGGTTCCCCTTCTCGATGCTGGCGAGGAACGCCTCTCTCGCAGGCTTGACGGTCAGCCGGTACGTTCCCGCTTCCGCATCGACGTCGGCGACAATCAACCCTTCCGTCGACGTTCCGTTTAACAGCAACGGAAGCTTGATGCTGCTGCCGCCTCGCGAGATATCGATGGACACGCCGCCGATCGTGATGATGCCGGCCGCTCCGCTTGTCGGAGAAGCGATGTATTCGTAAACCCGAATCGCCGGCGACGACGCGACGGTCAGCTTCGGCTCGTCCTTCAATCGCTTCGCGACGACGACGTATTCTCCGTCGTTCGCCTCGATAACCCCGCTTGCGGGAAGGGTTCTCCACGCGGAGATGTCCTGGTCGAACGTCGGCAGAACGGCTTGATCCTTGTCGGAATAAATTCTGTACGCCAGCTCGCTGCCGGTCATGTTGCCATTATGGCCGACGGACGTCACCAGCACCCGGGACTCGCCCTTGCGACCGGTTCCCGCCGTCGAAGCCTTGATCGTTCCCATCGTCGTCGGGACGGACTCGCCCTCCGCTGCCGAGATCGATACGACGTCGCTGCTCGTCAGCGTCAGGCCTTCCCATGGCGTGTAGTCGACCGTAATCAGCGCGCTGCCTTCCCGGCGGCCGACGAGTTGGCCGTCCGCGGACAGAAGCGCGTTCGAATCGCCTTGTTCGACGGCGAACGTCAGCTTGGACGCGTCCGCAAGGCCGCGGCTGCCGTCCTCGTATTCGACGACCGCTTCCAGTTGCACCGGCCCTCCGCCGCTTGCGATCTCGCTAGGAGCGGACAGCTTCAGCTTCTTCGGCAGCTTAAGATCGTCGTTAAGCACTTCGGTAACGGCGCTGTTCGCATTGCCCGCTTCGTCGCGGGCTTCGATCCGCAGCCGAATCGTCTTGTTCGCGGACGACGTCGGCACGTCGATCGCGAATTCGCCCTTGTCGTCAGGCTTGTAGGTCGCCAGCGCCTCCCGGGTGTCGGCGTTCGATACCGTCAAGGTCGCGTCGGCATTGGACGTCCCCTTCAGCACGACTTGGCCGCCGACGGAGCGGAAGCCTCCGTCCGGAGCGTCCAGATAAATCATCGGCGCCGTCGTGTCGACCGTCAGGTACAGCATGGACACGGAATAGTCGCCCGTCGCCTTGTTGCGGGCCCGCAGCTCCACCGCGTATGTCCCGTCGGTCGCGAAGCGGGTCAGCTTCAGCTTGCCGGCGGTTCCCTTCGCTCCCAGTTCGACGCTGCCCAGGCTCTCGTCGTCCGCATAAGCCTCGACGATCACGTTCGGCTGGTCGGCGGACAGCGAGATCTCTTGCACCGTCTCGTTCGTCATCAGGTCATAGCGGTTGTTCTGGAGCGTCTTCCCTTCGATGGACAGAACCGGCTTGGCCGGAACGGGCAGCAGCACGGACGCGGAATAAGCCGTCTCCGCGAACCTCATGTTGTCGCTCGCCCCGTCCCCATCGGACGGAATGCGCACCGTCTGGATGCCGATGCTGTATTGCTTCCCGGTCTCCAGCCCCGTATAGCGGTCCTCGACGTTGTCCATGACAATGTTGCCCGCGCTATCGCGCAGCAGATTGCCTTCCTCGTCCAGCTTCGGCTTGCCGACGAGGCTCCAGCCGCCGAGAGTCAGGCGATACTCGCCGTCCTGCAGCGAGCTCTCCAGTTGCTCCTCGGTGTACATCACTTCGCCGAACGGCTCGTAGACGTTGCCGTCCTTGTCCAGCGCCGTGAAGACGTACCCGTACTGGGCATCCTCTTGACCGGCCTTATGCTCCACGGGGCGGAACGCCACGTCGAACATGCCGTTGCCTGCCGCCTTGAGGTCGATCGCCTCCACCTCGTCCGGCGCAAGCGGATCGACGATCCGGAACGTATCCGCCGAAGACAAGGCGGAGAAAGCCGTCTCGGTCTTCAGCTCCGTTCTCAGGTAATACTCTCCTTGCGGCAGAAGACCGCGAATGTCGACGCCGCCGAGCGTGTCCGCCGAGCTCGCGTCGATAACGATCGTGCCCGACGCGGTTCCGTCCGCCGCAATGTCGCTTGCCTGCACTTCGATGTCCCGGGCGATAAGCAAGCCGGGATCGACTTCCTCGTCGGGATTCGGAACGGCGGACAGCTTGTCCTTGGACAGGTACAGGCTGACCGCATCGCCGACCGACGCGTTCTTGACGGTCCAGCTTGCCGTGAACCGGTCCGAATTGGCGGAGTCCGTCGCAAGCGCAGTCTCCGTCAAGGCCGGCTGAACGGGAACGTTCATCAGCTTGGTGCGGATCGGCCGATCGCTCGTCAGCGTCCAGTTGCCCGTCTTCGCTTCGCTCTCCGGCACCGCAATATAAAGCCTGCGGACGTCCGTCGATGCCAACGCCTCCTGCTTCGTCACCGTCGTACCGTCGCTCTTGACGTCGCCTTCCCGAAGCGCCGGAATGATCTGCTCGAAGGCGGTCGCCCCGGAGTCGGTGATGTCTCCGACGACGATGCCGTACTCGCTTCCATCCTCGCGGGTCAGCTTCAGCTTCGGACGCTGCGTCTCGTCGTACTCGACCTCGAGCAGCGCATCTCCCGTTACCTTGTTCATCGGGATGCTGTGCACCTTGGAGCCATTGGACGTAACGATGCCGCCAATGCCAAGATTGCTCGATCCGTCGTCGATAAGAGAGATTCCCTCTCCGACGGCGGTGTACTTGATCTCCTGCGTCTCGTTCTCGTCGATCGCCTCGTTCTCCCAGGACGTCGCCAGCACCTCGACGCCTTCGCCGATCGCCATAACCGTCGGGCCCAGCTCGGGGTCGTCGACGAGCAGGTACATCAGCGCGTCCTTGCCTTCCGGCGAGCCGTCCGTTCCGAAGGCGATGCCGCCGCCCCAGTAGTACGTGACGCCGAGGGAGAAGAACAACAGGCTGATGCCCGCCCACACCTTATCGTTGTTGGCGCCGGCGCGAACGCCGAAGCCGATCCCGCCGACAACGGGAACGCTCTGGGGCACCTGCAGCTTGGCGCTGATCATGCCTTCGAAGTCGGTGCGATGCTTTTCCAGATTCTCGCCGATGAAGATGCTCGCCTTGCCGACGATAATGCCCCAGCCGGCCACGTCGACCGTGGCCCGCGCCGTGAGGAACATCGGACTTGCCCATTGGGTCTGGATAAGCGCCTCCGTCAGCATTTTGATCACGTCGTCGTCTTCCCCGAGCCCCAACGTGCCGACAACCTTAAACCCGGTCGACTTCAGCGTCAGATCGACCGTGCCGGAGAACACGGCGGGCTTCACGCCCACCTTCATGTCGACGCCGGCCTCCAGCGTCAGCGGGATGTTCCGCTCGCCTCCGGCGATCGTGTTCGCCAGCTCGCGGACGGCTCCGCGAATGCTCGTAATGTAGGTAGCCACGGCCACCGTGATGCCCGGATCGGGCAGATCGGTTCCGAAGGCGATGACGTCGGGCAGTATTCGCCCGTCCGCTACCTGCTTAAACGCGAGCTCCGCCGTGATGCTCATCACCTTCTCCAGCTTGGCCTCGAATTTGATGCCGTAGCTGTTCTGAACATCGTACTTGTTCGGGTCCTTGTAATGCGTAATGTCGATCTCGCCGCCGACCTTGTCGTCGCTGGTCGGCTTGAACAAGCCGATCGTCTTGTCCAACTGGAACTTCAGCGACGTGTCGATGCCGACGAAGCCTTCCTGGTTGAAGATGACGTTCTTCACTTCGCCGTCGACGATAGCCAGCTTAATCGAGCCGCCGAAGGACACTCCGTCCTCTCTCAGAATGAAGTCTCTCAACTGTAGAGAGAAGCCGCTGATCGAGAAGCTAGGCGTCGCGAACAGCGATTGCCGGTTGAAGTAGACGTGGGACACCAGCAGGTTCTGGAACGGATTGATCGCATCGGCGATCAGACCGTTCGCCCATTGGAGGTTGCCGTTCAGCGAATCGTCGCCGGGGTTGCGCGCGGATTCCCACTCCTCCTGCTCCGGCTCCACGGAGTAGCCCGTGCCGAGGCTCTTGTCGAAGCCATTGTAGAAGTCGACCGTCCATTCCCCTTTGTGGAAAATAAACCCGCTGTTCGCGATGCTTAACGTGCCGTCGCCGACCGCGAACAGGGAGTGGAGGAACGGAGTATCCGTATTGCCGCCCACGCGCGAGGCGAGCGGGAACTCGCCGACCGGGAAGCTCAGATCCTTGCCCTTGTAGGCAACGCTCTTGTTGATAATGGCAGGCTCCGCGTCGGTGCTGACCGTGTATTGAGCGTTCGCGCCCTCGCCCGACTGCACGATGCTGCCGCGAACCTCCAGCACGATCTCCTGATGGTCGTCTTCCTCGGCCAGCTTGTCCTTGAACGCAGCCAAGGCATCTTCGGAATCGAACGCGTTCACCGTGTAAACGGGCACGGCCGAGAGGTCGATCGCGTCTTTAAGGCTCAGGTCAGGATTCACCTTCTTCGCTGCGGTTGCGATCGCTCCGCTCGCGGCTTCGAGCACGGCCTTGTCGGACGAACGCTTGGCGATGAACTCGGAATCGCTTAAGGAACCGTACTCCTTCGGCAGCGCTTCGGCGAACCTCTCGCGATCCTGCGCCCCGCTCGCGGTCAGATCGAGCAGCCGCTTGGAGACGGCCAGAATGCTCGCCTTGCGAAGGCGGGTCTCCTCGTTCACGGTCACCTGGAACGTCGTCTCCGTCTCGAAGCTCAGCGCTTCCGCAATGTCGGCATCCGACTTGTCCTTGAAGTCGACGACAACGGAGTATTCGCCGAGCGGCAAGCTCTGGGCATCGATCGTCTCGATCGTCTTGCCCTCCGAGTCCACCAGCTCGCCGCCGCGGAAAACAATTCTCATGTCGCCGGCGAATCCGTTGCCGAGCGGCTGCGTCGTGACCGAGCTGCTCACGGGCACCTTGTAGCGATCCCCGCTCTTCGCATTCTTCAAGTAGAGTTCGAAGTTGGAGGACGAATTCAGCTCGACGCTTCCCGGGTCGTACGCCGCAATATTGGACACGTTGAGAGAGATGTGCTTATCGTCCTTGTAGTACAGCTCTCCCGGAGTCATCGCGTATACGATCGTCGGGCTCAGCTCGCCGACCGGTGGCAGGAACACGAAGTTCGCCTTGGAGGATTCATAGACGGCGCGAATCTCTGCCTCTTCCTCCGGAGCGGCTTCCGCGAGCTTGGTCTCAAGCTTCTGCTCCGTCTCGGGACTGCTCACCGATACCAAGTATTGACGGGTCGTCGGCCACGGCCGGCCGGACGCCTTCACCCTCCACTTCGCCGAGATGATCTCGCCAGGCTTGTAAGGGATAACCTCGATCCCTTGGGAGGCTTCCTCCGGCGGAATGTCCTTCTTGAACTCCAACGTCTGGGCGGAGCCTCCCAGCTCCCGGCCCGACTCGTCCACGAATGTCAGCCCGTTCTCAAGCTGCAGCGTGACCGTAATCTTGCTGTGCTCCATGTCGTACATGGCCAGGTTCTCGATCTCCGCGTTGATCTCGAAGATGCCGTCGTTCTCGTAACCGGTCTCCTCTTCGTTCGCGGCGAGCTTCTGAACCGTGTCGAGGAAGCGCACGTCGAACACCTTGTCCGGAGCGACGATCTCCCCGAGCCCGTAGACGACCTCGTACGTCTTGCTCGCTCCCGCCGCGATCGGATCGGGCTGCCAGTAGTAGGCGACAGCCGTGTCGGCCGTGCCGTATTCGTTCGTGTTCAGGGTAAAATCCAGGTTCTCGTTCGGCTCGTAATCCCACTTGGAATTGGCCAGGCCGTTCCAATGGCCGACAATCATCTCGTCGACGATGTTGATGCCGCCCTCGAACAGGTTGTTGAAGCCGTAGGCGATCACGTTCGTCGCCAGCGGATTGCTCAGGTCGAGCCGGTCCCGCATGACCCAATACGCGGGCAGCTTGTGAAGGTTGTAGGCTTGCTCGTCGACATTGATATCGTAGCCCAGATCCTCCGGCTCGTGGACAAGCTTGCGCTCCACGGAGAGAGGCTGCAAGTAGTTCTGCCCGATCTGGAAGGCGGGCCCGTCGTTGCCGCCGATCGACGTGTCGAGCAGCACACGGGTGCCGACCTCGACCGTCGAATCGGTCGTGTTGTCCACCTGATAGGAGATTCGTACGTTGCCCGCGTTCTCCAGATCGTCCGTCAGGATCAGCGTGATGATCTGACTGATTCGGATTCCCTTGATCGTCCATACGGTGATCAGGCTCTCGGTGCCGTCGTCATTCTTGACGATAACCGGCTCGGTCACCTCCGAGAACCAGTCGACTGCCAGCTTGTACGGGTTGCCGAAGATAAACTCGGTGCCGTCGATCTTGAACGTCGTGAACGATGTCTCGGGATTGTCGCCCTCGAAGATCAGATCGACGTTGCCGTCCTTCTTGCGGATCGGTTGGCCGTCCACCGTGCGGACGCTGTAACGGCCGCTCGCATTGTCGACCGTAACCTTGACGTAGCCGTTCTCGATCGAGGTCGTCTCGGCCGAGGCGACGACGCCGGCAATCGAATGCAGGGGCACGCTCGTCAGGATCAGGACGGCTGCCAAGAGCATCGCAATCGCTCGTAATGCAGTTCTATTCATGGATTTGCTCCTTTTGCCTTCCGTTTAGTAGACCTTGCTGACGAGCAGAGTCGCATATATCCGTTCCCTCTCCTGGTTGCGGACGATAATCGTGTACCATCCCGCCTTCGGGAAGGTCACGGTGAAGTTGCCTTCGACAAGCTGCTTATACGTCAGCTTGGTCGCGATATACTTCATCTGTCCTTCGCGCACGAGACCGGAATAGTACAGCAGGTCGAACGTTCCCGCTTCGTTGATCGCCTTGCCGGTTCCGCCGTTCGTCTTGATGACGTTATAATTCAGGACGTTAAAGGTTACGGTCGCACTGCTTACGATCGCCGTCTCCGATTCCACCTCGGACAGCGGTTGCCCGTTCGCCGTGACGAACATGCCGTCCGTCGACCTTGCGTAGACGATCTGGGTCGCCGTGCTCTCGTTGCCAACCTGATCCCGCGCGATGTACTTCACGAGATGCTTGCCTGCCTTCGACAGGTCGAGCGGCCGGTCCTCGTATTGGCCGCCGACCAGCACCTGCTCGACGATCCGGACGGCGATGTCCTCGGTAGCGGATACGTTGTCCGTCACGGCATAGCCGCCCAGATCGGTCGCGAAGTCGAAGTCGGCCTTGTTCAGCGCGACAGAGACCGACGATTGGTTCAGCTTCAGTGTCGGCGCCTCGTTATCGAGCCCTTCGATGACGAACGATTGGCTTAACCGGTTGCCCAACCGGTCCGTCAGCACCAAGGTCGCCTTCTGGTTGTCCGCATAATCCCGCCTGAACGAGGAGACCGGCTCGCTGCCGATGGTGATGGTGTTCTCCGGTATCGAAGACGCCTCCAGCTCGAACGAGACACGAATCTTGCCCTTGGAATACGTCTTGCCGTCGATGGTGGCCAGATTCTCGGCCGACACCTCGTTGCCGTTGCCGTCGACTCGGGTCAGAGTCGTCTTCTTCAGCTTCGGCAGACTCGTCACCAGCGCCTGGAGCACCGGCGTCTTCACGACCGTCGTGTTGCCCGCCCTATCCATAATGGTGAACGAGGCTTGCTTGCCGCCGGTCATGACAATCGTCGAATCCAGCCCGCCCGCGCTGTTCGCGGACACTTGATAATCCAGCTCTCCGCCTTCCTTCGGCTTGATCTCCGCAACGATCCGGCTGGTCGCCAGCACGTTGTCCGTCGTTGGAAGGACCCCATAATTGACGCTATTGCCCTGCGAGTCGTAGCCGTTCCCGAGGCTGTCCACGACGATCATCCCGAATTCGGATGAGATCAGCGCCTTCAGCTCGTTGTCATTGTAGTGAAGCGCGATGTCCGCCTCCGGAGGCATCGTATCGATGTTGCTCACAACCGCCGTCGCCGTGCCCGTGAACCCGACCGCGTCCTCGTATTCGAACGTGAATTCCCCGTTCTCCTTGAACGTCTTGGACGACGTATCGAGATTGGTGATGCGAATCGGCTCGCTCGACTTCAGGCTTGCAACGACCGAACCGTTGGTTGGGGCGATCGTGGAATACTTCACCTGGACGACCGGCTCCGTATCGTCGAAGTTCGAGACGACGATGAACACCACGGCCTCCTTGCTCCCGTCCTTGACAGCGAACGAGTAGCTTCCGTTCTGATAGATCCGGTACCGCTCTCCCGCCGCGATCGTCTCCGGCATCTCCGGATTCGCTTCGGTCGGTTCAATCGTCTTGCCCGCCGTCTGGTCGAAGACAATGTCGAGGCCGTCGTTCTGCCCTCCGGCCGACCGCTTCTCGCCGCCCCGCACCGGCTCGATCTTCTCCAGCGAAGCGAGCGCATACGCCGGTGTTTCTTGCAAATTCAAGCTCGGCGAATAAATCTCGCTGATGTTCGTTCCGTAATACCCCTTGAACTTGACCTTGATCCGATCCGCCAGAACGTCGGCATCGTCCGTGTCGACCGGCACGCCCACATAGTTCGTATAGGGGCGCCAGGTGCTCCAGTTCGTCCCTCCGTTCGAGGAGACGGAATAGAAGTAGCCGACCTGGGACGGCACGTCGACCTCCAGCTTCAGGATCGCTTCGTATTCGCCGCCGCCTTCATCCTCCACCTTGATTAATCCGGCGCTGCCGACCGGAGGCTCGTCGCTCAGCAGGAATGTCGCGAACACGCTGCTCGTCTTGTAGATCGCGCCGTTGCCCAGGCTGTCCTTGGCGTATACGTACAGGCGATAATTGCCGTTATCCGCCTTGTCGTCCACAGAGAGCGCAATCTCGCCGCTCGAAGGCGCCTGCTTCCAGCCTGAGGAGTCCTTGTCCGGCGCCGTCTCTTCAACGCCTTCCGTCACCTTGACCCATTGGTAGAGCACATTCTTCGCGGCGACGCCTGCGAAGTCGACAAGCGAGTCCTCGACGGCAATCATCGTCGACTGCTCCGGCATCGGGTACAGATAACCCTGGCTGCTGAACGTTACCGTCGGAGGCAAATGGTCGAACTTGTACTCCTTGAAGTAATAGTAATAACGGTTCATGTCCTGCTGCTTCACCTTGATGTGCACGTAAACCGTGCCGTTCCAGGTCTGATCGGGCGATATCTCGTACTTGGCTCCCGCCTCTCCGCTCAGCGTCGCTTCCGCGGCAGGCTTCTCGAACGTCTTCCAGCCGGTCGCCGCATCCGGGCGCTCGGAGGAAGCCGAGTATTGGTATTCGATCGTGTCGATCGGCACGCCCGCAATCGTGAAGTCCGGTCCGTCATTGATCGCATACGTGCCCGGATACGTCTCGAATTGCGTGAAGATGACGAGCACGTCCACCTCGAGCAGCTTCGCAACCGTCTCGTTGCCGGCTTCGTCGATCGCCTTGCCGTAGAGCTCGTACATGCCGCCCTTGTCGATGGCCGGGTCGTTCAGCGTCGACACCGTGGCCTTGCCCTGCTCGTTAAGCGCGGCATCCTGCCACGCGCCCGAATCGGGCTGCTCTCCCGGCTTGACGAACTGATACTGAACCTTCCCGTCCTTGATCGAAGAGGTCGGGTCGGAAGCCGTGATCGTGGCCCGTACATTGTCTGTCTTGTTGTCGGCGATATCGCCTCCCGAGACGGAAGGCTTGTCGTTGTCGAGCTTCAGCTCGCCTACGCTATACGCCCAGTTGGAGTCGTCCTCCATGAAGTCGGACAGCGGCCACTGCTCCAGGTTGTCGTATTCGGCCAGCCCTGGCAGAATGTTCTGCCGGAAGTTCGTCTCGATCTCCATCGGCGTCGCGTCCGGATTCTGAGCGAGGTATTCCGCCCGCTGGGCGCTGCCCTTCTCGTACTGCTTCAATTGGCGCGCCGAATCCCAAGTCATGTCGGCCGCCCAAGTGTGCAAGTACCACGAGCCGCTGCCGCCTTCCGCTTCCGGCGGAAGCGGGATGGTTGCGCCATTCTCCGCAACGCCCAGAACGACATCCTCATAGCCGGACGGATACAAGTCCTCGGAAGGCTGCTTCAGTGCCAACGAGTAGCGCTTGATCGCCGCGAAGCGATCGTCCTCCTTGCCCGCGAACGGATCGTCCGGGCTGCGGCTGATCCAGTAATACACCAAGCCCGAGCCGGAGCCGGGACGGAACAAGCCCTTGCTCGCCTGGCCGTTCAGATCGGGATCGCTCGCCTGAAGGACGAAGGAACCGCCGCTCACATATTGTCCGGCCGGCACCTCGACCCCCTTCTCGTTCTTGAAGCCGAAGCCGATGTCGGGGGCGGTGTTGTCGATCGACAGGTCGGCCCAGGCGATCGACTTGACCGTCTCGGTCAAGTAATTGTGAGCGTAGTCCCAGAGCGCCTTGCCGTCTCCCGGAGCGTCCGGGTGCTCCAGTGCCGTCGTGTTCAGCGTTGCCGTCTCCACGTCCTTGCCGTCCGGCACCGTGGCGACGAACGTCCAGGTCGCGGTGTTCGAGCCGCTCTCGTACTCGGCCGTCATGCCGTTCGCGAATGCAAGCCTCGTGTTCTCCGTCGACGAGTTGGCGGCCAGCACCTTCTCGTTCAGGTTGACGTCGAAGCGAATCTGCTTGCCTCTGTTCAGCACGAGCCCGGTCAGAATGTCCGGCTGCACGCCGTTCTTCACCGCCGAATATTGCGGCGGCCGCGCATCGATGATCGTGCGATAGGTTCCCGCGGGGTTCGCATTGTCCGCGAACGGAACGACGCCGATTCCGGTCAACGTTGCAAGCGGATTGCCCGCCCCGTCGACGAAGCCCGCGTCATTGATGCGCTGAAGCAAGGTCGGGCGATCCTCGTCGGATGCCTTCGTCAGGCGCGTCGGGTCGAGCGGCGCGTTGCCGGAGCTGTCGTTCGCCGCCGCCGTGTACTTCAGGTTAAACGACGTTCTTGAGTTGTCCAATAGAGTCAGAGCACCGGAAGCGAAGCTCGAGTAGCCGGCGTCCACGCTTGATAGATAGTAAATCGAGGGATCGAAGCCGTCTCCTCCCGGATTGTTGAACAGCTCCGTGCGCAGGAAGTTGTACTTGCCGTCGATCCGGTCCGAAGCGTCTTCCGCCGTGGAGGGGAACACCGGCTCGCTGAAGTTGAGCGCCAGGTTGGCCGACGTGCCCGCTTTGAGGAACAGCTCGTTCTTCATAACTGCGGGGTCGTCGTTGTAGCGGACCGTACCGTCCGTCGTGAACGTGTTGCCTGCGTAGGTCGGCACGTCGATGTCCGCGAAGTAGAGTTGCAGGTCGTTGAATTCGCCGGAGAGGATAAGAGAGTTGAGATTAATCTCGATTGTATCGTTCTGTCCGAATGGAATCCAACCCGATGTAACGCTTTTTCCATTTTCGGCAATTCCGCCGTATTTTTCGCTGCCGTTTACGAACACTTTGACTTCCGTCCACGCGTCTCCAATAAATTTGCCGGAATTGAACAGCAACCGTGCGGTACCGCCTTGAGCTAACCGTTTTAAGGTCGGATTTTGACTGACGTTGATTTTAGCACTGAATTCGTTATTCTTGAATAATTCGAAGACGACTCCCGTAGAGGAATACGATCTGGTTGTCGTGACAGACGTTCCTTCAGCCTTGCCCTTGAACATCGGGAAGCTGTTCGCGCTGAAGTCGCTGAAGCTCGTATTCCAGCTCGTCATGTCGCTCCGGTTGACAATCTTGCCGCCGCCCGGCACCACAACATCCACGTAATCGGTTGCCGCCGATACGCCGGAAACAGACGGCCATCCGGACAGCATTAATGCGCAAGCCAATAGTGCAGCGATGACTTTCCTGATTCTCCTCGTCATTTGCCAGCCTCCATGCTCAGTACTTGTCTGATTTGCGACGCCGAAGCGCACAGGTGAATGTTGTCCATCGTCCGGAAGGAGCCGGAGATGATTCCGGCCACCCGGCCGTACCGGTCGAACAGCGGCCCGCCCGACATGCCGCTCGCGATCTGCGCGGACGTCAGCAGCCGCGCGACGCCGTTGACCTTGGCCGCGGGAGCGTTGACGATCCCTTCGGTGACGATCTTCGTCTCCTTAAGCGGGTAACCCATCGCGTAAGTCCGCTGCCCGTAGCCCGCATCGTCCGCCGCCAATTCAAGCGCCTTCCGCCCCGCCGCCGACACGTTCAGCACCGCGACATCGAGCTCCTCGTCCGACCTCGCGACGGACAGCCCGCGAATTGTCGTTCCGTCGTCGAACACCGCCTCGAACGCCGCGCCGTCCTTGACGACATGGGCTGCCGTCAAAGCCTGTCCGCCGCCGATCAAGAAGCCGCTGCCAACCGTCTTGAGCGTCCCGTCCTGCTTGTACGTCTTCAGATAGAACACCGACGCCGCCCGCGATTCATAGAGCTGGGCCGCCGTCATCTCCGTCTCTGCGGAGGCGTCCATCGCTTCCCAACGCCCCCCAAGCAGCACTCCCGCCGCCAGCAGCACCGCCATGATCGCCATCGTCCATTTTGCCAGCCTGATTCTCCTCGTCATACGGTTCATACGGTTCCTTTCCCTCCGGTGAGCGCGGCCATTCCCGCCGACTGTCCGGATATCTTCTGCTTGGGAGAAGTATACAAATGGAAATCTTAAAGAAACCTTAAAAAAACCGTCCGCACGCACGCGGTCCAAGGCGAACCATGTCGAGTCGAGCCGGTTTTATGCGGTTTTTCACATTCGCTGGTTGGGATTGGAGGGAATTGCGACGTTTTATGCGGTTTTTAGCATACATCCCGCATTTCCTGCCGGATTTTTCTCCACGAATGCGGTTTTTCGCATATAATCGTCCAAACTGCCCGTTATCGGGTGCTGCGAATGTGATTTTTCACATAAATCGGTCAGTCAGCGGCCGCCTGGCGATATCGGGAGCATCTCGGGCCGGAACCGGCTCCGCGAATGCGATTTCTCGCATCGAGCCGCACAAATAAGAATAAAAAAACAGGCCCCGTCGTCATCGACGAGAGCCTGATCTTCAATTCCCCATTACCCGGAGGAGGCGGGAATCCATAGCGTTACGGTCGTTCCGGTCCCCGGCTCGCTCTCCACCGTCAGCGTGCGCCCGTATTCGTACCTTAGCCGCTTGTCGATATTCAGCAAGCCGACGCCTTGCCGCCCGTCCGCCGCAATCGGATCGAACAGCGTCTTCACCTTCTCCGGCGGAATGCCGACGCCATCGTCGGAGATCGCGAATCGCCACCCGTCTTCCGTATGCTGCGCCGACAGCTTCACCGTTCCTCCCTCGAGACGGTCTCCGATGCCGTGGCGAATCGCATTTTCCACCAGGGGCTGGAGCGACAACGGCGGGATGCGGACTCCGAGCGCACCGTCTTCAATCTCGTATTCGAAGCGAATGCGGTCCCGGAACCGCGCGCGCTCAATCTCCACATAGGTATGGATCAAGCCGAACTCTTCCGCGAATTCGACGCTCCCCTCCGCATTGCTGAACCGGAAGCTCCCTCTCAAGTAGTCGGCCAGCGCGACGATCGTTCGCCTCGCCCGCTCCACGTCCGTGTAGCTGGAAGCCAGGATGCTGTTCAGAGCATTGTATAGAAAATGCGGCTTGATCTGAGACTGCAGAAAAGCCACTTCCATATGGATCGCCCGCCCGTGCGAAGCCTTCATCGCCAGCAAGCTGCCGATCCGCGCTCTCAGCTCCTCAAGATCGAACGGCTTCGGCAGGTAATCGTTCGCCCCGGCCAGGAAGGCCGCCACCTTGTCCTGCGGTTGAATGGCCGCCGTCACCATCAGCACCGGGAGCTCCAGCAGCGAATAGCGCTTGCGGATGTCCTGGCATACTTCAAATCCCGACATCCCCGGCATCATCAGGTCGAGGACGACCAGATCGACCTTCTTCGCCCGGTCCAGCTCGCCGAGAGCTTCATAGCCGTCCTTCACCGCGATCACATGGTAATCGGGGCCCCGCAGCGCATCGAGCAGCACTTTGAGGTTGACGAATTGATCGTCCGCGACGAGGATCGTGTGCTTGCCGTTCGCATTCGCATGGTGCGGCGTCGCGAAGGAATAATCCGGCTCCTTCGGGCTGATCTCGTCGTACGAACGGGTCGCCGCCGGCATCACGCCTTGCTCCGCCGCCGGCAGCGTAAACGTGAACACGGACCCGGCGCCCGGAGCGGAGACGGCGGACAGCTCGCCTCCCTGAAGCTCGACCAGTTGCCTCGCGATCGACAAGCCCAAGCCGAAGCCCTGGCCTTGCGAGCCTTCAAGCGACTTGAACGGTTCGAAAATATAGGGAAGATCGCGCTCCTCGATCCCTTTGCCCGTATCCTGCACCGAGATCTCCAGCCAGCCGTCGCGGCTCGTCCCCGTCACGACGACGCTTCCCTGCTCCGTATGCTTGACGGCATTGTCCAGCAGATTGCCGATGATCTGACTGAGGCGGCTCTCGTCCGCCAGCGCCAGCGGAAGCTCCGCGGGAATGCCGTTGACCAGTTGAAGCCGCTTCTCCGTGGACAAGTACGAATAGAACCGGACTTGCATCTCCGCCACGGCATGAACGTCGACCGGCACCGGCGTCAGGCTCAATTGCCCTTGCTTCAGCTTGGACAGGTCCAGAATGTCGTACACAAGCCGGGAGAGCCGTCTGGAGATGTCCGAGACGAGTTCAAGCTTCTCCCGCTGCTCGGCCGTCGGCGGCGAAGCGAGATCGTCAAGCATGGAACGGGAGATATTCATGATGCCGTGAAGCGGCGTCTTGAACTCGTGCGAGGTGCGCGCGAGGAAGTCGTCCTTCATCTTGTCCGCCTGCAGAAGCTGCTCCGACAGGTCCTCGATTTTGCGGAAGGCGTTCGAGAAGCGCAACGACATCAGCAGCGCGAGCATAAGAAGAACGAGGAACGGCTCGACCGGCGGCAGGGAATAGATCGGCATGCCGAAGTACACGTTCAAGTTCTGGTTCATCGTCAGCGCGTTCAGCGCAAGGGCGGCTATGGCCAGGTACGCGCTTCCCGCGATCCGATGCAGCGCCGTCAGGACGAACACATAAGTGGCATAGAGCAGCGAGACGGTCACATAGATGGAAGAGAGCTGACGCCACGGCTCTGCGGTAAGCAGCGAGGCGAAGCCGATATTGAGCGCGAGGAACGCGAGTCCCGCCGCCAGCCCGCCCCGGACAAGCCAGCGGAAGCAATAAGGACGGAATGCCGTATATACGTACAGAAGGAAGCCGAGCCCCACGCCGAAGACGGAAATAATCTGAAGGCGATAATAGAGCCAGAACGGAAGCGGACCGATCGCGGTGAGCAGCACCCGTTCTCCGCTGACGCTCGTGTACAGCGCAATGAAGATGCAAGCCGCGCCGAAGACGACGTGGGACGGATCGTTCCGCCGCTGCGTGTACAAGCCGACAAAGTACAAGCCCATGATCAGAAAAGCGGTCAAGGCGACCCAGTCGTGCGCGAGCGCCCGTTCGCGCACGGCGGCGACCTGGCCGGCTTGCCCGAACACGATCGATTGGAGAATGCCGCTGCCGGCCTTGAAGTCGTAGTTCGCCACTTGAATCCGGATCTCGTTCCAGCCCGGCTGCAGCTCGAAGTAGCTGACGTAAGGCTTGTTAAGCGCCGAATAGTTCGCCTTGTCGGCCGGATTCCCGCTCTCCCCGACGACTTGGCCGTTGACGATAAGCCGATTGGCCAACTGAATCGCTGCGGTCTTGAGCCCGAAGACGCCGTCCGCCTCGCCCAGCCGAATCCGCAGCCGGTACGTCGACGCGCCAAGCGTGTCGATCCCTTGCGCCGCCCAGGAACCGGGCACTTGAACGAGGACGGCTTCGGAGGGAAGCGGAACAGGCTCCCGCTCGCCCAGCAGCTTGCCCGGGTACAGCTCCCATTCCCCGTCCAGCCGGATCGTTCCGTCCTCCTGGAAGCGCCAGCCGCTCAGGTCGAGAACGCCTTCCGCCGCTTTGGGCATCGATCCCTTCTGCACGTTGAAGTAAGCGAACAGCAGACCGTATGTGACAACGAGCAACATCAGCGTGATAAGCGCCGCCGCTGTTTTTCTCCTCACGTGCTCTGCCGCCGCGCCTTCCCTTGGACCTGTCGAATGAGCGCCAACGTCATCTCCTCCAATTCCGCCCCGAGCTGCATCCGGACCGCTTCTTCGAGCTGCCGGCAGACGCGGAGCGCTTCCTTCCGATTGCCAGCATCAACGTGCAGGCGAATCAATTCGCGCCCGTCCGGCTCCGATTCGGGAACAAGGGCCAGCACTCGCTGCAGGCTGTCCGCCGCAAGCGAAAGATTGCCCTGGCTGCGGAACTGCGAGTGCCCCGTTCGAAGAGCTTGGACGTACGAGGACTTGATCTTGAGCTGCCTCGCCGTCGCCCAGCGGTAATCGCAGCCATCCAGGTAATCCCCTTGATAGAGAAGATTCAAGCGCTCGTACAGGCGGCCGTCCAGCCGCCTTCCCGACAATATGCCGCTCAGCAGCCGCTCGAACACGACTGCGTCGATGGCCGCCTCCTCCGCTTGCGCAACGTAGCCCTGACCGACCTTCTCGACGGCGATGGGGATGCGATGCTCCGACAGCGTTCTCCTCAAGTAGGACAAGCAGGTGTAGAGATACGACTTGGCCTTGTCCAGATCGTGCATCGGCCATAGCGCTTCCACGATCTCCGCAGTGCCGACGGGCTTGCCCGCCTGATGAAGCAGGTAGGCGCACAGCTCCTTCTCCTTCTTCGTTCTCCAGGCAACGCCGCCGGCTTCCCCTTCCGGCGCTTGAATATGGAACCCGCCCAGGCACTGGACGATGGGAGAATCGCCCTCGTTCGCATCCGGCGGTTGCCCGGCGTAAAGAGAGAGCGATTGCCGAATGCGCTCCACCGCGGCATACAGCCGCTCCGGCTTAAACGGCTTGAGCAGATAATCCGTGGACTGAATCTCGAAGGCCTCCACCGCATATTCCGCATAAGCCGTCGTGAAGATGATGGGAATGCGGGGCAGCGCGCCGCGAATCCGTCTGGCCGCCTCCATGCCGAGCATTCCCGGCATCTGGATATCCAGGAACACCGCATCGACGGGAGTGCTTCCGATAGCTTCCAGAGCCTGGACCGGACTCAAGTACCGGCCAGCCACTTCGATATCGTCCATCTGTTCGAGCAAGATGCCGAGCAAGTCCAGCGCATCTTCTTCGTCGTCTATGAGCATGATGCGAATCATCGGTGTTTGTCTCCTTACCCTCATTCCTATTCTTCGGCGCAGTTCCGCCGAATTCGTTCCTGTCCTTGCTACTTCGACAACTTGCTACTTCGACACGCGCGAAGCGAATTCCCCCTTGCGCTATTCCTGAGGTTCGGGACGCAAGCGGAATTCCGACGGCGACAGTCCGGTCGCCTCCCGGAAGCTTCGCGAGAAGTAATGCACGTCGGCGTAGCCAAGCGCCGCCGCGATCTCGGTGATCCGCTCTCCGGTCAGCAGCAGCCGCTTGGCGCTGGCGATGCGCTCCCGCATGGTGTATCCCTTGGGGCTTAGCCCCGTCGCTTCTCGGAAGATCTCGGCGAAGTAGGTGGGATGATAGCCGCACAACTGCGCCAGCTCCCGGCTCGACCAGCTGCGCCCCGGCTCGCGGGCGATCGCGTCCAGCGCGGGCGCGACTCGCCGGGCGGACGGGCCGGGCCGCTCGTGCAGCTGCCGACGCACGAGCGCGACCAGCAGCGCGGCCATATAACCGCGCATCGCAGCTTCGCAGCCGAGGCGCTGCTCCCGGTACTCGTCGATGATCGGCCGGAACAGCGGCTCGAGCTCGGGGGCGTGCAGCACATCCGCCAGCGCGATCGGCGAACCTCCGCGGCCGGCGGCGATCCGGTATTCGACCGGCGGCGCCTCCCGCTGCGCGCCGACGCACGGGCGAATGGCCGGCGCAGGATGCACGGAGACGGGCGCCCCGCCCGTCCAATCGAAGTGAATGCTGTACAGCCCCGTCGACTCGTTCGCAGCCGTCTCGATGCGATGCGGACTGCCGCTTCCGTAGAACGCGCAGTCGCCCGGAGACAGCGAATAGCGCTTCGGACCGAGCGCCAGCTCGGCCCGCCCGAACAGTACGTACAGCAATTGGCAGTCCGGGATGACGCGATGCCCCCAGACGAAGCCCGGTTCCGGAACGGCGCGCTCGGCGAAGTGAACGATCGGCCGAATCGACGCCAGCTCGATCGACCGGACTCTCTCGCTCGTTTGCATCGGCACAGCTCCTTCCCGGCATTATAGGCAAATTATAAGGCATCCCCTGGCAAAAGTGCACCTCATTCCCGTCGCCGCTGCAAAGACAAGCGCGAAGCCGCCGATTAAACTGAGCTGGAACATCGACAAGGAGGTTGTGTCTTCATGCTTATTCCTGCAAGGCTTGCCGACAAGCACCGCACCGGCTTCGCCGATCCCGCCGCCATCTATCGCCCCGCCCCGCTATGGGTGTGGAACGACGATATGGAGCCCGAAGCGATTCGCTTCCAACTGCGCGAGCTCGCCTCGCACGGCTTCGGCGGCGCCTTCGTCCACCCCCGTCCCGGCCTGGTGACCGAGTACCTGTCGGAGACGTGGTTCGAACGCTGGGGCGACGCGCTGGAGGAAGCGTCCCGACTCGGCCTGAAGCTGTATATTTACGACGAGAATTCCTATCCCTCCGGATTCGCCGGCGGCCATGTGCCCTCGGAGCTGCCCGACTGTCTCGCGAACTCCGTGCTGTTCCGCGATTATGGAACCGACGAGCTGACGCGGATGCTGGAGAACTCGTCGCCGATGCTGAACCGTCCCGGACATCCGATCAAGGCGTTTGCGGTGCGGGAGAAGCCGGGCCGGACGCCGGCCTGGGAGATCGTCCGCGACGTCACGCTGCTGCCGCTGCCGCAATGGCAGGAGCACGGCGAGCGCTTCTGGGTGTTCGAGCTCGGAACGCCGATGACGAACAATTGGCTCGGCGGCTTCGCCTACACGGACCTGCTGCGGCCGGAGGTGACGGCGCGCTTCCTCGCCGTTACGCACGAGCCGTATCGCGAACGCTTCGGTGACCGGTTCGGCTCGCTCGTCCCGGCGCTGTTCACCGACGAGCCGGAGATCTCGCCGGGCAATCTGTTCGAGCACGGCTCGCCGCTGCCGTTCAGCTTCTGGTTCGCGGGCGAGTTCGAGCGCCGCAACGGCTACGACCTGCGCGATTATTTGCCGTTCCTGTTCCGCGATGCGGCAATGGCGGGCGAGGCGGGGACCGCCGTCGATCCGCCCAAGGTTCGGTTCGATTACTTCGAGACGATCCGCGAGCTGTGGGTGAACAACTCGGTGCGTCCGATCTCCGAATGGTGCGAAGCGCACGGCCTCGCCTACACGGGGCACTATATCGAGCATCAATGGCCGCACCCGTTCCACCGTACGTCCCCGGCCGTCATGTCGTTGTACGAGTACATGCATTGGCCGGCCATCGACTTGCTGGAGACGAAGCTGCTCCGTTCCGACGGCAACGCCGGCGGCGCGGGGTTCGCGCCGCCGCAGGAAGCGCAGCGCGCCCAGGGCGCGTACAACGATCCCGCGGCGCTGCTGATCGTCCGCGAAGCGCACAGCGCCTCCAACCAGTTCGGCAAGGAGCGGGTGCTGTGCGAGGCGTACGGCGCCGGCGGCTGGGACTCCGTGTTCGAGGATTACAAGCGGATCGGCGACTGGCTGTATGTGCACGGCATTAACTTTCTCAATCAGCATCTGACCTACGGCACCATCGTCGGCGCGCGGAAGCGGGACCACCCCCAATCGTTCGACTGGCGCCAGCCCTGGTGGGACGAGTATACGCAGATGAACGACTATTACGGCCGTCTGTCGTATGCGCTGTCCCAAGGGCGAACGGTCAACCGCATCGCCCTGCTGAACCCGACCACCTCCAGCTTCGTGATCACGGCCGAGGATGTCGACGGCGATCCGGCGTACCGGCAAGGCATCGCCGACATGCTGGAGCTCGTGCAGACGCTGTCCGACCGGCAATGGGACTACGATCTGTGCGACGAATACATCATGGAGCGGCACGCTCTCGTCGAGGAATCCCGGCTGTGCGTCGGTCAAGGCCGCTACGGGATCGTCATCGTCCCGGCGGCGATGACGCACATGAAGGCCGCGACCGTCGGCCTGCTGCGCCGCTTCCTGGAAGGCGGAGGCATTGTCCTGGCTGCGGGTCCGGCGCCGACGCGGGTGGACGGCGCGCGCAGCGAAGAGGCGGCCGAGCTGGCCCGCCATCCCGGCTGGCATGCGGCGGAGCATACGGCGGCGCTGCTTGCGCAGTTGTCCGCCTGCTTGAAGCCGCGCCTCCGCCTTGCCGGCGAGGAGCCGGAGCCGCCGAGCGGGATCGCGCATCTGCGGCGCGAATGGGACGACGGCTCCGTCTGCTACTTCATCGCCAATTCCCGGAGCACTCGCTTCGACGGCACGGCGACGCTGCGCGGCCTGCGGGCCGAGCTGTGGAACCCGATGGACGGCGGGGTCACGGAGCTCGGCACGGCGCAGGACGGCGACGGCCAACTGACGCTCGGGCTGTCGCTGAACGCCTCGGGCTCCTTGCTGCTGCGCGTCTGGGAAGACGAGACGGCGGGCGGCGGAACCGGACCGGACATCGCCGGTGCGGCGGCAGCCGGAGACGGCCGATCCGAATCGACGGCCGCGGGCGCAGCGGGATGCGCTCCGCAGCCGCTCGCGCGCCGGCCGGCCGCAGAGCGGCGCGTGCGGGTCGAGTTGTCCGCGCCCGACATTGTGCCGGAGCGCGACAACGTCCTTCCGATCCTGCACTGCGACCTGCAGGCCGGCACCAAGCGCTATCTCGGGCTGCACACGGTGCATGCGGCCCGCTTCGCCTTCGAGCATCACGGCTTCGACAACAATCCGTGGGACAATGCCATCCAGTTCAAGCGGCGGCTGCTGGACCGCAACGATGCCTTCGACGAACGCAGCGGAATTGTCGCCGACTATCACTTCCACGTGGAGGATCGGGACGGAATCGGCGCCGTGCGCTTGGAGCTGGAGCGGCCCGAATGCTACCGGATCGCCGTCAACGGCGTGCCGGCAGAGGCGGTCTCCGGCAGCTCGCGTCTGGACCGTCACATGGGCGCCGTCGATATTACCCGGACGCTGCGGCCGGGGCGCAATACGATCCGGCTGGAGGGGCGGCCGTTCTCGATCCTGATGGAGCTTGAGCCGGTCTATCTGTTCGGGCAATTCGCGGTCGCGCCCCATCCGGCGGGAGGCTGGAGCCTGGCGGCGAACCGTCCGCTCGGGCCGGGCGCGTGGCGCGATCAGGGCTATCCCTTCTATTCCGACGCGGTTCGCTACCGCCATACGTTCAAGCTGCCGGAGCAGGCCGGCCGCGTCGTTCTCTCGGCGCCGTCCTGGAGCGGCGCGGTTCTCTCCGTGCTGGTGGACGGACGGACAGCCGGCCTGCTCGGCGTGGAGCGGGGAGACGAGCTGGAGCTGACCCCTCTCGTGCGTCCGGGCGGCGTCCACACGGTCGAATGCCGGTTAAGCGGCACCTTCCGCAACCTGCTCGGGCCGCATCTCGATGCCGCCAAGCTGCGCAATACGGCCTGGCCGGGCGCCTGGAAGCGTTCGCCGCTCGAAGGGCCTCCGCCGGCGGAGGCCTACGACCTGCTGCCGTACGGACTGCTGGCTCCTATTGAGATTTGGACGATTCCCCGGTAACATACTGCTTAATACCGAGCCTGCGGCGACGCCGCAGCCCGGGGAAGACGGAAGGACGGGGAGCGCATTGAAGAGAATATTGGCGTTTAAGCAGAAGCTGGTCCTGACGTATGTCATCTTCATTGTGCTCCCCATGTCCGTGCTCGGTCTGGGCGCTTACCGCCTCTACAGCCAGGCCATGGAGCAGAAAGTAAGCGATTTCGTACAGCAAGTGGCCGTAAGCACCTCGTCGAATATCGAGATGTACATCCGCGAGCTGGAGCAATTCACGCTGATGCCTTACTACAATCGCGAGCTGCAGGACATGCTGACATCAGGCGCGGCCGCCGAGGAGCTGTCGGACGCCGATATCAAGCAGACGCTGGAGCAGAACTTCAGCTTCTGGCAATCGCAGCGCGGCAGCATTGAAAATATCACTTACTTCAGCAAGCCGGGCGAAGGAACAAGACGCATCTACAGTCTTGGCTACCTGCTGCCCGGTCTTGCTGTCGAACAAATGCCCTGGTACGCCGCCTTTAACGATTCCGACGCGCTTGTCGCCGCCCTGAGCCTGCATCGGCCCGAAGCGAACCAGCTTGTGCAGGACGGAGAGCCGCTGCAGGTTTTTTCCCTCGTTCGCAAAATTTATTACTCCTCCACCTTGCTGAGAACCGCCGGCTACTTCCAGGTCGACTTTACGCTGGAGGATATCGAACGCATCATGAGCCGCGTCAACAAAGAGAAGAACGGCTCCTTCTTCGTCATCGACCAAGACGGGCAGATCGTGTACGCCGACGATCCGGTGAAGCCCGAGCTGCTGTCCTCCGTCGCCGGTCTGGACGCCGACAGCTCCGGCCCGCAGACGATCTCGCTGGACAACAAGAAAACGATCGTCGTGCAGCACCCTGTGGGCAAGATGGGGTGGACGGTCATCGGGTACGTTCCCGTGTCGCGAATCGTATCGGGCATCGCTTCGGTCCGCAACTCCATGCTGCTGATCGGCACCGTCTGCATCGCCATCGCTCTCGTCGTATCCGCCGGCATCTCCTACCGCATGACCAAGCCGATCTACAGGCTGATCTCGCTGATCAAGCGGGTCGAGCGCGAGGACTTCGAGATCGAATACGACAATCCGCCGCGCAACGAGCTCGGACAGCTTATCCGCAGCTTCATCCGCATGAGCCGACGGCTCGACGAGACGATCCGCCATCTGTACCAGGCGGAGATTATACGCAAGGAGAGCGAGCTGCAGGCGCTCAAATCGCAGATCAATCCGCACTTTCTATTTAACACGCTGGAGACCATCAAGATGAGAGCGGAGCTCGACGAAGCCGACGGCACCGTCGACATGATCACGGCGCTCGGCAAGCTCGTCCGATCGTCGCTTCGACCCGGCGGCGATTTTATTACGCTGCAGGATGAGAAGAGCTACTTGATAAATTATTTCTTTATCCAGGAGAACCGCTACGGCGGACGCTTCGATATCGCGCTCCATGTCGAAGAAGCGCTGCTGACGGGCTATATCCCCAAGCTGCTCGTGCAGCCGCTCGTCGAGAATGCGTTCTATCACGGGCTCGAGATGAAGCCGGGCAAAGGCAAGCTGAACGTCAGCATCACGGCGGAGAGCGGCGCCGTCAAGGTGCTCGTCGCGGACGACGGCCTCGGCATCACGGCGGACCGCCTGATGGAGCTGCGACGCCGGATCGGCGCGGAGATCCTTAAGCCGCAGCACGACGGCGGCAGCATCGGGCTGGTCAATGTAGCGGCCCGCATCCAACTGTACTTCGGTCCTCCTTATTCGATGCGCATCGACAGCCGTCCCGGCGGCGGGACGGAGGTTGTCCTGCTGCTGCCCCTTATCGTCAGCGAAAGCGAGGTCGAACGCTATGTATCGGGTTATCATCGCGGATGACGAAGCCTCGATCCGTCAAGGCATCCGCAAAATATTGCAACGCTTCGCGCCGCAGTGGGAGCTCGTCGGCGATGCCGAGGACGGCGATGCCGCGATGCGGGAGATCGTTCGGCTGCAGCCCGACCTCGTCATTCTCGATTATCGGATGCCGGGGCTTACCGGCATCGAATGCTGCGAGCGGATTGCGGCGGAGGCGCCGCATATCCATCGGATTCTGCTGACGGCCTATCAGGAATTCCAACTGGCCAAGCAGGCGATCGGCTGCGGCGTTGCGGCGTTCATCACCAAGCCGCTCGACCGCGGCGAGCTGCTGCAGACGCTGGACAAGGTCGCGCAGACGATCGACCAGGAACGCAGCGAACGGGCGCGGCTGGACGCCCTGCAGCAATCGCTCAGAGCCGCGCCCCTGGCCGAGAAGCTCTACTACAGGCACTTCCGTTCCGGGCAGGACGACCGGGAGCCGGCGGAGCAGAGCGAGCTGTCCCTGGAACAGTTGCTGCACGGCAACGGCGAGGAAGCCGATGCGATCGGGCAGCAGCGAAGCGCACCGGACGCTCCGCTGCTGCAGCGGGTCCAGCAGTTCGTCTCGGAGTCGCTGGCCGACGGCGTCAGCCTGCAATCGGTCGCCGATCGCTTCGGCATGAATGCGAGCTACTTCAGCCGTCGCTTCAAGTACGAGACGGGGCGGAATTTTGTCGTCTTCCTCAAAGAATGCCGCATGGAGCGGGCCAAGAAGCTGATCGAGCAGAGCGAGCACAGTCTTCAGGAGATCAGCGAGCTGATCGGGTATGCCGATCTCAAGCACTTCTATCGCGTCTTCAAAGAGCACACCTCGTATTCCCCCAGCGAGTACAAGAAGCGGCACAGCTAGCGGCGGGCGGCAAGGCGGCGACAAGGCGGCGGCAAGGTAAAGAAATTCATCCGAAAGTAAAATCTCCCCCACTATCGTGCGTATCCGGCCTGAACTAAGATGAATACAGAAATGATTACGCTTTCAAATAATCTTTGTTGAGGGGGATGGCCATGGTGACGAACAACGGCGTCAGAAGCTCTGCGGCTCTGGCCGCACTGGTTCTCTTGCTTAGCGCATGCGGCGGCAACAACGCCACGGGAGGCAATTCCGCTTCGCCGGCGCCGGCATCGAGCGGAGCCGCCAGCGGCACGGAAGGAAGCGCGGCTGGCGCGGCCGGCAATTGGACAGGCACGATCACGATGTATGCACAGTCGTACACGCCCAACGCCAAAAATATTGCCGGTCTGAAGCAACAGACGGCGCTGCAGGATGTCGCCGACGAGTACGAGGCGGCCCACCCGGGCATCAAGATTGAATTCGTCGACGAAGAATTCAAGGACTATACCCAAACCGTTCGAGTCAAGGCTGCAGCCGGCGAATTGTTCGACGTATTCTGGGGCCAATGGGCCGATCTGAACAATACGTTCCCCAAGGGCATCGCGGAGGACTTGACGCCTTACTTCAATCAACCGAACCCGTATATTCCCGGCAAGGCAACCTGGGGCGAGGCGATGAATGCCACGGTCGTGAGCGAGACGAAGTCCCCGGACGGCAAGAGCTACAACATCAACGGCGATTATGTGGCGACCGCGTTCTTCTACAACAAGGATCTGTTCGCGCAAGCGGGCATCTCCGCGCCCCCGGGCAGTTGGGCGGAGCTGATCGAGACGACCAAGAAGCTGAAGGACGCCGGCATAACGGCCATGTCGCAGGCGCCGGATTACGACTGGTTCCAGCGCCACTTCCTGTCCGACTTCTACGCCGGGGAGTTCGAGCAGATCGCCGGCTACGACCAGAGCCCCGGCGTCTCCTCGCTGGATCAGAGCGTCGCCATCGACAAGGGCTTGCTGAACACCTCCGACGAGCGCTTTATGGGGTGGTGGCCGCTGTTTAAGCAATTGACCGACAACTGGAAGCAGGATTACTTGTCGTCCGACCCCGGCGTCGTCGGCAGCAACGCGCGCAACGACTTCCTGGCCGGGAAAACCGCGATTTTCTATGACGGCAGTTGGCTTCCGGAGAACGCCAAGGACGCCAACGTGAACTTCGAGCTTGGCTCGTTCAACTTCCCGGTGCTGACGCAGTCGGACACCCCTTACACAACCGGCACCGACGTCTCCGGCGCGGTCGGCGGTCCCAACGCGGCCTTCCAGTTCGCCGTCGCGACCAAGCAGGCCGACTCCACCATGAAGGAAGAAGGCAAACAAGCCGCCGTCATCGACTGGCTGCAATTCGTCGGCACGCCGGCGAACGTCGAACGCATCGTCAACGAGCACGGCACCTTCGTGCCGACCTGGCCGGACACGAAGCCTGCGGAGAGCATGACCGAGCTCGCGAACCAGGCATCCAATGAATTGAAGGCGCTCGGCGTCGGCGGTTCCTCGCCCAATATGACCAAAAATATGCAGCGCATCTTCGGCCTCTACCTGAGCGGCAATATCGATCTCGCCAAAGCCACCTCCGAGGTGCAAAAAGAGCTGGACGCGGCGATCAAGGAATATCAATCCAAAAACAGCGTCGATCTGGGAACCTATTAAGGCGCTGGGTGGATCACAGGAAAAAGGGAGCCGCCGCTTGCACGCGCTCCCTTTTTCTATCGCCCGAGCGCCCATGAGAGGAAAGGTGCCGCATGACAGGCAAAACAAAGCTCAAAACCGCGCTGACCGGATACGCTTTTATCCTGCCGACGTTTATTTTCCTGATCTGGTTTATGTATTATCCGGTCTATCAGGCTCTGATCGGCGCCTTCACCGATTGGGACGGCTTCAATGCGCCGCATTATATCGGCCTGGACAACTTCGTGCGGCTTGTTGGCGACGAAGTGCTGCGGCAATCCACGATCAACGCCTTGATCTGGGTCGTCCTGTCGATCGTGCTGGCCGTCGTCCCTCCGTTCCTCGTCGCAGAGCTGATTTTCCACTTAAGACGCGAACGGGCGCAATACGTCTACCGGACACTCTTCGTCGTGCCGATCGTCATTCCCGGCATCGTCACCATCCTGCTGTGGCGGTTCCTGTACCAGGGAGACGGCGCCATCAACCAGTTGCTGAAGCTGATCGGGCTCGATTCCTTGCAGCAGCTCTGGCTCGGCGATCCGAATATCGCGCTGTATTCGATCATCCTGATGGGCTTCCCGTGGATCAGCGCCTTTAATCTGCTCATCTTCTACTCCGGTCTGCAGAGCATCTCCTCCGAGGTGCTGGAGGCCGCCAGGCTGGAAGGAGCGACGGGCTGGAAGCGCGTATGGCGGATCGACATTCCTTCTTCCTATCCGCAACTGCGGCTGATCGTCATCCTGACGCTGATCGGCAGCCTGCAGAACATCATCCCTCCGCTCATCATGACGAACGGCGGTCCCGGCTATTCCACCTATGTGCCGATCCTGCATATGTACAACGTCTCGACCGTCAACGGCGAGTTCGGGTACGGCATGTCGATCGCGCTTGTCATGTTTGTCATCATCTTGCTGCTGACCCTGATCAACATGAAGCTGATCAAATCCGAATCCTGAGGACGGGAGGTCCAACCGATGCGCGCTCTCCGCCGGCCAGGAGCGGGGCAATTGTTGCTGCTGCTGCTGCTCGTGTTCAACCTGCTGCCCATTTATTTTATTGTTGAGAATTCCGTCAAGACTCCGCTCGAATTCGCCTCCAGTACGCTGAATTTCCCCCAGACGCTGCAATGGAGCAATTATGGCGTTGCCTGGGAGAAAATCGGCGGATCGCTCTACCATACGTCCGTCATCATCGCGGCCAGCATCGTCGCCATCGTCGCCTTCTCCGCGATGAGCGCCTACGCGTTCTCCAAGCTTCGCTTCCCGCTCCAAAACGCGCTGTTCCTGCTGGTGTTCGGCCTGCTTCTGATTCCGGGCTTCCTGACGCTGATCCCGCTTTATCTGCAGATCAAGAAGCTGGGCATAAGCGACAGCTACCTGGCGCTTATTCTTCCTTACATCGCAGGCGGACAGGCGTTCAGCATCTTCGTCCTCAAGACGTTCTTCGAACAGCTGCCGGACGAGATCTTCGAAGCGGCCCGCATCGACGGCGCCGGCAATATCCGCATCTTCTCGACCATCGTGCTGCCGCTCTCCGTCCCGATCTGCACCACCGTCGCCATCATCAACATCACGAGCCTGTGGAACGATTACCTGCTGCCGTCGCTGCTGCTAAACCGCGCCCATCAGACCGTCACGATGGCGCTCGTCTCGTTCGAAGCGGCCGCCGGCAACTACGGTCTCAGCGATTACGGCGGCATGATGGCCGCCTATCTGATCGCCGCCGTCCCGCTGCTGCTGCTGTTCTCGCTGCTGATGCGCAACTTCGTCGAAGGCATCTCCAGCGGTTCGATCAAGATGTAGCCGGTTATCATGCAGTCGGTCACCATGCAGTCGGTCACCATGCAGTCGGTCACCATGCAGCCGCTCACCAGAGAACAAGAACGTCGCCGGTTGCGCCTTCCGCCCGGCAAGCGGAGCCGTCGAACGTCCACGGCAGCGGTTCTTCGCTGTGCAGATCGAGCATCGCGAAGCCCGCAGGCGGCTTCGGGCCGTCAAGGGGCGGCAGCACGGTCAGCGTCGCGTTCTCCAGCGAACGGACCTCGATCGCGCGCTGCTGCGCATAAGTCGTCGTCTGGGCTTCGCGGCACGCAACGACCGCGCGGCGGCGCTCCCGAAATCTATACATTCGGCCTGGATGACATACGCTTCCGCAGAAAAACGGTCAGGGAAGCTCGCGGGGAGCTTGCTCTGACCGTTTTTTGGGTGGCGGATTGGGTGGCGGATTGGGCTGCGGAGGGTATGCGAGGTGCTATTCGCTCATCAGGCCTGATGACTTTTGCGATTTTATATCATTTTTCACATTCGTCGGCGTGGATTAGGGGAATTTGAGCCGTTTTATGTGATATTTCGCATATATACGATAACTCGAGCCGGGAATGTCTCTATGAATGTGATTTTTCGCATATAATCGCCCAAACGACCCGTTTTCGTGCTGCGCGAATGTGGTTTTTCACATAAATTCCTGCCTCCAGCGGGTTCGGTGGGGTCGATGGGGGTGGCGGATTCGATGGGTTCAATGAGATTGATGAGTTCGATAGGTTCGGTGAGTTGGTTGGGGCGATAAGTTTGATGAGTTCGGTGAGTTTGGCGGATTCAGTAGGTTCGGTGAGTTGGGAGGGTGAATAGGTTCGATGGATTCGATGGATTCGATGGATTTGATGGATTTGATGGATTTGATGAGTTCGGCGGGTTCGATGAGTTCGGTGGAGTCGAGGGGTTCCGGCCGCCTTCATTGCTCTTGTAGAGCTCGAATGGGGGGGGCGGAACCCGCGCTCTTCCGGTGCGATGCCTCAGTTCAAATTGCCGGGCACCGATTTTAGAATTTTGCCGGATGGGTGCGGCTGCGCCCCGGATACGGCAGGTCTAATGAGCTTCATGTGGCCATTCACCTCCTTCGCGGCGTTGTTCCTGCCTCCACAGCAGGCCGAGCACCCGCTTGAGCTGCCTCTTCTCATGCGGGCAAGGGCGTTGTCCCGTGCGAATCCGGTACAGCGGACAATGATTGCCCTGGCAGGCCGGACGGAAAAAGCAGGAGCGGCACACGGAGTCCCGTTCTTCTCCCGAGTCGGTCCAGAGCGCAATCTTGTCCCTGTCGAGCTGCACGCTCCCGTCCGGGAACAGCCGGCCGACCCGATTCGCCTCGTCGTCGAGCGCGATCGAGCACTTGTACAGCCGACCGTCCGAGCCGACGACAAGCGAGTTCGACTTGGCGGCGTAGCCACACCGAGCCGGACGGCATAAGCGCGTCCGCGATCGTCTCGCTCATCGCGAGCCCGCAGCCGATGCCGCGGCCCGTCAGCTCCCACAGATGCCGGTCGGCCGCCGTCCGGTCGCAGACGGGAATCCGCTCGTCGCCCGGGCCGCCCCAGCGGCCGACCGGCCTGACGAGCAGCCGGAACCGGTCGTCTCCGCCGAACAGGGCCGCCAGTTCCTCCAGCAATTCCGGCACGACGCCGACAATATCCTCGTCGAAGTTAACCCGCAAATCGATCTCGAAAGGATCGCTTAGAGCGCGCAGCCCATGCAGATTGGCGACAATCGTCGCGTAGGTCGGCCCGCCCGCGCGCAGCTTCCTCCTCCGATCGTGAACCGCGGACTTCCCGTCCAGCGTCACCATGTACCGGCGAATGCCGCAATCCAGCAACCGCTTCATTCGTTCCCTCGTCAGCCAATACCCGTTGGTGGACATATCCGCCGAATAGCCCGCTCCGCCTCGCGCGCAACTGTCCATAAAGCTGAGGGACAGCTCCTCGATCGCGCCTGCCGCAAGCAGCGGCTCCCCGCCGAACCAACTGACCGACAGATGCTCGATCCCGGGTGCCATCCGCCGGACGTACGCGCCGAGGCCGTCGAGCGTCTCCCGGCTCATCGCGCCGCGGGGGAACGTCTGGTAGCAATAGGTGCAGCGGAAGTTGCAGGCTTCCGTCGGCATGATGACCAAGTGCTGCGACTTCGCCGCCTTCAGCGCCTCGTGCAGCCGCTGCGCCTGCACCTGTTCGTCCGCGCCCGCCGGCGTCAAGAATCCGGCTTCGGCCAGCTCGGCCGCCAATCCTGCGTTCGCCTCCGCAACCCTTCCTTGGTTCAGCAGCCCGCGCGCTTCCCGCGCCTCCTTCGGCGAGAGGGACGCGATCGCTCCGGTCAGGCTGTTGCAGAGCATCGCCCCCCGATCTTCCGTGCTTGCCATGCGGGTATATCGAGAGACCGTCCATCTTCGCTCCATGCCAACTCACAACCTTGCCTTCAGTATCCTCCAGTATGCAGCTTCACTTTAACACAATCGGACCGGGCTCATTGTGACGCCCGTCACCCGGACGCTTCCGTTTATCTGCTAGGATGGGAGCTATGTCCCGACACCGCAATTCAGCGAAGGAGGAATCGGTTCATGAATGGAGCCCAAGCGCTTGTTGAATTGCTGCTGGAGCATGAGGTGGACACGTTGTTCGGCTATCCGGGAGGCGCCGTACTGCCGGTGTACGATGCGCTGTTCGACTGCGAGCGCATCCGGCACGTGCTCGTCCGGCATGAGCAGGCAGCCGTCCATGCGGCGGACGGCTATGCCCGGGCGACCGGCCGGCCGGGGGCGGCACTCGTGACGAGCGGTCCCGGAGCGACGAACGCGGTGACCGGCATCGCCACCGCCTATATGGATTCCGTGCCGCTCATCGTGCTGACCGGCCAGGTGGCGACCGGGATGATCGGCCTCGACAGCTTCCAGGAGGTCGACATCTATGGAATGACGATGCCGATCACCAAGCACAATTACATCGTCAGAGACGTCGCGGAGCTGCCGCGCATCGTTCGGGAGGCGTTCCATCTGGCGACGACGGGCCGTCCCGGGCCGGTGCTGATCGACCTGCCCAAAGACGTCATGACGGCCGCGCTCCCTGCCGGGCGCGACTCGCTGCGCCGCGGCCCGCTCCGGATGCGCGGCTACCGTCCGAGCCGACCCATCGCAGACTCCGTGCTCGACGCCGCGGCGGAGCGGCTGAACCGCGCGGAGCGGCCGGTGCTGCTGATCGGCGGCGGCTGTCTCGCGGGCAAGGCCCCGTCGCTGCTGCGGAGCTTGGCGGAGCGCTGCCGCCTTCCCGTCGTCTCGACGCTGATGGGGATCGGCGCGTTCCCTTCCCGCCACCCGCTGCATCTCGGGATGGTCGGCATGCACGGCACCGCCCGGGCGAACCGGGCCGTGTTCGCCGCCGACGCGCTCGTGTGCCTCGGCATGCGCTTCAGCGACCGGGTGACGGGCAGCCGCCAATCGTTCTCGCCGCATTCCTGCAAAATCCAGATCGACATCGACGAGGCCGAGCTGAACAAGAACGTCAAGGTCGACCTCGCGATCTGCGGCTCGGTCGAGGATGCCTTGCGCGGCCTCGCCGCCCGGCTGACGCTGCGCGTGGACGAGCCCTGGCACAGCAAGCTCGCGTCATGGTCCGGCCGCGCGCCAAGCTTCGCGCCGGGCGCGGAACAGCCGCCGGGCAAGCGGCTGACGCCGCAGGAGGTCATCCGCCTGCTCGACGAGGCGACCGCGGGAGACGCGATCGTCGCCACCGACGTCGGCCAGCATCAGATCTGGACGGCGCATCATTACGCCTTCTCTGCGCCGCGTTCGCTGCTGACGTCCGGCGGCCTCGGCACGATGGGCTACGGCTTGCCCGCGGCGATCGGGGCGGCCGTCGCCTTCCCCGACAGGCAAGTCGTCTGCGTCAGCGGGGACGGGAGCTTCCAGATGAACATGCAGGAGCTGATGACCGCCGTCGACCTCGGAGCCAATGTCAAAGTCGCCATTCTCCGCAACGGATACCTGGGCATGGTCAGGCAGTGGCAGCAGCTTTTTCTCGGTCGCCGCTATTCCTCCGTGCGGATCAGCTCGCCCGACTTCGCCGCATTGGCCCGCTCGTTCGGCGCCCAAGGGTATCATGCCCGCACCTTGGACGAAGCGCAAGCCGTCATCCGCTCGGCGCTGCAGACGGCCGGGCCCGCCGTGCTGGAATTCGATGTTGCCGAGGAGGAGAACGTCTATCCGATCGTCCCGCCGGGAGCGAGCAACCAGGAGATGATCGAAGAGTAGCGCGGCTGAGAAAACGATGCAAAGAAAATAAGCCGCCTGTGATGCCCGTCACTTCACACACACTATATATTGGGTTTATCATTCTTCTTGTAAACTAAATATAGTGAACGGGAGGTTCATATGCTTGCCTTCTACCCGCGCTTCGTTCGCACGTTCGACGATCTGCCCGGACATGTCAGCTTGCTGATTCACAGTTGGAGCGGCTGCAATATGCGCTGCCTGGGCTGCCACAACTACGATGAATTGATCGCGGCCAAGCCGGACGGCCGGCAGTTGTCGGCGGCTCAGGTCATCGAGCGGCTGAGCGACGGGTGCGGCCTGTTCGACGCGCTGCTGCTGAGCGGCGGGGAGTTCCTGATGAACGGGCTGGCCGAGATCGAAGATTTCCTGCGCCGGGCGCGGGAACGCTTCGACGGACCCGTCGTCGTTCTGACCAACGGCTCCTACCCTCGGAAGCTGCGACGGCTGCTCGACAACGGGCTGCTCGACGGCGCCCTTATCGATATGAAGCTGCCCTTCCACCAACTCGATCCGCAGGAGGATCGCGACATCTACGAGGCCATCATCGGCATCGTTCCGTCGGAGCGCCGTCGCCGGGATCTTCTCGAGTCGGTGGAGGCCGTTATCCGTCACAACAGCAAGCTCAGCCAAGTGCGGACGGTACGCTACCCGCTGCTGAGCGACGAATACTTCGAACAGATCCGCGTCTTCGTCGATACCATGAACCGCCGACACGGCAGCTCCGTCCCCTGCTTCCTGAACCCTTTTTTCCCGCCGGAAGTGCCTGTGTCGCCCGAATCGTCTGTACCGTCTGAACCGTCTAGATCGCTTGAACCGTTGCTCCACTCTTAACCTGGAACGGAGGAATTCCCATGTTTCGCCATACCGACGATATTATCCGCACATTCACCTCGTCATCCGAGACGAAGCAGGCCGACTACCTGAAGCGCGAGAACAGCAACTTCGTCTATTCGCTGCCGCTGCTCAGGCACAACCTGACCAATCACGCCGAAGAGCGGTTCCTGCTGGAGCAGATTCTGCCGCAAAGATTGACCGAGCTGTACCGCGACGGTGTCGTGTACATCCACGACAAGCAGCTTAGCCCCTATTGCCTGAGCGTGGCCTGCAAGGATATCGCCGCGAACGGCATTCCCACGCTGGCCAAGAACATGATGATCTCGAAGCCGACGCGCAAGCTCGAGACGCTGCTGCGGCACTTCAGCAACATCGTGGTGCTCATGTCCCAGCAAGTGTCCGGAGCGGTCATGCTGTCGCAGATGACGACGATCTCGGCGTCCTATCTGTATGTCGAAGAGACGCTGCACGGCCGCCGCTTCTCGGAGGACGACCTGAAGCAGTTGTTCCAGAGCCTGATCTGGGAGATGAACATGCCTCTGCGCGGCGGCTCCCAGTCGGCGTTCACCAACATTACGCTCGAATTCGGCAAGCCGTCCGACGAGATCAAGGACGAATGCGTCGTCATCGGAGGCGTCCCGCTCGGCTTCCGCTACCGGGACATTCCGTCCGGATACTTCGACCGCATCAACCGGGCCGTCATCGAAGTGATGAAGCAGGGAACCGGCACCGGCATTCCGTTCACCTTCCCGCTGCTGACCGTGCCGATCGGCGACGACTTCGACTATGAAGACCGCTTGTTCCTGGAGCTGCTCGACGGGATGTACCAATGGGGCGGCGTGTACTTCGAGAACTTCCGGACGGAGCCGTTCCGGAATGAGCATTATCGCCGGCTGAACCCGTACCTGAAGCCGCGCGATCCGGAGGCAAGCCGCAGCTTGTGCTGCCGGCTGCAGATCGATCTGACCGTGCTGTCGCGGGTCGGCAGCGGCATCTTCGGCAGTTCGACCGGCTCGACCGGCGCGGTGCAGGTGCTGAACCTGAATATGAATCGGGTGCTGATGGAATGCGGCCGCGACGAGACGCTGCTGTTCGCCAGGCTCGAGGAACTGCTGAACATGATGCAGGAAGGCCACATGGCCAAGCGGAACTGGATCGAGCGGAACAAGGAGCTGTATCCGACCTTCTTCGCCTTGAACAAGGACTTGTCCAACTACTTCAACGTGTTCGGCGTCGCCGGCATGCATGAAGGGCTCGTCAACAGCGGCTATCCCGGCGGCATGAACGACGAGGCGGGTCGGCGGCTGGCGCATCGGATTATGCAGTTCATGACGGATACGATCAACGAATTTATCGTTCGGGACCGCGTCGCCTGCGGGATCGAATACGCGCCGGGGGAGAATGCGGCCATCAAGCTCGCGCGGCACGACGTGAAGTGGGCGGCAAGCCGGGGTCGCGACATCTACGTACAGGGAACGGGGGAAAATGTATACTTAACGTCGGGCTGCATGCTGCCCTTCAGCGAAGACGACTTTCTGCGCCAGGTCGAGAACAGCGCCGAATTCCAAGCCTATGCGACTTCCGGCAGCATTTTGCATCATTTTGTGGAGAGCAAGCTTCCGCCGGAGCGGCTGGCCGATTATTTGAGGAAAATATTCGCCAAGCCGATCCAGTACATTACGCTGACGCCGACGCTGACGAGCTGCCTGTCATGCGGACAGCAGCTCGCGGCGGAAGACGGCAAGAATGTGGACAACTGCCCGGTCTGCGGCAGCGACGATCTCGCTACCTTCAGCCGGGTCATCGGCTATGTCAAGATGATCGCGCGCAGGAAGCTAAGTGTGGACCGCGAGGGCTACTACACGGGCGAGTATAACTTCTGGAGCCAAGCAAGGCGCTTCGACTGGAACACCCGCAAGCGGCTGAAGGAGAAGTCTCTCGGGCTCGAATGAGCGAATGAGCAACGAATAGAGGGGCACTCCCCCCTCCCAGAGTACCATCCGGCATGTCCTAGAAGGGTGCCTTATCCCTTCTGTTCAGGCCTCTCGGAAATTTTCCATAATTTAACAAACTGACTGGAAGGGATAAGGCACCCATTTGCGAAAAGGGATAGCGGCAATATCGGACGGTGCGGCGGCGTATACGGGGCAGGGGTATATAGGCGCTTAACAGCTAAACTCGTCAAGCGCCTGTCGCATCCGGCTTCGCGCCGCCGCCACCGCTTCTTCGATCTCGAGCCGGGTCGGCCGATCGAGATGAATGCCGGCGAGGACGGCGACCGTGCGTCCGAGCGACAGCGCAGCCATCGCCGCAAGCTCGGCGGCAAGCTCCTCCTCGCGATGGCCGGGCAGCTTCCAGGCGCTCGCGTGAACGATGCGCCCGTCCTCGCCGCAAGCGACGGCGGCCGCACCCAGATGGGCAGTTCCGCCGGTCACGATAAACACGACGTCCCGCCCCATCGACACCCGGCGAATGTCGATCTCGATTCCGCTCACGTTATCTCCTCCTCTGATGGTCTACGTCAATACTAGCGGCAGGCCGCGGGGCCTGCCGTGACGCCCATCACGCTTAGGGATAACGAACGACGGAAGCGGCGGCTCGCTTCGATCAGATCGTCTGCAGCGGAATGCCGAGCATGTCGGCGACGCGTTTGATCTTGCCGTTCACGTGACCGATGCCGAGCGCGAAGTGATGCGTCGGCCCTGCCGCGCACCAGCGCTCGACGAACTCGGCAACGCTGATGTCGAACCTGCAGCGCGTGTTCGTGTTGCCCGTCTGCGGAATCTCGCCCTTGATCGACTCGCCTTCCGCGGCGATCATCTTGTACTTGCCGTCGGCCGTCTGCGAGATGCCGAGCAGCGTGACCGGTCCGCTCTTGATGCTGAATTCGACGCCGATGCCGGAGCCGCGCTTGCCGTGGAACAGGTCGAGCCCGCGGATGATCGGGCGGCCGTCGCTGATGCGGATGTTATGCGGCCCGTCGTGGCCGACCAGCACGATGTTGTCGACGAAGTCGCACGGGTGCAGCTCGGCGAACGAGCCGCCTGCTCCGAGCCGGTCCATGATCAGCATCGCGGCGCACGTCTTCAGGTCGGCTTCGCCGGCGAGCGGAATGCCCTTGCCGGTCAACAGCGAGTTGCCGAGCACCATGTTGGAGCCGATCCGCTCGTATTCGTTGTCGTCCAGTCCCTTGTAATAATAAGCGAGCCCCGTCAGCCCGAAGTCCTCGATCAGCCGGTCCAGCCCGACCGCGACGCGCGCCGACCAATCGAGGTGCTCCTGCTTGATCGGACGCGTCACGGGGTCGATGAACGGGTCGGCGATTGTGAACATGGCCGCGATCTCCTCCAGCTTGCTCTTGATCGCCGCCGGGCTCGCTTCATGCACACGCTTGGCCAAGTCGCACATCTCGAGCATCTGCACGTGCGAGCCGAACGAAGCCGTGAACGCCGTCGGATCGGAGTTCATGTCGTACATGCCTTCATACGTGTGGCCGAGATAACCGATCCGTGCATACTTGAACGCGCGGCGCGCATTCGCGGCCTGGCACCAGCTCTCCAGCTCCCGCTGCGCCCGCTCGTCTCCGTCCAGCGTGCCGACGATCATGCCCGCCGAAGGCCGTCCTGCCCGGACAAGCACGCCGGCGATCTCCGGCAGCGAGCAGATGTTGTCGTTAGCCAGCTGCATGTACGTCGTCGTGCGCTGGTAGTCGAGCCGGTCGCGCGGCTGCAGCGCTACAAGCACGGTGGGCACTCCCAGGTTCAGAATCGGCGTCGCCGCCGTCGACGAAGTGACATACGTGCTCAGGAAGCTGAACAGCAGGTCGATGTCCTGCTTCTTCAAATATTCGGTTGCCTCGAACGCCTTGTCGACGGAATCGACGAACCCGGCCGAGACGACCTCCACATCGTACTTGCGCAGCATCTCTTCGAATCTCTTGCCATACCCCTCCAGCTCCTCGCGCAGCCCCGGGAACTGCTCCCAATACGGCTCGTGCCCCACCGTCATGACGCCCACGCGAGCCTTCGCTCTCCATACGTTCAGCTTGTTCGCCATCTCTTCGCCTCCGCAATCTCTCTGCCTCGAATTGAATAATTCCACTTCATCATAAGAAAAATCTTCTGCGAATACGATGAGTCATCCCACAACTATTGGAGTTATTCTACGATCGATGTATACTGACAGGTATACGAAGCGAATAGAAAGTTGGAGTTCTCGGAAGGAGAAGATACGCGTGATCGAACCGATCGCCATTTATTACGAGCGGTGCGAGAAGGGCTGGCAAGTGCCGCGCTCCGCGACAGCCAATCGCATCCTGCTGCTTGTCGTATCCGGAACGATGGAATATACGATCGAGGAGACGGTCCATCGCCTGACGAAGGGCGATATGCTGTACGTGCCCGAAGGCTCAACAAGAAGCGCCGTCAATTGCGGCGAAGAGGCATTCACGATGTACGTGGCGCACTTCCGTTATGAGGGCGACGGCGAGAAGCTGCCCTTGCTGCAGGACCACAAGCCGCGCACCGCCTCCGTGTCCGGCTTCGATTATGCCCGGCGGCGCTTCTCCCTGCTGACCCAGCATTGGCTGCGCAAGTCGCCCTGCTGCGGCGCGCTGTGCCACAGCGCGGCGCTCGAGCTGCTGGCGATTCTGCAGGAGGAGGCCGATATGTCCGCGCTGCCGGACAAAGCTTACGATCTTGTTGTCCAGTTGCAGGATTACATTCTGCGCAACTATCGGAGAGTGATCCCTATCGCCGAACTCGCCTCTCACGTCAATCGTACGCCTAATTATGTCAGCCATATTTTCCGCAAGACGACGGGGCAGACGATCTCCGCTTACATGCAGCAGATCCGCGTCTCCGCCGCATGCGATCTGCTGACCGGCTCCCATATGTCGATCGGAGAGATCTCCGACCTGTTGGGCTTCTGCGAGCAGTCCTACTTCAACAAGGTGTTCAAGAAGACGACCGGCTTCACGCCTTCCGTCTACGTCAAGGAGAAGCCGAAGCTGTGGCTGACGACTTCCTACGCCGCTTCCGCCTCGGGCTCGCCATCGTAGAATCGCTCCAATAAACGTAGCTGCGTTCCTTGCCGGGGGCTGCGCCCGTCTCCTAGAATGAGGGGTGATCGCCATCTCTCATAATGGAAGGTGCCTGCTCATGTCAGGAAGCAAATACGAGAATCGCAAGCTTGATCGCGCGCTCGGCACGGATTCGGCCATCGGCGCAGACTGGCGCTGGGTGTCTCCAGGGGAGAAGCCGCTCGCGCTGACGGGGCTGCCCTGGTTCCGACAAGACGGAGCGTATCGGCGCCTGCCCGTTCGCCCGGCTTATCCGCTTAGGCCGGAGGTGGACCGGCTGGCGAACTTCCCGACGGGAGTGCAGATCCGGCTGCGAACCGATTCGCCGAAGCTGGCCGTCCGGGTCGAGCTGGCCGGTCCGTCCGGCGCCTATACGATGACGCCTGCGGTGCAGTGCGGGGTCGATTGTTACTTGGGAGGGCCGGGAGAGCAGCGCTATGTATCGACGAGCCGGTTCGATCCCGAAGCGTCGGCCTACGAGTCGCTGCTGTTCGAGAACAAGGGAGACGGCATGAAGGACATCACCTTGTACCTGCCGCTGTATCAAGGCGTTAAAGATATCGCGATCGGGGTCGCTCCCTCCGCCGAGCTTCATCGGTTCCCTGCCTTCGCGGACAGCAGGAAGGTAATAATCTATGGCACGTCGATCGTCCACGGCGCGGCGGCTTCGCGGCCCGGAATGGCTTACCCGAACATGCTGAGCCGCCGCATCCCGCTCGAGTTCGTCAGCCTGGCGTTCTCGGGCAATGCGCGGGGCGAGAAGGAGCTTGCGCTGCTGGCCGCCGAGATCGACCATCCGGGCTTGCTCGTGCTCGATTACGAAGGCAATGTGCTCAGCTTCGAGAGCCTGGTGGAGACGCTGCCAGCGTTTATCCGAACCTACCGGCAAGCTTGGCCGGAGGTGCCGATTCTCGTACTCTCGCAGATTCGGATGGCCAAGGAGGCATTCGATCCCGAGCTGCGCCGCGAGCGGGAGCGAAGATTGGCGCTCCAGCGCAACATCGTCGAGCGGTTCCGCCTCGCCGGGGACGCTAACGTGCACTTCCAGAGCGGAAAGGACCTGCTGGGGGACGATTACGAGGAATGCTCCGCCGACTCCGTCCACCCCTCCGACCTCGGCTACCGGCGCATGAGCGACGCGCTGCTGCCCGTGTTCGAGCGGTTGCTGGGGTTGTAGGCGCGGCCACAGGGGCGTAAAGCACAAAGAACCGTCAGGAAGCGTTCCCCCGCTCCTCGTCGGTTCTTTCTCCTCTGGCCCGACCTAATTTCCGATGACTATTGCGATTTTATATGAATTTTCACATTCGTCGGCGCGGATTTGGGTGAATCGAGGCGTTTTATGTGATTTTTAGCATACATCCAGCACCTCGGGCCGGAATTTTCTCCATAAATGTGATTTTTCGCATAAAATCGGGCAAAGTCCCCGGTATGGGTCAGCGCCAATGTGATTTTTCACATAAAATTCGTCATCGCGTAATACTCGGCATCTAACGCCATTCGGCATCTAGCCGCATCCATCGACAGTTTCCGCTCCCGGTTCGCCCCGTCAACGCGCGCCTACTCCCGCTTCTCCGCAGGCTTCTTCTTGCTCGCCATCTCTGTCGCTCTCTTGAGTAGATAGTCCTTGTTCTTTAATCCCAATTTCCCCATAAAATCCACGTTTTCATCGTTTCGCTTTTTCCGTTTTTCTTCGGCTTCCCTTCTGATTTTATCTTTCTTTTCTTTCTCTTGCGCTCTCAATCTCTCTCTCAGCTCTTTCATTTTCTCCGCTCGCTCGCGATCCCTCTCCGCCTTCGACTCCGACGCAAGCTCCGGTGCAATCGGGATTCCTTCCATCCCATCCGAGTCGTCGCCGGAGTCCCAGTCCAGAATCCTGGAATCCACCTCCGGGCTGGGCAGATCAGGCTGCGGCGCTTCTTTATATCGTTGAATCGTCGCCGTCGTGCCCGCTGTTGCTCTCTGGGCGACATTCGACGCACCTCCACGCAACAAGGCGCCTACAGCGCGATTGCCGATCTGGCGCTGCAACTGCATGACCTGCTCCGGCCGAACCATGGCGGGATTGCGCGACAGATCGAATGCGCCGCCGACCGGATTGGCGTTGGCTGTTTCGCTTGTGCTTGTGTTGGACTGCTTGCTTGGCTTCCGATGCTCTCGTTGGATATCCCCAAATCCCATCCGGATTCCCACTCTCGACAAAAATATATGTATAGCAACCACGAATTAAGTTTGAGACTATTGTATCATAACGCTCTTCAGTGCTCCTCCGCAGGAATCTTAATGAAATCTTAAAGGTTTGAACCGGCGCCTCCTCCAGTGCTGTATCTCGGTGACTTCTATTGCTGAATCGGAGGAAGGCAATGCACCGTCCGAATGCCGTCCGTTGCCATCCTCATCCCGATGCGCCTCTTTCTCGTTGCACGCCCAATAGCCCCTGCCTGGCAGGGGACCGGATCTTCATGTAAGAATGCTGTCACATGACATGCGCCATCTGGCCTTCCCCACAAGGGCGCCTTATCCCTGCTGTTCAGGTCATTTTTTCCAGTAATTAGGATACTGACCAGAAGGGACAAGGCACCCATTTGCGAAAAGGAACAGGGGGAGGGGGGGGACCATCAGACAGCGTGGCCGACCTCACCCGAACGCCCTACGTACAGAGGAATCGTGTACGAATGCATAAACCGAATCGGCAGGTCCTCGCCGCGAAGCTCCCGAACGTCCCCCTGCCGGATCTCCCTGACCGCGAGAGGGAAGCGTTGCAACGGGGAATAGAGGCAGGTCGAAGCGAATACCGACACGTTGGAGTTGTCGTTCAGCACCAGCGGATAAGGCTTGTCCAGCCCGATGCAGAACGTGCCGCCGAGCACCTCCGTAGAGCCGCCGTTATAGGTCGCGAACGCCGTGCCTTCCTCCTCCGTCTTGAACCCGAGCACCCACAGGCGGCCGCCGTCGTTCACGACCTCGCGCAGCGAGCGCTCCGGATTGAGCTGCCGGCAATAGACCTCTTGGCCGATGAAGTGGAAGCAAGGAGTCTCGCGCGAATACGGGAACTTCTCCTCCCAAGGCAGCTTCTCCTGGCGAACCCCCGCCCCCGGAACTCCGCCTATGGTGCACCCCGTGTTCTCGATGAATATTTTGCCGCCGGTGACTGAATTGAAGTAGAGAGATGCCGCCTGCACATGCACGTCGCTTAAGATGAGCGTTCTCCGGCTGGCATGATCGATCAGCGTCATGAAGCCGTACAGCTTCTCCCAGGCGAACAGATCCTCGATCACAAGCGGCGTGTCCGCTTCCTCATCCACTACGAAGATGCCGCCCCGCATCGTGGTCAGACGGCTGCCGGCCGCGAGGTCGCCATACATGAAGTTGATCCGATTAACCGTCGCCGGCACCCGGATCTGCCCATCGATCAAGTACCGTCCCGGTTGAAAATATACCGTCGAGCGGCCGGAGTTCAGTGCGAGCTGGATCGCAGCCGTATCGTCGTGAAGACCATCGCCGACAGCGCCGTACTCGTTCACGCTGACCCATTCCTCGGGATCGTCCCATGCCGTCTCCGGCGTCTCCTCCACCGACAGCGCCAGAGTGCGGGCGTCGATACCGGAGAACAGCGTCTTGGGCCCGTGCGAGCCATACTCAGCGACATAATCCTTTATCCCCGCCGCCGCGAACTCGTAGCCCTCCGAACGGACATTGCGCAGCAGGAGTTGCCCGAACTCGTAACGGACGGCGGAATCCAGCGGATTCCCGCCTCTCAGATCCCCGTCGACCAAGGCAACGAACGCAGTCACTCCTTGCAAGCGGAGTGCGGGAACCCAGTTGTCGCTCTGCAGATCGCGGATGGAGACGATCGTGTTGCCGACGAAGAAGCCGCAGCGCAGTTGACGGCTGAGCCGGATATGCTCGAACACCGTAAAATGGGTCTGGGGAGTCACCTTGACCCCGTAGCGGAACCCCGTCACCTCCAGGTTCTTCAAGTAGCACGCCGACACTTTGTCGTGAACGACGGCGAAGCCCGTGTTCCCCCGGTACTCGGGATCGCTGGAGACGATGCGAACATCGCGGACAGCTCCGGTATTGTTGGCGAAGAAGACGACACCCGTTGCCCCCGGATTGCCGCTGCCGATGTCATTCGTCATATTCTCCAGCATGTTCGTCATCGCGATATTGGACGCTTCCCCTTGCATGAAGCTGATGACGGGACGATCGTTGCCGAACTCGAAGCCCGGGCAGTTATCCTTCAGCTTGATAACGACCCCGTCCCGGCTCTCGCCCGCGAATCGGAGCTGGCCGTTCATCTCCAGATGGCGCAGGCCGAACAGGAAGTTGCGGAACTCCTCCTGCGCATAGGAGATCGTGTCGCTGACCAGATACGTTCCGTTGGGAAAATAAACGATTCGCGAGTCCGGAAGCGTCTCCGGGAAAATCACGTTCGCCCTCCCGTCCACCTTGCGAATCTCGAAGCTGACGAGGGCGTTCGGATCGTCCATCCCCTCCAGCTTGAGCTTCGTCTCGTAGAAGTTCCGCTCGTAGGCGCCAAGCGCGTCATTCACGATTCGCCTCAATTGTGCGGTGCAGTCGTTCGTTCCGGTGTTGTCCACATTGTACGGCGGCTTCGTCACGTCGATAATCGCGCGGCAATCGCTCGGATAACGCAGTCCATTCGTCATTTTGGCTATGTCCTCCCTCGACCATGCGGTCCATTCCGCTATTATGCTAGGGGAATTCCGGGGCGAAGACAATGAGCGGTGCCATCATTATTGGAGCGATTCTACGATGGGGATAAAAGAAATAGGCAAACACGAGTAGAACCTTCTCCGTGCTTGCCTATCCTGCATTTGGAATGAATGAAACTTCACCAGATCGATCTTCCTGCGAACAGAGGCCTCCCTTCCCCCGATTCCCGTCATAAAGCGAAGCTGGTCCTCAGGCTCGTAGTCGTTGAACAATTCCTCCACAGCATCAATCGAAAGGATAGATTCAGCCGCTCCTGTATCAATAACCACATTAGGGATGATCATGGTTTTGCCGCGATGCATAATAGTGATGCTGGAAAAAAGCAGTCCACCGACATAATCAAGATCCATGCTTTGACGCTCTCCTGATCATAGGCTTGTCCCGCACTTCCACGACGATGTTTTCTTTCGAGGTATGGTAAACAAAGCGTTCATTTTTTGCGGAAAACAATTCCTTCCATGCCGCTTTTGGATCAGGAATGGGTTTAATGACCGCTACTTCTTCCACATGGAGCTTATTGTCTTCGTAATGAGATTTCAATTCTTCCATCAATACAAATTGATCAGGAAAAAGATTTCTCACTTCAGACCATAACATCTCTAGCCCCCCCTTTGGCATCCTTCCCTTTATTTTACCATCCTTTGTATGTTCTGAACACATAACTCGTGAGCGCGTAGATGATTTGCCTCTTGCATCCGAATTTAATGGAGCGGCGACCGAACCGGCTCCTTTAAAGGAGCGGCAATGCGCGGTCCCCTTCTCACCAGCAGGACATTCGCGAGCATGGCGGCCGTGCTCGTTGCCAGAATAATAACGCCCAGCGGAACGGCCGTGTCTTCCCCTGCGATGCCGACAAGCGGAGCGACGACCGCTCCCAGCAGGAAGGGAACGACACCGAGCAGTGCGGCTGCGCTGCCCGCATTCCGGGCCTGGCTCTCCATCGCCAGGGGGAAGGCCGCCGTGGACGTCATGCCGATGGAAGCGACGAAGACGAACAGGGGAATGACCAGCGCGAACAGCGGTCCGTGGACGATCGCGACCGTCAGGACGGCGACGCTGGCCGACAAGGCCAGCCAGAGGCCGAGCCGCAGGAAGGCCTGCTCGGAGACGCGGTGCGCCATTCGGCCGACGATCTGGGAGCCGATGATGAGGCTGATGCCGTTCGAGCCGAACAGCAAAGCGAACACCGTCGGCGTCGCCCCGTAGATGTTCTGATAGATGAACGGGGTTCCCGATACATATGCGAATACCCCGGCCATCATAATTCCCTGTGCCAGCATGTAGCCGACGAATTGGCGGTCCCGCAGCAGCGATCCGTAATTGCGGAGCTGCTCCGCGAAGTTAGCGGGCTTGCGACGATCGGAGGGCAGCGTCTCCGGCAGCCGCCACTTGGTCATCGCCCACAAGTACGTTCCCAGCAGGGTCAGCGAGATGAAGACGCCGATCCAGCTCGTGAACGAGAGGACGCCGCTGCCGGCCACCGGCGCCGCGAGCGGTCCCAGATTGCCGACCAGCAACAGCAGCGAGAAGAACTTCGTCAATTCGCTGCCGCTGTACAGATCGCGCGCAATTGCCCGCGAGATGACGATGCCCGCCGATGCGGCGAATCCCTGCACGAACCGGAAGACGATCAGAAGCCCGATCGTCGGCGAGAACGCGCAGGCGAGCGAAGAGATAACATAAGCGATCATGGCGATCAGCAGCGGGTTCCGTCTGCCGTGGACGTCGCTCAGCGACCCCATGACAAGCTGGCCGATGCCAAGTCCAAGCAGGCAAGCGGTAAGACTGAATTGCACAAGCGAAGCTGTCGAATCGAACTGCTTGACGATCTCCGGGAATGCCGGCAAATACATATCGATCGTAAAAGGCCCCAGCGTCGAGAATAAACCGAGCAGCAATGCCTGTCTGATCACTCGTTGGCGATGATGACTGTTGGGTTGGGTCATGATCAAACGACTCTCCTATTCTGTGTATCGTGGTCGTGTATCGTTAACCGTTGGCCATTGTGGCGATATCGATCACGAAGCGATAGCGGACATCCGACGCAAGCACGCGCTCCCAGGCTTCATCGATCCGATCGGCGGAGATCAGCTCGATCTCGGGAGCGATGCCGTGCTCCGCGCAGAAGTCGAGCATCTCCTGCGTCTCGCGTATGCCGCCGATCATCGAGCCGGCGAACGACCGGCGATGCCCGATCAGCGAGAAGACGTTGACGGACAACGGCTCCGGCGGCGCGCCGACATTGACAAGCGTTCCGTCAAGCGCCAGCAGCGACAAGTAGGCGCCCATGTCGAGCTTCGCGCTCACCGTGTTCACGATGAGATCGAACGATCCCGCCAGCTTCTTGAACGTCTCCGGATCGCTTGTCGCATAATAATGGTCCGCGCCAAGCTTCAAGCCGTCTTCCCGCTTCTTCAGCGTCTGCGACAACACCGTCACCTCGGCCCCCATCGCATGAGCGAGCTTGACGGCCATATGGCCGAGCCCGCCAAGTCCGATGACGGCCACCTTCTTGCCCGGTGCGGCTCCCCAATGGCGCAGCGGCGAATACGTGGTGATGCCGGCGCACAGGAGCGGCGCGGCGACGTCAAGCTCGAGACCGTCGGGAATGCGAACGACGAAGTCCTCCGTTACGACGATATGCGTGGAGTATCCTCCCTGCGTGTACTGCCCGTAACGATCGATCGCCCCATACGTGCCGGTCATCCCATTCAGGCAGTACTGCTCCTCTCCCTGACGACAATGCGCGCACTCCCCGCAAGAGTCGACCATGCAGCCGACGCCGACCCGATCGCCTGCGGCATACTTGGACACCTCCGAACCGACCCGGGCGACAATGCCGGCGATCTCGTGCCCCGGAACGAGGGGATACTCGATAGGTCCCCACTCGCCGCGGGCGGTATGAATATCGGAGTGGCAGATGCCGGCGTACTTAATCTCGATAAGAACATCGCGCGGCTGAAGTTCCCGGCGCTCGATGACGGTTCGTTGGAACGGACCTTCCGCGCCGAATACGGCGCTTGCGGCAGCGTTAATCATAACATGACCTCCTGGATTCCATTCGCCGATAAACAAAAACAATTGTTTAATCAACTCATGTCCATTATTATAAAGGCAAGTGCCTCGCGTTCAATGGTTAAAAAATCGCAATTCGTTCATATCTCAACAAACCGCGCCAAATTGTTGATTATCTAAAAAAGGGGAATGAGGTGCACAGCAAGATGGCGAAAGTGGATCGGCGAATCCTCAAGACCCAAGAAGCATTAAAAAAAGCCGTCATCGAATTGATGACGGAGAAGAACTTCGATGACATTACCATTCAGGAGATCGCCGACCGGGCCAACGTCAACCGCGGCACCATCTACCTTCATTATCAGGACAAATACGATCTGCTGGATCAACTCATCGAGACGCTTCTTCGCGAGATGTGCGAGCTGGATGAATGGGCTTGCCAGTTGGAGTGGACGGAGGCGCTTGTGCCTTACTTCGAATTTTTCGAGAAAAATTATTTGTTCTTCTCCACCATGCTGGCGAGCAAGGGAGCCCCGGAAGCGTTCCGCGCCCGGCTTCTGGTGGCATTCATGGAAGGCTTCAAGTGCGAGATCGACCGCGACAGCGACCGCAATACGGATTTAAACGACGACGTGATGCTGCAATACGCCGGAACCGCCTATGTCGGCGTCATCGAATGGTGGATACGCAACGGGATGCCTTACCCGCCCCAAGCCATGGCCAAACAAGTGGGCACCTTGATCGGGCGAAGCTTGTGAGCGGGGAAAGCTCTTCTAACTGTTTCGATTAATCTCCATCTCGGAGGCCGGATCGAACTTCTCGCTGCTCATGAAGAAAGCTGCCGCAAGCGCGATGACCGCCGGGATGCTCGCCCACGCGAAGGTCTGAACGAGCGAGGAGGTTAACGCTTCCGTAATTTTCTCCAGAACGGGCACAGGGATATAATCCCGCGTCTGCGGGGTCAGTATATTGCTCGGATCGCTTAGATCAATTCCTTCCGTCTGTTGCCCGCCGCTGAATGCGGCCGTTAATCTATTCAAGAAGACATGGCTCTGAATAATGCCGAAGACCGTAATTCCTAGCGTCATGCCCAACTCCCGATTGAAGTTAAGCGTCGAGCTCGCGGAACCGCGTTGCCGCGCGGTGAAGCCGTGTATGGCCGCATTGCTCAGCACCGAGAATGAAGAACCGATCCCCAGTCCGACCAGAATCATGAAGATCGTGACCATGAAGCGCGAAGTATCGGTCGTCAGCGTGGTTAATAGCGCTATGCCGATAACCAGCAGCGTTGTCGTCGGAATCATGATGGAGCGATACTTGAGCTTCGCCAGTAATGCCCCTCCGCCCGCTGCCGTCACGACCGAGCCGAGCATCATCGGAAGCAGGACAAGCCCCGAATTCGTCGCCGATCCGCCGAGAACGCCTTGAATAAATACCGGAATATAGATGGATGCCGTAATAAACGCCGCTCCGCTGAATATTGCCATAACATTACTTGTTGAATAGAGACGGTTCTTAAACATTCCGAAGGTGATGATCGGTTCTTCCACTCGCCGTTCGATATAAACAAAGGCAAGGAAGAGTAAGGCGAACAACGCGAATAACCCGATGATCATTCCGGAGTCCCAAGCATATTCCTTGCCGCCAAGTTCAAGCGCGAACATGAGACTAACGATCGAAGCGACAAGCGTCATCGCGCCGAGATAGTCGATTTTCTGCTTGGAATGCTCAATGGACTCTTTGTAGAAGAACGCGATCAAGACGAAGGCAACGAGCCCAATCGGCAAGTTGATGTAGAAGATCCACGACCAGTGGATGTAATCCGTCAGATACGCGCCTATAAGCGGTCCGAAAATGCTGGAGAGACCGAATACGGCGCCAAACAGGCCGCCCATCTTGCCGCGCTTGTCTGCAGGTACCACGTCGAACATGATCGTGAAGGCGATCGGCATCAACGCGCCGCCGCCGATCCCTTGGATCGCGCGATAGATGCTTAGCTGCACGATTGTTTCTGCCGTCCCGCATAAAGCAGATCCGATCATAAATATAATCATGCCAAAGACAAAGAATCGCTTGCGTCCATACATATCCGATAATTTGCCGAATATAGGCATGCCGGCCATCTCCGCAACCATATACGCCGAAGTGACCCACATTAATTTGTCGAATCCACCCAAATCCCCAACGATTGTGCCAATTGCCGTTGCGACGATGGTATTATCCATCGATGCCATTAGAATGGCTAACAGCAATCCTCCAAGTATGATGCCCATCTTATTTCCCTTTGCCATCTTTGCTTGCCTCCGATAGGAAGTTGATTTATATCGCACCATCAAGTATATTGTTCATAAAGAATCTTGATGGTCAAGATATTATACATCCTAAGAGGAGGACTGCCCTTTGTCAAGCGATCGACAGCTACAACCAACGGAACTGCAGGAGAACTTCACGTTGCGCATGCGAGGCCTGGGAACCCGAACGGTGCTCTATCAGCAAAGCGTCGCGACCGCTCTCGGGTTATACAATAACGACTTCTTATCCATCGATATCCTGCACGAGCGAGGCCCGATCACCGCAGGCGAGCTCGCGAAGCTAACCGGGCTCACGACAGGGAGCGTTACCGCATTAATTGATCGGCTGGAGAAGAACGGCTTTGTTCACCGACAGCCTGATCCGCAAGACCGCCGCAAGGTGATCATCGTCCCGCTGTACGAGAATAAAGAGGAAGTCAGCACAATATACCTTCAGCTTCATGCGGAGATGGTGAGGCTGGCCGCTTCCTACTCGGATGAAGAGCTCGCGCTCATAACCCGGTTCCTTGGCCAAGCGAGCGCGGTCCTGGAGGATCAGATCCATCATCTTCATTCGAATGCGCGCAACAAATCCTAACGAGATAAGGGTGAAGCAATAATGGCTGTACTCGTTCTGTTCGCAACAAAAACCGGAGCAACGGCGCAATGCGTAAACGTCTTGTCAGAACAACTGCCGGGTTGCACGACATGCAACTTGGAGACGGACAAGCCCGCCATCGGACAGTTCGACCGCATCATTCTGGGCGCGGGAGTAAGAGACGGGAAGATCTACAAGCCGATTCGGGACTTCATCAAAAAAAATCATGACGATCTCCTGAAGAAAAGCATGGGATACTTTATTTGCAACGAGAAGCCCAAGGAGACGGAAGAGATTATCGAGAGGAATATTCCAGCCGACCTAAGAGAAGCCGCGCTCTGCATCGAATCGTTCGGAGGCTACAAAGCCTACAAGGCACCGAAGGAAGGCGACGATCAGTTGCAAGGGATTTTTGTCGATCGGATCAAGGCTTTCGCCGAGAGGTTCGCGCAGTAACAGGCGGCTCCTCCGTGCAACTGGCGAGCTGCCGATTTTTCTCCGCAAACCTGTCGTTATGGGAGGACACGCCCGCCGTCGCCGCAGACTGCGGGTCAATGTACAGCTTGGCACTGTTGACAGCAAGAATGGCATCCGTGAAGGCTCCCGCGAGCAATCCGACTTTGCCTCCGTGGGACACGAAATCGCCTGCGCCGAACACGCCGGGAATGTTGGTGGTCATCTTCTCCCCCACCTTCGCGGTCCATTCGCTCATATCAAGTCCCCACTTGTCGAGCGGACCGAAGTCGCTTCTCGACCCGTGGCTGACGATAATGGCGTCAACCTCGAGCACCTCCTGTTCACCCGTCGCCACATTCTCGATCGATACTTGCTCAATCGTTGTGCGATTGACGCTGTGCAGCGCCAGCACCCGATACGGAATCCGTATGTCAACCCCGGATGCGCGCATGCGATTAACATTGCCCTCGTGCCCTCTGAACCGATCGCGGCGATGCACGATCGTTACCGAGTCGGCGATCGCAACAAGCGCATTGGCCCAATCTACCGCCGCGTCGCCGCCTCCGGAAATAACCACTCGTTTTCCTTGAAAATCGGCCAAATCTTGTACGGTATAATGAAGGTTCGTTCCTTCGAAACGTTCGGCTCCTTCGATATCCAATTTCGCCGGCTTGCTCTTGCCGTAGCCGACAGCCAAAATAATGGCACGCGTGCGATGTCTGGCGCCGGTGTTTGCAGTCAGGACAAACGTTCCATCTGCCATTTGCTCGCAGACGGCGATCAACTGACCCAACACAATCGTCGGCTCGAACGTTGTCGCTTGACGAATCAATTGTTCGGTCAGTTGCTCCCCCCGAACCGGCGTCAGACCGCCGACATCCCACACCACTTTGTCCGGATAGGCAAGCATCTGTCCGCCAAGTTGCTCCTGCGCTTCGATCAGCTTCGTCTTCAAGTCCCTCAGCCCGCTATAAAAGGCCGCATACAGTCCGGCCGGACCGCCTCCGACAATCGTGACATCATAAAGCTCCGGCATACGATTCCGCAACCTCCCTGATCGATATGGCTTTACCGTAAAATATCGGGCAACTGCTCCAACACGCCGAATCTGGCGATAGCGTCATCCACGTTAATCTGATGCGGCAAGCAGCGAACTTTGTTCTGGCGCACCGCAGGAAGCATCTTCCAATGACGATTGCCCACAAGCTCTTGCTTCATTCGCAGAAGACAGCCTTCGGAGCCGTGCAACAGGAAGATGCGATCGCCTGCATATTGCTCGAGTTCTTCGGCTTCAATCGCAAAAAACGGTATTTGCTCTCTCAGCATCGGCACAAGCCGCTCTGGCGGATTGAAGCCGAGCGGGTGGTACAGCGCAAATGCCAGTCCCTTCAGCATAATGTATAACACTTCTTCGGATTGCAGCAGGACAGTCGCCGTTTCTCCGGGCTGCAGCAGCGAGCGAAGCTGCCGCCATTGCTTGTGGGCCTGTTGCTCATACTTGGCAATAATGCCTTCCGCTTGTTCCATCCGGCCGAGAGAACGCGCAACCTGACGCAGTCTCTCATTCGGATAGGCGTTGTGATTAAACACGACAGCCGGAGCAATTCCGGATAAATCATTCGCCTCCGCCTCGTTAAAGAACCCTGACAGCATAATCAGATCGGGCTCGAGAGATGCAATAATGTCCCGATCCCCCGTATGGCCGATATCTACAACATGCTGCAAGCCAGGCAAGAAGGAGTTGTGCCGAATGTTCAGCAAGTCTGCGCCGATCGGCTGCAGCCCCAATGCCAGCAGATCGCCGATAAAATTACCGGAGAACACGATGCGTTGCGGCTGTGCGGGCACTTGAACGTCCCTGTTCCATCGATCCCGATAGCTGATCGTAAGCCGCTGCTTCCGCTCACGCTTGAACTCCCCCGGGGATATGCCCGTCGCCTGCCGGAAAATGCGATTAAAATAGTATTCGTCTTTAAAACCGACACGAACGGCGATATCGCGCAGTCCCAAATCGGTGCTCGTCAACAACGACTTCGCCTGCTTCAGGCGGAGCGAAGCCAAATATTCGAGCGGACGCTGCCCGGTCAGTCTTTTAAATACTTTGCCATAGTGCCACGGCGGCACGTTCGCCCGCTGCGACAATGCCGCAACCGACAACGACTCCTGATAATGGCTCTCCATATAAACGATCGTTTCGCTTACGACCGCTTCCGCTTTACCATCCGTTGCCTGCTTCGCGGAGGCTGCGAACAAAGAGGCAAGCAGATGCTGGAAGCTCCCTTGCCGTCTAAGCCGAACGGGCGTGTCTGTCGACTGGCCCCCGGCTAGCAATTCGTCCAGTTGCTGCTGCAGCCATACGAACGGGCGAACAGAGATCGGCTGCAACGACTGCAGCAGCGGTTCGGTATACAAGGCGAATGACGGCGTGCTGCAGATAGCCGCGAAAAACACCGCGTACATGACCAGCTTCCCGCGCCCCGGATAAATCACGAGAGGATCGCACCGGGGAGGCAGAAACAACGCATGCTCGGCTTGTACGACGATAGACCCCCTGTTCATTCGGATATGAAATTGCCCGGTTGCCGCGATCAGCAGCATATGCAGGCCCGGAACGTGTTCCGGCAGCAGTTCCGAAGGGTAATCGATACGCCGCACATCGCGGAGCTGGAACAGAATCTCCGACGAATCAGACGAATCGGACAAATCGGACAACAGCAACACCCCTTGACCGAATAGAAGTGATAAAGCGCCTTGCAAGACCAAATGGCTTCAGGATGCCGAATTCGGTTGCAGAATCGTTTTCAGTTCATTCAGCAACTGCTCGCGCACAATCGCCCCATCATGGTTCCACTTGCTGTCCACATGGAATACCTTTCCGTTCCGGACTGCAGGAAGCGATTGAGCAAACGAGCTTCTGAGAAATTCGTCAACAAACTGATTGTCTTCATCGTCTGCCGAATTGATAAAAAATATATAATCGCCTGCATATTCCGGCAACAGCTCGCTGGAGATGTCTACGAAGGGCTCTCCGTCGCGAATTAAATCGGCTGTTTTGCCGGCCGGGGCAAATCCGTGTCGTTCATTGAACAGCGTTAACGGCAAACCGCGATTGCCCATGATATAAAATGTTTTGCCTTCATAGATAAATACGGAAGCGGTGGACCCGGCAGGCACCGTAGAAGCCAACTCCGACCACGCCTGCTCAACCTTGGCCTCATAGCCGGCAATCCAGGTTTCCACTTCTTCGCGTTTATCCAATACCTCGCCAAAAAAACGCAAACGATCGTATAGGCTTTTGCCATGCTCGTACGCAACTGTCGGCGCAATGGCTTCCAACGACTCCATGCCTTGCGCGTCCATTACGTTGATGCTGGCTATAATCAAGTCGGGATTAAGGGCCAAGATCCGTTCCGCATCGCCCGGATGACCGACATCGACGATGGACTCCATTCGTTCGTCATAAACACCCTTTGTCATATTTTGCAAATTAGCGCCTACAGGCGCAATGCCCAATACGAACAGATCGTCGATGCTGTTTCCGATAAACACGATCCGCTCCATACGGGCCGGCAGAACGACGTTCTTGCCCCTTGCATCGACGACCGTTCGGGCATCCTTGCTTTCTTCTACGCTTGCTGAACTGCCGCATGCCGTCATAATCGTCCCAAGCAGCAGCAAAATCATTGCACCCACCGCAAAAACTTTTCTTTTCCCCGCCATTACGCATCCTCCTGCAACCCTATAAGTGATGATAATCGTTCTCAACATCATTAAATATAGCTAACTGTTTTTGGGTTTACAATGGACAGAATCTACGACTTATTGGGATAAAATCAATGCGGGATCACAGCTCCAAGACTCCGTCGGTCCAAGTCAAGAGCAACACCCTACAACTCCCAATCACGCAGAAAAGCTCCCGAATCGTCGTAAGGACAGATTCAAGAGCTTGTTCATGGCAAGGAATTGTCGGCGTGCTTCGTATCCATTCCGAATGCAGGCCGCTCCTACTGTCGGACCTTGCCGATCCGGCTCGCCAATTGCTGCAGATCGTGCCCCTTCAGCGCGCCTTCGATCAGCTCCGGCAGCCTGTCGGGAGAGCAGCCGAAGCAGGGGATGCCGAGCGCCGACAGCTTCCGCGCGACCTCCTCGTCATAGACCGGCAGGCCGTCGTCGGACAGCGCGAGCAGGCAGATCGTGCGGACCCCGGATTCGTGCATGTCGCGCAGCCGCCGGATCATCGCCGTCCGGTTGCCGCCTTCGTACAGGTCCGAGACCAGCAGGAAAATCGTCTTGCGCGGCTCCGTCACGAACGGCTCGCAGTAGGCGCACCCCGACCGCCGCCGGGGCGCCGGCTTTTGCCCTCTGGTCCGCCGGCCTTTGCCCTCTGATCCGCCGGCTTTTGCGATTTTATGCGGTTTTTCACATTCATCGGTTTGAATGAGCCGCCATCTCGGCGTTTTATGTGATTTTTAGCATACATGCGACAACTGGAGCCGGAATTTTCTCTATATAGGCTATTTTTCACATAGAATCGTCCAACCTGCCCGTTATCGCGCCGCTCGAATGTGATATTTCACATACATTCCTATCCGGCGAGTCCGGCGAGATGCCCGGCCCCCCTCCCGCACGATTCTTAATGGGCTGCCCCACAACTTATAGATTCTTATATGTAAAATGATAAGACGCGCCGAAGCCTTTGAAAAAAAGAAAAACCCTTCCGCAGAAGAGTTTGTTTAAATAGATGGTGCGGACGAGAGGACTCGAACCTCCACGGGGGGTTAGCCCACTGGAACCTGAATCCAGCGCGTCTGCCAATTCCGCCACGTCCGCATATCGTTCGCCGCCTGACGTGCACCTTCTCGAAGAAGGCCGTCCGCTGCAGCAACGAAATTTATCTTATCATGCGCCCCGCGCCAAGTCAAGCGAAGATTGCCTGCGAATCGAAAGTTCCAATTTTCAGACATTCACCGCCTGTACCCTTGCCTATTCCCGGCCCCTTAGAGCTCGAACTCCGGCCTCGGCTCGTTCTTCGGCACGATCCGGCACGCCCGGCTCATCTTCACGACCCGGCGGTTCCGTCTGCGAATGAGCAGGCTCTCGTCGTCCCAGGCCACGACAAAACCGATGATGTCGTTCATCTCCAGCGCGTCCCGGATGACCCGGATCAGCGTTCCGTCCACCCGCAGCTTGTCCAGCTCCTCGTCCGTCATCCACATCTCGGCCATTCCCGTTCCTCCTCCTCTTCGCGAAAAATCCGCCCCGATCGCCTAAACGGCGGCCAAAGCGGATTCCTCCGGTCATGCAGCGTTCTGTTCGATTCAGCCGACATGCTCGCGCGATTCGTTCGTCTCGTACCAGCAATCCAGCACCTTGCTGGACATAACGCGTCCCCGCACATATTCCGCCTGGCGTTCGGTGAAGCTGCTCTCCCACCCGATTCCGAGCTTATCGCACAGTTTGACGATCGTCAGCAGCTCCGACCAAGCCACGTATCTCTTATACCAGAAAAACTGCGGATGCTCGATCATATAAGGATACAGATCATCGAATTCGGTGTGCTTGCAGTCGAGCGCGCGCTCGAAATGGATCTTGGCATCATGCAGCTGCTCCGAGAAAAATTCGGCCGACTTCTCAACGTTATCTCCCATCTCCTGCTCGCCTCCCCTCTGCAACTTTACTTTATTATAATTCATGCGCGCACAATCGGAAAGCCGCCGGCGCCTATTTTCCGGGAAGGAATCGCTTCCAGTCCTTGTTCAAGCGCCTGAGTGCGCCCGCTCTTATTCGAAAGTGATCTTCTCGCCTTCCAGCGAAGAGATGCGCACAAGCGTCTCCACCTGGTACCCGAGCTCGCGAAGCGCCTTGCCTCCCGCTTGGAACGACTTCTCCAGCACGATGCCGATGCCGGCCACCGTGGCTCCCGCCTGTTCGACGATCCGCAGCAGCCCGCGAGCCGCATCCCCGTTCGCGATGATGTCGTCGATGAAGAGAACCGAGTCCTGCTCCCCGAGCAGATGTCTGGAGACGATCAAGTCCGTCACGATCCCCTTCGTGAAGGACGGCACCCGTTCGATGTACGCATCGGCATCCCCGAGCAGCGTCTTCTTCCGTCTCGCGAACACCAGCGGAACTCCGAGCGTCAGAGCCGTGGCGAACGCAACCGGAATGCCGGACGATTCCACCGTGATAACCTTCGTAATCTTCTTGCCCTCGAACCTTCTCGCGAATTCCTTGCCCATCTCCATAGTGAGCTGGGGGTCCACTCCGTGGTTGAGGAGCGAGTCCAGCCTCAGCACGCCCGAGTTCACGATCGTCGCTTCCTGGAGGATGCGTTCCTTCAAGATATCCATTCGCTCTCACCGTCCCTTTTCGTATGTTTTCATTAGATTATAACGGCTGGGGCGGGGTTTGCAACCTTTTTTTGAAGGGGGACAAGGAAGCGATTCGCAGCCGCAACAAGCGGGGAATGAATAGGACAACGGTCGGTTCCCGCGCCCGATTCCGCCGACGCTCTAGGACCTTAGCACTTTTATTTCTTGGAGACGGCGGAAGAGCGGAACTTTTGCCTGGTGGAAAATGTCATACATAATAACGAAGCTAATTCCAAGCTTAACCGAAGGGGGACAACGCGGTGAGAACAATCGGCGGAACGTGCGCATCCATCTTGTTGACCGGGCTGACCGCCCTGCTTCTGGCGTCCTGCGGCCAAGCTTCCCTGATCGGGGAGCTTCCGGCCGAAGGAGCCGCGCCGTCATCGGCAGCAGCCGAAGCGATTGTCCCCCCGGCCGCTTCGGAAGCGGCGCACGCGCAAGCGGCCTCCCTCAAGGAAGAGCCGGTCTCCGAGCTTGCGTTCGACCCCAACGACCCGCAGCTCTCCGGAATCCGGCTCGGCGACTCGGCCTCCGAAGCGGAGCAGCGGCTCGGCGACGTCCAGGCGGAATACGAGCTGCCGAGCGGCCGCTCCGATATACATATGAAGGAATATGCCGGAGCGACCGTCGGCTTCGACGACAGCGGCCGGGCCGTGTACGTCGAGCTGTCCGGGAGCGCCTCCTCGTCCGGCATCAAGGGCGTCCGCCTCGGCGGCAGCGCCGAGGAAGCGGCGGCGGCGCTCGGCCTCGCGCTGGCCCCGGAGGACATGCTTCTGCTGCTCGACGTGAAGGGCGGCCTGCTCAAGCTCGACCTCGACCCCGTCAGCCGCGATATCCTGTCGGTGAAGCTGATCGGGAACTCGTGATGCCGCAGGATTATAGGTGTATGGTGCGGCGTTGTGCGCGGTTTGATGCGTGGAACGGTTTGATTGGCAGGACGCGGTACAGCGACATGGTTGGTTTTGGTGCGGATTTATATGATTTTTCACATTCGCGGGGTCCCTTTTGGGGCCCATTGACGGTTTTTATGCGATTTTTCGCATTCGTTGCCCACTTAGGAGCCTCGATTGGCACTTTTTATGCGATTTTTCACATTCATGGGCCGCTTTTGGGCCTCATCTGACCAATTTTATGTGATTTTTCGTATTCGTTGCCCGCTTTGGAGCCTCGATTCGCTTGTGCTTTTTATGCGTTTTTTCACATTCGTGGGGAACGGTGACGGGCGGTAGGCCCCCAAAGTTGGCCCAGGAGCAGGCGCCCCCTATCCTCCCGCCCACCCTACGGCGACAGCAAAAGCGTCTGCAGCCAGAGCGCTCCGAGCGACAGCAACAGAACCGGCAACGCCAATAGCGCGCCGACCTTCATGTACTCGCCCCACGACAGCTTGATTCCGTCCCGCCGCAGCAAGCCGAGCCAGAGCAGCGTGGCGAGCGACCCGATCGGCGTCAGCTTCGCCCCGATCGTAAGGCCGAGCAGCGCGGCGAACGGCAGCAGCTCTCCCCCTCCCGCTTCCGTAATCGACATGGAAGAGATCAGAACCGCCGGCAGGTTGTTCAGAACGGCCGCCAGCAAGGAGACGAGAATCCCCGTTCCGAAGATGGACGCCGCCGGCCCCTGTTGCAGGAGCGGCTCCAGCAGCTTCGGGAACCAAGCGGTCGCCCCATGCAGATGGAGGCTGTAGACGACCAGGTTCATCGCGAAGGCGAACACGACGATCAGCCAAGGCGCCCTGCTCGCGATTTGTTTGGTACCGATGCTCCCTCTCGCCGCGGCCAAAGCCCACAGCAGAAGCGCGCCGCCGCAAGCGACGACGGACACCGGCACTCCGAGCCGCTCCCCGAACAGATACAGGACCAGGATCGACACGAGCACGAGCCACGAGAACCGGAAGGAGAACCGGTCCGCGATTGCGGTGGCCGGGATCGGGAACGCGCCAGCTGTGTCGGCCGCTTCCGGAACCGGGAACGAGCCAGAGGTGTCGGTCGCTTCCGGGAGCAGGGAGCGCCGGAACGCCAAGAGCAGCACGCCGATCGTCGCAAGTACGGCGGTGATGCCGGGAAGCAGCATATGGCGCGCATAATCGCCGAACGAGATGCCGAAGTAATCGGCGGTCAGGATGTTCGTCAGATTGCTGACGAGCAGCGTCGCGCTTGCCGTGTCGGCCATGAGCCCGATACCGAGCAGGAAGGCGAGCCGTCCCCGCAGGCTCATGCCGAGCAGCGCAGTCGCCTCGAGCACGATCGGCGTCATGATCAGCACCGTCCCGTCGTTGTTGAAGAACGTCGTAATCAGGCTCGCCAAACCCGCGAAGCCGGCAAGCAGCAGCAACGGACGTCGGCCGAACCGCCGGACGATATGGAGCGCCGCCCATCGGAAGAAGCCGATGTCGTCCAGAACGGCCGTCAGGATCATAATGCCGATCAAGGAGAGCGTCGCGTTCCAGACGAGCCCCCAGATGTAGGAGGCGTCCTCCAGGCCGATATTCCCGAGCAGCAGCAGAAGCGCCGCCGCAGGAACGGCGAAGACCGCCTCGTGCCATTGCCTTGGCTTAACGATAATCAGAAGAAGGGTAAGGAGGAAAACAGCGATTGAGCTGCCGATGGCCATTGTGTCTGAACTCCCATGCTTGTCGCAATTGATGGAATGAATGATTGGAGGCCGCTTCTCCTCTTATGTCATGCCCGTCCCGCTTCCCTCATAGAATTCAGAGAGAAGGACAAGGACCAGCGGCATGGAGGGATGCGAATGAAGCGTTGGGGGCTAAGCTTGCAGATTGCGTTTACGTTCATCGGCACCGTCGTCGGCGCGGGCTTCGCGACCGGCCGCGAAGTCATGCAGTTTTTTACCCGGTTCGGCCATTGGGGCGCCTTGATGATCCTCGTCTCGACCGCGCTGTTCGTCTGGCTCGGCTCCAAGATGATGCTCACCGCCGCCGAGATCAAGGCCAAGTCGTTCGAGGACATGAACCGTCACCTGTTCGGCGATCGGGCGGGCGCGTGGGTCAGCCATCTCATGCTGATCGTCATGCTGGGCGTGAACTCGGTCATGCTGGCGGGGGCGGGCTCCGTCTTCTCCGAGCATCTTAATCTCGGCTATCAGACCGGCCTGCTCGTGACGATGTTCGCCTGCTTCTTCCTCCTGCGCAAGGGGATGTCCGCGATTCTGACGATCAACTCCATCGTGGTCCCGCTCATGATGATCTTTACCTCGCTGCTCGTTGCACACGCGCTGAACGGCCCGGGAGCCGATCGCTGGCTGACGCTTCAGACCGACGCCTCGCCCTGGGCGGCGTGGATGTCCCCGCTCCTGTACGCCGCGTTTAACCTGTCGATGTCGCAAGCCGTGCTCGTCCCGCTCGGCCACGCCATCTCCGATCCCGTCGCCCTGAAGCGGGGAGCCTGGCTCGGAGGCATCGGCATCGGCGCCATGCTGCTGGCCGGGCATCTGACGCTGTCCTCGCAGATGCCCGGCGTCCTCCAATACGACATCCCGATGGGCGGCATCGCGCGCGAGGTCGGCGCCTTGATTCATTGGATCTTCGTGCTGCTTATCTTCATGGAGATCTTCACAACTCTTGTCGCCGACATCTACGGCCTCACCTTGCAACTGCAAGAGCGAATCCACCTGTCCAAAATGTGGCTGACCCTAGGGGTGCTCCTCTTCTGCTACACGGCCGGTCAATTCGGCTTCGGTCCGCTGCTGACGACGCTGTACCCGATGTTCGGCATGCTGAGCCTCGGCTGGCTGCTCCTCATGGGGAAGGATAACCGGCTCCGGCCAAGGCCGCCGCTCTAGCCGGAAGCCGGACAAGCGCCGCTCCGGGCACGCTCTCCGCCATCACGCGGGCCGTATGCTCGTGGCACGTGAACAGGATGACCTGACGCTCGGCGCTCACCTCGGAGAGCACCGTCGCCGCTTGGCGAAGGCGCGACTCGTCGAAGTGGACGAACAGATCGTCCAGCAGCAGCGGCAGCTCCTGCTCCGGCGAAGTCGCCCCCGCCAGCGCGAAGCGGAGAGCGAGATAAAGCTGCTCCCGCGTGCCCCGGCTCAGGAAGGAGCTGTCGATCGGCTTCCGGTCGACCGTCTCCGCGAACAGAACGGCAGAGTCTCCCGGCGCGATGATGCGGACGTACGCTCCTGCCGTAAGAATCTCGAAGTAGCGCGACGCCCGATGCAGAACGAGAGGCTGCTTGTCCTCCTCGAACACCGTCTTCGTGCGGCGGATCAGCTCCCCGCACAGCGCGAGCACCGCATACCGCTCCGCGAGGCGATCGAGCTCGGCGCGCTTCTCTTCGATCGAGACGACGCGATCGTCCGTCTCGGCTTCCGCGCGCAGCCGTTCCAGCTGCTGCGCGAGCCGCCCGCGCCGCTCCAGCAGCTCGGCGCGCTGCCGTTCCGCATCGCCGAGCGCTTGCTCGGCGTGCGCCAGCTCTTGCGCCAGCGCGGCTTCGTCCGCGCGGGAGAGGCGCTCCTGCAGCTCGGCGAGGGCGGACGCGTCGCGTCCGGCCGCCAGCCGCAGCTCCGCCTCGCGGCGTTCGCGCCGCAGCAGCCGCCGCCGCTCGTCCACGCGAAGCCGCCGCTCGTAGGCGGCTTCGTCCGCTTCTCCGGCGGCGTCCAGCGCGCCGCGAACCGCGGCCTCGCTCGTTGCCGCCGCAGCGCCGGCCGCCTCGAACGCGGACGCGGCCGTCTGCAGCCGCTCGTCCAGGCGGCCGGCCTCGGCGGCGATGCCCATCTGCCGCAGCGCGTCCGCGTGCAGCAGCTTCACCGCGAGCAGCGCGTCGCCGCCCGCCGCGGCAGGCGGCGGACAAGCCGCGAACAGCCTCGCGGCCTCCGCCGCGAACGCCTCCTCGCCCGCGCGAAGCTGCGCGGCCCGCTCCTGCGCCCGCGTCCGCTGGCGGAGCGCCTGCAGCGCCTGCTCCGCGAGCTGGAACAGCTCCGGCAGCAGCTCGGGCGGCAGCGCCGCGCTCAGCCTCCGCTCGCGCAGCCACGCCAGCCAGCCGTTCCTCGCGGCCTCGGAGCGGCTCCGGCCATCGCCCGCTTCCCGCTCCAGGCGCTCCCGCTCCCGCCGCAGGGCGCTGCGCCTAAGATCCCGCTCCCGCTCTCGGTCCAGATGAGCCTCCCGCTCCCGTTCTTCCCGCTCCAGGCGCTGAATGCGCTCCTGCACGGCATCGCGGGTTTGCCGCCAGAAGGCGTCTCCCGCCGCGTCCGAGACAAGCCGGGACGCGAGCCGCTCTTGCCCCGCGAACAGCTTCGCCGCAGCTTCCGCCAGGCGGCGCTCGCTATCGCGAGCGGCCTCCCGCGCCTCGGCCAATCTCCGGCCGAGCTCGGGAGAATCGCTCCGCCCGGCCGGCGCTTTGCCTGCCCGGGGCCGCGCGTTCCAGAGCGCGAACACCGCCAGGCACGCGGCGAGCACATAATAGCCGGCCGCTTCGCCTGCCGGCATGCCGCTCGCGAGCGGCAGCACAATCGCCGCGATCGCCAGCAGCGCCGCCAGCAGTGCCGTCAGATGAGCACCCGAGACGGTCATTCTGCCGGAGACGCTCTTCCTGCCGCGACGTCCAAGCTCGGGCTCATTGCCGGATGCATCATCAGACGTCTCGCTTGGCCCCGTCGCCAGCCGCAGCTCCCAAGCGGCGCGCTCCCATCGTCTCCGGGCGTCCTCCAGCTCGTTCCAAGCCGAGAGCAGCGCCTCCTTGCCCAGCGGCAGCAGCTCGGGGCCTCCGGGCGCCGGGCCCCGGACGGCAAGACGCTGCGCCTGCGCACCGTCTTGCTCCGCCTCCTCTTCCTCCAGCAGCTCCTGCTGCTGCCGCTCAAGCCGCCGCAGCTCGCCCTCCGTCTGCTCCAGCCGGCTCTCCGCCTCTTCGAGCGCGGAGAGAAGCTGCCGCGCCCGCTCCCGCTCCGGGAGCGAGGCGAACGTCTGCAGCTCGGCCTCCTCCCACTCCGGGGACAGCCGTCCGAGCATGGACACGAGACTCTCGTCCAGCAGCCGGATGTCCGCGGCCAGCTCGCCGCGCTCCTCCTTCCGGGCGGCGACGGTCTCCCTCCTCGCCTCGAGCGCCTCCAGTTCCGGCAGCCGCCGGACCAGCTCTTCGCTCCAGCTTAAGAGCCGGCGCGCCGTATGCAGCCGGGAGCGCTCCTCCGCCGCCGCGTTCAGGCGCTCCCGGTCCGCCTCCCGTCCGGCGACGAGCGCCTCCCACTTGACGGCGGCGAACTCCGGAAGCGGCTCGGCCTGCGGGTCCGGAAGCTCCTGCGCCAGCTCCGCTTCTTCCAGCCGCAGCGCTTCGCTTCGCAGCCATTCCGCCCGCGCGTTCGCCGCGCCCCGGGCGACCGCCGCTTCCTGCCGCAGATCGGGCAGCCGCCCTTCCGCCGCCCGCAGCTCGCGGTCCGCTTCCTCCAGCTCCATGACCGCTTCATTGTACGGCCCGATACCCTTGCGGCTCTGCCGCAGCTCCGCTTCCTCTTCCTTCAGCGCCGCGAGCAGCCGGTTCAGCTCCGGCAGTTCGCCCTTCGGCTTGTACAGCTTGTCCAGCTCGGCCGAGACGGTCTTGATCGCCGACGTCAGCGAGGCGCCCCCGGCGATGCCCGCGTGGTACAAGTAGTTGCCGACCTCTTCGCCCTGCAGCGTCCGCAGCTCGTGCAGCTCGTCCAGCGTCACCGCGAACAGTTGCCGGAATAGCTTCTCCGAGACGCCGCCAAGCCAGAGCCGCTCAAGCTCCGCTTGGGTCAGGAGGCTCTCGCGGCCCTCCTCGTCGCGCAGCGTCACGACCGGACCGCCGCGCCGATTCGGCGCATCTCCGTACCGTTCGAGCTGCCATTCCTTCTCGCCGTCCGTCAGCACCAGACGGCCGCCGTGCCGGCCGCCGCGGACCGGCTCTGCGCGTTCCGCCGGCTGGCCCCGGTTCGCGAAGCCGTACAGAAGGCTGCGGATGAAGCGGTGAATCGTGCTCTTCCCGGCTTCGTTCGGCCCCGCGACGACGGTGAGCGGCGCGTCCAGCGGGACAATCTCCCCGCTTAAGGCCGCGAAGCCCTCGATCTGCAGCTCTTTGATCCGCATACGCTTTCTCCTCCGTTCCCGCTCCGAGCCTTCTGCCCGCCTATTCCTTCTCCCGCAGCAGCGCTGCCGCGAGCCGCGCGGCCTGGCCGATCAGCTCGCTTCTCCTCTCGTCGCCGAGAGATAACGTCCATTCCCTTAGCTTCGGCTGACGCAGCGCGGGCTCCAGCGCCTCTTCCAGCAGCCTTCTCCCTTCGCTTCCGTCCGCCTCCGCGCTCCGCGCCTGCCTGAGCAGCTCCGCGAGGAAGCCGTCTCCTTCGGCCGGATCGGTTCCGCCGAGCTCCGGGCGGGTGCGCACGTCCAAGCTGTCCAGCCATACCCACGCGTCCGACTCGTCCGGCGAGCCGTACCATTCCCGGAGGCTCTCCAGCCATTCGGCGACGACCTGCGGGCTCTGCAAGCTGTCGTGTTGAACGCCCGCGCCTTCCAGACGAAGGCGCAGCACAACCGGACGGCCTCCCGCTTCCGCCGCCGCGGCCGTCATCGCGGCTTCGAGCCTTCCTTTAAGCTCCTGCTCCGTCCGAATGCCCTCGATGGACACGGCGAGCTCCGTCCAGAGGACGTCCGCCGTATCCCGGAACGAGAGCGAGACGTCTCCCGTCTCCGAGACGGAGACGACGTACCCGCCCTTTGGTCCAATCTCGCGGATGCTTCTTCCCTGGCTGTTGCCCGGATAGACGACATGGGGCGACTCGCCGAGCACCCGACGCCCGTGCACATGGCCGAGCGCCCAGTAGTCGAAGCCCTTTCCCGCCAGCTCGCTTAAGCGGCATGGGGCGTAATTGTCGTGGGCCGCGTCTCCGTCCACATTGGCGTGAAGCAGCGCCAGATGGAACGGCGCTCCTTCCTTCTTCTCGAAGCCGGCGGCCAGGTTCTCGCGAACCGCCGCCTCCCGGTACGAGATCCCGTAGACGTGGGCGATCCGCTCGCCTCTGCGGTTGTCCACCGCGCGGAATTCCACACGGCGGGAGCCGAACACGGTCACCTGCTCCGGATAGTCGAGCCGGGCTTGCCAGCCGTTCTCCGGGTCGTGATTGCCGTGAACGATGAAGACGGGGATGCCGTCCTCGGCCAGAAGCGTTAGCTGCTTCTGCATGCGAAGCTGTGCCCGCAGCGAACGGTCCGCCGCGTCGTACAGATCGCCCGCAAGCACGACAAAATCGACCTTCTCAAGCCGCGAGAGAGAGACGAGCTTCTCGAATGAGGCGAAGGTCGATTCCTTGAGCCGTTCCCGGACGGCCTTCGGCGCTCGCGCCAGGCCGCGGAACGGGCTGTCGAGATGAAGATCCGCCGCGTGAAGGAAGGTGAACGGGATCGTCACTTACGCTTCCTCCCCGCGCGCCTGCTCCTCCGGCTCATCCCCGGCGGCGAGATCGTCCGCGCCGAGATCGCTGTATACTTTCTTCAGCTCGCTGATGACGCGGGTCAGCGAGTAGCTCTTCTTCGCCTTGTTCCAGGCGGCTCTGGCGAGCTCGTAGCGATAATGCGGATCGAGAATAAGCGACTCGAGCGCTTCCGCCAAGGCCGCAGGGTTCTCCGCCGGGACGAGAAGCCCGTTGACTCCGTTCTCGATCTGCTCCGCAATGCCGCCCACGTCGGTCCCGACCAGAGACAACAGGCAGAGCGCCGCCTCCGCGAACACCGAGCCGAACGATTCCGCCCGCGACGGCAGCACGAACACGTCGAAGAACGGCATCAACTCCTCCGGATGCAACATATACCCGTAGAAAATCGTATTTTCATAGATGCCCAATTCCTGAGCCAGAGCCTCGAGTTCCTCGCGAATCGGACCGTCGCCGATAATATGAAGCACGAACCGGTGCCCGCGCTGCTGCACTTCCGCGCAAGCCTTCAGCAGCAGGTCGATGCCCTTCGCCGGGACGAGCCGGCAGATCGTGACGAGCTGCGTCACTTCGTTCTCGTGGGAGATCGGCTTGAAGCGCTTCTCGTCGTAGCCGTTCGGAATGACTCCTACGGCTTCGGAATCCCGCAGGTAAGGGGCCAGATAGCCGCGGAAGGAATGGGATACCGTCAGCACCCGCTCGCACTTGTGCTCCAACTCCCCGTAGACCGAGGTCAGGAAGCGATGCTCCGGGCCGCCTTCGAGGATTTTCCCATTGAGAATCAATTCGCGCTCGAAGCTCGAGTGGACCGTCATGACGACGGGAACGTCCGGGTAGATCGCCTTCATCGCCAGCGCGGCGATCGGATGATGCGCATGGATGAGGTCGAACTTGCTGTCCTTGAGGCGGAGCTTCGTCCACCAGATGTAGTCCTTCAGCGTCTGAATATACTTATCGACGATCGCATTGCCCGCAAGGGGATGCCAATCGAACGTATCGAATTCGATCTCTTCCTGGCCTTTGTTGCGAATTCGCCGCGGCAGGGAGAACAGCTCCATCTCCCAACCCAGCTTGCGGAATCGTTCCCTAATGTAAGGAACCATGGAGGATACGCCTCCTGGCTGCTCCGGGGGGAAGAACAGCGCCTGCAAGACGTTCATGGCGACTCCTCCTATTCTCCTATTTTTAGGACTATCTTAATTATGATATATTAGAACATATGTTTCTGTAAAGTTAACGAGGAGGCTCTATGAAGCTCACTACGGACCTGCCCATAACGCCAAGCCAGCTTCCTTCCTTCAGCTCGGGAATCATCGTTATTCTGCTCGGCATGATGCTCTTCATGGCCTATCGTCTCTATGTTCATAACCGCAGAGCCAATTACCGCAAACTCATTCTGTCGCTCGGCTTGTGCTTCCTGCAGCAAGCGCTCGAGCTGGCGCTCGCCGTCAAGCTCGTTCCGGCCAATTCCGCAATGACATTCTCAAGCAACACGCTGTACGTGCTCAGCTTTATCACGCTCAACTTCGCCATATTTGAACTGTATCATAAATCGAGGCCGCGCACACGCGCTTGGTATTATTCTCTACTCGGAATTTGCCTGGCGATCTCGGTCAGCGCCATCTTCACGGGAACGTCGGGCCTGGAGCGAATCTGGGAGGGGACGAACCTGTTCTCTCCCGTGCTCGACGTCTTCATGCTGCTGCTCAGCCCCCTCTTCGCGCTCATGTTCGCCCCGCATATGGGTCAGCCGAAGCGGTACATGCTCACGCTGATGATCTCGTTCTCGCTGCAGGCGTTCGTCCTTCTCGGGCACTTCCAGAAGGAGGATATTGCATTTTATGAGACGATGCGCTTATCTTTGCCGATCATCTATTATGTTTTGTTTTTTATGCTGCTGTTCGAGCGGGTCGTCGAGCTGCTGTCCACCGCATACCGCTCCTCGATCACGGACGGCCTGACGAATCTGTACAACCGCCGCTTCTTCACCGGCCAGATGGAACGGGCGCTGCGCGAAGGCAATCCGGTCGGCGCCATCTTCTGCGACATCGACAACTTCAAGAAGCTGAACGACACGCAAGGCCATCACGAGGCCGACATCGTGCTGAAGCAGGCCGCCCAGATTCTGATGGAGGAGACCGACGGCATCGGCCTCGCCGGGCGCTACGGCGGTGAAGAGCTTGTCGCCTTCGTCTCGCAGGGCCAGTTCTCCCCCGCGCAAGTCGCCGAGAATATCCGCGCCCGCATCGAGAAGGAGACGATCGTAACGGTCAGCGTCGGCTTCTGCCTCGGCCGGAAGGGCACCTCCGCCGAGAAGCTCATGAAGATGGCGGACGAAGCGATGTACCACTCCAAGAAGTCCGGCAAGAACCGGGTCACGGACTTCTCGTCGCTGGCTCACTCAAGCGTTGTGTGAGCAGGCAGGCGGTGGGTAGTTGGGTTGGATGGCAAGGTGGATGGCGCGTCGATAGGTGAGTTGGTTAGCAGGGGGGAAGGCGCGTCGATAGGCGATCTTGTTGGCAGGTTGGAGGGGACGCTGGCAGATGGGTTAGTTGGCAGGCTGGAAAAGCGGCTGAGTAATTTGTCTGGAAAAGCGCCCCGGCGGTTCTCTCGACGTTGTTCGTGTCGGTTCTCTCAACGTTGTTCGTGTCGGTTCCCCGCAACGTTGTTCGTGTCGATGTCCCCCTCCGCTGTTTTGGCGATTTTTATGTGGTTTTTCACATTCATCGGCTTCAATTAGCCGGAATCGAGGCGTTTTATGTGGTTTTTAGCATATATGCGGCACCTCGATCCGGATTTTTCTCTATGTATGCTATTTTTCACATAGAATCTGCCAACCGCCCCGCTGCGAGGCTGCACGAATGTGAAATTTCACATAAATTCCTGGCATCTGCGATACGAGCGGCTTCACCGACCTTATCGCAGGCCCAAACTTGCACTTCGGTCCGCCGTTACGAATAAAAAAAGCATGCTCACGATGACAAGGCGACGAGGTCTGTGATGGCTTTAACCCCACAAATAGGTCCCCCCTCCAACTTCCTCGTCCCGCCGAGCGCTATCTTCCTCCCTTTCTCCCTTCCACCCACTCCCCTTGCGAATTAATTACCATATTGTGGTATATATTGTGATACAGGCGTGGCATTATCCCCCATTTGGACGTTTATGCCTCTTCTCCCGCCGACTCAGGAACATCCTCTTAGGGATCATGGACTTCGCACGTCCACCTTCTGACAGACCCTCTTGCATCCATTACCGTTCATGCTGCTTGGCGGCGCGGATCGATGGAGCGGACGCCTGGAAGCCGGCTTGGCGATCTTCGACCCTCCCTGCCGTCCGATCACCCTCCGGCCTCCAGTCGGCCTGTTAACTCTGCACACAGCACCGAAGCCGCCCCGACCAACGCTAACCATCGACCTATCGCAAACCATCGACCATCGCAGACCATCGACCATCGCTAACCATCGACCTATCGCAAACCATCGACCATCGCAGACCATCGACCATCGCAGACCATCGACCATCGCAGACCATCGACCATCGCTGACCATCGACCATCGCTGACCATCGACCATTGCTGACCATCGACCAACGCTGACCATCGACCATCGCAAACCATCGACCATCGCTGACCATCGACCTATCGCAGACCATCGATTATCGACGAACTCCGTTCAACGCTCATCGTCGACCAATGCCGCCCCCCACCATCACCGTACTCCGTCCCCCGACCATCGCCGTACTTGGTCCAGCACTGACTATCGACCAATGCCATACTCCAACCATCGCAGACCATCAATCAACGCCGTGTCCCGACCACAGCCGAGTGTTCCCGGCGCATTCCTATCCTGAACGAACGGGAGAAGAGGCATAATGCCGGCAGAGTCCAGCGGTATGATGTCAAGTCCTTGAAACGTGCGAATTGGAAATTTCATTCGCGCATCAAGCAAGGAGCAGTAGAAAAAAGGTACACCAAACTAAACCCAGTCGAAAATCAAGGCTAATACCAGATTTTTACTGGGAATTCCGTGAAGGACTTTGGCAAAGGAGGCGTTAATCCTTCGCGCTGTTCACCTTCCTTCGAGGCGTGTAAAGTTGGCCGTTGCGTAGCAGCACATCGACCAGACGCACGAGTTTTCTTGCCGTTAAGACGAGGGCACGCTTGTGTTGATTCTTCGGGACTTCGTCGTACTTCTTCCGGTAGTATTCGCTAAATTCCTGATCGCGCAATCGGACCGAGTTGGCAGCTTCAACCAGGTAGTAGCGCAGGAATCGGTTGCCGGATTGGATACGGGTGGTGTTCTCCGCTTCAAAAGCGCCGGACTGGTGCCTGCGCCAGGTGAGCCCCGCATATTTGGCGACGGCGGCCTGATCCTTGAAGCGCTCGATATCGCCCAGCTCGCCAAGGAGCCCGGCGGCGTAGACCTTGCCGATGCCCGGCACCGACAGCAGGCACTGGGCGCCCTGGATGCCATCGAGAACACGCGCGATCGCCTTGTCGAGATCTTTGAGCTGTTTCTGAATGCTGCGGATCGATTCGATGGACGTGCCGAGCA
>NZ_SSOB01000006.1 GCF_004801405.1 Cohnella fermenti
AGAGGCGATTCTCTTGTTTCTTCGGCGACCCGAAATTCCGTTTGACAATAACCAGGCGGAACGCGATCTGCGGATGGTCAAGGTGAAACAGAAAGTCTCGGGTGCGTTTCGAACGCAAGCGGGTGCCGTCACGTTTGCGCGTTTACGGAGCGTCATCTCCACGTTGATTAAACAAAAACTCCCCGTTCTCTCCTCGTTAACCGACGCTTTTCGCGGCACACTTGTTATCCCCGGTACCTAAGTAGTAACGATTTTTCACATTCGCGACGGGGATTGGCGGCCGTTTTGGGGCATTCTATGTGGTTTTTCACATTTATTGCCCTCTCAATGAGGGCCAACTCCTGTTTTTATGCGATTTTTGGCATATAAACCTTATTTGTGCCGATTAAGCAGCGTTTGTATGTGAAATTTCGCATTCGTGCAGCGTGCAGGGGGAGGATAGGGGCCAGTCGGGCAAAAAACGGCTATCGAGGAGGGCTAGGCGATACGTGCGTTGTCGGCAATGCCGCGCGAGCGCTGCCGGGTCGCCGAAGGCGGAACCCCGGCGCGCGGAGCGCGCGCGTGTCGTCGGAGGCCGGCGATGCGCGATCACTGCCCCCGATGGTTCCGGCCGCGAACGTGGACGACGTCGACGAATGGCCGGATGCGGTCCATCAGCCGCTGCCCCTTGTGCAGCTCCTCGCCTTCCTTGTGCGTGAAGCTGAAGTGCTTCTCGAGCGAGTCGAGGTCGTGGTTCGACGTGTAGAAGGTCGGCTTGCGGTTCATCCGGAAGTTGAGAATCGCACCCAGCACGTGGTCCCGCACCCAGGGGCTCAGGTTCTCCGCGCCGATGTCGTCGAAGACGAGAAGATCGCATTCCTTCATGAGCGAGACGGTCTCCTTCAGCTTCTGCGGCTCCATCATCATGCCCTTAGCGTCCTCGACGAACTCCGGCATGTAGACGATGACGCCCGAGAGCCCTTCCTTGGCGAGCTTGTGGAGCAGGTAGCCGGCCATGAACGTCTTGCCCGTGCCGAAGCTGCCCATCAGGTACAGCCCCTTCGTGCCGAGGCCGACGGTCTTGGTCGCTTCGACGTACTGCAGCACCTTGTTCACGGCCATGGAGCGTTCCCCGTCCAGGTCCAGCATCTCCAACTCGTTGAAGCGGTCGTCCGAAGCGTCGACGTCGGCGTAATAGCTTGTGATCTGGCGGCGGATGCGCTCCTGCTGCTCGTGCGCAGTCCACTTCGAGCAAGGCGCCTTGCTGTCGAACAACTGCCACTCGCCGTTCACTTCCTCGCAAGTCAGCCGCGTGGAGTGGCCCTGCATGTCGTTCGGGCAATTGGCAAGCCCCGGACATTCCTTGCAGTTGCGGTACTCGACCGACATCTGGTACAGCTTGTTCATGTTGATCCGCAGCGTGCGTTCGGTCAATTCCGGGTACCGTTCCCGGAACTTCGCGACGAGCGGGTCGCGCAGCACGCGATCGCCGATCGCTTGCGGGTCCTGCCCGCCGGCGGCCTGCTTCCAGCCGCGAAGCGCTTCTCCGAGCGATTCCATCCTGTCTCCTCCTTCCTGACGTTACTGCGGGTTCTTCCCCTGAAGCTTGCGGGCCAGCTCGCGCATCTTCTCCCGGTCCTCGGCGGATACTTCCTCCGCAGGCCCGTCTCCGACGACCGGCATCGCCGGCTTGCGCGAGCCGCCGATGCCGCCTGCGCCGCCGCGTCTTCCTCTGCCGCCCGCTCCGTAGCCGGACGGCTTGCCCGCTGCCGGCTCGTCCTCTTGGCCGCGGCGCCTGCGCTCGAGCGTCTCGTTCAGCTTCTCCTGGCTGCGGACATAAGCAACCGCCTTCTCGTACGTATCAATACCCTTCGCGAGCATGTTCGACGCGATCGAGTCGATGAAGTTGTTCGTCAGCCGCTGCGTGTCCTCCATGCCCATGAGGTAATGGAACAGCACGTTCACAACCGGGTCCGGCAGCCCGTAATTAATGCTGATCTTCTCAAAAATATTCGAGAAAGAAGCCGGGACCGCCCCCGGGAAGTATCGTTCCTGCATCCGCGTGTACGGTTCGGTCCGAAGCAACCTGTTGTATTGTTCCTTCGACACCTTCGCCGGGAAGCGCGCGGGCACATCGAGCATCGCGGCTCCTGCCGTGAGCTCGCCCCCTGCCTCTTCCGCCTCGCTTGCTCCTGCCGAGGCCGCGCCGGCGCCGCCGGGAGAGTTCAGCCGAGCCATGTATCGCTCGCGCTCCTCGCCCCGCTTCCGGGTCTGCCGGTAGATCAGATTGGCACGGGCCTGAAGCGCATCCCAGCGCAGCGTCCCGTCCGCCTCGAAGCTGCCGTCTTCGTCGAGCAGGCGGCAGATCTCCGGCACCTCCAGGTCGAACTTGTAGGCGAGGTAATTGATCTGCTCCATCGCCTCGTCCTGAAGCGGCAGCCGCTCCACGAAGGCGCGGTTCGCCGAACCGCGCGGGAAGCGTAGCAGCATGTCGCTGTGCCGGATCTTCTCCGGCTTGCGGATTCGCGGCGAGGCGACCGCCTCCACCGCCGAAGCGCTCTCGGAGAGCGCAGCTTCCAGCTCGGGATCGACGGGCCCGGCGCTTAACCGGAACAACTCGTAGAACGGCACGGTCGCCTCTTCGCGGTTCATGAAGCGTGCGAGGCCGACCGGGCGCTCCGGCGCGAAGCGGCTCTTCAGCTCAAGAAGCGCAGGCTTCCCGATCTTGTCCCTCAGCAGCAGGCTCAGGTGCAGATTGGTGAAGAATTCCGCCGCGGGCAGAGGGCGAAGAAGCACGTATTCGTACAGCGTCTCTTCGTTCGCGGGATCATATTGCCGATACACCTGCAGCAGACCGACGGCTTCGAGCTTCGAGGAGCCCTCGATAAGCTGCTTGCGCCCCGCGTCGTTCGGGTCGAGATCGAGTCCGAGGAACAGCCTGCGCTGCGGCTCGGGAACGGTATAGCCAAGCCGCTCCTCCTCCAGAAGGTGGTAGAGCAGCGTATAGAGACCGACGGCGAACGCTCCGACCATCGGCTGATAGAGATGAGAGAGAAGAGTCCGGTCGAGACCGCTGAGCGCGAAGTCCCGATAGGCCACGTAACGGTGGTTCTCCGTGAATTCCAGGCGATTCGACACTCGCATAACGTAGATAACACTCTTTTCATAGAGAAAGTCTCTCTATTGTAGCACAAAGCTCAGCGCAACTGGATAGGGAAAAGAAAGCCCCGAGATGGGAGTCGCTTGCAGGAGAAACGGGAATGGGAGCTTGGCGATTCGGCCGCGATTGTACTATTCTAGAGGGACCACCACTCCACCCAGAAAGAAAGGGAGCTTCCATGTCATTCGAACGCCAAACGCTGTCCGGCAGCCGGGAAGAGAACGAACGCCTGCTGCTCGCCCAGCTCGCCAGCCTGATCGAAGGCGAACCGAGCCGCATCGCGAATCTGGCCAACGCCTCCGCGCTGCTGAACGTCTACCTGACCGATATCAACTGGGTCGGCTTCTATCTGCTCGAAGACGGCGAGCTCGTGCTCGGCCCGTTCCAGGGGCTGCCCGCCTGCGTGCGCATCGCCCTCGGGCGCGGCGTGTGCGGCACGGCCGCGCTGCGGCGCGAGACGGTCCGGGTGGAGGACGTCCATGCCTTCCCCGGTCATATCGCCTGCGACGCCGCCTCCAATTCCGAGATCGTCGTCCCGCTGCACGACAAGCTCGGCGAGCCGATCGGCGTCCTCGACATCGACAGCCCGCTCCGCGGCCGATTCACGGACGCCGACCAGCTCCTGTTGGAGCGATTCGTCCGCACGCTCGGCAATCACCTGTAATCCTTGAAGGTCGAATTGTCCTCTTCGTCCGCCGGCTCGTCCGGGTCGAAGCCGATCCCGTACGTCTCGGAACGGAATCCGTCTTCCCCGATGCGAGCCGCAACCGGGCGCGGGCCTTCCTCCAGCGCGGCGATCCAGTCGCGAATAAGCTGGGCGCAAGCGCCGGAGGAATGAATCGGCAGCCGCTCGTCCGCTCCGGGAATCCACGCGGTCGAGGCGCGGCCGAGCCCCCGCTGCAGCATCTTGGCATCGGGAGCGGCCTTGCGATCATTCTCTCCGAACAGAAGCAGCGCCGGCTTCCCGATGCGTCCGAGCCGCTCCGTCGCCCGGCAGTCGAGGCAGGCGGACAAGTATTCCTTCCACTTGTCCGGATCTCCCGCCTTCGTCTCCGCGCGCAGCCGATGGAACGCTTCGGCGTTGTCGGCATGTCTCCAGCCTCCTGCAAGCGCGAGCAGTTCCTTCGCCTTGAAGGAGGCGGCGAGCTTCATCGCCTGCGCCTCCAGCCGGCGCCTGCGGTCCGTCAGCTCGGACACGCCCGACAGCATGGCCGCCCCGCGGAACCGGTCCGGGTAGGCGAGCATCGCCTCCAGCGCCACAAGCGAAGCGGACGAATACGAGACGAGGTAAGCTTGGCTCAACTCCAACTCGTCCAGCAGCAGCCGAACATCTTCGGCGAGCACGGGAATTGTGATGCGTTCCCGCGAAGATGCGCTGCGGCCATGGCCTCGGAAGTCGAAGGCCAATACCCGATGATCCTGGGCCAGGTCGTTGCGCAGGTACGTGAACACGCGGCTGCCCATGCAGGGCGGATGCAGCAAGACAAGCGCGCGTCCGCGTCCCTGCAGGTGATAATGCGTCTCTACTCCGTTAATATGCAGCAAGGGCACGGTCCCACCTCCGGTTTGGTCCCCGTTAGCGTTCCCGCACCCTCTATCTTCCCATACGTCAGGCTTCCTCCTGCTTCCGCTGCGGCTCCCGGAATACCCACAGCTTGCTGCCCGCATAATTCGCCGCGAGCGAGGCGACGATCGAGACGAGCTTGGCCGCCAGCGGACTGAAGCCAAGTCCCTTCTCCATCCCGAGCAGCACGGCCATCGACACGCCGAACGAGACGGCGTTCACGATGCCGAATCGGAGAAGCTCCCCCGCGCTGGCTCGCTTCCCGGTGCGGAACGTCCAGGAACGATTCCAGACGTAGCTGTTCAGGAAGCCGCACAGGTACGAGATCGTCTGGGCCAGAGCCGACGCAGCGCCGAGCCCGTACACGAGCGCGGAGAAAACGACGAGATCGACCGCCGTGTTCATAACGCCTACCGTCGCGAACTTCGCCAACTGGTTGATTTTCCCCCGGGACCCTGACGTCATCAGAACATCCGATACCCGTTCTTGCGAAGCGACCGGATCGCCCAGCCGCTAGACAGCGCGCCGCCGATTCCGGCGAGGAACGGCCACAGGAACACCCCGATGAACGCCAGCCAGCTCAGCTCCGGGTCCCAGAAGTGCCACACGCCGAGCGGCAGCACGATTATGACATAGAGCCAGGTCGGCATCCATGTCGTCTTGATAAGCATATTGAGAATAAAGCCGATCCCGAAGAACAACACGTAGAACAGCAGGGTACCGACAACTTCTTGAATCAACTCTGTCATAGCTGCTTCCTCCCGACATCATATCACCTTACAGTTTACAAGATCGTTTTCGGCCTAGTCAATGTTCACTCGATGTTCACCTGATGTTCACCGCGCGTTCTTCGCAACCGTTTGCCCCCCCGGGGGCCAATCCGCTAAAATATAGAAGAGATACGTGGAGACCAAGCTATAGCGAGGAGAGACGACAAGAAGATGAGCGAAGCTGCACAAACATTGGACGGCTGGTACGTCCTTCATGATTTCCGTACGGTGGATTGGGCCGCCTGGCAGGATGCGTCGGAGGCGGAGCGCGAGAAGGCAACGCGGGAGCTGCTGACGCTGATCGGCGGCTGGGAGGAGACGGAGGCGCGCAAGGAAGGCAGCCTGGCGCTGTACAGCATCGTCGGCCAGAAGGCGGACTTCGTCTTCATGCACCTCAGGGAGACGCTGCAGGAGCTGAACGCGATCGAGAATTCGTACAACAAGTCGGCGTTCGCGCGGTTCACGAAGCCGGTGCACTCGTACGTGAGCGTCGTCGAGCTGAGCAACTACATGGGCCAGCCGGGCGTCGATCCGATGCAGGTGCCGGAGATCGTCGCTCGCCTGAAGCCGATTCTGCCGAAGGCGGAGCACATCTGCTTCTACCCGATGAACAAGCGTCGTCTGCTCGGCGACAACTGGTACATGCTGCCGATGGACGACCGCAAGGCGATGATGCGCAGCCACGGCATGATCGGCCGAAGCTATGCCGGCAAGGTCAAGCAGATCATCAGCGGCTCGGTCGGCTTCGACGACTGGGAATGGGGCGTCACGCTGTTCGCGGACGACGCGCTGCAGTTCAAGAAGCTCGTGTACGAGATGCGCTTCGACGAAGTGAGCGCCCGCTACGGCGAGTTCGGCGAGTTCTACGTCGGCAACCGCCTGACGCGCGACTCGCTGAGCGAATTGTTGAAGGTGTAACGTGAAGCAATAAGGACAAGGCGCAGGCTATCGGTGAAAAGCGTAGGCTATCGGTGAAAAGCACAGGCTATCGAGATGCAATGCGAAGCTATGGTGCACGCGCCGGCTATTAGTGCATACGCAGGCTGTCGATGCCGAACTCAACCCGCTCGTGCAAGAGCCGCCGACCTTCCGGCCGGCCCTGCATTGAGCGGGTTTTGTTATATCCCGGCCCCGTCCGCGCGCCTGTTGCCACTTCAGTTGGGTCGTGGTTACTCATCTGCACCCACCATACCTGTTCGGACTCCCGCACTTGAGTAATGGTGACTCATCTCGGTTCCTCCGCGCGCCTATCGCCGCTTCGGTTTAGTCGTGGTTACTCATCTGCACCCATCATGCCCGCTCGAACGCCTGCACTTGAGTAATGGTGACTCATCTCGGTACCTCCGCGCGCCTATCGTCGCTTCGGTTGGGTCGTGGTTACTCATCTGCACCCATCATGCCTGCTCGAACGCCTGCACTTGAGTAATAGTTACTCATCTCGGTACCTCCGCGCGCCTGTCGACGCTCCAGTTGGGTCGTGGTTACTCATCTGCACCCACCATGCCTGCTCGGACGCCCGCACTTGAGTAATGGTGACTCATCTCGGTTCCTCCGCGCGCCTAATGCCGTTTCAGTTGAGTCGTGGTTACTCATCTGCACCCATCATGCCTGCTCGGACGCCCGCACTTGAGTAATGGTGACTCATCTCGGTACCTCCGCGCGCCTATCGCCGCTTCGGTTGAGTCGTGGTTACTCATCTGCACCCATCATGCCTGCTCGGACGCCTGTACTTGAGTAATAGCTACTCATCTCAGTACCTCCACGCGCCTATCGCCGCTTCAGTTGAGTCGTGGTTACTCATCCGCACCCACCATGCCTGCTCGGACGCCCGCACTTGAGTAATGGTGACTCATCTCGGCACCTCCGCGCGCCTGTCGTCGCTTCGGTTGGGTCGTGGTTACTCTTCCTCCAATCGACGCTTTATCCCGGCTGTGTGCGCAGTCTTCTTATGGGATAACTTCCTCGCCCCCGACAAGCGATTCGCCCCCATAGTCCGATGTCTGTTGCGATTTTATGTGATTTTTCACATTCGTCAGCGCTGGATTGGAGGGAATCGGAGCGTTTTATGCGATTTTTAGCATATATACGGTTTTTCCGGGGGCAATTTTCTCCATGTATGTGGTTTTTCACATATAATCGCGCAAAGTGCCCGTTATTGTGCTCGCCAATGTGAATTTTCACATATATTCCTGCTGTCCAGCAGTATTGCCGCCTCCGATACGCCAATGCGCCAACACAAGCAAAACCCGGCCAAGCCTGTTCAGGCTTGCCGGGCTGTTCCTTCAATCCTCGATCCTTAATCCTCGTCCGATTCCGCCAGCTTCCTCATCTGGGCTTCCCACTCGGAGCGGCGAAGCTCCTCAAGGTACTCCTGCGTCATCCGGTCGCGCTCGCGGCCCTTCTCCTTCAGCCGCTCGATGCCGGGCTGGATGAGCAGGTCGACCTCCGCCTGGACGATGGCCGACAGGTCGTAGCGGCTCTGCGACTCGAGGTAGCCGCCGACCTCCATGAGCGCGTTGTAGCGATCCAGCTCGGGCCGGGTGAGCAAGCCCCGGACCTGCACGCTGCAGTGCCGCATTAGAGGAACTTGCCCTTGCGCAGCACGAGCGAGATGCCGCCGATGATGAACAGGTAGCGCAGGTCGATCGCCTTCTTCAGCCATGCGGCGACGCGTCCCTTGTACTTCTTGCCGAAGGCAAGGCCGATCGCTTCACCCTTGCCGAGCGAGGCTACGGTGCCCTTGTTCGAGAAGACGAACGCCTTAGGCGATTGATTGCGGATCGACGCGACGAGGTTATGCGCGCAGTTGACGCCTTGCTGCATCGCGATCTGAGCCGTCGGCGGGTACGGGCGGCCCTGCTCGTTGAACATGAGCGAGTTGTCGCCGAGCACGTACACGTTCTCGTGTCCCGGCGCGCGCAGGAACTCGTCCACCTTGACGCGTCCGCGCATCGTCTCGAAGCCGGCATCCTCGATCAGGCGGTTGCCGCGCACGCCGCCCGTCCAGATGACCGTCTGCGACTTGATCTCTTCCCCTTCGCCCACAACGACGCCGTCCGGCGTGCACTCCTTGATCGCCGTTCCGATGCGGAACGTGACGCCCTTCTTCTGAAGCACCTGCATCGCGTACTCCACGAGCTCCGGATCGAAGCCCGGAAGCGCCGTCGGGGCCGCTTCGACGTTGACGATCTTCACGAGCGAAGGCTCCACGTCGAACTGCTTGCACAGGTCCGGGATGCGGTCGGCCAGCTCGCCGATGAACTCGATGCCGGTGAAGCCCGCTCCGCCGATGACGAACGTCAGGTAGTCCGTGCGATGCGGCTCCCTCTTGTAGCGGGCGAATTGGTACTCGATGTGCTCGCGGATGAGGCGAACCGAGTTGATGCTGCGGATCGTAAAGGCGTTCTCCGCCAGTCCCGGAATGCCGAACGTCTCCGACTCGCCGCCGAGGCCGATGACGAGGTAATCGTACGACAGAGTCCCGTCTTCGAGGATGACCTTGCGATCCTGAGGGCGAATCTGCACAACCGTGGACTTCACGAAGTCGATCTTGAACTCGTCGATCAGCTTCGAGATGTTCACGCGCGCGTTGTCGGGGTGGTCCGTTCCCGCCGCCGGCATGTGCAGATGCGTCGTAATATAGTGATAATCGTGCTTATTCACCAGGGTAACGTCCGCTTCGTTATAATTCAGCTCTTTCTGCAATCGAAGGGAAGTCAGAATACCGCCGTATCCTGCGCCTAGAATCACGATTTTTGGAATGCTACTCATGGTTAATCCCATCCAATCCGAGGTTGTGTTTATATCTATTTATCAATTGTGAAAAAAGACACAATTCCTCTCTGCCCGATCTGAACCTATGCCTCTTCATTTTGAATTCTATCGGCTTTGCGCGCTGTTTTCAAGTTTACATCCTACGAAATTGTTTGGACAACTCCACAAAAATCGGGGTGAAGTTTTGCCCCTTGTTCCAACAATCGTTCCCAAGCCGTGCTCGGCTATTCCTCTCTCCCCCATTCGGGATTATAATTGAGAAAGATTCTCTGAAGGATTCCCATCCCGATGGAAAATGTTAACAACAACGGAGGTTGTCATACATGAGTGAGAATACGATCGATTCGACGTCCGCATTGTCCGATGTCCTTATTATCGGCGGGGGCCCTGCAGGCATGTTCGCCGCCTTCTACGGCGGCATGCGGCAGATGTCCGTCACCTTAATTGAAAGTATGCCCCAGCTCGGCGGCCAGCTCGCCGCTCTGTACCCGGAGAAATACATTTACGACGTTGCCGGGTTCCCGAAGGTTAAAGCGCAGGAACTGGTCGACAGCCTGAAGAAGCAGATGAACCACTTCAGCAGCAACGTCGTTCTCGAGGAGAAGGTGCAGTCCGTTCGCAAGCTGGCGGAGCGCCACTTCGAGGTCGTCACCGACAAGTCCTCGTACCAGGCGAAGTCCATCATCATCACGGGCGGCGTCGGCGCCTTCGAGCCGCGGAGATTGGAACTTCCTGAAGCGCCGAAGTACGAGGGCGTCAACCTTCACTACTTCGTCAGCGATCTCGAGCGTTACCGCGGGCAGAAAGTGCTGATCAGCGGCGGCGGCGATTCCGCGCTCGACTGGGCGCTTATGCTCGAGCCGATCGCCGAATCGGTCACGCTTGTCCATCGCCGCGACAAGTTCCGCGCGCACGAGCACAGCGTCGAGCTGCTTGAGCAGTCTTCCGTCAAGGTGATCGTCCCGTCCGAGATCGTTCGACTGCATGGCGAAGAGCGCATCGAGCGCGTCGCGCTGTCCGACGTGAAGACGAAGGAGGAGACGCTGCTCGACGTCGATTCGGTCATCGTCACCTTCGGCTTCATCAGCTCCCTCGGCCCGATCGGCGAATGGGGACTGAACATCGACGGCGGCTCCATCGTCGTCGACTCCCGCATGGAGACGAACGTCGAGGGCATCTTCGCCGCCGGCGACATCACGACGTACCCCGGCAAGCTTAAGCTGATCGCCGTCGGCTTCGGCGAAGCGCCGACCGCCATCAACAACGCGAAGGTATACGTCGATCCGAACGCGAAGCTGTCTCCCGGCCATAGCAGCAATATGAAGCTGTAAGCCGCCTTCGCCGCCTCCACCCCGACAAGAAGGGCATCCTCTTCGGAGCGAACCCGACTCGTGCAGAGTCCGGCTCCTGGAAGGATGCCCTTTTTCCCAATATGATGCCTGTCATGCGTTTATCTGTCTCATCACCCTGCAAGATCTCCCTCGTTCGGAAGCGACAGCTTGCGTCTCTTGATCTCGCTCAGAAGAAGCTCCAGAAATTCCGGATCGAGCTGAAGAAGAGTCGCATGGGTGTACGCTTCCAACAAGATCTCGTCGGACAGAATCGGAAGCATCGATATCCCTCTCTCATCCCTGCTATTGATCGGCTGTTCGCATCATAGCATGCGCCTCCGGGAGGGACAAGGGAGCCCGCTATCAACAACAACCCGTGTATAAGCTGTTGGCAGAATGTGGGTAATCATCCACACACCGCCCATAAGCGAGGGGATATTGTGGACGGAATTATACACAGGGCGTTAACTCCAATGGATTATAAAAAAATATGATGAATTTCTCACCGGTGAACAATTATGCTTATTGGGGGCGAGTGTTGACTTCGAGGATCCAGATTCGTCCGTTGCGGTCGATTCCGTAGTCGTATCCGAGCTGCCCGATACCGGGGAACCTCGTCTCCATAAGCTGGGTCGCCACACGAGTCAAGTTCCGCATCTCGCCCTTCTTCCGGCGCACCGCCCCGGAGGACAAGGACCGCCGTATCCCCTGCGCAGCCGTAAGCTGCATGCCCCCGCGGCACAGGTTCGTCACGAACAGCCCTCTGCGCGCCACCCTGCCGACCATGGAGCGGATCGTCCACACTCCGTTCTCCTTCACGAACTTCACGCGGTAATCGATCGGCCGCCCGGCAATCGTCGCGAGCCGAATTCCCTTCTGGATCAAGTACCTTCTTCCCCTGCGCTTGCGGTCGATATGCGACACCAGGCCGGAGAACGAGCCGAACGAATGCGTCCTGGCCATGTACGTGCTCCGGTAACCGCCGCCGCTGGCGCTGATCTTCATGACGCCCATGCCGCCGCCGCCGCGAACCGGCTTGATCACGACCGTTCCGTGGCTTAAGAGCATCGACCGAAGATTCGCAGCCGAATAAAGCCGAGATGGGGGGATATGCCTGGCGATGTAAGGGTTGGATCTCAGCGCATTCGTCTTCAGCCACTTGCTGGCAAGCTGGCGTCCCGAGGCAATCGAAGCCATATCCATCCGCATGGTCTCCTTTCTCAATCGTCTACTTATACATACTCGGACAGAAGGACAGGTTCTTGGATGAATGCCGCCGGAGATACGCCCGAATCGGTTCGAATCGGCGAGCTGCGCCAATGTGGTTTTTCACATAAAATCATAAAAAATCCATAAAGTAACAAAAGATTGCAACACAAAAACACCGCCCCCCGGTTAAGGAGAACGGTGTTCGAAGTCTGATCCGACGATCAGCAATCGCTGTCCGGCTTGCCGGCCGCCGTCTCCGTACGGAACGACGAGCCGCAGCCGCAGGTGCGCGTTGCGTTCGGATTGTTCATGGTGAAGCCCCCGCCCATGGCGGATTCCTTGAAGTCGATCTCAAGGCCGCGCAGGTAGCGCATGCTCTCCGAATCGACGACAATCTTCAGGCCGCGCACGTCGAGCACTTGGTCATCCTCGTGCTGTTCGTCGTCGAAGCCCATTCCGTATGAAAAACCGCTGCAGCCGCCTTCCTGTACGCCGATGCGCAAGAACAGGTTCGGCAACTCCTCTGCCGCAAGCATCTCTTGAATCTTCTCTCCTGCCGATTCGGTAATGGCAATCATTCGGATTCCCTCCTTCGTGCTGATCGACAATTCGACCGTTATGTCTCTAGTATACTCCGCAGGCAAATCTCGCTCAAGGGCTGTTTGCAGCCGTAAGTCGGCCTGTACGGGCATGGAAGCGGTACATTCGGGCACATTCGCTCATTCGCTGCTTCCCCCCGGCAGAGAATCACAGAAAAACCCGGGCCGTCAGGCTCCGGGTTCCTCTTCCTTCCATTCGGCTTCGGCTTGATGCGGAAGCGCCTTCAGTTCGATGCGACAGCGGAAGCGGCCGTTCTCGCTCACCAGGAACTCCGACAGCTTGCGGAATACTTGCGCCAGCTCGGGGCCAGACGAGTCGGTATCGATGCCGTAGCGGAACTGGTCGGCCGGCAGGCTTTTGCCCGGATGCCGATCCTCCTCGCGTCCTTCCGTCTCCTTGAGCCGGCGCCATTCCTTCGAAGGCTCGAATTTGTCCGCCTTGCGGACGAGCTGTTCATAAATGTGCTGCTTCTTGAGCCACATGTAATATTGGATCGGATTGGTCAAGCCCCATGCGTTGCTCAGATCTTTTATGGTGTAAGCAGCTCGATACTTCTGCAGCGTTGCAATCTTGTCGGCTTGCTCCATCTGTTCCAGCTCCGAGAGCGGGAGAACTTCGGGTTTCAAGAGAACACACCTTCCTTTTTCTACGGATTTAATGTTACTTTAAACATAACCATAAAATGTTTAATATTCAAGTTGATTCCCCTTTTTCGCATAAAATATACCTGACAAACTTTAGAGTTGCCGCGCCTTAGTTAGAAGTTTATACTAACTACAGTTGTTTGCCGAGGGCTTGGGTTGCTAAGTTATATTTTTCACAATCAAATGACAGTCATGGAACAATTATGCACAGCGATCATGCAACGATTAATTCGTGATGCACTCATTCAGGAGGTATGCCAAGATGACTCTTCTCTCCACAGCTTCCGACAGCAGGATGGCGGAGATCGCGGATAAAGTCAGAGCCGGCCAGCGACTGAGCTTCGAGGACGGCGTGTTCCTCTATAAGACCGAGGATCTGCTGACTCTCGGACAGCTCGCGAACGAGGTGAATCTGCGCAAGAACGGCAAGAAGGTGTACTTCACCGAGACGATGAGCCTCTACTTCACCAACGTATGCGAATCCCATTGCGCGTTCTGCAGCTTCCGCAAGGACCAAGGCGAGGAAGGCTCCTATACGCTTACGCCGCAGGAGATGTTCGATTACGTCGATCAGCACATTACTCCGACCGCGCGCGAGTTCCATATCGTCGGCGGCCACAATCCGAATGTCCCGTTCGAGTATTACGTCGAGTCCATCCGGTCGCTGAAGGAGCGTTACCCTAACGTTACCATCAAGGCTTATACGGCCGCGGAGATCGACTTCTACCACCGCATCTCGGGTCTGAGCTATCGCGAGGTTCTGGAGCGGCTGATGGCGGTCGGGCTCGAATCGCTCACCGGCGGCGGCGCGGAGATTCTGTCGGATCAGTATCGGAACAAGATGCGGGTGGAAAAGGCGGGCATCAAGCAGTATCTGGAGGTTCATCGCACGGCGCATCAGCTTGGCATGAGGACACCGACGACCATGCTTTACGGCCCGGTGGAATCGGTCGAAGAGCGCGTCCAGCACTTGATGCAGTTGCGCGAGCTTCAGGACGAGACGAACGGCTTCCAGGTGTTCATCCCGCTCTCCATGCAGCCGACGAGTCCGAAGGCCGGCATTCGCCGCCGCAATTCCGCATACGACGATCTGCGGGCGATTGCGATCGGCCGTCTGATGCTCGACAACTTCCAGCACGTGAAGGCGTACTTCATCAATATCGGCACGCAGTTGACTCAGGTCGCGCTGACGATGGGCGCCTCCGACGCCCACGGAACGATCGTGCGCGAACGCATCAGCCACGCCGCGGGCGCCCTGACGCCTGCCGGCATTACAAGGGAAGATCTGGTATGGCTGATTAAAGGGGCCGGACGTATTCCGGTCGAACGCGATACCCTGTATAATGAAGTGAAGGTTTATGAGTAAAGCGTGAATTCCGGCGTGAGCGGCTCCGTGGCCGCTCTTTGTTGTGCGTGCAGAGCCGCGAATTCGTCAATAATACGACAAGCGAAGGTCGTTTGGCAGAAGGAGAAGTGACATAGTGAAGAACATCATCGTCCTGGGCGGGGGCTATGGCGGATTGACGGCCGTGCAAGAACTTCTGACAGGCATTCCCGCAGACGTCAGAGTTACCTTGGTGGACCGGATGCCCTTCGGCTCCCTCAAGACGGAATATTATGCCTTGGCGGCCGGCACGGTATCCGAGCTGGAAGTCCGCGTCGGCTTCCCCTCTCACCCCCAGCTTCAGATCGTTTACGGCGAGATTATCGGCATCTCCTTCGAGGAGAGGGCCGTTTATCTGCTGAACAACGACCCGTTATTTTATGATTCCCTTATCGTCGCGCTCGGGTGCACCGACAACTATCACGGCATCCCGGGAGCCGCCGAATATACGGCCAGCGTTCAGACGCTCGCTTCGACCCGCCGCACGTACCAGCTCCTGAACGATGTCCGCCCGTACGGGCAAGTGTCCATCATCGGCGGCGGCTTAAGCGGCGTCGAGGTCGCATCCGAGCTCCGGGAGAGCCGGCCCGACCTCAATATCCGCATTCTCGACCGCAGCAGCCTGATGTCCGCGTTCCCGACGAGGCTGCAGAAGTACGTCGCCGAATGGTTCTCGGAGCATCACGTCGAGCTTCGGTCCGGCATCCACACGAGCCGGATCGAAGGCGGAATTATTTACAACGGCGATGAAGAGATCGTCGGCGATGTCGCGGTCTGGACGGCCGGCATTCAGCCCGTGAAGCTCGTCCAGGACCTTCAGCTTCCGAAGGACAACCAAGGGCGCCTGATCGTGAACGAATTCCACGAGCTGCCGGACGCCCCCGACGTGTTCGTCATCGGCGACTGCTCGAGCCAGCCGTTCTCCCCGAGCGGCCAGTTGGCGCAGGCTCAAGCTCATCAGGTTGTCCAGGTGCTTCATGCCCGTTGGCACAACAAGACGATCAAGCTTCCCCGCATTCAACTCAAGGGGACGGTCGGTTCGCTTGGCAAGAAGTCCGGCTTCGCTCTTATGGGCAAGACATCGCTCATGGGCCGAATTCCGCGCATGCTGAAGAGCGGCGTCCTGTGGAAGAGCCGCCGCCACTTCGGATAAAGAACAACCGTCAGAGATCGTCGAGGAGCTTGTCGAGGGCGGAACGCTCCGACTCTTGCTCCTTGATCGCTTCCTTGATTCGATCGTACAGCTCATCCGCCTCCGCGGCGAAGACGGACTCCCCGTTCACCATCGCATACGGGGACAGATAACATTCGCCGCAGTTGCCGAGGCAGCCGTACTCGATAACGTCGACATCCCCCTCGAGCTCCAGCTTCTCCATGACTTTATCCGTCCCATGATGCATATTGCTGACGCAGAATTCCACGATGTTCATGAGGAATCGTCCTTTCTTTTGCCGAACGTCCGTTTTAATTCGAACGAATGTGTACTATAATAGGGTTATGAAAGGAGGGGATGGCGATGAGTGAAACCGCACAAGACACGATTTACGATGAAGTGCTCGAAGTGCTCGACAAACTTCGTCCGTTCCTGCAGCGGGACGGCGGCGACGTGGAACTGGTCGACGTTGAAGACGGGATCGTTAAGCTGCGCTTGATGGGAGCTTGCGGAAGCTGCCCAAGCTCGACGATTACGCTTAAGGCCGGCATCGAACGCGCGCTGCTGGAAGAAGTAGAAGGTATCGAAGAAGTCGTGCAAGTATTCTAATGCTTGACGATGGCTATACAAGCTCATTCGGCCGCCTTCGCGGCCGATGAGGCGGGCCTTGCCGCACGGAATTCGTTCCGGTCGGCAAGGCTTCTTCTTTTGCTCTCCGCTGCTTTCCCCCTCTCGCTTACCCTCTCCGTCTCATGAGCCGCACGATCGGATCGAACCCTCCCGAGATCTCGATCGCATTCCCCGTCACGAAGTCCGACTCCGGCAGGCACAGGAAGCCGATCACCCGGGCCACGTCCTCTCCGGTTCCGGGCCGCCCGCGCTTGGCTTCTTCGTCCGTCATCCCGTGCGCGTCGGCGATTCCCATCTCCTTGAGCTCTCCGCGAATGTCTCCCGGGCATACCATATTCACCGTAATGCCGCCGATCGCTTCCTCCTCGGCGAGCGTCTTCGTGAACGAGACGAGCCCCACCTTCGCAGCCGCATACACCGCCCGGTGCGGCCACGACCTCGTCTCCGCCGCGCGTCCGAACCCGAAGTGGATGATCCGCCCCCACTTCCTCGCCCTCATGCCCGGCAGCACCCGATGGTCGAGCAGCATCGTGCCGACCAGATTGCCGTTCATGAGATAATGTATGTCGTCTACGCTATAGTCTGCGAACAGCTTGCGTTCCCGAATGAACGGGCCCGCGTTGTTCACAAGAATGTCCACGCCGCCAAGCTCCGCTTCCGTCGACCGGACCAGGCGTTCCGCCTGCTCCGCGATCGCGATGTCGCCTTGAAGCGCGACCGACCGCCGCCCCATGGCGCGGATCTCCCGGACGAGAGCCTGCGCTTCCGCCTCGCTGCTCACGTAATTGACCGCGACGTCGCAGCCGAGTGAAGCGAGCTCCAGCGCGGTTCTCCGCCCGAGCCCCTTCGCGCTTCCAGTCACCAATGCCGTTCTTCCCTCAAGCCTCATGATCGGTCGTTGCCCCTCCCCATGAGCATGTCCTGTCACGATTTAACGATCGGATACGCATATCGGAACGAGAGCGCAAGGGAGCGATAAACCATCTCCCAGCCCTCCTCCAGGTCTCGCAGGTTAAGCGTGATGTTCTCCAAGTAAGGGTCGATCCTCATCTTCTCGGAGTGCAGGCTCTGGAATAGATCGTCTTGCAGTTCTGAATTCATATGATGAATCTCCAGGTTGCGCCGCTTGCGCAACCGGTTCATGGCATCCCCGTACCGTTCCTTGAGCTCCTGGAGCCCGTACGCCAGCCTCGTGTGCTGATTCTTCTGCCGCATCGCCCGCAGCACCGTGAAGTAGGAGAATTGACGCTTCACCCGCTCCGTGCGAAGCTCAAGCAGATCGTTGAGCAGCGTGCCCAGCTTGTCGAGCAGAGAGAACACCCGGATGAAAGCGTTCTTGTCATAATAGACATGACGGTAATAATCCAGCCTCTCCTCCGCCGACATCTCCTCCAGCGTGCTTCGCTTCACTCGTTCGGCGTACCGTCCGGCCGCATACACGCTCTGCTCCAGCTCGTCCAGGGAGCGCAGCAAGCCCTCCGCCCATATCGCATACGTTCTCCGCTTTACGACCTGATCCCGATTCTGCCGTTCCTGCTCCTGCAGTAGCCGAATAAACCTCTCGACGGCCTGTACCGCCTCCAGTGGCTGCCCCTCCCATTGCCTGGGCGGCTCGCCGAATATCGATCGCAGCATGCGTCGCCTCCCGCCTTACGGTCCATTCTTGTATTGTAACTCACCAGCGCCCGGGGCTCAACCGATGGAAGGACTGACGGGAGCAAGGAGAGGACGACTGCGGAGATAAGACCCGCTGGCACGCTGCTGAGGAAGCGCTCGGAAGGTGAACGGCCGGCATCCGTTCCAAGAACGCTCCCCCTCCGCCGCTTCTGCCGTTGAATTAAATATGAAATATAACGCTGAGTCTTAACGATTCGGATCAAACCGAGGGAATACCTGAATATCCCACAATACTACTTGAATTGACATTTTTATGTTTTTTAAATACAATTATAAAAAAGGAAAATAAGGTGGTAAAGTGAAAAAATTACTTATCATGCTTTTTGGAGTAGTCATTTCACTATCGCTTTGTTTGACAGGTTGCAGAGATAACCAAACTCTTCCTCCCTATCATACTGAACACCAAAACATTCGAATTGGTTACACTTCTGAACATAATTTTAATCAACGATTTGGCAATCTCATTCAACAACAATTCCCTGACTACCGAACTGAAGTTATTCCTTTAATGGAAGCAATCAAGAGCAGGACACCGATAGAGGATTGGCTAAAATCAAATTCTGTCGATCTGATTTATGTAAATTCAAGTCAATTCCAGAGCCTTATTGACGATAATCTTTTGTCCGATTTAGGCAATCCTTTATCGAAAGATCCTTCTATAGAAGAGAGCATCATTCCGCAAGTATTCGAACTCACAAAGCTATTTGGTCAAGGCAAGGTTTTTGGGTTGCCCTCCAATTTTTACAGTCAAGCTATTATCTATAACCAAGATCAATACGATCAAGCCTCATCTCCTTATCCGGGAGATGGAATGAGTTGGGACGAGTTTTTAACCACCATTCCCAAAGAGGGCGGACTGTCCGTTCATGCAACCAGTCCATTTCATTTTCTTACTATGATTGGACAGTCTTCTAATCTTAAGATGATAGACTCTGCAACAGGAGAAGTGACCATTGACACCCCTGCTTGGAACAGAATATGGAAGATGACCATCGATGCCGTAAAGAACGGAAGTCTGCATTTGGATGCGGCCAACGACAATCCGTTTATACAAGGGAATCGCTCTGCCGCTTTGATTTCTTATGAAGAATTTAAAATATTTGAACAAGCAATGCCCGATTTTCGGTGGTCCATGACAACGATTCCTTCGGCTTCCGCCTCAAATGAGACAAACTCATCGATCGTAGCCGATGGTTTCTGGGTAATTCCGTTTGATTCTCCACATCCGCAAGAGGCATGGAATATCCTCACGTTTTTATTAAGCGACAAGGTCGCGAGATGGGGATATCGTTCTGCCTATGGATTCTCAACCCTATCTCGGCTATTCTCGCAGGATTCAACCTATAGCGAGATAATATCGGCATTCTACAGAATGCGCCCGCGTCTGGCATCGGCGTCATCCTGGCCAGATTCGCTCCCGGAGATTGTTAACAAGTATTTTGAAGAGATAGTATCGGATTCAACTACATTGGAGGCAGGATTAAAATCCATCCAGAGCCAAGCGGAAGCGCTGAATGACTCCAGTCCGTGATGCTCCGTGCAGACAATCCCATGGAGAAGATTTTGTTTAAGGGGAGTCGATTTTTTGCTGCAACGTTCATTCTCTCTCGTCGTTCTCGGCACAGCAGCATTAATTGTAAGCGGGTGCAGCGCGACAGCTCCTCAGGAGCCTATCACCCTAACCGTAAACTATCCATCCGCCCAGCAATTTTATAAGCTGTACGGATATGCTTTCGAGAACGCTAATCCCAATATATCCGTACAAGTTATTCAAGATTCGACTATGGATACGACAATGGCTCCATCTACGGATCTTGTTTACCTTGCCAGCCTGCCCGACCTTGAGACAAGAATCGAACATGGCGAATTGGTCGAGCTGGACTCCTTCATTCGGCAGACCAAATTCGACATCGACTCCCTCTCCCCGATTGTCCTGACCATGCTGCGTTCGGCCGGAGATGGGCAATTGTTCAGCCTGGCTGCTAATTTTCAGAGTGAAGCGCTCTATTACAATAAATCATTATTCCAGCAATACAATGTTCCTGTTCCCCACGATCAGATGACCTGGGAGGAGGTTCTTCTTCTGGCCATGCGCTTCCCGCCCGAGACTCCGGAAGGCGCGCCGCTGTACGGGATGCACATGAACTTCTACAAGAACGTGGAGCTCAATTATATATTGGATATGGGAGCGACGGAGGGATTAACCTACCTGAATGCCGACACTTATCAAATAACAATGAACACCGAGAACTGGGCGAAAATATGGGAATTAGCGGTTCGAGCATTCCAGTCCGGAGCTATCTACGATAAAGAGGAAAGCACGGATGCCGACGCCATGTTAAATCCCCCCTTCTACATGGGGCGAGCCGCTATGACCAAATCTTCCTTCCTGACGGCCTACAACTTCGAGCCCTTCTCTAAATATCCGAATGGCCAAACCACCGACTGGGGGATGGTCACGGTTCCCGTCGATTCACACTCCCCCTCGCTGTCCCGTTCGTACTCGATATTCGAGAATTATGGGATTGCTTCGTCCTCCGAGAATAAAGAAGCGGCGTGGAAGCTTCTGTCCTTCATTGCAAACGATCCAACGAACAGTACATATTTGGCGCAAGCCGCTCCGAATCGAGGGCTGCCGGCCAATTTAACTTATATGCAGCCGATTGCAGGACACGATCTATCCCCGCTCATTCGACTGGACCCGGCGCCGTATACCGTCAATCCATATCTCGTTTTCCCTGCATCCATCCTCGATGCCTTCGCGGATACGACTCAGAACATTGTGGATGAAGCCATTGCCGGTCGCCTCTCGATCCCGCAAGCTCTGGCGGAAGTAGAGACGCGCGGCCAAGCGGCCGTCGACGAAGCCCGAAATAAACTACTCAATGAATAAAAAGAGCCCGCTGTTCCCCGTGTAAAAATAATGGGGAACAGCGGGCCTTTTGCATTACATTCTTATTGCGATGCTCTCGACAATTGCTTGGCCCGAATCATCAGCAGGGACATCGAGCTGAACAGCGCCGTGATGATGATCGTATGGAGCAAGCTCGTGAACACGTAGGCGTCTTCGTTGCCGAGCGTCGCCGTCAGCAGCCAGCCGCTAAGCACTTGCGCCAGCACGAGTCCGAAGGAGACGAGCGCGAGGCGGCTCAGCTCGTGGGTTCGGCTCGCTTGCTTGCGGACGAAGAAGAACAGCGCGAGGATCAGGAAGAACAGCAGCGCGCCCGCAAGCCGATGGGCGAATACGATGCCGGTCGCTCCGTTGATCTCGGGCACGAACTCCCCGTTGCAGAGGGGCCAGCCGATGCAGCCGCCGGCCGAGTCGGTATGGCGAACGTAAGCCCCCAGATAGACGACGCCGTAGCAGTAAACGATGACGGCGAGCGTCGCCCGGAAGAGGGAGCCCGGAATGGATGCTGCAGCGGCTGTCTGCTTCCGTGCGGCATTGCCCGCTTCCTGCTCCTTCACCCGTCTTCTCGCCCAGGCGCTCAGCAGCCAAGTGAAGGTGAAGGCGATCATCGAGATGCCGAAGTGAATGGCGAGAACCGCGTCCGAGGTCGGCCAGATGACCGCCATCATGCCGAGGATCGCTTGCGCGACCGTGAAGACCAGCGCCCCGCTGGCATGGAACATCGCCTCCCCCGTCTCCGGCTTCGGCTTCAGCTTGAACGTGGCGATGAACACAATAAGAACAAGAATGCCTTCCAGGCCGCTGACGGCCCGATGGGTATATTCAACCATGGATTCAAGCGTGTAGGCGGGAATGAACTTCCCGTGGCACAGAGGCCAGTCGGTGCCGCAGCCGCGGCCCGAGTCCGTATTCGTAACGACAACACCGGCCACAAGTACGAGAAACATGCCGATGCAGCTCCAGAGAGCCAGAAGACGATAGCGTTTAGAGGTCATGCCCATCCCCGATTTCTAAATGAAAGTAAGCTCAACACGGCCTTCTTCATTATAACCAACCCCCCTGCACAAAACCATGTTCAAAGTGTGACGGTTTGACCGGGGCGCAGGCGCGTGAACAAACGGCGAATTCCCGCATGATTTCCACACTAAAGAAGAAGCCCGCCGCAAGCTCTCTTACGGTGGGCCCTTCGCGCAATCTCCTGCTCGGCTCCGAGTCGAGCCGCTTACTCCGCCGAGGACGGCAGCACGTTCGCCACCTCGAGGGCGCGATCGAGGAATTGCTCGATCTCCTCGCGGGACTTGCGCAGCTTGTTCACGAACCGAACAAGCTCCTTGCCGTCCCGGAACGCGATAAAGCTCGGGATGCCGAGAATGTTCAGCTCCTCGCACAGGTCCGCCAGGTCGTCGCGGTCGATCTCGACGAACGAGATTCGGCCCTCATACTTCTGCTCGACATCCGGCATAAACGGCTCGATAAAATGACAGTCCTTGCACCATGTCGTCTTGAAGACGGCCACCGTCAGCCCGGGCTTGCCGATCTGCTCGCGGAAGGCCGCGTCCTCCGATATCTTGCGCATGTCGAATCCTCCCTGTTGCCAGTCGTTCTCGCTTCGCTGTCGTTAGCGGTTATCGACCATTATACGACTACAGATCGCGCTCGATCAAGACGCCATAGACCTCGCCCGACTCGTCGTCTCCTATCAAGCTGATCTGTGCGCCGAGCAGCCCGAGCAGATCGTCCGCATGCGCGTAAGCAAGCCCGTCGATCGCGACGACCGGATGGCTCCACGTCGTCCAGGCTCCGTTGACCTTCACCTGGTCGCTGCCCACCGACAGGGCCGCTTGCAGGTAAGTCGCCTCGTCGTAGAAGCCCACCTTGCCGCCGCTGTAGGTTACGCTCGCCTCGAAGTTCTCCAGCGTCTGGCGCACCGGCAGCAGAATCTCGCCGTTCTCGTCTTCGTAATACGGGGCTTCCCAGTTCCAGACATCGACCGGGTACAGCATAAAGCTCGTATCGTCGATCGCCAAGTCGTTCTTGAGCAGGTCATAGATCAGGGAATCGCTGTTGAACTGGCGAAGCGCGCGGACCGATGTCATGCCTGCCAGCTCGTCCGCCCCGAGGGAACGCAGCGGCTTCTCGACATCGGGAATCGGAGCCGCGTCCTCGTCGACCCAATTCTCCTGGTCGAAGCGAATCGTGACCGATTCGAGCGGCACCGCTCCATAGCCTGCTTGTTCCGGAATCGCGATCGTAAGCTCCGCGGACGCCTTGCGGATGCTCAGGCTCGAGTCCACGTACAGGTCGGCGACCAGTGTCGTCGACTTCTCGAACCCCATATCCGGGTCTTCTTCAAGCTCTTCGAGGTACGCTTCGAATTCCTCCTTCATCTGCCCGAAGCTGTCGATCATCTCGCCGGAAGTCTCCGCAATATCTTCCTCGGACGGGAGATCGCTCTCCGTCAGCCCGAGCGCTTCCTGCAGCTCCGGAGGCAGCTCCCCGAGCCATGCGGCGACTTCGGTCAGCAGCTTCTTGAGGCCCTCCTCGTCGCTCGCCAGCGCGTCCAGATAGACGGGAACGAGGTCCGCCAGATCCTTGCCGTTCAGCTCGGCATGAACGGCGGTCACGTTCGTCTGCGTTCCGTTAAGGTCGATGCTCGTCCCCTTCGCTTCGATCGAAGGCGGGTTCGGCAGGTGGCCGATAAAGTAGGTCGCGACGGAGCGAACGAGGGTCTTGCCTTCCTCCGTGCCGGCCAGACCCAGCCATGGCGATTCCCCGACCATGCCGCCGGATGCAATGCCTCCGAGTCCGTCCGCTTCGCCAAGATCGAGATACAGCGGACGCTTCGCCCCTTCTACCTCAATCAACAGCGCGGACTCATCCGCATGGAGGCGGAACGGAATCTCTCCCTTGCCGAACGACAGCACGCCGGTCGAGAGCAGCCGGCCATCCCCATCCGTCCTCGTCCCGTTCAGCTTCAAAGTAACCGAGGACAGCCACTCCGTCCAGCGCTTTAACTGCGCCGCGTCCTCCTCGCTCTCGCCAGCGAGGTCCTCCGCCAGCAGCTCGTCGTTCCAATCCAGGCTGAATCCGATCGTCGTCGACGTCGTTTGTTGCGCATCTACGGACACCGATGCCACCGTCTTCTCCACCAATACCTTGTTCAGGTCAAGTCCTCCGACCGATTCGCAGCCCGCCGGAACGGCAGCCAGCAGCACGGCCATCGAAGGAACAAGCCATCTCTTAAATCCCACGCCCATCGTTACTCCTCGCTCTCTACTAAGTTGAATCGTTCTTGCTCTCCACGACTCCTAACATGGTTAGTTCGACAGACGGGATGGATATCCTTCCATGGAAGGGGAGTTTTGGGATATGACAAAAAGCGATGCCGAGCCCCGATCGCTCAGGGACGACATCGCTTCAGCTCTTCCGGCTTAAGCCGCCGACGAGCGCCGTGCGCGTCCGAGACGCCGGACGAGCGGGCCGAGCAGCTTGCGAATGCGCGCAGGATAACCGTCAAGGTCCTCCACGCGAATGACGCGGAAGAGGACAAGCAGAACGAGATACGCGACGCAGACGAACAGGCCGAGCACAAGCGTAACGATAAGATAAGGCCACTTCCAGCCGAGCGGTTCCGTCCACTCCAAGCCGTAGTAGACGAGCGCCGAACCGGCTGCCGCAAGGATAAGCACCGTGGATGCGAACCCGAACCAACGGTCTCCGAGCGCCCGGATGCCCGTCGCCTTGCGGATTGTTGCCATGTTCCACGCCGTCACGAAGATGAAGCAGACGCTCGTCGCGGCGACAAGGCCGTAGATGCCGAAGAAGGGCGTCAATGCGAGACTTAGCGCAAGCTTGGCCGCGACGCCTGTCAACGTGTGGACCATGGCGATCCGTTGACGGCTGATTCCGTTCAGAATCGAGTTGGACGTCATCATCGTAATCTGGAAAATCGTCCCTCCGCACAGCATCGCAACAACCGCGCTTCCCGTCGGTTCGCTGAAGAGAAGGCCGTTGACCGCGTGGGCGCCGATCGTCAGCACGAGCACAACCGGCATCCCCGTGAAGATCGCAATGCGCATCGCGAGCGTTCCTTGATGGCGCACCTTCCCTTCGTCCCTGGATGCATAAGCGGCAGCCAGCACCGGCAGAATGGACGTGCTTAGCGCAATCGCAAGAACAGGCGGAATTCCCGCGATCGATTGGGCGTTCGTGACAAGCCATTTTAACCAGGCGTCTACCTTCTCGGGACCGAACTTCCATTCGGACAGCGGCCCCAGAAGCGTATTATCGATAATATAAATAAGCTGCACCGTCATCGCCGTCAGAAGAATCGGGATGGAGATTCGCAGAATCGCTTTGTAAATCTCCATCGTCTTCGTCAGCACCGGCGGACCGCCGAAGGAAGCGGCTGCGGCCTGCGGCTCCTTGCGAGCCGTGCGACGATCGCTCTCATCCAGCTTCCGTCCATACCACAGCATCACGGCCAGCGCGGCCAAGCCGCCCAAGACGCTGCCGAATGCGCCGCCGGCCGCCATCATTCGATTGCTGTATCCGAGCCCTTGCAGCAGGAAGACGAGGCCGACCGCCGTTATTACCCGGGCAATTTGTTCGACAACCTGCGAGATTCCGCCGGCGATCATGAACTGTCGTCCCTGGAAGTAGCCGCGCATCATGGCAATAACGGGGAAGACGAGCAGCGCCGGAGCGATCGCTTGTATCGCAAGAGCGGCTTCCGGTATCTTCGAGAAGGAAGCATAAGCCGGTGCAAGCAGCAGCAGCAGAATCGTCATGACGATCCCCATCAGCACCCCGAAGCGAACGGCTGCCTTGTAGATGCCCTTGGCTTCCTCTTCCCGTCCGAGCTCGTATCTCTCCGAGACCATCTTGGAGATGGCGCTCGGAATTCCTGCCGTCGAGAAAATCAGCAACAGCAAATAAACGTTGTTCGCAACCCCGAAGGAACCGTTGCCGATATCGTCCATGACATATTCCAACGGAACCTTCTGGAAGATGCCAAGCACCCGGGCGACAAGCGCCGCTGCGGCCAGAATAATTGTTCCTTTAATCAACGAGTCTTTCTTCACCATGTCTTATCAGCTCATCCCAACGATTCTAACGGTTTATGATTGCCGCGGACCGGCTTCGCCGCGCCCGAAGGAGCCGCCCAGCGCACACCGTTCGCGATAACGCGGCGCACGAGCGGATGATAATAGGTCGGATACGTCTCATGGCCCGGACGGAAGTAGAAGATCCTCCCTTGGCCGCGCTTGTAGGTGCAGCCGCTGCGGAACACTTCCCCGCCCTCGAACCAACTGACGAACACGAGCTCGTCCGGAGCCGGGATGTCGAAGTGCTCCCCGTACATCTCCTCCGGCTTGATCTCGAAGTATTCCGGGAGATCGGCCGCGATCGGATGAGCGGGATCAACCACCCAGACGCGTTCCTTCTCGCCCGCTTCCCTCCACTTCAAGTCGCAGCTTGTCCCCATTAGTTTTTTGAAAATTTTCGAAAAATGGCCCGAGTGCAGCACGATCAGCCCCATCCCGTCCATCACCCTGCGGTGCACCCGTTCCACAATCTCGTCGTCGACCTCATGATGCGCCATGTGCCCCCACCAGATGAGCACGTCCGTGCCGTCCAGCACCTCCTGCGTCAAGCCGTGCTCCGGCTCGGGCAGCGTTGCCGTGCGAACGGACAGTCCGTCTTCCGCCTCGAGACCGTCGGCGATCGCGCGATGAAGACCGTCCGGGTACACCTCGCGCACCTCTTCGTGAATGTGTTCATGCCGGAATTCGTTCCAGACCGTCACTTTAATCAATGCGAATCCTCCTTAGATCAGCCAGATGATGAACAGTACGATCATGACAAGCTGAAGGACAATCTTCATGAACGTGCTCGTGAACAGCCCGACAAGCGATCCCCAGCCGACCTTAAGCGCCTTGTCGAACGGGGAACCCGCGATGAGCTCGCCGAGCAGCGCTCCCGCGAACGGGCCGATGATGAGGCCGAACGCCGGAATGACGAAGGGACCGATAATGACGCCGATCGTGCTCCCCCAGACGGACGCCTTGGAGCCCCCGAACTTCTTGACTCCCCAGGCGTTCACCACGTAATCCGCCACGATCAGCGCCAGGACAATAAGCGTCTGAATGCTCCAGAACCAGAAGCCGAACGGTTCGAACGAGAAGAAGAGCCCGTACACGAAGAACGCCGCATAGATCGCGAAGACGCCGGGCAGAACCGGGTACACCGCTCCGGCCATGCCGACGACGAACAGCACGACAATGATAATCCAGCCGAGTATATCCATACTCTCACACCCTCAGCACGTATTGGCGAATGACCTGGGCGACCCCGTCCTCAAGATTCGAGCCGGTGACGACGTCGGCGCCCGCCTTGACCTCATCCTGCGCATTGCCCATCGCGACGCCGAGTCCGACCGCCTTGATCGCCGCCAGATCGTTCAGGCTGTCGCCGACCGCTACCGCTTCCGCCATCGTGCAGCCGATGAGGCCGCACACTTCTTCGATCGCCGTCGCTTTGGTAATGCCCGCAGGATTCACTTCGATGTTGAAGGGCGACGAGTTGCTCAGCTCAAGCCCTTCCCAAGCTTCCAATTCCGTACGGATGGCGGCGAGCGTCTCCAGGTTCTCGTCGTAGTACCCGAACTTGAGCCAGTCGACCGCATAGGTATCGCCGATCCATCTCTCCTTATTATAGATGCCTTGCGTGGAATAGGCCCAGAACCACGCCTCCGGGTGCCGTTCCGCCAGGCGATGGAGCTTCATCACCTTCTCGTGCGACAGTGTTGTCCTGCGGTGCAGCTCACCCGGCTTACGCCAGATCTCGCCACCGTTCACGACGATCAGCGGCGATTCGCCAAGCCCGAGCCATTCCGCGAACGGAAGCGCGCTGTCGTACCCTCTGCCGGTCGACACGCACACCGTCACCCCGGCTTCCCTCGCCTTCGCGATCCATTCCCGATTCGTCTCGCTGATCTCGCTCCGGTCGTTCAGTGTCGTTCCGTCCAAGTCCAACGCCAGCAGTCGATAGTGTCCCAAGACTCTCTCATTCCCTCCTTCTCTCTGTACGGCCCATAGCCCATAGCTCATAGCTCATAGCGATAGCCCATAACCGATGACCAACATACCAACGACATTTTAACACAAATCCGGGCGGAGCACGAAGAAAGCCTCGGAGGTCCGAAGACCTTCCGAGGCTGTGCGCCCGCGCGAAGCATGAGCGCCATCCGCGCGGCTATTAAGCATAATGACAGGCAGCCAGGTGGCCGGGACGCGTCTCTCTAAGCTCCGGCACCTCCGCCGCGCACTTCTCCGTCGCCGCCGGACAGCGGGTGCGGAACGGGCAGCCGCTCGGCGGATTGATCGGGCTCGGCAGATCGCCGGACAGCACGATTCGCTCCTTCTCGCGCGCCGCGCTCGGGTCCGGCTCCGGAATGGCCGACAGCAGCGCCTTCGTGTACGGATGCTGCGGGTAATCGTACAGCTCCTCGCTGGAGGCGAGCTCGACGATCTTGCCCAGGTACATGACCGCCACCCGGTCGCTCACATACTTGACCATCGACAGGTCGTGCGCAACGAACAGGTAGGTAAGGCCAAGCTGCTTCTGCAGATCGATCAGTTGGTTGATGATCTGCGCCTGGATCGAGACGTCGAGCGCCGAGATCGGCTCGTCGCAGACGACGAATTCCGGGTTGACGGCAAGCGCGCGGGTGATGCCGATCCGCTGGCGCTGGCCGCCCGAGAATTCGTGCGGGTAACGGGAGGCGTGCTCCGCGTTCAGGCCGACGAGCTCGAGCAGCTCTTCGACGCGCTTCTTCCGCTCCGCCTTGCCGTGGGCAAGGCCGTGAATGTCGAGCGCCTCGCCGACGATGTCGAGCACCGTCAGCCGCGGGTTAAGCGAGGCGTACGGGTCTTGGAAAATCATCTGCATCCGGCGGCGATACGCCTTGAACTGCCGCTTGGACAGCTTCGCGATGTCGACGCCGTCGTATATCATGGAACCGGCTGTCGGCTCGTACAGGCGCATGATCGTTCGCCCCGCCGTCGTCTTGCCGCAGCCCGACTCTCCGACAAGACCGACCGTCTCGCCCTTCTTGATATCGAGCGTGAAGTTCTGAACGGCCTTGAGCTCGCGGCCGCCCCCAAGCTGGAAGTGCTTGCTGAGGCCGTTAATATCCAGCAGCGACTTGCTCATGCGTGCACCTCCCGTTGCTCTGCGGCTTGCCCGGCGCGCGGGTCCTGAAGCCAGCATCTTACCTGGTGGCTGCCTCCGAGCTCGGTCACTTCCGGATGCGTTGTCCGGCAGATGTTCATCGCGAACGAGCAGCGGTCGCAGAAGCCGCAGCCCTTCGGCGGCGCGATCAGATCGGGCGGCGTGCCGTAGATCGGCACAAGCGGCTCGTCCTTGCGCTGCGACAGCTTCGGCAGCGAGTTCAGCAGCCCTCTCGTATACGGATGGCTCGGGTTCGCGAAGATCTCCTCCGTCGTCCCGCTCTCGACGATCTGGCCGGCGTACATGACCATAACCCGGTCGCAGACATCCGCGACGATGCCGAGATCGTGCGTGATGAGAATAATCGAGGTGCCGAGCTGCTCCTGAAGCCGCTTCATCAAGCGAAGAATCTGGGCCTGAATCGTGACGTCGAGCGCAGTCGTCGGCTCGTCCGCAATCAGCAGCGACGGATTGCAGGCGAGTGCGATCGCAATCATGACGCGCTGGCGCATCCCCCCGGAGAATTCATGCGGGTACTGCTTGTACCTCGCTTCCGGCGTCGGAATGCCGACGAGCTTCAGCATCTCGACCGCGCGTTCCTTCGCCTCGGACTTGGACATTCCCTGATGCTTGACGAGGCCTTCGGAGATCTGCTTGCCGACCGGCATCGTCGGATTAAGAGAGGTCATCGGATCTTGGAAAATCATGCCGATCTTGTTGCCCCGAATCTTCTGCATATCCTTCTCGCTGAGCTTAAGCAGGTCTTGCCCTTCGAACAGGATCTCGCCGTTCTTGACCCGGCCGGGCGGCATCGCGATCAGACGCATGACCGTCTGGGCCGTCACGCTCTTGCCGCTGCCGGATTCGCCGACTATCGCCACCGCTTCGCCGTGCTTCACGTCGAAGCTCACGTTGCGGATCGCCTGGACTTCCCCTCCGAATACGTCGAAGGAGACGCTCAGGTCTTTTACTTCGAGCATCGTTGTCATATCTGGCATGGTTGTCATATCTGGGCCACTCTCCTTCCTTCGCGGGATTATTTCTTAAGCTTCGGATCGAAGGCGTCGCGAAGTCCGTCCCCGAATACGTTGAAGGCAAACATCGTGAGACACAGGAAGAACGCCGGGAAGAACAAGCGCCACGGGAAGATCGTCATCGCCCCGATGCTGTCGCTGATCATCGTGCCCCACGAAGCGACAGGCGATTGAACGCCCAGTCCGAGGAAGCTCAGGAACGCCTCGGTGAAGATCGCGCTCGGCACGCTGAGCGTAACCGTAACAATGATCGGCCCCATCGCGTTCGGGATCAGGTGGCGGAACATGATGCGCATATGTCCGGCACCGAGCACCTGGGACGCCAGCGCATACTCCTGGTTTTTCAACGAGATGATCTGCCCGCGCACGATCCAGGCCATGTTGATCCAGCCCGTAATCGACATTGCGACGATAATGGTCGTCAGACTCGGCTCCATGACGACGAGCAGCAGAATGACGACGAGCAGATACGGAATCGCGTACAGAATCTCCGACAGGCGGTTCATGATCTCGTCGACCTTGCCGCCGAAGTAACCCATAATCGCTCCGTAGATGATTCCGATGAAGAAGTCGATGATCGCCGCCATGACGCCGACGAACAGCGAGATGCGCGCGCCCATCATCGTTCGGACAAGCATGTCCCGGCCCAGATCGTCGGTCCCGAACCAATGCCCCCAAGTGGGAGCCTTGTTCTTGTTCACCAGGTCGTTCGAATAGTGATCGTGCACAGACAGCCATGGTACCAATATCGCAAGCGCGACAACGACGATGATCACCCAGAAGCCGAACATCGCCAGCTTGTTGCCCTTCAGTCTGTATCGGATATCCTGCCAAGCAGTCAGACTCTTGCGTGTAATCTTCTCGCCGGCCCCAGCCTCTCGCTGAAGGGGCGCGAAGGGATTGTCGTCTCTAGTCACAGCGCGGTTGCTCACTTCTTATGCACCTGCCTTTCCGCCTTTGAGGCGAATGCGCGGATCGACAAGCACGTAGGCGATATCGGCAACGAAGCGGCCGATCAGCAGAATTACCGCATAGAAAATTGTCGTTCCCATAATCAGGGGATAATCTCGGTCAACAATGCTGGATACGAAGAACTTGCCAAGACCGGGTATCGCAAAAATTTGTTCCACGACAACAGAGCCGGTAATGACGTTGGCGATCATGAAACCCAGATACGTCACGACCGGCAGCATGGAGTTGCGCAGCGCGTGACGCCAAACGATCATATGGCCGGCCAGGCCCTTGGCCTTCGCCGTCTTGATGAAGTCGCCGTTCAGCACTTCGACCATCGTCGAGCGAATGAGGCGGGCGATAACCGCAATGGACGATGCGGACAAGGCAATGGTGGGCAGGATGTAATCGAGCGGCCTCTTGAGGCCCGCCACGGAGAACCATCCGAGCTTCACGGCAAAGATGTACTGCAATAGCGGACCTAAGATCAGGCTCGGGACCGCCAGGCCGATAACGGCCAATGTCATGGAGAAGTGATCGAGGAATCTTCGGTGATAGAGCGCCGCCAGAATCCCGAGCACGCAGCCGCCGATAACGGAAGTGACGATCGAGGCGAGGCCGAGACGCAAGGAATAACCGAAGGAGCTGGAGATCATCCGCTCAACCGTCTGATACTTCTTCTTCATGGATACGCCGAGATCGCCGTGGATCAGGTTGTCCATGTAGTTGATGTAGCGCTCGAACATCGGTTTGTCCAGACCGTAATACGCTTCCAAGTTTTTCTTGACCTGTTCGCTTGTCGCTTTCTCCGATTGCAGCGGGCTCCCTGGGATGACATTCATCAGCACGAAGGTCAGACTAGCCAAGAGGAACAGGGTTACAACCATAAAAGAGACTTTACGAAGCACAAAAGCTACCACTGTTTATACCCGCCTCTCAAAAACAAGGGTATATATAGGCAATCTATATATACCCTCGAGCTATTTGTTCTCCTGACTGCCTGTTACTTCTTGCTGCCGAACACCCAGTCGATATGGCCGGAGTAGTCGGACGTTACGCCTTCGATGTCGTCCTTGACCATCGTTACCGTCGTGTAGTAGTAGAACGGCAGAACGGCCATGTCGTCGATCGCTTGCTTCTCGGCCTTCGCAATCAGATCCAGTCGAGTCGCTTCGTCGGTTGCGGCAAGCGATTCGTCAAGCCACTTCCCGACTTGCTCGTTGTCGTACTTGCCGTCGTTGTTGCCGGACTTCGGATGGATCAGGTCGTACGTGAAGTTGATCGCGTGGTTGAAGTCGGCGCCCCAGCCTGCGCGGGCAACGTCGAATTGGCCTGCGTCGCGAGTCTCGAGGAACGTTCCCCATTCCTGGTTCGTGACGGCAACTTCAACGCCGAGGTTCTTCCTCCACATGTCGGCTGCCGCTTCGGCAATCGCCTTGTGGCCTTCGCTTGTGTTGTAGAGGAGGGTGATCTTCGGCAATTGGGCAATGCCTTCTTCCGCCATGCCTTCCGCCAGAAGCTTCTTCGCTTCATCGATGTCTTCGGAGAAGTAGCCGGTGTCCGGATACATCTCGCGGAACAGCTTGCCGTCCGTGCCCGCGATGCTCGGCGGCACGAGAGCGTAAGCCGGCGTCTGATTCGCTTGGGTAATGTTGTCGATGATCGATTGACGGTCGATCGCCATCGAGAATGCCTTGCGGATCTTCACGTTGTTGAACGGCGCCTTCTGCGTGTTGAACACGTAGTAGTACGACGATGCGATCGCTTTGACTTGAGCGCTGCCGTCGGCGATAACTTGAGCCGTGCGGTCCGTCGGCACTTGGCCCGCTTGCGCGCCGATCCAATCGATGTCGTCCGATTGGAACATATTGTAGACGGTGTTGTTGTCTTCCACCAGGCTGATCGTTACCTTGCTGAAGTTAACCTTGTCCTTATCGAAGTAGTTCGGGTTCGGCTCGAGAACAAGCTTGTCCTCATGCGCCCATTCCTTCAGCAGGAACGGCCCGTTGGAGACGATCGTCGATGCGTCTGCCGCCCATGCTTCATTCGCTTCAACCGTCGCTTCGTGAACCGGCAGGTAGGTATAGTGGGATACGAGGGACGGGAAGTACGGAGTTGCCGACTTCAGGGTCACTTCCAGCGTCGTGTCGTCGGTTGCCTTGACGGCGACGTCGTCTGCGGAGCCCGTTCCGGCGTTGTACTCTTCGGCGCCCTTGATGTAGAACAGCATATATGCGTATTCGGAAGCCGTCTCCGGCGCAAGCGCCCGCTTCCAGGAGTAGACGAAGTCATTGGCGGTTACTTTGTCGCCATTGCTCCAAGTCGCGTCGTCGCGAAGCTTGAAGGTATACACGAGTCCGTCGTCGGACACATCGTAACCTGTGGCGATTGCCGGTTGCGGCTCGCCGGCGGAATCAAGACGATACAGGCCTTCGTAGAGGCCGGCCGCTACGATCGACGATTGCGCGTCGGTCATGAGCGCGGGGTCAAGGCTTGGCGGTTCGCTTGCGAGCGTAAACCGGAATTCTCCGCCTTTCTTGACGTCTGCGGAAGAACTGCTGCTTGCGGAGGAGGATGGAGCCGCGTTATTGCCATTGTTGTTGTTGGAGCAAGCCGACAATACGGCTGCCAGCATCATAACGACAACGAGCGGAAGCAATAACCCCTTCTTTTTGTCTACCTTCACACAATTCAACTCCTTTTTGTAATAAAAAACGACACGACAAAAAACAACACGTCTCAATTCATGACCGGCGGATCGATTATGACCTACAGATCAATAATGACCGCTGAAGATCAATAATGACCAATAGGCTAAACATGACCAACAGTACATGAACGGATGTAAACATTTATAACATCGAAAATTTCAATAGTCAATGGCCTCATTTTACTAATAAAATGAATAAAAAAAGGAAAATATAATGATATACATTCTCCTTTCATAAATTTAGCTTATGCATTTGCCAAAAAACCTTGCTGTCATGCGGAATTATGACCGTTGGTACATGAACATTCGTGCATATATATAGATTCATTTGTAACAATATTCATTCGTGGCAATTTGATTTTTTTTGAACGGGAACCCGATAGATTTCCCCTTGCTTGCCTGCATCTGTAATATGCCCGGCAACCGGGGCCTTCATTCGCAGCCGTGCTCCCGCGCCTCTCCCCCGGTCTACCTGCCGAAAAATGCAAAAAAGACGGCCCAAGGATAAGCTCCTTGAAGCCGTCTTTCTGCAAACTTGTCATTTTATATGGTTTTTCACATTCACAGGCTCGAATTGAAGGGAATCGCGGCGTTTTATGTGATTTTTCGCATATATACGGCAATTCGATCCGGAATTTCCTCCACGAATGTGATTTTTCGCATAAAATCGTCCAAAGTCCCCGTTATCGCGCCGCGCCAATGTGATTTTTCACATAAAATCACGGAAATCATCGGCTTCGGCACCTTAATCGGCGGCCCAGTCCCTCCTGAGGGGCTCGAACGAGCCCCCCCTCGACTCCGCCTATGGCTGAAAGGATAGAGATGCCGGCCGCCATAGATCAGGGCTTCACTCTGCAAGCGCCGCGCCTGCGTCCGTGCCGACGTCTGCGGCAGTCGCATCCTCCGTGGAGGAGACGGCGGCCTTGCGCGGCGTTCCGGTGAGGCCGACCTCCTCGTCGTAGGCATCGAAGATCTTGCGCGCGATCGGCGCCGCGCCCCAGCCGCCGTAGCCGCCTTCCGGCACGACAACGGCAACGGCAAGCACCGGATCTTCCGCAGGAGCGTACGCGATAAAGACGGCATTCTCGACGATCTTGCCGGCAACCTCCTGCTGCGAGGTCCCTGTCTTCCGGTTGTAGTTGTACGGGAAGTCGTCGAAGCCTTGGACATTAACCTGCGACATCCCCTTCTCGATCGTCTCCCAGTACGCATCCGGGAAGTCGATCGTATTCAGCACTTCCTTCTGGTAAGGCTGAACGAGGTTGCCTTCCGAATCCTCGATTCGCTCGACGAATTGCGGCTTCAGCCTCGTTCCGCGACTGGCCAGTGTCGAGGCGTATTGAGCAAGCTGCAGGGCAGTGTAGCGCCCCTGCTGTCCGAAGGAGGCGTAGATCAGTGCAGACTGCGCGCTGCCCCGCTTCACTTCCTCGTAGTAGTTGATCGCGCCCTTGGACTCGCCGGGCAGACCGCTTCCCGTCGTGACGCCGAGACCGAATTGCTTCATGTAGCTGTCCCAGACGTCCAGTCCGTCGGAGCCGTCGCGCAGGTAGAGCGCGTTCCCGATCATCTTCGCCATGAAGGCGTTGGACGACTTCGCGATCGCCTTCCATGGGGTCAGCTCGCCATTCGCTGCGCTGCTCGCATTCCTGACTCTGGTCTCGTAGCCCTTGCGGCCGAACTCGAAGTAACCGGGATCGTTAAACGTGGAGCTCGTCGTGATCAGCTTCTCGTTCAAGCCGAGCAGCACCGTCAGCGGCTTCTGCGTCGACCCGAGATTGACGAGCGACGACGGATGCTTCAACCGTTCCTTGTCATCCTCGTAAGGGGCCTGCACCTCGCGGATCGCGCCATTGCCCATGAAGTACTTGACCGCTTCGTAATCCTTCGAGCTGATGCCGCCCTGCCACAGATTCGTATCGTAATCCGGCATGCTCGCCATCGCGACGACCTTGCCCGTCTTCACTTCGATCGCAACCGCATAGCCTGTTTTGGCATTCTCCGCGCGCTCCGCCTTCAGCGTCGACGTGCGGATCTTCTCCAGGTGTGCCGTGATCGCATTCTGCGTCGCGAGCTGAATGTCCTTGTTGATCGTCAGGAACAGATTGTTCCCCTTGACCGGCTTCGTCAGCTCCATCGGACCGATGATCCGGCTCTCGTTATTGACCGGATAGGTCTTGAGGCCGTTGCGGCCGCGCAGCTCCTCCTGGTACATAAGCTCGATGCCGTCGAATCCGACATCTTCGGTATCCAGATATGTCAGCGTCGGATCTTCCTGATCTTTATTGATGTCCTTGTAGTAATTGAGCGATGTCGCTCCCGACAAGCGCTTCATATAGCCAATGAGTTGTACCGCAACCTGATCGGAGCTGTATTGCCGGATGCTCTCTTCCACAATATCGATGCCTTCGTACTCGTTCTTATGCTCGCTGAAGTAGGCGATCTCCTCTTGAGTCAACCCCGACTTGATGCGGCGCGGCTGATAAGGAAGATGAACCACTCCGCCAAAGTCCATGTCATCGAAGACGTCGTCCGCCGTCAGCGAAGTCGCGTTCTTATCCCCATACTTGTCGAATACCTGAACGAGCCGCTCCGCCAACGCCCGCCCCGTCTCTTCCTTCGTCCCCGACTCAAGCGTATAGTAGAGCGATTGCGTGGACGTGGAATAAGCGATTGCCTTGCCGGTAGAATCGTAAATATTGCCCCTTATCGGCGGAATGTACACATCCCGGGTGCCGGCCTGGTGCTCCTTCTCCTTCAGGAGGTCGCCCTCCACGAACTGAAGATAAGCAAGCCGCACGATCAGGGTCGAGAAGACAAAGAATGTGACGAAAAAAAATAAATTCAGACGGAAGCTGAAGTTGCGACGGTTGCGCAGCTCTCTTTTCTGGGCTTCCTCGGTGCGTTCATCGCTCACCGCATTTTCCTCCAAGCGCCTTATTTCGAATTCCTATTCGCATTGAGGCCGTCAGGCCTTCTTATGAGTTCGCTCTTATCGACATTATAAAGCTTCCCAGGCGTCCCGAACATGAGTATCTTCGAACCTCGGGGGATCGTACCAGTTGCCCGTCTTCGCCCAGGTCGAATCCAAGGGCAGCCAACGGCTCTCTTCCGACAAGTACACTTCGTTCCAGGCATGCGGGCCATAGCCGCCGAACCCGTCATACCCGAGCCCGGTCACCACCCGAACCTCCAGACCGACGGAACGGGCCATTGCGGCGTACAGGCGGGAGTAGTCGATGCATACGCCGAGCCGCGTGCGGAACGTATCCTCCGGCGTCTGCTCGCGCCATTCCCCGCGATTCTCGTAGGCGTCTACCTTATCGTAGTCGTAAGCGATCCGCGTGCCGACCCAGTCGTACAGCGCCCGGGCCTTCCCGTTATCGCTCGTCTCCCCCGACGCAATCTCCCGGGCGGCGAGCACGATGCCTTCCGGCAGGTCCGCGTCGATAACATCGTAGCGCTTCTGCCAGAGCTGGTCGAGCTCCCCTTGCATCTGCCTGGCGAAGACCGGAGCCTGCGCCGCCAGCAGATCTCCGGCGGCAGGCTCGAGAATGCGCGCAGCCGCCTCGCGGTACAGGCCGGACTGCTCCACATAATCCGCGTAAGGACCTTGAGGCGCCAGCGAGCAATACGCGAACAGGACGGCGGTCAGCACAATCGCCCTGCCGCAGCCGAGACCGGCGCCGATCGCGCCGCCGAAGAGGCGGCTGACCGCTCCGCCGCCCGGAACGAGCGCGAACGGAACGGCCCCGATTCTCGCGAGCAGGCTGCCGATCCGCCCGATCGCGAGCCGGATCAGCAGATAGCCGAGCAGGAACAAGACGGCGAAGCGAAGCAGCGGCAGGTCCCGGATGCCGGCATAGACCGTGTAGCCGAGCTGCGCGAAGCCGGACGAGTTCGCAGGCGGCTGCTCCCACTCCCGCGCCTGCAGCCATTCTCTTGCGGGCTGCGAGGCGGCGGAGGCGATCCATGCCGCCAGCGCGATCGAGCCGAGCGTCATCGCCGTGCTCGCCACGAACAAGAAGAGGCGCTTCGCGGAACCGGAAGCGCCTCTCCACACGCCTTGAAGCAAGGACACCGCCACGACGGCCAGAAGCGCCAAGGTAACGAGGTTGGTGTCCAGCGAGGTCATCGCGATGCTTCCCTGGCGGCGACGACGAATTCGCGAACCGCGCCGTCAAGCGGCACTTCCGGGAAGGTGACGCCCTTGTAGGTCACCTTGACCTTCCCCGAGTTCGCGATTCCGGACAAGGTAATGCTCTTCGTCTTGACCGTATAGCTTCCATCGTCGCTGAGCGTGTACTTCGCGTCCTGCGCTTCTCCCGCCATCGACGCGATCGCTTCGTCCAGCAGGGCGGCCGTCGCCTTGCTGCCGACCTCCGACACCTTGCTGCCGACTTCCTTCAGGTCGTTAACCGTATAGCCGCCGTAAGCGAGCAAGGCAATGACGATGACGGCGGCAAGTGCCCACTTGGCCACCGTCTTGACGACATTCACGACGATTAGTATCGCGACGAGCGCGATAACGATGACAACCCAGTGGTCCGTCGCGAACTGCTTCCAGGCCTCGATATCGAGATTCATTCGGTATCCTCCATGCAAGCTTGGATTAATCCTACTCTATTATACTGTACCTCTTTGCTCATAGTAAAACATAGACAAGAAGATTATTTGCCGACAACCCTCGATTGCCTGCGCCGGGCAAGGTCCTCCTGCGTATTCAGCAGGTACAGATGCACCCAGCGGGTGCCCAAGCGGAAGCCGCAGATAGCCAGCGGCACCAGCACGACGGCGAGCAGCGCCAGCCGCAGCCAATGAACGGGAGCCAGTCCCGATTCGTAGGCCTGCTCCGGGTAAATCCACTGGGTGACGATCATCGGCAGGAAGTAACCGAGAGAGGAGAGCGGCACGAACACCCAGTTGAGAGCTCTCGAGCGGTACGCCGCGGCCTGCCCGAGCATAATGAAGCCGAGAGCGACGCCGATTCCGAGATAGAGCGCCAAGAGATAGATCATCGTCGTCATGTCGTCCCAGCCCCGGAATTCGGTCTTCCCGAGCATAAGCCGAACCGCTGCAACCCCGAGCGCATAGGCGAGAAGCGCCCCGGCCAGCAGCTTCGCCGCAACCGCCCAGACGGCCGCCATCCTCGCAAGCAGCAGCTTGCTCCGGCTGTAAGGGAAGCAGAGCCACCAGCTTAACCTCTTCTTGTTCGCTTCCAGTTGGTTCAGCGTCAGGATAACGATACAAGGAACGAGCACGGTCGGCATCAGAGTCAACTGGAAGATCCCGATCAGATCTTCATGCCGGAGCGACATGGCGCCGCTGAGAACGGCATAACCGAGGAACAGAATCGAAGCGATCACCCGCACCGGCTTCATCCCCAGAAAATACCGATAGCGAGACGATTCGAGAGCATAGAGGGAGGCGAAGCCCGGTGGCGCGGCCACGCGCTGCTCCCGCTTCTCCGCTGCGGTCTGCGTCTTGTTCCCAAGGCTTCCGGAACGATAGACGGCCAGATCGCGAAGCCCGTGCCGGGCCGCGAAGCGCAGCAAGACGCGGTACGACGGCTTCGCCGGCAGCGCCGCCGCCAGCGCATAGAGAGCGACCCGATCCGCTTGCAGCCAGCGGTCCAGCTCCAGGGAAAATTCCCCAATCGCGGACAGCACGGCAACAAGAAGGGCGAAGGCCAGAATCATCGGAAGCAGCAGCCAGAGTCGACGTCCCGTGTACATACCGAGCATGGACCATCCGATGCCATAGAAGATCGGCAGCAAAGCAGCGTACAGCAGCAGATAAGCCAGCGAGTCCAGCGAGAACGTTCCCCAAGCGAACGCCTCCGGTCCGAGCTTACCCAGTCCCTGCCGAACAAGGCTGCTCGCGAGGCAGGTCAACCATATCGCCAGCGAGACGGCCGCCAGCAATCTCAAGCCTGCGGCCGCCTTCGTCTCCAGCAGCTTCTCGCGCGGGAGCGGCATGGAGAGCCACCAGATTCGGAACGGATTCTCCCATAGCATCATCGCCTGTCCGGCGCCAAACAAGAGGGCGGACAAGACGGAGAACACGGCCCCGATCGCGAAGACGGAGCGCGGAGTCGCGCTTGCGTCCAGCAGGTGCACCCCCGCCGCGACCAAGACGAGCGGGATTCCGAACCAGAGCGCCATGCCCCTTGCGTCCAGCGAAAGCCAGTGGCGAACCCGTCCCCATTCCAGCTCCAACAACCGATCGCGCGAGCGTCTCATGAGAACACGTCCCGGTAACAGGATTCGACGGAGCGGCCGCCAAGGCGAAGCTCTTCGACGTCGTGAACGCCGCGAATCGCTCCTTCGCCGATCAGCACGATCCGGTCGAACAGTTGCTCCATCTCGCGAATATCATGCGTCGCGATCAGGAACGTCCGCTGCCCGTCGGCCATCTCCGCGACGACCGCCGAGGCGATGCGCTCGCGGGAGATCATGTCGACGCCCGCGAACGGCTCGTCGAGAATGATGAGCGGAGCTTCCCGCGCCAGGCAGGTCAGCAGTTGCAGGCGGGCTTCCTCGCCCCGCGACATCGTGCCGATCTTCTTGTCCCGATACACGCCGAGTTCTCGGGCCAGCTCTTCTTCCCGCTCCCGGTTCCAGTCGGGATAGATGCCCGCAGCCAGGTCCAGCCATCCGCCGGCCGTCAGATGCGGGGGCAGTTGGCCCCGGTCCGGCAGGAAGCTCAGCTCCCCGAGCCTGTCCGTTCCCGCCGGACGGCCGAACAGCTCCACGCGGCCGCTGTCCGGCTCGAGCAGGCCGGTGAGCAGCCTCATCAGCGTCGACTTGCCGGCTCCGTTCGGCCCGAGCAGCCCCGTCAGGCTGCCGGCCGGAATGTCGAAGCTGATCCCGTTTAAGATCAGCTTCCGCTTGATCGCCACCTCCACATTGTCGCATTTTACGGCTGTCGCCTTTTTCTCCCCTGCTGCCCTTGCCCCGCTCGCCTGCGCCATCATGAACATTCACTCCTTCTCCCGCGATAACTCCCATAGCTCTTCCAGCGTAATTCCGATCGACCGCGCCGTCTCCTCAAGCCTGCGCACGGCTTCCTTCGCGAGCTGCCGGCGGGTCAGCCGAATCGCTTCCTCCGCTTGCGTCACGAACGTCCCCTGTCCCCGGAAGGTCACGATCAGTTCCAACCGCTCCAGCTCCTGATACGCCTTCATGACCGTCGTCGGATTGACGCGAAGGCTCGCCGCCGTCTCGCGAACGGATGGCAAGCGCGTTCCCGGCTCAAGCTCTCCCCTCGCGATCATCGCCCGAATCTGTTCGACGAACTGCTCGTAGAGCGGCCTGGAAGGGTCGATCTGGAAGTCCTGGGCCGTCCACCCTCGAATCGGCGGCATCGGCAACACCCGGCTTTCTGTTCAATGTGCCACGTGTGTGGCTACACACCATACACTTAACCTGCAGCAAGTGTACCACGGATCGCCACACACTTTCAAGGGGCATATTGAGCGGCGCAAGGGCGTACAAGTAGTCATAGACCAAGCCGGCGCCACGCTACCGTCCCCGCCGACTAGCCAGGAGGCGATTCCCCGTTGAAAATGGCCGTGTGGCTCTATCTCTTCCTCTTCGTCGCGTTCTTCGACCTTCATGCGCAGTACCCGATGCTGACTCCGTTCGCCGTCTCGCTCGGCGCCGCCCCGTCCTTCATCGGCCTCGTTATGGGTATGTATTCGCTCACGCACCTGCCGGGCAACCTGCTGGCGGGCTATGGCGTCGACCGGTTCGGCAGCCGCCTGTTCATCGCCGCCAGCCTGGCTGGCGCCGGCATTCTGCTGCTGTTCCAGGCGCAGGTGACCAACCCTTGGCACCTGCTCTATATTCGCTCGATCAGCGGCTTCGTGCTCGCTTTCCTGTCTCCGGCCTGCCTGTCGCTGCTTGCCAAGCTGGCTCGGGACCATATCCACCAAGGCCGGCTCATGGCCGGCAACGGCCTTGTGCACACGATCGCGTCCGTCGTCTCGCCGGCCGCCGGCGCATATCTCGCGGCGAAGATCGGCTTCGCCCAATCGTTCGCCATCCTCGGCTGGGTGCTGCTGGCGACCGGCATCGCCTCGCTCGTCTTCGTCCGCGAGCCGAAGGAGGCCGGCATGGCGCCGGGTCCCGCGGCGGGCTCTGCGGCGGGTTCTGCGGTTGGCTCTGCGGCGGCGGCTTCCGCTTCGGCAGCCGCGCCTGCGACCGCGTTCTCGCCGACGTCGCCCAAGTCCGCCGCCGAGGAGCCCCGCTTCCCTTGGGTCGTGTTCCTGCTTCCGCTTGCCGTCTCGTGCGCACAGGGCATTCTCTCCTTCGAGCTCCCTCTGCGGGCGGCCTCGGCGGATGACGTGCTTACGACCGGCATCCTGTTCTCCATCGTCAGCCTCGGGGCGCTCTCGACGCTTGGCCTCCTGTTCCTTCAGCGCTATCTGCCTTACGCGCGAAGCATCGCCGGCCTGCTGCTGATGGCTCTCGCTTACTACGGCCTCGCCGCCGAGTGGCCCTTCCCGATGATCGCTCTTCTGTTCGTCGTCGGGATGTCCAAAGGCGTGATTTTCCCGGCGATGACGTCCTTCCTGCTGCAGCTCAGCGGCACCGCCCGCTACGGCCGGACCTTCTCGTTCATGGCGATCGCCTCGTCGATCGGCTCGTTCCTCGGCCCCGTCCTCGCCGGACTCGTTCGCGGACACGTGTCGCCCTTCTTCGTCTCCTTCTTCGTCGTCATGGTGGCGCTCATCACGCTGATGCCCCGACCGCAATACTCCATCGGCTGGAACCCCAAGGCCGAGCCGCCTCCCCATGCCGGGCACTAGCCCAACTATTGGGCGAACGGCGGCCCGAACGCGGGCTTCTGCATACGATGTGTTAGGCGTCTCCCCAGCGCGGGGCGGCACACATCATTCGGCGCTGCGGCGCTATGCGCGGAAGGAGGTGTCCGGTCATGTCGCAGTCGCACGGAATCGTCTACGGGCACGGAGCCTCGACAACCATCATCATCGTGCTGTTCATCCTGCTCGTCATCGTGCTTAAGGCTCCTTGAGCAATATGCGAACGGGCACGAACCTTCAACGAGCCGGCGGCGGAGCTGCTTCCCTTCGTCCGCGGCCCCGATTCGGCTCGACTCGTCTGCGGGCAGACCTTCGATCGGGAAGGTCTGTTTTTGTCGGCCGATGTGTGGTACTCCATACCACACATTCGCCCGTTCCCCCGACTGCGCGCCGATGTATGGTACTCCATACCACACATTCGCCTGTTGTCCCGACTGCGCGCCGATGTATGGTACTCCATACCACACATTCGCCTGTTGTCCCGACTGCGCGCCGATGTGTGGTACTCCATACCACACATTCGCCCGTTGCCCCGACTGCGCGCCGCTGTATGGTACTCCATGCCACACATTCGCCCGTTGTCCCGACTGCGCGCCGATGTGTGGTACTCCATACCACACATTCGCCTGTTGTCCCGACTGCGCGCCGATGTGTGGTACTCCATGCCACACATTCGCCCGTTGCCCCGACTGCGCGCCGATGTGTGGTACTCCATGCCACACATTCGCCTGTTGCCCCGTCTGCGCGTCGATGTATGGTACTCCATGCCATTCTTCCGTCCGCACGTCATTCGTAACGCAATTATGCTACAATGTGCCTAAGAACGGCCCAGTCGACCGTTCGCCCCATTCTTGCGCCCGAAGGAGAGATCGCCGCATGGACATCGCCATTATCGTCGAAGGCAAGAACGATCGCAGCCGCCTATCACGAGTCCTCTCCCCCGAGGTTCCGATCCATTGCACGTTCGGCACCTTGAACACGGTGAAGATCGAAGCGCTTCGCAGGGCGATCGGCGACCGACAAGTGTACTTGTTCACCGATCCCGACTCTTCGGGAAGACGTATTCGCGGCATTCTGCACGACATCTTCCCGGATGCGGAGAACTTGTACACCCGGCGCGGCTACAATGGGGTCGAAGGCACCCCCGAGGAGTATCTAATCCAGCAGTTGGAGAAGGCCGGGCTCGAAGAATACATCATTTATCCCGAGCCGATCCCGGAATGGCCGGAATGAGTCGCCTCAACTCATCCCACGCCCAAACCCGGCCGGCCGCGGGCCCAGATGAGTCGCCTCGACTCATCTGACGCCGTCACCTGCCGCACGCATCCAAACTTCTCGATTCGATAACCTCCATTCGCCGCACAAGCGCGGAACCTCCGAACGGTGCTTGGCGACGGGCCATGCACTGTTCGGAGGTTCGTTATCTTCTCCCTACTCGGGTCTTTATCTCAACTTCCGTGCCTTACCTCAACTTCCGTTCCTTATCTCAACTTCCGTGCCTTACATCAGGCTCTTCATTTCCTTATACAGCTCTTCCGCCGACATGTCGCTCGGACTGCCGTTCGCTTGCGGGGAGATGAAGTCGCGGATGCGTCCCTTCTTGTCGACGACGACGATCAGGTTCGAGTGGCCGAAGTTGCCGTCATTGTCCTTGATGACCCCGAGCTGGTACTTCTCGGCAAGCTTGGCCGTCTCCGCCTCGTCGCCGCGCAGGAACTTCCAGCCGGTGTAGTCGGCGCCGAACTTGTCCCCGAAGACGCGCAGCGCCTCGGGCGTGTCGCGCACCGGGTCAATCGTAATCGACAGGAATTCCGCCTTCGTCCCGAAGTCGCCGTCCGCCTTCAGCATCTCCTGCACCTGCGACATCATGAACGTTGTCGGAGGGCAGACGTCGGGGCAATTCGAGTAGAAAAAGTAAACAAGGCGCACCTTGCCGTTCGTATCGCTCATCGTCACCGAGTTGCCGTCGATGTCCTGATACGTGAAGTCGGTCGCCGCTCCTTCATCCGCCAGCTTCGTCTCGTCCTTGTTGTTCGAGACCAGCAGGAACACGGCCATAATAATGCACAAGCCGAACAGGATCATCGGGAATGCGTACCTCTTGCCGAACGATTTTTTCTCCGCGACGACGGGTGGAACGATTACTCCCCCCTGCCCCTCTTCCGCCAGCTTCACTTCTTGGTTATTGTCTTCCATGCCGAATTACACTCCATTCGTGTCTAGGATCATCGCAATGAACATCACAAGCAAATAATTCACCGAGAACAGGAAGTCCGTCTTCGCCCACTTGGTCGTGTCTCTCGTGCGGAACCCCGATAATGCGTGAACGAGCCAGCAAGCAAGAATAATAACCGATAGGATGAGGAAAACAATACCCACATAGTCGTAAGCATACAGGAGAATCGAAGCGACGAGCAGCAAGGCTATGTACGGGATCATCTGGACCTTCGTCCGGAGCACGCCCTTCACGACCGGCAGCACGGGGAACCCCGCCGCCCGGTACTCTTCCACGCGACGAATCGCCAGCGACCAGAAGTGCGGAGGCTGCCACAGGAACAACAGGGCGAAGAGCAGCCACGCGCCGACATCGACCTCTCCCCTGACCGCGCAGTAGCCGATGACCGGAGGCATCGCTCCCGACACCCCGCCGATCGAGGTGCTCCAGGTCGAGCTTCGCTTCAGCCACATCGTGTAGACGACGACGTACACGAACATGCCCAGCAAGCCGAGCCAGCCGCACAGCACATTCACCCTCAGGAACAGCACAGCGAGGCCTGCGATTCCGAGCGCGATGGCGTACCCGAGCACCAGCGAAGGACGGAGCCTTCCGGTCGGAAGCGCCCGGTTGCGGGTGCGGTCCATCTTGGTGTCCATCTCCCGGTCCAGATAATTATTGAAGACGCAAGCCGAAGCCATCGTAAGGGTGGAGCCGATCAGCATCCAGACGAGAAGCCACCAATCGATCTCCCAGCGAGATGCCACCCAGAACCCGCCGAATGCCGCGAACAAATTCAATCGAATGATGCCCGGCTTGGTCAAGGCCACAAGATCTCTGAACACAAAGCTCCTCCTTTTAAACGCACAAAACCGAAAGTAAGACACGCTGTCATCACTCCATCATACCCCAAATCTTCGAATGTTGACAATGTCCGACTGTCACACAATGCCAGCTCCCGCAATAGACTGTAATGCGACAAACGCCCAGCACCCTTCGCTCCCGGGTGGGCGCAGTCTGAGCGATGCCTATCGTCTCGTTTACTAAGCCGGCGTACCGCCGCTCATTTTTAAGGAGGTTTTTCCACGTGTATAGCCAAATGCCTTGGCCCCCCGCGCAAGCCCAAACCGCCGTTCCCGCACAACAAGCCGTCTCCCCTGCCGCCATGAACGGGATGAACGGCATGATGATGCCGACCGGAATGCCTGCGACGATGCCATCGATGCCGACAACGACGGCCACGAATCCCCAGTTCGCGAACAACGGCTCCGTCATCACGCCGAGCGGCATGACGGCCGTTCCCGTGAACACGGGCACGGGCGAAGTGTCCTACGTCGAGAACATTCTGCGGATGAACCTCGGCAAGGTCGCCACGCTGTACATGACATATGAGAACAACAGCGAGTGGAACGCCAAGATCTTCAAGGGCGTGCTCGAAGCCGCCGGCCGCGACCATATCATCATCAGCGACCCGGTGACCGGCAAGCGCTACCTGCTGCTGATGCTCAACCTCGACTACATCACGTTCGACGAGCCGCTGAACTACACCCTCCCGTTCGGCACGAATCAGGCTAGACGCCGCTAACGGGGCGGAAGATCCAGACGCGAACTCCCGCAGCCCCGCGCTTCACCCAACTCTCCATCTCGCTCCATCCGGAACGCCCTTCGCGGCGTTCTTTGGCTATATTGTCGGCCTCCTGCTCGCTTCCTGCCCGCTGCCATTCCACGAACACGCCCGGTTGCGCCGTATTCTCCGCCAGCTCGACGTTCCGCCAACGCTCCGGCTGCGACCGGACCCAGCCCAAATACTTGTCCCGATACTCCTCTTGCACGACATATTCGCAGAATACGATCATGTCCTCCCGCCTCCTTGTACATCCTATATAGATAGGGCTCTTATTCCCGACAACGACTGGAGGTCACTTATGGACTCAGGAACCCATCTCGTCTTCGGGCTCGGACTCGGGGGACTCGCCCTCACCGATCCCGCTCTTGCCGCGGAGCCTTACGGACCCGTCGCCGTCCTGATCGGAACCGTTCTCGGCTCGCAGGCCCCGGACGCCGACATGCTGCTGCGCTTCAAGAGCAATGCCGATTATATCAAGAATCACCGCGGCTTGTCTCACTCGATTCCCGCCGTGCTCGGGTGGACGGTGCTGATCACGCTGGTGCTCGCGCTCGTCTTCCCGTCCGTCCCCTGGACACACCTCGGCGCCTGGGTGCTGCTCGCCGTCGTCGTTCACGTCTTCACCGATCTGTTCAATTCCTACGGGACGCAAGCCGCCCGACCGGTGTCGAAGCGCTGGATCGCCTGGAACATCATCCACATCTTCGATCCGTTTATCTTCCTCTCCCACGTGGCGGCCATCGTGCTGTGGGCGAGCGGCTGGGCGGAGCCGCGGGCGATCTTCCCGGTGCTGTACGTCATTGTGGCCGTCTATTATGGATGGAGAGCGTGGGTGCACCGCCGAATCGAAGCGAAGCTGCCTGCCCTGGACGAGCAGAGGCGCGAGGGCGACCGCTACTTCCTGCTGCCAACCTTGTCGCTGTATCGCTGGAACGTCGTCCGGGAATCGCAGGATTGCAAGTTCGGCATCGGCGAGTGGGAGAACGGCAAGCTGGTCTGGATCGAGACAACCTCCTGCGCGCAGCACCCCGCCGTCGAAGCGTCGAAGAACAACCGGGATGTCCGGTCGTTCCTCGCGATCACGCCTTTTCCATGCGGGCAAGTGACCTCCCATTCGTGGGGGTACGAGGTGCGATGGATCGACATCCGCTACCGGCATCGCCGGCAATACCCGTTCGTCGCCGTCGTCCTGATGGACACGAATTACGAATCGATCCAGTCCTATGTCGGCTGGCTGAGCGACGATCGGCTCCAGAAGCGTTTGCGAATGAATTCGTATTGACGGGGGGGAAAAAAAGGGAACAACGAGGAGCAGCGGACAAACGGGGAGACGGGGAACTATCGGGAATAACATGGGGACCAAGCCTCCTATTGACTAGGGGGCTTTCTTTGAGAGACAATATTAAAAGCCCGAGGGCGAGCCTCGGGCTTTCGGTCGGGACGATAAACGTCCTCTTAGCGACCGCCGGAAAGTTGTTGCTCTGCGATTTGCACCAGCTTCTTGGTGATATAGCCTCCGAGCGATCCAGCATCGCGGGAAGTGACATTACCATAGTAGCCGTCGGACGGGATTTGCACTCCCAAGGATTGCGCAGCCTCCGTTTTCATGCTGTTGAGAGCTGCTTTCGCTTGAGGAACGACCAGTTGTTGACCTGCCATGCCTGAATGCTCCTTTCGCCTTGCTGTAGTGGTTTGCAAGCTTGCCTCTGTAGTATGCAATGGCGAGAGAAAAATATGCTTAAGGAGAACAAATCCATGAACAAATCTCTGGGATTATTGTTTGCCGTCACTTCCATGGTCTGGATGACCGCTACTGCCATCTCGCTCGACTACAACGGATGGCTCGCTCTGCTGTTCTTCGTCCTGTGCATTCTGAACATCGGCGCGGGCTTCATGGTGAAGGCCCGGCTGCGCAAGAGCCGGGTCTCCTGAGACAGACGGAGCTATAGGCGCAAGCTTAGCGCTTCGCGCCCGGCAGCAGGAAGCCCATCGCTTCCTTCACCCGGCGCGTCGTCGCTTCCGCTACCGCCTGCGCCTTCTCCGCCCCATCCCGCAGGATGTCGTGAATCGCTCCCGACTCGCGGATCTCGCGGTAACGCTGCTGCAGCGGCTCCAGCGTCGCCACGACCTGCTCGGCGAGCTCTTTCTTGAACGTGCCGTAGCCTTGGCCGTCGAAGCGAGCCTGCACCTCTTCGAGCGACAGGCCCGAGCAGTTGGAGTAGATCGACATCAGATTGCTGACCTCGGGCTTGTTCTGAGGATCGAACACGATTTCCCGGCCCAGGTCCGTCTTGGCCCGGGAAATTTTTTTGCGGATGTCGTCCGGCGAGTCGAGAAGAGCGATATAGCTCCCGACGTTCGGGTTGCTCTTGCTCATCTTCTTGCTCGCGTCGTCAAGGGACATGATCCGCGCTCCCACCTTCGGGATGTACGGCTCCGGAACGGTCAGCGTGTCGCCGAACTTGAAGTTGAAGCGTCCGGCCAGATCCCGCGTCAGCTCGAGATGCTGCTTCTGATCGTCGCCGACGGGAACGAGGTTCGCTTGATACAGCAGAATGTCGGCCGCCATCAGCGACGGATAGACGAACAGCCCGGCTCCGACCGCATCCTTGCCTTCCGACTTGTCCTTGAACTGCGTCATTCGCTCCAACTCGCCCATGTAGGAGAGCGTCGTCATGATCCAGCCGAGCTCCGCATGCTGCGGCACGTGCGACTGCAGGAAGACGGCCGCATGCGCCGGGTCGATGCCCGCGGCGATGAACAGCGCCGCGACCGCTTCCGTCTGCTCGCGCAGCGCCGCCGGCTCCTGCGGCACCGTGATCGCGTGCAGGTCGACAATCATAAAGAAGCACTCGTATTCCTTCTGCAGAGCGACAAAATTTTTCATCGCCCCGATGTAGTTCCCCAGCGTCAGCTTGCCGCTCGGTTGAATGCCCGACAGAACTCGCAATGGCTTGCTCATGTTCTACTCCGCCCTTCTTGTTACGCATATTGGTCATCTGTGCCGCAACCCGACCGTTGCCGAGCCTCCCGGCGCGCCAAGCCGCCAACGACAAAAAGACCCCTTCGCCGCAAGGGACGAAGAGGTCGTGGTGCCACCCTTATTCGCTGCCATTCGGCGTCGATGCGGACGCGGAACGGGAACAGCCTTGGGTTCCGTTAACGGGGAACAGACGGGGAGAATGGGGCGATCTCCGCTCCGAGGAGGGCGACGCCGTTCCGCTCCCGGCTCCGAGCTCCATTCCGCTTAGCTAGACGTACCGGCTCGCAGCAATCGCCGGCTCTCTGGGAGCGTCCCGCTAAACGTACTTGTTCTCTTCACAGCCGATCGGTTGCAGCTTATTGTTCCCCATTGTACCCCCAGCCTCCGGCGCAAGTCAACCCGTCGGGCTCGGTGCGGCTTGTTGAGGTGGCGCTCCCGCTGCCGACCAATCTTCGTTACGGCCCTCGCGGCGTTCTTGTCCGGGCCGGTCAAGCATACGTTAGAGAAGTCGTCCTATGGGAGGTGTGCGCCCGTGTCCGCCTTGCTCGGCTCACGCGTCAGATGGTTCCTCGCAGCAATAGGGAGCTTGGCCCTCGCCATGCTCTGGATTCGCGCTCCCGGCTATGCCGGCAAGCTGTTCGAAGCGTTCGCATCCATTCTGTTCGACGCGCTTCCGTACCTGATCGCCGGTTCATTCGTCTCCGCGCTGCTGGATGCGTTCCTGAAGGACGAGCACGTCCGCCGCTTCGCGCCCGGCAACAAGCTCTACGGCGTGCTGTTCGGAAGCTTCCTCGGCTTGCTCGTGCCGCTGTGCGAATGCGGAATGGTGCCCGTCGTTCGCCGGCTGATTCGCAAAGGCCTGCCCGCCTACATCGGCCTCGTCTATATCGCCGCGGGTCCGATCCTGAATCCGATCGTCATCGCCTCCACCTTCTCCGCCTTCCGGGACGATCCGCGCCTGGCAGCCGCACGCTTCCTGCTCGCGCTGGCCGTCGCGATGGCGCTCGGCTTGCTGCTCTCCCTGATGATGCGCGGGAGTCCCCTCCGGGAAGATCGCGCATCCGGCCGACACGGCCACGACCACCACAGCCATCCCCACCATGCGCATCACCATCACCATCATCGCCATAGTCACCATCACGGCCACCATCATCACGGCCACTCGCATGATCACGACGGCACTTCCGGCGGAACCTGGAGGGAGAAGCTTCGCACCGTTCCCTCCCATGCAGCCGAGGATCTGTGGGATATGGGCAAGTACTTCCTCGCAGGCTCCCTCATCACCGCCTTCATGCAGACGTCGATCGATCGGGATGCGTTCGCGGCGATCGCGGGCCACGACCTGATCTCCCACCTGTTCATGATGGGCTTCGCCTACGCGCTGTCCCTCTGCTCCACCGCGGACGCTTTTGTCGCCGCCTCGTTCAGCCATCTCTTCCCAGCGGGGGCTCTTCTGAGCTTCCTTGTATTCGGCCCGATGGTCGACTTCAAGGGAACCCTCCTGATGCTGTCCGTCTTCCGCGCCCGAATCGTGCTCGCTTATGTGCTGCTTGCCGCCTGGCTAGTCCTCCTCGGCTCGCATATCTTCGAGAGAATGAACTGGCTCTGAAAAATTGTGTGGAAACGATTTCTTACCATGCATACGACTGCCCATTTCGTCCATACTATCCTTCAAAGGAGGTGAGCACAAATGGCAAGTTCCAATAACAACAACAGCAGCAACACTCTCGTCGTGCAACAAGCTCGCCAGGCACTGGAGCAAATGAAGTTCGAAGCCGCTCAGGAGCTGGGAATCCAAATTCCGCAAGACGGCTACTACGGCAATATGATCACTCGCGAAACCGGTTCGATCGGTGGACATATCACCCGTAAGCTCGTTCAGATCGCCGAACAGCAACTGGCGGGCAGAGGCTTCTAAATCACGGGTTAGAAAATAAGGCGGCTCGGACGACAAGTCCGCAGCCGTCTTATTCGCATTCTCCCGTTCTCGCGATTTATGTATGGTTAGTCGTTCACCGCATCCCGCCGATCCCGCTGCTTGGGATGGAGCCGGAACAACAGATTCGCCATGTTGTAGTTGGATTCGAATTGTACGCTGACGTATACCTTCCCTTGCCGCAGAACGAAGTCGTACGCAATCTCGCCGTGCGTCCAGCTCTTCTTGTGCGTCAGAGCCTCCACGGCCATCCGCCGGAGGGAATCCACCTGCGCGGATGTCATTCCCGGCTGCTTCTCTCCCGTTGCTGCCCTCTCTTCGCAATCCAGCGGCAGGTGCCGGATACCGAACTTCCCGATCACGTCATTGCGAATCTGCAGCACGATCGTTCCCGCAGACAGGCCGCGCAGCTCGTCCTCCAGTTTGCGAAGCGCCACATCCACTTGCCGGGCCAACGGAACCATCTCCTGAGACATCAATAATCCCCTCTTCCTACTGGATTGATATTTTGTACCTAAATATACTATATATGATATTTGTGTTATTTACTACCTTTTGTCGTTGGAAAATGTCTAATCATGTCGCAGCGCAAAGTCCGAGAGAAACGAAAAGCCGCTCCCCGCAAGGGCTTCGTCCAAGGACCAAGCTCTCCTGCGGCAGAGCGGCGTGTGCTTCACGACCGGATCGACCGATATTGCCATCATTATACATGAATGAACGGGATTCCACAATTGGAATATTTTCCGGAATATTGTTGCCTAATGGAATTATTGATTCTGTCCCGCTTCCGCGGCGTACTTCTCGAACAGCTCGACGTCGGACACCGCCCTGGCCACCGCCGCTTCCCAGAACTCCGGCTTGGTCAGATCGACGCCGAGATGCTTGCGGGCCAGTTCCTCGACGGTCATCACAGCCGTATCCTTCAGAAGCGCGTCATAGCGTTCGCTGAATGCCGGTCCTTCCTTCTCCGCAACGGCCAGGATGCCCGTGCTGAACAGGTACCCGAAGCTGTACGGGAAGTTGTAGAACGGAACGTCCGTGATGTAGAAGTGCAGCTTCGACGCCCAGAACGTAGGATGCCATGAAGCGAGCGCATCTCCGTACGCTTCCTTCTGCGCCTCAACCATCAGCTCCTTGATCTGCTCCGCTTCAAGCATGCCTTCCTTCCGCTTCTCATAGAAGCGGGTCTCGAACAGGAAGCGCGCGCGGATGTTCATGCAGAAGGCGACGGCGCTCTCGAGGCGAACGTCGAGCAGCGCAAGCTTCTGCGCGGCGGTGTCCGCCTTGCGCAGCAGCGCGTCGCTGACGATCGCTTCGGCGAAGGTCGACGCCGTCTCGGCCACGTTCATCGCGTAATTCTGCGCGAACGGCTCCAGGTCGTCGACCAGCGAGCTGTGGTAAGCGTGCCCCAGCTCGTGCGCCAGCGTGGAGACGTTGTCCATCGTGCCGGAATACGTCATGAAGATGCGCGTCTGCCCGTTCAGCGGGAAGTCGGTGCAGAACCCGCCCGGCCGCTTGCCTGAGCGGTCCTCCGCTTCGATCCAGCGCTCCGAGAAGGCGCGGTCGGCCAGCGCCGCCATCGACGGCGAGAATTGCGCGAACGCGTCGCGGATCAGCTCGGCGGCTTCTTCGTAGGCAATGACGGCCCCTTGCTCGCCGACCGGAGCGCCGACATCGTGCCAGCCCAGCTTCTCTCTGCCGAGCAGCTTCGCCTTGCCGGCCAGGAACCGCTGCAGCGGCCCGATGCTGCCTTCGACGGCGGCCCACATGGAATCGAGCGTCTCGCGGCTCATTCGGTTGATGCGCAGCGGCTCCTTCAGGACGCTGTCCCAGCCGCGCTTGCCGTACAGCTTCAGGCGGAAGCCCGACAGACGGTTCAGCACGTCCGCGGCGAGGTCCTGCTGCTCGCTCCATGCCTCTTCCCAGCGGGCGGCCATCGTGTCGCGAACGTCCCCATCCGCATGGCTCAGCTTGTTCGCGGCTTGGCCGACGGACAGCGACTTCGTCTCGCCGTTCTCCTCCCAAGGAATGCCGATTCGGCTGACGATCAGCGAATAGTGGTCTCCCCAGCCGTGGTAGCCGTTAATGGCAAGCTCGCTTGCCAGCCCTTCCAGCTCGGGAGACAGCTTCTCGAGCACTTCCGCGCGGCGCTCGGCGAGCGGATAGGCGATTCCCTTCCGCTCCTCCGCGGACACCCAGCGCTCCCAGCGATCGTCCGGAAGCTCCGCGAGCTTCACGTCGAACAGGTCCGAAGCTTGGGAGTACCCGGCGGATAGCGTCTGAACCTTCTCCGTCCAAGCCGCGGCCCGCTTGTCGGCCGTGTTCTGCGAAGTCAGGCACGCGGTGAAGGAATCCGCCTGGCGAATGCGCTGGCTTCCTTCCTGAAGCTTGGCGGTCCATTCCGTCAGCTTCCCTTCGTCCGCGGCTCCGCCTTCCGCCTGCAGCTCTTGCAGCAAACCCTGAATCAGCCGTTCGTTCTCTTCCATGAAGGACACGAACGCCTTCGACTCCGAGCCTCCGGGGAACAGAACCTCCAAATCCCAGGTTAACGATGGCGATTGACTCATCTATGATCCAACCTTTCTGTCGCAATAATGTAAAAAGCCCGATGCAAATAATGCTACAACATTGCGAAGCTCCGAACAACTGTTGTATCGTTAGAGTCACTTACGATTCGAACGGAGGGGACTTCCTTGATTCCGCTGCAGAACAGCTTGCCTTATGATATCCAGATGAACGAAGTTTTCGCGACCCAATGTCCCTTCTGCGGACAGGACCACGTCCCTCTGCCCCTGAAGCCCGAAGACATTCCGACGCTCAAGGAAGGCCGCCGCAAGCTGGCGATCGTCTTCCCGTGCTGCCGCAACCGGGTCCAGCTTGTCGACGCCGACTCGGATTATCTTCTCTCGGACAAGCCGCTGAAGCGCCGGTAATAAGCGATCGGGCGAACGGGGGAAGGAAACAGACCCGGACAAAAAAGCGCCGCCCCTCCCCTCCGCCTCATGGGCAGAAGGGAGGGACGGCGGCAGACAGCTTACGCCCCGCCCACCTTCATCTCTTCCGGCAACTCCTCGCCATTGCTTACCATATCTTCCCGCAGCACGGTCCATTGCTCGCGGGAAGCGCGAATCATCGAGGCGTCGGTAATCCGCCTGTCGTGAATGACCCGGGAGAACCAGCGAACCGCCTCATGATAGTGGCCGAGCCGGCGATTCAATTCCCCGATCAGGTAGAGAAGCCGCGCATTGTTGTACGAGTTCCGTTCGCCTTGATACACCTCGATGTAGGCTTCCAGGGCGAAGCCGAGGAACTTGTCCTCCATCGCCCGATTCCCGTCATAGCGATAAAGCCAGGCGATATGCTGGAGCAGGCTTGCGATGATTCGGCTGCTCTCCTTGACCGTCTGGGCGCTCAGCAGCGCCAGCTTGTACGTCTCCATGGCGACTTCCGGCGTCCGCTCGCCGCCGTAATCCCGGTGAGTCCAATGAACGCCGATCTTGTCCAGATAGGCTCTCTTCTCCCGGTCGGGAAGCTTCGGACGCGAATTCTCCGTCGAGGCGAAGCCGCAATACGGACATACCCGAACGACGTAGAAGTCCGGATTCACCTCCGCGAAGTAGCAGCAGAAGTCGGAGTCGGTGCGGATCGCCTTCTTCAGGCTCGGGCGAACTCGCGACGACGCGAAAGTCGCTTCGCAGCAGGGGCAGATGATTTTCGACGAATAAAGGGGTTCCATGGCCATGCCTCCGATTCGGTCCTGGGACGGACGGGTGTGAGCGGTATTCGAAGCGACAGCGGAATCAGGAATTCACGAAGTGATGCGCGGGCCCGGACAGCCGATTCAGAATGATCTCCTGCAGCTCCGGCGGAAGCGAGGTCTCCTCAAGCGCCCTTCTCATGCAGTCGAGCCAAGCTTCGGCGCGCTCCGTCGTCACCGGGAAGGCAAGGTGGCGTCCCCTCATCATCGGATGACCATGCTTGTCCGAATACAGACTCGGGCCTCCGAAGAACTGGGTCAAGAACTCGTACTGCTTCTCCTGAACCGGGCGGATGTCCTCCGGGAACAAGGGAGCGAGCAGAGGATGAGCTTGAACCTTCGGGTAGAACCGATCGACGATCTCCCGGATCGCGGGCGCCCCTCCGGCTGCTTCGTAGATGGTCTGGTAACTCATGCGGCAACCCTCCTGATGGTCTTTGGGCACAGGACCGACGTCCTTCTTTTCCACCATTATAGCACAATTGCCATGGAACATATCTCCACGACCAAACAAAAAAATCGCCCCAAAGGACGATGCGAATAGTCATGTGCGAACTGCCCGAAGCTTCGGAACAGCGGACTTTAGCCTTATCTTACTTCGTAGGAGACAACGATTCGCGAATGACGAACACGAAAGCGCAAACCAGAAAACCAGCCACGATGCCTGCCATCCCGCATCACTCCGCTTCCGAGAATTGTGAGCGGCCGTCTTGCTCGCCGAATCTGACCTTATTGTATCATAGTTGAACGTCGGCGACACTCGAATTCTGCAATCGTTTACATGAAAATTATTGCAAATATGCATCCCTGGCACCGCATATAGTGGACAAGAGCCCTCGCGGGCAATGTTGGCCAGGAGGCGATTGTCATGCAGCGTTCGGGACCGATTCACGGCACTCCTCTCATCTCGAAGCGGAATGGGCTGTTCGCCGCCGCGCTGATCGCGGCAGGCATTCTGCTGCTCGTCTCGCTGACGCTCGGGATGCCGAATGTCGCGCTGAGCGCGTCGCTCAAGGGGCTGGCGGTCTGGTGGGAGGTGCTATTCCCCGCGCTGTTCCCCTTCTTCGTCTTGTCCGAGCTGCTCCTGGGCCTCGGCATCGTTCACCTGACCGGAACCTTGCTCGATCCGCTCATGCGCCCCCTCTTCCGCATCCCCGGCGTGGGCGGCTTCGTCGTTGCGATGGGGTTCGCTTCGGGCTACCCGGTCGGAGCCAAGCTCACCTCAAGCCTGATGGAGCAGCGGCTCCTCAGTCGCAGCGAAGGAGAGCGGCTGGTCGCGATGACTACCTCCTCCGACCCCATCTTCCTGATCGGCGCCGTCTGCATCGGCTTCTTCGGCCGTTCGGACATCGTTCCGGTGCTGGCCGCCGCCCATTACGGGGGCGCGATGCTTCTCGGCCTGATGCTGCGTTGGACGGGCTCGCGGGAGGAACGGGAGCTTGCGGCTTCTAAGGCGAGTGTTCGGGGGGGAGAGGGCATTCGGGTAGGAAAGCGCGGTTCTCCCGGAATTCTGGCCCGCGCCCTGGCCGCGATGCGGCAAGCGAGAGAAGCGGACGGACGATCCTTCGCCGTCATGCTTCAGCAATCGCTCCAATCCTCGTTGCAGCTCATGATCGTCGTTGGCGGTCTTGTCGTTTTTTTCTCGGCGACGCTGGAATTGCTCCTTCACGGAGGGCTGCTGTCCGGCCTGCGCGAAGCGCTTGCCTGGGGCATGAACCTGGCCGGGCTCTCCCCCCATCTGGCCGACTCGCTCGTGAGAGGAACGTTCGAGGTGACGCTCGGGTCGAACGCCGCCGCCGATTCCGGTTCGCTGTCCAGCGCCTCGGCTCCGTCCCCTCCTCTGATCGATCAGGTGGCCGCCGCCGCCTTCGTGCTTAGCTGGGCCGGGCTGTCGGTGCACGCGCAGGTCGCCGGACTCATGAGCCGGACGAATTGGCGCTACCTTCCGTTCCTCCGGTCCCGGCTGATCCATGCGGCGCTCGCTGTCTCGCTTGTCTACCTGCTCTGGCCTTTCCTCTATCGCGCGTAACCCGCCACTTCTCCCTCCGAACGCTTCCGCTCCGGCCGGATTCCTCCCTTGAAGTCCCGCCGACGATTGTTTATGATCGTACTAGCATAAGAAGCGGAACGATGGTTCCGACTCGGGAAGGAGCACTCTCTTGGAGCCTCTGAGATACGCACTTCTGGATCGCGGAGACCGGCTGAGCCGGGAGCTGGCGGACCAATTCCACGACATGGCCGAAGCGAGGGGCATGGTGCGCGACGACAAGAGCCCCCGGATCGTCGTCTCGATCGGCGGGGACGGCACGCTGCTGCAAGCTTTCCACCGGTACCGGGATCAGGTGAGCAAGGTCGGCTTCGTCGGGGTTCATACCGGCCATCTGGGATTCTACGCGGATTGGAAAATAAACGAGTTGCCCGAGCTCGTCGAGCTCATGTCGAGCACGGAGCCTACAACGGTCAGTTACCCTCTGCTTAAGGTGGAGATTGTGACGAACGGCGGCACTTCGACTTATCTCGCTCTGAACGAATTCACGCTCAAGAGCGTTGTCGGGACCCTCGTCGCCCAGCTCAACATCAACGACGAGCCGTTCGAGATGTTCCGCGGGGACGGCATCGTCGTCTCGACGCCCTCGGGCAGCACGGGCTACAACAAGAGCGTCAACGGCGCGATCATCCACCCGCACCTGGAGGCGATGCAGATCGCCGAGATCGCGTCGATCAACAACCGCGTCTACCGGACGCTCGGCTCCTCGTTTATCCTGCCCAAGCATCATCATTGCGATATTGTGACCGACCCGGAGGCATCGCTGGCCGTCGGCATCGACCACCTCATCCTGCAGTTCCGCGAGGTGCGGTCGATCATCTGCTCCGTCGCCGAGGACAAAGTCCACTTCGCGCGCTATCGCCCGTTCCCGTTCTGGAACCGGGTGCGCGACGCATTCATCGGCTTCGACGAGAACGACCGCGAATCCGCCCGCAAACGCCCCCGGTAACGGCGCCGCTTGCGGGCGGGCAGCTTGAAGTCAGGAGCAACGGAAGCAGGGGCTATTCCTGAGTCAACGAAGGTTGACTTAAGAATAGCCCCTGCTGTGTTTGCACTCAGGCGTGCTGCGGAATGCGCGAGCGCTCAGCTCCGCTCGCCGCCCGAGTGGCCGCTGCTTGAGCCTGTGCCCGCGTCCGAACGGGGAGCGCCGCCGCCGCGCGGGGCGCCGTCCGGACGCGGGCGGTTCGGCTTGCCGTGGAAGCCGCCGCGCCGCCGGTTCTTGCCGGCCCAGCGTCCGCCACCGCCGCCGGGCGAACGGGAATCCCCTTCCGTCCCCGCTGCGACGCTTGCACGCGCCTCGACGCCATTATGGCGTTCATTCGTCTCCTTGCCTGCGGAGACCGGAGACGGCGAATGAGGACCGCCTTGCGAGTGGCGTTGGCGTTGCCCCTGACCTTGGCCTTGTCCTTGGCTGTGACCGCCTCCGCCGCTTCCGTGCTGCTTGCGGTCCTGGCCGTGCGGACGGCGGTCGGAGCCGCCGCCCTGGCCGCTCCCGTGCCGCGAGCCGCCATGACTGTGGCCGCCGTGGCTATGGTTGCCCTGGCCGCCGCCTCCGGAGCGGCGGTCGCGCCCGTGGGAGTCCGAACCTCCGGACTTCGAACGACCGCCGCCGTAACCGCCGTCGGAATACCCGCTTCGCCCGAACGAAGAGTCCGATCTCGATCCGTTCGCCTGCGCGGCCGCCGCCGCGCGGCGCTCCGCACCCTCGGAGACGGCCCGTGCGACCGCCGAAGGGCTTGTCCCGGGCACACGGCCGCCCGGACGCTCCTTAAGCGGCCAGCGCAGCAGGGGCGCGCCCGGAACGGGCGCCGCCGCAGTCGCTGCGGGCGCCTCGCCCGGCTCGCCGTCGTCCGCCGGCGCCGCTTCCACTCCTTCGCTTGCCTTCTCGGGCGGAGCTTCGACTGGCGCGGTATGAATCACCGCGTCTTCGGGAATGGCGCTCGGATCGAGCTTCTCCAGAACGAAGTAAGCACAGCCGAAGTTGCAGTATTCGTTGATGTAATCGATCAAGCTGGTAATGATCGCATCCTTGGAGCTCTTCGGCTGAGGCGCACGGAAGAAGCCCTTCAGCCGGAGCTGGTTGTATCCCCAATCCCCGACGACGAAGTCGTAGCGCTCCAGCACCTCGCTGTACCGTTCGCGGAACATCTCGGGATTCCACCCGTTCTTATAGTCGTGCACGAGCGTATATGCGGTTCCGCCTGCCATATAGATCACGAATGGTTCTCCTCTCGATTGCCGCTTGGGTCTATCCGCAGCGTCTTCTCGCCGGGCGGTGTAAGGAATGATCAGGAATGAATAAGATTGGCCGAAGCCGACTTCACTTGCTCATGCGCATGGTACGAGCTGCGGACGAGCGGCGCGGATTCGACGTGCGAGAACCCCTTGGCCAGACCGTCGAGCTTAAGCTGGGCGAACTCGTCCGGATGGACGTAGCGCTCGATCTTGATATGCGAGGACGAAGGCTGCAGGTATTGGCCCAGCGTCAGAATGTTGCAATCCACCGCGCGCAGGTCGTCCATCGTCTTGTGAACCTCTTCCAGCGTCTCCCCGAGCCCGAGCATGATGCTCGACTTGGTCGGAATGTTCGGCTGCATCTCCTTCGCCCGACGCAGAAGCTCCATCGTGCGAGGATACTTCGCCTTCGCGCGAACCCGGTTCGACAGCCGCTCGACCGTCTCCACGTTATGGTTCAGAATATCCGGCTTGGCATCCATAACCACCTTGAGCGCATCCCAGTTCCCTAGGAAGTCGGGAATAAGCACCTCTACGCTGCAGAAGGGCAGCTTGCGCCGAATCGCCCGGATCGTCTCCGCGAAGATGGACGCGCCTCCGTCCTTCAGATCGTCGCGGGCGACGGACGTCACCACGCAGTGGCGCAGGTTCATCTGGACAGCCGCATCCGCGACGCGCTCCGGCTCGCCCAGGTCGAGCTCCGTCGGCATGCCGGTCTTCACCGCGCAGAAGCGGCAAGCCCGCGTGCAGATGTCGCCGAGAATCATGAAGGTAGCGGTTCGGTTGGCCCAGCATTCGTATATATTCGGGCAGCGAGCTTCTTCGCAGACGGTGTGAAGAGTCTTGCTCCGCATCATGTCCTTGATCTCTTGGTAGTTGTCGCCAGTCGTCAGCTTGATTCGAAGCCAATCGGGCTTCTTGGGCTTGGAGTTCGAAGTCATCGATTTACCCCCTGTTTTCTGTCACCTTATTATAGCAGGTTTCACATAAAAACCAACGTTCTGCTAACTCTAACCCTCATACGCACAAGATGGGGAGGCTCGTGTTTATGACGTTCGGCTTACGTTGGAGAGGACTTCGCCGCATGCGAAGATTAAGTTGCGCCGTCCTCGCGGGATGCGTCGCGGCGGCATCGCCGCTGCCCGCGGCTTCGTCGAGCGCCGCGCCGCAGGACCCCGAAGCGCACAATCGCAAGCTTCAGGAGCTGTACGACCACATCGCGGTGCTGACCGGGCTCACCTGGCAATCGATCGCCGCGATCGACCGCTACGAGACGATGCTTTCGCGCGCTCACCCGAAGACGCGCCCCTTAAGCGAGCAGACAAGCGTCGGCATCTACATCTCTCCCGAGCGCTGGGCCGGGTATCTCAATCCCGATCCCGGCGACGGGAACCCGTCGTCGATCCGGGTGTTCGGCGGCATCGGGCAGGACGGCTCCGGGGACGGGCGGGCCGATCGGGAGAACGACATCGATCTGTTGTACACGGTAGCCGAACGGGTTCGGTCCCAGGGAAGCTCCGGGGACGACTTCGCCATCGGCCTCTGGGAATATTATCAGAACACCCGCGCCGTGCAGCGGATCGTCCAATTCAACCGTATCTACTCCTCGTTTAACCGCCTGGACTTGTCCGACCATGTTTTCCCCTTGCCGCAGAACTCCGTATACGCCTACCGAAGCACTTGGGGCAACAGCCGCGGATGGGGAGGAGCGCGCATTCACGAGGGAACCGACATCTTCGCCAGGCACGGAGTGCCGGTCCGAAGCACCTCTTACGGAATCGTCGAGGTGAAGGGCTGGAACCCGTTCGGCGGCTGGCGGGTCGGCATTCGGGATCTCGACAACCTGTATCATTATTACGCGCATCTCAGCGGCTTCGAGAAAAACCTCAAGATCGGCGACATCGTGAGACCGGGGCAGACGATCGGTTGGGTCGGCAACTCCGGCTACGGAAGGCCGGGCACCCAGGGCAAGTTCCCGCCTCACCTGCACTACGGCGTCTATCGGGACCGCGGCCTGGTGGAGTGGGCGTTCGATCCCTATCCGCTGCTGAAGCGCTGGGAACGGGCGGAGCAGCGGGCGAAGCGCGTTCACACGGACTAACCGCTCCTGCCGCTCGTCCGGCTTCTAATCGCGCTCCCCGACTTCCGTCGCTCTGGCCCGGCTTATGATCGAGCTATTCCGGCTTCCGGTCGTCCTCGGCCAGCTTCCGGTGGATCTCGTCGCGGCTCGGAATGGACGCCTGCGCTCCCGAACGGGTAACAGTAACGGCGGATGCCGCCGCGGCGAAGGCCATCGCTTCCGCCGCCCGCTTCCCTTCCGCCCCGGCGACGACAAGGGCCCCGATGAACGTGTCGCCCGCCGCCGTCGTATCGACGGCCTTCACCTTCCGCGCCGGTACGAACAGGCTTGCGCCATCCGCTTCGGCGTAGACGGCGCCCTTGCTGCCAAGGGTGACGACCGCGCTGCCCGCTCCCCGTCCGATCAGCACCTTGGCGGCGGCTTCGGCCTCCTCCGGCGAGGACACCGGAATGCCCGCCAGCCCTTCGGCTTCCGTCTCGTTCACGACAAGAAGATCGACAAGTCCGTAAGCTTCCTCGGGAATCGGACGAACCGGCGCCGGGTTGTACACAAGCCGGATGCCCCCGAGGCGGCGGCAAGCCTTCATGACGGCGAGATTCGTCTCCCAAGGAATCTCGTTCTGCAGGACAACGGCCGCCGCCCCCGCCAGCAGCGAGTCGCCCGCATCCTCCGGACGCACCTCTCCGTTGCTTCCCGCCGCCAGAATAATTTGATTCTCCCCGCTGTCCGCAACCGTGATAAAGGCCAGGCCCGAAGAGCCCGGCTTCTTCGCGACGCCCGCGATTCCGACCCCGTATCCTTCAAGAGAATCAAGCAGCGCGGAGGCGAAGGAGTCCTCGCCCACAGCGCCGACCATCTCCACCTGCCCGCCCGCGCGCGCTGCCGCGACTGCCTGGTTCGCCCCTTTGCCCCCCGGCAGGTACGCCACTCCTTTGCCCAGGATCGTCTCTCCCGGCAATGGGAAGCTGTCCACCCGATTCACGATATCCATATTGATGCTGCCTACGACCACAATTCGACTCATGCGTGCTCTGCTCCCACTCTTTTTTCCTCCATGTTACCATATTCCGACGCGTCATAAACAACAAAAAAAGCCTCTCCCAAGGGAAAGGCGATTGTTGCTGCCTCGCTTACCGCGCCATCCAGCCGCCGTCCACGACCAGCACGTGGCCGCTCATGTAATCCGAAGCGGACGAGGAGAGGAACACCGTCGGGCCGACGAGGTCGGTATTGAGCCCCCAACGTCCGGCCGGGATGCGCTCGAGAATCTGGCGGCTGCGGTTCTCGTCGTTGCGCAGCGCTTCGGTGTTGTCCGTCGCCATGTAGCCCGGAGCGATCGCATTCACCTGGATGCCCTTCGGCGCCCATTCGTTGGCGAACGCCTTCGTGAGGCCCGCGACGCCATGCTTGGCGGCCGTGTAGCCCGGCACGTTGATGCCTCCCTGGAAGGAGAGCAGCGAGGCGATGTTGATGATTTTCCCAGAACCTTGCTTCAGCATCTGGCGCCCGGCGAGCTGGGACAATACGTAGACGGAGTTCAGGTTGACGTCGAGCACCTCCTGCCAGTCGGCATAGGAATGCTCGGCGGCCGGGGTGCGGCGGATAATGCCCGCATTGTTCACGAGAATGTCGAGGCGGCCGAATTCCGCGACCGTCTGTTCGACGATCGAAGGAAGCTGTTCGCGATCGCCCACGTCGGCCGTCACGATCAGAGCGCGGCGTCCCTGAGCTTCGACGGCCTTCTTCGTCTCTTCCGCCGGCGTACGGTTCGTCACCAGCACGACGTCCGCTCCCGCTTCCGCGAGACCGACCGCGATCGCCTGTCCCAATCCGCGCCCCGCTCCCGTTACGATCGCCGTGCGTCCTGTCAGATCAAATAGCCCTTTCAATGGTCAGCGAGCCCCTCTCGTATCGACGCGCAGCCTCGATGTCCAGGCCCGCGTCGGTAATAATCGTATGGATGTCGTCCAGCGCCGCGAAGGTGAGCAGCGCCGCGCGATCGAACTTCGCATGGTCCGCCACGCAGTAAATCTCCTTCGCGCCGGCCATATAAGCCTTCTTCAGCTCGATCAGCTCGCCCGTGAAGACGGTCAGGCCGAACTTCTCATGGATGCCCGTCGTCGACAGGAACAGCTTCTGCACGTTCAGCTTGCCGATCCAATCGACCGCTTCGTTGCCGATCAGAACGTTCCGTTGGCGGTAGCCGCCCGGAACGACGAGACGAATTCGCTCCTTCCCGATCAGCTCTCTCATGATGAGAAGGTCGTTCGTCAGCACGGTCAGCGGCTCGTTCGGCAGCCGCTTGGCGATCTCGAGCGTCGTGCTTCCCGCGTCCAGGGCGATGATGTCGTCCTGGCGGATATAGCGAAGCGCCGCTTCGGCGATCGCTTCCTTCTCCGCCAGCCGCTTCGTGTCCGGAATCTGCAGCGGAAGCATCGCATCCGCTTCGTCGCCGGCAGGCACCGCCCCTCCGTGCGTACGCCGCAGAAGGCCCTTCTCCTCGAGCCTCTCGAGGTCTTCCCGAATCGTCTTGGGCGTTACGCCGAAGCGTTCGCTCAGCAGGGACACCTGAACCGCTCCGTCCTGCAGAAGCAAGTCCAGGATCGCCTGGTGTCGTGCGGCTGCCAGCATGCGCCAATGCCCCTTCCCGTTCGCGGGAGGCTCCCGCTTACTTCAGATCGCTCGCCTGCCGCGTGTCCATGTCGTCGAACGTGTAGTTCTCGCCGGCCATCGACCAGATGAACGCATAGTTGCTCGTGCCGACGCCGGAGTGGATCGACCACGGCGGGGAGATGATCGCTTGCTCGTTCGCCACGACGAGATGACGAGTCTCCTCCGGCTCGCCCATCATGTGGAAGACGCGGGCATCGTCGTTCAAGTCGAAGTACAAGTACGCTTCCATGCGGCGGTCGTGGACGTGGGAAGGCATCGTATTCCAGACGCTGCCCGGCTTCAGAACCGTAATGCCGAGCATCAGTTGGCAGGTGTTGATGCCGTCCGCGTGCAGAACGCGGTTCAGTTCCCGCTCGTTGGAGGTCAGTTGCGAACCGAGGTAACGCGTGTCGGCATCCGCGATGGCGAGCTTGCGCGTCGGGTAGGCGGCATGGGCGAGCGCCGAGCAGAAGTATAGCTTGGCCGGATTCGCGGCATCCTTGCTCTCGAGCTTGACTTCGCGAACGCCCTTGCCGACGTACAGCGTGTCGAGCTTGCCGAGCTCATGCTTCTCGCCGTCGACCGTAATGATCGCCTCGCCGCTGGCGATGTTGACGAAGCCGATCTCGCGGCGCTCAAGGAAGAACTCGGTCTTCAGCGTGTCCGGCTCTTCAATCGACAGCGCTTCCTTCGCGGGCTGGGCGCCGCCGATAATCATTCTGTCTTCGTGGGTGTAGACCATATGAACCTTGTCCGCCTCGAACAGCTTCTCAATCAGAAAATGGTTGCGGAGTTGAGCGGTATCGTAGTGCTTGGCATCGGATGGATGTACGGAATGACGAATTTCCATGGATGGAGCCTCCTCGGTTCGTTCGTTTGTTTTCGTTCGTTTTTATTATATCACACTTTTTCGAACATATAAGATCGTCTTTGAGCGAACAAACGAAATTCATAAAAAAAGATCCTGCCGCCCCATCGGCGAAGGATCTCGTTCGTTTCTCGTGCGTTTATTTCAACTTGTCGGATAGCGCCTGTTCTTGCGTGACTTGCGCGACTGATTGAGCTGCTTGCGGGGACCGAACCAAACTTTGTACCAAAGCGCTCCCTGATCGTCCCGCATAAAACGAATTCCGATCAGCTTGAGCGGTGTCCTTATCTCCTTGAAATAATAGTAAGGCAATCCTAATCCCTCCTACAGGATCTATAGGTCAAAGGTATAGGAAATGAAACTTATTGACTAGTGACAGTTGTCATTACTTTTGTCACATGACAGCGGTTACGGCTGCTGTTCGGCCTCGGCGGGAGCGGAGGTGGTAGCGGAGGTGGTAGCGGAGGCATCCGGAAGCGCGAGCGCCGGCGCTTGCGCCGCTCCGCTGCCGACCGGGTTCCCTCTGCCGTCGTAATAATAGGTTGGAACGTCGCCGACCACCATCATATAGGAGAGCGGAATGTCGGTCTCGAGCAGGCTCGGCTCCTGATCGAACGGGATGACAATTGCGATCTGCGTCGCGATATGAACGTAGATCTCCACCTGCAGCATGTTGATCCCCGCGCTCGTCTGCCTTGTCCGCACCTCCGCCTGCACGGCGCTGGCGGGATGAAGGCGAACCGACACGCTCGGACCGAGCGAGGAGAGCAGCGGGCTGTTCAGCGCGTGGCCGATCGGGATTTTCTCCTTGAGCGCTTCCTGGTCCTTCAGCACCGAATCGACCACCCGGATCGTCTCGGATGTAATGCGCATCTGTTCCTTGTAGTCGATCAGGAATCCGGTAATCTTGCCCGCGTCGTTCGTCTTCCACTGGATCATCTTCGCGGCGTCCGCGCCTTGCGCCAAGTTGTCGAGCATCGCCTGATTAACGGCCTCCGTCGCGCTCTGCATGACCTTGACCTTGGCCAGGAACATAAGCGGAACGCGCAGATGCTTGTCGAGCAGAGCCAAGGACTGGATCGTCACCAGCAAGCACACAAGCAGCATCAGCAGCCAGAACGTGCTCCGCTTCATCCGTCTTCTCGGACGCGTCACCCACCCTTGCGCGGAGGAGCCCGGAGACGCATAAGAGCTTCCCGCCCTCCCGCGTCTTCGCCCCCTCCAGCGCTTGCTTCGGGAGAACGAAGCCGAGAATGCGCTCGTGCCGCGCCTTCGCGCGCCCGCGCGGAAGCCGCGGCTGCGAACGGGCTGCGGCAGCTTCCAACGAATCGCGAACGGCCTCCCCCATCGTCTCCGCATGATCTTCCCTCCGATATCGCCGGCTTTTTGCGCCGCACCTTGCTTTTCCCATCTTCTCCATCCCTATGCGGCCAAGCGTCAAACTAGAAGACCCCGTCCCGCAGCATCGGCGTTGTCAACCCCTCCGCCGCGTTGGCGTTCAGGCACAGATGGCCTGTCTGTCCGGATTCTTCCTGAATTATTAAAAAAACTTAAAGAAGATCCTCCCTCATCAAGGCGTATTCTGCCATCCGCTAGGAGAAATCTGGAGGCGCGGCATGCCCGAATCCCGCTCCCGTAGCGGACAATAGGTCTTAAGATCCCCATTTCTAAGAAAATCCTAATCCGATCAGAAATTGGACATTTATTTCCTTCATTACCAATGATCCACTAACGAACAGAGTGAATTTTTATTGTAAATTAAGTTTTGTACACGGGCATTCGAGTCCGAATAATACATAAGGATGTGTGATTGCTCTGAAAAAACTTCTCGCAGCATCGGCTATCGCCCTGTCGCTCATGACCGCCGTCTCCACCGTCGCCCTGCCGGCTCCAACCGCTTCCGCGGCCGAGATCTACGCGACGAACGGCCACAAGTTCGTGAACACGGCTAAATCTTATATCGGCAAGGTAACGTACCGCTTCGGCGTCAACAATCCGTCCAAGCTCATCCTGGACTGCTCCGCCTTCACCAAGCTCGTATTCGCGAAGAACGGCGTCACCCTGCCGTGGGGCTCCAAGGCGCAAGCGAAATTCGGCACGAAGGTCAGCAGCAAGTCCAAGCTTGCGATCGGCGACCTCGTCATGTTCAGCGTCGGTACGCCCGGCGTCATTAACCACGTCGGCATCTATGTCGGCGGCGGCAAGTTCATCAGCAATACGAAGAGCTCCGGCGTTACGATCTCCAGCCTGACTTCCGGCTACTGGAGCAGCCGCTTCATCATGGGCCGTCATTATTGATTTGATTGCGATTTGCGGAAAAGAAAACCGGCACTCTCCGTCCGTCTGGACAGGGAGTGCCGGTTTGTCGTTGGCGGGGTTGCGCCGCTGTTGTCGTTATGCGAGGGTACGAGGGTGCGAGCTAGCTTATGCCGTCGCCGCTTCGAGCTCGATGCTGATCTTCACTTCGTCGCCGATCAGCACGCCGCCCGTCTCAAGCGCCGCATTGTACGTAAGGCCGTAATCGCTGCGCTTCAGGCTGCCCGTCGCGCTGAAGCCGACCTTCTGGTTGCCCCACGGGTCCTTGCCGGAGCCTTCGTAGCTCACGTTGAACGTCTCGGAACGGGTCACTCCGTGCAGCGTAACGTCTCCCGTTACGACATACTCGCCTTCGCCGTGGCTGACAATGTTCGTTGCCTTGAACACCAGCTTCGGATGGCTCTCGACATTGAAGAAGTCGGCCGAACGCAGGTGATTGTCGCGGTCTTGGTTGCGCGTATCGACCGATGCCAGATCGATCTGCACCTCGATGCTTGCCGTCGTCAGGTCGCTCGGGTCGGCTTCGATCTGAGCTTCGAAGCTGTGGAAGGAGCCCTTCACCTTCGCGATCATCATGTGCTTCACCGAGAATTCGATTGCGCTGTGGGATACGTCTACGTTCCAGTTCGTCTTTGCCATGGATAGTTCCTCCTCATTTTTGCTTGCTCGATTAATTGTAACTTACTTAATTTAATTAAATAACTCATTTATATTTGCTATGACCATAATATAAACCACATTTAAATCAGTGTCAATCCCTTAAATTTAAAATAATTTCCCTCCTCGGCTGCGCCCGAACGCGCCCGCTACCTCGACTTCTCCATTCAATCGCCGCCCGCGCAGACGCCCGTTCGAGGTATTCAACCGGAACCGCTGCAGCAAAAAAACACACCCATCTCTCATGCGGCTCCGGGCGACGATTGTATGCGAAAAACAACGATGACAACAAGGACAGTTGTCACCCCCTACCATGAAAATGATCCGTATGCGGCCATCCGCAGTGATGAAACTCCCCCATGCGTGTATTCCCTCTGGCGGCCTTAGGTCTCTTCTCCCTTTCGCTCAGGATAAGGAGGTGCAAGGGGAATGGGCAGTTCCAAGACCCAAGCGAATGATCGGCGAGCTAAGGTTCCTGAGCCAAGGGGAGAAGAGGCATAAGGGTTCAGAAGGGGGATAGCGCCTCTCTTGACACCACAATATGGTAATCAACTCGCCAACCTGCCAACCGCGTCGGGACGGTAGACGGTGGCGGGACTTTTCTGTCTCAATCCGGTACTGACCGCCATTAGCGGGACTTAATTTTCGTATTAAACCACATACATCCGCCTCCGCAGGGCTCCAGGTGCCGATTGTATGCGGAAAACCACATACATTCACCTCCGAAAGGGCTCCAGGTGCCGATTGTATGCGGAAAACCACATACATTCACCTCCGAAAGGGCTCCAGGTGCCGATTGTATGCGGAAAACCACATACATTCACCTCTGCAGGGCTCCAGGTGCCGATTGTATGCGGAAAACCACATACATTCACCTCCGAAAGGGCTCCAGGTGCCGATTGTATGCGGAAAACCGCATACATTCACCTCCGAAAGGGCTCCAGGTGCCGATTGTATGCGGAAAACCGCATACATTCACCTCCGAAAGGGCTCCAGGTGCCGATTGTATGTGGAAAACCACATACATTCCGGATTCGCCCTCTATTTCAGGAATGTTGAATGTGAAAAATAGCACAAATCCAGGGGAGGGGGGTTGCGGAGATACTGGATTCGCGAGGGTTCGTTGGGTTCGTTGGGGTTCGTTGGGTTGCACAAACGCCGAGAAGAAATAACCCCGGGGCAGCCGCGCGCGGCTGTTCCGAGGTTGTATGGATTTCCGAGGTTGTATGGATCCGTGCGACTTAGGAAGCGTCTCCGACCAGGAATACGATGTCGCCGTTTAAGCAATCGATCTTCAGTTGCTTCGAGTCGAGGAACCAGATGTCCTTGCTCTCCATGTAGAAGTTCACCCGGTCGGCTTCGACGATCGTGGCCGGGTCCATCGGGTCGTCCTTCATGATGCCGAAGCCGTACGGCTCCGTTCCTCCGCTCACGTATCGAACGAAGATGCGCACATGGTCTCCGCTGCTGTAACCCCATTCGTTCTTGAAGCAGGACACCGCAGTCGGCGATATGACAAGCTCCATCGGAGTTGCACCCCTCTCTCCGCTTTCTCGTGAAAGCGGTTGCTTCCTTATTATAAGGCCGGGCGGCCCCTCCCTACAAGATGAGGAGCCTGATCTTATTTGAAGACAATTGTCTTATTGCCGAAAATAATGACACGATTCTGAAGGTACCACTGAAGCGCACGGGCGATGACGGATCTCTCGACCATCCGGCCGACTCGCTTGAGCTCGGCGGCGGAATAATCGTGGCTGACGCGAATGATGTCCTGCTCGATAATCGGGCCGGCGTCCAGCTCCTCCGTGACGAAGTGGGCGGTCGCGCCGATGATCTTCACCCCGCGTTCGTATGCGCGGTCGTACGGCTTCGCGCCGACGAACGCCGGCAGGAACGAGTGGTGGATGTTGATGATCTTGTCCTTGAACGGTTCGATGAAGCCCGGCGAGACGATCTGCATGTACTTGGCAAGCACGATCACATCGATATCATGCTCCTTCAGCAGCTCGATATGCCGCTTCTCGACTTCGAGCTTGTTCTCCTTCGTGACCGGGAAGTGGTAGAACGGAAGCCCGAAGCCGGTCACGGCGGAGCGAAGCTCCTCGTGGTTGCTGACGACCATGACGATATCGCATTCGAAGTCGCCGGCCTTCCACTGCCAGAGCAGCTCGACCAGGCAATGGTCCTCCTTGGACACGAAGATCGCAACCCGCTTCTTCCGCGAATTCGGGAACAGGTTCCAATTCATTGCGTACTTGTCCGCAATCGGCTTGAAGTCTTCCTCGACCTGGGAGAGCGTCCAGCCCTCGCCCGGCAGCGAGAACTCGACCCGCATGAAGAACATGCCTTCCTGATAGTTGGTGCTGTACTGATCCGAGGAGATGATGTTGGCTCCCTTCTCGTACAGATACGTGGACACGGCCGCCACGATTCCCGGCTTGTCGATGCATGAGATGAGCAGAACGGCTTTATCGGTGAACATGCAGGAAGCTTACCCCTCTCCTGGTAAATTTATTTTATCTAATCAAACTTCCGGATCTAATCAAACTTCCGGATCTAATCAAACTTTAGGCGGAACGCATCCCGGAACAACCGGAACGCCTGCTCTTCCCTATCCGGTCTGCCCTTGATGAATTCGCTCAGGAACACGGAGCTGTTCACTTCGAGCACCTGCAGCCCGTCGGGCGTGTCCAGAATATCGACGCTGCAGAATACGAGACCGATGACGTTCGCGGCCGCCTCCGCCAGCTTGAACAGGGGGCCCTGCAGAAGTCCGTCCACCTCTCCGACAGAAGCCCCTTGGGACAAATTGTGCTTCCAGGAGCTTGTCTTGCTCTTCGAGAAGGCCAGCCGGGCTTCGCCATTCAGCACAACGATACGATACTCCAGCTCGGATGGCCGATAGGGGGAGATCGCGGCGTTCAGCTCGAGGGCGAACAGATGCTCAAGACGGTCCCTCAGCTCCTCCTTATTCCCGACGAGGAACACGTTCTCCCCTTGGGCGCCGTCATCGCGCTTCACCACGGCATTCGAACCGTACCGCTTGAAGAGCCGTTCGGCCTTGTCGAAGATGTCTTCCGTCGTATGCTTGGAAGCCGCATTCAGCAGGAACCGATGTTCGATGGACGGGACTCCTCCGGCAGCGAGCACGGAGTGCGTGGAGGCTTTGCTTCTGGCTATGTTATAAGATGAGCTGTCGTTCAACCCGAGGTCGACGTTGTACATCGCGAACTGCTTGCCGTTCTTGGAAGCAAGGTAAATCAGGTTGGCTTCAATCTCCCGGAACGAGATCCCCGCGCTTGCTCCCGCGTTCTGCACCATTCGCAGATAAGGCCTGACGGCGGTCATCCCATCCTTGCCTCCATCTCTGACGCTGATTGGCATATTCGTTTATTATACAATAGGTGATAAAAAAGCAACAAGCCGCCCGTCGGTTCCATCCCGACGAACAGCCTGCCTGCGTATACGACAGTTGGGAGAATCGTGCGAGTCAATCTCTCCGGGGGCCGCTTGTCGAGAGGAGCTTCGGCACGCGGCTTAGCAGCGACGGCAGCACGCTGGTGTGCTCCTCGCCCGGGAACAGAACCTTCTCCAGCCCGAAGCCTTCGCCGACAAGAGGAGCGGCCCTCTCGGCGACAAGCTCCACGCCCTCCAGCATGTCCTCCAGCTCTTCGGCGCCGATGGCGAGCAGCAGGCGAACGGAACATCCGGCCCGCCGCTCCCGCTTGAAGTGCTCCAGCTCGTTCAGAACCTCCTGATCGGCCCACCAGACCGAAGGGCTGCCGGCGACGTAGTGCGTGAACAGCCGCGGCCGGACGAACAGGGCGTGCAGGACCAGCAAGCCGCCGAGCGAATGCCCGACGATCGCCCGGCGCGCCGGATCGAGCCGCCAGCGCTTCTCCGCCCACGCCAGCACCTCCCGCTCGAGGAAGTCGAGGAAGCGGTCCGCCTCCCCGTGCGGAGGCCATTCGCGCCCGTCCGGGCGCTTCGGCAGCGTCGCTCCTTCCTTCAGCATCGTGAAGTCCCGGCAGCGCCGCTCCAGGTCGAACGGCTGCCGCGACGGGTAGCCGATGCCGACGACAACGATCGGCTCATACCCCTTCGGCTTGCGGGTCTGCATCCGAACCGTCTCCGCGAGCGTGCGGAATGTCGCGTCTCCATCCAGCGCGAAGACGATCCCGTATCCCGCTTCCGGAGGAGGCTCCTCCGGCTCCGAGAACAGAAGCCGGTATTCGAGCCCCGCCCCGGAGACGATCGTCAGCTCGAAGCAGCCGTCCGCCGTATGCGGAATAATGTCCGCAACCATCCTCATCATGGCGTCAGGAAGCCGACTACATCGTCGACGACCTTGCCTTGGGCAATGTAGCCGCCGCTAAGCCAGTAATCCGCGTTCGTCTCGAAGACGCGGCCTTCCTTGACCGCAGCCAGGCTGTTCCAGACGGCGCTGATCTTCAAGCTCTTAAGCGCCGCATCGCCGAGATGGCCGTCGTTGATCAGGAAGATGTAGTCGGCATCAAGCGTGGGCAGCGCCTCCAGAGATACCTCGAACGCCCCTTCGGTCACGAGGTTGCTCTCGCCAAAGCCCAACTCGTGCGTCAGCACATATCCGCTGAAGTAACCGCTGTTCATGAAGAACATCCCCTTGGCGTTAAACCGGATAATCGCCGCACGCTTCCCTTCGCTGAGCGAGCCGAGCTGCGTCTTCGCCGCTTCGACCCGGGCGGAATACTGCTGCTTGGCCTCCTCCGCCTTCGCTTCTTCGCCGAGCAGTTGCCCGAGCGTGCGGATCGCGCCGTCCAGATCCTCCGAGGCGCTCTTGAATGCGTAGGTTGGCGCGATCTTGCTGTACTGCTCGTACAAGCCTTCGTCGGCGTAATAGGAATTGTGCAGCACAATCAGATCGGGCTCCTGCTCCAGAATCGCCTCGAACGACGGCGATCCTTCGCCGTAGCTGATCTCCGGCACGCCGGCAAGCAGGTCCTGCAGGTAGTTCTGCGGCTCAACCCCGTTCGACCACTGAATGGCCGGCGTCACGCCGAGAGCGAGCAGCGAATCCTCCATCGTCGGCGCGAACACGCGCTCCGGCTTCGCCGGGATCGTGATCGTATGCCCGAGCTCGTCGGTCACGGTCAGCGGATAGGCGGACGCTTCCTCCGAAGCCGGCGCCGATTCCGCAGGCGCGGCAGACGTTGCCGCCGCGGCGCTGCCCGAAGCGCTCGCGGACGGAGAGACGGCGGACTCCGAGTTGGAGTCGTTGCCGCATGCGGCCAGAACGGACGACAGAATGAGCAGTTGGCCCAGTAGAAGAGCCTTGGTCTTCGTAGTGCTTGCCAATGTAAATCCCCCTTGACTGATAATTATTCTCACTAAAGGGGATTATAGCGGACGTTCGCCCAGCACTCCATGGACGGATTCAAGCTCTTTCGTTGGATTTTTCCCCGTCTGGAGCAGCAGCGTCTCCGCCACCATTCTCGCGATCGCAACGGCCGAATATTCGAACCACGGATTCGACAGAATCAAGCTGATCTGCCCGAGCTTGACCGCGCTCAGGCTCTTCCACTCGGCACTCTGGGACAGCTCCAGCCAATTCATCCGCGTGATCGCATCCGGGCAGACGAGCAGCAGAATCCGGTCCGGATCGAGCCCGCGCAGCTCCTCCAAGCCGATCGGCTCGTTGCTCAGCCCGCCCAGCCCGCAGCACGGGTTCGCTTGCAGGTCCCGGTACAGGGCGTCCCGAATGCCTCTGTTCGTATAGAGATGAAGCCGGTTCTCGGACATTCGCAGCGTCGCGAACGTCGCGTTCCCGATCGCCTCCCGCAACTGCCTGCGAGACTGAGCGGCGAAGCGCTCGTATTGCCCGAGCCACTCCTCCGCCTGCTTCTCCCGGCCCACCGCCCGCGCCGTCTCGATCAGCCCGCCGCGCCAATCGTCCGCTTCGATCCGCACGGCCTCGATGCCCGCCGCCTCCAGCTTCCTGACGTCGGAATCGTTCAATTCCTCCTGGTAGAGCACGAGATCGGGCTTCGCCGCCAGCAGGCTGCGGACGTCGAATTCGTCCAGCTCGTGTTCCGCCGAGCGCAGGTGCGTCGGAATCCGATCCTGATAGTAGTTGAAGTAATAGGGACTCCACTTCGGATGAAGAGGGGCGGCGACCGGCACGAGTCCCAGCGGGAGCACCTGTCCGATCAAGGAGGTGGTCAGCACGGCGACCCGCCCCTTGTTCTTCTTCAGGTAGACGGAAGGAGGAACGCCGACGACCTTCTTGAACTTGCGGCTGAAGTAGAACTCGTCGCCGTAGCCGGACCTTGCCGCGATCTCCCGCATCGTCAGGCCGGACTCGCGAAGCAGCCGCTTGGCCGTTCCGATCCGCAGCTCCGTCAAGTAGTCCGACGCGCTCCGTCCGAACGCCTTCTTGAACGACTCGCCGAAGGAATTCGGACTGCGTCCGGTCAGCCTCGCCAGCTCCTCGATCGGCAACGGCGAGGCATGACGATCTTCCATATAAGCTTTGACTTGCTCCAAGGACATCGGGACGCCGTCGTCCTCGTCCCGGGTACGGTTGCCAAGCTGGTCGCGCACGCCCTCATCTCCCGCTTCGAACGCTCCGTTTCAACGCTCCGTTTCTCTATTGAGATTAATTATCATTTTCATAGGAGGAACTGTCAAGAGCCGTTCGGGTAAAGCGAGACTCCAGCTTCTTGCTGACAATATAGGAAGCGAGCACGAAGAGCACGACGTAGCCCAGACGAAGCGGCTCCTCGGCGAAGCGCTGCAGATCGTACCCGATGTAGGAGACCGAGAGCACCATCACGGCCTTGCCGAACAGGATGGCGATGAGGAAGGAACGGAGCGGCATTCCGGCGAGCGCCGCCGCGATATTGATGATGACGAACGGTCCCACGGGGAAAAGACTGAGCAGGAACACGTAGCTGAACGAATTGCGCCGAATCCAGATCATCGCCTTGCCGACGCTTGGCTTGCTTGCCCACTTCCGGGCATAACGATGATTGCCCAGCTTGCGGAAGATCAGGAACGTCGTCAGGCAGCCGAGAACCATCCCCAGCCACGAATAAAGAAAACCCGGCCAGAGGCCGTACACCGCGGCATTCACCCCTACGATCACAAGCGTCGGCAGCGGCGGGACGAACGACTTGAGGAACGTCAGGGCGATTCCCGGCAGCGGGCCGAGCGCCCGGTATTCCCGAAGCCAGCGACGAATATCTTCTTCCGTCAGGGATGTCAGCGTGTCGATTAAGGTGGACATAGAACAGACTCCAATCGTATAGATCAAGCAGCCCGGCCGGACTCGGCCGATCGTGTCCATTCTATCATGAAGCCGCAGGATGCGCGAGATAAGCCCCGACGGATCGCGACCTCTCGCCTACTCGCTGTCTCGTGTTCCGGTCGGTTAACCTCTTTATTTTCTGAGGAAAATGCCTTAATTTCTTGGGGTTGCGGTGTGCTACCATAAAGTCGAATCGATGCGATGGGAGGATCAGAACAACGATGACGACGCAAGGCTCCGTGTTTACGGGCGAATATCGCAATCTCTTCCTGGAGATCGGCCGCTCGCCGGAAGAGATCGACGCAAGGCTGGAGACGGCATGGAACGATCTGTTCGCGGGAGCGGACGACGTGCGCATCTATTACCCGCTGGGCGACGACATGGGTTACGTTCTGGATACCGGCAACTCCGACGTCCGCACCGAAGGGATGTCGTACGGCATGATGATGGCCGTGCAGATGGACAAGCGGGACGTATTCGACCGGCTGTGGAACTTCTCCCGGACCTATATGCAGCATACGGAAGGACGATACAAGCACTACTTCGCCTGGCACTGCAAGCCGGACGGGACCCGGCTGTCCCAAGGACCGGCTCCGGACGGCGAAGAATACTTCGCTATGGCGCTCATCTTCGCTGCGAATCGCTGGGGCGAGGGGAAGGCTCCTTACGATTATATGGAGCAGGCGAGAACGATTCTTCGCGCTTGCGTGCATCAGGGCGAGGGCGGGAACGGGCAGCATGAGGGCGATCCGATGTGGGACCCGGAGACGAAGCTGATCAAGTTCGTGCCGGAATCTCCCTTCAGCGATCCTTCGTATCATCTGCCGCACTTCTACGAGCTGTTCGCTCTCTATGCCGACGAGCGGGACCGCCCGTTCTGGGCGGAGGCGGCCGAGGCGAGCCGCGCCTATCTGCACACGGCCTGCCATCCCGCGACCGGACTCTCTCCGGAATACGCGAACTTCGACGGAACGCCGGCGGAGCCGCAGCGCCACGGCGACTTCCGTCACTTCTACAGCGATGCGTACCGGGTGGCGCTCAACCTTGCGCTGGACTGGGAGTGGTACCGCAAGGACCCATGGCAGGTCGGCCAATCGAACCGCCTTCAGCGATTCTTCTCGGGGATCGAGGCGGACGACTACCGGCGCTACTGGATCGACGGCACGCCCTTCGAGGAGCCGGCGCTGCACCCGGTCGGCCTGCTCGCAACGAACGCTGCGGCCTCGCTCGCCGCAGACGGCCCGGACGCCGCGGCATTCGCGCGGAAGCTGTGGGACACGCCGCCGCGCACGGGAGTTCGCCGTTATTACGACAACTGCCTGTACTTCTTCAGCTTGTTGGCGCTTAGCGGGCGGTATCGGGTTTATTGAGGGGCGGGCGGCTCTCGGTACGACTCTTCGATACGATTCTCGTCGCCGTGACGACATAGCCCGTTCCCGTTCCCATACCATCGTTCCTCATATCCAGTTCCACCCGCTCTCCGTTCGGGCGGCAGATGCTGACCGTAATCTCGAAGAACTTCGCTCCGTGAACGGCATCGACCGGTCTCGCCGGATCGGCGTGCCGCTTCGCGGTACCCCGCTCGTTAATCGACGCGATTCGTTCGCACCCGAATTGGACGTATCGTTCGCGATACGTTCCGCGCAGGGACTCCACGATCGCCGGGTGGAGCTGCTGCAGCAGCGCCGCCTCCAGTTCGCGCTCGCGGGAAGATGGCTCCTGAACCGGAATTGCCGAGTTCAAGACGGAAGCGCCGGATGCGCTCACGGGCGGAGCCGCCGCCAGCGACAGGGCGAGGGTTCCGGCGAGGAGGATGGCTTGAAGGAGCTTCATTCGGCTTCACCTCCTTAATAGGGGATAGACCTGACTCTGATGGCTTGCTTCTGATTGTGCGCTTCATCCAAGGGTCCCCTTGTCGCTTACCGTTCATGCGGCAGCGGAAGAGACGACGCATAAAACCGTCAGGGAAGCTCCGGAAGCTGCCTGACGGTTCTTTGGGATTAGGGAATATTCGAATTGCCGCTCCAGGGATTCGATGGTTGCTGCTCTCTGGTCCGGTTTGTTGCCCTCTGGTCCGATGCCTTTGGCGATTTTATGTGGTTTTTCATATTCGTCGGCCTGGATGTGGAGGGGATGAGGTATTTTATATGGTTTTTCGCATATATCCGGAACTTTGGATCGGAATTTGCTCCATGAATGTGATTTTTCGCATAAAATGGGCCAATCGCCCGTTTTCGCGAGGCGCCAATGTGATTTTTCACATAAAATCCGGCGGCCACCGGTTTCGGAGATCGGCGTTTCGGCGCGGCAACGACGGCTTCACCGACTTTGGCGGCAGCCTCGGTCCTTCTCTCTTGTCGTCGCTCGAATGAGGTGCCGCAACCCAACCTATACTACGGTTTTAATCGATGGCTGTCGGCCTTTTTCCCCCAAGGTCCCCAAGGTACTCCGTCACCTCTTCCTTAACAACCCGGCAATTCTCAACGATATAGGAGTCCCGCGTGTCTTCCCGCAGCGCACGGAAGCGGAGGCCGTCCAAGACGAGCCGGTCGACATTCCGGATATCCATGAAGGTCGTCCGGCTCCAGGTCGGATAATAATTGTCCGCCGTCTGCTCCGGATGCTCGAGACGCCTGTCCCGCACCTTCGGGTAGTGCTCCGGAATGTCTTCCCTGGCCACGCCGCCGATAAAGGTATAGCCGATATTCCGCAAGGTCAGATCGCGAATGGGGGCGCTCTCGCACGCGTCGATTCGGATTCCGTTGAAGGAGGGACAACCCATCACATCGTCGGCGAACCGGTAATGCGTATGGCTCATCTCTTCGTCATCCGCAGCGATAATGTCCGACAGCGCAATTCGCTCCAGCGAGCCGATCTCCGGCATGGCCTCCAGACCGATCGAAGAGCCGATCCGATCCAGCCGATTATTGAGCAGGACGAAGATCGGCCGCGTCACATTCCGCATGACAAGCCCTTGCGCCACCACGTCCGTGATGCTGCCTCCCTCCGTGCACTCGATCTTGATCCCTTCGCGCCACACGTTCTCGAATGTGCAATTGTGGATTGCGACGTTGGAGATGCTCCCGATCGACTTGAGGCCAATCCGAATTCCCGCACAGATGGAGGTAAAATGGCAGTTCGAGATATGAACGTTCTTCATCGGGTACTGCTTGCTGCTGGCTTGAAGGCATAGATTGTCGTCCGTCCCGAGAATCTTGCAGTTGGAGACGAAGACATTCCGGCAGCCGTCATAGTCCAGGCCGTCGCCGTTGTACCTTCTATCGTTGCGAATGTCCAAGCCGTCGCACCAGATGTTCTCGCTGTCCAGGAACGCCGTCGTCCAGGCCGCCGAGTTGTGCAGCCGCAAGCCGCTGACCCGGATATGGCGGCACCGAAGGAACCGCATCATCATCGGCCGGTCGATGCTTCCCTCGTTCGGGAATCGCTCCGCGTTGCCGTTGATTGCCCCTTCCCCGACGACGCCGATATTCTCGGCATCCTCGGCATAAATCAGACACTTGTCCATGTCCTTCTCGTTGACATAACGGTTATAGTGCGTCCCGTCCGGATAATCGCGAATATCCGGATTGGCCAGCAGGACGGCCGACGGTTGAATCTGCAAATAAACGTTCGATCGCAGGAACAGCGTGCCGGAGACGAAGATGCCGCCTGCCAGCCGAACATGCCCGCCGCCGGCCTGCGAGCAGGCATCAATCGCCTGTTGAATGGCTCTTGTGTCGACGGCCGCCCCATCTCCGATCGCTCCGTAATCCTTCACATCGAATAAGTCTCTCATAACGTCTCCTCCATCGTTCCCATGTTCGCAATAGCGCGCATGATTAGCCTACCAGAAGCCCGGCTTCGATTCCGATGAAGTTTTTATAGAGGTTATGGCGTTTTTTTAAGGGAATGTCGAAGGGCATGTCGACGAGCATCGCATCCTCCGCTACTCCGTTCCCCCGCTCTTCCGCCAGCCCCCCAAAAAAAAGTCCGGACCGATAACGGTCAGGACTTGGGATCAAAGGGGACTTTTATGCGGTTTTTAGCATAAATACGGCTAGTCCACTTATGTTCGAGGCTGATGAATACGATTTTTCACATAAAATCGACGGAATCGCCCGCTTTAGGGCAGCCTGAATGTGATTTAATACGAAAATTAAGTCTCGCTAATGGCGGTCTGTACCGGATTTAGACAGAAAAGTCTCGCCACCGTCTAGCACCAGCTGGCGCGGTCGGCATTTTGGTGAGTCGGCGAGTTGATTTCCACATTATGGTGACAAGAAAGGCGCTATCCCCCTTCTTAACACTTATGCCTCTTCTCCCCTTGGGTCAGGAACCTCCGCTTGCCGATCATGCCCTTGGGTCTTAGGACAGCCCATTCCCTTGCACCTCCTTATCCTGAACGAAAGGGAGAAGAGACCTAATGCCGCCAGAGGGAATAGACGCATGGGGGGAGTGGGAAGCGATACCGGGCGGGATGGCAAGTGGAACGAACAGTCGATAGGCGGGTTTTCCTCTCATCTCCCTCTCCAACCGCCTCTTCGGAGCTCCGTTGTACAGGTTTCTCTACTAACTCCGCTCCTCCTGCCTCTCCGCAGTTGGCTTTTCATCACTGCGAATGGCCTCATACGAAAAATTTTCATTGTAGGGGGTGACAACTGTCCTTGTTGTCATAGTTGTTTTTCGTATAAATGTCGGATAGCCTGAGCACAATCGCGCGAACTTCGCCCGCGCTCCCGTTCCTTGTCTTACTCCGCCCCGTTCCCCGCTTCTTCCTTCTCCGCGGCTGCCTTCGCAGTTGCCTTCTCCGACGCCTTCGCACCGGCCTTCACGGCTGCCTTCGCAGAGCCTGTCGCTGTCTCCGCCTTCGTCGGGCCGTTCTCGATGACCGATGCGAGGAAGGCGAGCGCGAGCCCTTGGCCCCAGCCTTGCGCCCACTTGCGGTCGATGCCGAGATAGCCGGCGATGTCGTTCATGACGGCCGTTCCGCCGGACACGTTCAGCACCCGTCCGTTCGGGGCGACATTGTCCAGCAAGCCGTCAAGCGACTTGCGGACGTACTTCCCGTGCAGCGGATTGCCCTGCACGATCATCGCGGCGGCGATGCCGGCCGATGCCGACACTTCTCCGTAGGCATCCGGGCAGTCGAGCACGGTGCCCCACAGGCCGTCTTCCTTCTGCAGCTTCTTGAGCGCCGCAAGCTGGTCGCGCAAGGAGCTCCAGATATGCATCATCGGAGGATACAAATACGCTTCCGGAATGACGACGGCCGCGCGGGACATCGTGTAGGCCGCCCATGCGTTGGCACGGGCCCAGTGGATGCCGGACATATGATCCTTGTTGATGTTGTTGTAGCCGTGGTACCACAGCGCGTTGTCTTCATCCTGCAAGTAGTTGATGTGCCAGAAGAACTGGTGCAGGCCGTCTTCGATCAGCCGCTTCTCCTTCAGCGCGACGCCGACGCGAATCATGAAGTACGCCGCCATGAACAGCGTGTCCGCCCAGCATTGCTCCGGGAAGTCGTTCTTCGACGACACCGTATGCTGAAGAACCCGGTCTCCGAAGCGCAGCGCTTTGTTCTCCAGATAATCCACCTTGCTCAGGATCAGGTCGAGATACTTTCGCTCGTTCGTCTGCTCATAGAGGGTGAGCAGCATATGCCCCATCGCGCAAGTATTCACCGTCCATACTTCGGGAAGACCCGCTTCGATATATTCGTCGACCCACGCGATCATCCGTTCGAGATAGACGCGATCTCCCGTCGCTTCGAACAGCCGGCTGACGCCGTAGTAGGCGACGCCGCCCGGCCAGTCCCACGTCAGATCCATCCCGAATGTGTAGTCCGCCACGCGCCCGGCGATTTGCCGAATATTGTTCAATGCCGCTTCGTCTGTGTTCAGCTTCATATGGCCCTCCAATGATGGAGAGCCCCCGCTGCTGCAGGGGCTCCGTTAGTGTCGATGCGAGCGCGGATTAACGGTATTGACCTGCGTCGATCGCTTGCTGCTTCTCGTCGAGAATGTCTTGGTAACCGGCATCGAGGAACTTCTTCTTCGCCGCTTCATACTTCTTGTCGAACTCGGATTCCGGCGCAAGGACCACTTCCAGGTACAGCTCTTGGAAGAGCGAATTCAGGTCCGCCTTGTACTCGTTCAGCTCCTCAAGCACGACGGTGAACAGCGCGTCCGGCGTCCGGTATTCCGCCGTTTCATTATAGTATCTCACCATGTCCTCGGCAATATCTTCATATCCGGCCGGGGACCAGTTGCGCATGTTCGCTTTGAGCGTCAATTCCGGCGAGCCGTACGCCTGGGTCTCGGTCACCAGAGCCCAATAGTCCTTGTTGTTGTTCAGCGACAGTGCGGATTCGCCCGTGTAGTCCGCGTTCTTCACCGGAAGTCCGTCGGCATCAAGCGTATAGTTCTGTCCTTCTACGCCGTTCTGCAGGTAGAACAGGTTGTCCGGCTGGCTCATCCATTCGAGATACATCCACAACGCGGCGCGTTCCTCGGCTGTCGATTCGTAGTTCACGCCCATGATGAAGCCGAACGGCCAGTAAGCGCGTCCTTGCGGAACGTTGCCTTCCGGCACCAGCGCTTCCGGAGGGAGCACCGCGAACTCGGCAGTCGGGTTATTCTTCAAGGCAGCGGAGAAGAGGTCGGTGTTGTTGGTCAGATAGAAGCCGTACGTTCCCGTTCTTCCCGCCACGAACTCGGCCTTCGTCTTGTTGTCGTCGTCGCGGAGGTAGAATTCCTTGTCGATAAGGCCGTTATTGTATTCATAATTCAGATTGCGCAGCCAGGCTTCGGCATCCTTGGTCGTGAAGTCGGCTACGGCGAGATCCGAATAAAGAGCACGATACTCGGAATCGATCGGCCAGTCGCGATACGCGTAGCTGAAGTTGTAGGAGTTCCTGGTCAGAGCCGCGCCGCCGACGCCCAGGCCCGCTTCCTTCCACTTGCCGAGCATCTCGTTGTACTTCTCCAGCGAGGTCAGATCCTCCACCTTCATGCCGACCTTCTCCACCCAATCCTTGCGGATCAGCGTCACGAAGTTGTCCGTATCCGGACGCGCCGCGAAGAAGAATACATTTTCCCCGTCGATGTTGCCGTATTGCTGGATCGTCTCACCCATGTTGGCCCAGTACGTCGGAGCATAGTTCTTAATCTCGTTCAAGTCGAGCGGCTGCAGCACTTCTTCCCCGTAGTAAGCAAGCGCTTGCGGCATGTCATAGTGGAAAATAACGTCCGGAGCTTTATGGGCGGCCAGCAGTTGTTCGAAGTCCGTCACCTCGTTGCTGCGAGCGATCGGCACGAAGTTGAGCTTGATATTGTACTTGTCTCCGAATTCCTTCTGAATCCAGCGCGTATAGTAGTTGTCCTTCACGTTCCAGCCTTCGAACGCACGCTCATACACCGGAATATCGAGACTGACCGTCTCCGCGAAGCCTTGGGAATAATCGGCGTAGGTCCCTTCGGATGGCGTCGCAGCGGTGCTGCTCGGCGCTGTGTTCTCCTTGTTCCCGTTGTCGTTCGAGCAAGCGGCCAGCAGGCCGGAGAGCATGACAAGCGCCATCCCCAGCGAAGCGAACTTCTTCTGTTGCATCGTGTTGTAACCTCCAATAATATGATTAATTAATTACGGAGCGGCAAGCGCCAATGGCTACTCCTTGACCGCTCCGAGCATGACGCCGCGGACGAAGTACTTCTGAATAAACGGGTAGATGCAGAGAATCGGCAGCGTGGCGAAGACGACAACCGACGCCTTCAGCACCTCAGGATTGCTTAACTGCACATTCGTCGCTTCCAATTGGAAGCTCTCGCTCGCTTGCACGACCAGATAATACAGCTTAAGCTGGAGCGGCCGCAGCTCGACGTTCTGCTTGATGTAGAACAGGGCGTCCTGATAAGCGTTCCACCGCCCTACCGCATAGAACAGCGAGAGCGTCGCAAGAATCGGCTTGGACAGCGGCAGGACGATGCTGAACAAGATGCGGAAGTGGCCTGCGCCGTCGATTCGTGCGGATTCCTCCAGGCTTACCGGAATGCTGCTTGCGATCGAGCTTCTTAAGATCAATAGATTAAAGGCGCTGAACGACAACGGCAGAATAAGCGCCCAGAGCGTATCTAGCATTCCCAGATTGTTGATCAGCAAGTAATCGGGAATAATGCCGCCGCTGAAGTACAGGGTGAACATGAAGATCACCGTCAGGAACGTGCGGCCCTTGAGCTGCGGCCTGGAGAGCGGGTACGCCGCGAAGATCGTGACGATCATCCCGATGACCGTGAAGACCGCGGTAACAAGAACGCTTACATATAAGGACCGCAGGATGCTGCGATCGGCGAAGATTTTGCTGTACGCCTCCAGATTGATGCCTCGGGGCCACAGGAATACTTTCTGGGCGATGACATAAGCGTCTTCGCTTAAGGACTTGGCGACGACATGGACGAACGGCAGCAGGCAGACAAGCGAGACGATCACCAGTACGGCGTGAATCAGCACGTCCCAGACGTCCGCTTTGATTCGCCGTTTCGCGACTGCGCGGCTATTGGATATTTGCATGTTCCGCTTCCTTCCCTAGATCAATCCGTCTTCGCCCAGCTTCTTGGCGATCCGGTCGGCGAGCAGCACGAGGACAACCCCAATAACGGCCTGGAACAATCCGAGCGCTGTCGCGCGGCTGAAGTTGCCGCTCTCGATCCCCCAACGATACACCAGAACCGGAATGGTCGTCGTGTACTCGGTCGTCGCTTTATTCGACAAGGCAAATACCCGTTCGAAGGAGCCGCCCATGACGTTGCCGAGGTTCATAATAAGCAGCGTAACGATTGTCATCCGGATCGAAGGGAGCGTAATGCTCCGCATCTTCCGGAACCGTCCGGCGCCGTCGACGGTTGCCGCTTCGTACATCTCCGGATTGATTCCGCTCATGGCGGCCAGGTAAATGATCGTTCCCCATCCCATGCTCTGCCACACGCCGATGGCGATGTAGCTGATCAGCCAATGCGTGTCTTCTTGCAGGAACGGAACGCGATCGAGCCCCATCGCTTCAATCACGTTGTTGATCATGCCGCTTCCTTCGCCGAGCAACTGATACGCGATCGCTCCGATAATGACCCACGACAGGAAGTGCGGCAGATAGAGCAGCGTCTGATTCACGCGTTTGAAGGCAACGTTCTTGACCTCATTAAGCAGCAGGGCAAGAATGATCGGCGCCGTGAAGCTGAAGATGAGATCCGAGATGTTGAGCAGCAGCGTGTTGCGCACCGCACGGCCGAAGTCCGGCTTGGCGAACAGCTCCTGGAACACCTCGAAGCCGACCCAATCGCTTCCCCAGAATCCCTTGGCGATCTTGTACTCTTTAAACGCAAGCATGAGGCCGCTCATCGGCGCGTACTTGAACACCAGAACGAACGCCAAGGGGACCAGAAGCAGCGCGTAGAGCTGCCAGTCATTACGCCAATAAGCGAGGAACCTTCGACCTTTGCCGTTGCCGGCATTGGAATGAAGTGAAGCGGTTTCATTCCCGGCAGTCGCATTTTGAACCGTTTTCAAAGCCATGTTTCACCTCCGTATAAATAACCCTTTCGACCCGTTAATCATAGCGTTTTCATTTCCGACCGGTAAATCGCCAGATTTGATTCTGACGCGACACTTTTGATTACAAGCGCGTCAGATCGGGCTTCCGGCGCGGGTTGATCATCAAATCTGTCCGGCCATGATCAAATATGACCAAGCCCCCGAACGTCAAAAAAAACCTCACGAATGAGGTTCCTCCTGCGCGGACCTGGATCTCTCCGCCTTATAGCTGCTCGGCGCCATCCCCTCGAACTTGCGGAAGAAGCGATTGAAGCTCCGGACGTTGTTGTAGCCGATCTCGGACGCAATCTGCGTAATGGTCAGCCCGGACTCGGCGAGCAGCCGCTTGGCTTGCTCAATGCGCAACAGGTTCATGTAATCGATCAGGCTGCGGCCCGTCATCTCGAAGACGATCTTGCGCATGTACGAGTAGCTGATGCCGATCTCCTTCGCCATCTCCTCGAACACGATCTCCTCGCGATAATGCTCGTTCAAGTACTGAATGATGCGGTCTCCGTGGGTATTCGTCTCGCCGGGCGTACGCGCCAGGTATTGTATGATCTCGCCGTAGAAGTCGCGAAGATAGTCCTCCAGCTCGTCCAGCGTCTCAAGAGAAGCCAGCGCCGCATAAATATTGCCTCTTCCGGCGAAGATGCGAGCCGTGCTCACGTTGTTCTCCCGAAGATGCTTGATCGTGACGCCCGCCAACTGGTGATAAAGGAACATGATGTTGTCGTAGGAGACGTACTCGGCGGAACGAATCTCGCTGCCGATGAACTGCAGCTCCCGCAGAATGTTGTCGAGATCGCCTTGATCCAGGTAATTAAGAATGCGTCGTTCGCTGGTGACCGGATAGATGTACTTGCCTTCCCGGCCGTCCTCCTCCTGCCAATACGCAATCTCTCCGCTGCCCGAGATCATCCGATGCTTGATCGCTTCCATCGCTTCGACGAGACCGTTCGACACAAGGTCGCGATCTTCTGTCGGTCTGCTTACGCCTATCGTGACGGTATTGCCCAGCAGCTCCGACACGTTGTCGCGCAGCTTGACCAGCCTATCGTGAATGACGCCGTCCGGATCGCCCAACTCCACTTGCTCATAGTTGATCACCAGCGCGAAGCAGCCTTCTCCGTGGTAGACGCATTGGGTTTGCATATTTTCCGGGAATGCGGCTTCGCACTCCGTCATCACTTGATAGCGATGGTAGCTGCGCGTCTCGGGACTGTTGTTGCTGACGAACGTCCGGTAACGATCGATGGACAGCACCGCGACAACAAAACAAGCCGATGGGAATATCTCATCGATTGAAGCCGACCATTCATTGCGCAGCAGTTGATGAACCGCAAGACTTCGGGCATCCTTCTCGCGGGCATGAAGCAGCCGATTCAGCGCTTCTTCCTCTTCCTGCATCCGCTTGAACGCATCGTCGAGGAAGACGAGCTCGTTCTGGCGCTGAATTCCCAAGCCGCCCTTCGTCCTCAGCGTCCGCACCAGCTCTCTGGCAGGCTTGGACACCCAGATGGCGAGGAAGTACGTCAGGATGGTGCCGGCAACAATAATGGCAACGGTCAGAATAACGATATTCCGATGCATCGCCTGAGAGTTGGCCATCAACTCGTCCACCGAGTAGAGACTGACATACGTCCAATCCAGTTGCGTCGACCGCGACCAGGTGTAGAGCATCCGCTTGCCGCCCGCCTCGCGGAACATGTAGCCTTCCTCTTGGGTCTGCCCCAGGATGTCCCGAATAGCCGGATCTTCGTTGCCGTTCGTGTACAGCAGGCTTTTGTCCGCATGAGAGATGATCGTGCCGTCCCGGCTCATCAGCACGTATTCCTGCTGGCCCTCGCCCGAATTGCGCAAATACTGCTCGACCTGGCTCTCGTCCAGATTGAGGACAATCGTTCCGCGCGTTGTCGAAGTCAGCCGGTTGAGAGGCAGCACGTAAGAGATCACGGCGGCCCCCGACTTCAGCTTGCGAGGGTACCATACGCCGGCGATTCCGCGCTGCCCTTCAAGCGCATCGTCCAGCCATTCGAGGGATTCGTACCGGTCGAGCTTCGTAATTCCTTTATCGGTCGACACGACATAGTCCGAATCGCTCAAGTAGAAGAAGGAAGAATTCACGCCGTCGCTCATGTTGTTCATGCTCGTCAATTGCTGTTGAACACTTAATCCGTTGCTGATCGTGCTGTAGGTCGAATTGATCTCGGCGAACGTCTCGTAGTCGCGAATTCGGTCGAAGATGCGGCCGTCGGTCAGAAGCACTGTATATCGGGTCAAGTTGTTCAGCGCATTCTCGTTCAGGTTGCGATTGGCATTCAATCCCGCAAGCGAGGATTCCGCGATCGCGTGCTCGGAATTCCGCAAGATCTGCGCGCCGCTGTACCACGTTAAGATGACCGTCGGAATCGCCATGACGCAGAATAGAATAAATACCAGTTGCACCGTCATCGGAATCCGCTTCATTGCTAATCCAATCCTCCAGTATGGCTATGGTTGCTCGGCATTGCCGGGAATGATCATTCGCGCATCCCCCGCTGCCGCTGGCTCTCGAACAGGAGCACCGTCGCGGCCATGGCGACGTTCAGCGACTCCGCCTTGCCGGTCATCGGGATGATGATCGGCTGATCGACCAGCGCTTCCGCGGCTGCCGACAATCCGCTGCCTTCGTTGCCGAACAGCAGCCACGCATCGCGGCCGAGATCGACCTCGTAGCAGCTCTTCGTCGCCTGCAGGCTCGTGCCGAAGAGCGTCTTGCCCTGTCTGCGCGCTTCGGGCAGCAGCTCGGCCAGATCGGCTTCCAACACCGGTATGCAGAAAAGCGTGCCCATCGTGGAGCGGAGAGTCTTCGAGTTGTAGAGATCAGCCGTTCCCTTGCCAAGCACGACCGCGCTCGCCCCGCTCGCCGCGGCGCTGCGAATGATCGTGCCGACGTTGCCGGGGTCCTGCACGCCGTCGAGCACAACGATCGGCCCCGACCCGGCCGCGAACAGCGTCTGCCGATCGACGCTCTTGCGCTGCGCCACCGCGAACACCGGCTGCGGACTCTCCGTCTCGACGCACTTCGCAATGATGTCCGGGGAGACCGGAATCCAGGACGGAGCGGACAGCGTGGATACGCTTCCGTCCGCATACCCGCTCAGCTCCTCGGGAATTCCCATGTCCTCCTCGAAGACGACGCATTCCAGCGGCCACCCGGCGGCAAGCGCTTCCTCCACCAGGTGCACGCCTTCGAGCTTGAAGCGTCCTTCCTTCTCGCGCTGCTTGCGCTCGGACAGCTTCGCCCATCCCTTCACCCGGGGATTGGCGACGGACGTCAACGCCGGCTCAAGGTTCCGCATACACTTGCTCCAATCGCGTCAACTGCTCGTTGCGGCCGACGATTACGAGCACGTCGTCCCGGCACAGCGGCTCGTCCGCCGGGAAGCTGATGTTCATCTCGCCGTCCCGCTTCACGGCAAGCACATTGCATTGGTACTTCGCCCGAATGTCGAGCTGACGCAGGTTCTTGCCGCGCATGGCGGAAGGCGCGGTCATCTCGACAATGCTGTAGTCGCTCGACAGCTCGATATGCTCCATAATGTTGGGCGAGATCAGATGGTGCGCCACTCTCAGGCCCATGTCCCGTTCCGGGAACACGACCTTGTCCGCGCCGATCTTGTTCAGCACCTTGCCGTGCAGCTCGTTCTGCGCCTTGACGATGATTTTGCCTACGCCAAGATCCTTCAGAATCAGTGTCGTCAGAATGCTCGCCTGGATATTCTCCCCGATCGCCACCACGACCACATCGAAGTTGCGAATGCCGAGCGCGCGCATCGCTTCCTCGTCGGTCGAATCCGCCGAGACGGCATGCGTCACGACGTTGACGAGATCTTGCACCCGTTCCGCATTGTCGTCGATCGCCAGAACCTCGTATCCCATCTCGGACAGGAACTTGGCGACGCTGGACCCGAAGCGGCCCAAGCCGATAATTGCGAATTGCTTCTTATGCTTAGCCATTCCTGATGCCGGCTCCTCTCTCCATCGATCGTTCCGTGCTCCATATCCTTCTATTATAGCACGATCCGCATGGCGAGATCAGCGACGGGATCGAGATCAGCGACGGGATAATGAAGGGACGCTTCGGCGGATCGTCGCCGGGGATAGCCGGGAGCCGCAGGGGGAATGCTACGTGAAGCCGCGATTCGCGACGACCGAAGCGGCTCTTCCGTTCCGCCTTCATTCCAGGTTCTTCATTCCAGAGGAGGTACGCCCATGACACTGACGATGAGCTTGCGCGAAGCGATCCTGCACCGGGTTCGCGGCCTGAATCCGGATGAGCTTCGCAACGTTATCGAGGATTCGATCGGCAATGCGGAGATGGCGCTTCCCGGGCTTGGGGTGCTCTTCGAGATTATCTGGCAGCACAGCGCTCCGGACGATCAGCAGCGAATGCTTGAAGCGCTGCACAGCCAGCTTCAGCAGCCGTCGTCGTAACTGGAAGATAACTTGAAGAGCCGTCCACCCTTGAACGGGGGACGGCTTCTCCTGCAAGGCGATTCAACCTGGAATGACAGGCTCTACGCTATAATGAAGCTCCTGGACGTCGTGAACCTTCACCTCGACGCATTCGAACAGCTCGCCGCTGAAGGCCGCCAGGTTGTAGCCTCCCTTGTTCATGGTGCTCTTGTACTCGATGCCGCAGCAGGCGGAGCCGTCCTTGAACGTAATCGTCTTGATGAATTCGCATATGTACTGCGTCGGCAAATAATCAAGGGGACTGTCCTGCCTCCGGAGCGGCTTGGCGATCTCATTGCTCATCTTGATCAGGTTCGCCTTGTTGATGGCGTGCAAGGTGAAGTTGAGTCCGGAGAACGGACTGATCCGATCCAGCCCCGTCAAGTCGACAACGCTGATGTCCTCCTTCAGCTCGAACGCCGCGATGGAGACGTAATCGTGCAGTCCTGCCCTCACTTCGTTCAGCGTCGTCGTCCGGTCGTTGCCGAGGTACAAATAACTTATCCCTTCCGGATTCACCCGTCCCGCAGAGGCCAGACCGGCCGGAGGCGATCCCATCTGGGTCAGCGGGAACACCGTCGCTCCCGAGATTCTCGCTCGATAGAACAGCGTTCCCCGCTTGTACAGCTTCTTCAGATGGTCGAGGAATTCGTAGAGGACGGACGTGTTCAACTGCTTGCTGTGGAAGCGATTCTGCGTCTTGATTGACGATACGAAGTCCTCCCAATTGTATTCGCCAAGCAGAGAATAGCGGTCCATGTACTCCTGATCAAGCCTCTGGATAATGCCGATCCTCCGCTCGAACAGCTCCGGGTCCTCCATGAACTTGTTCTTGCAGATGTGCCTGATCAGCACATCGATCTTGTCCGGCGGCAGGCTGAAGATTGTCCAGTTCACAGCCAATTCATCCTTGAGCAGCCGCAGCTCGCTCTCGGGGTAACCGTCGGGCAGCACCGTTTCCGCCTTGTACGTGTCGAGCAGCGCTTCGAAGTCGTCCGTCAGCTCGGAGTCAATCTCCGTATCGTACACGTACACGTCCTCCGCCTCGCAGAAGCTGCAATGGCCGATTTTTCTCAGGTGCCGAATTCTCGATTTGATCGCCGGATCGTGGAAACATTCGACGCAGCACCTCATCGCACCGTTCCCCCGCCGAGGTATCGGCCCATCAGTTCGAGGTGGTGCATGATCGCCAGCTTCTTCACGGTTCCGAGCCCCGGATACGTCTCGTTCCGATGATGGGCGATCAGCTCGTTTAAGCCGTAGGTGCGAACGGGGTTCTCCCGGCTCCACTGAACCAGCTTGCCGACCGCTTCATAGAACTTGCCTGCAGGGTCTTGAATGTCGTCATTCGAATCCGAGACGAAGTGGATCACGCGGAGGTTGAGCTCCGGATCGAAGTAAACGATATGAATGGCGACCGCATACGGGGCGAACCCCCATTCCGAGTAGTCGCTGCCCGCGATGGAGAAGTCCGAGAAGCCGACATATCCCTCCTCCGAGTAGAACAGGTGGTCGTCGGAGAAGAGCTCGTCCTTGTCCTTGTAGTCGGCATTCTTCTCCAGCTTGTTGAACTTGTCTTCGAACAGAACCTTGTTGCTCGTGATCGTTCTGCGAATTGTCCTGTCCGCGGAGATCAGGTTGTACCTTCCGCCGCCGGCCCCGAACAATCGCTCATAGAGCGGGAGGCAGTCCCGGTCGGTCACAATGGTCAGCATCGCCGAGCGGTCGGCGCCCGGATCGCCAAGCTCTGCCAGCTCATCCTCGGATCGGCTGCCCGCGATATGCGCCTTGACGATAATGTCCCGTTGCAGGTGAGCTTCGTAGACGTCCTTAAGATGGCTTGTCTTCTCCGTCTCCAGCCCGAAGCTTCCGACCTTCGGATTATGGATCACCGCAAGCGCCTTGCCCGCCTCGATAAACTTCGCCATCGTGCCGGTCAAGGTGGACGAGAGCTTCACCGGCTCCACGATGGGAACGACGGCCGGATGCAAGAGACCCTTCTCCAACAGCTCGCGCAGGGCGATCAATTCGAACTGTCTTCCTCGAACATAAGGAAAGTACATGGCTACCTCCTGAAGGGCTGATTGAGGAACTCGGCTAGAGCTTCATAGTCTTCTGTTCCGTATTCCGAGAAGTAGACCAGCGACTTGATCTCATAGGGAACTTCCTGCAGGAACCTCGTCTTCTCCCGGACGACTATCCTCCGCTTCAACTGCGCAAGCATCGCCCGATAAGCGGAATCCAGGTCGATGGCGGCGAACCGGCTCAGGCACTCTTGGTATAATCTCACGGGTGTCGTTCGCGGGAGCTCTCCGTAACGGGCAAGGAGGATGCGTTCGTATTCCGGCTTCCTCAATAACTTGAACATGGAATGATGGCTGAGGAACGAGCGGTCGGCGACCGCTTCCTTGACGGTGCGAATGCCGTTCCTCTTCGTCAGCACGCAGAGGCCGGCATTCGTGTGCTCGAGCGCCGCCGACACGCTCCTGACGTTCGATTCGCTTGTCATCACGCACACGGTATCGAACGCCCGGTAATAATCCTGAAGCTGACTCCCCAAGCGGTCCAGGTTGTCCAGCTCCGTCTTGATCTCGTAGACGACGGCCCTCCCATTGATGAGGATGAAGTCTGCCTTCGACTTCTCGATCGGAACCTCCGCAAGCGCGGTCGTCGTCCCCAGGCTGTGCCTGCCGAGCAGCAGCTTGTTTAGCAACGTATTCTTATAGATGTACTCGTTCCTGTACGACTTGAGCATCGTCTTGTACAGCTCGGAGATGACGCTTCGATTCGACGTTCCCGCCCGGGTCTCCGTCCCGTTCTCCGCTTCAGCCTCCGCTCCGCTCAACTGCTCCCGCAAGCAATCGGCGAGCGCCGGGTCCTCCCCGCGGGCGACCCATTCCTGCAGCGCATTCCGGGTAAAGACGCGGCTCAGAAGCGCAGGGTTCGCAATCTGCATATCGGCACCTTCTCTAAGCCTTCTCTACGCCCATTGTAGCAACCCGGCCGATGCCGTTCAATGGCTTGACCGATAATCCCGGGTCGTCTGCACAACACGCCCGCCGACGACCGTCGTCTCCGCGACCGGGCAGCCCTGCACCTTGCGCACGACGAGCAGATCCGCAAGCTTGCCGGGCTCGAGCGAGCCGGTCGCGGCAGCGATGCCCATCGCGCGCGCCGGGTTGTGCGACGCCGACGCGACAGCGCGCTCAAGCGGAATTCCTTCGTCCGCCAGCAAGAACACGGACTCCAGCAGCGAAGCCGGATGGTAATCCGAGCAGACGATATCCGCCGCACCCGCCCGGATCGCATCGATGGCGGACAGGTTGTTATCGTGCGAGCCTCCCCGGACGAGGTTCGGCGCGCCGACGCACACGTGCACGCCTTGCCGCGTCGCGTATTGCGCCGTCTCCAGATTAAGCGGGAACTCGACGACGCTTGCTTCAAGCGAACGCGAGCGGTCTACCATTGCCTCGGAATCGTCGTCATGCGAAGCGATCGCGATTCCTCTTCCCCTCGCTTGTCCGGCCAGCGCCCGAAGCTCCTCCCAATCGATCCGGCTCCGCCGCTGCTGAAGCTCCTCGACGATGGCAGCCGCCTCGTGGAGGTCGACCCCTTGGTTCTTCATCACGTAGCGCTCGAACGCCCCCGGACGACGGTACTGCCCGATGCCCGGCGCATGGTCCATGAACGACAGATATTGGATCAGCCCTTCGTCGATCAGCCGTCTGGCCAGCGGCATCCCCGTCAGATGGGACACCTCGTAGCGCAGATGCACGCGGTGGCGAATCATCGCCCGCTCCCGCCGGCTCTGGGCGATATGGCGGATCAGCCGCTCCGTCAGATGCTCGCCCCGAAGGCTCAGACCGACGCCCAGCGACAAGGAATGGAACATCGTCGTGATGCCGTGCAGCGCCAGCTTGCGCTCGTATTGGACGAACGCCATGCCGAACGGGAACAGCGTGTTCGGGCGCGGCTCGACCTCCTTCTCGATCGCGTCGCAATGCAGATCGATAAGGCCAGGCAGCACCCAGGCTCCTTCCGCATCCAGCGCTTCCCCGCCGTCCTGCAGCCAGCGATCCGCCATGCCGGCTTCAATCGCCTCAATCCTTCCGTCCACCGCCAGCACATCCGCCCTGCTTACGCCGTCCGGCCCCACCACCTTGCCCTCGCGCACAATCAATCGATTCGGCATTGCCGCCCCTCCCCTGCGAATGTCTTGTTTTATATTATTTTTACATTATAATGGAATCGCTTAACAATGCCCAAATCATCTGGAATTCCCAAAATCTTTATTTGACTTCCTTTTTTTATTGTGTAAAAATAGGAATGTGGTCGGATCATTCCGCTATGCTTCAAATGTTTTCGCTCACCGACATGCGAATAACAAATGGTCGGTTCTCAAAGTGAACGAAGCCCCATTCCCCGAATGGGGCTTTATATTATGACAGGGAGTCAATAGGATGAGCGCAAATGGAATTGTGTCTGGCAACTTCTATTTTATCGAAGACAATTACTTTGCCGACTTCCCTGATCCTCAACTCATGTCCAACAAAGATTTGGCCGGGGACCAGGAACGCAATCGGCCTTGTTTCTATTCATTAAAGGATGAGGCAACCGATTTATATTGGATGATCCCCATTTCTTCTCAGATCGATAAATTTCAGCGACATTACGATAAGAAGCTCAAAAAGTACGGGGATGTTGATACCCTCGTATTTGGGTTTGTACTTGGAAAAAAGAAAGCGTTCCTCATCCAAAATATGTTTCCCGTTACCCGCGATTATATCAAAAACGAATATATTGATCGTGCGACCGCACAACCCGTTCGGATTAAAGCTTCTCTTCAAGAAGAACTTTTAAGAAAAGCTGCTGAGAAGAATGAATCAAAGCGCGATAAGGCAAATAGCGTCAACTTATCAAGCCGATTCGGAGACGAGCGATTGGTAAGCGAATATTCATCTCTGTAAAACACCCCTCCTGTCGGCCGAAGCCGCAGGAGGGGTGTCTTAGCTTGCCAAAGTTCCTTATCTTACACGCCGAGCCGCCCCGTCAAGGAGCCGTCTCGAGGAATTGCACGTCCGGCATTCTCTCCATCGCCGTGCGCATCGCGTACTCGTTCTCGAACAGCGCGACGTAGTTGTCGTTCTTGTCCTTGACGAGCGTCGAGTTGATGCGGAACTTCGTCGGGTCGATCTTGTCGGACACGATCCAGCGAGCGAACTGGAACGACGTGCGCGCGAGCTGGATGTCGACGCCGTATTCGTTCTTCATCCGGTACTCGAATACGTCGAACTGGAGCTGGCCGACGACGCCGAGATACGTATCCTCGAATATGCCCGCCGAACGGAACACCTGCACCATGCCCTCTTCCGTCAACTGGTCAAGCCCCTTCAGGTATTGCTTCTGCTTCAGCGCATTCTTGACCGACACCTTGGAGAAGATCTCCGGCGAGAACGTCGGCAGCTCGTCGAACACCAGATTGCCGCCTTCGCTCAGCGAATCCCCGATGCGGAAGATGCCCGGGTCGAACAGCCCGATGATGTCGCCCGGATACGCCGTGTCGACGATCTCGCGATCCTGTGCGAGGAATTGCTGCGGCTGCGCCAGCTTGATCTCCTTGCCCGCGCGCACGTGGCGCACGCTCATGCCGCGCTCGAACTTGCCCGAGCAGATGCGCAGGAACGCCAGCCGGTCGCGGTGGGCGGGATTCATGTTGGCCTGGATTTTGAAAATATACCCGGAGAACTTCTCCCGCTCCGGCTCGATCTCGCCGTCGGTGCTGCGGCGCGGCGTCGGTGCCGGGGCGAGCTGCAGGAAGTTCTCAAGGAACGTCTGCACGCCGAAGTTGTTGACGGCGCTGCCGAAGAACACCGGCGTCAGTTGGCCGGCAAGCACCTTCTCGTAGTCGAACGGATCGCCCGCAACGTCGAGCAGCTCGAGGTCCTGCGCCAACTGGTCGGCCAGGTAATCGCCCGCCATCTCGCGGATGCGCGGATCGTTGTAGTCCGCCACCGGGCGAACCTCGATCTCGGAGTGATCCTTGCCCTGGAACAGCTCGACCTGATTCTTCATCCGGTCGTACACGCCGCTAAGCTCGCGGCCCATGCCGATCGGCCAGTTCATCGGCACCGAGCGAATGCCGAGCACGCGCTCGATCTCCTCGAGCAGCTCGAACGGGTTCTGCCCCTCGCGGTCCAGCTTGTTAATGAAGGTGAAGATCGGAATGCCGCGCTTCGCGCACACCTGGAACAGCTTGATCGTCTGCGCCTCGACGCCCTTGGCGACGTCGATCAGCATGACCGCGCTGTCCGCCGCCGTCAGCGTCCGGTACGTGTCCTCGCTGAAGTCCTGGTGACCCGGCGTATCGAGAATGTTCACGTGCTTGCCGGCATATTCGAACTGCATAACCGAAGACGTGACCGAGATTCCGCGCTGCTTCTCGATCTCCATCCAGTCGCTTGTCGCATGGCGCGCGGCCTTGCGCGCCTTGACGGAGCCCGCGATGTGAATCGCTCCTCCGAACAGGAGCAGCTTCTCGGTCAGCGTTGTTTTCCCCGCGTCGGGGTGAGAGATAATCGCGAAGGTGCGGCGCTTGGCCACCTCTTGCTTCAATTCTTCGCGCAGCGTTTGGCTCATCGTGTTTGAAGTTCCCTTCCCTAGAAAAATGGCAGTTCTCATTATATCACATTGTTCCGCCGGAAAGGGAAAAACGAACCGCGAATGGGCGGTTCGTTCGGTTCGTTCGGTTCGTTCGATTCGTTCGATTCGTTCGCCGTGCGGCTATGCCGAGACTTCTCCCGCAACCCGCGCTTCGCCGGTCGGCTCCTCTTCCTTCTTCGAGAGCACTTCCTTCTTCAGGAACCAGACGATGACGAACGCCGCGACCGCGAAGCCGAGGCCGATGGCGAAGATGTTCTGGAATGCGTCCGAGAACGCCTCGTGCACCTTCCCGATGGTGTCTGCGGACAGCCCCTGCGGAATGTCGCCCTTCGCAATCGACTCGGCCGCGCCTTCCGGAAGCTGATCGCTTAAGTCCATGACGCCGGTGCGAATATTCTTCGCGAGCAGGCTGCCGAACACGCTCATGCCGATTGTCATCCCGATGGACTGGAACAGTTGGACGGTCGACAGCGCGATGCCGCTATGCTCCTTGGCGACGGATTCCTGCACGATCAGATTGTCGCCGCCGAACAGCGCGCCCATGCCGACGCCCAGAATGACGAACGTCACGATAATGTAGAGCACGGTCGTCCCTACGCCGATCTGTGTGAGCAGGTACATGCCGATGATCGGCAGAATAAACGAGACGATAAACAGCGTGCGATAAGGCACCCGGGTGATCAGGAAGCCGATCAGAATGCTGATCGGAATCGCGCCGGCCATGAACGCCAGGTTCAGATACCCCGAGCCGGTCGGCGACAGCCCCATGACGGTCTGGGCGAAGAACGGGAACGACGAGATCCCTCCCATCAGACCAAGCATCAGGACGAAGACGAACAACGACAGAACGACAACCGTACGATTGCGGAAAAGATGGAGCGGAATAAGCGGCTCCTTCGCCTTCCGCTCGATCAGCACGAGCGACGCGAACATCAGTGCCGACAGCGCGAGCAGGCCGATGATCCACGGCGACGACCACGCCAGCCCGCGGTTGTCGACCAGCACCGGAGCAAGCAGCAGCGACAGCAGGCCAAGCATCATTGTGAACGCTCCGGCCCAGTCGATCGACCGCTTCTCGTCCCCGAGCTTCTCCCGCATTCCGACGCCGATAATGGCGGCGGCCAGCAGGCCGACCGGAATGTTGATCAGGAACACCCAGTGCCAGTTGATATGGTCGACGATGTAGCCGCCGACGGTCGGACCGAGCAACTGCGGCAGGAACATGACCGGGCCGATCATCGCCTGAATCTTGGCGCGCTGCTCGAGCGGATACGTATCGCCCAGAATGACCATGGCGAGCGGCATAAGGCCGCCGGCGCCGATGCCCTGGATTCCCCGGCCGACGAGCAGCATCGGCATCGATACGGCGAGCCCGCCGACGATCGAACCGCCGATGAACAGCGCGATGCACGCCAGATAGACGCGCTTGCGTCCGAACAGATCGGCCAGCTTGCCGAGAATCGGCATGAACATCGTCATCGCCAGCATATAGACGCCGGTCACCCATCCGTACAACGACAAGCCGTGCAAGTCGCGGATAATCGTCGGCATCGCCGTCGAGACGACCGTCTCGTCGAGCTCCGCGAAGATAAGCCCGATCAGCAGGCCGGTAAGCACAAGCGCTTTGTTATTGCTTCTGGCAAGAACCATTGTTACACCTCTGATTTCTATCTCGATTACGGAAGCCCCGCGCTGCGAATCGCGAATCGCGAATCGGCTTCCCTTGCGGAGATCATCGTAATCGCGATAGATGAACTGAATATGAACGGCGCGCAGCAATGGAGGAACCGCTACTCCTTCGCCTTGGCCTGCGGAATTGCCGCCTTCGGATTGGCCGCCTGCGGAAGCTCCAGCTTCGCCTTGCCCATGAAGAGGACAACAACGATCGTCAGTACGGCCGGAACGAGCGCCCACTTGAACATGTGCGTAATCGACGACGACATCGCATTGATAATCTTATCCAGCACGTCCGGCGGAATCTGGGCCCGCTTCTCGGGCGTAAGCGACTCGCGCAGATTGCCCAGCGATTCGCCGCCCGCCGTCGCGGAGCCGTCTCCGCTGCCGCCTGCTAACGCCTCGCTCATCTTCGACGTAATCGAATTCCGCTGCAGAATGCCGAACACGGTAAGGCCGACCGTCATGCCGAGCGAGCGGACGAACGACGTCGTCGCGCTGGCCGAGCCGCGCTGCCGCTCGTCGAAGCTGTGCATGCTGGCCATGCCGAGCACGGAGAACGAGAAGCCGACGCCGACTCCCGTCACGATGAGGTAGGTCACGAGCAGCGCTTGCGACGTCTCCGGCGTAATCGTCGACAGCAGGAATGCGCCCAGCGTCAGAATAAGCGCCGAGACGATCATGACGCTGCGGTACGACGTCTTCATTACCGCGACCGCCCCGATCTGCGCGGAGACGACCGAGCCGAGCGTCAGCGGCAGCAGGATCAGACCCGAGTTCGTCGCCGAACCGCCATTGACCCCTTGCACGAAGATCGGAATGTACATCGCGAACGTAATGAACGCGGCCCCGTAGAACAAGCCGGCCAGCGTGCTCGACGCGAACAGCCGCTTGCGGAACATGCCGTACGAGATGATCGGATCGGACGCCTTCGTCTCGGTATAGAGGAATGTGCCGAGCAGAACCGCGGCTCCCGCGAAGAGAGCCAGAATGACGGCCGAATCCCAGGCGTACTCCTGGCCGCCGAATTCGAGCGCGAACATGAGGCAGACAACGGCGCCGACAAGCGTCGAAGCTCCCCACCAATCGATCCTCTGCTTCTTGTGCTCGCGCGATTCTTTATAATAGAAAATAATAAACGCCAGGGCGAGCAGCCCGATCGGCACATTAATATAGAAGATCCAGCGCCAGTCGATATGATCCGTAATGTAGGCGCCCAGCAGCGGTCCGATCAGGCTCGACGTTCCGAACACGGCGCCGAAGATGCCCGACATGCTGCCCCGCTTCTCCACCGGAACGACGTCGAACAGAATCGTGAAGGCGATCGGCATCAGCGCCCCGCCGCCGATCCCTTGAATGGCCCGATAGATGCTCAGCTCGACGATGCCATGCGCCGTTCCGCACAGAACGGAGCCGAGCAGGAACATCGTAATGCCGAAGACGAAGAACCGCTTGCGTCCATACATATCCGACAGCTTGCCGAAGATCGGCATGCCCGCCATCTCCGTGACCAGATAGGCCGAGGTCACCCAGACGATCTTGTCGTACCCGCCGAGATCCGATACGATCGTCGCCATCGACGTTCCGACGATCGTGTTGTCGATCGCCGCGACGAAGATTCCGAGCATAAGCCCCGCCAGAATAAATCCGATTCGATTCCCTTTGGCTGTCGCCACTTTATCCCACTCCCGCTCCGTGTCTGATTGCCGCCTTTTCCGCTTAATCGCTTGTTCGCTTCTCCACTTATTCGACTCGCGCCTGGCTGCCGACCTTCGCCTTCGCGCTCACCTTCAGCTCGCCGCGGTACTCGACCCGCCCGATCTCGCAGCCCGGCCCGATCGTCACCCGATTGCCGCGCACGACGTCCGCCGCCGTATGCTCAAGCTCGATCGTGTCTCCCTCAATCGTTCCAACCTTGATGGTCCCGAAGTCGTGCAACGAGAACAGCTTCTTGATCGCCAGCTTCTTGCTCATCTTGATAAGAATATGGCCGCCGCCGATCTCCGATGCCAGCGATCCGCCGAACAGCCGCAGCTCCATCCGATCCGCGCTCAGCAGCCCGCCTGCCCGAATCGCCCCGTACACCTTGATCTCCTCGAACTCGCAATCCGCACCGACGGCGAACTCGCCCCCTCGCACGTTCAGCAGATCGCCCTGGGCGCCGCCCTTCACGCGCGTCTCCCCCGTCACGGACACCGATCGCGCCTTCAGGTCGCCGGCGATCTCCAGCTCCCCGATCACCTTCAGCTTGCCGGCGGTCAGATCGCCGTCCACCTCCGAATTGCCCGTGCAGCTAAAACTCTCGCATTCCGTTGCCCCGTTCAGCTTGCTCTCGCCGATAATCGTGATTCTCCCGAACGTGCCTCCGTTCATCGTCGTCTCGCCGACCAATCTCATGTTCCCGTTATTCGCCGGAATGGCCATCGTCATCTTCCTCTCCTCCTTCGTTGTCATGCTCCGCGTTTAGATGCGTGCCTGATGCTCAACCTTCGCTTCCGGATGAACAACCAGTTGTCCCGTATATTCGACGCTTCCGATTCTGCAGCCTTTGCCGATATGGACCACCGAACCTCTGACCGCCGTCGCCGTCGTGTACTCCAGCTCGATCCGATCCCCCTCGATCGTCTCCGCTTCCGTCACCGCGATCAGCTTCGGAATGGCCCAGCCCCACATCGCCCTCCAGGCTCCGCTCTTCCGTCTCCGTGTCCGAATCGTCTCGCCGCCGATCTCCCGTGCCTTGCACCTTCCTTCGGCCGTAATGTCCACCTCGCCCGCGTTCAGCAGCCCCTTCACGTCCAGCGCTCCTCTGCACACAAGCCTCTCCGCCGACAGATCGCCGCCGACATCGATGAAGCCGTTCAGCTCGATCGCCTCCCCGCGGAACCTCCCCTTCACCTTGACCATGCCGTTCATCCGCGCATTGCCGGCATCGAGCAGCTCGCCCGCATTCAGCTTGCCGTCGAACGCCATCTCCTTCGCCTTCAGCGTCCCATGGGTCGACACCACTCCGTTAATGTGCAGCTTCTCGCATTCGATGTCCCCCTTCAACCGGCTGACGCCGTCGATGCGAACCTCCCCGTAGCTTCCGCCCGATGCCTGGCCGACCCCGTTGATCGTCAGATCGGGCAGCGCCTTCGTTCTCTCCATTCCCGTTCCCTCCTCGTATTGTAGTTCCAGGCTTACGTCAGCTTCAGCTTGAGCTGTTCCATATAGTCCGTCAGCGATACCTTGGCAACGACCTTCGCTCCATTCTCGAAGATGAGCTCCGAAGGCGAAGCCGCGAGCGCGAACACCGGCACGCCCATCTTCCGAATAAACAGCAGCTCGCAAGCCCGTCCCTCGAACTTCGCCCCATGCTCCTTCAGCATCATCAGCAGCAGCTCCCCTTCCTCCAGGCTCATCGCCCCCGATTGGAGCATCTGATCGACCGCGTAGTAGGCGAGAATCTGCTCGAAGGCGTACACCGTGTTGTCCGGGTCGCTGCCGCAGAAGCGGTCAAGCACCACCTTCGAAACAATGTTTCGTTTCCCTAGCTCATCCTTGCGCAGGGGGTGGTCGAACAGGAACGGAGACAGCTTATCCGCCAGCTCGTCGAGCGACAGGTCGTCCTTCATGTTCACGATCTTGTCGATGCGGGGCAGAATAAGCTCCTTGGGGAAAAAAGTTTCTTGCCCGGTAAACGTAGATTTGCGGATAAACCACTCTTCGGGGATCAGCTGCTTGCGCTTCCAGCGATACAGCTGCCCATAAGAGATGCCCGTCAGCTCGAGCAGCTCCTTCTTCGAGATCAGCTCTCTCTCCGACATCGTCCTCACTCTCCTTGATGAGAATAATGTAACATAACATTGTTACGTTGTTAAGAGCTAAACAACGTCAAGCTCGATTCAGTCCCGCCAAGACGTTTGTGTTCCGCGTCGGCGAACGTAAATTCAGCAGACGAATTCCTCCGGCAAGCCCGATACGCCGCTGGTCTGCGAATAAGCACGTGCGGGATGCCCGCATGTTGGGATTCCCCACGCAACGAAACAACCGCCCTGCATGGGCGGTTGTTCGTTTAAGATGGATTGATTCGCTAGCAATCGTCTCGCATCCATGACTCGCGGAGTAAGCGAGTCGGCGGAGATCCCAAGAATACCAGGCGAACCGCATCCCAAGCTTTGATGACCAGTCGTTGAAGCTGCCAGGTCTTCATGCCGGCTATTGTAACAACGATGCCGTAACGGGCCGTAAGCGCAACGTGCCATACGATTTTTTCATCAATCAGGCCCGCTTTCGTTTTCTCCGGTTCCAGCAACTCTTCGATTCTTGTCACGGCAGAAGCGTCCACTCGATCCGAGAAAACAGATAGCGTCGCCAGATGAGTATAGGACCCGAAACATCCCGGAGACTCAATTCGCAGGCGAGCCGGCTCGAACCTTTGCCTCTGATAATGGACAAGCTCTTGGTTGTATCGGACGCTTAGCTTGGAATCGTATAAGTCGAAGTCGAAAGCTTCTCCCCGGACGACCCGGCCCGGACATAGAAGGTCGGCTATCACACAGACGGAACCGGGCATCAGTTCAATATCGGTACAAACGCAATAGCGGGCTCCTCGAAACGGCATGACTGGTTCCGGCATCCATTCGAGCACCGCATCCCGTTCGAGCCGCAGTCGTTGACGAACGGTCGCCCCTTTTTCACGCGCCGGATGAACCCTCGTATACGCTTGATTGGTCACATATACGCTTGATCCTTCTTCCGCCGTCCAATCGAATTCGTATTCGTCTCCATCTAACAGCCCAGGAGATACGTCCATCTGGATGATGCCAAGCCGAGTTCCCGCTTCTTCTCTCATCATAAAGCTTTTGGCAATCTTGAGCGGAGCAGAATGGTATCGTTCGGCCAATACGGGAATTCCACCCCGCAGCCGCACGGTTGCCCGCAGCTCGGCCCGAACGCCCGAAGCGGAAGGTTCGCTAATTCCCACCGCCTTCTCACGTATCCGCATGGTTGCCCGCTTGCTCGACAACCCAAGCCGCGACTTCCGCCAGCCCGTCGTCTGCCTGAAGATTCGTAAACAGAAAAGGCTTGTCTCCTCTCATCCGCCTGGAATCCTCCTCCATTACTTGCAGGCTCGCCCCCACGAACGGAGCAAGATCGATTTTGTTGATGATAAGCAAATCGGAGCGGCTAACCCCCGGACCGCCTTTGCGCGGAATTTTCTCGCCTTGAGCGACGTCAATAATGTAGATGAACCGGTCTGCCAGTTCAGGGCTGAATGCGGCCGCCAGGTTGTCGCCCCCGCTCTCGATCAGTATCAGCTCCAGGCCGGGGAAACGGCCCTCCAGGTCCTCCACCGCTTCGAAGTTCATGGAGGCGTCCTCACGAATAGCCGTGTGGGGACACCCGCCAGTCTCAACCCCGATAATACGTTCGATAGGGAGGCATCCGCTGTCGTTTAGAATCCGCGCATCCTCTTTGGTGTAGATATCGTTCGTGATGACGGCCAGGTCGATTTTATCCTTCAAGGCGACCGCCAGTCGCTCCACAAGCTTCGTCTTGCCGGATCCGACCGGACCGCCAATGCCAATCCTAAGCGGTCGGCCGCCTGCGAATGCCGGCGTTTCCCATTCCAGATGCTCGTGCTCGTGATCAAGACGGTGGAACCGTCGTTCATTCCTTTCGAAGCGGCGATTAAATCGGTAAAATCGATCGTGAGCGTACTTCATGCTTGGACAGCCTCCCCATAATTGAAGATTTCTATAGTTAAGACATAAACAGTCTTGAATACAGGCTCTTATGGCCGATCATCGACATCTCCGCCAGCGGCATCGACGAGTAGGCTTCTTCGGGCTCCATCTCCCTGACGCTGCTCCATGCTTGCTCGACGACAGAGAACGATGCCGCCAGGAGTCGCTGGGCTTCGCTTTGTCCCAATGACATGAGCCGCAGCGCAGAGTTGACGCAATTCGACGCGCTAGCGTATAGATAGCCTTCGGCCGCTCGATCCAAAGGCACTCCATGCGCACGGCAAACCACGCCGAAGACCAAAGGGTAAGTTCCGAGAGAGCGGCCTTCTCTAAGCGCGGAAGTCAGCCCTTCAAGCGGCAAGTCGGGCCATAATGCGGTTGCCAGCCGAAGAAGTCGGCGTCCGGTTCTCTCTATCCCCTCTCGGGATTCCTCTCCGAGCCGTTGGTAATGAACCAGCCTTTCAACGTCATATGCGTATTCCAAATCGCAGTCTCCTTGGCATAGGTAAACCGCCTTTATCACCATGGCATCGGTGGTGGACCAGTTGAAGCGAAGCATCCCCGCCATGAACTCCCACAGATCGCGTCCGCTCCTGATAGCTCCTTCTTGAACAAGCGTCTCCAGGCCATACGAATGCGAGAAGTTTCCTATCGGCAAAGCGGAATCAAGCAATAATTGAAGCGTTAACCAAGAAGACTTGCCCTCTGCCCTTGCCATCAGAACAGAAAATAACGCTGCGCCATCGGAAGGCGCTCGGCGGGCTCGCAAACGGCAAGTTCTCCGTCGATCATCACCCGATACGTCTCTGGATCGACTGTGATTGCAGACGTAGAATCATTATGGATCATGTCCTTCTTGCCAATGCTCCGGCAGCCTTTAACAGGTTCTATATGTTTCTCCAAGCCCAGCCTCTCGGCGATTCCCGCATCATACGCGGCTCTGGATACGAAGGTGATCGAACTTCGGGCAAGTGACTTGCCGAAGGAAGCGAACATCGGTCGGCCGAATACCGGCTGCGGGGTTGGAATGGAAGCGTTGGGGTCGCCCATCTGAGCGAACGCAATGCTACCGCCTTTAAGAACGATATCCGGTTTGACTCCGTAGAAGGCAGGCGTCCAAATCGTCAAGTCCGCCCACTTGCCTACCTCGATGGAACCGACCAAATGCGAGATTCCGTGAGCGATAGCCGGGTTAATCGAGTACTTCGCCACGTACCGCTTGATCCGCACATTGTCCCGATACGGCCCGTCTCCGGGCAATGCCCCCCTCTGCGCCTTCATCTTATCTGCCGTCTGCCATGTCCGGAGGATCACTTCTCCGACGCGTCCCATCGCTTGGGAGTCCGAACTGATAATGCTGAATGCTCCGATATCGTGCAATATATCCTCTGCCGCAATCGTCTCGGGACGAATCCGGGAGTCCGCGAACGCCACATCCTCCGGAATTTGGCTATCGAGGTGGTGGCAAACCATAAGCATGTCCAGATGCTCTTCGATCGTGTTTACGGTATAAGGGCGCGTAGGGTTCGTCGAAGAAGGAATGATATTCGGTTCGGCGGCCGCACGTATGATGTCCGGCGCGTGCCCGCCTCCTGCTCCCTCCGTATGATACGTATGGATCGTCCGTCCTCCTACCGCTCTCAACGTATCCTCAACGAAGCCAGCCTCGTTCAGCGTATCGGTATGGATCGCTACCTGCACATCGTACAGGTCTGCGGCCCTGAGGCAGGCATCTATGGCCGCAGGCGTCGTCCCCCAATCCTCATGCAGCTTGAGTCCGATGGCCCCTGCTTGGATCTGCTCGATAAGCGGAGGCAGGAAGGAGGCGTTGCCCTTGCCAAGGAAACCAAGGTTCATCGGGAAGCCTTCGGCTGCCTCCAGCATCCTTGCCAAATGCCAGGCCCCGGGCGTGCAAGTCGTCGCGTTCGTTCCCGTCGCAGGGCCTGTTCCACCCCCGATCATTGTCGTAATCCCGGAAGACAGAGCGGTCTCAATCTGCTGGGGAGCGATAAAATGAATATGAGTGTCTATACCACCCGCCGTAACGATTTTCCCCTCGCCCGCTATAATCTCCGTGCTCGCGCCGACGATCAACTCAGGCTCTACCCCGTCCATAATATCGGGATTGCCGGCCTTGCCGATTCCGACGATTCGGCCATCCTTGATTCCGATATCCGCTTTGACGATGCCCCAGTGATCAATCAGCAATGCATTCGTGATAAGCGTATCGAGAACGCCATCGTCTCTCGTGGCCCGGCTCGACTGTCCCATCCCGTCTCGCACGACCTTGCCGCCTCCGAACTTGTTCTCGTCGCCGTAGATGGTGTAATCCTTCTCAACCACTGCCCACAGATCGGTATCGGCAAGCCGCACGGCGTCTCCGACGGTAGGACCGAACATGTTCGCATAGCTGTTGCGGTCAATTCTCATGCTCGCCGCTCCTTCCAACGCCCAGCCATTCTTCCAGTCTCCCAGACGCCTCCTCAGGTATCTGTCCCATCCGGGCGGACCCGCTCGCCAACCCGTTTAGCCCATACGATAGCTTGGCACCGCCAAGCTCTGTCAGAATAATCGGCTTTTCCTCGCCCGGTTCAAACCGAACCGCAGTTCCCGCCGGAATATCGAGCCTTGTGCCGTAAGCCGCCGCACGATCGAAGAGAAGCGCTCGGTTGACTTCAAAAAAATGAAAATGAGAGCCCACTTGAATCGGCCGGTCTCCCGTGTTGCACACAATAAGCCGAACGGTTGCCCTGCCTGCGTTCAGTTCCAATTCTCCCGGCGCTGTTCTGAATTCTCCGGGTATCATCCCTATCTCCCCCTTGTTTAAGCGATAGGCTTATGAACGGTCACCAACTTCGTGCCGTCGGGAAATGTCGCCTCGACCTGAACCTCATGGATCATCTCGGGAACGCCCTCCATCACTTGCTCCCGTTGCACCAGCTTTGTGCCATAGGCCATCAGATCAGCAACGCTTCTACCATCTCTCGCTCCTTCCATAATTTCCGAGGTGATCAGGGCGACGCATTCGGGATAATTAAGCTTGACGCCTCGCGCAAGACGACGCTTGGCCAACTCCGCCGCGACGGTAATCATCAGCTTTTCCTTTTCTCTCTCCGTGAGGTGCATGCCTTGAACTCCTTCTCCATAGGTTAGGGGATTAACCTGACAAGCGTTGCCCGATTCTCCCGTTTCGCCATACGCAATATGAGATGGCCCATGCACTCAATAGAATGCCGACCAAGACGAAACCGATCGATCCGAAATCCAGCTCCAGAATCCACTTTCCGGCACCATTCGTTGCCCCGGCATGGGATAGAAGGACTTGCGCCAATTCAAACCCGCCGATGACCAAGGCGGTAAGGACCGATAGTCCGGTAACGCTTATATTGTAATAAACTGTGCGAAGCGGATTCCGAAGCGCCCATCGGTAAGCTGAATTCATCAATATCCCGTCTGCCGTATCGAATAAGCTCATTCCGGCCGCAAACAGAATCGGAAGCGCCAATATTCCCGCAACCGGGACCTCATTCTGAGCCGCACTTGCCGACATCGCCAACAGAGCGATCTCGCTTGCGGTATCGAAGCCCAAACCGAACAAAAAGCCAATCGGATAGACATGCCAGCTTCGGTTTACGAACTTGTTTAACGGATTCAGCAGTCTGGACAGGAAGCCTCGCGTTTGAAGAATGCGCTCGAGTTTCTCTTCCTCATGTTCTTTGTGCCGCATCTCGCGATAAAGACGATAGAGGTTGATCAGAACAGCTAAATTGAACAAGCCCATTAGAAGCAGGAATATTCCCGATACCGACATTCCGATCGTTCCGCCGACTTCTTGCATCTGCGGCATATTTGCGGACGCCCAATCGATTACGAGCAAGGTGGCAACTGCCATGCAACAGACGACCGTAGAATGCCCCAGAGCAAAATAAAACCCGGCACCTGTCGCATTGCTGCCTTGTTGAACCAATTTACGAACGGTGTTGTCGATTGCCGCGATGTGATCCGCATCGAAAGCGTGGCGCATTCCCAACGTATAGGCTAAAATACCCAATCCCAGCAATGCAGGGTGATCTTGGTATGAGACTACCGCCAATAGGAGGCCAAGCACGTGCAAGATCAGCACCCAAATCCCGTAAGGAGTCCATGAAGATCTCTTTCCTTCACGATTCTCTACGATAGTCCCCTCCTCCCGGAGATCGAAATAAAATAGAGAGCCGGAACGGAGCCTTAACGAGGAACAACTTCCTTTGTCTTGGAGATCCGGTCCAGAATTTCTAGAATGCAATAAGCGGCCATAGGGCCCGTCGTCTCCGCTCCATCCTCGATCAAGTGGGCGATAGTCGTTCTGAAACCTGCGACTTCCCCTAGAATTTGCTTAAGAAGCCTATTGGGCATCTCCGCCCCGCTACTTCGTTGAACCTTCGTTGCTATAATTCCTTCTATCTCTCCCGCCAGCTCGGGAATGACTTCCGACATTCGGCTTCCTGATGAATTCCATTGCAGCTTTCGGTCGGTATCGGTTGCTAATAGTTTCATCAATTCGGACGGACATCTACCAATTTGCACAGCTTCCAGCCTTCTGATCCATTGTTGGAAGCGCTCGGGCTCGACTCCTGCCAACTCACATGCCGCTTGCCCCTTTTCCATCAAAGCCAACATGGCCAGTACGGAACTGATTCCCAGGAACATAGCATCAGGTTGTTCCAATGCGTCGTAAGTAACGGGGTCCAGCAAGGCGTAGTCCCCTTTGGATTCGCCGAGCAGTTCGAGAGCACGATTGATCAGAACCTCGTTCAAATTGTTTTGGTATGCCGTTCCCGTACCGTCCAAGGTCGGAAACGCTTTGATTTGGTCATGCCATCTACCCTGTTCGATCTCCTCTGCCGATCGTATCAGCAAGGAACCGACTCTACTTGGTATTTTCAAGCTATGGACGCTTAATCGAATCCAAGCTTTCTTCGTTTGAGAAGCGGCGACGACCCACTCCGGTTGCATTCTGTGATTGACGGAAGGATAAGCCGATAGTGCTCGTCGAGTCTGAATTCCATAATACGAATAGGCAGGCACGATGACCACGCCTTCCTCATCGGTCTCAACACGTGTCTCCTCCATGCTTTGCCTCCGATCCAAATTCCAGTAGTGATTGGACAAGACCCCGAGGTCGGGGCCTTGTCTGTTTATTTCTTTGCTTCAAGCATGCTTAAGAACTATTCCACACTCATCAGCTTGTAAACGATAACCGCTGCTTGGGCCCGGCTTGCGATTCCCTTAGGAAGGAACGTATCGGAGGAAACCCCGTTGATAACCCCCTCTTCCGCCAGCAACGCTATCGAATCCTTAGAATAGGCCGCAATACTTGACGAATCCTTGAACCTCTTGAGCGTGTCCTCAACATCTGCCGCTTGCTTGTCTTTGATCTGCTTCAAGATATTAGCGGCCATGATTGCCATTTCTTCGCGGGTAATCGGCCTGTTCGGATCGAATTTGCCCGACCCTACTCCCTGAACCAGATTCAATTGGACGGCTGTGGCAACGTAAGTGTAATACCAGCTTCCGCTGTTTACATCTGTAAAGGAAGCAACAGCTTGTTCATCGAGTAAGTCGAACGCGCGAACTAGCATCGTCAGGAACTCTGCACGGCTGACTTGTCCTTGCGGGTTGAATTGATTGTCGCCAATCCCCTTAACGATCCCCTTGGCAGCGAGGGATTGAATAGCGTCGATTGCCCATGGAGCTTGAGCCAAATCCTTGAATTCAGGAGTCGCGACCGGCTCCGTCGGCTCGGTCGGTTCCGTCGGTTCCGTTGGTTCGGTCGGCTCCGTCGGTTCCGTCGGTGTCGTTGTTGGAGGGGTAGTTGTCGGAGGCGTTGACGTTACCGGCGGGAGCGTAAGCTCCCCATCCGTCATCGAGTCCTCGGCCGCAGCCTCCGATGCCGCGTATACCGCCGTCGCCATCAGTCTGAATTGAGCCTGAGGATGGTCCTTATTGAAGGAATCGGAAGCGAAGATTGCCGCATCAACTCCGTCCTTCTTGTACACGATTGCCGCCGTCTTGCCTTGTGCAGCCGCGTTGGTTGGCCACCAACCCGCTACAAAGAAGTCGTCTGCGTCTTTAACGGTCGCGATGACTTCGGCGCCGTCCGGAACTGCCGTAATATACGATCCCGTATTGGTGTAGAGGTAATCCTCCGCTTCGTATGGCGACGTAAGGATGCTCTCTTGAGAGAAGACCGCTTTATACAAGCCTTCATAAGAACTTTCCGACTTGTAATTGAAGCCCGGAGCGGCATTGGCATTCTTGAAGAGACTCATCCCGCTTCTGCCGAAGCCAATGTAAGGAATGGACTTGATTTGATCGGCGTTGCCCGCATTAAGCAGAATATCCGCTTGAGCAAGCTCGTTCGTCACTGTAAAGCCGAGCTGATTAAGAACGAATTCCGCGTTGCTCTTGGCTGTTGTGCCAATGACAGCCGGCTTCAGTACCTTGCCGGAAGTATCGCCGTCCTTCGGGAATGGAACGACTGTCAGCATGTACTTGCTCGCAACCGTCACGAGGTTCGTATAGGAGACAAGGAAGTCTCCCTTCTCATAAGCGTTCGCCTCCGCACCTCCTCCGTTCTCGAGGAGAGTGACCTTTTTGTTGCCGGCAAGCAACTCGTTTACGGCTTGAATGGCCGCATTGTCGCGATTTCGAATGACATAATAATAAGAGCTGCCAGTAACAGGAGTTGCTGGAACATCAACCTGGGACTTGTCCGTAAGGACGGTAGTCATGTTTTTGAAGACATCCGCCGTTCGAACCTCATAGCTGTCGAACCCTCTCATCTCAGGGAAGCTTTGAATAATATCCGAGTACATCTCCGAGAAATCAGAGACATTAAATCCATCGTACAGGACCAGGTTGGCGAAGCCGCGGCTGGCCTGATGCATATTGACGATGTAGGTTCCCTTCGGATATACAGTCTCCCCGACGCGCACGCTCTGCAGAGTTCTCTCGACTTTGACTCCGTTATGAAGCAAATACTGCACCATCTTGTAAGCTTCCGACGGGCTCTTCTGGTGAGCGGCATCAACCGGAAGAACGTAATATTCCGGGAAGAAGTTCTCGTTCTCTCCGCGAGGACGTCCGATCGCCTCGTTGTTCGCGTTCAACAGATACTTGTCGACCATACGGTCGTCTTCATTGTTGAGACCGCGCTTGTAAATCTCCAATTGGTTCAGGAACAAACGATCCTTGTTGTCTGCCAAGTACTTGGTTGCCGCCATCGCGGTGTAGTAAAGAGCGTCGGTCGAATCCTGATTCAATTCGGGAATCTCGACCGTATGGCCCATTGCTCCATGATGCATCGCGAATACTGCTGTATAGGCAGGGGAAGCATCATCCCAGCCTGTCGCGTTGGCAATTGGCTTATACGAAGGATCCTCGGCCAGCTTCTGCGATTCCAGGTAAGGAATATGGAATGTGTCGTATTTGGTATTGGCGATTCCCGCTCGTCCCATAAGAGTGGCTTGCTCGACCATATTGTCGATAAGCAGGTCGTACTCAAAGTTCGGATCGTGCGGTGGCGTGCAAGGCTCGATCAGGAACTGGCCGACGAAGCCGTGGAAGTCAAGGAAGCTGGTCGGCATCCACTTCGCCAATTCTCCCATGACCTGCTGGGTTTCCGGTTGGGTCTGATAAGAGTTGTCGCGGTTCAAGTCGAAGCCCAACGAATTGGCGCGAGTGTTCAAGTATCGACCATCCGGATTCTCCGTATAGTCCAGAAGGAAGATTACATTATCGAGAGCTTTACCGATATCGAGCGTAATCGTCTGCTGCGCTCCGTTATCGTCCGTTGTATTGTAAGTGACGGTATTCTCGGTAACAAGCGATCGGAAAATATTGATGATGGCGTCAACGCCGGGTGCTTCGTCCGGATGAATGTTATTGATCCAGATCGGAACCTTGTAATCCTTGAGAGTTCCGTTGCGAATTTGCTTCTGCAGGCTCTCCGGATTGTTGAGCATTGCCGGAAGGGTCTTGTTCAGATAATCATCGACGGATTGAGCATCCTTCGCGACGATGGAGAACAGAATGTCCCTGCCTTGGACCGACTGCCCGATGACCTTGGTCTCAATATAGCGGTCCTTACGGTTCGGACTCTCCATGATCTCGTCGAGCGCCGGCTTGATTTCATCATAAGGGTGATAATCGTCGTAGACGTTGAGCGTGATCGGAGCTTGTCCGATGAGATTGCCGGTCTTGCCCGTTACGGCGAGGTCATACGTCCCCAAGAGCGCAGGGTAGCGGGAGCGGTTGGATGACAAGTTGGTTGTACCGAAGATGAGATCGAACGTAATCTTCGCCTTGAGCTTGCCATTCTCGACCACAGGAGTTCCCTCAACCGTAATGAACGGATCTCCCGTGAAGCCGCCGCTCTTATACTTCTTCCATTCCGAGAACGGCTTGCCTCCGAAGGTCCATTGCAAATCAGCCACCGCAGAAGTGCTTGGCATGTCGAATTCCACGTCGATCGTGCGCTTCTCCGTGATGGAGGCTTTGTCGTTGCTTAACGTTAGGGTCTGAGAAGCAGGTTCTTGAATTTCCAGAAGAATGTTCGTTAGGAGGGTCGTAAAGGTGCTAAGATGCTCCTCAATGCGACCCGGGTAATTCTGGGAGATGTAATCAAGGTTATCCTTGGAAGTGTGCCAGACCTCTCCGTCCTTCTCTGTCTGCGTATAGCCATCCAGATCGCCAAGATTCCAGTTCGTTGCCTCCAGATAAGCGTATGGGATGCCCGCGCTCTTGAAGGGAGCATGATCGCTCCAATCGCCGGTCGTTCCAGCCGGATATTTCGGATTCAAGCCTTGTTGCGTAGTGACTTGGAGATTCAAGCGAGCTGCGATATCCAACCCCAGATCCCGAACGAATCCGTCTCTGCCCTCGCTGCCGTAGATGTGCATGTTGTCGCCGACGGCAAGGCTATCCAGATTGATCATGGCGACGGCATTCTTGATCTCCTCGGCGCTCATGCCAGCCACGTAATTCTTCGATCCTCTAAGCCCCGATTCTTCAGAGCCGAAGGCGATGAACGTGATCGTATACGGAGTTGTCAGCCCGGCCAACGTCTTGGCCGTCTCCATCATGACGCCTACTCCTGAAGCATTGTCGTCCGTCCCCTTGCCTGCGCTTACGGAATCGTAATGAGCCCCGACATAAATGGTTTTCGACGAAGCGCCCGTCTTGGTCGCGACAACATTCGCAGTTTCATAGGTGACGCCCCTTGAGGTGAATTCGAAGGGAATTTTCGTTGGCTTGTAGCCCATTGCTTCGAACTGATCGTGGATATACTGGGCGGCAAGCGCATCGGCTTCGCTGCCAACTGTCCGTGTTCCTATCGTGGAGGAGAGGTACTGCATATAGCCGTATGCTGCATAGCCAACGGAGCTTTCCTCCAGCGGCGCAGCGAGTGCGGACAGGACAAGAGGCTCCTCCGACACCTCGGGATTCGCAACGAGCTCATCATCCGCAGTAGGAACTGCGCTCTCCAATACAGTCTCTTCCGATTGGAGAACAGGATCAGCACCGCCGGTTTCTTCTGCCCATGCGCTTGGCAAAATAGCCGATAGCATGAGGGTAAAAGCTAAAAGCATGGCTGTCATCTGTCTGTACATTTTCTTTTTCTGCATCTTAATCCTCCCGCTTCTGAGTTAGGATGAACGATGATAGACGTCAATAACTGCGTCGTTGCCTAGAGCATTAAGTCATCGAACATCACTCCTTCAACAAATGAATTATGTATACAATATTATGTACACAATATTCGTTACGTCTGCGTCATGAATTATAACATCGCCCGTAATTCTCAACAATCCTTATTTGCGAACACGGATGATTTTCGAGAGAAGTTCACATGTATCTAACGTTTATAATTGTTAATCTTCTTTACGAGACATCAACTTTGCTTGGGTAAAGAGCAACAGATAATCATGTCCCCCTGCCTTCGAATCTGTCCCGGACATGTTAAACCCTCCGAAAGGATGGACCCCCACCAATGCGCCCGTACACTTTCGATTCACATATAAATTGCCGCAGTGCATATCCCTCAATGCCGCTTCTATGCGATCCTCATCATGAGAGAAATAAGATCCGGTCAGGCCAAATTCGGTATCGTTATAGATACGAATCGCTTCCTTCCAATCTGTTGCTTTCGCAATGGCAAGCACAGGCCCAAAAATCTCTTCTTGCATGAGTTCAGAATCAGGATTCACATCTGCAAATGCAGTCGGTTCGATAAAATATCCTTCTCCGGCTCCTTTGCCTCCCCCAAATAAAAGCCTGTTCTTCCCCTTACCTCGTTCAATGTAAGAGAGTATTCTCTCATAAGAAGACTCGTCAATAACGGGGCCGATCGCTTTATTCTCCGTTGGTTGGCCCAACGACAATTTGGCCGTTAACTCGGCTATCTTTGCCAGCATCTCATCGTACACGGATTCAACGATAATGGCTCTGGAGCCCGCCGAGCATTTCTGCCCCTGGAAGCCAAATGCCGCCGATACGATAGCTTCCGCCGCCATATCCAAATCTGCCGTCTCGTCGACAACGGTTCCATCCTTGCCTCCCATTTCCGCTATGACTCTCTTTATCCAGATTTGTCCCTCTGCCGTCTCCGCTGCCAAGCGATTTATCCTCAACCCGACCTCCTTGGAGCCAGTGAAACTAATAAATCTGGTCTTGGGATGAGAGGTTAAATAATCGCCGATCTCAGCCCCGCTTCCCGGCAAATACTGAATGACGCCCGGAGGGATCCCCGCCTCGATCATCGTCTCGTAGAACCGATAGGCGATAATCGGCGTTGTGGAGGCAGGCTTCAACACGACACTATTACCTGCCACGACAGCTGCTGAGGTCATTCCCGCGCATATTGCCAATGGGAAATTCCATGGCGGAATCACGATCCCTACGCCTAACGGGATATAATCCAACCAATTTACCTCTCCCGTTAAACGAGTCAGAGGGTTTGTTTCATTGGTACGATTTAACCGAAGCATCTCACGCCCGTAATACTCCAGAAAATCGATGGCCTCTGCCGTGTCCGCATCCGCTTCCGTCCAGTTTTTGCCCGACTCTAGAATCATCCAAGCGGAATATTCATGCTTTTTGTCCCGGATGAGAGACGCTGCCTTGAACAAGCAGACAGCTCTTTCTTCGACAGGAGTCCTCTTCCACTTCTCGAACGCGAGCAACGAGGCTTCCATGGCCTTCTCAGCCAAGTCACGACTAGCTTTACTTACATAGCCCACAACTTGAGTCGGGTTTGCCGGGTCGACAGACACTGTCATATCGTCTGTATAAATGACCTCGTCCCCGATATGAAGGGGATACTTCTCCCCCTGTCTGCTTTTAATTAGCTTTATGGCGCTTCGCATCTCATTCGCGTTTGTTTCGTTGCCGAAATCTGTCAGTTTCTCGTTCACAAAAGCCCCGATGGCACTCAAATTCACTTGCATGTTGCTGTCCTCCTTAATCACAATATTCTTTTTCCTAACAATGAAGCGGTCAATTCTACGGCATGCCGCGCCGTTCTTCGATCGTTGTCGAGCACCGCATTAATCTCAACGACGTCTGCCGATCTCAAGAGCCCGGATTCCGCAATCATCTCCATGGCGAAGTGCGCCTCCCTGTAGCTTATGCCTCCGGGAACCGGCGTTCCAACCCCGGAAGCTATCTGAGGGTCCAACGCATCCAGGTCAAGACTGAAGTGTATGCCATCCGTCCCTTCTCCTGCGATCCGAATCGCCTTCTCCATCACGTTTCTCATGCCGTATCTGTCGATATCATGCATAGTAAAGCAAGTAATGCCCTCTTCGCGGATCAACTCCCGTTCACCAGGATCGATATCTCTTGCCCCGACAATGACCAGCTTATCTTTGGAAACAAGGTTAGATCCCTGTATATCCGTCAGCTTGAACCGTGCCCTTCCAAGAGCAATGGCGAGCGGCATTCCGTGAGCGTTCCCCGTCGGCGTCGTCTCCTCCGTATTCAAGTCCGCATGTGCGTCGAACCAAATAACACCAAGATTCCGGTAGTGCCCCGTCAACCCGGCCAATGATCCTATCGACACACTGTGGTCTCCTCCAAGAACCAAAGGAAAAAAACCGGACTGCAAGGCGCCAACGACTTGCTCGCTCACTTTTCTTGCCATGTCCTTGACTTCCGTGTAGTACTTAATGTCCCCGCTGCCGGCACTTCCCGAAGGATGACGACAGCAATCGATCTCGCAGTCTCCAACAATATCCATCCCTATGCCCTTGAGTTGACCAAGCAACCCGGCTGTTATCATGCTCTCCGGACCAAGCTCCGTACCGATCCGTCCACTGCCCATCCAGAAGGGAACGCGGATGATTCTTACTTTTTTGTCTATCATTTCTGTCTCCCTCATTCCAAGTAGCGTAGGACCCTGCGTCAATACGTCCCCTCCAATACAGATTCAACACGTGACAACGCCCAATCCAATTCCTCTTCGGAGATAATTAGCGGAGGAGCAAGCCGGATGATATTCTCATGGGTTTCTTTGCAGAGCAGGCCGCGCTCCATCAATGTCTCGCAGAAAGGTCTCGCCGGCCTATCCAGCTCTATCCCGACGAACAGCCCCTTTCCTCTGACCTCGCGAACAATCGGACTATTAAGATCTCGAAGTCTGTTTAACATCCTCTCTCCGAGAAGCGCGGACCTCTCATCCAGTTGTTCGTCCTCCATCGCCTCTAGCGCCGCTGCGGCCACCGAGCAGGCAAGCGGATTTCCTCCGAATGTAGAGCCGTGCGATCCCGGCTCGAAGACGCCCAGAATGGCATCACTTGATGCAACGGCAGAGATCGGCATTACCCCCCCTCCCAATGCCTTGCCCAGTATGATCATATCAGGAGACACATGCTCCCAGTCGCAGGCGAATCGCCGTCCCGTGCGGCCGAACCCGGTCTGAATTTCATCCGCAATGAACAGCACCCGATTCTTCTCGCATAGCTGTTTGGCTGCCGTAAGGAACCCTGCAGGGGGAATAACAATTCCGGCTTCACCCTGAATTGGTTCCAGCAGAAGCGCGGCAGTATTACGGTTCACCGCCAGTTCAAGCGCTTCAATGTCTCCATACGGTATTCGTTTGAATCCAGGCGTGAAGGGGCCGAAATCACGTTTGTACTCTTCGGAGGAAGAGAACGACGTAATTGTCGTCGTCCGGCCATGAAAGTTCCCCTCGCAAACAATGATCTCGGCCGCGTCAGCAGGAATTTCCTTGTACCTATATGCCCATCTGCGAGCGGCCTTTATCGCAGTTTCAACCGCTTCAGCCCCCGTGTTCATTGCCAGTATCATTGATTTGCCGGTATAATTCGCCAATTTCTCATAGAAGCAAGCCAACTCCTCGTTGTGGAACGCCCGGGAGGTCAACGTTACCCGATCGGCTTGTTCCTTTAACGCTTGGATAACTCTGGGATGCCGGTGACCCAAGTTAAGAGCGGAATAGGCGCTTAACATATCCATATACCGATTGCCCTCCGGATCTTCCACCCATACACCTTCGGCCCTGGCAATAACAATAGGCAGGGGCAAATAATTGCGTGCTCCGTATTTCTCAACTCTTGCGATTACCGTCCTCGAATAGTTCATTTTCCTCACCTTTAAAATATTGTATACAATATACAAATGATTTCAAAAAAAAGATTCTGCATCTCTCATATCTCATCGATTCAGAATCCTTCGCCCTTGCTCTGATTCACAACACCTTAGATAGAAACTCTTTGGTGCGCGGATGCCCGGGTTTTTCAAAAATATCCCTGGGTTTTCCCTCTTCGACAATCTTACCCCCATCCATAAACAGCAAGCGGTCTCCGACCTCCCTGGCAAATCCCATCTCATGGGTAACGATAACCATCGTCATTCCTCTCCGGGCCAACCCCTTCATGACGTCAAGAACCTCCCCAACCATCTCTGGATCCAGCGCCGAGGTGGGCTCATCGAACAAGATGACGTCAGGCTCCATTGCCAAGGACCGCGCAATTGCGATGCGTTGCTTCTGACCGCCCGACAGGCTGTTCGGATAAGCATGTTTTTTGTCTTCCAAGCCGACAGCCTTCAAGAGTCCGATTGCGAGCTCTTCCGACGAAGCTCTCGAGAGCTTCTTTAATTTCCTTGGAGCAAGCGTAAGATTCTCCATCACATTCATATGGGGAAATAAATTAAAGTGCTGGAAAACCATCCCCATCTTCTGCCGAATCGAGTTCAGCTCCGATTGCTTCTCGACAACCGGCCGACCTTCAAACATGATCTCACCGGAGCTTGGCTCCTCAAGACGATTCAAGCATCTCAGGAATGTGCTCTTGCCCGATCCGCTCGGCCCGATAACGACTACAACTTCCCCCTGATGAATGGTACAATCTATCCCTTTGAGCACTTCGTGCTTACCATAGGATTTGCGCAGTTCCCGGACCTTGATCATCTCGTTCTCAGCTTCCTTTCCAATGCACCCAGCAGCTTGGAGAGCGTGAAGGTCATGATAAAGTAGCAGGCGCTTACGACAAGAAGCGGCTCGAAGGTCAAAAAGAGCGAACCCTGAATTGTCCTTGCATTGTACAGAAGCTCTGCAATTCCGACGGTAGATACCAAAGAAGAATCTTTAATGATGATAATAAATTCATTGCCAATGGCCGGCAACATGTTACGGAATGCCTGTGGAAGCACGATGTGGTACATCGTCATTCCCCGCGGCATTCCCAACGATCTCGCCGCTTCCGTCTGCCCTTTATCGATCGCCTCGATCCCGCCGCGGAACACCTCGGCCATATAAGCCGAACTGTTGACGGTAAGAGCGACAACACCTGCCATAAAAGCAGACATGTTTATTCCGAACTCCGTAAGACCGTAGTAAATAAGCAATATTTGCACGAACAAGGGAGTCCCTCGGATTATTTCCACATAAGCCGAAGAAACGGCCTTTGCCACCCATACCCCCGACAACCTTAGCAAGGCCAAAAAAATTCCAAGCAGGGTGCCGAGTATGACACCGAAAAAAGAAAGCTTCAGCGTCACCCAGGCACCATGAGCAAACATCTGCCAGTGGTCCGTAAGAAAGGAGAAATTCATCGTAATCTACCTTTGCATTTTATTCTCCTGCCAATTCATTCGCTTCAACGACGAAACGATCAATGTCGCCATTATCCTGGAGCCGCTTTAGCGTCTCATTAATATCCTCCACCAGTTGTGCATCGCCCTTCTTCACCGCAATGGCGAAACCCGTCTCGTCCGCAGGCTGTTCAATGACAATATCCGACACCGCCGTAGAGGACTGCGTCTTGGCGTATTGCTCAGCCACAGGCTTCTCTAGAATCACAGCATCTACACGACCGCTAGTGATCTCCATCACCAACTCTGGTATTTTGGATAACGACGTTAGTTGAGCACCCTCGATTTCCTTGGCAAGATCCTCTTGAATGGTTCCTTTCTGAACGCCAATTTTTTTGTTCTTCAGATCTTCCGGCGTCTTATACTGATCAGCCGTTTCTTTGCTCACAAGAACCCCTTGCGATGCGTTATAGTAGATATCCGAGAAGTCGACCTGCTTCCGGCGTTCCTCGGTCGGATTCATACCGGAGATGACAAAGTCTACCTTGCCCGTATCCAAAGACAGAAGAAGTCCATCGAAATCGGTATCTGTAATCACTAGTTCAGCATTAAGATCCTGGGCGATCTCCTTCGCGATAGCAATATCGAACCCTACAATCGTATCCTTGCCGTCAATCGTCTTGTGGAACTCGAACGGAGCGTAATCTGCGCTTGTACCGACAACGATCTTCCCTTGCGATGCCGACGGGGACGGAGTTGAAGCCGGAGTTTCCGAAGCGGAATTATTCTCTTTGTTGCCACACGCTCCAAGTACCCCTAGAGCCATGACCGCCGTCAATGCAATTAACCTTTTCTTCATTCCCTCTGATCTCTCCTTTTCTCTAGGAAACAGAATGCGAGATGCGAAAACCTGACATCTCGTATACAATATACATTGTACAACACTCCGTTCGTGTAATGTATTATAACACCGAGAGGTGTGGACGACAATACCATTTAAGACAAAATTAAATACCCTAACCTCGCGTTATATTATGTAACATGGAAAACGCATTTTCGTATTATCTTAAAGTTTATTATTGTCGTCCATGCGTTCCAATGTTAGTATTAAAAATAGACTCATTACACCATCCGAGAAACTGACAGCATTGGATCAATCACTATTCGATTGGGACACATGCTGTTTAAGTATATGTTGGTATGCAATAATAGGATTAGGTGAGATTGTTGCGGTTCAGAGGAGGCACGCCGTTGGAACTACCTAAATACCAATCGCTAAAGGACCATGTCTATAATTATATAGTATCTAAGATCCAGGACGGCGCTTGGTCGCCGAATCAAAAAATCAACGAAGCCGAGATCTGCAAAACTTTGGATATTAGCCGAACACCCACACGAGAAGCCCTGTTCCAATTGACGAACGACAACCTACTAGAATACATCCCCAGACGAGGCTTTATCGTAAAACCTTTTCATCCTAAAGAAAAGTTGGACGTATCGCAAATTATTGGAGCTTTAGATGCACTTGCCGCTTCGCTCGCTATCGAGCACATCGGAGAGCACGAGCTTAGCAGGATGCAGAGTATTGTCGATAAGATTAACGATGACATCAACCGCAGGGACTTTGCGGAATATTATCAAGATCAGTATGATTTCCATGAGATTTACACGCTCAAATGCAACAACCCTACGCTGATCGAGAAAATTCATCAGTTAAAGAATGGCTTTATACGCCAGTCTTACATAAGCGAAGACAAGGAAAAGATGGCTCATGTGCTCCTGGAAGTAAATGCTGAACACCAACAGGTCATCGAATGCTTTATGAACAAAGACAAAGATCGCCTCGATTGCTTGCTGAAGTTCCATTGGCGGATCATCGATTCCGAGATGTTGTAATCGAAATCCAAACTTCGCTTCGCCTGCCCTGGGCGGCCCGCCGCTTAGCCGAACCATACGCCCGATCGAACCGCAGAGCTTGAGCAAGTGCGGACAGGGGCCTCAGCCCTGACCAGACGGTCAGGGCTTCTGTTCGTTCAATGACCGATCACGGAATAAGCTTCTCGCCCCGCTCCAGCATCTCGATGAACTGGCGAATCTTCCGCTCCCTCGTCTCCTGCTTCTTGACGTTCCCGATGCGGAACAGGATCGCGAAGCGGTTCGCCCCGTTTAACGTCTCGAAGAACGCCTTCGCCCGCTCGCTCTTGGCGAGCTCGGCCGCGAAGTCGTCCGGCAGCGTCATGCGGCTCTGCGCCTCATAGGCCCGGTCCCACTCGCCGCCTTGCTTCGCTGCTTCGATCGCTGCCAGTCCCGCTGGACGCATCCGCCCTTCCGCGATCAGGCGCTCCGCCTTCTCCTTGTTCACCTGCGACCAGATGCTCCGCTTCCCGCGCGGCGTGTAGCGCTGCAGCCAGGTTCGGTCGTCGTGCGCTTCCTTCTGGCTGTCGATCCAGCCGTAACACAGGCAGATCTCCAGCGCTTCGTTGTAGGTCAACGTCGCGACGCCCGACCCTTTCTTCGCGTGATGAAGCCGCACACCGGGCGACGAGGCATGCTCCTCCTCCAGCCACCGTTCGAACGACGGCGCGTCTTCGAACAACCGGATCGGCAGTGCCGCCGCCGGCTGCTTCTTCCCCGATGCAGAAGCCATTCGCTTCGCCTCCTCCGGCTAGTCCAGCAGCTCCGGACTCCTTCTCACCTGCTCGAGCATATGCCCGATATTCCCTTCGCCCGCGTACCGCTTCAGATCGAAGAAGTCCCGCTCGAGATCGGACCAATACAGATCGTTCTCGTCGCCGCTCGCCTCGACCTCCCGCCGCAGCCGGCCGACGTACACTTCGACGCAACAATTCTGCAAGTAATACGTGAAGTCCATCAGATGCCGCAGCCGAATATCGTCCCGCCCAATGCCGGTCTCCTCCCGCAGCTCCCGGTAGGCCGCATCGATTCCGGACTCTTCGCTCTCGATCTTGCCGCCGACCAGATTGCTTAATCCCTTGTACGGGTCCTTCCGCCTTCGGCACATTAGCAGCCGCTGCCTGTCGGGGCTGTAGACCATGATGACGTTGTATCCCTGCATAAGCGTTAATCTCCTTGTTGGCGCCCAAGTAACCCTTCCATTATCCCATGGATGCTGTCGCATGGGAAGCGCTCCCCTCCCTCTTCAAGCCCGCGCGAAAAAACCGCCCGCCGGACAACCCGGCGAAGCGGCCCTTCATGTTGCCGATAGAGCTACGAGCGAATGATCAGCGCCCCGTGAATGTCGAGCCTTGCGACGATCGCCTCCAGCCGGCCGTTCGCCCAGCTCCAGGCCGGCTCCTCGCCGTCCGGTTCCCAGGAGACGGAAGCCGGCGGGCTCTCCAGGCGAACGCTCAGCCGGATCGGCCCGATCGGCGGGACATAATCGGCGTAAGCCCGCCGATTCGATACCGGCATGTTCGCCAGGTTGAGCAGATGCACGCACAGCTCGCCGTCCGCGGTGCGGCGAAGCGAGAGATCGACGCAGGACGGCGCGTCGGTGCTCACGGCCGGGTCGGGGAACAGACGCTCCGCCAGCCGGCGAATCCATTCCCGGAGCGACGGGTGATGCGAATGGAAGTAGCGCTCGGCGACGGGGCCGTAGACGGCGGCGATCGCTCCCTTGCCGTAACGGTTCACCGTCGCGGCGATCGCTTCCTCGCGATGGCGCAGATGCTCGGCGGACACTCCTTCGCTTCTCGTATCCAGGTACGAATGGCGGCCGTGGACGCCGTCGCCATGATAGCGGACGGCGACGGCCTCGGCGGTTGTCGTCTCGACGCGCTGCCACAAGCCGGGACAGCCGACCTTGCCGACCTTGCCGACCTTGCCGCCGTTCCCGAGTTTCCCGGCCTCCCAGACATTCCGTTCCTCCCCAGACTTTCCAACCTGCCCGTCCGGCAAGACAAGCTGCGCATTCACGGCCTCCGGCTCGCCAAGCAGCTCCGCCCCGAGCGCTTCGCCGAACAGCCGCGCACAGCGCTCGCCGAGCAGAAGCAGCTTGCCCCCGCCGTCCACATAGGCGAGCACCCGGCGGCTGAACTCGTCGGACAGCGCGTGCGCGTCGGGAATGACCAGAAGCGCGAACTCCTCCAGGCGGTTCTCCAGCATATGCTCGGCCAGGATGTCGACCGAATAATGCGACTCCAGCAGGGCGTGCAGCGCCCCTTCCAGCTCGACAAGCGGCGTGCCCCACCATGTGAACACCCGGTCGGAGCGCTCGAACTGGCTCTCGCTCGAATGCAGCAGCGCCACCTGCGGCACCGAGACGCTGCGATGGGAGAAGCGCTGCCTTGCACGGCAGAAGTCCGCCACCTTGGCGGCGACGTCTTCGATCTGTTCGTTGATGTATCCCGATCGCGTGGGAAGGAAGTACATCATGAAGCCCCCGCCGTGCATCAGCACAACGCCCGCTTCCTGCTTGAGCTGCCACGGCGTCTTCAGCAGCTCCTCCTGCCCGGCGGCATTGTCGAAGCCCCATGCCTGAAGCTCCCAAGGCATGCCGACGTTGCTCAGGTATCGCGTCTCCGTCCGGGCGCGATCCGCCGACAGCATCGGGTCGAAGTCGCCGGAGATATAATCGATGCCGGCGGCGACCGGCTTCGGGCTCATCGTCGTGTACGCCCAGTTGCTGGCGACCTGAAGCGTCGGGAAGGAGCGGTGCAGCTCCTCCGTCCAATGCTTCAGATAAGCCTCGAACGCCGCCCGATGGAAGCTCTTCCACCTTAGCCACCGGGGATCGTCGCGGCTGACGGGCGCATCGTCCCAGCCCGTCTCCGCATGCCAGGCGGACAGGGCGGCGGGGGAATAATCAAGCTTCGCCCCCCAGCATTCGCCGTCCAGCCAGACGCTGTCCAATCCGTAGCGGGCAACGAGCTCCTTAAGCTGCGGGATCATCAGCTCGTCGGCATACGGGCCGAACACGCTTGTCGCTTCGGCATCCGGCCTCCCTCCGGCATCTTGGCTGGCCCATTCGGGATGCCGACGCACCGCGAGATGATCGACCACGCCGGAATAATGAATGCCCATCGCAATGCCGAGCTCCCGGGTCGTCTCGCGCCAGATGGCGAGCGAATCCCGCACGATACCGGGGGCCGCCCAGCCCGTATCGACCGGGCAGCCGACATAGCCGGGATGGCCCTTGCAATCGTAGTGAATGTAATCGGGACGAACGCGCCGCAGCAACTGCCCGACTTGTTCCTTCGTCACGTCCGCCCCCAGGCTGTCGTCTTCTTCCGTCGGATGAAGATCGAAGTGCAGCCCCAGGTAAGCCTCCTTGCGGTCCAGCATCGTATTCCCTCTCTCCTCGGCTTTTTCGCCCATTCTGTGTATTTATGAACTCCTGCGAGCTCCCGCTAAGCAAGCCTTACGGGCGCGACCAGACGACGCCGCTCTCGTGATCGGGATCGGCTCCCTCGTGGACATACACCTTGCCGTCGTCCTCGACCGAGAAGTAGCTCGCCCCGCTGCCTCCGGTGCCGCTCGACCACATATAGCCCTGGTTGTCCGCAGGCCCGGTGCCCTTGTAGACAACGAAGTTGCCGTCGCTCTGCATGATGGCGAAGTAGGAGCCGGTCGTGCCGGTGGCGCCGGATTGCCAGACGACGCCGGTGTTCTGCGCCGGATTCGGCCCGCTGTAGAGCACCAGATTGCCGTCGCTCTGCAGCGTCAGGTTGTAGCCGCCGGACGGGGCGACGAGGAACTGTCCCGAGCCAAGCTGCTTGCCCGCGGTCAGCAGCCAGCGATCCGCCGTCTGGGGAATGTCGCCGTTCACGCCGACGCCGAACAGGCTCGCGCCCCAGCCGTCCGTCGGGCTGGCGTCGCCGAAGCGCACGTAGACCGTCTTGTCCGGGTTGCTCGTCAGATACGAAGAGAGATCCAGATCGAGCGCAACGCGGTTGCTCGCGTCATGAATGTCCGCGGGAGCGACGGCTTCCGTCGTCCAATTCGCCGCATCCGTGGATACCTCCACCTTGTAGTTGTTGGCGATGTCGAGCTTCAAGTCCAGCGATGCGGCGGTGTTCGCCAGATCGAACCGGTACGTCCAGCTCGCCGCCCCGTCCGCCACGCGATGATCGCCGTCCGCGATGAAGCTGCCGTCGTCCGCATACAGATAACCGCTCTCGTCATGCGTGAAGCTGGCCAGGAAGCCGGCTGCGTCGATGTCCGAGAACGTCGCCTCGGCGTATTGCTTGTACAGATCGACCAGTTCGCCGGGCGATACGACAACGAAGCTCGCAGGCAGCGAATCGATATAGTCCGTCAGCAGCTCCGTGTTGACGTATTGCGCCGCCACGCTGAAGAAGGCGGGCCCGCCTCCGTCGTAGTCCTTGATCGCCTGCGCATCCGCGAAGGAATAATTGATGAAGACCGGCTTGCCGAGGTACATAAAGTTGGTCTCCGTCAGATCGGCGACCGACGGCCGCTGCGGATCGGCTCCCCCATAGCCCGCGAACACGCCTTCAACGCTCGGAATGGCGGTATAAGGGATCGCGTCGAACCGGTCGTAATTCATCGTCCGCAGCAGACGATAGCGCATGTAATCCATATAATCGTCCGTCAGGTCGAAGTAATCGTCCCGATAAGCAGCGGACGGAGCGTACTTCAGATAGCCGACACCGGTCACGGGATTGACGTAGGCGTTGTCCCCCCGCTCCTCCTCGTAGAATTGGCCGACGAGAGGGTCGATCTCCTGAATTGTCGAAGCCAGCTCCCATGCGATCGGATACTCCTCGCGGTCGGCCAGTCCGAACCAGTGCGGATACTTATACTGGAGAAAAAGCAGCGTGTCCCCGTCGGTTTCCGTGAAGCTGATGTAGGTTTTCGATGGGTCGTAGGTCAGATTGCGGTTGCTCTCGCTCGCGGAGGGGCGGACGGAGGGCAATCCGCTCGTCCAGCTCAGGTTGAAGCTCTCGCTGGTGACGAGGGAGAACTTGCCCTTGGGATTGAAGTAGCGGCCGAACGCATCTTCGTCCGTCGTTCCTCCCCACACGCCGATCACCGGCGTGTTCGGCCCGCTCCGATCCGCAATCTCGTCGGTCAGCGCCTTCTCGGCCATACTGAGGCCGGTACCCGCCGCCGGATCGCCCTTCAGATTGACGACAAAGATCTTGTTCGCGATCAGATAGTCGAACATGGCGAGGCTGAAGTTCGGGTTGTTCGCCACAATATCCGTCCGCATATCCTCATCCAGGTTGTCCATGGCGTAGTCGTAGCTTTTTTGCCACGTGCTCAGATCCAGCGTCCGGGTGTCGGCCAGCACCGGCAGCGTCACTCCGTAGTCGTCCTCCAGCTCGTCGAGCTGATCCTCCGTCAACGCGATCGCCCCATACTTGGCGCACAGCATGGCCGTTACGTTAAGCTGCGCCACGATCGTCTCCGCAGGCTGGTAGCTCTTGTTCGCCTCCGCATACTGGGAATCGTCGTCCGTCGTGTAGTAGAAGCTGCCGGCGTTCCCGTTCGCTCCCGGGGAGACGTCGAGCATATCCGGATCGTAGAGCACCGCTCCCACCAGCTCCGTCGCGAAGCTCTGAACGAGCTCCAGCGGGTCGGTATGCTGAACCTTCGTGTAGCCCGTCAGCCGGTCGAACCAGAAGTCGCGGCCGACCATCGTCGAATTCGCATCGAAGCCGGGGCCGACGTCATACATGTGCACCGGGTTCTTCAGCACCCAGATGCGCGGCTCCTCCCGGTTGACGATGCCCTGCAGCGACTCGACCGTCAGCAGATCGCCGAGCGTGAACGCGTCGTCCTCCATATCGATGTAATCGATCGTCTGGGACGGCTGCTGCGAAGCGCGCGGATAGACGGCGGCCCCGGCCGGAGCCGCCGCCGCTCCCAGCAGCGCCGCGGCGAAGAGCACCGCCGACAGCCTCCTGAGCGCCCTCGTTCCTCCTCTCGCCCCGCTCCGCTCCGATGTCCCGTTGCCTTCTGCCATCGTTATCATCATTGTGCTCCCCTCTCTTAATCGAATCGGACCACGTAAGCCTGACGGCACGGCAGCCGTTCCGGCGGCACAACCGGCACCTCCAGCGTTACTCCTTCCGCCGCCCCGCGACAGGTCAGCGGCTCGTCGAATCCAAGCATCCGCGCCCGCGTCTTGCCGGCGAGGCCGGGAGCCGTCAGCGTCGTCTCGCGTTCCGGCCAACGCAGGAAGATGGCGTATACGGCATCCCCCTTGACCGTATAGCGAACGCCGGCATCGGAGTCGTGTCGCTCCGGCCAATGGCTTGTTCCATAGATCGCCTCGCCGTTGACCCGCAGCCACTCGCCGAGCTGCGCCAAGCGCTCCTCCATAATGACCGGAATGAGTCCGTCCGCCGTCGGCCCGACATTGAGCAGCAGATTGCCGCCCCGGCTGACCGTGTCGACAAGCAAGTGAATGACATCCCGTTCCGTCATGTAATCGTCCAGCGTCTCGTTGCGGTTGTACCCGAACGAGGTGCCGATGCCCCGGTTCTCCTCCCACTTGCGCTCTCTGCTCATATGAAGCTCTTGCCCGTCCGGCCCGTAGCCGACCTCGCCGTATTCCGTCGTGAAGCAGCCTCCGTGCCGTCCCCGCGTCTCCCGTCCCCAGCGGTCGTTCACGACGATCTCCTCCCCGATGTCCGGGTGCGAGAACAGCCAGCTTAAGAACTCCGTGCTGTGCCACGTCTCGCTCGGGTGCTCCCACTCTCCGTCGGTGAACAGAACGGAAGGCCCATAGGCATCGACCAGTTCCTTCATCTGCGGAATCATATGGGTCGTCGCATACGCTTCGGGATCGCTCAGGTAGAGCGGATTAAACCACTCCAGCAGCGAATAGTACGCCCCCATCCGCAGGCCGCTCTCGCGCACGGCGGCCGCCAGCTCGCCGAACAGGTCGCGGTGCGCGCCGATGTCGACGCTGTTCCAGTTCCAGGCGTGCCGGCTCGGCCACAGGCAGAAGGCATCGTGATGCTTGGCCGTCAGCACGACGTAGCGGGCGCCTGAGCGGCGGAACAGCTCCGCCCACCGCTGCGGGTCGAACAGCTCCGCCCGGAAGCTTGGCGCGAAGTCCTCGTAGGCCGCACGCTCCCCGTACGTTCGCCGGTGGAAGTCGCGGTAAGCGCTTCCCTCCTGCCGCACAGCGCTGCCGTACCATTCGGCATAAGCCTCTCCCGACGTGTTCACGCTCTCTCGCTTCGGCCCCCAGGACGGCACGGAATACGGCCCCCAGTGAATAAAAATGCCGAATTTGACATCGTCGAACCAGGCCGGCACCGATCGTTCGTCCAGCTTGCTCCATGTGTTCATCCGTCTTCTTCCTCTCTCGCTCTATGCTTGCTTGCAACCGCCCCAGACGATCGTTTTATGCTAAAAACCACATACAATTGACGTCTAACCGCCCCGGACGACCGCTTTTATGCTAAAAACCGCATACAATCGGCGCCTAACCGCCCCCGGCGACCGCTTTTATGCTAAAAACCACATACAATAGGCGACCAACCGCCCCAGACGACCGTTTTTATGCTAAAAACCACATACAATCGGCGACCAACCGCCCCAGACGACCGTTTTTATGCTAAAAACCACATACAATCGGCGACTAACCGCCCCAGACGACCGTATTTATGCTAAAAACAACTATGACAACAAGGACAGTTGTCACCCCCTACAATGAAAATTTTTCGTATGAGGCCATTCGCAGTGATGAAAAGCCAACTGCGGAGAGGCAGGAGGAGCGGAGTTAGTAGAGAAACCTGTACAACGGAGCTCCGAAGAGGCGGTTGGAGAGGGAGATGAGAGGAAAACCCGCCTATCGACTGTTCGTTCCACTTGCCATCCCGCCCGGTATCGCCCCCCATGCGTCTATTCCCTCTGGCGGCATTAGGTCTCTTCTCCCTTTCGTTCAGGATAAGGAGGTGGGCTGTCCTAAGACCCAAGGGCATGATCGGCAAGCGGAGGTTCCTGATCCAAGGGGAGAAGAGGCATAAGTGTTAAGAAGGGGGATAGCGCCTTTCTTGTCACCATAATGTGGAAATCAACTCGCCGACTCACCAAAATGCCGACCGCGCCAGCTGGTGCTAGACGGTGGCGAGACTTTTCTGTCTAAATCCGGTACAGACCGCCATTAGCGAGACTTAATTTTCGTATTAAATCACATAAAACCATCGACCAACCGCCCCGGGCGCGATCGCGGAAGGGCGCGGCTTGCGCCCTTCCTTCGACCAACCTCATTGCATCCTTTTCCAAGCCCGCTTAATTCTCTGCGCCAATAACTCCGGCCTACATCTTGCCTTTGTATTGCCGGTCGTACGCCTGCTGCGTCAGCTCGGTCAGGCGGTCGTACCCGATCTTCTTCAGCTCGGTCAGGTACTTGTCCCAGTCCTTGTCCAGATCCATGCTTCCGGTAACGAACTTCGCCACGCTCTCGTCGAGGTACTGAATGACCGCGTTGTTCAGTTCCTCCCACTCGGTCGCCTCGTCCTCCGGCATCATGAAGGTGCCCGGCATCACCTGCTCCGGCCCCTTGCCTTCGTATTTGTTCTTCGTCTCGTCGTACAGAATCTTCTCGGAGTTCCACACTCCGGGAGTGACGACCTGGCCGTTGCGCCATTCGTTCGTCATGAACGTGTTGAGCCCGTTGCCCCATGTGAAGTTGTTCGGCTGCTCCCCGCTCTTAATCACGTTGTACTTGGCCGGGCTGCCGTCCAAGCCGACTTCTCCGTCCTTCGCCTTCACCCAGACGTCGCCCTCTTCCCCGTAGAGGTTGTAGTCCCCGTCGAGGTAGAGCTGGTAGATCGCATCGCCGAAGCGCATCGCCAGCTCCGGATTCTTGGCCGCCTTCGTGATCACGAAGTTGCCGACGCCCATGCCGAAGGCATATTCCTTCGCCAGCGAGACGCCTCCCGGTCCGGTCAGCGGCGGAACCGCAACATAGTCCTCCTTCACCGGATTGGCATCGCTCCAGTCGACCCAGCTCAGGCTCCCGCTCGCGACGGCGCCGACCTTGTTGCCCGCTTCCTCCGTGCCGGTCAGAATCTTGACCTTGTTGTCGTCCTCGAGCAGGAACTCGGGATCGATCAGCCCTTCGGCGTACAGCTTGTGCAGATAGGCGAGCCCTTCCTTCCATTCCGGCTGGACCGGCGCCTGCACGATCACGTCGTCCTGCAGCATCAGCCGGTTGCCGGCCTCGTTGTCGATGAAGGCGTTCATCAGGAAGTAGTCGATGCCGCCCTGCCACGAGCCGCGCGTCAGCGGGATCTCGTCCGCCTTGCCGTTGCCGTTCGGGTCCTGCTCCTTGAACGCTTTGAGCACCTGATAGAACTCATCGGTTGTCGTCGGCATCTCCAGTCCGAGCTTGTCGAGCCAGCTCTGGTTGAGCCACAGCTTGTGGCTGTAGGTGCAGTGGAAGCATTCGTTGATCGAGGGCAGTCCGTAGATGTTGCCGTCCGGAGCCGTGATCGTGCTCTTGATAATCGGATTGTAATCGAACACCTGCTTGGTAGCGGTGCCATACTTGTCGATCAGATCATTCAACGGTAGGAAAAGCCCCTGCGAGCCGTATGCGATCTGCTGAGCGTTGCTGATCCCCCAGGACAGAATGACGTCGGGCAGGTCGCTGTTGCTCGCCAGCAGCAGGTTCAGCTTGTCGCTGTAGTCCTCCATGTTCGCGCGCACCCAATTGATCTTGATGTTTGTCTTCTCCTCGAAGTACTTCGTGAACCAGTTGTCGTCCAGGTCCCCGATCCAACTCGGCGGACTTGCCCACACCGTCAGCGTCTCCTCGTTCTTGACGATCGGGAACGTGCCCGGCTCGTTGAAGTTGTCGGCCGCCGTCGTCGCCCCGGACGATGCGCTTGCCTCCCCGTTCCCGTTAGCCTTGTTGTTGGACCCGTTGCAGCCCGCCAGCAGCATGGCCAGCGCCATCAGTGCCGCCGCGAGCGTCATTAATCTTTTTCTCATCGTCCGAACCCCTCCGTTTAATGGAATTATTCCCGTGTGTGCTCTCCTCATCTTACCTCTTCATGCAGCCAACTTCATGCAGCCAACGCGTATCCCCCGAGCTTCGCGATGCGGGGTAGCCTCACCTCCTTAACGGAATGGAATGCCCGGCGAGCGGCAGGATCGATGCCCGCATCCGGCTCTAGATGCTATCCCTTGATCGAGCCGATCATGATCCCGCGGACGAAGTAGCGCTGCACGAACGGATACAGCAAGATAACCGGCAGGCTGGACACCACGATCAAGGCATACTTCAGTTGCTCGCGCAGGTTCGCCCGCTCCGCCAGCGCCTTCGTGTCCATCGATGACGTCATGCTCGGGTCGATCTGGTTCTGGATCAGGATCGAACGGAGAATCATCTGCAGCGGCATTTTGTCATTGTCCTTCAGGTAGATCAGCGCGTTCTGGATATTGTTCCAGTAGCCGATCGCGTAGAACAGCGCGTTGACCGCCAGAATCGCCCCGGCCAGCGGCAGCGCGATGCGGCGAAGGAACGTGAAGTCGTCGCATCCGTCCAGCTTCGCGGCCTCGAGCAATTCCGGAGGAATGCCCGTCTGGAAGAAGGTGCGGGTGATGATCAGGTTGTACACGGCCAGCGCCGACGGCAGAATGATGGCCCATCTCGTGTCGTACAGCCCCAATTGGTTGACGAGCAGATACGTCGGGATCAACCCTCCGCTGAAGAACATCGTCAGCGTGAACAGGAACAGAATCGGGTTGCGCGCCTTGAAGTCCGGCCGGGAGAGCGGGTACGCGGCCAGCACCGTCAGCGCGACGCTGATCAAGGTCCCTCCGACCGTGTAGATCAGCGTATTGTAGAAGCCTTGCCAGATTCCGGCGTAACGGAACACGGCCGAATAGCCTTGCAGGCTCGGATGAACGGGCCACAGCCACACCTTGCCCGACGTCACCGCCGACGGCGAACTGAAGGACGAACTGACGATGTAGACGATCGGGTAGAGCGTAACGACAAGAGCGACAGACAGCAGAAAATACACGGAGAACGCAAACCAGCGGTCCCCTCCCGTCTCGCGGACGTTGTTCATCGGACCAGCCTCCTTGGCTACCATAGACTCGATTGATTGATGCGCTTGGCGAATTGGTTGGCGGCAATCAGCAGTGCGAAGTTGATCGCCGAATTGAACAGGCCGATGGCGGCCGCATACGAGAAGTTCGGCAGCGATGCCGCGAGACCCGTCTTGTACACGTAAGTCGAGATGACCTCGGAGCGGTCCAGGTTCAGCGAGTTCTGCATCAGGTAGATTTTGTCGAAGAAGCCCAGATTCATGACCTGCCCGATCGCCAGAATGAAGGTGATAACGACGGTCGGCATAATGCCCGGCAGATCGATGTGGCGCACCCGCTGCAGCCTCGACGCCCCATCCATGACCGCCGCCTCGTACAGCGACGTATCGATGGACGACAGCGCGGCGATGTAGATGATCGCGTTGAAGCCCGCCCCCTGCCAGATGTTCGACCACGAGTAGATTGTGCTGAACCATCCCGGCTCCGTCATGAACAGAATCGGATGGCCGCCGAAGAAGACGATGATGCGATTGATAATTCCGTAATCCTGCGTGGACAGGAACTGGTGTAGCATGCCGACGACAACCGTGACCGAGATGAAGTACGGCGCGAAGGTCGACATTTGAACCGCTTTCCGAAAGCGCTTGCTATTTGCATTGTTCAGAAGCAGCGCCAGCAGCACGAAGATCGGGAATCCGGCGAGCAGCGTGTAGAAGCACACTTCTATCGTGTTGAGCACGATGGAGGCCGAATCGTATGCGTGGAAAAACTTGCGGAAGTACTTCAGCCCCGCCCACGGGCTCCCCGTAATGCCGTCGACTGCACGGAAGTTGCGGAACGCGATCTGAACGCCGTACATCGGCACGTACATAAATACGATCAGCCAGATAACAGGAACGGATACCATCGCGTAAAGTTGATAGTTGGTCCGGAGCTCCCTCCATGTCCGGGCGGTCCGCCCGGGCCCGGATGCGGCGCTTGTGTGTCTCATGTTCTTCGATCCTCCTGTCGGTCTTCGGGAACGGCGCTCCCGTTCCGAGCCCAACGTACCACGGCGAACGAAGCCGCCGAAAGTGGATATCGGTCGGACGGCATGACGATATCCCGATTCCGGGCCCGGAATCCGTCCTCCCGGCCGGAATAATGCCCGAATCCGGCCAAGGAACGAAGCAGGAGCCGCCCTCAAGTCGATGACTTGGGGAGCGGCTCCGGTGGATGGGGTCTATGAGATGGCATCTATGAGGCAGCTATATTGTAGTCGAAATTTCAGGCTTATTCGTTCGTTTTTGGTCCAGACTGCGAAATGTAGTCGAAATTTCATGCTTATTCGCTCGATCCGGCCGCAGATCGCAAAATGTAATCGAAATTTCAGGCTTATTCGCTCGTTTTGGGTCCCGGCCGCAAAATGTAGTCGAAATTTCATGCTTATTCGCTCGACCCGGCCGGCGGGGCTAATATGCTAATACGCGAATTGTTGCAACCAATAATCGCGCGGCTGCCGTTATTCACTAAAGGGCAGGCCAAATCTATTATTGGAGTGGTCATTATCGGAGTGGTTCAGATTGCGGAATATCAATGAGTTACTGAGGTTGTTAGGCGAGATGAGGATTTTAATCGATTCGCCAACTACCAATGTCATATAGTCGCAATTCGATTCCGTCGAGAATGTGCTCAAAACATTGGATGAGCTCAAAGATTGGGTCGAACTTGGAGATAATAAAGTAATATCTGAACTTAACATTTTGTTCGCTCCAACGGGCTCATTCCAAGAAATATCCATTGCCAGTGGTTGGGGCGAAAAATTTATTGAGTTAGCTGCTCTATTCGACGAAATTACTAAAAATAAATTCGCATTCCCCTTGAACCTTACGCAACGTAATGATTTATAGTGTATGTATCGGCAGGACAAGATAAATTCGAAATCGGAGGAGAAACGGACATGAGAAAACTCGTATTGTTCATGCATGTGTCGCTGGATGGGTATGCGTCAGACTCGAACGGAGGACTGGATTGGATTCCGTACAACGAGGAATTGGAGAAATACGCCGAGGAGGTCGTGGCCGAAGTCGGATCTCCCGTTTACGGACGTACGACGTATCAGATGATGGAGAGCTACTGGCCCATGGCGCTGGATGATCCCAATGCGTCGAAGCACGATATGGAGCATGCTCAATGGCTGCAGGATGTTAAGAAGATCGTCATCTCCAGCACGATGGACAAGGCCGAATGGAACAATACGATGCTGATCAAGGACAACATCGCAGCGGAGATCAAGGCGCTCAAGGAGCAGCCTGGCCAAAATCTCGTTATCTTCGGCAGCCCGGGAGCTGCGAAAACGCTGCTTGAGCTTGGACTGATCGACGAATTCTTGCTGACGATATGTCCGGTCGTCTTGGGCAGCGGAAAATCGGCATTCGACGGCGGCATCGAGAAAATCAGGCTCAAGCTGCTGACCAGCCGAACGCTCAAGTCGGGCATTATCGCGACCCGCTATGAGTTGGAGAAATAATTGCGCCGTACCAAGTGTTCCACTCGAACGAAGACGTCGGTTCACCAAAACAGCGACAGTCCAGGGCTCTGTCTTCTCTCCCTGACTGTCGCTATTCCTATGGGATATCCCCCGCAGACACCTTCACTCGCCCGGCATGTTCTCGCGGTACACGCTGGGACTGACGGAGAAGCGGCGCTTGAATGCCTTGTAGAACGTATTCGGGTTCGCGTAGCCGCACATGCGGGAGATGTCGCTCACGGAGACGGCGGGGTCCCGCAGCAGCCGTTCCGCCTGCTCCATTCGCTGCAGCTCCAGGTATTGGCTGAAGCCGTGCCCCGTCAGATCCTTGAACAGTTGGGACGCATACTTCTCGGTCATGCCCAGCTCCTCCGAGAACTTGTACAGCGACCAATCGTCCTCCGGGTAATGCTCCTCGACCAGACGCAGCATCCGCTCGGCAAGCGCCTTCTGGCGATCGTTCTTCTGCTCGCCGACCCACGCGCACATCGCGAAGAATAGGGCTTCCGCCCGACCGAACAGTTCGTCGATCGAGAGGTCGCCGCGCAAGCTCTCGATTGACCAATCCGGCCGGTCGCGATCCCGGTCGCGATCCCGGTCGCGGTCCCGGTCGCGGTCCCGATCGCGGTCCCGGTCGCCTCTCGCCGGAATCGCGGCGAGGCTCTTCCTGAGCTTGACGGCCGTCCCCCTCATCTCGAATGCGAGCTGCTCGATCGTGGCGGCGACGGCGCCGCCCGAGGCGAGCTCGACGTTCTTCCTCCGCAACTGGTCGAGGACCGCCTCCGCTTCGGGCCGGTCTCCCGCCTTGACCAGATTGATCAGGCGAGTCTCCACGTCGAGAGGGTAATAATAGTCGTCCTTCTCCCGCTCCAGCTCCACATAGAAGGACACTGTCCCCGGCGGACCGTCGCTCAGCGTATCCAGCGCCCGGGACGCTTCCTCGAACGAACTGCGGATCTGGATCAAGCCCGGACAAGGGCTGCCGATGCCCACCCGGATGTCCATGCCGCAGGAACGCCGCAGCAGCTCCGCCGTCATCTGGACGGCGGCGGCCAGCTCCCCGCGCACGTTCTCCCACGCCAGCCCCTCCGTGCTGAGAAGCACCGCCAGCTTGTCGTGATCGATGCTGTAATCCTTCAGCGGACACGCCAGCTTCTCTGTGAGCAGGTGTCTGACGAGCACCTTCGCCGTATCGAGCCGTTCGAGCAGCCCGTGCGAGACGTCCGCCTCTCCGCCGGCATCGATCGCGATCAGGACCGCCAGACACTCTCCCTCCGGCAGATCGAACCCGATGTACGAACGAACGCTGTCGATCTCCTTCTCCCTGGAGAAGCCTCCGCGCAGCAGCCGTTCGAGGAAGGTCGCCCGGACAAGCTCCTGTTGCTGGGTCAGATCGGCCCGCATCGCCTCGCGGTTGGCCAGCAGTTGCGTAATCGTGCCTTCCAGGAAGCCGTATTCCGACTTGTCCGAAGGAGCAGCTCCCTCCATTCCCTGCTTCAGCTTGCGGATAATCTGCAGGATCGGCCGGCTGCTGCTGTACGAGAAGGCCACGGCGATAAACAGACCGGCCACAATCGCGACAACCATCGTCGTCTGGTACATCGTCTTGATATAGTGCACATTGCGGATGATCGATTCGTATGGCACCGCAGTCACGAACTTCCAGCCGCTCTGCTCGGACACGGCGTACATGACGAGCATCTTCTCGCCCTGCCAGCGGCGCACGACGTAGCCGCGGTCTCCCTCCGGCAAGCGCAGGCTCCCGCTCTCGCTTCCGGGCCGATTGAATTCCGTGACGACAGCACCGTCCGCGTCCTCGACATAGGACCAGCCTTGCCCGTCATCCACGACGGTAGCCAGCAGCTTGCGAACCTCGTCGGCGTCGATGAGCGCGACAAGAGCCCCCTTGTACGTATGCACGGCCCCGATGGGAACGGATTGCACATAGGTGAGCGTCTCCGAGCGGTCCTGGACAAGCTGCACGCCGGTCTCCGGCCAGTATTCGGAATAATGGTACGCGCCCAACAGCCGTTCCCGCCAGCCCTCGTAGTCCACTCCGTCGTACGTAAGCAGCTTGCCGTACAGAATGGACGGGTTCGTCGTCGGCAGAATCGAGGAGATCAGCGTCTCATTGTTTAAGTAGAGGAAGATGTCGCGAATAAGCCGGTTGCTGATCTTGTAGGTGGCCAGGCTGTCGGAGATCTCCTTGATCCGGAACATATCGTCCCCGGAGTAGGGCTGCTTCGCGCTGAGAAAATGTCGGATGCGAGTGTCCAGCGACAGTTGCGTAATCAAGCTCTCGACTTCCTTCAGCCGGGTATCGACGAGCTCCTGGCTCTTCTCCAGCTTCGCAATGCCGGATTCCATCTCTTCTCTCTCCGCATACTGCACAGAACGATGGTAGAGGAACGCTCCCACGCACGACAGAACGAGCAACAGGATCACGTAATGGATAACGAATCTCGCGAAGACGGTCCTGACGCTCGGGAATCGAGCCTTGACCAGACGCATCGGAATGCCCCCTCAACATGTAAGCCTTTTCATCTATATAGGTAAGCTTTATCTTAGTATCCGTCGCCCCTCTTGCCAACCGTTTCGGCACCGCCAAGAGCAAAATTCGGAAAATTTCATTCCGAACCGGACATTTTCCACCTCCGCCTCCTCCCGTTTGATTCCTTTTTCGCTTTTATATGGTTTTTCACATTCATCGGCGCGGAGGGGAGGCAAACGCGAGGCTAATGGCGGTCTGTACCGGATTGAGACCGAAAAGTCCTGCCACCGCCTAGCACCGGCCCAGCGCGGTCGGCATGGCGGCAAGAGGGTTCCATATTATGGATATCACAAAACTTGATCCCCCTGCTAAACCCTTATGCCTCTTCTCCCCTTGGATCAGGAACCTCCGCTTGGCGATCATGCCCTTTGCTCTTGGGTCAGCTTGTCCACCTTGCATCTTCTTATCCTGAACGAAAGGGAGAAGAGACCTAATGCCGCCAGAGGGAATAGGGCGCAGGCGGGAGGGGCGCTGGCGGGATGGCAAGTGGAATGAATAGTCGATAGGCGGGTTTTCCGCTCATCGGCTCCGCTAACCGGCTCGTCGGGGTCGTTGTACACCTCTCCGCTCCCCCCACCCGGCTTCTCCCATCCAGAATTCCCGTCATCCGGCAACATCCAGCGATACCCACCGGACATTCACCGCCATCGCCATTCACCGATGTCCACCGCCCCCGCCGCCATCCCGCGATATTCAGACGAAAAAGAGCCGGCATCCGCCGACTCCTTCGACTCCGAACGATTATCTACCGAACGCTTCGTTTCCGAACGATTCTCTTCCGAATGCGTCCCGCCCCGCGCGTACCCTTCACTTCCCCGCGTTGCTCACCCAGATGACGTTGTCCTCCTCCTGCCCGTTCACCGGCCACCAGAAAAACCCGTCGTCCTCGAGCAGCTTCTCCGCTTCCTTCGGTCCCCACGAGCCGGCGGGATAGAAGCGCAGATCGTCCGTCCCCTTCTTCCATGCCGCGGCGATCGGGTCGACAAGCTTCCAAGCGACCGCCAGCTCGTCCCAGCGGGTGAAGTACGTGTGGTCCCCGCGCGCAGCGTCGTAGATCAGCCGCTCGTACGCTTCCGGCGTGTTGATGCCGATCTGGCAGCTCTGGCAGAACTCCATCGCTACCGGCTGCACCGTCATGTCGTTGCCCGGTTTCTTCGCGTTGATCTTGATGTAGATGCCTTCCATCGGGTTGACGCGGATGACGAGCAGGTTCGGCCGAAGCTCCTGCTTGCGGGCAAACAGAATGCCGCTGGGCACATTCTTGAACTCGACGACGATCTCCGTCGACTTGACCGGCAGCCGCTTCCCCGTGCGCACGTAGAACGGAACGCCGGCCCAGCGGAAGTTGTCCACGAACAGCCGGGCGGCGAAGAACGTCTCGGTCGCCGAGTCCCCCGGCACGGAGTCCTCCTCCCGATAGCCCTTGATCGGCTGTCCGCGCGACGCGCCTTCCGAATACTGAGCCCGGACGACGCGCTCCCCGACCTCCGCCTCCGAGCCGAAGCCGCGGATCGAACGCAGCGCCTTCACCTTCTCGTCGCGGATGTCCTCCGGATCGAGCCGGCTCGGCGGCTCCATCGCGATCATCGTCAGCATCTGCAGCATATGGTTCTGCACCATGTCGCGCAGCGCCCCGGACTTGTTATAGTACGCGCCGCGCTCCTCCACGCCGACCGTCTCGGCCAGCGTAATCTGCACATTCGCGATGTAGTTGCTGTTCCACAGCGGCTCGAAGAACGAATTGGCGAACCGCAGCACCTCGATGTTCTGCACCATCTCCTTGCCGAGATAGTGGTCGATGCGGAACACCTCATTTTCCCGGAATACTTGGCGTATCTCTTCGTTTAAGCTCTCCGCCGAAGGATAATCGTAGCCGAACGGCTTCTCGATAATGAGCCGATGCCACCCCTCGCTGTCCAGCAGGCCGCCGTCGCGAAGGTTCCTCGACACCGTGCCGAACAGCTCCGGCGCCAGCGCCAGGTAGAACAGCCGATTGCCCGGAATGCGGTAGCGGGACTCGAGCTCCTCCGTATTCTCCTTAAGCCGGCGCATCCCCTCCACGCTGCCGATGTCGAGCGACTGGTAGCTGAACCGATCGGCGAACTCCCTCCAGGCTTGTCCCTCTTCGGCCTTGTAGCGGCAGAACTCGCGAATCGATTCCAGCACGTCCTCGCGGAACTGCTCGTGAGTGCGGGGCCGCCGCGCCAAGCCGACCACCGCGAACTTCTCGCCGAGCTTGCCTTCCTTATATAAGCTGTACAGAGCCGGGAACAGCTTCCTGCGCGCCAGGTCGCCCGTCGCTCCGAAGATGAAGAAGACCGCGCCGTCGGCGGCTAAGGCTTCCATGCCCTTGTTCGTCATCGTCCACATCGTTCCTTAGTCTGAGGATTGAATTGCACCTTGAGTTTACCATAATGCCCCAGTCATTGCTATTTGGAACCAGGAACAAGGGCCCGATTGCCGCTGTGAGAATAGGTTCGTGTCCATACGCATCCGCCCCCGGGTGAATATACTGCTTCTGAACAATAAGCGAGGGGGGTGGAAGCGATGTTTGACGATTACATGCCTGCCGACGAGGAACACCTGCTCCAGCTCCGCGGCTTGCCGGTGTGCGTCGTGATGAGCGACGGGACGCGCCACTTCGGCACGCTCACGGGCTGCTCGAAGGATAAGGTTACGCTGAACGGGCAGTTGTTCGACGATTCCGGCGAGGACGCCGAGCCCAGAGCCCGGCCGAAGTCCCGCAGGAACAGCCGTTCCGGCAAACGGGTCCGCGGGGCCTCCAGGCCCCAGACGAAGACGGCCGAAGCCTACTCGGAGCCGGACGTCCCGGAAGCGCCGCTGTGGGCATTCGACGAGCCGATCGTGAGAACGAAGGTCATCCTGCCCCTCGAGCCGATTCAGGCGGTGCTGCTGCTCTGATCGTTCCTCCCCGGCCGGCGCCGCCCCTTCTTTTCCCCCGAATCCAATGATTCATCCCGCACCTTCTGTGGTAAAATATGTTTAACTTCTCTTGCGAAAAATGGACCAAGCAAAGGGGGAACTCGAATGTGGTGGCGCCCGCGGCAAGCGGACCTCCCGATTGATCGGGTCGCTCCGCTCTATTCGGTTTATTCGTTCGTCGAGGAAGATCCGCTTCCGAGCGGGGAGAAGCGTTCGAACAGGGGGAACTCGCGGCGGCAATCCCGTTCGGCGCAATCGCCGTTCCCGGATGCGACGCTCCCGGACTCCGTGCGGCAATCCCTGCTGAACGAGGAAGGGCGGCGGCGATTCGCGATCTATACCTCGTTCCGCCTGAAGCTTTATGCCGATCCGCCGGTCGGAGCGCTCCTCGACACCAGAGCGTAGCCTGCGCCCGGAGCCGCGCACAAGCCGCACACGAGTCGTATAAATGAGAAAGTTTTAATGAGCAAATCTCTCTCCCTCGACGTCTTCGTCGGGGGATTTTCGGTTTTGCGACAAGATTAGCCGGAATCGCGAACGAGGCTTTGACAAGCTTTGCATCCGCCTCGCCTTACAATCAGGGTAGCTTGTCTCCCAATCCAACCGCGAGGAGTGTTCGAATGCTAAGAAGCGACAGCCTCGGCGATAATGCCCCGGCACGATACGCCTTCGTTATCCTTGTCTCGCTGATTGTTCTCTTATTCGCCCACGCTCGCGCCGCCGGCGCCGAAACGACCGATTCCGCGGGATCGGCCGCCACGTACCTGACGACCGTTAACCTTCTTAACGTCCGGGAAGCCCCCAACGCCCAAGCCCGAATTGTCAAAGTCGTAAAGCAAGGAACCGTGCTGAAGGCCGACGCGACCGTCAACGGAGGCTGGCTCAAGCTGTCCGGCGGCGCCGGGTACGTGAACGGCGCCTATGCCCGGCTCGTCGCAGCAGCGAAGCCCGCCGCGGCGGTCAAGACGCTGTCTTATACTGTTGCAGCGGCGGCGGGTTCGGGTTCAGGCTCCGGAGGCGGCAAGCCGGCGGCGACCGCTGCGGCCGGTTCCGCCGGTTCGACCGGTTCGGCCTCCGGAGGCGGCAAGCCGGCAGCGACGGCAATCAGCGTCTCCCTCCCCCTCTCCGAGGTCGAGTCCGCTTCCGGCCTCACCGCGGATGCGATCGAACTCCTCTTCGGCAATACCGAGCTGCTCGGCCACGGCCTCGAGAAGGCCATCCTCGCGATCGAGGAGGATTACGGGATCAACGCGTTCTTCACAATCGCGGTCATGAAGCTCGAGAGCGGCAACGGAACAAGCAAGCTGGCGGACCGCAAGAACAACCTGTTCGGCCTGAGCAACGGCAAAGGCGGCTACCTCAGCTTCAAGACCAAGGCGGACAGCGTCCGCCGGTTCGGCAAGCTCATCTCCGACAATTACATCGGCGACGGCTATTCGACCATCGAGGACATCTCCGGCAAGTACTGCCCTCCCAACAAGGATTGGCCGACGCTGATCCGGAGCATCATGAAGCGCGATTACAAGCGCTTGCTCGGGGAGAGTGCGTGAGGGCGCGAGGGCGTGAGGGTTACTCTTGCGATTTTATGCGGTTTTTCACATTCGTCAGCTTGGATCGGCGGAGGATCGCAGCGTTTTATGTGGTTTTTCGCATACATACGGCAATTCGAGCCGGAATTTTCTCCATGGATGCTATTTTTCACATAGAATCAACCAAACTGCCCGCTATCGTGCCGCGCCAATGTGGATTTTCACATCTATTTCGAGGCGCCTCACCCTCTAGAGTGGGGCGGCACAACGATTCCATGTCCCTAATCGAGCGGCTCCTGCGCCGAGTCCCGCCGCAGCGCTTCGGCGAAACCGCGCAAGATCGCGTTGGCAACGGCTTCGTCGAAGTCCCCCCAGCGGGGATCGACGTTGCCGTAAGGGTGGTTGATCATATTCCCTTTGAGCTCGGTCAGGAAGCAGCGGCCGAAGTGCTCCAGCTTCTCGAATAGAGCGTAACCTCCGGCGAACGCGCAGCCTTCCTCGTCGGCGATCCGCTCGTACAATTCATGGTAGCTTCTGAAGCTGCGCGCGGAGCCGTTGGCCGAGAACAGCGGATTCATCCCGTTGTGGGTCGCGATCAAGCAATCCGCCCCCGTCGCTGCGATGCGGCGGACTATGCCGCGCATCGCCTGCTCCGACTCGTTCGGCCGGCCGAGAGTCGCGTCGTTGATCATATATTCCACGATGACCAGGTCGGGCCGACGGCTCAGCACCTCGGCTTCCAGCCTGCCGCTGCCGCGAATCGAGTTCTCGCCGCCGACAGCCGCATTAACCGTCATCACACGGGACGAGCCAAGCTTCTCCAGCCCGTCGCGCAGCGCATAGGGCCAATGCCCCCAGCGGGTTGTGCTCTCGCCGAACAGCGCGATCAGCACCGGCTCGCCCGTCGCCAGCTTGCCCAGCGTCCGCCGCAGCCGATCGAAGCCGCGGATGGGAATGGCGCCGACAGGATCGCTGCCGCCCGGAAGGGCCAGGTTGTAGATCATCCGCGGCTCGGCGCGAACGATGAAGCGGTCGCCCGGCATCGTGTCCGGCCCCGGGCGCAGGCCAAGTCCCCAATCGGCTGTTCGGCCGTAGGCGGTAACAAGCAGCAAGGGCAGCTCCTCGCCGCGATCGATCGTCGCCGGAGCGGCCATTCTCCACACCTGCTCCCCGCCCCGGAGGACCGGGCCGTAATCTTCGCCGCCGGCTGCAATGACCGCCGTCAGCCGCCCGGCATCGACGGCCGTCACCTCCACCTCGTAAGTGCGGGGCGTCATGTCGCGGTAAACGCCGGTCACTTCGGCACCGGCACTGGCGCCTTCCAGCGCAATGCGCCCGGACGTGATCGCCTCTCTCCCCCAGCCGGTGAACACATGCGCGAGCACGATGCCGTCCGCCGCACGAGGCGGGTCCGGCAGAAGCAGCTCCCGCTGCTCCTGCGGCTCCGTGGAGCCTTCGACGATGCGAACGCTGCCGTCCTCGGCCAGCACCACCGCGTCATAGCGGCAGAGGTACGCTTCGTAGTCGAGCGACAGCGGCGTGCCTTCGGCCAGCTTGCCGCCGGCCCGGGCCTTGATCGTCCCCCAGTAGGAATCGCCGATGTAGTCCTCGCCCTCGATGCAGAGCTCGCCGCGTTCCCGGTCGCGGACGACAAGCGAGCCCGGCACCATTCGCTGGTAAGGCGCTCCGCCGCTGCCCCTGAGATCGTCGCCGTTCCACCCCGCCGGCCCGGCTTCGGCCGTTCCTCTCAGCACATATTGCTGATTGCGATGCGAACGGGCGCCGCCGGGGCGAATCGGCAGTATCGCCTCCTCGCGCAGCTCCGCCCGAACCCCCTCCGCCGTAACCAGCCAGCCGGGCTCGACGCGAACGGCGAGCGAGGCCGGAGACGTCTCGCGCACCGTCAACCCTTCCCGCTCCCGCACCGCATCGCCCGCTCCTGTGGCGAAGGGGGAAGCGTCGACTGCCATCTCAGACCAGCCCCCATTCCCGCTTCAGCTTCTCCTCGAACGCGGGCAGTTGCAGCCGTTCCCGGATCAGACCCGCGTCTGCCGCCGAATACCCCGTCCCTGCCTCAACCGCAATTGCCGTGGCGATCCCGGCGGCTTCGCCAAGCGCCATCATCGTCCGCGACAAGCGGCACGACGCGGCGGCAATATGCGTGAAGGAGGCGCCGCGCGTAGCGACGATCAGATTGTCGAGCTCTTGCGGCAGCAGGCAGTCCAGCGGAACGCCGTACGGCATGGCCAATTCCTTCAGGTTCGGGCCGTCGATATGAGACTCCCCGTGCGTGTCCAGCGCGTGATCGGCATAAGCGATCAACTCCTCCCGCCTGTCCTGGCGGAGAAATCCCGCCCGCACATCCTGCTCGCGAAGCACGTGCCGGCCGACCAGCCGATGAGATTCGCGGATGCCCGCCAGCGGGAATGTCTCCCGCAGCCGATAATCCGCGAAGAAGTCGAGCTTGCGCAGCTTCTGCCAATGCGCCCCGATCCGCCGGCGGCAGATGTCCATCGCTTCCTCATAGGAGAGCGAGTGGAACTCCTGCCCCTGCATAACAGGCAGCACGTTCACATTCCAATCGCCGTTCGGGTACGCGCCGATCGCGGCGACGGGGCGCATGCGCTCCATCCAGCTCCGGGCTTCTTCATCCGCCTGCGGCTCGGGCTGCGCGGCGGCCGGAGCCTCCCGCTTGGTCAGACGATAGAGGAGCGTAACCCCGTTGACCACCCGACTGGCCGACGCGGGCGCCGACGGCTCGCGATAAGCTTCCTTGCTCTCCTCGCCGTAAGCTGTCCGGCAGCCGGCCATTCTCGCCAGATGCACGCCTCCGGTGCAGTCGATATAATAGCGGGCCCGGTACTCCGTCGTCTCCCCCGTCCGCAGATGAACCGCCCGAACGGATTGAATAACGCGTCCGTCCCGCACGGCGTCCGTCAACCTCGTCCCGTACAGAATAGCGACATTGCCGCTCTCCCGCAGCATGGTCTCCATCATTGCGCCCATCGCGTCCGGCTCGAAGTGCACCCGGCGCCACTCGGCACCGTCCAGCGCTGATCGCCGCAGCGTGCGCTCGTAGCTTCCGTCCGGCTCGATCAAGGACAAGCCGTAAGGCTCTGCCGCCGTCGGCGCATGCTCGGACTTGCCAATGCCGATCTTCGCGGCTTCCCGGGCCAGGCGCTCGTACAGCTCGTAATGAATGCCCGGACCGCCCACGCCCGGCTCCCAGCAGTTGACGCCGCCGACGGTAGAGCTGCCGCCGAACCGATTCATCGCCTCCACTACGGTAATCGACAGGTCCGGATTGGCCCGGGCAAGCCGAATGGCCGCTCCGAAGCCCCCCGATCCCGCTCCGGCAATGAGCACATCCGTCTGAATCGTCTGCATCGTTCTCTCCATCTCCCTGATCTCAAATTCAGCGATCTCAAATTCCGAACGTCTTGCCGCCATTGACGGCAAGGCATTGTCCCGTAACGAATTTGGCGGCGTCGGAAGCCAGGAAGGCCACCGCCGCGCCAATATCCGCCGACTCGCCCATATGGCCGAGCGGCACGCCGGCGGCATACGCATCCAGCTCCTCGGACGAGGTCCCTGCATGGCGCTCCACCGGTATCCATCCCGGCGCGACCAGATTCGCGGTCACGCCGCTGCGCCCCAACTCGTTCGCCCAGGACCTGGTCATGCCGATCATCGCGGACTTAGCGGCGACATAACTCGAGAAGTTCGCGTTGCCGAGCTGCACCACCTCGCTGCCGATATTGACGATGCGGCCGTATCGCTGCGACTTCCAATGCGGCAGCAGCGCCTTGACCAGCAGCAGCGGCGCCTTCACGAAGAAGACGAGCTGGTCCATGTAATCCTGCCATTCGCTGTCTTCAAGCGGCAGCATCGGTTGCGGACCGGTGGCGTTGTTGACGAGAATGTCCGCCGGTCGTCCCAGTTGCCGTTCGATCCGCTCGGCCAGACCGGCGACCTCCGCCTCGTCCGTCACATCCGCCCGCAGAGCCGTCGCCAGGCCTCCACGGCTTGCGATCCTATCGACAACGGCCTGAGCCTGAGCCTCATTCCGAGCATAATTCACGAGTACATGCGCGCCCTGCTCCGCCAGCGCGGCCGAGATCGCCTGGCCGAGTCCCCGCGAGCCTCCGGTGACAAGCGCGATTCTCCCGCGCAGCCCCTGCTCTTGTCCTTGCATATTCATGTCCCTTCCTCCCGCCGCGCGTCAGCGCATGCTTACGGTTCGCAGCTTGCGAAGATGGTTCAGGCTGCGAACGATGCCGTCTTCCACATCGTGCGTCGGCTCGTATTCGATCAGATAGACGCCGTCGTAGCTCATCGCGGCCAGAAGCGCGTCCCAGTCGATATCGTCGTCGCCGACGCCGCACGCCGTCCAACAGTCGCCGGTTCGCTTCCAGTCCTTCAGGTGGCAGTAGTTGATCCGGCCGTCGAGCAGCCGGGCATAGTCGGTCAGCGGGCGGCCGCCGACCGGCTTCAGGTTGCCGGGATCGAAGTTGATGCCGATCCGCGGCGGCAGCTCGCGCAGCAGCCGCTGCAGCGAGCCCCAATCCGTCGACGTCGTGTGCCGGTGGACGAAGCCTTCGCCTTCGGGCGTCAACTGCCCATGCGTCTCGATCGCGATCTCGATGCCGAACGAGGCGCACAGCGCCTCCGCTTCGCGGAACGCCCCCAGCAGCCAACGCCACCTGTCCTCCGTCATCCGCTCTGCAAGCTCGAACCCGGTGAACAGCCGGACATGCGTCGCCCCCAGCTCATGACAGAGCGCGATCTCCCGCTTCGTGCGCTCGATCATCTCCAGCAGATCCGACCGATCCTCCAGCGTGAAGTCGTTCTCCAGGCAGACGAACGGCGCCGTCAAGCCGTAATCCTTCACGCACTCCTTGACCCGATGCGCGTCTGCCGGGCTCATCTCCCGGCTGAGCCTCCCGGCATAATCGCCGCCGATGCCCAGCTCCAAGTAGCAGAATCCAAGCGCCGAAGCCATTCGGCAATGTTCCTCCACAGGCAATTCGCGAAACCCCCATTCGCCTACTCCGACCCGCATTGCTCGCTCCCCCGTTCCTCCGCTTACAGCGGAATGACCTCTTGGTTGGTTCCCCAGATCATCAATTCCTCGATCATCGCGCGCTGCGGCAGAGAGGCCATCAAATAAGCGGCCTCCGCCACATCCTCCGCCTTCAGCGAGTCGCCCTCCAAGCCGTAGACGGCGTCGGCCGCCTGCGAGAACTCGGTCGGCGCGGCGCCGGGAATGAGCGTTCCTACGCGGATACCGTGCGGGCGAAGCTCGCCGTACAGGCAGCGGCTCAGCCCCAGAACGCCCATCTTGGCCGCCGTATACACGCTCCAGGACGGCCACGCGTGCTTCGCGCATGCGGACGCGACGTTCAGAATCACGCCGAAGCCTTGCTGCTTCATAAGCGGAATGACCGCCCGGCAGCCATGGATCGCCGTCATCAGATTGGCGCTCACCAAGGTGTCGATCTCCTCCGCCGTATACGTGTCGAACGGCGCAATCCGCACGCCGCTGCCGGCGTTGTTGATCATAACGTCCACTCGGCCCCACCGTTCCATCGCCCGGGCCGCCATTGCCTCCGCATCTTCGCCGCGGCACATGTCCGCCCGAATCCATTCCGCGTCGGCGGCGGGATCGCCTGCGCGAATGGCCTCGGCGACCCGGCGCAGCGGCTCCGGCCGCCGCCCCGAGATCAACACCCGGCAGCCCGCCCGCGCGAACCGCACGGCCATCGCCTTGCCGAAGCCCGAGCCGCCGCCGCTAATCAGCACAACCTTATCCTTCAATGTCTTCCCCCCCCCTGTTCCGCTGCCTCGAATTCCGAGGATTCGAATTCCGAGGTCTCAGGCTCCGAGGCCTCGGATTCCGATGAATGGCCCACCCGGCACCGCTTGACCTACGGTGACCTACGGCATTACGGCCGATTCACCGTCACGGTTATCGTGTCGCTGGACACCTCTCCCGCGTCATTCGCAAGCTCGGTCCGATACGCGTACGTTCCCGGCGTCCTCCCGGCAATCGCGGTCGATGCCGATTGCGCGTTCGGCGTCGCGGCTGTCAGCGGCTGCGAATCGATCAACTCGCCGTTCTCATACAGCCGATATACCGTCCCGTTCGTCCCCCACCACAGATTCATCGTCACGGTGTAGCTGCCGTCGCCGTCCCAGTTGTCGGCGGACAGCACCGGCTTGCCGGGAGCCGCATCCGTCACCGCAACGGTTAAGGGATCGCTGCGGACGGAACCGTGCGCATTGGTCACCTCGGCCACGTATTGATACGTGCCATTCCGTCTTCCTGCAATCGAAGTGACGGCGGACTGCGCATCGGGCGAATGCTCCGCGAGAGTCTGCGTGTCGATCAGCTCGCCGTTCTCATACAGCCTGTATGTGCCGCCGTTGTTCCCCCACCACAGATTCATGACGATATTGTAATCGCCGTCCGCAAGCCCGGTGTCGTACCCGTTGTCGGAGGACAGAACGGGCCGGGCCGGCGCGTCCGAAGCCGACGCCGCCGACTCGCCGGCGGCCGCCGTGGCATCGAGCGCGTCCTGCCAGATCTGCTCGACATCCACCTTCTCCCACGTCGAGATCTGGAAGCGGTCGATATCGAAGCTGCCGGTATACGATCGGCCCTCCGGCGTATTGCCTCCGGCCGTCAGCACAAGCGAGTTCAGCACGTTGACCGTACTGTAGATGCTGTCGAACGCCCGGCCGGCGACAAGCTGCTCTTCATTGATATAGATGTCATACGTCATCTGCAGCAGATCGACGACATAGCGAATATCGTACCAGTCGCCTGCCTCGTAAGCGCGCAGATCAGGTCCAAGATTGAAGCCGTTGACGCCCAGATAAATATTGCCGTCGTAGTTGAAGGCGATATAGACCGGATCGCTGGAGCCTCCGCTGCGAAGCTTGATGTTGAGCACGGCGTCCGTCTGCTCCGGCTTGATCCGGTAGTCGACCACGATTTTGCCGTACGTGTTGTCGAACGTTCTCTGCACGACGGCATACTTATCGGTCGAATCGTCCGTGACGATCAGCGCCTTGCCCTCCGCCCCTGCGCTCAGCCCGACCGCGACGTCCCGAATGACCGTATCGGTGCCCGGCGTCAGAACGTAGCCGAAGCCCGCTCCTCCCTGTGTAACGGAGGGCGACGGGAAGGCTCCTTCCGCGTCGTCATCGAAGGTGTCGTTCACCGTCAGATCGCCGGTCGCGGAGTTCAGGAACAGCGCGGCCGCGTTCTGCAACTGCTCCACCGCCGTCTTCGCTTGCTCCTCATCAAGCGCGTTGTCGCTTAACGCCCCGTTGGCATCCGCGATCGCCAGCGCGAATCGCTGCCTGCTGTCGGCCGAATAGCCGCTGTCCGACTCCCGAGCGTCGTATATCCATTCGGCCGCCCTTGTCATCGAAGCCAGCGCGGCCGTCGCCGTCACCGTGCGGAAGGAAGAGATCGCCGACGCTTCTGCCGGAGGCTGATACGATCGGCTGTCGGACTTCGCCTCCACCCTCCAGTAATAAACCCGATCGTAATCGTTAAGCTGCACCGTCGTTGCGGCCGCCCCGGTCGTCCGATCATACAGCGGCTCCGAGAGGTCGGCATGCGCGGAGACGACAACGCGGTATTCGTCGGCCATCCCGGAAGCCAGCCACTTCAACAGCACGTTGCCGGGTCTCGTCGTCGCGCTCTGCGCCTCGGGCAAGAGCGGCACGGGCGTATCCATCGCGATGGAAGCCGTTCGGTACGAACCGTCCGCGAACACCCCGATTCGGTTGAAGTCGAAATTCCGATAGGATGGAATTTGCGCGAAGACGACCGATTCCGGGCGAAGCCCGAAGTCAAGCTGCTGCGGATCGTTAAACGCGATGCCTTGATCCGAAGTCAGCGTCGGATTGTGCTCCACTATGCCGTTCGTCGTCACGGAAGGCATCAGGTTAAGCGGATGATGATCGACAATGACATTGTTGCGCACCGCATTCCGCTTCGGCGTCGGCAGATCCTCGCTGAGCGCGTTCGTCAGCTCGGGATACGTCGAGCGCCAAGGCTCGCTTTGGAAGGGGACGGCGGCGAGCGTGCTGTAGATGCCCTGCCGGCTGCGTTCCCACCATGTGCCCTGATCCTGATAGACCTCCTGGCTGAGTCCTCGCTCATCGAACGTAATCGAAGGAGCCGAAGGATCGGTCGATTGGACGATCAGATTGTTCTCGATGATTTGATCGCTGCCGCCACCGATCAATAGCGGCTGTTTGACCTTATAAATCACATTGTCGTAGACGTTGTTGCCGGAATTCATATCGTCCAGGTAGATGCCCTGGGCGTTCGGAATGTCGTGAACGAAGTTGTTGCGGATGTGGGTTCCCCTGTTGGTTATGTTCTGTCCGCCGCCGTAGATCCCGCCGTAGTCGTTGACCATCTGAACGACATTGCTGATCTCGTTGTGCTCAATGAGGTGCTCGTTCCCGGTGAAAACAATGCCTCCGCCCCCGCCGTTGTGAATCGTGTTCCGGGAAGCGATATTGCCGACTCCTCCGATCTGCACCGCAGCCGACTTGCCGATATCCCCCGAAGACCCGAAGTTGAAAATATGATTGTTCTGCGCGAAGTTGCCCGCCTTCTCCAGCGTAGCGCGATCTCCCCCGGTCAGATCGATGCCGCGGCCGACTATATTGCCGATATCGCAGCCGTAGACACCGTTATGTCGTCCCGAGACGACGATCGCGTTCTGGGCGACATTGCGGATCGTGCAGCCGGCGATCAGATCGTTCTCTCCTCCGTCAATGACGATCGCATCGGCACGAACCGCTTCGATGCCGATTCCTTCGATTCGGACATCGGAGACTTGATTCATCCGAATGACGGGGCCGTCAAGCAGCGAATATTGTATCGTGCTGCCCGGCAGCGCTTCGGGCGGATACAGATACAGCTTGCCTTGATCGCGATCCAGGTACCACTCGCCCGGCGTATCCAACTCTTCGAAAATATTAAAATAGTAATAGTTCAGGCCGGCGACGGCACCGTAAGGAGCGGGCTGCTCCGTCGTTATCGTGCGGTTCGTCGGATCGATATCCGCAATTCGAATGCGGCTGATCGCCCATTCCCGCGACCATGCCCCCTCCATCCACAGATCGCCGGTATTCGCCCAGCCGAGCGGCCGATCGTTCGTGAACTTGAACGTGAAGCCTCCGGGGGCCGCATCCCCGAAGCCGGGCGCCGGTCCCGGATCGACGATATCGCCGGTAATCTCGGTGCCCTCGTTCGGCCAACGGGCAAGCGTTGTCGGCCGGCCGTCGACGTACAATCCGCTGGCCGGCGTCACCGCCGGGAACAGGAAGCCGCTCGGCTGCAATTCCCCGTAATCCGTCACGTTCAGCGCGTGCAGATCGACCTGCAGCACCTTGCTGCGGGCGGCCGGCCTCAGCCGATTCAATTGGTCGGTATCCGTGACAGGCTCGAACAGCAGCGGATCAATCGCGAAGCCGCCGATCAATACCGCTCGTTCATCCGGATACGCCTTATAGACAATCGGCGCTTCCGGCGTTCCCGAATCTTGCTGCTCCAGGACGAATGACGCATCCATCGGATACTCTCCGCCTCGAACGTAAACCGCAATTCCGCCAATTGGAAGACCCGCTCCCGCCTTGAGAGACCGAATCGCCTCCCGCGCTCCCGCCAGCGTGCGCAAGGGCTGCGCCAGCGTTCCGGGATTGCCGTCGTTCCCGTCAACGGCCACATACAGCTTCAGCCCCGGTTCGGGAAGAGCCTCGGCCAGCGTCGGCACTTCGGGCGGAATGACCAACGTTCGCGGAGGCGTCTCGGTCGGATTCTCACCGTCGGCCCGCGTGATCGTATACGTCTTCTGCGCAACGCCGTCCTCGGCCGTCACGATTACCCGGAAGGACATAGGCTGATCCGACAACGGGGCCTCCTCCCGATAAGGGTGATCGGCAGGCAGACGGTCGGCAAGGTTCCACTTCTGTGCGAGATAGCCTTCCATGCGCTGGCGGTCGGCATCGCTCACCTCGCCGCTCACGTAGACGATCTCGCCGATCTCGCCATTATAGGTCAGTTGATTCCCGGCACGCGATGCGATGTAAGGCGATCCGGAGCCCGACGCCGCCGACGATGCGGCGGTCAATTCGGCGCCGTTCAAATAATAGTGATAGTTAGCCGCGTAGGTGTCGGCAGCCGAGATGTACGTATCGGCAGAGCTTAGCGCGGCATTCAGACGGTAATCCGTGTTGGCGCCGTTGATGCCCGCGCGGAACATGGCGCCTCCGGCTGTCTGCGCGAACCAGTTGATGTTGCCGACACCGCTCACCAGAGCGTGGTAATCAACATCGCCGAGCAGGTTCGGCTTCCAGACGACAAAGCTTGTTCCTCTGGCGGTGAACGTATCCGCCGGAAGCTGCAGCGCAGTTGTGCCGTCGAACGCAATCGCGCCCATGCCGTCCATGCCCTCGCCTGCATACACGGGAGCAGTCGCTGCCGAGAGCGGAGCGGCATTGCGGCCGTTGCCGCTGCGGTCGTTCCATGAGTCGACCCGGCCGGCTGTCGTCGACGGGACGGATGCGGCGACGGATGCATCCAGCCACAGCACCGGGTCGAGTCGGGAGGGAGCCCACGGCTCTCTCTCTCCTTCGACAACGACAGCGCTTGCATTCGGGTCCGCAAGGATAAATCCGATATCGGACAGAGCCACTGGCTCGCTGCCATTCATGGTATAGTCCGTTCGAGCCGGATCGAACCCGCTTACCGGCTGTCCCTTCACGGTAAGACTGCCCAGATCGGCATTGGAGGCCGGCATGTCATCGGCATATCCGCTTGACGGCGCCACGGCCGGGGAGAGAATCCCCAGCAGCAGCGTACAAGCGGCGATTCTCGCGATCGCTTGAACGAAGAACTTCATCGATGCACCTCCCGAATACGTTATTGAGGGTTGCTCGCCCGCCATGCATCCAATTGCTTCTTAATCTCCGCAATAACTTTGTCGCGTCCGGAAGCCGCCATTTTCTCATCCCTCTGCTTCAGAATCTTCTCCGGATCATCCAGCCCGTTGCTTAGAATCGGGGAGAACTGCGTCCGCGTCGAGTTGATCAGCGCAATCTCGTTCTCCACCGGCGTACGATCGAAGCTGAAGCTGATGAGCGGATCGATCAGGGCCGAATCGTTCGCCTTCTGCGTCTGCTCCCACAGGTCGTCCGGCTGGCCGGGGAGCAGATAATTATTGAAGACGTTCCCCAGCAGCCAACCGGATACCCGATACGTGCCGTCGATTTTCTCAATATGGTTGTCGGACACCTTCGTGTAGTCTTCGCCTTCGATGCCGTATGTCAGCAGATTGAATAATTCCTTGTTCGTGTTGACGAGGTTGATCAGCATCATCGCCCGATCCGGGTTCGGCGAAGTGGCGCTGATCGCCGTCAGGCCCGCCGTTACCGCATCCCGGTTGATTACGGGCGTGCTGACCGGATAATCCACCCATTCATAGCCGTACTTGCCCAGCATCTCGGCCGCATTCCCCGGCTTCATCCGCGCGGAGAAGCTGAAGATTTGCCCCGCTTTGAGCAATGGCTCGAAGTCCTTGAGGGTAGCCACGTCGGGCGGGAAGAAGCCCTTCTCGTTCCATTCCTTGAAGAGCTTGTATTCGTCGAGATTTTGCGCCTCCCGATCGTAGACCTCCCCGGTGTCGGTGTTGACCGCAAACCCTTCGACCGTCGATACCACCGGATCGAACACGAACGAAGCGCCGGTCTGAAGCGGAATGATGTCGGGCTCGTTATCCTTGATCTTCTGAAAGATCGGCGTCAGATCCGTCCCCGACTTCACCGTGCTGAGGTCGATGCCGTACTTGTCCACCAGGCTCTTCATAAATACGAAGCCGACATAATTGGTCATCGTCTGGTTGTTGGGAATGGCATACAGCTTGCCTCCCACCCTTACCGCATCGAGAATACCCGGCTGGAAAAGACTCTTCGTATCGGGATACTGCTCCAGCAGATCGTCAAGCGGAACATAGGCGCCTCTGCTGACATTGTCGAAGTAGTTGTTCGACCAGGAGGACGTGAACGCGAGATCGTAAGCTTCCCCCGATGACATCACCAGTTGCATTTTCTGCACATAATCGCCCGGTTCGACCCACTTCATCTCCAGCGTTGCGTTAATCTCCTTCTGGATGATCTCATTGGCCTTCGCCAGCACCTTGTCCGCGTTCGTCGGTTCGGCCGTCCGCATGTACCAGACGAGCTTGACCGGCTTCAGCTCCGATGCCGCCGGCGACGAATCGGCGCCGCTCTGGCTCGGCTGCTGCGATTCGGATGAGCCGGGGGAGCCGTTGCTGCCGTTGCTGCCGTTGTTGCTGCCGTTATTCCCGCTGCAGCCGGCGACCAGCAGACAGATGCCGATCGCCAACGCGAGCAGCGTCGTCCATTTGAAGCGTTTGTTTGCTTGCATGTTGGTGCCTCCCTTGTATAAATCATCTATTATTATCTTAAAATTGGCCGAAGCCAATCTTAATTCGAGGTTCGAGTCTCTCCCTTACTCCTTGACCGCGCCAACCGTCAGTCCCTTGGCGAAGTATGACTGGAAGAACGGGAATACGAACAGCATCGGTCCGACCGCCAGCACCGCCATCGCCATCCGCACCGATTCCGTCGGCATCGCCGACAACGCCTCGTAATCGGTCGGCATATAATTCATCTGTTTCGTAATCTCCTCAATGTTCTGCAGCATGACCTGAAGCAAATATTGCAGCGGATACTTCTCCTTGTCGGAGATGAACAGGAGCGCCTGGAACCAGGAATTCCAATAAGTCAGCAGCTTGATGAGGCCGACGGTCGCCAGCACCGGCTTCGACAGCGGGATGATGATCGAGAAGAAAATCCGCGCTTCCCCCGCGCCGTCAATAATCGCCGACTCGACGATCGACTCGGGCAATTGCGAGAAGAACGTGCGCATGAGGAATACATAGAATACCCCTCCCAGCACCGGCAGGATCAGCCCCGCATATGTGTTCTGCACATGGAAGTACTTGGTCATCAGAATATAGTAGGGAACAAGCCCGCCGTTAAACAGCATCGTGAAGAACAGAAAGTAGGTAATGGCTTTGCGGTAAGCGAAGTCCTTGCGGGCCAGCGCGTAGGCGCAGGTGGCGATAAGCAGCAGCGAGAGCAATGCCCCGGCGAACGACATGACAGCCGTAACCCGGTACGAATCGAGAATAACCAGCGGGTTCTTGAGAATGTATTGATAAGCCGTAAAGTCGAGCGGTCGCGGAATCAGGCTGTACCCCGCCTTCACCAGCTTCGTCTCGCTCGACAACGAGATCGCCGCAATGGCCCACAACGGCACGATAAACACCAAGCTGAGCAAGATAAAAAACGTGTGAATGCCGATTTTCGCCCAATCGAATCTAACTGCGCGCGCTTTCAACATGGAAGCCTCCTCTAAAATAATGCGTTGTCGGGATTCATTCGGCGCACCAGCAAGTTGACGGCCACCACCATCGCCAGACCGACAACCGACTTCACCAGCCCGACCGCGGCCGAGACGCCGATGTTGCCCATCTGCGTCAGTGTCCGATAGATAAACGTGTCGATGACGTCCGTCGTCGGAAGCAGCACCGGCGAATTCATCGGCAGTTGGTAGAACAAGCCGAAGTCCGCTTCGAAGATATGCCCGACCGCCAGAATCGTCAGAATCGAGATGACCGGATACAGGAACGGCAACGAGATCTTCGTCATGATCCGCCAGCGGCCGGCGCCGTCAATGCGAGCCGCTTCGAAGTAGGATTGGTCGATGCCCACCAGGCCCGCGTAATAGATGATCGCCGAGAAGCCGATCTGCTTCCACAGGTTCGCGATCGGGAAGATCGCCGTCCAAGGCCCCGGTTCGGTGTACCAGTTGATCGACGGCCAGCCGAACCATTCGAAGAGCTGGTTCAGCATCCCCGACCGCGGGTTCAGGAAGGCGTATACCATGTAAGCGACGACGACCCATGACAGGAAGTACGGGAAGAACATCACGGTCTGATACAGCTTCAGCCACTTGCGGCTCGTCAATTCGAACAGCAGCAGCGCAACGAGAACGGAGAATACCAGATCGAGTGCAATGAACAAGGCGTTGTAGCCGAGCGTATTGCGGACAATCCTCCACAAATCCGGCGTCTGGAACAGAAATTTAAAGTTGGTCATGCCGATCCACTCGCTGCCGAGAATCCCTTCATTGAACTTGTAGCGCTTGAAGGCGACAATCGCACCGAACATGGGAACGTAGCTAAAGACCAGTACAAATAAAATCATGGGCATGGCCAGCCCGAGCATAAACCTGTTTTTCCGGAACCTTATCCCCATTCTTCCGAATTCCATTCCAAGTCCTCCCTGCCAAACTGTTGTCTGTTGCGCTTGCCTGTGTCATCGCCGGTTGTCGTTGCCTGTCTGAACCCATCGTATCCGAGCTGGCCGCCGGCAGATAGTTCAAAAAGGCCGAAACCGTTCAAACCGCCGGTGCAAATCGACGATCAACGTTCACGGCCTTGCGGCGGCGCAGGTTCAATAACTCCGTATTTGTTCAAACTGCCTCCGGGAGGCCGAATGCTGCGGTTCGAATTTGCGATTGACGTTTACATTTGCGGAAATCCCCGCCTTCCGCACTCAATCGAAAACATTTTCATGTATACTCGAATTACATGACAGCCTTCGGCCTGAAGGCTTGTCCTAACGAAGCAGGTGACGCCATGAACAAGTTTGTGCCCAACTTCCGCTCCTACTTCACCAACCTTTTTGTCAAAATCACCTTTCTCGCTTCGTTAATCGTTCTGATCTTGACCCTGCTGATGCTCTATACGTTCAAGTCCGCCGCCTTGAACTTGCTCGGCGAGAACAACGAGAAGCTGATCGGCCGCCTGCTCGACAATGCCGTCCAGATGGATGAGGCGGCCAAGATCTATATGTATTCGCTGTTCCGCAATCCCAGCGTGACCGAACTCATGTACGACGATCAGCCTTCGGTGCTCGATCAGTTGACCAGCATCCGCGCGTTGGACGCTTCCTACAACAGCACGCCGTTCCTGCATTCGATCTACATCTATAACGGGCGTTCGGATACGTACTACAGCATCGGCAAGCAGGACTTCATCCGCAAGGGCGAATTCGAGGATCGGGACGTTGTGAGCCTGCTCCAACAATCGCGCAGCGCCGGCAGCATGAGCATGCCGATTCCGCGGACGCTGCCGGACGCCGACTCGGGGGCGACGCAGGTCCGGGTATACACGTACCTCTTGTCGGAATATTATTTGAACGGCCAAATCAAGAATGCGGTGGTCATCAATGTTCGCGCGGACTGGATTCTCCAGTCCATCCGGCAGGGGGAGCAACAGGATTCGCTGACCGGCAGCCTTGTTCTGCTGAACGGACAAGGGCAGGTGATCGGCCAATCGGCCGGCGATTCGGAATGGCAGGGGAGCGAGCAGGAGCCCTATATCCGACAGATTCGCCAATCCGAGAAGACGTCCGGCTACTTCCTGTCCGACGTCAACGGGCAGAAGTCGTTTATCTCCTTCTCCCGATCTCCGTCCCCGGAATGGACATTGATCAACCTGACCCCTTACCGGCATATACAGGACAAACTGCGCAGCATCGAATATTTTACGGCGATTATCGGTGCCATTACGCTTCTGCTCTGCCTGCTGACGACCTTCCTGCTGTCTCGCAATTTGTACTCGCCGATTCGCAGCTTGTACATGCAGACCGTGCAGCTTAAACGGCGTTCCTCCGATTCGTTGTCCGGGGCATCCGGCAGCGAGGTCGAATTCATCGCGGATTCGCTTCTCGGCTCGCTGCATAAGCTGGAGCGTCTCGAATCGTTCCGCAACAGCAACCTGACCAAGCTGAAGCAGAGTGAATTGCGAAGCTGGCTGTTCGGCAAATATCCGGTTGACCGCAACATCGAAGAACAATTCGCCCAGCATGCCGTCAAGCTGAAGCCTTTCGAGGGACAACTGGCCATCCTGTTCCGGATCGACCGATTCGACGAGTTCGAGCTCCGGTTCCACGAGCGGGACCGTTCGCTGCTCAAGTATGCGCTGCTGAATATTGCCGACGAGACGTTCGGCGCCCGCTATCGATGCGAATCGATCGACGCGGGCAGCGATCATATCGTCACCGTCCTGAACCTGGAATTCACCGGCGACGAACCGCCCGAGCTGCCGCAAGTCGTGCAGGCCGCACGCAGCGTACGGGACTTCTATTCGAACTACATCGGCTTGTCCTTGTCGGTGTTCGTCAGCTCCGGCGGCGAGAGCATTCGCAAGCTGCCTCAGCTCTACGAGCAATTGACGGGCATGATGGCCAATCGGCTTGTGCTTGGACACGGCTGCACGGCGACGCCAGGCGATATTCGCAGCCTGGAGCTGCGCGCAGAGCCGATCGACTACGCCTTGATCGACAAGCTGACGGAGGCACTCAAGCAGACCAAGCCGGAGGAAGCGGCGGGCTGCCTGCGCGTCATCATCGACGAGCTCAGAACGAGGAATCCCGACAGCATCCTGTACTCGCTGTCTTACTTGTCCCTGTCGCTGTTCCAGACCGTACAACTGATCGAAGCGAACAAGAGAATCGCCTTCGATCTGGACTTCTCCTCCTTCGAACGGCTCAAATCGCTGGAGACGCTGGACCAGATCGAGGAGCAGACGGAGCTGCTGATCCGCGGCATCGCGGCCCGAATGAACAACGAGAAGAACCACAAGATGGAGCACGTCATCCAGCACGCCGAGCGCTTCGTGGAGGAGAATTACATGAATCCCGCGCTCTCGGCCACGTATGTGGCCGATACCTTGCATCTGTCCGCCGCTTATCTGAACAAGACGTTCCGGGAGCATAAGCTCTATTCGCTGTCGGAGTTCATTACGGAGGTGCGTATTGCCAGAGCCAAGCAACTGCTGGAGGAGACATCGTGGGGAATCGAGGATATCATCGAGCGGATCGGGTGGGAGAACAAGAAGTACTTCTATGTTGTCTTCAAGAAGAGAACAGGCATTACGCCAGCCGAGTACCGGCTGAAGCGGTCGATCGCGGCTCCTTGAACGGCAAGAGCGCCCGCGAAGGCGCTCTCCTGCTTGGCATTATTCAGGGGCGGCGCACGGAACGAGCCGGCTCGAAGCCGAAGTCGGCCTTCATTCGTTCCATCGCGTACAGCGGCTTGAATTCATGGCCGGGCTGCCGATAGTAGGATACATCGACTTCGGCTCCGCGTTCCCGCAGATGAGGACCCAGCAGCTCCGCCGTCGGGACTCCCGCGCCAAGATCCGGGCCTGCCAGATTGTAAGCCGTACACGAACGGCGGCTCGCCGTAGTCCGCTCGATGGCCTTCGGCGATCCACATCTCCGTACCGATGCTGATGCCCGAATATACGGTTTTAATTACAATCGAATTGTCGTCTGCCCGCGGACGGGGCACCTCCGTCAGCTCCGCTTTTTGGCCCAATTCCGCGACATCCAGCGCTCTCATCATCGTCATTTGCAGTCTTGGGAGGCGATTGGGATGAGGCACAACGCAGCCTATCTGGGAGATCATTACTTCAGAGACGGGGAAGCCTTCAGCATCGTTCAGTTTCCGGAACCGGACAGAGAGCGGATGCAGTTTCATACCCACGATTTTGTGGAGATCTGCTATGTCTGCTCCGGCTCCGGTTATCACGTAATGAACAACCTATCCGCCGCAGAAGAATAGAGCATGCCTGCAGACTGATGATGGCGGACACAAACGCGCCCTTGATCCGGATTGCCCATGAGGCGGGCTATGCCGACTACAAAGCGTTCTACCTTGCATTCAAGAAAGCAACGGGCTGTTCCCCGCACCAATATAAGCTCCTCCATTCCTCACGAAGCCGTTGAAGCTCGAGTGCAGGCAAGAGCGCCCCCTGGTCCGGGGGCTTTGGCGATTTACTTTTGCGTTACTTTGCGATTTTATGTGAATTTTCACATTCATCGCCTTGAATTGGAGGCAATCGCAGCGTTTTATGTGATTTTTAGCATACATCCAGCAACTCGGGCCGGAATTTCCTCCATGTATGCTATTTTTCACATATAATCACCCAAACCACCCATTATCGTGCTGCGCCAATGTGATTTTTCACATAAAATCCGTCATCCAACACCGTCGGCCGCCCCCCACCCCATCTATCGGCCCCCCACCCAAGCTAGAACGTCAGCGCACCAGGTGTTTGACCGTCATATCCGATGATTTATCAAGCCAACATATCTTCGTCATAGATATGGAGCAGAGAAATGCGCAGCTTGGATAATTCATTCATAAATCTATCACTGTAGCTATCATACTTGGCTTCTAATACCATAGAGCTATAAAGGTAGAATAATTTCCCGGCCATCGAACGGCTCAATACCTTCGAATCGTGTATTTTATTTTTATACTCGTCCAGCCTCTCATATAAAATTCTGAACGTATCCGGATTTATTATTTTTTGAGGCCGTATATCAAATATTATTTGTTTGATCAGAACCGATATATCGTTTTCGATTTGCTCCAAATTATTATCGTCCATCGAACATCCCCCATTATCGCAGATGGATTAGTCTGCTTTGGAATCTGCTTTGGAATCCCCTTCCATCACATCCGATAGGAGGAATTATACAGGAAACCAACGGCAATACAACCGCTATCCCATCCCGTTGGTCCCGATTTGTCGGGCGACGCTCTCCCCCAGTTCTGGGCTCACTTGGGCCAGATAGCTTAACACCGCCTGCTGCAGCTCCGGCACGGCAGCGCCAAGATCGGAAGCAATGTTGTGGACCAAATGCGCCTGGAGATCAGGCGTCAACGAGTTGTAAAATTGCCTCGGCTGCGTGAAGTCATCCCCTTTGGGAGGTGCAGTGCGCTCAAGCCGCCCTGCCGCATAGCTGCCGGTGCCGCTTGTTACCTCGTCCGATGGCTTCCAGTTCGCCTGATGATTGATCGGGATGCTGCGGAAATCCGGTCCCAACCGGTAACGCTGTGAATCCGTATAAATATTGGCGCGGCCTTGAAGCACCCTGTCGAGCGAGAACTCGGCGCCCTCCAGCATATTGGACGGGGAAAAGGCCAGCTTCTCCACCTGATCTTTATAATTGTCGGGATTGCGGTTCAGCACCATCTTGCCGACCGGCAACAGCGGATACTGCCGCACATCCCACACCTTCGTATCGTCCAGCGGATCGAACGGCAGCGCAGCTTCATCCTGCGGGTTCATGAGCTGTACATATAGCCCGTATTCCACCGTCTTGCCTTGAGCAATCGTGTCATAGAGATCCTTGCCCGCATAATCCGGGTTCTCGCAGGCAAGCCGCGCCGCTTCCCGGCTATCGATATACTGCGCTCCGGCGAACGGAACCCAGTTGTACTTCACATAAGTACGGACACCTTGCCCATTTTTCCAAACATAAGTGCTCACACTGTAACCCGGAATGTGACGGAAGCTCTTGACCGTTCCCAGGTCGGAGTACAGTTGCAGCACGAAATGCGTCGCCTCCGGATTGTGCGCGTAGAAGCTCCAGAACCGATTGGGGTCCATCAAGTTGTTGACGGGCGACGGGTTGAAGGCGCTGACCGTCTCTACGAACCGCATGGGGTCCCGCACCGTAAACACGGGAAGATGGTTGCATATCAAGTCGAAGATGCCTTGCTCGGTATAAAATTTAGTCGAGAAGCCGCGAACATTGCGCAAAGTGTCCGGCGTCCCCCTGTTGCTGGCTGCCAGCGAGAATCGGACGGCAACGGGCACTTGCTGGCCCGGGTGCTGCAGGAAACAAAGCTTCGTATAAGCCGCCATCGAGTTGACCGTCTCGAAATAACCGAAGGCTCCGAAGCCCTTCACATGCAAAGGGCGCTCTCGTATGGTCCCATGGATAAACGTTTCGTTTTTCTCGTGCAGCATGGTGTCTTGTTCCACAATCGGGCCGCGCTCTCCTACCGTCTGCGAGTATCGCTCCGACCGCGGACCGCCTGTCCATTGCGAAGGAGCGGCGCCTTGCCAGCCTTGATTGGTTGTCTGATTGCGGCCGTTCTTGTCGTCCATTCCCCAGCCTCCCCTATCTGCATTCTCACCCATATGTATGCATGTCTATAGGGGGTTATGATCCCGCACCTTGTTAAGGTTGCATACTAGCATGCCTCGCCGGGCATAACGCTTGTCGGAACAAGAGTCCGCTCCGAGACAACCTACCTATTCACGAATCGGAAGGAATGAGTTTGTCCGCTTCTCGCAAGTTGTTGGCTCCAAAGGCCCATATGTCTTTATGGATTGCCTCCAATCGCGCCTTTCCCAAAAGCTTCAGGACCATGGAAGGATTCGGGGGTATGGAGTGCTACGATAAAGGTGCAGTCGAAAAACGCCCTCATATGAAATAAAATGAAAGCTAACGAGGGGACGGGAGACAATGAAACGGTACGACAAAGCATTCAAAGAAGAAGCAGTCAGATTAAGCGATGAGATTGGACTGCAAAAGGCTGCCGAGCAGTTAGGCGTAGCCTACTACACCTTACAAGGATGGAGAAAGCAACGAACCCTGCATGGCGACGGCGCGCATATCGGGAGCGGACGGGCTTATGCATCCGCCGATAAGACGGCGCGGGAAATTGAACTGGAGAGAGAAAACAGTGAACTGCGCCGCGCGAATGAAATCCTCAAGGACGCACTCGGTTTTTTCGCAAAAGACCGGAAGCGGTAAAGGCATGCCAACTCTATGCGTACATCCGTGAACGACGAGATCGATGGACCGTCAAGGAGATGTGCGAAGCGCTTGCAGTCAGCGAGTCAGGCTATTACCGTAGCCTAAAGCCCGCCCCCATGCAGGAGAGACAGCAACGGCTTCTGGTTAGCATGAAAGCCATTATCAGCGAACATGAGGACAATCGGAATTACGGTACCCGGCGCATGCTGCTGGCGCTGTCGCAAATAGACATCCACACCAGCTACAGCACCGTCTATCGCCTCATGAAGAAGCACGGGCTGCTGCAGAAAGCGAAGCGTCACCCGAACGGTATTACACGCGAGGATGCCGCAGCTCAAAAGAGCGAGAACCTGATCCACAGAGACTTCAGCGCCTCGGCACCGAATCAAAAGTGGCTATCGGATATCACCGAAGTTCCTTGTTCAGATGGCAAGCTCTATCTGTCCGCGGTGCTGGATTGTTACAACGGAGAGATCGTCGGCCTTGCCATGGACGACAACATGCGCAAGGAGCTCTGCATCCAAGCCTTTGAGAACGCGTGCAAGGCAAGAAACGCGCGCGGCATGATTTATCACAGCGATCGCGGCAGCCAATTCACAAGCCAGGCATTCCGAGCGTGTCTGGCCAAACGCGGTGCCATTCAAAGCATGAGCGGCACAGGGCGCTGCGATGATAACGCAAGAATGGAAAGCTTCTTTGCTACGCTAAAGAAAGAAAAGCTGTACAAGATCAAAACGGAACACTACCCGATGTCGCAGATCAAATCGATCATCTTCAGATACATCATGGTCTACTACAACAGGCGGCGGATCTACACCACGAATCCTGGGGGCTGGCCCCCAACGATTTATCGTGAAAGAATGCTGTCACAAGTAGCGTAGCAACAGGTTTCTTCATGAGGGTGTTTTCAAACTGCACTTTTCTTGACAACTCCATACTTCTGCAAATCGCCTTTTACTAAGTCTAGAGCAACCGCCAACTTAATTTGATTCATTTTACTCAGTCCTTTTTTATACTCATTAATCGGCTGAGAACTAACAAGAGGTTCCGACTGAGCATCATGCCTTGTAATTTCAACTCTAAGCACTAGTTCACCATCTATCAAGATTGTATATATATCTTCTTCTTGCTCTGGTATCCAATTCAATACATAAGCAGTCCTTAAATTGGGGTTAAACTTTTTTATCGCAGATAGCAGTTGTATTTTCCCTACTTCCTCAAATAGAGATTTGTTAGAAAGAATTAAACTCTGTCTAAATTCCTGTTCTGTTTTACTACCACTGAGTTTCAAATCGTCACTCTCCCTTAATTAATCAATCCAGCTGTCGCTGTAACTAAGTTCCCATACTTATCCATAAGAATCGTCATTGTTAAAGTAGGTAAGAAATTATTGAATTTATCTAGTCCAATTGGATTGTTGAGATTAATTGTAACTGCTCAGCCCTCTGAAAAGCGCCAAAAAAAGATACATCCAAATAAATGAAACTGGCCCATGATGTCGAATAAGGGTTTAGAAGGCCGAATTGGGACGGGAGATGCGAACATGGAGATGACACCCGAGCAAGTCATGAAGATCTGCAAAGGCGATGAAGAAATTGCGGTCTTCTTCCATGCGCTTCTGGCGAATATCACCACGCTTGAAAAGCGGATTCAGGAGTTGGAGCGACGACTCGGGCAGAACAGTTCCAACAGCAACAAGCCGCCTTCAAGCGCATTGGCTGAGCATGAGCGAGCATCCGGATGAAGTGATTACCTATGAGATCAAGCATCACAGAGAAGCGCTTCTTCAGAGCGGTCTCCCGTGTATGCCGTGGGAAGACCTCGCTGCATTTGAAGACCGATATCGGACGCTGATTCGCATCGGACTCGCGGAAAATCTGCAGCCACCGTCGCCGATCGAGAAGAAAAAGGGGAAGGGGAAGCAGACCAAAACCAAAAACTTGCTCGACCGCCTCCACCTCCATCAAGAGGCGACGCTGGCTTTTATGCATGATTTCCGGGTGCCTTTTACCAACAATGAAGCCGAGCGGGCCATTCGGATGATTAAGAATCAGCAGAAAGTATCGGGCTCCTTCCGCAGCGAAGAAGGGGCAAAGTCCTTCGCTCGTATCCGCGGGTTCGTCTCCACTCTCCGCAAACAGGGGCGTCCTGTTCTAAACACGCTACGGAACATCTTTGACGGGATATCGGTGATTGCTATTGTGGTGACTACTTTTTACCACATGGAACGCGCTTTGTCTCTATTCTTTTTTGATTTTACAGTTTACTGGAAGCGAATTTACTCATTTATAGCAGTCAATTATATTCCCTTCATTGCTCCATAAACAGCATAAAGATAAAAAATAAATATTCCAATACATACACAAACGTAAGATAGATTCAAAATGAGCGATACAAGAAACATCTTTTTGGTAATTTCCCGTTTCATTCTATTATTTATTCCTTTTGTGGTTGCGATAAGCGATAACACAAAACAAACAAATTGAATTAAAACAAGAATTAATACTACAATTTGTTCAGCAGTTGAAACTCTATTTGAAATGATTCTATTTGAGATCACCTGTAAGACTGCTGCTGTGGTAATAAGGGCTATCCAACTTATTGTTCCAATTATAAGTATTGATTTATTTTTCAGTGAACACCACTCCTTAATAATACGATTTCATTAATTTCCTGAAGCCTTAAGTGCTGCCGCCTTTAGTGTTACCCAGAACTTGGTCCATCCTGGAGTTGTATCATAGGAAGCATTTCCGAGTATATAGTAAGGTATAACATCATTATAAGCATGTAGAGCAAAATCAGACGGAGGAGAAAAATTGTATGTTCCAACATTGGTTATGTCTCGTACCAGTGTACCATCAGAATAATAAACTGCTTCTAAATGTCCATCAGCAGAAGTATATTTTAAATTCCCTTCATTACCTATTCCTAATTGATGATATACGGACTCTGATGGTTTGAGCTTTATCCATCCCATTTTAATTGCTTCTTGCTCAGTGCTTGGAGCACTATTTAATACATTTCGCGAATAATGTAGCGCAATTACATAAGGTAATGGGTCATTCAAATTCATATAAAGTTCTCTCATGACATCATCTCGATATTGAGAGCTAGCATAGCTTGCTTTGGTAGTACGCCAGCAATGCCGGGTTTCTCGGCTCTCTCTTGCCTTTCGTCACCGCCAGTTGCCTGATGGCCAAGTCGTAGAACAACCCATGCAAGTGACGATCGCCCAGCTTGCTCTTCTTCACGTCCTCTCGACTCCCGGAGCTGTTCTCGTAGGGCGCGATTCCTGCATACTTCGCCAATTTATCCGCGTTCTTGAAGCATCTGATATCCCCAATTCGTGCGATGAAGTCCGCCGCTGTCACAAGATCGATGCCTGTCATGGATTCTAACTTATAATCGAAGGTACTCATCAGGCTCTGGAGGTGGTCTTCCACCAGTGCAACTTCCTTCTTCAGGAAGTCAACCTGCCGAACATAGCTGACAATCATCGCGTCCTTCACCGCCTGATTCCCACCTGTCGTGTCTCCATCCGACTCTATACAGCCGACTATTTCTCTTGCCTTCCCGAGTGATAAACAGTTATTGCTCTGTTTCCGGAGAAATTCCGCCAATTCCTCTACCGCCACTCCCTTCAAGCCATGAGGAGACGGGTACTCCTTCCAGAAGGCCAATGCTGTCTTCCCCGTGAGATCGGTGAAAAACTTCTTGTAGCTCGGATAGTGATAGCTTAGTTCATTGTGGAGCTGCTTCTTCGTCTTCGTCAGTTCGCCAACCAACGAGTCCCGCCGATTAACGCAATGCTTTAACGAGAAATAGACATCTTGGGGCTTTGCATCCGGTAGATCATCCAACTCGTCAAGCAGTATTTTCGCAACTATTCGAGCATCTCAATGGTCTGTTTTCTTGGGCTGTGGATTGCTTTTACGCTTGTCGTTCGCAAGCGAGGGGTTGACCGACTTCACCGAATACCCTTCGCCCGTTAGATAGATCGATAAGCCTCGACCATATCCGTTAACATCCTCCAGACCGAATACAGTGTTGCCGCTCACGTACTTTGTCGGTGCAATAATCACCGTCGTTGACGTGAGCGGCAACAATCTATCTCTTCAATTTCCTTACTTTTAGATTGTTTCTAATCCGAAAAACACAAACAATTAATAGTCCCGAATTAATGAGTAACAGACTCCAATATAAATAATGTGCATAATCATAGTAACCAAACAACCATACTCCACCCAATAATATAACAATTAAGACTATTAGGTAAATTAATACTAAGAATATAAAACACACTAATTCCGACAATGAATTTGGGGTTTGGACCATTATTAAAAGATAAGTCAATAACACTGATAAACCGGCTAGCGCAAGTAGAACAGTTAAGAATTTATTAGGATCATATTCCATTAATGACTGTCCCATATAGTCTAGCAATGTGATAAACTCAAGAAATTCATACAGGATACAAAATATCAACGACACGAATATCAAGAATTTAGTAATTGATCGTAACTTAATCATATCAAGCTCCCAACAGTATAGAGATATATGGCATATACTGCATTACCCTCATAGCATAATTATTTCCTAGTTGAATAGCCTCAGGATTTGACATTGACGAATTGTAGTATGGTATAACCTGTGACCAAGAACTATCAGAAGTAATATCAATACTATGGGTATCTGCCTTATCATATAAAACAAGTCCTATTGTAACAATATTAAACGTATTATCATTTGTAAGTTTCTTCGCTAAATTATAAGTGCCGTCTGGGAGTTCATCCTCCCATCCCATGTTTACCCATGCATTCCTAGCCGTACTTGGGAATATTGCCCCTAAACCTACGGAATGCTCAACCCCTCTTATTTTAGTATCATAGTTAAGGACATCGTCATCCATTTTTCGAGTAGCCTGTTCTCTGAATATAATTGCCCCAAGCAATGCTGGAGGAATATTGACTGCTCCTCCCACTGCGTTTATTGTTGAAGCGTTATTTACTACCGCACTTATAGGATCATTCATTATTGCAGAATACACCATTTTTGAATTACTAGACTCTTCGAAAAGCAAATCAACCAATTTGTTTTTGGCGTAAGTTACATCATCGACATATTTCGAACCGCCTACATCATGGAATACTTCCGTGTTACCGGTTCCGTAACATCCTCCTGCATGCGAGTATTTCCCATCAGCCGATGTACACCAGTGCCCCGTAGGATCAGCATAAATCAAAGGATTATTATGAACATACGTATAAAGATTCAAACTCAGCGGATTAGTGATCTGCCCCTCATACGTATCCTAGTTTATAAAGCGTAATTCCTGTTAACGTTAGGGCGGTGACTGCTTTCGCAATTCCTCCCCTTCATTGTATCACCCGGTATTGGGACTGGATACATTTGGAATGACATAGACCGCCTTTGTTCGCATCAAGTAGTGAATGATGTTCACCAGTTTCCGCATAATGCAGACAATTGCCTGCTGCTTCGTCTTCCCTGCCTTCAACTTCTGTTCATAGTATTGATGAAAATACGGGTTACGCGGCTCTTTCTTCGTCCGAGTTGCGAATATCTTGAACCAAACTTCGGACGATGAAATCCCGTTTGTCCTGAAAATCTAGCTTCGTATCCTCGTCCATCTCGACGAGTTCCTTAATTTGAACGGCTTTCTTAGTCGATAACCCATTATGACTCAACACACGAAGGAATTTGGCTAACTCTTCTTCCGTTGTCTCTTGCGAATGATGAGGTGACGGGAATCGCCACCAGAACACCAACTCCGTCTTGCCGTCCACCTCGGAGAAAAACTTCTTGTAGCTCGGGTAGTGATACCCCAGTTGTTGATGGAGCTTCTTCAATGTACCCGACAAATTCTTGGCTACCCAACGCCGTTGATTAACCAATTGACTAATCGCTCAATACAAATCAATGGGCTTTGCATCCGGTAAGAACGGCAACTCGTCCCGAAGAACCCGCGCTACATTCTCAGCATCCCAGGCATCCCCTAGTCTCGACCTACTGGTACGAATGTCAAATTTACTGAGCGTATCCACAGATCATCTATTATTTGGTGTTGAGGAAGACACAATCGAGAATAGGACTGGTCAAATTCAAAAGCTCTTTCTAAAATTGAGTGAATCAGGACGTGTTGCGTTAAATAATATTGGACAGGAACTGCTCAAGTTAGAACAACACTTGCAGGAAAAAGCTTAACCGCAATTGTCGAGGTTAGGCTTTTATTTATGAACAATTTCAAAAGTAGAGTGGGGGACTGGTATCCCAGTCCCCCCTGCATCAAACCGTACGTGAGGTTTTCCCTCATACGGCTTTCCGATGTTCTTCTTTCTTGTGCATGCGACAATTATCCGATTGCAACTCTCTGTAATCCCGACCACTTGGCTATTCTCGCAATTACCCGCATCTCGCCATGCTTGTTTCGCTTACGATGCTTCTTATTCCAGAATAGCGTCAACCTCACTCGAACATAAACGTCAATCTTCCTAAGTATGTTGCCTGAGAACGGGTCGAGACGGTAATAGTTCCTCCATCCTCTAATCATTGGATTGAGTTCCGCCACCATTTTCCCCATGCTCCAATACAGTCGATTGCGCGGTGCTGTTACTTCTTTAATCTTACCTCGCATACTCCGCATGGCTTTCTGAGATGGGTAACTCCTTAAACTATAGAATAAGCCGTACTTTCCCTTCACTCCGACTTTCTTGTGATGCATACCTAGGAAATCAAATCCAGCTTGATCGTTTGTAAGGTTGACCAGTCGTGACTTCGCTGTATTCATCTCAAGTTCTAACTTTCCACATACAGCTTTCAATACATGAATCGCTTCCAACGCGTGTGTTTGGGTTTTACAAAGGATCACAAGGTCATCCGCATATCGGACTAGGGCACCCAGATGCAAAAACTTCTTTTCCCATATTGTATCCAGGTAGTTGAGGTAAATGTTCGCAAGCAGCGGAGATATGACTCCGCCTTATGAGAAGTAACTCGTTATGCAAAGTAAACAGCACAAACCCAGGGAAGATCAGGGGGTAGCCTTAATTTACTTTGCATAATATCAGGTCAAGTTAAAGACTGGACAGCCACTCGATGAGGTCTTCGTCTTGGTTCCATTGGGGAAGCCCCTCCGCCACCATGTTGGGATAGGCCTGCTCCAACGCCTTTCGTTTTAACTCTGTATCTGCACGTGCATACACCTCCGTTGTCGCAATATCCACATGTCCGAGCAGGTCTCGAATGTAAATTAGATTTACCCCGACCTGTAATAAATGCATCGCTTTGGTGTGCCTCAATACATGAGGAGTCACCTTATCCGGAATGGCTGAAGAGACTGCACGCGCACGAGCAACATATTTATCCAAGATAAAGGCGACACCTTCCCGCGTCATCTTCCTGTGCTGGCGGTTACAAAAAAGCGGCCGGTCTTGCGCGCCATTGTGTAACAAGCGGTTCTCCGCCATATACTGCCGGAGTACGACCTCCGTGTTCGACATAATAGGGACATGCCTTGTCTTTCGTCCTTTGCCAGTCAGACTCAGAACTGGCGGCGGGTCTAAGCGAACGTCCCGGACACGAAGATCAACTAATTCCTGCACCCGTGCTCCCGTGTCGTACAAGACGGATAGCAGTGTCGCATCTCTGCGGCCTCCGGACGTTGCCGGATCGGGCTGCGCCAGGATGAGTTGCAACGAATCGGGGGTAAGATGGTTTACCGTCGGCTTTGGTGTCTTTTTCATTGGAATGGCGAGGATCTTCTGGTAGGTGACTAAACCGACAGGATGTTCCGTCTGTACATAGCGGAAAAACGCATGAATGCAAGCCAGACGTTGGTTCCGCGTAGAAATGCCGTTGTTTCTTTCCTCTTCGAGCCACTTTAGAAAGGCGAGAATGAGTGCTTCATCCACTTGCGCCAGGGTAAGCCGTTCAATCGAGAGTCCGTTCTGTTTGCAGTACGTGAGGAACAGCTTAAACGTATCGCGGTAGGAAGAAATCGTATTCGGACTCACGTTCCGCTGCCCTGGAAGATAAACGGATAAATACTGGGATAGCGCCTTGGCAAGGTCAGTCGGCTTCAGAACCATCGCCTCCCATAACCGGTATCACGTGGCCTGTGTTTTGTCAAGTAGAATTCCCTGGTTTGGTCATCGCTTTTTCCCTGGTCTAATCATCCACTTTTCCTTGGTGTAATCATCAAGAATTCCCTGGTTTAATCAATGGGATTCGCCACTGAATTTCCAGTTATATCGGTCATTTTTGGCGCATGAGCGCGTGCTTCAGGCGGTAGCTCTCCCCCTCGAATACAACGAGCTGCCCGTGGTGCGCCAACCGGTCTATCATGGCTGCCGCCATCTGGTCGTCCGTAAAAATGCTCCCCCATTTCGAGAACTCGAGATTGGTCGTCAGCACGAGGCTCCTGCGCTCATAACTCGACGTTATCACCTGAAACAGCAGTTGGGCTTCCTCTCGGTCCATCGGCAGGTAACCCCACTCGTCTATAATCACAAGCTCCGCCTTCTCCAAGTCTTTCATGGTTCGCTCTAACGTGCCTGCCCTTTTGCTCTCGCTCAGCCGCGTGACTAACGTCGCCGCCGTGAAGAAGCGCGTTATCATCCCCAACTCGCACGCTTTCACACCCAACGCAATCGCCAGATGCGTTTTTCCCGTGCCGACTGGACCGAACAGAACGAGATTTTTCTTGTCGCGGACAAACTGACACGAGGTCAGTTCGTCCGTGCCAAGCGTCGTCGGCAGACGTAGGGCGTGGAATTCATAGCCTTCCAGCGTCTTGCGAATCGGGAAGGCCGCTCGTTGGAACAAGCGGGCTTTACGAAGGCGCTCGCGGTGCTCCAGTTCTTCTCGGAACACCTGGTGCAGGAACTCTTCCTGCTTCGGAGTCGCCTCCAGATCGCACAGCCGCACGGCATTCTGGCTTAGAATCAGTTGTTTACAAAATTGAGAGATCTCACTCCGAATCTGGCTTCGGTCCATCATAGGCCTCCTGTCGGCATCGGCATCAGTGCGTCGTCGTACAACCGCATGTCCGGCCCTGGTGTCGCTGCCGTGTCCAATCCGTAGCCGGCAATCCGCGCGGCAATCATGGCGGTATTTGCCGAGATGCCGTCCGCTCTCCGGCGCACAATCGTCTCTTGCAGGCTCGTCACCGCAACGTCCAGGCCATAGCGTTCGGAGAGGTCCTTCACCATGCGCAGCGCCTGCCTGAGGCCACTGCGATCCAGATCGTCCATGTAGTCGCGCACGTCGTAGGACATCTGAGAACGCATCGTGCTGTTTTTCCACGCGCCAGGCTTGGCAATCAACGAATCGAGCATTGTCAGCCAGTCCACCGTGTCCGTGCGGACACTTCCGAACTGCCGAGGATGACGGGAGATGGCTTCCCCTGCAGCATCGAGCGGCTCCACGTAGTGGGCACCCACACGAACGACAATCTCTTCCTCGGCGTACATCGGTGACGAGGTATACGTATGCTTGCCATCGAGCACGAATTTGCCGTACCCGTTCGTCTTCAGATGCTCATACCGACAGGCTTCGAACGGAAGGCGAGGCAAGGCTCGAAAGGCACGGCGGTCCGCCTCGAAAAGCTCACAGATCGGCGTGTCCTTCTTGTAATGCTCGCGAAGGTTGTCCAGATCGCACATTTGCAGCAGATCTGTATTCCACTCCACGAGCGACGGAGCGGAAGGCAGTGGCACGAAGTAATTGCGGCGAACATAACCAACCTTATTCTCGACATTCCCCTTCTCGTGCCCGCTGGCCGGATTGCAGAAGGTAACCTCAAAGCCGAAGTGCGCTTGGAACCGCTGGAACAGTTGCGTCAACCTGACGGTATCGCCAATCCGTCTCCCTGCACCTGTGGCGTTGTCGAGCACCAGGCGTTGCGGCACACCGCCGACATGGTGGAACACATCCATAAGTCCCTGACAGAGGCATTCTGCCGTCTCGCCGAGGAAGCACTGAACGAAGGCAGCATTGCTCTGTGGGAAGGACACGACAAGGTAGCGACAAGCGCTACGGGTTCCGTTCAGGATCACGTCGCATTCCCCAAAGTCGGCTTGCGCCTCGCCTGGATGCCACACCAACGCCAAGAAGCCGTCTTTGCTCAGCTTATGTTTCTGCCGCATCTCACGGACGAAGCGAACAACGGTTGGATAGGAGCAATCGAAGTCGGCATGCTCTCGGCAGAGCCTGTCGTATACCCGCTGAGCCGTGTGGCGTTGTTTGTAACGGTTTTTCTCATCTGCCTTCAGCCAGTCCTCAATCGTCGCTTTGTACGGATCGAGCTTGGATACACGCGCTTCCGCTATCGGCGCTTTCGGAGAGAAGTCCTCCTGCCCCATATACTTACGAACGGTCTTCGGATCCATCCCCAGTTCCTTGGCGATCTGGTACGGCCCCATCTGTTGCAATTGCAGTTCTTTGATCCGGTGAATCTGCTCCATGCTCTTCGTCATCCTTTCTCCTCCTTGTTGCTGTACAAGGAGATTTATCGGCTCAGCGATGACGACGCAGGGGAGTTCCCTCACCAAGAGAATTTCCAATTCCGAGCCAGGAATTCCTGATGATCGGTACAGGGATTTCCTGTTGATCACATGAGGGAATTTCTATTGATCGAAACCTCCATTTCTATTTGATCATAAACAACGTGGCCGAAAGCATGCTCCACCTTTGCCGTAATATCCGGGTAGAGTTCCGCGGCTAGTCTCAAGTATTGGGATGTATCGCTAAACGAATGGTGTCCCAAGTATGTTTTAAGGACCGGCAGATAGGCGGTTAGATCCTTTCCTTCCAGAACCCAGCGGCGCAGGCAGTGAACGGCAAACGTATGGCGGAAGTCGTGGATGCGCGGTCCCTTTCCCCACCCGCCGTGGGAAATTCGAGCCCTCCATAAGAATTTTCGAAAGTTCTTGTACACGTTGTTGTGAGTGACCGCTTGTCCGTTCGGATTCGGGAAAAAATAGGCGTCGGCACCCGAAAACATATGAACCTGCTTCACATAGGCATGGCATCGCTGAAGAAGTTCTTGGGACAGAGGGACGAGCCTGTCCTTATTGAATTTCCCATCCCGAATGGTTAACACACCATCATCAAGGTTCACATCCTGCATTTTAAGATGAAGGGCCTCTGAAATCCGCAGACCACAGCCGTACAGCATACGAAACAAGAGCGGCATAATCCACTGTCTGTTGGGAACCTCGGGACGGTAATGACAAGCATCAGTTTGCCTAAAAAGCGCCGCGAGTTCCTCATTGCTGAATATATGTGGGATGTATCGGGGCTCCTTTGGCAAGGTATTTTTGGGAAGGACGTAAGCTTGGATGCCAAGCCGACTCATATACAACGCTAACTGCCGGACCACCACGACTCTGTTCCGGAGGGTTGCCTGGGCTTCACTGGGCCTCTTCTGGTTCCAGGCTTGAACGAGTTCTTTAGAGAGTACAGACTCGGTGCAGCCATACTCCAAACAGAATTGGTCGAATTTGTGCAGGGATCGGGCGCTACTGTCATATTTGTAGCCGAGCGACTGTTTTTGGCGGATCACTTCCCGAATGTAGGTTTGGAATGGACTGCTGTAGATGTATTCAGGCATGGGGGAGCACCCCCTCGGGGTTCAAGGCACACTCTCGCAGCATTTCTACGTCAACTTTCAGATAAACAGCTGTCGAGTCCGAACTCACATGCCCCAGTATGTCTGAGATGACGGACAATGGAGTATTCTCTTGAAGAAGGCGGCTAGCCAGCGTATGCCGTAAAGAATGCATACCTCTTTTCTTCTGGGGGCTTATTTGGAATCTTAGCTAGCTTCATGTATTTCTCAATGATCCGGTGCAGATGATGTTCGTCTGCAAAAGGCTCGAGCGGCGCAAGATGCCGTAAGAATACAAAGGGAGAATCCACTTTCGGACGCCCGTATTTGAGGTAGTCAATAATCGCCCAACCGACATCCGACAAAAGCGGTAAATGAAGCTCTCTCGAAGTCTTCGACTGCATAAGCGTGATGCGATTCTCTTGCCATTTCAGATTCTCCAGCTTCAGCCGTTTAAGGTCAATGGATCTTAGACCCAAGCGAGCAACGATGAGAATCATGGCATAATCCCGTTTTCCGGCTGGGTTGCCTCTGTCAATTGCCTCAAGCAATTTCGTCACATTTTCTGGTGACCAGACGGAAGGAATCCGGTTTTGTTTTCTCGCATTTATGGACGGGATAGCTTCAGTCAGATCCAGCAGATGAATCTGGTTGTTGTGAAGGAAACGAAGAAAAGAACGAAGCGCGCAAAGTTGTTGCTCGACCATCTTGTAACTGTATCCGAGAAGGGTGGTGATGTAGTCATTCAAGTTACCGACGGAGATAGCCGCACAGTCTTGAATACCCTTAGATTCCAGAAAGCTCAAAAATTTTTCAGAGGCTTTCCTGTAATGATGCTGTGTTGCCTTTGAATAATCTTTCATTTCGCAGTGCATGGAGTAGCGTTGGAGCATTTCTTCGTAAGCCGCGTTCTGTATTAGCTTCTTCTGCTTGTAATATCTGCGCAGAATGCAGCCATGCAGTTGGTAATCTCCAAGCATTCTAACTACCCGGGAGACGTTGATGATGGACTGTGTAAGGTTCCCGGCTTTTTCGAGTTCGAAATAATTGTACTCCCGTTCGAGAAAACGAAGTCCGGCCTCCTCGGAGAAGTGGTTGGTGCCTTCCGACTCCAAAAGGCTGGCAATTCGTCGCCACATTGATCTGTAGTACGTGATCGTTTGCTCGTTGTAGTGCAGACGATACAGTTCTTTCTCAAGTTGGATCGTTAACTCCCGAAAAGCTAAGACTTCCATGACGATACCCCCGAAATGTGTAGTGAGAAGCTTCTTCTCCTACTAAACATTTCGGAATATTATGCAAAGTAATCTGAAACAAATTCCTTTCCTGTCAAGGCTTCGTGGGTTTTACTTTGCATAACGAGTTACTTCTCATAAGGCGGATTATGCAAAGCTTTGCATAATCCACCTTGTGGCGATCCGATTTCGGTTTTGTGCAGCTGACCGTCTTTAACGAAGCCTGACTTTAGCCATTGTCCGATAAGCTTAAGAATACGCCGATCACTGATTCGTTGCCGAATAAGTGTCATAAGTTTGTCGTGTGGGATGTTGTCAAAGTACCCTCGAATGTCTACATCGACTACCCATGAAACCCCTTTTCGAATGGTTTGCTGAATGCACCGTATGGCTCCTTTGGCATCCCTTTTCGGTCGAAATCCATAGGAACACGCTTTAAAATCAGCCTCAAAAATGGGCTCAATCACCATTTTCGTTGCCATCTGCACGACTCTATCTCTTACCGTAGGAATACCTAATGGACGCAGCTTTCCATCCGCCTTCGGAATCTCATGACGGCGAACCGCTTGCGGGTAATACATCCCCTCCCGAAGCTGTTTGCCGATCTCTTCTAAAAACCGCTGTTCCCCGTATTCTTGCTTTATAAAACCGATGGTTACTCCGTCTATTCCGCCACTTCCACGATTAGCTTTAACCCGTTCCCATGCTTCCAATAAGACATCCTCGCGAAACACCTTGTCATACAACGCATGAAATCTTCGTTTCGGATTTGCCTTGGCAACAAGATATAGGGTCGATTGGAGTTGTCGAGCTTTTTCTTTGGCGTCGTTAGCAGATTTCACTGCATTCACTCACTCTTACCTCCGCTCTCCCATGAACAAAGTAAGGGCGCTTCCCTCCGCAAGGTTGTGTTGTCCTTGCATCCAAGGTACTATCTCCCTCTCCGACTCCCTTCTCGCAACTTACCATTTCACCCTTTCGAGGTTTATAGGTTCGCTTTTTACAGCTCTTCCGCTGTGCGAGGGAGGGTCTCCCTAGTTCCAGATACAACTTTCAGAACATACCGTTCCCCTTACACCGGAGAGTTCTTCCGTGCTGCATTCCAAGCTCTTTGCACGTTCCATGGTCTTCGCCTGGTTTCTCAAGGCTCGACTCTCTCTTGTCCCTTTCGGGCCCATGTGACGATGCGGCAGAATTCACTTGATGTTACGGTCTGAACTTTTGCTCGCAATCCGTATGGAATGCTTTGTCACAGGGCTTCAACCTTAGGATTTCTCCACCAGTTGCCTGTCAGCTACAAGGCGACTTGGCTCTTACCTTGGCCGGACTTTCACCGACGAGTTGTACCTAGCTTTGCTAGGCGCACGAAAACCACATGGAGTTGTTAGACTCGCATGTGGTTGAAGCAAATAAGTCTTCATTTATTTACTGATTCTTGCAGCACCATTTTTGCATTAAATCCGAGTAGTCCCGGTTCACTGGTTAGATTGTTTAAAACTGTGACCGCTTCATCTTTTGCATTATCTACCCTAACAAGGTAACTCCCAGACCATAGTCGAACATAAGGATTTTCATGTCTTAATAACAATGTAAAAGTCTCGATTTCTTTTAATAAATTAACCGCAGATTTATGAATCTTCTTATAGCTCTTATTCGCCTCCTTATGATCTCCCTTATTTGTTGCTTCACCATGCTTAATCGAAGAAAGTACAAATTGGTCAACTGTCGAACTCTTATCCATCTCTCGAACTCCTTTCTCAACTATTCGGAGTAAATATCCACCCTTTTTCAGTTTGAGTTACTGTTCCAAATCTCTTTAAGACATTCAGCCCAAAATCAAATTGCTTTTCGAAGCTTTGTCCTGCAAGCCAGTTTCTTACTGTTAGCCCATTAGTAAACGGTTGAATTGAACTATAGTAACCACTGATTTGGGAATGAACACTACCACTATAACCTGACGGGATCGAAATTACATTATTAATATTTTGTATGTCTTCTGCTTTAAATCCTGATCTTTGAACTTGGCTTTGCTCGACAATATGATGCCACGCTTTATTTTCACCAGCCGACCCAAGTACTTTCTTTAAATCATCAAATGATTTAAAACCTGTAATTATTTCATCGCTATTTTTACCGACTATAATAAATAAATGGGCTATCTTTCCCGCCGCAAACAGTTTTCCCCATGGTGTGAGACTCGCTGCTGAAATTGCTTTTTCGTACCCGGACGAATTATCCGAGGTAAGAGTACGGACATCATTTAAGACAAGTAAATCGGCAACTTCTTTAGAGCGTTGACCTATATGTGTAACATCGTACCACATTCGGTTACCCGCAATAGACGCAGCATTTTTTATGTTACCCCAGGAATACATACTAAGTATACTTTTTAAACTATTCCCTGTTGGATCATAATAGATTAGCGGATTATTTTGCACATACGTATAAAGATTCAAACTTAACGGATTATCAATCTGCCCCTCATACGTATCCTAGTTAATAAAGCGTAATTTGATTTAATGTAAGGACGGTGACTGTTTTAACAATCCCGCCCCTTCATTGTATCACCCGACATTATGGCTGGACACATCTGGAATGATATAGGCCGCCTTTGTCCGCATCAGATAGTGAATAATGTTCACTAGCTTTCGCATGATGCAGACAATGGCCTGTTGTTTTGTCTTCCCTGCCTTCAGTTTCTGTTCATAGTATTGATGGAAATACGGATTGCGAGGTTCCTTCTTCGTTCGGGTAACGGCAATCTGCCGGATGGCCAACGCCTTGATAATGTCATGCAGTTCGCGATTGCCTTGTTTACTCTTGTAATTGCGCGACTTACCACCTGACCCTACCATAATCGGCGCGACACCGGCGAAGCGCGCCAGTTTGTCTGGGGTCGCAAAACGATGAATATCTCCTATCTCTGCCACAAGGTCCGCTGCGGTGACCAGATCAATCCCTGTCATCGTCTCCAACCGGAATCCTAATTGAACCATCATCTCTTTAATCTCGCTCTCTACACGTGACAGATTGCTCTCAGAGCTTCGGATGTCTCGAACCAAGCTTCGGACGATGAAATCCCTTTTGTCCTGAAAATCCCGCTTGGTATCGCCGTCCGACTCAACGAGTTCCTTGATTTGAACCGCCTTCTTGGTCGATAACCCATTGTGGCTCAGCACTCGAAGGAATTTGGCTAACTGCTCTTCCGTAATCTCTTCCAAATGATGAGGTGACGGGAAGCGCCACCAGAACGCCAACGCCGTCTTGCCATCCACTTGAGAGAAAAACTTCTTGTAGCTCGGATAATGATAGCCCAGTTGTTGATGAAGCTTCTTCAACGTGCCCGACAAATTCCTGGCTACCCATCGCCGTTGATTAACCAGTTGACTAATCGCCCAATACAAATCAATGGGCTTCGCATCGGGCAAGAACGGCAACTCGTCCCGGAGAACCCGCGCTACATTCTCTGCATCCCAAGAATCCGACTTATGGACCGTGACATGGCTCTTTCTCCTTGCATTCGCCAGCTTCGCATTAACTTCCTTGACCCAACAGCCGCTCTCGGATAGATAGACCGCTAAAGCTCGCCCATAGCCGCCGATATCCTCCAGACCATAGACCGCCTTCATTTCCTTTGATAAATGCTTCTTTACTTCTTTTATAAGCGTTGGAAACGCAGTTGGCTTGTTGTCAAACTTAATCTCGCCTAACTTCTGATTCCAACAGTCGATGATCACGGCCGTATGATGCTGCTTATGCAGGTCAACGCCGACATAAATATACTGTTGTGGGTTCATGTGATCGCCCTTCTCTTTATTCCACCCGATAACCATCTCGTTCATGAAACAGACGAAAAGCGTAAGGTTGCATCCTCAGTTCGAGCGGACGAGCCGCAAAGATACGCCAGCAAAGCCTTACGCTTTCTTATGTCTGATTTCTGTTTTACTTCCCGGTTACTTGGTCAAATGATCGGTAATAAATTGTCGTTCTGCCTTCTTCAAATAACGAAGCGAGTTATGGAAGGTGTACAGGTAGCCTTCTCTCAGCGAAAAAAGTCGCTCCTTATCTCCCGCCGCAATCGCTTCCTTAATCGCCGGAATCAGTTGTCTGTTTGTCACGCCAAAGCGCCCCGGCTTCACCAATGCTTCCTCTTGCCGAGGTTCCGCCTTCACCGTCTCAGCATTCACTGGAATCTTCTCTTCTTGTACCTGAATTTGTTTAACCGTCTTCTCGCTCAACGATACGACCTCCATCTGATTTGTCCTTTACGATGGCGATCGTATCAAGTCGTGTTGCTCTCGTACACGGTTCATTTAAACCTTCCAGGGCTTCAGCGTGTATCTCAAGCGATGTGTAAACTATTGCTGACTATCGAAATTGACACTTTTTCCACTTCGAGTGTTCATTCGCATCGCTTGTTAACAGATCATTTACACAGCCGTGTTAAGGTTAACAATCGTATCCAACATCAACATCGGGAAGTAGTCATCGTCGTATGGCAACTCGAATCTAAAAGTGTTACATGCTCACCTCGGAGGTTCAGTTCGATTAAAGGTAAAGGAACATAGTATCCGGGTTTGCACAGGATATCTGCGGTCACTACCGAATCAAATACATCTTGGGATAAAGACGGAATCAACCTTCGTTGAATACCCAGTTCAATCGCTCGATGCAATTGATTCTGATTCCAGTTCCGAAATAGGGTAAACCGAGTAAAGAATGCGTTTAAAGCTGAAAACTCTGAATCGTCATAATACCAAGGGTTACCTGCCCCTTGGTCGTAATCGCGATAATATAACGTCCCCTCGACCATGCATAACGTATCTTTCAAGGTTCCTTGAATGCTTCTCATCATCACTACCGCCTCTCGGACAAGTTTGTTCTCTTCGCCTAAATGCATACGAATCTGTTGAATTTCATCTTCAGAAGAGGGGATGTCATTTCTTACAATCATTCGATAATCAATTATATTGCGAAGTGTTTCATCTTTCATCGTTTAGCCGCCAGCCTTTTGATGTTATTGATCTTTTGTTGTGATTTGAGAATGAATTATTCTACTCAAAATCGCTTCGAACATTAAACATGACTTAAATAATATTCATGTATCACGAAGTAAACTCGAAATTTCACCTAAGCACGAAGTAAATATAATCCCAAAATGCACATGGTTGAATCCCAGAGTGCCCACATTACTAAATATATTATCTAAATATAGTACTATTTCTCACCAAGGTTCGAAATAGTAGCAGCGAGTTGCCTCGCTGCATCTACTTCGCTTTCTTTTCTTCTATCCTGGATAATGCCATTTATTCATTAGTTTCGATTAAAGCAGCTCACGGCTGCATTAATTTTCAAGTTGACGCTCATGAATGAGCGTGATTTGAGAATCATCGCGAACATAATCGATATAACCAGCCCGTCTTAATCCTCGCTTTAATTTATCAATGTGGTTAGTTGAACAACCTACTTCCTCCGCCAATTTATTCTTGTCCATCCAGCACGTAAAATCCTGTTTATTCAAGTCGGTATGTCGCTTCAACGCGCAGTACGTCATTAGTTCCAACGCGGATAATTTAAGGTCAAAAGCGATTTCATAAGGGATGGCGGCATAATAGGTTTCATCGCACTTGATTGTGTACTCGTTGCTACCCCACGCGTCTTTCCCATGGATGATCTGTTTACGTGATAACATATTTGAATCGCATAAGGTTCGAATATGCTTCTTCACCTGGCGCTCCTTCAACCCCGCTCGTTCGGCAATCTTTTGGATTTTGACCCTGATCTGTTTATTGGTACCATCCCGAGAATGCAAAAGTGCAAGATAAACTCTCTTCGCCTCGCTGGGAATCGTTAAGGTAAGTAAAACATAAGGTACTCTAATATGTTGACGCTTTGCCATCATCAGCCGCCAAGTATCCCTTCGTACCAGTTAGCCATTTTTTCTCCTCGGCTTTCATTTTATTTTCAGTTTTCAAAGAGCATTTTTTATTTTTTCTCCTTTCACAATCAATATGATATATAATGCATCCTCGAATTTTGACAAAAGAAATGACCGCCACTTCAAAGAAGAGACGGCCAGCTTGTTTGGCTCCTATTGTATAAATCATCCCAGCATGAAGCTCGTGATTCGAGCACCATTTCATCTCATCCAGATGGAAATCGTCTGTTTTTTAATCGCTTTTTACAGCCATGCTTCATTAATCATGAATGACTACAGGTGTAGAAGCGCCCTTCCCACAACTCGGACATGCATTGGTGCCATATCCGTCACAATGAAAACACCATCGCTTGCCGCAGGACGTGCATTGATTAATCGTGAGCGGCGAGACGTCATTCGGATTTTGATTACAGCTTGGACATTTAGGCATATTGGATTCCACCTTGAAAGAAATTTGATAACTTGCATCAATTGTAGCCGTTAATACAGCGCACCAACGACTTTAAGTAAGACTAAGGTGATGACCAGCCCAAAAGCTAATAATACAACGATCCCTACAAATACAGTGCCAATGGACTGTTCCTCCTGCAGATTGGCCCCACAATTTGGACAACTTGTTGCCGTCTCAGCAACTTGATGTTGACATACTTTGCAGGGTAATAATCCAGGCATATCGTACACTCCAATCAATAAATTCAGATTTTTCGGTTTGGAATCGATACGGCAATAATGAACCCAGCGACGACTGTCGTTCCCATGATGTATTTGAACCTTGTTCGTCGCTCATCTCCATGTTGGAAGTCATCTAGTTCATCCTCGAACAATTGTTTCATTTTAGCGTCGTCGTTGAGAATTCCCAATGTCAGTTCAGGCTCTTTAGGCGGTTGGAGAAGGAGCATGTAGTAGCCGACTTCAAGAACAATGGCGAGTGCAAGTAAAGTCATAGCGAGCTTCCGTGTGGTCAAGTCGTACCTCCTCTCAACAATATGGAAGGACTGATCGATCTTATCAAAGAAAAACGGTCCAATACATGGAAATCCCTCTTCATTATGTTACGCATTAACGTACCAGTTGACAAGAGTTAACATGATACGCTTTTGCGTAATAACTGAAAATAAAGCAGGGATGTCCCTTGACGAAGAAGGTCGTGTTGAAAATTCCTGAGTTACTCAGAAAGCATGACATCAGTTTACGTGAGCTTTCTCGATTAACAGACATACGACATGCGGCGCTCAGCGAACTCGCCAATCATAAACGTCAAAACGTTAATTTCGGGCATATTGAGCGTATTGCCGAGGCTTTAAATATCTCGGATATTCGTAAGATTATTGATTTTAATGATGTTGAAGATGAATAAAGACCGCCTCGTTAAGGGCGGTCTTTACTTTGTTTTCGGCGAAAAGAAAACCACATGGAGTTGATGCACTCGCATGTGGTAATTGAAGATTAATTCATATCTTCCCAGCTATATACAGATCCCAAGAAATGATTTCTATTACATTGTCTTGCAATGGAATAATATAATGCTTAGATTTATCTAGAAATGAAGCGCTCGAATCTGTATTTTTTAATGTAATCCTTAATAGGTTAATCCAGTCCGAATCAATAACCTCAAGAACTTGATTGCTTTTTTTATCGTTTATTAAAAATGGAGCAATATCTATACAGTCAATCGTTGTTACTCTTAGAGCCTGATATGGCGAGAATACTAACCGCCATCTTTGCTCATCTGTATCGTCTACATTTACAACAATTTTTGCACCTTCTAATTGAACCTGCTCAAGTGGCGTGTTATGAATATAAAAACCAGTGTCGATTACCTTAACCTGCAATAACCTCATCCTCTCACCTTAATTGAAACACCTTCGTTTTTGGTTGTAAACTTCCAGGCATCCTTTGTGATTTCTTCTAATGTAGCTAATACATATTTTATTTGAGTCCCCGCCTGTTGAGCTGCATAAAGTCTCCTGTTATCAAGTGTAAACCAATTCCCATTCATATTGAATATGCGAATTTCAGGTAAATCATTAGGATCTAAAACACCAGATTTTAATGCTTTAATAGTGTCGTCTAGATTAACTCCATTTTTAAAGACCTTACTGATACTATCCTGTGTGAATCTAATTACACCTGAATCCATTAAACCTTTAGCGGCAATTCCCCCTCCTTTACCCTGTGGAGAGAGTTCAGAAAATAAAAACCCTGCCATAGCCCATTGTTCTACTGACATCGGCTTTTCTTTACTTACTTCAATATAATCCTTAATTTCTGAAACCTTTCCGAATGTCCAATAGTCTACAGCACTCCCCCATGAAGAGTGTATTTTAACCAATTCATTCCATTGGCTTTGAGTATATCCTGATACATTATCCCACGAGTTTATTATCGAGTCTTTTACGGAGTCTAAAGCTGCTTCGCAATATTTTTTTCCTAGCCATTCAGTGAAGCAATGACCTGACGGGTCAGTATAACGTAATGGATTGTTGGCCGTATAAGTATACAAATTCAACGTCAGAGGATTATCAATCTGCCCCTCATACGTATCCTCATTCATAAACCGTCCAATACTTGGGTCGTACCATCTGGCGCGAAGGTATTGCAGTCGAGTCGTGCTATCCCATAGTTCACCTGAATATCGGAATGGGTTATACACACTTTCCTGCTCTGCTGCCGGGGTTCCCCACATATCATACTCATAGCTGTTTAAGAGAGCTCCGCTCGAACCTCTTAATTCAACAATATCCCCATGTCCATTGTGCAACACATAGGCTTTCTCTCCACTGCTATACTGAATGGCCTCCAGTTGATTCCCTCTTATATAACGTGCCTTCAATTCGGGAACGCCATTGACTACCTTGGCTTCAGCAATGATTTGATCGCCATCATAGTAATATCTTGTCGTCTCGCCATTCTCTATCCGTTCAACTAATAATCCGTCCCCGTCGTACCGATAATTTACGGTTGAACCCGACGTCGTTACTTCGATTAACTCGTTCTCAATATTAAATTCGTTTGTCATCTCCCGAATATCCGGCAAAACCATCGTCTCTAATGTCAAACGGTTGCCTCTCATATCGTAAGTATAACTCTCTCCAACTGATGCTGCTGCTATTCGATTTAGCTCATCATACGCATAGCTATCCAGTTGCCCATTTTGGATTCGTTCGCTTATATTCTTGTTGTCATCGTATCCATATTTAAGCTCATTTACGGTTTCAACAGGGGTGAATTGCGTTAATTCCTTTAACAACTGTCCTTTGTAAGAATAAGAGGATACGATACCATTGCCGGATGCCTTCTGGCTTAACAAGCCGTTTCCGGTATAGGAATACACAGCATCCGCATTGCTTGAATCCGTACCTACCGAATGCAAACGATCCCTTGCATCATACGTATACGATAGGACTCCGCCAAAAGGATCCGTCATCTGAATCCGATTGCCATTCAAATCGTATTGATCAACGGTTAATTGCAAACCATCCGGGTACTCCTTCTCGGTTAATTGACCCGTGTAGGCATCGTACGTGTACTGAGTCTCTCCGATGGAATCCGTCATCCACAAGCGCTTGCCGGCATCGTCATACCCATAGCCCACCGTCTTATCAGTGCTGATTTGTCCTGTCAGTCGGTCACGGCTATCATATTGATAGTTCACCTCATTTCCATTGCGATCGACTACTCTTGTCAAGTTCCCGTTCGCGTCATAGAAGCGCTTCTCCGCTGCCCCCGCTTGATCCGTTGACTTAATAAGTCGACCAATCTCATCATAAAGTTTCGTTTTCTGACTGCTATCCGGGTTTGTAATCCCTGTCATATTGCCAAGCCAATCGTACTGATACGAAGTTGTCTCGTTTTTGGCATTCGTAACGGATGACAAGTTGTTCCACATGTCATAGCTGTAATACGTGTTCTGCGATTTGGCATCCGTTCGCCTCACTACCTGACCGCTGATTGCATCGTAAACACTGCTCTCCACGCGGACAGATGCAGCATCTCCCACATTCAATTCGTCCACCGTAACTAATTGACCAAGCGTATTATATCCATAGAACATCTTATTCCCGGCTCCATCTACATTCGTCACAGAGCGTGATGCGTCGTCGTAGATGACGGTCTCCAATGATTGATCTGCATAGACGGTTGTCGTTAATCGGCCCCAATTGTCATACCCATAATAGGTCCGATATCCTTTGGCATTCTCCGACCAAATAAGACGGCCATAATCGTCGTAGCCATATCGGAGCTTTGCTTTATAGCCTTGACTGTCATAAATCCCTTCTTCTACCTTTAGGCCAAGGGCATTCCATGTGGTTTTTGTTTGAATCCCGACTTCATCCGTTACGACTACCGTGTTGTTGGTATCATCATAGGCGGCCGTGACTATCTTGTTTCCAGGTTGGGTAACTTGAATCACTCTTCCAAGGGCATCGTATTCGTATTCGGTTGAGTGATTATTCCCATCCGTCCATGTCTTTACCTGCCCGCTTAAAGAATCGTATGTCGCTTTGTTCGCAATCGTGCTTGCGTGCCCATCCGCATCAGTCACGACAACCGATTGTCTGGTCATGAAGGCGGACAGATACAAATCACTATACTCGAACGTTGTCGCGATGTTCTTGCCATTGTTCTGAACGATTTGGCTCTTGACGTTCCCATAGCTATCGATTTCCGGATAGCTCACTTGATTGATTGCCGCCCCGTTCTGATCGTTCGCCCTCACGACAATCTGCGTCACGTCTCCGAACGAGTTTCTTGTGAACGCTGTATAGTTCCTTCTGTTCTGATCAATCGGTTCGCTAATGGACTGGATCAAGTGCTTATTGTCATAGGTGTATAACGTATTCGCTCCGTTCGGCGCCGTTTCGGAAGTCACATTGCCGTAGTCATCATAGGAGTACGCTGTCGTCAGTACATCCGAATTCAGGTTGTTTGACGCTGTGATCGTGGTCGGCGCAGGTGCCGAGTACGTATTCGCGCCTACTTTTTTTCCATACGTATAATCCGTTATCTTCGACAAGCCATTTGCAGCTTCTACTTGTCTGTTCAAGTAAAACTGTACAGGCGTGACATCGTCAATGTAGTCCTTCCCATACGTATAAGTCGCCTGGTTCAAGCCACTGTCAACCGTAACAGAGAAGCTTATATCCTCATTATAAGAACTCCCCATGTCCGAATTGCCATAGCTGAAGGTCTTGCGATTATACGTTTCCGTTTGTCCTCCTTCATACAGCAATTGATCGTAACGGGATTGAAGCCGATACACCTGATTGTAAGAGGAAGTTCCGGTATACCGTTTCACAGGAGTAGATTCATAATTGTATTGAGAGACCGCCCCCGTGGGATGTTGAATTCCTGTCAGTAAGGCATATGGATTAGACATGGCACGGTCAGCGTAATCCGCCATCAGGTTGAATTGGGCAGAGGCTAAGGTGTAGGAGTATACCGTCTTTCTTCCCGCAACATCCGTCACGGAATCCAACAACTCTTTGCCTTGCTCCGTATGCTTCTTATAGGTAACCGTCTGCTCGCCGTTGGTAAGGACCACTTCGGAGGCCGAATACGTGATGTCAATCGAGTTGCCGATGATATCTGTCACATGACTCAGTAGTTTGCGCCCATAATTCGCATTGTCGGAATACGAGAATCGAAGGGTATTGGAATGCGCATCCGAAACCTGCAGCAATCGACCATCCGCAGTAAAATGCTGCTTCATATTTCCATCCGCACTGGTTAGTACGTATTGAGAAGCCTCTCCGTTCACCGTGACCGAAGTATCCGTGTTAAAGGACAAGCCTTGCCATGCGTATCCCTTAAGCTGACTTCCCTCCACTTGATACGTGCCGCCGTCAGCAAGATGGACAAAGGTTTTGCCATCCTTCATAACCAGATAAGGAAGTTGCCATGACCAGCCTTTGCCAATAGGATATAGCTGCTCCTCAAGCGGGATTGTTGTTTTGTTGGAGTACGTCGTATAAGATGAAGAGCCGACCGGAACGGATACGATAGTCGCATTCGGCTCACTGGAAACATAATATTTGTATGTTCCATCTGTATCGATATAGCTATTCGCTTGGATTGTGCTCTGGTAGGCTAATGCATCGGTATAGCTGCTATAGTAGTTGGAGCTTAGCAGTGCCGGACTCCCCGCTCCTTCATAAGAAGAGGTTTCTATCCATGGACTCCCGCTAATCTGGTATGCATAGCGCCAGCGAATTCCGTTGCTTGACGTCCATGCTCCATATTTCGTTGTTCCTTGGGAATTATCGGCTGGTTTTTGAATATAACCATCATAATTCTGACGATACACTCGCGTGTCGGAGGCCGGCTTGGTTACGGTTCCCGAGTATTGGGCTTGCCACTCTTTCGTACAAGTATATCCAGCGTATTGAGGAGAAGGAGATGGGCATTCCTTCTTGATTATGGTATCCACCCGATTTAATGTACCGGTAAACCCGCCGGAATCATACGTCTTCGACAACGGACAAGACGTCGCTGTTCCGGTCGCGGACCATACGCCTTGCGAATTATACTGTCCCGCCAAAGTAGTTGTGCATGTATCTGTTTCTGTTCTCGAAGCCGCCGCCGTATAAGAGCCTGAAGAGACAAAAGGGGAACCCGTCTTGTACAAGTTACCGCTATAACCATTTTGAGCACGATAAATCGAAGCGGGGAAGCTAGTCGTCGTGCTGCTGGTTCGATAATCTGTCATATACAAAGAATCGGCAGGCATTGTACTGGGATACTTCACCCCACTTGCCTTAGCCGCCAGAGCAGCGGCTTCGGTGTCATATGAATTATACGTTACTGTACTGGACTCAAGAATACTTGTTTCATAGTCAACAGCCCCATCACTATCATTATCCTGTTGCACCCACTTATTTTCTTTATACTTTAGATTATATTGCGTTAGAATCGGCCTTAAAATTCCAGAGAACACAACTGCATAATAATACACCGTATAAGGATACGTTGTGGCTTCATAGGTCATATCATAGAATTGGGAGGCTTCTGATGTATATTGCCGAGTTAATGCAAAAGAAAGCCCTCCTCTGCCGGGCAATTGCATATCGGATTGCGTAATGGACATTCCACCAGATAACGTCGAATAGGATTCTCCATTATCTCCAACCGAGTACGGGGCTTTGCTAATAGAAGTCATGTTATAGACTGGCGGATTTTCTAAAATGGGGGGTTCTTCCATAGCGAGACTTTGCAGTCCCTGAGAATGACCGTAGGTTGCGTCTTCTACGGAGGAGTCAACTGATGAGTCCTCCGTGGAAGCCTCATAAATCACGCTCGCCACGCTGAATTCTTCCTCGGTCAATACCCTAATAGGATTTGGTTTGCCCGACATAGCAGGCAACTGATTATATACTGCGCCTGTAGCCGATTGGGATAAATTCAAAGCAACAGGGAACAGCGCACGAACTGCCTCCTCGTAGCTGATATTATCCAACTGAGCTTTCCATAATGCACTATTGATCTGATTTAATGTGTAACCTGCCTCGATTTGTTGCTGCAAGAAGACCTCTGTCACATTAAATTGATTCATGATTGCCGCTTCAATCGTGACAGTATCCTGAATAGCTTCTGTTCCTTCGAAGGGTGATGCATCATCTTCTGCAAGCGCCAGGTTAGCCGTCGTCATCTCCATAGTACTTAACAAGATGACGCCGATTAGCAATAACGATACTAATCGTTTAAGTGAACTGGATATCAATGAACTCGCCTCGTTTCTGTATTCTCTGTTGTTTAATCTGCATAGGATTCGTTGTTAGGAACCTACTTCTACAATTGATTTTGATAACAAATTTCCATTTGCGTCGTAATTCATTCTGATTTCGAATACCTGATCTTGAAGCGAGTAACGTATTGTTTCTAAACGCCCCGCTTGATCGTAAATATAGGTTATATTATTGCTTGGAGTCTGCCCCCATACGGTTTGTACTGGAAAATTACTGAATACAGAATTCTCTATTCCTAATTGCCCGCTACTATTAGATCCCCAAGTTAAAACCTTTTTATCATTTGTGAGAATAACATTGTGATAATCCCCTGCTGAAATAGACTGGACTTGTTGGAGAAATCCGGAACCATTTACACCTTGCACTTGTACGGGAGTCGAGCGGGATACTAAGGTTCCATCTCCTAATTGGCCATAAGAGTTGTTTCCCCAAGTCCAGACGGTTCCATCCGAGCGTAGTGCCAGTACGTGCTTCGCGCCGCTGCTTATCGCAATAATATTAGATAACACTCCAGTTCCACCTGGACCTTTGACTTGAACTGGAATAGAGCTGTCTATTAAAGTACCGTTGCCTAATTGGCCAAATGCGTTACTCCCCAGCCCCCAAACCGTCCCGTCTTCCTTTAAAATGATGGTAAAATCGTATCCCGCACTAACTCCTTTAGCATCCATAATATCCCATCCATACTCGTCTACAATGGGAATTGCTACGAGTGATTGGCCGGAAACGTACTCTCCAAGCTGCCCTTTATTGTTACTCCCCCAGCCTAACAACCTTCCGCCATATTGAATTGCTACCGTATGTGCTCCTCCTGCTGAAATTGCTGTTACACCCCCAAGCTCAAAACCAAATTCATCCTCCACTGAAACAGCAATGTGTTTAGCGAATTCCAGACTTCCCGCACCTAATTGGCCTTCTGTATTAAATCCCCACGCCATGACTGAACCGTCAGTAAGAAGCGCGACGGAATGGAAATCCCCTGATTCTACAGCAGCAACATCGGTTAACGGCCCAAACGAGGTTTGAACCGGAGTTGGATTATTTACAGAGATAACGTTCGAGCTTCCAATTCCCAAAATTCCCAGAGGGTTGTATCCCCAAGTCCAAACCGATTTATCAGATTTCAGTGCAACACTTCTGCTGGCACCGCCAGATACGGCTACGGTTGGAAGATTAGTTCCTAAGGTAAGAACCGGATTAAACGTACTAGTAGAAGTTCCATCTCCTAATTGCCCATACGAATTACTTCCCCAGCTCCAAACCGATCCCGTAGAACTTATAATTCCACTATGAGCACCACCAGCAAATACTTCTCGCACAACAACATTACTCGTACTAGCCACATTCGCAGTCATAGTATCAAAGGAACTTACGCTTTGAACTGCGCTTGAAGCTGATGTCATTTTATTGGGGAAATTAGCCTCGGACGAGGAAACGTTAAAAGACAAATCATATTCATTTTCTAGCCAGTTACCATTTAAGGATTGGACAGCATCCATAGGAAGGAACAAGGTGTACCTGCCTTCCTCCAAAGATTGCAGCGGAGCTACTTCTAAGCGACTCCCTTGAATCGATACGCTAATGGGCACCGATTGTTGAGTGTTTAAACGATCTACCACTAACGTTATCAATTTATAAAATCTTCCTTCTTTGATGCTTTCATCAAAATTTAAACTTATGACATGATCACCAATAGCAACTGTGGCATTGTTCTCCGGAACAGACGAAACAATTTTAGGGCCAACTTTTCCATCAGCTTTTACGGAGTTAATTGGTTGAAGCGCAATTATAATGCTTAAGCAGATTACTAGAGACAATAACCTTTGAAAATTCATTTAATTGCTCTCTCCTTAATTCTCAAGTAATAATCCTGTTGGTAATAAACACAGAACTTGATAAATGGTGAATAAAAATAACGTCCACGCAACAACCAGGTTTTTATTTCTTTTTCTCCCACAATCTCTTGCACTTAGCTCTCAAGCAACACCTTCCTCCACAACATCAATATTAATGATTATCATTATCAATTGATGTGCAAAAAAATAACCCAACCTCCTATTTGTCACCTCGGCTGGGTACAAAATACAAAGTTAGGTTAACGATTGAATATGAACGGAGAATGAACAAAAGATTACATTTTCCATACAATTCCTGCATAAACTGACTCGACTCGAAGAACCTATGCAGTCGAACTATATATATGATAATAACTTCTCTATGAAAAAACTCCTCTCACGCCCCCTCAATCCGCCTGAACAAGCAGCCACTTTAACCCGATTGGCGCGCCTTCCGAGCGAATAACGATGCGGTTGTCCCCGCGGACCAGCGGGAGAGCGCCGGGCAGCGCCAGCTCGCTCCATTCCCGATCGGAGACCTGCACTCTTCCTGCCTCCGAATCGTTCAGGGCTACCGCAACATATGCCGATGAGTACGCAAGCAACGATAAATCATCCCTCGCCCCCTCCGGTTCCAATCTCGCGCACAGCTTAAGAGAGCAACCGCCCTCCATATGCGGCACCCGCTCCGCCGCAACTGCACCACCAACCGCGACTCCGACCTCGGCTCCGACTCTCGCACCCGCTCCGACTCCGACTTCGACTCCATACGAGAGCCACTCGCCCGGGTGCAGACGCACGTACAGCCAGTCCTCTTCGCTCCATGGCTCCCCGCCCATGTGGCGGAAGTTCGCGGTCCCGCTTCGGCCGGAAACGAAGCGAATGTCGACGCCATCCTCCGCACGGAAGCCGACTCCTTCACCTTCTACGACACCTTCACCTGCTTCGACTCCTTCCTCGGCGCCCGGAGCCGCGACTTCCGCCTCCTCCGCCGCTTCGGCAGCGGCAGCAGCCCCCCGGCCATAGCCAATCCCCTCGCCCCCACAGCCGTAGAAAATAGCCGGGATACGCACCGGAACCCGGCGCAGCAGCGCCCGAGCGACGTCCGGCCGGTAGTCGCAGCGCTCGAGCGGCAGCGAGTCCAAGTACATCTGCAGGATGCGCTCCGCCTCGGCAGCTTCAAGCTTTATTCCTCGCTCGCCCGGCGCCTCTTCCTTAAGCTCCGCCAAGCCCGCCGCATACGCCGCCAACCGCTCCCACCCTGCCGGCTTCCGGATCGAGCAGGGGGAGTTGCTCGTGTCGAGCTTTTTCCACGTCCAGAAGTTCCAGGAGATCCGGTGCTCCTCGAACAGGCGGAACGCGCCCGCGTACCAGTCGGGGTTGTTCTCTCCGCCCTCCCCCATGAAGATCGGAACCTGCTTCGCTTCCCTGAACTCCAGGTACGTTCGGATGCTCGCCGTGTCGGGATTGTTCCAATACTTGTGGAATTGCAGCATCATGTTGCCGTCGATCGTCTCCGTGAAGATGGACCAGTCCGTCGCCCAATGAACGCCTTCGAGGATGATCAGATGATTGTTGTCCACCGCCCGGATCGCGCGGACGATGTCCTGGTACAGCGGCATGACACGGTCGTTGTATTCCGCGAACCAATCGGGCAGCGGCTCGTTGAGCAGGTCGTATCCGGCGACGATCCGTTCGTCCTTGTAGCGCTCGGCCAGCAGCCGCCACAGCTCGACCGTCTGGCGCCGATAGCGCTCATCCAGGAACAAGTCCGGCCGGTCGCGCTCCGAATCGTCGATGTTCGTTCCCGTCTGCCCGCCGGGCGCCCCGTGCAGGTCGAGTATGACATATACGCCGAACTCCCGGCACCACCCGATCGCCCGGTCGATCAGCCGCAGCCGATCCGCGCGAACGAGCTCCGCCGCCGCTGCGTCCGGCGATTCCGCGCCCCCGGTCAGGAAGCGCCAATTGATCGGAACGCGAACCGAGTTGAAGCCCTCCTCCGCGATCCGCTCGATGTCCCCCCGGCCGATATAGCGCTCGAAGTAGACCTCCCAGAACGCCTCCGCCTTCTCCGGACCGATCAGCTCCCGGATCATCCGCTCGATGCGGCGCGGCCGGTCGCCCCCGTCCGGCATTCTCCACATGTACCCTTCGGGCAGCAGCCAGCTTCCCAGGCCGACTCCCCGAAGGAGAATCTCCTCGCCGTCCCCGTCCACGAGCCTCGTACCGTCCGCCCGAATGAAGCCCCGCACCGCGGAAGCTCCTCTCGCTTCGTTGCTCATCTTCGTATCCGCCCCTTTTTCCACACTTGTCCCTTTTCCACACTTGCCCCTTCCGTCCCCTCTTGCCTTCTCTCCCCGCCATTCGCCGCTCCGCTCATCCCTTGATCGCTCCGTCCGCGATCCCGCTCAGAATGTACTTCTGCAGCAGCACGTACAGGAGCAGCACCGGCAGCATCGTCAGCACGAGGGAAGACAGAATGGCGGACCAATCGTTGTTATACTCGCCGAAAAGCATGTTGGTGGAGATCAGAAGGGTGTAGTCGCGCGAATCCGTCAGCATCATAAGCGGCAGCAGGAAGTCGTTCCACATCCATAACACGTTCAGGATCGCAACCGTCGCCGTGATCGGCAGCAGCAGCGGGAAAATAACGATGGCGTACAGCCGCAGCTCCCCGCAGCCGTCGGCGATGGCCGCCTCGTCCAGCTCGCGCGGAATCGACTTCACGAAGCCGTGATACAGGAACACCGCCAGCGCAACGCCGAGCCCGACGTAGATGAGTCCCAGCCCCAGAGTGGACCCTTGAGCCTTCAAGCCCTTGGAGATCTGAACGAGCGTGATGACGATCGAGTGGAACGGGATAAGCGACGAGATTGCGAACAGCAGGAACAGCGACTGGCTGAACCTCCCTGGCGTGCGCGACATTTTGTAGCCTGCCATCGAAGCGAACAGGACGATCCCGACCGCGCCGACGACCGTCACGAGCACCGTGTTGCCGAAGCTTCGCGGGAAGTCGATCTTGCGGTACGCGTCCGCGTAATTCGCGAAGTCGAACGACGACGGCCATGCCAGCACGTCGCTCAGCATCTCCCCCGCCGATTTGAAGGAGTTGAGCAGGGCCATATAGATGGGCAGAAGAGTAAAGACCGAGCAGCCCAGCAGGAGCAGCAGGATCAACCCGGAGACGAATCGCGAACCGACGGCACGGCGGCCAGGCGGGCGGGCGGAAGGCCCAGGGCCCTCCTGCCTGCTCAAACTCTCCATAGACATTCCGCGTGCCGGCTTCATGCCTCCACCTCCCTTCTCTTCATGAAGCGAAGCTGCAGAAGCGTGATGACGAGCACGATCAGGAACAGGATCATCGCCTTCGCGCTGGCGTAGCCGTAGCGGTTGCTGAAGCTGAACGCTTCCTCGACGATGTTGAGCGAGATGACCTGCGTCGCCCGCCCCGGTCCCCCTCCCGTCAGCGCGTACACCGCGTCGTACACCTTGAAGGACGAGCTGAGCGTCAGGAACACGCCGATCGTGAGCGCCGGGTAGATGAGAGGCAGCGTGACATAGCGGAAAATCCGAAGCCCGTTCGCCCCGTCGATCGCAGCCGCCTCCTTGAGCGCCGGCTGCACTCCCTGCAAGGCTGCGATGTAGATGACCATCAGGTAGCCGACCCCGCCCCAGAGCGACAGGATGAGGATCGCATAGAACGACCAAGCCGGATCGCCGATCCAGGAACGGTCCAGCCAGGCCGCTCCCGTCCTCTCCGCAAGTTCCGGCAGCACCTTGGTGAAGACGAACACCCACATGTAGCCGCCGATGATGAGGCTGAGCATATTCGGAGTGAAGAAGATCGTCCGGAACCAGGTCCGGCTGCGCCGCCGGGTCTCGATAAGCGCCGCGAGCAGCAATGCGATCGCATTCTGCAGCACGACCATGAAGAGAACATACTTCATCGTGAAGAGGATCGAGCGGACGAAGGCCGGATCGTCCGCCAGCGCCTCCTTGTAATTCGCGAAGCCGACGAGACGATAGGAAGGGTTGAGCCCGTTCCAGTCCGTCAGGCTGTACCACGCCCCGCCGAAGGCGGGGGCGATGGTGAAGATCAGGTAGAACAGCAAGGCGGGCGAAGCGAACAGCAGCAGCGTCAACACTCTCTTGGTGGAGGTCTTGCTCACGGAACCGTGCCTCATTCCGCTTACTTCGCCGCGGCGGATGCCTTGATCGCGTTCGCCCACGTGCGGTCCATCGTCTTGATGAAGTCCTCCTTGCTGACATCCTTGGCATAGTAGCTCTGAAGCTGCTTCGCCTGCTCATCCGTCACCCCGTTCGGCAGCTTCAGGTCCTGGTACGCTTTGCCTTGGGACACGTAAGCGGAAGCTTCGTCCACCCATGGGAACGCCTCGTAATGGTGTACGGAAGAGATCGGGTTGAACTTAAGCTGCTCGAACAGCGCCGACGAATCCTTCTCGTCCAGGATGTAGTTGAGCAGATCAAGCGCAGCTTCCTTGTTGCTGCTCGACGGGGACAGAGCCAGCGTCGTCGAGGTGGACAGGTTGATCATCGTGCCGGCCGGATCGTTGCTGACCGGGAGCGGCGCCACGCCGAACTCCATGTCCGGATTGACCTTCAGAATCGTCTCGGCATTCCACGGTCCTTGCACCCACATCGCCGCCTTGCCGTTCGCGAAGTCCGTGGAGCCCGCTTCGTTGCCGACCTCGAACGCCTTCGGCGTGCCGTTCTCCATAATCAGATCGATGATGTCGAAGACGTCCTGCACGTCCGCATAGGACGCTTCTCCCTTGTTCATCTTCTCGATCCAATCCGGGTGCTCCGAGGAGACGATGCCGCCGAGCGAGAGCGCCATCATAAGCTGCGGAACCCAGGACTCCTGGAACGCCAGCAGGAACGGCGTCTGCTTGTTCGCCTTCAGCGTCTCGATCGCCTGCTTCATCTCGTCCAGCGTCTGCGGCGGCGCGATTCCCGTATCTGCGAAAATTTTCTTATTATACAAGTATCCCCACGACAGGCTCTCGAGCGGAAGCGCAACGACCTTGCCGTCGTAGATGACCGTCTGCTTGACGCTGTCATACAGCGAGGCGACGGCCGGCTGATCCGTAATGTCGCTAAGGTATCCCGCATCGTAATAGGTCGGAATATCGTTCGCGTGCACCGTGAACAAGTCGGGCGCGTCGTTCGAGGCCAGCCGCGTCTGCAGAATCTGCTTCGCCTGGTCGGGATTCGGCATCTCCAGCTTCACCGTGACGTCGATGTTTTTCTCCGCCAGCTCCTTCGCCTTGAACTGCTCGAAGTATTGCTCGAACTGCTCCTTGAACCTCGGGAAGCTCATGAACACCTTCAGCTCGACCTTCTGCGGCGATGCCTGCGGGGAGACGGAAGGCTCTGCGGACGGAGACGCCCCGGAGGAGGCCGGACTGCCGGCCGAAGGACTCGAGCTTCCCGGCGAATTCTCGTTGCTCGAATTCGAGCTGCAGGCGGACAGCACGGTGATCGCAGTCAGCAGGGCAAGACTGGTATAAAGCGCTTTCTTCATTGGGTGGTTCCCCCTCTTCGAATGGATGCAGCTTCATTATAGGGGAGCCTTCGCATCCCTTCTTCGCAGGATATTAGCTTCGCGGATTGCACAATATTGACATCGCCCGCTCCCGCTTCCGCAGCCGCACCCCGCGCCTCACTCCCGGCTGCCCGCGCCCCGCAGCTCTCCCGGAGGATAGCCGAACTGCTTCTTGAACACGCGATAGAAGTACGCCAGCTCGGGATAGCCCGTCATCTCCGCCGCCTGCTTGATCGAGATGCCCTCTGCGCCGATCAGCTCCCTCGCCTTCTCCATTCGCTTGCGAATAACGTAGTCGGTCAGCGTCTCCCCGACATGCGCCTTGAACGCCCGGCTCAGATGCTCCTTGCTGACGAGGAATTGTTGGGCAACCGATTCGAGCGTGACCGGGTCCAGGTAATGCCGGTCCAGATAACCGCGGACATCCTCCAGATCCAGACGGCCGCGGCCTCTGCGCCTAGCCTCGATCGAAGAGATCGTCGCGGCGTACAGCCGGCTCAATTCCGTTGTCATCTCGCCCGGGTTCCCCCATTGGCCGAGGTGCGACTCCTCCCGATGCCGCTCGTTCGCCGGCATGCTCTCCGGCCCGTTCGCCGGCCTGTTCTCCGACAGGGGAGCCTCCGCCTCCAGGGCAAGGGCATTCCCCGCAATCCCCTCCGCTGATGCGAACTCCTCCAGCCGCTGCAGGAAGTCCCTGCCGATGGCCGCAAGCCGGCGCGGATCGTCCGCCGCCGACAGCTCCCTGCGCAGCAAGGCCTCAAGCTGCCCGAAGGCTGCGCCCAGCGCGACCGGATTCATCTCCTGAAGCAGTGCATGGATTCGCTTCCGATGCTCGATGTAGCGCTCCAGCCCCGACGGCTCCCGGAACAACTGCGGCGTTCGCCAGCCGAGCATGCCCGGCGCGCCCCGTTCCGCCTCGCGCCGCTCCAGCTCCGCCGCGCACCTCCCCAAGGCGGCGTTCAGCTCCTCCGGATCGAGCGGCTTCAGCAAGTAATCGACGGCCCGCGAGAGCACCGCCTGCTTCAGATAGGCGTAATCGTCGAACCCGCTCATGACGACGAGCAGGAGCGAAGGATAGCGCTCGTTCAGCTCCCTCAGCAGCTCCACCCCGTCCTTGCCGGGCATCCGCATATCCGTGATCACAATCTGGGGCCTCAGTGCCTCGATCGCGGCCATTCCCTGCCGTCCGTCCTCCGCTTCCCCGACGACCCCAAGCCCGAGCGCCTCCCAATTCCCCAGCGCCTTGACAACCTGCCGGGACCAAGGCTCGTCGTCGATAATCAGCACCTTGCGCATGTTCCTCATCCCCCTCTCATCGGCCGATACGGCAGCAGCGCGACGACCAGCGTCCCCTCGCCTTCGCGGCTGTAGATCCGAAGCCCGTATTTGCCGCCGAATTGCAGCTTGATTCTCGAATCCACGTTTCTCAGGCCGATCCCTCTTCGGCGATTCGCAAGCGCGGCGGCTTCCTGCTGCGGCTGTGACTTCGATTGCGATTGCGATTGCGATTGCGATTGTGACTGCGGTTGCGGCTGCGGTTGGGACTGCGGTTGCGGCCGCAGGGACGGACCACCCCGCAGTTCCTCGCGGATCGCCTTCAGCCTGCCCGGCTCGATGCCGACTCCTTCGTCCCGGACGGCGATGACGAGCCGACGCCCGATCCGGCGAATGCGAACCTCAAGCCGCCAAGCTCCCTCCCGCTTCTGCAAGCCATGTTCAAAAGCATTCTCGACAAGAGGCTGCAGCGTGAACCGCGGAACGGCCGAATCCTCGCATTCCTCCGCCGCTTCGATCGTTATCGTACATCTTCCGGCGAAGCGCTGCTCCTGGATAAACAAATAATTGCGCGTATGGACCAGTTCGCTGCGAAGCGGAACGGTCTCGCCGTCCTGGCTGATGGAGTAGCGCAACAGATCGCCGATCCCTCTCGTGATCCGATAGATCTCGGGAGCGCCCTTCGCGAGGGCCATTCCCCCGATCATATGAAGCGTATTGTTCAGGAAGTGCGGGTTGATCTGGGCCTGCAGGGCGAGAAGCTGCGCATTCTTCACCTCGATCTCCCGCTGGTACTCGTTCTCGATCAGCTCCTTGATCCGCTGCATCATCAGATTATAGCCGTGCTGCAGTTGACCGATCTCGTCGCGCTTGCCGACGGAGGTCATCTCGAAGTTGCGGATGTGCGTCATTCGCATCGTTCGGGCGAGCTGAACGAGAGGACGGCTGATTCGCAGGGAGAACAGAATCGCCAGCAGCACGGAGACGGCGGCGAACAGCAGCCCGGTCCACACCCCGGCCTTCCTCGTCTGCCGCGCACTCTCCATGACCTTGGCGATCGGAATCGTCTTCACGACCGTCAGTTGCCCGTCCGCCACCCGCTTGATGAAGATATAATCCGTCTTCGTCCGTTCGATGCGAAGCTCGGAATTCGGAAGCGGATGGCTCAGCAGGCTTGCGATCAGCCCCGCAGAGTCCGTCCCGGTCGAACCGGTCAGCGGCTCGCTCTCGTCGTTCAGCAGCAGAACCGAGCTGTCGTCCTCCGACTGAAGGATGTGCCCGACCTCCTCCCACACCTTGCGGTTGATCCGGACGGAGACGCCGCCGAGCAGCTTGCGATCCTCGAACCGGTTGATGCTGTGGTAGGCGTGGATGCCGCTCGCATCCTGCTTGAAGTACATGTTGATCGGCGCCTCCGCGATCCGTCTCCAAGGCCCGCTGCCGATATCCAGAATCGAAGCGAGCCCGCTGCTCGCGTAGTTGACCGTAAGAGCCTTCCGATTGGCGTGAAAATAAAGAGTCAAATCGTCGATCTTGCGAGAGTTCGAGTAGAAAACGGACGTCAGCGTGTCCCGAATGTTCTTCTGTGTGCGGAATTGCTCCCCCCGGTCGGAGCTGTCCGTCTCGATGACGGCGTTCATCAGGGGCTCGTTGATCTGGAGCGTGTAGAACAGAATATCGATCTGCTCGATGAGCTCCTCCAGGTACTGGTCCGCCCACATCAGCCTCGACTTGTTGGCGTTCAGAACCTCCTTCTCGACGGAGCTCTGCATGTTGCGGGTGGCGATCCAGGTGACCGTAACGACCGGCAGCGTGGTGAGTACAATCATAAGCAGCATTAATCGAAACCGGATGCCGGTCCGTCTCATGGCCTCAACCCTTCTTCAGCGTGATTTTGCCCCTATTGTCGGTCATGGGAGCGCTCTCGTCAATGGGGAGTTCGAGCGCGGAAGAGCAGCCCCCCGCGCGGAAGAGCAGCCCCCCGCCCGGCAGGCTGCTCCCGTCCGTTATTCGTACACCTTCAGGTCGGCGATCGACCACCAGCTTCCGGAGCTTCCCGTGAGCTGGAACCTCAGGTACCTCGCCTCCACGATCGGGAAGTTGACCGTCGTCACCTGGCCGGTCCCGAACGCGCTGGCGATCGTCGTCCAATTCGCCCCGTCGGCCGACACCTGAACAAGGAAGCTGCGCGGATAGTCGGTCGGACTCGCGGTGCCGGAATCCATCACGATATGGTTAAACCATTGCGAGGAGCCGAGATCGACCCGGTACCATTGTCCGCTCGCCTGCGCCGCCCCGCCGCTCCATCTCGTGCTCAGGCTGCTGTCCAGGGCGTTCGCCGCCGAGCCCCCCGGTTCCGTCGAGGACGCGGTTGCCGTCCAGCCGGTCCGGCTGCGCTCAAGCTCCCCGTACACATTGAGTTCGGCAATGGACCACCAGCTCGCGGCGGTTCCCGTCTGCACGATCTTCAAGTACCGGGCGACTTGAACCGGGAAGTCGACGACGAGCCCGGCGCTGGTGCCGGAACCGGAGGCGACCGCCGTCCAGGTGCTCGCGTCGTTCGAGACTTGGATCTGGTAGCCTCTCGGATAATCCGAGGTCGACGTTCCGAGATCAAGCGAGAGACGGTTAAACGTCCGACTCGAGCCCATGTCGACCTGGTAATACTGCCCGTTCGCCTGGGCGGCGCCGCTGCTCCAGCGGGTGGCGGCATTGCCGTCCAACGCCCCGGATGCGGAGCCGCCCGACTCCGTCGAAGACGCGGTTGCCGTCCAGCCGCTGCGCGACACCGGCTGTTCGTTGAACACGTGGAATTCCGCAATATTCCACCAATAGACGGTGCTGCTGCCGGTCTGGGTCACTCGGATGTACTGCGCGAATTGAGTGGCGAGCGGAATGACCATTTTGTGCCCGAAGCCCGCTCCCGTTGCAACCGTCGTCCAGGAGGAACCGTCATTGGACACTTGAACCTGGTAGCCGACCGGATAATCGCCCGTGTTGGTCGCATCCGTCTCCAGCGAGATCTGGTCGAAAACCTTCTTCGAGCCCATGTTCACCTGGAACCATTGTCCGCTCGCCTGCGGAGCTCCCGTGCTCCAACGGGTCGACGAGTTCCAGTCGATCGCATTCGAGGCGGGCGTTCCCGAGCCGCTTGCGGAAGCCGTCGCCGTCCAACCCGTCTGGTCGATCGGAACGGTCGCCATCCACGGGCTGCTGCCCGTATGCTTCTTCACCGCGTTAATCAGGTTCGTATTCGCGAGGAAGTTGCCCGTGCCGAATTGACTCCACTTGGAAGCGATTGTCGCCGAGCTGTCATTGTTCACGTCCGGCACCGGATTCGTGTTCGTGTTGTAGAAGCCCCAATTCGCTCCGCCGGATTCCGACACCGTGCCCGTCACCTTGTACGTCCAGTTCGTCCAGGACGCATTCAGCGCGTTCAGGCCGGACACCCACTTTTGCCAGAGGTCGTAGAAAAAGTACAGCGAATATTCCCCGGCGAATACCGGAACGTTCCACTGCTGCTGGTATTGCGCCAACGTGGCGAGCGCATTGTCGATCAGCGTGTTCTGCGCGTCCCAATCCTTCGCGTTCGGCATGTCGTACGGGTGAATCTCGTAGACGACGTTCGTCCATCCGTACGTGGACGGAGACGCGATCTTGTCGAACCCGAAGAACGCGCCGATGAAGATCGCATGATCCGGGTCGATTGCCCGGACCGCGTCGTAGAGCCGGTCGTACACCGCGCTCTTCGTCGCCACTTCCGCCGTCGTCTCGCTGTAGCTGAGCAGCGGCTCATTGATGAGGTCGTAACCCGCAATCGCCGGGTTGCCCTTGTAGCGATCCGCGATCCCTTCCCAGATGTCGACCGTCAGGTCCTGGTTCGCCGTGTCCGTCCAGAACCCGTTCGGATTCGGTCCCGCCTGCCCGCAGCTTGCCCATGGACATCCTCCTCCCGGCATCACGTGAAGATCGAGCAGCACGTATATATTCCGCGCGGAAGCTTGGCTGACGACCCAGTCCAGTTGGGTGAAGGCCCCCGACTTCCAGGTTCCGTCCGCATTCACAAGCTCCTGCCAACTGATCGGAACCCGGATGACGTTCATTCCCATATTCTGAATGTTGTCGAGGTCCGCCGCTGTGATCCACGTGTTCTGGTAGCCGTCCAGCAGCGTGTCCGCCGCCGACACCCCGAAGCGGTTGTACAGCGCCGTTCTCATGCTGTAGTCGTCCGCCTGGTACACGTTCAGCTCGGCAATCGACCACCAGTTCGAGCTTGTCCCCGTCTGGATGAGCAGGATGTAGCGCGCGGTGTACACCTGGTCGAGCGTCAGATACCGGAGCTGCGAATTGCCGCTGTCCTTGATCACGCTGACCGTCGTCCAACTGGTGCCGTTCGTCGACACCTGAATGAGCAGGCCGGCCGGCGAGTCGCCGGTGAACGAAGTCGCGTCGATGGACAAGTGGTCGAACGTGCGCTGGCTTCCCATATCAAGCTGGAACCAGTTGCCGCTCGCCGTCTGCGCGGTGCCGTCCGTCCACCTCGTCGCCGGGTTGCCGTCGAACGCATTCGCATAGCCGCTGCTTCCCGAGCCGATCGCACTCCAGCCGCTTCGGCTGAGCGCGCCTTCGCCCAGCGGCGACATCCACTGCTCAAGCGTCAGCCAGCCGCCCAGGTTCGTCCCGCGCAGATTAACGATTGAGCCCGCCCCCGAATTGTTCCGCAGGACGGTTCCGCTCGCCTTGAGGAAGTCCCCCGTCCCTAGCGCGGCGCTTGCCGACCTCGGCTGACCGCCGATGCCGGCGAGCAGCCCGAGCAGCAGAGCCAAGACCAAACCTAACGCCGTCCCCCTTCTTCCCAGTTGAACTCTCATCACGATTCCTCCCTTTTGGCAGATGAGATAAGCGCCCACCTGGAATGGTAAGCGCTTTCCTTTAGCTTTACTATAAAGACTCGCCCCGCGAATATCGTTCGACTGGATTAGCATCGGCTCTTGCAAAATATTGATCCGGCGGCCGGACGGGATTTGATAAGAGCGAGCTGCGGGCGAGGGTTGGGTATGAGGGGGCTATGGCGAGGGTTCTACATCAGAAACATGCGGGAACCGCTCAACGTTGGTGAGATAGGGAGCGGGAGATAGGTGGTCAAAGTGAGACAGGAGGTCGCGGGTGCGTCTCGAACGCAAGCGGGCGCCATCGCGTCTGCACGTTTGCGGAGCGTCATCTCCACGTTGATTAAACAAACACTCCCGATCTCTCCTCGTTAGCCGACGCTTTTCGCGGCACTGACTCCTCCGTCAGATCTTACATCGCCAAGTACAGGAAGAAGATCGCCCCCCCAATCGGCCGGGAAGGCCATAAGGGATGGGCGATCCTCTAAATAATCCAGAAGCTCTTAGAACAATACCTGCTTTCTGTTTCGGACTGCTTCCTCCTGCGGCTTATCGATCAAATTATTGATCGGCGTTAACTTCGTGCCTGTCGCTGCCATTGTGTATGCGCCTCCGCCGAGCGCCACAATGCCCGCGTCCCGCTCAAGCGCAAGCGGCGACTCGACATTGTCGATCCCTAACACTAGAACGCCGTGCCTGTATGAGACAGCATCATGCACACTGTGGCCGCCGGCGCCGGACGCATATTCCTGACGAAGGACAATGCCGAAGGTTAACTCGATGGCACACCCGGCTTCCAGTTTGGCGGTCAGGGTTACGAATCCGTCTCGCACCACGACACTTCTTGCTTCTCCATCGACCCTCAACCCGATCGACGAAGCCTCCGTCCACGGCGGCACGAACAGCCTTAGGATGACTGGCTTGGCAATCGTCGATTCGATAACCTCGAGACGTACAAGCCCTTCATACGGGTACTCGGTATACTGTTTAATAACGAGTTGCCCGTCTTCCATACTGAACCTCCCCCGGGTTTCAGTATAGAAAGGCACGGTTATCTGATCTTCATGCACCAGATAGCTATATTCGACCGCGCGAGCCAGACCTTCTCCTCCCCGCATCGTGCAGCACCAGAACGCTTCGAACAGTTCTGGCGATTTCGGTGCAAGCATGGTTTCGCCGTTAGCCCCCGTACAAACATCGCAGCCGAATCCGCCATTGGGACGCTGTCCGTATCCCAGACCGTTATAATAAATATGATGGGCCGTATTGAGATACTCCGCCTTGCCGGTATGTTTCCAGAGCGAGAAGGCGACGATGAAGGAGTCGACGACCGCACAGCTTTCCGTCCATTCCGGTCGGCCAAACCAGTTGTAATTGGCATAAGTGGCGGTCATGCCCGCATTCATATATAGCGCAAACACCTCCTCTGCCCTGCGAAGAAGCGATTGCTCGCGGGTCGTCTCGTAATGGCGCAGCACGCCTCTTAAGGCCGACAAGGTCGCATGCGTCTGGAAGGATAAGCCTGCCAAATCGATGGTTTTAAATTTGGCGATCATTTCATCGATCAACTCGCCCAATTCCGGTCGCGGGACGATTTGATACGCTTGCGTAGCGCCATCCAGCATGATAAAGGCGCAGCCGATGTCGGTAGACAGCCTCCATGCGCCGACCCGCTCTTGCTGCAGTTCACCGATTGCGTCCCCGGCGAATACACGCTGCTCCGGCAATACCGGGTATTCCCTGTAGTGGCCGCTTGCAGGCAGCAGCAGATGCCGGGTGATTTGCTCGACGATCGACAGGGAGAGATCATCCCTTTTCCATCTGTAATGCTCGACCATGGCCCGGAGAAACCAACTGTTGCCCGACAATTGCTGCTCGTCAACCGTCCCCGCTTCATGGCAAGGACCGAAGTATCCATGCTCATTAAGGTAATTCGGCAGACGTTTCATAATCTCCGTCAGATGCTTCGGCTCCCGCTGCGTAGCCTGTGCCAGCAGCACTAGCGCCAATATCGTCCTTCCCTCCCAATCGCCCGGCCACTCGTAATCGGGCGCTTTAAAGACCGTATCGGGTTCGTACGGTTCCGTCTCCAGGCGATCAAAGCTCAACGATGCCCGTCTGCGCAACTCGCCAGCCGTCTTAAGATCATGCCATGGGATCGTTTCGCTGACCATCAAGCCCCAGCCTCCTTCTCTTGCTCTATTCCGTATACTGGATCTGCGGGATCCACGTCGTACTGTCGCTCGTGATGGTGTTATATCGATTTACGTAAAATTTCAATTCGTCGCCTTGACGCACATACAGCAGAACGTTCATATTAAGCCCGGTCGTATCGTTCCTGGCAATGAACTGCCATCCTCCCGCGCTAGGCCAGATAGTCTCGTTATTTCGGAGAATACGAACCTGCACGCCGTCCCCGCCCGCGGCACTCTTCCTGACATTCCCCGCGGCGGTGATCTCAACCATGCCGTCCCTCGGCGCTTTGAATACCCTTACCGCGTCCTGGCCGGCATCCGGGTGCTGCCATTGATTCGTGATCAGGCTGTAAGTCGCGCTGCCATTCCACCGTCCATTGGCGTTGTCCCAGGTCATATTGCTTAGAATCCCTCCCGCTTCTTCCTCATAGAACCAGTTCTTGGTCCCCTGAGTGGATGAGAAGTCGGTGTCGCCATTGTAAGTATCTACAAAAGCGATCTGGGGCGCCCAATACGTCGTATCGGAATTGCTGTTTCCGTTATTGTTGACGACAAAGCTGAATTGGTCGCCCTCATTGACCGAAGTAACCCCCTGGAAGGCAACGCCGGTAATATCCGTGATGGTCTCATATCCGCTTGAAGGCCACCATGGCGATCCGTTTTTTAGAATCTTGACCTTGATTCCATTGCCGCCGCTATAGCGAAGCCGTACGACACCGGTCACTTTGACCGTTCCGGCTTGCGGAACCGTATAGATGCGCACGGCCTCGCGGTTATCGTCCGGGTGCATCCAGCCGCTGCCGATCAGGCTGTAGTCCGATGTGCCTTGCCATCTGCCGCCGACCCAGGTCATCGGATTTACCGTCATCGTGCCGCCGTTCCACAGCCATTCCTGGTAATTCCAATTGTTGACGCTTTGCGTATTCGTGAAGCCTGATGTCGCCTTGAACTTCTTAATGCCGGGCTCATTCATCGTCGCGGCGACAGCATACGGCTGCAGCTCCGCTACTTGCATGGCATAGCTGGCACCATCGGCCCCCAGACGGGTCGCATGCATCCGAATATACCTGGCCAGTACGGGCGCATTAAACATGAAGGACTGCGTCGCGGAGCCCGGATTGACGTAATTGCTGTAATTGGCGCTCGGCACGTCGAACCATTCGATGCCGTCCAGGCTGGATTGGAACTTGAAGTCGATCGGGAATCCGCTGCCGCCGCTTCTCGGCGTGACCTGAACCTGCTTCACCGCGGTATTGGCGCCCATATCGACAAATATGGATTCCGTATGCCCGGCATCCGCATATGCGGCGCTGGACCAATATGTGGCCGCGTTGCCGTCGATGGCTTTGGCGGATGTTTGCGTCCCGCTGACCGTCGAAGCGCCGCTGCCGCTGCGGGACGTCGAAGTCCCTGTTCCCATATCGTCGGAAATCGTGACCGTACGTGCCCCGGCGGCCGTAATGTTATAGGTCACCAATCCATTCGCATCGGCTGTGCGCGAATAACTCGTTCCATTGTCATTGATGGTATAGGCATAACCGGGCTTCATATTGTTCCACATAAATCTGACGGTTTCCGCACCGTCATTTAGCATGATCGTTCTGCTTAATTGTCCGTCGTAGCGAATGCGGTATTGATGGCCCCGCATATTGTAGTTGATCTCCGTCCCGAAGAGAGAGGAATCCAGGACAGGATTCACCTCCAAAGCGTCGTACTTCGGCTTGATCCCCAGAATGTCCGTAATCAGCGTGGCGCCTGCTTCCATATTGACGTCCATCTTCGTGTACATACCGAATATGCCTGTCATTTGCCAGGTGAATACGTCCTGCGCCCAATAGGGATCTCCGGGCTGATAGTAGACATCGATAATATTTTTAATATATTTGAGCGGAAGCGCGCTCCCCGCTCTTGCATAGGCCCCGACCATTTCTCCTGTCGTCTGGGGAAATACGTCTCCGTTCTCCCAATCCGGGAACGAAGCGGTAAAGGTCGGATTGACCTCCGTGCCGTCCATCGGATAAAGATTGAGCGGGTAAGCCTTTGCCTGATTCCGGACCATCCAGTCATCCAGACCCTGATAGGTGTCGAAGCCCCCGTACAGAATGGACTGCATGCGCTCCTTGTTCGCGACGCCGTACTTGATGGCCGCCGAATCCACATGCACGTACTTCACATCGGCCTTCATCGTGCCGTTCATATTCCGCCAACCGATAAAGCCTTGATTCGTATTGGACCATAGTCCGCCATAGATCAGGTCCTTATTGTACGCTTCCTTCAGCTTGCCGGCTTTGTCCCTGTAATACTGCGCCTTGGCCGAATCCCCGATAGCCTTCTCTTCTATGTCGGCCCATTGCGTCAACGCGCCGTACATCAACGCATTGATATAAGCGTCTTCTCCGCCCAAATAAACTTGATCGAGATAGGCCTGCGCGCTTAATCCCGTGTTGGTCGCGAGCGTCGCTTCGACGAGTCCGTTCCCGTTCGAGTCCTTGGATAGACGGAAGTCCAGCGCTTTGCGGATTCCCGTCTTGACCGTATTCGCCCAAGCCGCATCTCCGGTTGCGTTAATATAGGCTGCTGCGGCCAGCGGAATCGCCTCGTCCGCCTCCGAATCTTCCGGGAACTCATACACCTGCCCGCCCGCTACGCCTCTGATATGTCCGTAGGAATCTTGCACGGCAATAGCCATCTCCGTGTTTTTCCTTAGCGCCTCGAGCGCAATCCTGTTGCTGGCGGAGGTCTGCATGGCCAGCATGGCGTCAATGCCCCACTGAATCTCCATCAACCCGGAATATTCGGGCCGCAGCGCGTTCCAAGCGCCGCCGACCCCTAACAAATCAACGATGGAGTCCCGTCCGAATTCCGTTATGAACCGCGCGAACTTCTCTTCATTGATGCCGGAAGCGGCTGGGAAGCTTCCGATATCGTAATAATCGTCCAGACTTAATTGGGCGCTTATCGTATAGGTGATAGAGTCGGACTGCAAGTCGGCGATCTCCACCGGGTCATAAGCGTGCCTGTTGTTGACGTTGGCTGCCACGGGCGAGAACAAGTGGAAGTTCACGGTTTTGTCCGGGTTGTGCAACGTGTGGACGAATTCCGGCAAGCTTAATTTATGATCCAGTTTAAAAGAATAAGGCGCGGTGGCGCTGCGATAAATCTCGGATGAAATATAGCGATTGGAGGCTGTGCGGATCTTGAGCAGGAAGGAATTGGTCTCACTCAATAAATCCATGTCGCCCCCGATGTAGCCGAAGCCGGCTTCCGCTTCTTCGCCGTAATATTTATCCCCTGGCGTCAGACTCCGCAAGGTGATCCCGTCCGCAGGCGAGATTAACGTATTCGACCCGCCGTCTCCGCGGTAAGCCGTATTAAACATGCTCTGTTTAAAGGTAAAACCGAGCGACTTCATATCCACCGTCGTGTAGGTGCCGGATATCCAATCGTTCGTCTTATCCACCTTGACCTCCACGTCATCCGTGTTGGCCGTAAACGTCCATGTTTCCTTAACCTTCAGATAGGCATTCTGATACGAGATCCCGCTGACCACTGCCGTGTTGCCGCTTACAGAAACAGTCGGGCTGCTCGTCAGAGAGGCTGTTGTAACCGGAGTACTCCCTCTCGGCACCTCGAAGCTGGAGAGAATGCCGTCTGTATCCAGCGTTTCGACCGAATTGATCTTCAGCGAATCGATTTTGCTTTTGAGATTGTAATCAAGCGACAACTCGACATTGCCGCCGCTCACGGTTAGTCGCTTGTTCAGCGTATCGTTCGTTATCGCCCCCGCTGCCGCAGCAGGTTGGGCCTGCAAAGGACCCCATACCTGACTGGACAGCAAAGCGATACAAAGGGACAGCAAGGCGGAGATCGTCACGATTAGCGCTTTCTTCAATGGATTCATGGCTAATTCCTCCAGAAGATAATGAATTCGATTAGCGATCGCTCATTGCTATTTTCCTTGAAGCACCCGGAAATAGTCCGACATGTCCTCTTTGGCCGCCTCATATTTATCGGCCTTGAATTCATTTAATACCGAATCGAAGGCTTGATTTAGTTCGGTATCGTCCTTGGCTGTGAGAATTTTAGCCACCTTCTGTGCCACGAACTCTCCCCAGAACCAGTTCCCGACTTCGCTTGCGTTCTCGCCGTATGGAGCGACATGCGATCCGTCGATTGCCAGCTTCTCCACGGCTACCGCGTGTCTCGCCGTTTCAAAGGCATCCATCTGCACCGGATAGCTCTTCTGCCAGGTTACCGGATTATAGCCGAATAATCCGACCGCAGTGCGCAAAGCTTTGGAGGTGAAGCCGTCGCTGTAGAACGGATCGTAAAGACCGTAATAGCTTGCCGACTTCCCATCCGCCGTTTTTTGCCCGCTTGCGATCGCCTGACCAAAGGCCTCGTCCTTAAATACGCGTTTGCCGTCTTTCTCCGTATAAAGTCCGGCACTCTCCGGTCCCCATGTCATCAGCTCCATCGCTTCGTCGGAATAAAGCCAGTCGAAGTACTCCAGCAGACGCGGCAAGTCTTTTACCTTTTTGCTGATCATGACATTATAGAAACCGCTTGGATACGTGGCATCCACGTATGTTTTGCCGCTTGCCGCCTTCGGCCAAGGAATCGGTCTCAGATCGTACTCGGGATTGATCTGCTTCAGGGATTCCCTCGACTTGGACCAATTATCCGAATAGCTTGCTACCGCAATTCGGCCGGAATTGAGCTTCTCCATATACTGCTCGGTCTTCTGAATGACATAATCATTGTCCAGCAGCTTGTCGGCGTACCATTGATTGATGGTCTTGTAGTAATCCCTCATGCCCGGATTATCCAAGAATCCGCTTACATTTCCGCTCCCATCAATCATCCAGCCGGGATTCGTATACAATGTACTGAAGTGATAGATGCTCCAGTTCATCATGCTCAGCGGAATGACCGGCTTGTCGCCTTCGACCAAATTCAGGTCTTTGATTTGCTGAAGCAGCTTAGTGAATTCCTCGACGGTTTCGATTTTCGGATCAAGCGCCAGTTCATCCGCCGTATAATTGCGAGGGTTCGCATTGAGATCCTTTTCGATTTCGCTCATGGTTTTAAATTTATATCCCAGTTTTTTGAGGATATCCTCCCTTACGACCAAGCCCATGCTCGTTTGCCCTTTGTAGAAAATATCGTCGTCCGGAATGTTCGCTCCAACTTGCGGATCGCTCTTGAACGGCGTTGAATTAGGCAGTGCGATAATATGTCCGTCTTGGTCCTTCAACATGTTCCAGGCCAGCTCCGACGTCCACTTTTTAATATTGGGCAGTTGGTCGATATATTCGTCTAGCGCTACGAATTTGTCGCTCGCATAAAATTTGCTCACATTCGGATTATCGACCAATACCACATCGGGAAGCGTATCGGAAGCGACCAACAAATTAAATTTCTCTTCCGGTCTCATTCCGGACGCCGTAATGATCTCGCTTACCTTGATCTTGAATTTATTCTCGATATACGGCGTAACGACATCGTTCGGATTGTTGTAGAAGTCCTGCGGCGTGCTGTGAACGGCATCGAAGAAGCTATATTCCATCTCCTCCAGCGGAGCTTCCGAAGAAGCGCCGGAGGCCGGGCTCGAACCCTCGTTCTCCACCACGGTGTTTGACGTGTCATTGTTGCAACCGGCCAAAGCCGTCGATACCGCCAAAGTGCCGATCAGCGCGACCGTATGCCATTTGCGCTTCCATCCTGCCAAGTTCATAGATCTGTCTCCCCTTATTTAGTAGTTAATATATCTATAGCCGCGCTGCAGTCGCGGGTATATTCGCAATCAGGCTTTAACTGCGCCCATGGTTACGCCTTTGACAAAATACTTCTGCAAAAAAGGATAGACGCAGACGGCCGGCACCACCGAAACGATCAGAGTGCTCATCTTAATGGCTTCCGGCGTTACATTGCTTTTTCCCTGAGACATTAACGCCATTTGTTGAAAATCCTTCGCTTGTGCCTCGAACATAATTTTATATAACAGCGTTTGCAGCGGATGCAGCCTGGTATCAGTCATATACAGGAACGCGTCAAACCACGAATTCCATTGCGCCACCCCGACAAATAATGCGATCGTTATAAAAACCGGTACGGACAGCGGAACGACGATCTTCCTGAATATCGTCAAATCACCGGCTCCGTCGATTTTCGCCGATTCCTCCAGACTTTCCGGAAGCCCTCTTAAGAAAGTGGCGATAATAATCATATGGAAAGTGCTAAACATGCCTGGCAGGATATACACCCAGAAGCTATTCATCAGATGCAGCTTATTGATCAGAATATAGGACGGAATCAGGCCGCCTGCTACGAACATAGGGACCATAAAATAGAGCATCAATCCCTTCTTGCCGTAAAGATCATCCTTGGAAATCGCATAAGCGGCGAGCCCGGTAACGATGAGGTGCAGAAGCGTACCGGTCAGTGTCCGGGCAACCGATATCCCGAATGCGTTGACGATCAGATCGTTCGAGAATACGGCTTTATAGTTTTCGAAGGTCGGATGACTTGGCAAGAAGGTAATGATTCGGCTGGCCGATGTCGTTCCGTCGCTAAAGGAATAAGCCAGCACATATAAGAAGGGATAAACGGTAATCGCGCAAAGAGAGAGCAATAGGACGACAATAACCGTATTGGCACTCTTTTCATAAATGTGATGTTTGGGATACATGCGCTTCCTCCATTATGGATCGCAGAATCAATATAGGCCGTAGCCATTCACTTTCTTGGACAAGCGATTAGAGAGTACAATTAAAATTAAAGCAACAATGGATTGGAAAAGGCCGATGGCCGATGCATACGAATAGTGGGCATATTGCACACCGATCTTGTAAACCAAAATGTCGAGGTTGTCCGAGGCGCTGCTCACCATTGCATTTCTGAGGTTAAATAAGGTTTCAAAGTTTGGTGTCATGGTGCCGCCTACCGAGAAGTTGACGCTCACGATACTTCCCGTTGTCAGAATGAACAGCACGATAATCGTCGGGGCGATTCCCGGCAGCGTAATATGCCAAATTCTTTTGACGCGACCCGCACCGTCCACGATGGCCGCTTCATAGAGCTGCTGATCGATCGCGGTGATCGCGGCCAGATAAATAATCGAGTTCCAACCGATCTCCTTCCAGATCGCCGATCCGATGGCAATTCCCCAGAAATAATGCGGTTCTCGCATAAAAGCGATGGCCTCGCCTCCAAAGACGGAAGTAATGATGATGTTAACAATTCCCGTGTCTTGATCGAGCAACCGGTAGACGATTCCGCCGATGATGACCCAAGAAATAAAATGCGGCAAGTAAGTGATGGATTGCACGGTCTTCTTGAACCGCCCTTCCCTCAGCTCGTTTACCATTAAGGCCATCAGAATAGGCATCGGGAACCCGATCAGAATCGCAAACACGTTGATGCCCAATGTGTTCTTTAAGGAATCGTAGAAGTCGGGGTTGTCGAACATGGCGGCAAAGTGCTTGAATCCGACAAACGGGCTGGAGAGAAAGCCTTGGGAAACCGTGTAATCCTGGAAAGCGATAACGATGCCTAACATTGGCAAATAGTTAAATATAAATACGGCAGCTACCGCTGGAACTAAGAATAGGTACAGCGTTTTTCGCCGCTTGACTCGTTTCCAAACCTGCCTTCTTTCCATTGCTGACGCTCCTATCTACTTGTTGATGATGAGATGGATCTGTCCCTTCAACGAACTCGATTGTTCCACGCGGGCCCCATGCACGAATGGCGGCGGAACTTCCAGCAATACGTTGTATCTCTCCGGAACATGGGCTATAAGCTCAAACCGGCTTTCCGTTTGGTGCCATTCGACGCTAATCGTGCCTCCCTGGCAGATCAATGTTCCTTTGCACCATTTTAATCCGCAGGGATGAGGGGCGAGCCTAACCGTACGATTAAGCTCATCGGGCGCGTGCAGGCCGAGTATGTCGCGAACGAGCCACACGCCGGCGTGCGAAGCAAATCCGTGACACACGCTGTCCGAGCTTACCGTATGCTCCCACAATGTTCCGGGTCCGTTGTCGATCATGTACGAGAATAAGGCCTTCATTTCTTGCAGCAGACGACGATGTTCTCCCCAACCTGCCAGAAGATCGAAGCGAAGAAAATAACCGATGAATACGTTGGCGCGCGCCAGCGCGACATCCGAAGCAAGCTGAGGGGCAGACGGACCGTGCGCTTCGATTAATCGGCTGACCATCTCGGCCCGATCGGACCGATCGGATACGGCAAACCTGAGCACATAATATTGGACGGCTTCGGAGCAAAGAGATCCCGGTGTCAGCCCGCGCTCCGAATCATGGGCAAGCGAATCGGCATACCAGCTTCCGGTAAAGGAGCTGCCAAGCAATAAGCGCTGCAAACGATCGGCTTTGTCCGCCCACTCCGTATTCCGATAGATTTCGCCTGCGCGTTGCAACACATAGGCATAGAGCGCGTTCGTTCCGACAGAGATGGGAGATTTGTATTCCGGCAGGTTGGCGGACGACCATTCTACGAACACATAGCCCGGAAGGTTCTCCAGCAAGCCTGCCAAGTTCTCATAAAGAGCGAACTGACCGATCAGGTCTGCTACCGTCTGTCGATAATCCGCCAGCATTGAAGTGTCACCCGATCTGCTAACGTATTCGTCCAGCTCCAGGATAAGAAACAAGGGCCAATTCGGAATAAAACAGCCTTGATTGGCGAAGCCGGACGGATAGCAGACCGGGAAAAAACCTTCGTCTAGCGGCGCTTGATCCGAGCGGAGAAAATTATCGAGCATCGCCCGCTCCACGGATGTATCGCCGAGCATCAGCAGCGCCGCTCTTCCGGACCAGTAGGAATCGCACAGCCATCCGGCCCGCTCCCTTCCCGGACAATCCATGAATACGTCCAGCGTATTCATGATCAGGGTTTGCTCCGCCGCATCATAAATCCGGTTTAATTCCCCGTCATTACATAAGAAGGCTTTGTGCAATGGCGGCTGAAATTGATATAAAACCGTAAATAAATCATGAATCGTAAACGCTTGGCCGCGCACGATCAGCTTCACATAACGGAAGGCGTGGGGCTCGAAGACTACGAAGGTAAACCGGCCGGGCTGGCTATTCAAACGAATGACGCAGTTGCTTCCCGAGCGCCTCGGATTGAAGGTTCCCCGATCTTCAAGCAAATCTGTGAATACCAGATCCAAAGTGCCCGCTTCCAGGCATGTATATTCGATCCCGATAAAACCGCTGTTCATCTCGCCGAAATCATACGCCAAAGCTGCGGCTCTGCCCGGAGCAGGTTGAATCGTACAATGGTTGTCCCGATCCATGCGCTGGATGATTCCGGTAAAGGGAAGCGGAAGCTCTCTGCTGCATGCCACGGAAGGGCGGTCAACGATCGGAGGGAACGTATGAAAATAATTCGTTTCCTCCCTAAAATGCGGGTGCGGGGCAATCGCCAGATCCGGGTCGACTTCCGTATCGTGAACGGATATGAGCCTGGCGTTTCTCGTCACGCGCATATCCGGCAATGGCACGACTCTTGGCAGCAATACGGGCCGCTCATCCAGTTCCTCCACTTCCGTCTGTCCCACCGGCTCCTCTCCGACATTCGTACGCCAATCGATAAAGGACCGATCCATGTCATAGGTTTCGCCCAGACATCTTGCATGGGAGAAGGCTTCGGTCAGTTGTCGCCGTTGATAAAGTCTGAAGCCTTGCCAGCTATGATCCGTATAAGCCAACACGGTATCGCCAACCGTCAATTCAGCCATCAGGAAGCTGGATTCCCCCGTTACGTACACATTCGGATCATTGTACCCGGCCAGTTCGACCGCCAGCGTATGCTCCCTTCCCTCGGTCATAACAGCCGTAATGTCCAGCACATCCACTCTGGCGTGACCGTGAGCGGCACGCGCAGGTCCATGCCCCATTAATCGACCGTCGACATATAGCCTATAGAAGGTTCGTGCCGTAATCTTCAGCAAGCAAGCGCCATCCGAAGCTTCCGGCCGCCTGACGACTTTGCGAAATCCAGCTTGTATGTTTTTCTCCAGGTACAGCCCCTTCAAAAAAATCGGCTTAGCCAGCTTCATCAAGGAAATGCCTCCTTGTATGCCGTGGAGGAAAGCAGCTCCTGCAAATCGCTTACGACCAGATCCGCCTCTTGCAACACTTGCTTGTCGCCTATTCCAATGCATGGCATGCCGGCGTTTCTTGCCGCTTGAATTCCCGCAGTTGAATCCTCCAGCACGAGGCAGAACTCAGGCTGTACCTGCAACAAATGTGCGCACTTCAGAAAAACCTCCGGATCCGGCTTCGTATGCGCTACCATGTTTCCGTCTACAGCAGCATCGAACCACTTCTGTATGCCCAAGCGCTCCAGGATTATGCCCGCGTTTCTGCTGGAGGTGCCCAACCCGATTCGCACCCCTGTCTTTTTTAACGAATCCACGTACAATCGGGCACCCGGCAAGAGATGAGACTCGTTTAAGCCGGATAAATATTCGAGATACCATGCATTCTTCCGCGAAGCCCACTCCCGTTTTTTGTCTGCCGGCATGGCCTTATTTCCCTTTAGCAGCAGATAATCCAGAGATTGCGCCCGGCTGACGCCTTTCAGCCGTTCATTGTCTTCTATAGTAAAAGGAATGTCGAGCCGCTCCGCAACGCGTCGCCACGCCAGATAGTGATATTGGGCCGTATCAACCAGAACCCCGTCCAGGTCGAATATCGCCGCTTTTAACACATTATCCATTGACGCTCGCCTCCCGTCGGTTGGGGACGGAGATGCGTTCGCCTGAATGTTCAGCACGCCACGCATACAGTTGTCCCCATATTTTGACCTGGAAGGTGCCTTCCCGAATCTCAGGAAGCGTAATGTGCAAGCGCTCGGGCTCGGCTTCAATGACCAGCCTGTACCCTCTCCATTTGATAGTGAAGGCAAGAGACCTCCACGCCCTCGGAAGCGAAGGCGCAATCTCCAGAATGCCGGATGACTCGTCAGGCTGAACGCCGCCAAATCCGAATAGCAGAACCTGCCAAACCGCTCCGGTCGCAGCCGCATGAAGACCTAAGCCTGCATTGCCATGACGGTCCATGAGGTCCGTTCTTGCCGTTCTCAGCCACAGGTCGTATGCCTTTTCCGTGTCTCCAAGGCGCTGAGCCATTAAGGCATACATGCCCATGCTTAGAGAGGATTGATGCCAAGTGCGTTTCTCGTAATATTCATAATTCGCTTTAACCGTCGCCGGATCGGCCAACCCGCGCAGCAGCAACAGCAGCATGACCGTATCCGCTTGCTTGATGATCTGGGTTTGCTCCAATTCCGCCAATTGCGGATTGCCGGTATAGACAGGCATGCCGAGAGGATCGAATGCCGTAAATTGATAATCCTTTTTCTGAAAATAACCGTCGAACTGCTCGATCAAAAGCCGATCTTCGTCGCGCGGGATATACATGAGAGCCGCTATTTTTCTCCATTCGGCAATGTCGTCCGGCCGCCATTCCAGCCGCGCCAACAATCGGCTCACTTCTGCGGGAAACCGCGCTTGATAGTCCGTCAGCATATCGGCTGCCTGGACTAAATTATGGGCTGCCATCGCATTCGTATAGGCATTGTTGTCCACGCGCTCATGGAATTCGTCTGGTCCGATCACGTTCAGAATGACATATTGCCGGCGCTCCGAATGGAATTCAACCCGGGATTGCCAGAAGCGCGCCGTCTCGATCAGCAGCTCCAGTCCATATTCCAGCATAAATACCGGATCGTCGACGACGGATACGTATTGGCACACAGCATAGGCGATGTCCGCCGTCACATGATCCTCAATCTTGCCCATCCACAGCGGCTGCGGCGCGCCATGCTCGTCATACGAGAATGGCGGTATTTCTTCCTGGCCGCTGGCGGCGGATTGCCATGGGAACTTGGCGCCCGCATAACCGGCTATTCTCGCATTTTCTCGCGCGCCATCAAGCTTTTCATATCTATATTTCAACAGGGATTTTGCCAAGTCGGGGAACGTATACATAAAGAAGGGCAACATAAAGATTTCCGTATCCCAGAACACATGGCCCCAATAGCCTTCGCCATGAAGCCCTTTAGCCGCAATGCTAACGGCAGGCGAACCGGAATAGGCCGTGCTCATCAGATGAAACAGATTAAACCGGATCAGCCGATTCTCATCCTCGCCGCCCGCGATTCGTATGTCCGCATCCTTCCACATCTCTGCGTAACGGTCCGCATGCCTCCGCAGCTCCCGCGTCCATCCTTCGGACCGATAACGCTCCAGATTGCGATGGACGGCATCCCGCAGACAATCCCCATTTAGCTCCAGGGCTTGATAAATGACAACGAGCTTATCCAACTGCACCGTTTCCCCTCGGCCTATACGGAACTCGCAATATTCCGCGCATTGCTCACCGTCGTTTGAGAATTTGTGAGAGATCGTCGGCAACGGCGCTTGCTGGCCTAAGCGGGAAAGTCCATGAATAGCGGCTCCATATCCGATATGGACGGCTTCATCCTTTGTGACCGCTTCCAAATAAAGTTCTTCGAAGTCCGCATCTTCGGCAGCGATGAGATGATAATGTTTGGCGCGGAACTTCGGATTTGTTCGCCAATTGACTGCCGACCCGTCAATACGGCTCTCTACGCCGAACACGCCTTCATGATTAAGCGGGGTTATGAACAATCGGATCCCGGTACGATGAACGTTATGGCGGCTTACAAATCGGCATGTCCCTACCGCTGTTTCATGGCCGGCGGAATCTCTGTAAACGCTCTCGCTAATAAGAAGGCCCTGCTTCATATCCAGAATGCGGCAGAATCGTATGACCTCGCAGGTTTGCGCGTTTAACGGGCTTGCATCCTCTGCATAACGAAGGGCATTGCGGTTCGCGAATACGGATATGCCGTGCCAATGGGGCAAATTAACCAATTCTCTGACCGGTCCGTCTCCTTTGTTGAAGACACCCGCCAAATAAGTTCCCGGCATCTCCGGGACGGCCCCTTGCTCGCAAGCTCCGCGCGTTCCCATATACCCGTTCGTCAGCGTAAACAGGGTTTCATACTTCAGGTTGTATTTCGGATCATACGTGCTTTGTACGATCAGCCAGTCGTCCTCGCTCAGCAACTGATTAAGAGACTCATGATAAAAATACGCAGCCAAGTCGCTCTCTCCCCCAAACGTTTCTTTCGTTTTTATTATAGGGGGGAGGAAAGACTCGATAACAGACACGGAATGAACGATAAATATACGAAACGAACGCTATTCCATGCTCAAACGATCGGCAAAGTGAAAAAGCCTGGAGATCTCATCCTTGGTCATAAAAGGCAGTATAACCGTAACGACGGTTCCGTTCCCGTAAACGCTCTCGATCGAAATGCCGTAGGCCTCTCCGAAATACAGCTTAATGCGCTTCATAATATTGCTTAATCCGTATCCGCCGGAGCCGTCCAGCATAGCTCTGTTCAGCCCTTCCAATTGTTCGTCAGGGATACCCGCGCCGTTATCCGTCACTTGGAATATGACGTTCTCTCCCGAACGATAGCCTTTAATAGTCAGTCTCCCATCCGTATCAACGGGGCGAAGTCCGTGTACAATCGCATTCTCGATGATCGGTTGCAGAAAAAGCTTAATGGTATAACACGGCTCCATGCCTTCCTCGATTTGAAAAATCGCCTCAAATTGAACATTATACGTAAACTTCAAAATTTCGATGTAGTCGCGAATCATGCCAATTTCCTCGGATACGCTTGTAATAAGCTCGCCATTATGAAGAAAATTTCGGTAAAAGAAAATCAGCCTTTCCGTCGTCTGAAAGATGTCCTCCGCTCCCAAACGCTTTGCTTTTCTTTTAATAAGAGCCAGAGTGTTATATAGCAGGTGGGGATTGATCTGCGCTTGCAGCAGCTCAACCTCCATGCTTCTGGCCACTAACTTCGATTTGTAGTCGTGCTGAATCAGCTCATTGATCCTTTTGGTCATTTGCACAAAGCTATTATCGAGCACGCCGATTTCATCATTGCCGCTTACGGAACGGAGTTCTTCCCCATCCACGCTATTGGCCTGGAATCTGCGAATTTTGGAGACAACCTTGGATATCCGCTTGGTAATCGCAGAGGAAACAAAAAAAGTCAAAATAAACGAACAGAGCAACGTCAGGATCAAGACAACGAGCGTAATCTTCGTAATGGGGGCCAGCTTCTCTGCAACCAGATCCGTTCGGTATAACGATACCAGCCTCCATCCCGTCACGTCAGAGGTCGTATAAGCTGCGATATAATTATCGCTGCCGTTTCTATATTTGAAGTAGCCCTCTTTGCCCGCCCAAGCATGAGCGCTTAATTCCCCGGTCTGAAAAGAGGCGGGCTTATCCGGATAAGAAAAAACCGTTTGTCCCGTTTCGTCAAAATAAAAGATTCGTCCCGACACGAACTGATCGTTGCGGCTGAATATTCCCTTGAAAATATCGGTGGAAATATTCAAATTTAACATGCCTAACTGCTTTATCGTCTTGAAATCCATCAATTTTCGGTTCAACGAAATATACGTCGCTTGCTCCGATTGATTGGCCATCCAGTAAAAAGTTTTTTTGGAGGACAGGAATGTCGGGTACCAAGCTTTAGCAGCCATTTCCTGCATGTCCCTGATCCCCCCGCCATCCTTGGGCAGGGAGTCGTTGTCGACGTAGATCACTGGGATTACCGCTTCAGCCGAAGTAGCCGACTTCGTCGTGAAGCTGCCCTCGGTATACCCGGTCTCCTCGAATATGGAACGGATCACTTTGTAGATTACATTGGCGTAAGCATTCGAGACCATATCAATGTCCGTATATGTCTGGGCCAAGGTTTCCTGAAACAGCGTGTTATTAAACAAGATATCGCTTTTCTTCATATAAACGGTAAGCTGGAAGTCCATTACATTGCTGGCTTGCTGCAGATTTCTCAGCAGCCATTTCATTTCGTTCTGCTCTACGTACTTGGCTGCAATGGAATAGGAGGATAAGCTGATCGGCAATATCGCGCAAATCAAAATCGTCGTGAAACTGAACATTACCTTTTTGCGCAAGCTTATGTCATGCAGCTTCGGCCATCTCATCGTTAGATCCTCTCCCGAAATTCTTTGGGACTATAGCCAGTAAGCTCTTTAAATTTGCTTCTGAAGTGCACCTCGTTCACATAGCCGATACTTTCCGAAATTTCATAAATTTTAAACTGGGGATTCGCCAGCATTTCTTTGGCCATATCTATTTTTTGCTGGATGATATATTCGGAGATGGTCGTTCTCATTTCCCGCTTGAATAAACTGTTTATATAATTGGGGCTGTAAAAAAACGCGCTGGCAATCGATTTCAGGCTGAGCTCTTCGCGAAGATTCTGCTTAACATAGACTTGTATCTCATGAATGAGCCTCGTATTTTTATTTTGCTTCTTATGATCCAGATAAGCGGCAATCTCTATCAGACATTGCTTTAACCAGGCTTTCATCTCTTCGACCGTTTCGAATAAGGTCCATTTCTCCCAGATCGGTCGATTTAACTCTACGATATTTTCAAATTCTTCGTTTTCCTCCATGAGCATGAACTGAAGGCAGGTGACAATTCCGTAAAAAATGCTTTTAATCTGATCCGCTCTGGTATCGGTACCCGAATGCTCCAAAAATCGCTCCACAAAACGGTCGATCTCCTGCGAATTTCCCGAATGAATTAAAAATTTCAGTTCCTTTTGGAGTTCGGGTAATTTCCAATCGTTCTTTGCTGATGCCGATTTTTTCGTTTCTACATCGCGAATATGAATGATCTCCTGCTTGCCCAAATGAAATTTAAACTTCAGCGCAAATAACCCCTGCTCGCACAAATCGCTGACGCTAAGAATTTGGTCGCTGATATCGCTTAATCCCGCAGAGCAGCTTATGCCTTGCGAGTGAAGCCCCTCTATAAGAGTGGAAAGCAAATCCTCAGTCTGCTCCAATAGTTTGCTTGGCCCCATGGCGCTGTCATAGCTGAATAACACGCCGTAATGAGATTCGTCAAGACGTGTGGTCAGGACCGAAGCCTGCGTCGCCAGATGGTTCTCAACCGTCTGCAGGATGTATAAAGACAACAATTGTTTATCTTCCATGGATTTATCTGCCGCCAGGTTTTTGTAATCGTCCACCTCCAGCACGCAGACCATATAGATGGCTCTCTTCAAATCGATCTTGAAGAAATCAACCGTCTCCCAAAGCGCCTTCTCGTCTTTAAATTGCTTGGAAAAAAGCTCGGCGCTGAACTTTTCAACTAAAGCGGGCATGCTTTTGGACAGCATGGCCTTTAGCTTCTCCTGCTCCGTTCTCTTCTGAATCTCGCTATTCAACAGGTTTATGGTCCGATTAAGGACCTCAACCAATTCAGCGGGCACGATCGGCTTGAGCACATAACCGTGAGAAGACAGATCAATCGCTTTTTTCACATATTCGAATTTATTATAAAAGCTGAAGAAGATCATCTTAATCGCCGGATATTTTTGTCTGACGATTTTAGCCATCTCAATCCCGTTCATCAAAGGCATTTCAACGTCGACCAGAATGATGTCGGGTTGCTGCGACTCAAGCATCCGCAAAGCTTCCTTGCCATTTGTCGCTTTCCCGAATATTCGGAGCGGAAGTCCCGCTTCTTCAATAATCTCCATCGCTTCTTCTCGTTCCACTTCAAAATCGTCAACGATCAATAGGCTCAGCATCGAAGCGCACCTCCACATACCGCAACTTTCATAATATTGTAAGCCTTTTCTTATTGAGAATCTATTCCTTTTGAAGCCAAAGGCTTGAGACTCCGAACGCTGAACGATCCTGGGAACCACTATTGTACGCCACGTAAAGGCAAAGTGAAGCAAATGGTTGCCCCCATTGGTTGCAAGAACATATTGAATGAATCAGTTGGAAGCTCTCGAAGCGGGCAAGATTGGAAATTCGAGGTTGCGCATCGGACTATCCCATGATAGGCTAGTGTAGCTTGGACAAATTCCAACCATATTCAACCATAAATTGAGTGAAGCACACTCCAACAGACGTCGCAGATGACGCTCCTGGGGTGTGCTTTTTTGGCATTTGAATGTGGTGAGAATGGAGGGAAATGGCGTATAATGAAGAGAAAAGAACAGTTGAAGCTGGATCAATTGCTGCGCTTGTTGTTCAAGCTGTCGAAGCGTTCAACGATTGATCTGATCAATGGATTGTTCGGCGATTCGTTCGCGTATGAGGATGTCCCGTCGATCCACTACAGTAATGTCGAGATGATCGCAGACGATCTAAGCCGACTAATCGGCGACTTCCATGTGAAGCTTGTGACGACAAAGGGCACCTACCGCTACCACGTCGAGTTTCAAACATTAAACGACCAATCGATGGCGATCCGCATGTTCCGCTACGGCTTCGAAATGGCGCTCGAGAAGGCGGCGACGGACGACAAGGGCGATGCCTCGACGCAGGACCCTCGCCTGCCGCTGATCGTCTTCCCGCGTCAGGTGGTCGTGTTCCTCGAAGAGAACGATGCGATCGGTGAATCGGTCGCGTTCCGGCTGCAGTTGCCGGATGGGCAGGAGGTCGTGTACGAGGTGCCCGCTGTCCGCTACTGGCAGTGGTCGTTGCAGGATTTGCGCAAGAGCCGAATGTATGCACTGCTGCCCTTGCAGGTATTCAAATCGCGCAAACAAATTAGAAGTATCGCGGACAGCCGCAAGCCGGAAGAAGAGAAGCGAAGGCTGATCGAGCGTTGCTTCGCCGACCTGAAGGAAGTCGTGCGTCAGACGGTTGCGATGATCGCGGAATTGCACGATCAAGAAGTGCTGCCGACAAGAGATATGGACCGATTGATTAGAGCCATGAGCACCATCCTGAATTACTTGTATCGGAAGTATGGAGAGCCCTATCATCAAACCGAGAAAGAGGTGTTTGTATTGATTAAGTCGTTCTACGATCCGGAGATCAGGAAGCAGGCCAGAGAAGAAGGCAAGAAGATTGGTCTTGAGGAAGGTCGGTTGGAAGGTCGGTTGGAAAGCAAGTTGCTGGTTGCACAAAGAATGTTGTCGCTGAATATCGACTTGCAACTTATTGTTCAGGCGACCGAGTTGTCGGTTGAGGAAGTCGAGCGGTTACGTCATGTCGATAACAACGGTTCGGAAGAATAATCGGATGCTGTCCGCAAATAGGAAAAAAGACGCGCCTCCGCATCTTTTCCCCCTTGCCTAAGTATGAACTTACTCTGCCAACCCGTGCCGGTGAGCATAGATCGCCGCTTGCGTGCGGTCCTCGACGCCCAGCTTGCCGAACAGGTTGGTCATATGATATTTGACCGTCTTGATGCCGATGAACAGCTCGTCCGCAATGTCCTGGTTGGACTTGCCTTCCGCCAGCAATTGCAGCACTTCCATCTCCCGGTCCGTCAGCTCCTCGTGCGGGAGCGCGCTCTCCTGCGCCGGCTTGCGGAAGCGGTTCATCATCTTCGATGCGACCTGCGACTCAAGCACCGATTGGCCGCGCGCCGCCGCGCGGATCGCGTCAGCGATCTCGGATGCCCGCGACGTCTTGAGCAAGTAGCTGAACGCCCCCGCTTCAATAACCGGGTACATCTTCTCGTCGTCGAGGAAGCTCGTCAGCACAATAACGCGGCAATCCGGCTGCTCTTCCAGCAGTCTCCGCGTCGTCTCGATGCCGTCCATCCCATCCATGACCAGATCCATCAGCACGACATCCGGCTCATACGCCTTCGCCAGACGCAAGCCTTCCATCCCGTTCCCCGCCTCGCCCACAACCTCGATGCCGTCTTCCGTTCCCAGCACGGCGGCGAGTCCGATTCTCACCATCTCGTGATCATCCACCAACAGGACTCGGATTGGCTGTTGCTCCGCCATCTTCCCACCCTCTCTCTTCGGCCATGATCGGCACGCGAATCTCGATCCTCGTTCCCTTGCCCGGCGCGCTTGCCACATTCAAGGAGCCGCCCAGCTCGTTCACCCTCTCCTCCATCGTCACAAGCCCGTAGGAGGTCTGCTTCTTCGTCTGGACGTCGAAGCCGATGCCGTTATCCCGAATGGCGAGACGAACGGTCTCTCCGCGCTTCTGCAGCGCAATATCCATCTTCGTCGCCTTCGAGTGCCGCAGCGTATTGGAGAGCGCCTCCTGCACCATGCGGAACAAGTGATTCTCCACGCCCTTATTAAGCGGGAGATCCTCGTCCATATCGAGGGTGATGTCCATGGCGACCTTCGCCCGCATCTCTTCGATCAGCTCCGGAACGGCTTGCGACAAGCGCTTGCCTTCCAGATGCACCGGCCGCAAGTGCAGCAGCAGCGCCCTCATCTCCGATTGCGCAACGGCGGCCATCTCTTCGATCAGCTCCACCTGTCGCTTGGCGCGTTCGAAGTCGTGATCGAGCGTCCGCCCGACGGCCGTCGCGGTCATCGAGATTGCGAACAACTGCTGGCTCACCGCATCGTGGAGCTCACGGGCCAACCTCTGCCGCTCTTCGACAACCGCACTCATTCTTGCTCTGGCCGCCAGCTCCGTATTGTTGGTGGACAACCGCTGCAACGACGCGACCTGCTCCTCCCATTTGCGGCCGATTCGCGAGAACTGCTCCGCCAGGCTTCCGATCTCGTCCTTACCCATATTCGGCAGAGCAGGGATCGGCCGCCCCTTCTCCATCATCAGCATGGCGTCCGTCAGCACCTCCACCCGGTTCCGAAGCGGATACGTCCGGTACATGCCGAAGGCGATGCCCGCCAGCACCAGAATGCCGATCGCCGACAAGCCGAACGTGATGATGGAGGACCAAGACTCGAAGTCCCCGGCCAGCCCTTGCGTCTGAAGCAGATACACGATCACGATGCCGACACCAAGGGAGAACAAGACGGATTCGCCGATATGACGCCATACCATTTTCCATTCCCCCTTCAGATCGGTCTTATTCTTATGTTGCCTACGAGGTAAACGAACTGGAGCTTCAACCGCTGTTCCTTCAGCTCATAATCGGGGGAACGCCATACGACCCGCTGGAGACCGCCGCCCCGTTGAGTCCCGTTCCAGACGATCTGGCCGAGCAAGACCGATGCCTCCAGCTCGATTCCGTATTCCTCGGGAACGATCAGATCGATATCCCCGATCAGGCCTTGAAGCACGAACGAACTCGTCCGCTCCTCCGGAATCGCCATCGTCAGGTCCATTCGCACATCGCCTAACGCGTGCCAGGAGCTGAACGAAGGGAGCACCCACGATTCCCGATCCTTCCTGAGCTTGAGGAAAAACCTTGCCCGACCTTCCCCGCGATGATGCGAGGAGGGACGCGCCTTCATATAGTAGAGACCGAGCGAGACCAGCACGATAAGGAGCACGATGGCGATCTGGTTCGCAATAAGCACGAATGCGCTGATCGCGATCACGATAAGCGCGAGCCGGCTCCGATCCTCCCGGAAGCGCAGAATCCCGATATAGAGAAGAAGAACGGCGTTAATCGTCGCGTATCCCGCCATCGCTCCGAGCGCGAGATACAAGCCCGCGGCGACGAACAACATGGCGTGGCTGGACATTCGATTCATCACGGACTGCACCCCCTTGGCGAGACACCCGTTCCTTGCGCGGAGAAAGCCATAACGGAATCGTCCGCTATGGCCTTTGACGCATCTTTGTTAGCATACCACATCTACCCATTGCCTGGAATGCATCTCTTCGGATCTTAGGGTCTCGCACCTTCAGCCTGCGGCAGCTCTCCGCTGCACCGATTAATCCAGCGAAGTCGGAGTCGACGACGCAGCGGGCGGCTGGAGCCGGTTCTTCAGAGCGGCCAGCTCTTGCTCGACGCGGAAGTTCTTCTCCGGGTCGATGCTCGGCGACGAGGCGCGCAGCGGCGATCCCGGCAGGCGGACGACATCGGCTTCCGCTTCCAATTGAAGAATCTTCTCTTCCATGCGCTGGAAGCCGCGGGATGCGTTGCCGCTCTCGATCGTATGGAGCGAGCTCACTTGCGCCATCTGCTTGCGTGCCTTGGCCATCTGGGCCCGGGCCGACAGCTCGTTGCGCTTGTTGCGCAGCTTGTAGTATTCGTCCTTCATCTCATGCAATTGGACGGTCAGCTCGCTCACTTGAGCGTTCGCTTGCTCGTGATGGCCGAGCAGCTCGGTCGCTTGCTGATTGTAGTAGATCTTCTCTTCCAGCAGCCTGCGGGCAAGCGCCTCGTTGCCTTCCGCCAGCGCCCGCTCGGCTTGGGTCTCGCGATCGACGCCGATGCGCACCGCTTCATCCAGCCGTTGCTTCAGACGGCGCTCCGAAGCCATCTGCTTCGCCACCGTCACCTCCGCATCGCGGATCTCCGTCTCCATGTCGCGCAGATATTGGTTCAGCATGACGATCGGGTCTTCCAGCTTATCAAGCAGCTCATGAATCGATGCCTTCGTCATATCCTTTACTCGTTGAAATACTCCCATTGTCGTTATTCCCCTTTCGGTTCCTTGGATTGTTGTTCTTCGAATCGGTTGAGGCGTGCCTTAAGGTCTTCGATCTCTTGCCGAAGCGCCTTCTTCTCGATATCTTCCATCATGGCGTCCAACTCCGAGCGAGCGGCGCCGCTCGCCGCCGCGGAAGCTTCCGCGGTTCCCGCCGAGCCGCCGAAGCCGCCGCGTGCCCCGGCCGTTCCTCCGGATGGAGGCGGAGCCTGGGTTCCTTGTCCCGGCGGAGTCCAGGCGTTGTAGCCGCCGCCGTTCCCGCTGCCGTTCCAATTCCCGCCCCAGTTGCCGCCCCAGCCGCCCGCTCCCCGATAAGGATCGGCGCCGAGGCCGCTTCCGAAGTTCGGTTCCTTCGGAATGATGAAGCCGGCGAGGATGTAGACCAGGATGATGGAGCCGCCGGAGAACACCGCCACAATGACGGTCAGAATCCGAAGGATCGTCGCATCCAGCCTGAAGTACTCTGCCAATCCTCCGCATACTCCGAAAATTTTACTATCGCGGGACGATCGGTACAATTTGCGCATTCCTTACCCTCCTTGTTCCTGCTGCAGCTTCCGCTTCAATTGCTGAAGCTCCCGCTCAATGACTTCCTGCACGGCCGTTCCCGCCGTGTAGAGCATCTCCTGGCCCATCCGGCGCAGATCGCGCAGGCTCTTCGTCTCGAGCTCCATGTCCGTCAGCCGGTCGTCGAGCTGGCGGAACATCGTTCCCGGATTCCCTTGGTACCCGCTCTCCCCAAGCCTTGCGTTCAGGCGCTGCTGCAGCCGAAGCGACTCCATCCGAGCCACGTAGAACTGCCTGCGGTCGTACACCGAACGGTACTCGTCCCTCAGCTCCTGGAGCAGCTCCGTCAGCTCGTTAAGCTCGGCCTGGCTCTGCTCGTACAATCCGCGATAACGCTCCGCCTTCTCTTCATGAATGACCTTGTCCTGCAGGGCGAGCTTGGCGGCCGTCTCTTCGCCGGCCTTAAGCGCCGTCAGCGCTTGCTGCTCGCGCCGCTGTCTCCATTGCTCGGCTTCCTTCCATTGCTTGAACAGGCCCTCCGTATGAACCGCGTACTGCCTGTGCAGTTGCTCGCTCTTCCCGATCTCCTGGTGCGTTGACCAGAGGAATTGATCGATCAGCTTGACCGGATCTTCCGTCTTCTCGAGCCGGTCATTCAGCGTCGCGACCGACATGTCTCTTACCCGTCTCAGGACGCTCATTCTTCCTATCCCCCTCAATAGCGCATAGTGGCTGAAAATTTAGTAACGATTCCTGCTCTTCAGCATCGACACTCCGTATACGATGATGGCGATCGCCGCTACCCAGAAGATGACGGTGGACAACCGACCGAGCAGCATCAGGGCGCCGATCACGCCAAGCACGCCGCCAACGACCTTGTTCCCTCTCCTCCAGGCCATAACCCCGAGCGCGATAACCAGTACCGGAATGAGCAATCCCAGGAGGAAGCCGATCAGACTCCCCAGGAAGCTTCCCAGCTTGCCGAACAGCAGCAACGCTCCAACGACGATCAGTACAACCGCTAACCCATTGCCTTTTTTCAAGTGTTCCTCACCTCTTTTCCGACGGTCGCCCTTGTGTCTTGCCCTTGCTCCAGGCGCCGTTCCCTTGACCTCATGTACCCATTGTAAACCGGATGCCCACTTGGCAGAACAGACCCGCGCACGGAATTGACCCTGGACCGAAGTCGGGGGCCTTCACCGCCCGCAGCCCTTGCGCTGCGCGCCGGAAGACCGGGCACAAGCGCCAAGCGGCGCCGGGACCAGGCCCGACGCCGCTTGGGAACGATATTTGGGGGAATGCTATTTAGGAAGTGAAGGAAGTGAATTGGTATTCGACAGGTGCCGGAGGCTCCGGCGTTCTGCCCGAGATCTCGTCGTAGAAGTGCGCCTGCGTAACGATCACGTAAGGAGCGAGCCACAGATAGCCGATTCCGAGCGTTATTATGCAGAGCAGCGCCCAGCCGATGAACGTCAGGTGCAGCACGAACAGCTTCCCCTTCTTGCCGGCCATCAGTTCCTTGCTGCGGCGGATCGCTTCGAGCGGGGCGATCTCCGGATTATCCTTCAGAATGTAGTAGGCTTGCGAATAACGATAGGCGGCGATAATACCCGGAATGACGAGCAACAGCATCCACAAGATTGTGAAGATCGCTATCAGAAGGTTAAGCAGGAACGCCTTCCAGAATTGCGGGAACCCGCTGAATATCCGTTTTACACTCGGATTCTCGGCTCTCGCAAGCTCCAGGAAAAACGTGACGACCCCGAGCGTCAACGCGCCGCCGACCAGCAGCGAGATCACGTTGCCAAAAGTAGAAACCTCGTTGAGCCCCCCGATCACAGCCTCGATCACGAAGAGAATCAACATCGCTCCTACCGCCTTGCCCCAATTCCCCTTCAAGCTCTGCCTTGCCTTGTACCGCAATTCCGAATACGACGACGTCAAATTAAACAGGCCTCCTTAAGTAATTGTTAAATGCAAGCATTTAAGGTTACATTAAGGTATTCTGCATAATTTGTCGTAATTCCTCCTTTGTCCGAGATCTTTATCCAATTCTCTCTTCCGCCTCCGCCTTCAATTGAAGCAGGCGTTCCCTTACCCGAACCGCTTCGCCGATCACGATCAGCGCCGGATTGCTCAGCTTGATCGCTTCGGCCAGCTTGTGAATGTTGGCCAGCGTTCCCGTGACGACCCGTTGCTTCTCCGTCGTTCCTCTCTCGATAAGGGCGACCGGCGTCTCCGGCGGCTTCCCGCCGGCGAGCAGCGCTCCCCGAATGGTTCCAAGCTCGCTGACCCCCATGTAGACGACAAGCGTCTCCACCGCTTCCGCCAGCAGATCCCAGCGCGGCGGCACCTCGTTATCGTGACACCGGCTGCCGGTGACGAAGGCGACCGAAGCGCTGCTTCCGCGATGAGTCAGCGGAATGCCGGAGCTCGCCGCAGCTCCGAGCGCGGAAGTGATGCCCGGCACAACCTCATACGGAATCCTTCTCTCCGCCTCGGCCGAAGATGAACGGATCTCCGCCCTTCAGGCGAACGACCTTCTTGCCTTCGCGGGCCAGCAGAACGAGCAGCTCGATAATCTGGGCCTGAGGCATCGAATGCCGCCCCGGCGCCTTGCCGACATAGAGCAGCCGGGCTCCCGCCTTCGCGTGCTCGAGCAGCCGCTTGTTCACGAGCCGGTCGTACAGAATGACATCGGCGGCCTCGATTCGCCGCAGCGCCTTAAGCGTGATCAGCTCCGGGTCTCCCGGTCCGGCACCGACGATCGCCACGATGCCGAGCGTTCTCTTCCCTTCAGCCATAGGAATCCCCTCCGGATTACAGCGTGATGTAGATCGCTCCGCTCGCAGGATCGACTTCGGTCTCGTACGTCTCCACACAGCCTTCGTCCGGCTCGTACGCATTCCCGCTCTTGAGGTCGATCTTCCAATCGTGCAGCGGACAATGAACGGCAGTTCCGCACACCATGCCCTCCGCGAGCTTGCCGCCCTTGTGCGGACAACGATTCTCGACGGCTCTGACCTCGCCGTCGCTCAATCGGAACACCGCGATCTCCACGTCCCGGTACCGAACGGTTCTGGCGCCCTTCGCGTCAATATCCCCAACATGCCCGATCAGCACTTTAGCCATATCCGTTCCCCCTTAGTTCTGAACCGCTTGCGCCGGGACGAGCGATTCGAAGTTCTTGCGAAGGTCCCGACTCTGCGTAATCTCTTGCCACGGATCGGCAATCTGGTCGATGGACGTCCGGATTCGGCCGTACAGCGCCTTGCGCTCCTCCGCGTTCTCGAGCGCCTTCTTGATATAATCCAGCCCGACTCGCTCCACCCAGATCGAGGTCCGTTCATTCCATGTCGCATTCTCTCTATATAATTGTAGGAACGCGCCCGCCCACTCCACAACCTCGTCGTCCGTCTTCACGACGCACAGCAGATCCGTCGCCCTGACGTGGACACCGCCGTTGCCGCCGACATGAAGCTCCCAGCCGCCGTCGATCGCCACGATGCCGAAGTCCTTGATCGTCGCCTCCGCACAGTTCCGCGGGCAGCCCGATACCGCAAGCTTGACCTTGGCGGGCGCGTTCATCCGCTCGAATTCCTTCTCCAGCCGAATCCCCATTCCCATGGCGTCCTGGGTGCCGAAGCGGCAGAACGTGTTGCCGACGCACGTCTTAACCGTCCGGAGCATCTTGCCGTAAGCGTGGCCGGAAGGCATGTCGAGCTCCTCCCACATCCTCGGCAGATCCTCCTTCTTCACGCCGAGCAAGTCGAGCCGCTGCCCGCCGGTGAACTTGACGAGCGGCACCTCGAACCGCTCGGCCACCTCCGCAATCTTCTTCAGCTCCGACGGAGAGGTCACCCCTCCATAGATCCGCGGAACGACGGAGAACGTGCCGTCCTTCTGGATGTTCGCGTGGTAGCGCTCGTTCGTGAAGCGCGATTCCTTCTCGTCCTTGTATTCGATCGGCCACAGCATGCCGAGATAATAATTGAGGGAAGGCCGGCACTTGGAGCAGCCCTCCGGCTGGCTCCATTCGAGCACGTTCATGACCTCCTTGACCGTCTTGAGGCCCATCCGCTTGATCTCGGCAACGATCTCGTCCCGGTTCAAGGTCGTGCAGCCGCAGATTCCTTCCTTCACCGGCGCGGCCGCCGCGTCGCCCAGGTACAGCTTGAGCAGCCCTTCAACCTCCGGCTTGCAGCCGCCGCAAGAAGCGGATGCCTTCGTGCACGCTTTGATCGCGCCGACGCTGTTGCAGCCCTTCGTCAGGATCGCTTCCGCAATCGCTCCCTTGGTGACGCCGTTGCAGCCGCAGATGACCTCATCGTCCGCCAGCTCCGCGAGATGATCCTCCTTGCCGGAGCTCGCCGCGCCGCCCGGAGCGAAGCCGAGCAGCAGCTCCTTCTCCCGCCCCCGTACACTCTCCCCCTTGCGGATAAGGGAGAACAAGGAAGCGCCGTCCCCCGTCTCGCCGAACAGCACCGCTCCAACGAGCTTGTCGTCCCTCAGGACGATTTTCTTATACACGCCTTCCAGTTCGTCCTGGTACTTCATCGATCGGGTTCCGGGCGGCTCGTCGTACTGTCCCGCGGAGAACACGTCGACCCCCGACACCTTCAGCTTCGTGGACGTGATCGAGCCGGTATACCCTTCGGTGTCGACGCCGGCAAGCCGCTTCGCCAGCACCGCTCCTTGCTCGTACAGCGGAGCCACGAGGCCGTAGGCGATTCCCCGATGCTCGGTGCACTCGCCCACCGCGTAGATGTCCGGATGGCTCGTCTCCATGAAGTCGTTCACGATAATTCCGCGGTTGACGCTAAGGCCCGCATCTCTGGCGAGCTGATGATTCGGCTTGATCCCGACCGCCATGACGACCAGATCCGCCTCGATCTCGGTGCCGTCCGCGAAGCTGAGGCTCTTCACCCGCTTCTTCCCGTGAATTCGCTCGGATTGCTTCTGGAGGAGGAACTTCATTCCCTGCGCCTCAAGCTCTCTCTTCAGCATCGCCGAAGCCGCCTTGTCGAGCTGTCTGTTCATCAAGTGCGCATTGCTGTGAACGACCGTGACATCCATTCCCAGGTTAAGCAGGCCTCTCGCCGCCTCCAGACCGAGCAAGCCGCCGCCGATAACGACCGCGTTCTTGTACGTCAGCGAAGCTTCCTGCATAATCTGGCAGTCCTTGATGTCGCGGAAGCCGATAACGCCCTCTTTGTCCGCTCCGGGAATCGGCAGCATAAACGCGCTTGAGCCGGTTGCGATAAGAAGAACATCGTATTCGGCCTCGATGCCCAAGTGGGAGACGACCTTGCGCCGAACCGGATCGATCGAGGTGACCGTGTGACCGGCATACAACTGAATTCCGTTGTCCCGGTACCAATCCCAGTCGTTGATCACGATGTCCGACAGCTCCGTCCCTCCCGCCAGCACGGAGGATAACATGATACGGTTGTAATTGGGATGCGGCTCGCTTCCGAATATAGTAATGTCGTACACACCGGGAGCCAGCTTCAGCACATGCTCGATCACTCGAACTCCCGCCATTCCATTGCCGATCATCACTAATCTTTTTGTGTTTGCCATTGCCTCTATCCCCTTTCGTTCCCTGAGCAGATATGTCGAAAAGGCCTGCTTCGCCCAGGGAAGACAAGTCGCTCGTCTCCCTATTGCGTAAGCAGGCCTCATTGCCGCTTCTTCCGAATACTCCGTTGTATCCGTGAACTGATTATTCGATTACTTGAAACTATACCGTGTCCTCGGTCTTGTTGTCAATATATATAACATGAACATTCGCTATAAATTTTAATTCTCGACAGTTCGGTCAGGATATGTTATAAAATTTAACGTCTGGAAGCATCCGATTGTGATCACCTCAATAGACGACCTTAAGCGGAGAGGAGAGAATCTATGCGTTCTTTGTTGGTTATTCACAACCAAGCGCGAGCGACGGAGCGTCAAGCCGCCGCCGCTTCAAAGACGCTTCTCCCCGAGTATGTGCTTCGTTCCTCCGGCTATACGATTACGAAGGCGCATTCCGAGGAACAAGCGAACAAGCTGATTGTCGAAGCGGACGCGTGCGTGCTTGACGTGCCGGTGCCGCTCATCAAGAGTTGGGGAACCTCTCTTCTGAAGCGGAAGATCGTTCCGCTGCTCTGGTGGTGCAGCGACTCCACCGCCACGCTGTCCGTCGAAGCCTGCGACGACAACGTGATGGTGGACGGCGTTCTTAGCCCTTCGATGAATCCTCTCGAGATTCATTGGATGCTGCACTTCGGCTCCAAGCAATGCTTCGAGCGTCAACAATGGAGCATGGAGCGGAAGGAGCTGCTGTCCCGGATCGAAGAGCGCAAGTGGATTGACATGGCCAAGGGAATTCTATGCGAGCTGAAGGGAATTGCCGAATCCGAAGCTTACGATATGCTGCGGAAGCAGGCGATGAACGAACGCAAGCGAATCGTCGATGTCGCCACGTCGATAGTGAAGGTTTACCAACTGATCCAGGATCAGAAAGGAGGGGCGAAACGATGATCAACCTGCTCAAAGAGGTCGCCCGAGGCAAGCGCGGCGCACGGGACCTGGTGCTGGACGAAGCTCTCGAAGCCGCGGAAGCCATCCTTACGCTTCAAGCGACTCCGGCCCAGATCGGCGCCTTCTTCATAGCGGAACGAATCAAGATGGAGAGCGTAGACGAGCTGGAAGCGTTCGTGCGCGTTGTCCGCAAATACGCGACTCGGCTGCCGATCCAGGAAGGTCTCGACTGCGCGGGCCCCTATGACGGCCGGAAGTCGTCCTTCTACGCCACCTTCCCCACCGCCTTCGTGCTTGCGGCGGCCGGGGTTCCGGTAACGCTGCACGGCGCCCCGTCCTTGCCTCCTAAATGGGGCATAGGGCTGCACGACGTTATCCGGGCGGCCGGAGTAGACCCGGACCGCTTGGACGCCGAGAAGGCCGCTCTGGCGGCTCGAGAGGCCGGGGTCGTGTATATCCCCACGGAGCAATGGTGCCCGCCGCTCCGCGAACTGCGTTCGATCCGCGAGGAGCTTGGCATGAGAACGATCCTGAACTCGGCCGAGAAGCTGATCGACTTCACCCATTCTCCATACCTCGTCTTCGGGGTATACCACAATACGGTATTCGATCGTTTGTCTCGCCTGATCATCAAGCTTGGCTACCGCAAGGCATTGGTTATCCAGGGAGCCGAAGGCTCGGAGGACCTGTTCATCGACCGTCCGACCCGTGCGTACGTCGTCGATGACGGCCAATTCCACCTTCGGATCTACGATCCCGAGACGATGGGACTCGATACGCCGATGCCCGAGAAGGAGTGGACGCCCGCGGAGCAAGCAGCCGTTGCGGAGTCCGTGCTCCGAGGCGAAGCGGACATGGCGTTCGCGAATCAAGTGCTGTTCAACGCGGCGGCCCGCCTGGAGCTCGCGGGGCGCGTCGGCTCCCTTGAGGAGGGGCTGTACACCTGCAAGGCGCTGATCGACAGCGGAGCCGCCCTGGCCGTCTACAATAGCTGGAAGAACGCCCTTCTCGGAGTTCCAAGATTGGCTTGATCAAGTCGAATATGCTGCTTGCTGACGAAGGAAGGATGCGATGGCGTCCTTCTTTTTTACATCGCTTAAAGCCCCCGACACCGATGACTTCAGATTTTATGTGAAAAATCACATTGGTGCGGCTCGAGGGCAGACAGTTTGGGCGATTCTATGTGAAAAATAGCATACATGGAGAAAATTTCGGCTCGAACTGCCGGATATATGCTAAAAACCGTATAAAACGACGCAATTGCTCCCAAATTCAGGCCAACGAATGCGAAAAATCATATTAGATGATGACGAGATGATGACGGAAGAGCACAAAAAAACCCTCAAAGCAGGATTCGATCATCCGTGTCTTGAGAGTTGTTCGTTGTAAATATGGTGCTGGTGAAGGGACTTGAACCCCCACTCCGTCGCCGGAAGCGGATTTTGAGTCCGCCGCGTCTGCCATTCCGCCACACCAGCATGATACAGTGATAAAACAATGGCGCGCCCTAAGAGATTCGAACTCCTGGCCTTTAGATTCGTAGTCTAACGCTCTATCCAGCTGAGCTAAGGGCGCACATTATGAAGTTGTTGGAGGCGCCACCCAGACTCGAACTGGGGGTAAAGCTTTTGCAGAGCTCTGCCTTACCACTTGGCTATGGCGCCAAAAAATTAGATGGAGCGGAAAACGGGATTCGAACCCGCGACCTTCTCGTTGGCAACGAGATGCTCTACCACTGAGCTATTTCCGCATAAATGGCTGGGGATCAAGGATTCGAACCTTGGAGTGACGGAGTCAAAGTCCGTTGCCTTACCGCTTGGCTAATCCCCAATATTTTATTGTTGTAAAAATGGGGCGATCGAGGGGAATTGAACCCCCGAATGTCGGATCCACAAACCGATGCGTTAACCACTTCGCCACGATCGCCATGCAAGTATTCAATTGGCAGGGGCAGCAGGAATTGAACCCACACTAACGGTTTTGGAGACCGCTGTTCTACCTTTAAACTATGCCCCTAAAGTAAGGTAAGTGGTGGAGGGTGATGGATTCGAACCACCGAACCGTGAGGAAGAGATTTACAGTCTCCCGCGTTTGGCCACTTCGCTAACCCTCCACAGTGTGGTAAAACTGGTGCCGGCGAGAGGACTTGAACCCCCAACCTACTGATTACAAGTCAGTTGCTCTACCAGTTGAGCTACACCGGCACGGTGTCAATCTTGATTGTTAATGGTGGCTCGGGACGGAATCGAACCGCCGACACGAGGATTTTCAGTCCTCTGCTCTACCAACTGAGCTACCGAGCCGAGGTATTGATGAATGGCGGAGCCGACGGGATTCGAACCCGCGGTCTCCTGCGTGACAGGCAGGCATGTTAGGCCTCTACACCACGGCTCCGCGCGTGCCTCGGAAGTAGTTCCGAAGGAAGAAAATTTGGTTGCGGGGGCAGGATTTGAACCTGCGGCCTTCGGGTTATGAGCCCGACGAGCTACCGGGCTGCTCCACCCCGCGTCGTTTCAAAGCGTTTCCTTGGTTTCCTTTAGTGCGACGTTTGATATCTTACCACATCTTCGCATCGCTTGGCAACCTTTTTCTTCATCTTTTTTCGAGAAAAGATGGTGACCCGTGGGGGAATCGAACCCCCGTTACCTCCGTGAAAGGGAGGTGTCTTAACCGCTTGACCAACGGGCCATACTGGCGGAGAGAGAGGGATTCGAACCCTCGAGACGCTTGTGACGCCTACACGATTTCCAATCGTGCTCCTTCGACCAAACTCGGACATCTCTCCATATGGCTCCCCGAACAGGACTCGAACCTGTGACAACTCGATTAACAGTCGAGTGCTCTACCAACTGAGCTATCAGGGAATATCAATCTATTGTGCGAATCACTAGATTCACTTTTTCCGCAACGAGTGATATCTTACCATCTCTCGAAGCTTTTGTAAAGCATTTTTTCTCTTTTCAAGGCAAATTCTTGCGCCTTGATAACCGGATACGAAACGAGTTAGCGTGTATTTAGCATCTTCTTCCTGCCTTGCGTCTGCTCTTAGGATAAGCCCTCGACCGATTAGTACTCGTCAGCTCCACACGTTGCCGCGCTTCCACCCCGAGCCTATCTACCTGGTGTTCTTCCAGGGGTCTTACGTACTGGGAAATCTCATCTTGAGGCGGGCTTCGCGCTTAGATGCTTTCAGCGCTTATCCCTCCCGCACTTGGCTACCCAGCTATGCTCCTGGCGGAACAACTGGTACACCAGCGGTGCGTCCATCCCG
>NZ_SSOB01000007.1 GCF_004801405.1 Cohnella fermenti
GACCTGCCGTTTTTCCACTCCCCTGATGATTGGCGTTAGGCTTCTCAGGCAGCTGTCGTGCCTGACGCACGAACGCCCACGTCATTGTCGGTGATTCTTTCACCGACAAAGTACGTGAGCGTTAACAATCGGAAATGGCAGTTTGAACGTAATATCCGGTTTTTATGTATAGAGAACTCCTCTCTGTTACTTGCACATCCCCTTCCAATCCGGACAACAGAAGGGAATCGATGCTTTGAACAATGGATTTCAAATCGTCCTTATGCATATTTTTATATTCCTTACTGCGAAACAATTTCATTGGTGCGCTGGTAAACTGTTTTAAGAGCTCCTCGATAAGATCTGCTTGCTTGGGGGAGATCGAGAATGCATTTCCTTTTTTAAGCGAGTCTGCATCTACACCGGCGGCTTCCAGTATCAAACCGTAGTAGGTCCTTTGATCATCATAAAAATGTCTGAAATCTGAGGAAGGATTATCTCCATACCATTTATGAAATAACATGCGGCTAAATTTTAAAAATGAAATGCGGTCTGTTTTCTTCGTCATCGAGTTTCCATCTCCCTTCAACCTTATTATATCGTTGCCATATCATAAGGTCTTACAAAAAAAGAGCTTCGTCAAAATAGACGAAGCTCCGTTGAGTTAATTCATTGAATCTGATTTGAAAAATCAGGGAACGGAGCGTCTGGATTATCCTCGGTGCCCATTGTCCACCCGTAAACCTCAGATGTTCCTTTCCGTACGAAAACGTCACCACCCATACCCTCGGCAGAAGTGTAGCTTATGTAATAGTAGTGGGCACCGTCAACAGTCGTTATATCGTATTCCGGAAAGTCATGAGTTGCCGTAAAGTTTCCAGGGTCGAGGTCTTCGACAATCTTGATGGCATCCACCGCGGTTTGGGCTTTGCTGTTTGTGGTTGGAGCTTTCTCCGGTGCGACCTCTTCAGTTGGTTCAGGAACCGGCTGTGTGTCAACGCCCTGATTTTGCGGTTCCTGAATCAGTTCCTGTCCCGAAGTCCTTAAGGCAGGGAACTCGGACGCTGACAGTTTTACAAAAATATCTAGGTTCTGATCCCCAAAGACAATGCCACCGACAGTGCCTGGATCATCAACGACAAACGCTGCTTTGAAGTTTGTGGTCCCATCAGGTAGAAGATATCGCGATTTGCTGTTACGTGAACTAAGAGCCGTTTCAATCATTTCACCGTTCACGGTCACGAGGTAGAACTTCAGATTGTTTACGTCTACCGTCAGATCGCCTTTATTCTGCATACTGAGTTCGAAGACGATCGGTGCTGGAGAGCCATCCTCAGGGTAGACGACGGCATCAACTACTTGCATGACAATTCCTTTAGCCTCTTCGTCTGCTGAACCCGTATTGGAGGCCGATTGAGCCTTCGAAGCGTCTTCTGAGTTGATGGTATTGCTTTTTGTCTCCCCACATCCCGCAATAAGCATAATAGAGGCGATCAGGATAAACCCTATTGACTTGAGATTAGATAAATTCTTCATAAGAATGACGCTCCTCTACAGATGTAGTTACTCTATAATGTTGTATGACTATCGATTGTTACTCGATAAACAAATTCCTTGCCGTGTTTCCGATGATATTGGTCGAAACCCCATCCATGACCGCTCCTGTTACGCCCCCGACCAATGGAATTGCTTTGGACAAATTCACAACCCCCTTGGAGCCGAACTTGGTGAGCAGACGGAAACCGACCTTCTGATTGATCTTTTTAATGACCTCGCCTGAAAGTTTCTTCAGCCCTTGTTCCGCCATTTTCTTGCCGATCACAATTCCGACATCCTTAAGTATGTCTTTGGCGGCGTTACCGCATAGGCTGGCATAAGCCATTGTACGTACTTTATCGTCTTTGACATCGTGTCCGCCCATGATGGCGATTGCGGCAATCATTCGTAGCTGGATATAGAGGACTGAGGCCAGGTTGGCCGGGATTGCTACCGGCAACGTTACGATACCTCCGAGACCGGTGAGAAAACCGGATGTCGCGCTTTTCGTGTTCTGCCATCGAATGATTGAATTGATCTGATCTCGTAGTTCACCTTTGCCTTTCGAGAACTCCGCTGCCAGTTCGTAAGCATCCTGTGTTCCTGGAACCCCTCCGACAACTACCTTTTCATACGCCCAATCTAACGCTTTTGTGATGGTTTGCTGAGTAATTGCCACTATAAATCCTCCTCCGTTGTTTCTGAGAATATTGTCGAGACTTAGCTGAATAGGCAGCTATTCCTCGAATAATTATTCACAGTCCAATTCTTAATTCCTATTTGCAGTTCTTCCAGATGATCCCTTTATCCTAGATTGATTATACTAAACTTATAAGTATAGTAACAGGATAGATTGAAGTTTGAGTATCCTTCTGATCGTAGGTTTCCTTCTCTAGCATGAATAAGAGAAGGACAGGTGATCGTGATGACGGAATTAAAGGTTTTGGTAGGAAAGAGGCTAAGGCAAATACGGAAGGAACAGGGATTAACACAGTTAACGGCTGCTGAACGAGCCGAAATGGCGGACACGTACCTGGCTGGAGTGGAGCGAGGTGAGCGAAACATCTCTCTCGAAAGCTTAGAGAAGATCGTTAAGGCTCTGGATGCCGAGCCCATTGATGCGTTCCGTTTCGGCGAACTGGAGCCCAGCAAAGGACTGAAAGATAAGCGGGATGTCATCCGGTTGCTCGCGGCGTTTTTGGAGGAGAGGAGCTTGGAAGAGATTGAATTAATTCGCAAACTCGCTAAAGACGTTATGGCAACCATTGATTCGGAAAAGAGAAAGAAGGACTAGGCGTGCCCGATCCCATCCGGAATCGGGCCGTTTCTTTATACACTTGAATAGTGGCGATCAAGGTACTCCCGGACAGCGGCGTTAATCAAGCTCGCAATCTTGGGGAACTCACCCTGCTGATGCAGCTCATGAATTTGGTTAAACAGTGATTTTTCAAGATACGTGGTCATTCGCTCGTATCGCTCGTTAAAAGGCGGCTGCCTTCGGGGGAGGGACTGCGACGGCTTTGGCGAAGGGGAAGCGGCAGGGTCCGGCAGGGCGGGCGATAGTGCTGCCGTCTGCTTCGGCATGCTTGGTGCTGTCGGTCGAGAGGTTCCTTTGGGCCTGAGGACAGGGCCCGTCTTGCGGGCGATGCCCCCGTTGTTGATCGGCGTTGCTTTTCGCGGCCTTGGCGACTCTTCTTCAACGGTGACGGCTTCTACGGGTGCTGCCGGTCTCGTCATGGCGCTCGATTCCTCGAGTCTCAAATCTTGCGTTTCGGTTGAATCGACTGGGTTTGGCACTGGAGAAGACGCAGTTGCTTCGATGTCCGGCGGAATGTCCCTTTGCTCTTTCGCTTGCCGCGCAATCTCTCCGAGGCTGAAGGCCCTTGCATTCATCTTCAATCACTCCCTTGTGAAGTTGGGCAGACGTCCATGTAGACGTTGACGTCTACATGGCCGTCTACGTTGACCCTAATTCATTGTTAGAGGGGATGCTGCCCTCTTTCGTTAAAGCGTGCTCAAATAAATTGGAAACGGACCTCGAAAAGATCGCCATCAACGCTTCCTACAACGTCGCGGATGGCTGCGAGGATGCGGCGAAGCGTCGGCAGATGCAGCCGTTCATCCGAAGAGCGAATCGTCTGCCAAACAGTGGCGAGAAGCCATTGGCAGGTATCGTATTGCTCCAGCAAATCGTCCTCAAGCTCGATCAGCTGCGTACGCTCGGTGGTTCGTCGGGGGGTCATCCGGCTACTCCTCCGAGCGGATATACTTAGGGTTGATTCGAATCTTCTCGCCTGCATGGTGCAGATAAAAGCGCATGTCGCGCGACGAGCTGTTGGCCTGATCGGTAAAAGCATTTCGTAACGCCGGATTTTCCACGATCCAGTAATCCCTCGATTTCTGCCCTCCGAACAAAGCGACCATCGCGTAGTTGAAGCTGGCCGAATTGCAAATGCCTCCGGTTCCCGGCGGCAGGCGATCCGCGATCTCGCCGATCGTTAAATCAATGTCGTGCAGGTTCTCTTTTTCCAATGTAAGCAGAAAGCAGGCGAACAGGACGTCGGCGTTGGCGCGCTTCGTAATCTGTTCAAGGTTGAAGCGTTCGGAACGGGCAGTGTCCCACTGGAAGGAGCGGATCATAGGCTCTTTCGTTTTGTAGTCGGCGGAAAGATTCACGTAGGCGTGGCGGTTCCCGTACATTTTGAGGAATCGGTCGAGCCTGATTCGGGATTCATCCCCGTAAGGCATCTTGGGCAAGATGGCGCGGAAGAAGGCGGAGTAGTCTTGCAGGAGGGAAAAGGAAGGCTCGGGAGCAGCGTCTTCTGCGATGCAACCGGCGGACCTGAGCAACTCGAGCATGGCGTCGAGCCGGTGCCGGTCGGCAATCTCGAGCTCGCCGGGATGCCGGAGGTGAAGCAGGAAGGCAGTGGCATCGAAGCCGTGCTGCCGATCGGGCAGCTTGTCCAGCCAGAAGGTGGCCTCACTCTCGGCATTGTTGTCGGCGATGCCCAGGAACTGGGGCCAGGCCTGGGTGATCGAGGAGACGGTTTTGCGTTGGGAGTAGGTGAGGGAGTTGCGCTGCCAGCTTCCGAAGTGCCAGGAAAGCGCAGAATGAAGCATCTCGGCTCCGAGCGCTTTCGGGTCAAGGAATTGCTCTCGCCACCGGTCGAGCGGCTCCGTCGGGTACTTGGCGTAAGGGAAGTGAGACATGTGCTCGTCGAAGTGATCGTTAATGTAGGTGACGATGGCCTTTTTCTTGTTCTCGCTGATGGTCAGGGTCATTCTGGTGGTTCCTCCTTGTAGGGGTAGTTGTCGAAAATGACGGGAGTGACGCAATTTTGGGTGTCTAGAAGAGACCGTCGAAGTCGTCGTTGGTCAGGTGCCTGGCGCTGTTCGTTTCGCCTAGCTGTTTGTGTGCAGGTTCCAAGTAGTCCTCGTCGTGACCATTCAGAGCGATCCTCTGCTCAGGCATGAGGAACGGGTCTTTGAGCTGAACGTAAAACGGCTCGGCCAGATCGCGCACCCAGCGAAGCGCGTCGGGAATGGTGCCGCCATGAAAAATGGGAGGACCCTCTGCCCAGAGGTCCTCACAGGCGAATTTGACTGTTTGATTAACCTCATCCATGATTACAAATACATCGGTTCCATCCACATAATCATTAGACCCGGCTTGACGATCAGTTGTTCGTAGGACGACTCTGATCGTATGAGTAGGGATTATCGATTCATCATTTATGCTCGGAACGTGATTCCAGTTGAATGGAGCAATAGCCGCTGTCATGATCCAGATATTCTGACTGATTGAACCGAACAGGTCTTCACAACTAAAGGTATTTTGTAATAGTTCTAGTATTGATTTGATCATATGGCCCTCCTTGATTTCTTGAAATCATTCAATCTGGCACTCATGCTTAAATTAATATGGATCATGCATTTGGGTCCTTGATGATGAATAAAGTGCAGTGGATTAGGGCGCGGAATGATAATTAAGGTCCTTATAAGGTTGACATTCATGTTCACATAAGCTATCCTAAGTTCATCAAGGACCTTGATTTGTAATTATCCGCAAGTTATCAAGGTGTTTTCGCAGGAACAAGGACCTTAGATTGAAAATGGGGGCGATTCGGCATGGCTATTTCTCATCTACCTACATCGATTACAGAAAAATTTGAAGTGTATGAAAGGAATCATGCAACTGCAATCCTGTTAACGGATTTTCCCGAAGAATATAGGGAGCTTCTACATGTATTGGAGAACTTTGAACTGACCAAGGACGATATTTTGACCCCAGGAGGACGCAAGTCACCAATTGCTGAAAAATTGGATGGAGAGTTCTACAAAATGGGTTGGGTCGAGAAACAATTTCGGATCAACATTTCTGTGGATTCAACCGACTACCACACACCATCTCATAAAGTTGATTGCTTCAAAGAGAGAGTCGGCATAGAAATTGAGTGGAACAACAAAGATCCGTTTTATGACCGTGATTTGAGCAATTTCAGGCTCCTTCATGATCTTAACGCGCTCAGCGTAGGAGTAATTATTACACGTTCTGAGGAACTGCAAGAGATCTTTAATGAACTTGGGAAAGGAGCATCTTACGGAACCTCAACAACTCATTTCGGCAAATTAAAGCCAAGAATTGATGGCCGAGGTGGTGGTGGATGTCCGCTCCTAGTCTTCGCAATGAATCGCAATTGCTTTGTTGGATAAAACAGAAAGAAGTTAGGCCTGTTATATGGCCTAACTTCTTTTGGTGCTTTGTTGAAACTAGTTTCTAAAGTAACTTGGCAATAACAACTGCTTCTTCAACATTCCTGCTTTTATCCTCTTTCCTGCCCATCGTGCTGTGTAAATATTCGATTGTCTGCACTTCGACGCTATAATTTCTTCCGAAGGTCGCAATGGCCAAATTTTCAAGTTGATCAAGTTCTATCATGCCAGTATTGCTGTAGCTTAAGACCAGGTTCGAACGCTTGTCCCTTATTTTTTGGAACATCTGTCTAAAAGCATCCTCAACTTGGGTTCTGATGCAAAATGGAGACTGATGGCGATCCGTTCTATACCTGCCCTTGTACCGTACGTCAGGGTAATCGTATCTTACAAGCGTCTCTATCGCGTGATAAAATCTCGAGTAATGAACGAATGCATACGGTGGATCGGCATAAACCACGGTCCGTTCAGGGATCATTTCCAAACAATCCAGGTAATCCAAAGAATAGACCTCAAATGGATGACGGTTCTCGTGTAGTGTGTTTATGAGCTCGTCCATTTTTCTCGAAAAATAGGGTTCAATTTCTTTTCTTCTATAGATGTGAATGTCAGCCATTGAAGAGTCATTTGTCGCATCCCTGTATTGTGCATAATGTCCGGTACTTTGTGAATTGTATGACATAGCGAACATTAGGGATGCAAGGATTGCATTGTAAAAAGGTGTTTCTCGATACTCTTCTGCAACTGAACGAAATGCATCTATCCAAACACATTGATCGAAGGACCAGTATGTGCCGGAGTAGTATTTTGTGAATAGGTGGTATTCAAATTGGCTGAAGTCGTGATGGATGAGACTGCGCTGAGACTCTTCCAGAGCAACAAATTCTTCAACTGTAAATTCCCTATTGTAATCAAACTGTAACTGTGGGTTTGCTGCTAAAAATTCTTCTACTCTTGATCGTGCACGCTGAACGACGTCATCAATGAGGTTCGGATGCATGCTCCACTGGTAGTTTGTTAAATAAGCCTTCGCAAGTACTGATGAATATTCTTGAATGTCGTTACTAATAACTTGAGATTGATTTCTCAAAACACCGGAAAGCACGCTGGATCCGGCAAACAAATCGCAAATTGGCCCTCCGGTGTGTACTTCGTTGATAGCATTGACTACGAAATCAATTATTTTCTTTTTTGAACCCATGTATTTAATGAAGTGAGGTACTTCGACATCAGGTGTAAGTGTCATGATTCGTTCCATATTATTTCTCCTCGAATTCGGTCTTTTGTTTTGCTCATTTGAATGGTATATTAAGGATGTAACTTTGGTGGCAGCAAGATACAAAATCAATATGTTCAATTATAATTCATTGGAGCAAAGCATGCCCATTTTTTTTGGGCATGCTTATTTGCGTTGGGGGTAGCCATGAAAAGTGTGATTTCGTATCCATATCGAGGAAAATGGGGAAGGGCTGATTATCGAGGGAACTGCTCGGGTTTTGTAATTAAAGATCTGCTGGAGATGTATAAGCCACGCTCATTTCTTGAGATTTTTGCTGGGGGCGGTACAGGCTTCGAGGTAGCTAGGGAAATGGGATATAAAGATTCAGTTCATTTGGATTTAAACCCTGAGTGGGGTGGCTGGAACGCTCTGAAAGACGAAATCACTATTTGCTCCGAGCTAATTTTTTGCCACCCACCATACTACGATATGGTTATTTATTCAGGAGAAGTTTGGGGAGAAGCACATGAAGATGACTTATCTCGAGCTCGGGACTATGGAGACTACATACGAAAGTTGAATCTCGTCCACAGGAAGCTATTCAATAGTCTTCCTGAAGGGGGGAGGTTGGTGACGTTGCTGGGAGACTGCAGGAAACATGGAGTGTACTACTCAATTATTAAGGACATGGAGTATTTCGGTTCGCTTGAATCACATATAATAAAAATCCAACATAATGCAAATTCATCGAGAAGGTCATATAAAGGGTCGTTCATCCCGATTGTTCACGAACATTTGCTTATTTTTCGAAAATAGGATGCCTGTCCAAATTAAGATTTGTCTTACAGCAGCTAAATGTAAGACAGAAAATATAAAGAGGGAGAAGAACTCCCTCTTTATTCATCCAATCATCCCGTATTTCTTTCAGGATAACACCACTTACAGCCGTTGTAGCCCTGTGTAAAATAGTATTCGGCATAATCAGTGTCGATTCTATGACTAGGGCTAATTTCATTAATTTTACAACGCGGTTCTACTTTTGCTGTTTGATGAACTTCTTTGGTATTCGTATTAACAATGTATCTTGCCATGAATGCACCTCCTCCCCAACACTACTCTATTTTACATAAGCTTACAGAAATTTTCAAGAACATATGTTCTAGCCCTGCGCACTCCTAGATTCCCTCTCAAATCCAACATGTTTGTGGTAAGCTAATCAGTCCAAACAAACGTTAATCGCTGGCGGATAGGGATTGTTCTCTTGGTTCAAAAGCTTACTACAAGGAAGACAAAGAAGACGTTCTGAAAGAAAGTGCTCAACATCGTCATCGACAATGTGAATCCACACTCAAGGTATGTATTATGGCCTGGGATCCGAGTATCTTTATTCATACTTCGATGAGTTCGGTTTTCGTTTTATCAGACATTTTAAATTGAACAAAATCTTCGATCGTTTGATAAATGTATTTGTGTTTGCCAACCCGCCATCTGATCGGAACATGCGTTCTTTTTCTGGGAATTCATGATAGAATATACTCATACGTAGCGATTTAAGATGAATATTCGGATGTAATGAGCGAATAATGAATAGAGAGGGGGGAACCGATATGTTCTTTGGTACCAGATTCTACTTCAAATTGCTTTATTATTTGACAGCGATGACGCCGGCATACCTTCTATTTTCATTACAATTGTTTATTAAGTACAAAATTGGTATTCTTAAATTGTTCGGCATAAAAATCCCATGGATAAGCTTTGCAATTTTGCTAGTGTCATTTGCTTTGATATGGGGAGTCAAAAAGCTCTTGCATATAGCGACAAAGCGACAAGAGAATCATTACATCTTAAATCAAAGAGAAGCAAAAATAACTCAAGTGAATGGGGACGTTGTTTCTTTCCTTCTCGGTGTAATCTTACCGGCTGTTATCTTTATTGAAGATTCAATAGCGATCTGTATGGTTGTCTTTATAGGCCTTCAATTTATAATTTTCTTATTGGTTTCAAAGAGCAGTTCAGTTTTTCCTAATATAATGGCAATCATGTTTAGTATGAATGTGTACATTTTAGATAATGGGTTCTACCTTATTTCCAACGAAAAGATGACAGAAAATTATGAACGTATCATAGCAGTTCGGGTTGGTGATAGCTCAAATCTTCTAGGCTATATTACGTAGAAAACATTATGGGGGACAAAGACGTGACAACGGTAGTTAATACTTGGATTGTGACCTCGAAAAATAATAAGTTGCACAACCTTTATAAAGTGCTCCTTGATAATGAGGGCAGGGAGAGCATACAAGCGTTATTGTCTCAAAATGTTGAAGACTCATTACAGAGCAACGATATATTGACGGAGCGAAGCCCGAAGTCTCTAATCGAGGGAGACCCTTATTTTTATAAAACGGATCGTAATAATCCAGAAAGCTTAAAGGCGTTAGGTTTAGAGGAGTTTTATACAAAAGTTGTTGATAATTATGAGGCCCTACGTACCAGCGATGTAATAACTTTTAGAAAGAATTTACAAGAATATAATGCTGATTCTGAAAGACCTCGGTTTTATATATTTGAGATCAAGAGAAATGATGAGCAATTATTTGCTTACGCACAAATTGATTCTAAGGCATTAGTGAGAAAAAGAAAGTTATTAGAGTGGAATGCTAGTCTCAATAAAAGTTCGGCTGTAATTGACATAACCGAAGGGGTGCCGTTGCCTAGTAATATAACAGCTATATTCGAGGCTACGTCTGATAAGCTTTACGTTTATACTCCATTCTCGTTTGAGAAAATGCTTTTCATACATGAAGCTGCTAAGTTAAAAGCTAACGAGAATATCCAGAAATTTATACGAGGAGAATTCACGATAGGAAATGAAGGTTATAACATAAAGGGGTTAGATCAAACCGTAGTTTCCTCCAAAATTTTAAAAAGCTCTAGAAGTATAAATCGAATCGCCAAGTATACTGCTTCTGAATCACTTGAATCTGTTCGAACTATTGAAAATGTAATGACTTTGTTGCCTAATGAAAACGACAAATTGCAATTTAACCATACGGAGAGCATCGTCGTTGTAAATCAAGATAACTATAAGACATTTGTGGCAGTTATTCATGATAGTATTGTTAAGAGGTTAATCTCTGGTGAAGTACAGATAATATAATGTGTAAATGAAGAGGGCGCTTTAGGTTAGCGCCCTCAATTCTTTTTAGAAAACGACTCTCCAGCTTTCTATGGAAGCGAAATAAATTTCGCCCTATATATGTTACGGTGAACCGTATCACAAGTAGGGCGAAAAATAAAACACGGTGCTCACTTTTCCCAATCGAGTCGCTCTCGTCCTCTTCGGGTCTACCGCATTCAGCTTACTGCGAACAGCCTCGCCATATTGCGGTAGCTGATTGCCACGCTCTCAAGCTGGTTCAGATTCGTGTGATCCTGCTCGACGAACATGTATTTGCCGTACCCCAACCTTCGGATCTCTGCGATAATGGACGGGATATCGATGATGCCCTCGCCGATCTCGGCGAAGAATTCCGGCTTGCTGAATTCGGCGAAGCGCTCGTACGTTATGTTCGCTGTCCCGCCGACCGTGTCGAATGCATTGACGGGCTCCACGCTGCTCGGCAAATCCTTCTGATGCACAAGATCGCATCTCTCGCCCAGCTTGCGCAGCCATTCGAGCGGATCAATGCCGCCGCGCAGCGCCCAATACGTATCCAGTTCGATCTTGACCAGGCTCTCGTCCGTGAGCTCCAGAATCGATTCCAACACCATCCGCCCGTCTATCCGTTGGAACTCCTGGAAGTGATTGTGGTAGTAAAAATCCATGTCGTGCTTACGGCAGATTTCGCCATACCGATTTAGTTGAAGGCTAATCTCGCGAATGTCGGCTGCGCTGCCGAAGAAGGCGATGCCCTTACCGATGGACGTATTCCCCAGCTCCTGGTTGAACGCGATGACGCGCTCCCAGTCAAACTTCTCCATCGGATCCATATGCGCGGATACAACCTTAAGACCGAGCCGATCAAGCGTATCCTTAAGCTGCGACGGAGTCATCCCTCCGACGTTCAGATGCTTGTCTGCTTGATGGAACGCCAGCTCGACGTACCGATAACCGATCTCTGCGATCTTCTCCAGCGTGCCGGCATAGTCTTTGTCCAATTCATCGCGTACCGAGTACAGTTGAAGCCCAAATTCCAATTCCATGATACTTCTCCTTGGCCTCGCGCGGCCTTTATGATGATCGTGCCCGCTTCCGAATCGCTTGATTATCTAGCTTTCTATATTAAAGAACCGATATATTCGGCGAAATTCCGCAACATTTCTCTTGATCCCTTGCTATTGCTTATACTGAAATCTTCAACGCCCAAATAACCCTCATATCCGACTGCCTTTAAGTCACCAACCACTTTGCTCCAAGGCACGATACCCTCCGTCAGAGCCACCCAATCTGCGTTCCACGTGCTGCTTCCGTCAGCGGACTGGCCCGTTCGATTCCATGCCGCATTCTTGACGTGAACGTGTGCCAAGTACGGACCGAGCAACTCCAGCCCCATCTTATAGTTCTCGAATCCTTCGTGCACCATGTTGCCCGGATCGAATAACACGCCAATCCAATCCGGATCGAAAGCTTCAACCAAACGGTATGCCCCGCTGGCGGAAGCGGCAATCGTCTTATGGTGTGTCTCCACCAGTCCTTTGACCCCGTAGTTTTTGCACAACTCTTGGGCCTCCCGCAAGTAGGCCATTTCCTTCTCTAATAAATTGCTAAATGATTGAGTTCCGTCATACCAAGGTACCGCCAAGCGGATGAATTTGGCGCCCACATATTTCGCGGCGGCGAGAACCTGTTCAGTACACTCCAAATCGCCAACCGTCAAATACGGCGTTACACTAAGTGACACAAGTTTATGGGCATCGGCTGCTTCCTTGAATGGCTTCCATGTGGCTTCCCGGCCATTCTCGGGAATCGAGCAGCGGTTGTTGCGCCAGAACGACGGCGATTCCTCTAGAGCGTCCGATGGTACGTCTTTGTATCGCCATTCGATGCCATCCAGGCCAGCTTCTTTTGCGGCCGCTGCGAGTTCTTCCGGTGTAAGATCAGGTGTCGATACGGTAAAGACGGATAATTTCATAAGTTCAAGTCCTCCTGCCCGGGCTTCGTCGATTGTGCGAAGTATGCATTTTAATACGTTCCGCCGGTATCCAATATTTGGGGCAAGCCCACTTTCTTCTTACTCGTTGATCTCCGAATGTTCTCCTGCAGCTTCTCGTAGAACAAATCTTCATCGATCGGCAGGTTGACCCAGTCGTCAATCCAAGTGGAGAGCAGCATTGCGTTGGAAATCATCAGTCCTTTAATGCCATCTTCGCCCGGCGCTAGCAAAGCCGTACCTTTTAGAATCGCGTTCACCCAGTTTTGCGTAATCCCTTTGTGCTGCCCCATATCGAACTGAGTCATACCGTCGTTCACCGAAATATCGATCTTCCAGTTCTCCGGCTGGCCGAAGCCTCCCTTGTATGTGCGGTTAAACTCCGTCTCGGACACTCTCAGGCGCCAGAATGTCATATTGCCGTCTTCGATCACGATTTTCCCGCGATCTCCAGTCACCTCTAACCGGTTCGTGCCCGGTGCATCGCAGGTCGACGTGATGAATACTCCCGAGGCTCCGTTCTCGTATTCGGCATATGCGGTCACATCGTTCTCGACTTCGATGTTCCGGTGTTTGCCGAAGGAGCAGAATGCTCGAATCCGCTTCGGCATTAATCCGGTCGCCCACTGCCACAGATCTAACTGGTGCGGATTCTGATTGATCAGGACACCGCCACCTTCACCGGCCCATGTCGCGCGCCAGCTTCCTGAATCGTAATAGCTTTGAGAGCGATACCAATCGGTTATGATCCAGTTCGTGCGGCGAATCTCTCCTAGCTCACCACTTGCGATTAAATCCTTCAACTTTGCATATAAAGGATTGGTTCGTTGGTTATACATAATGCCAAAGACTTTACCAGAAGCAGCGGAGATGCCATTCATCTCTCGAACTTGCTTTGTATATACGCCTGCCGGTTTTTCGATTAGCACGTGAAGACCTTGGCGCATAGCGAGAATCGCCTGTTCCGGATGGAAATAATGCGGCGTATTGACGATCACTCCATCCACTGCACCGGAAGCTAACATTTCATTATAATCGTCAAAGCGTGCAACCCTGTCCCCGAATTCTTCCTTCGCCCATGCAAGACGATCGGGCTGTTTGTCGCAAACCGCGGTTAGTTCGGCACCCGCCACTTCATTTTGAAACAAATATCTCGTGTGCATAGATCCCATGTTGCCTAATCCTACGATTCCAATTCGTACTTTATCCATTCCCTAACAATCCTTTCGTACGGTTTCTTTGCCGATGACGCAGGAGATCCTTCCCTTTTAACAGGAAAAGAAGTGCCGCAGAAGAACGGGGCGGAATGCCCCGTCACGGTCCTGCGACTTATTCGTGCGGCATACTTGATGATTGTGCCAGCCTCTGGATCACTCGTATGCCTTGCATCTTACAGGTCGAGAGCATGCTCGGGCAGATCCGTCGGGAATGCCTCTGGCCGGCTGCACTTGCTCTGCAGCTTGTAGTGGTGCCCTTCGCGAGATGAGAGCAGCAAGCCGTGCATCGTCTCCAGTACATGGAGGCACAGCTCGCCGCTGGCCCGGTGCTCTCTGCCGCCGCGAATCGCGTGTGCCATATCCATGACGCCGAGCCCGCGGCTGTTCTGCGTGAAGCCGTGCGTAAGCGGAATCTCCTCGAAGCCTGGACGATTGTGGCGCCTCACCTTGACTTTGCCGTCGTAGAAGTTCGGATGCGGCACCGACAGCGTTCCCTTCGTGCCGTAGATCTCGATGTCGGGCAGCTCCGAGCCCCAGACGTCGAAGCTCGTGATCAGCGAGCCGAACGCGCCGGAGGCGAAGTCGAGCACTCCAGCGATATGCGTCGGCGTCTCCACCGGAATCTTGGCGCCGTAATTAGCCGGATTCGTGATGATCCGCTCCGGGCTAGCGATTTGGGCGGAGCCCGTCACCCGCTTCACGGGGCCGAGCAAGTTGACGAGCGCCGACAAATAGTACGGTCCCATGTCGAACAACGGACCGGCGCCTTCCTCGTACAGGAAGCCCGGATTCGGGTGCCAGCTCTCCGGCCCGGGACTAACCATGAACGCTGAAGCGCCGATCGGGCGGCCGATCCAACGCTTTTAAGCCTCTATTACTTTTTGCTCGCCTTTTCCCACGCCGTCTGGAATTCCTCCAGCATTTGAGCTTTGTCGATCTTCCCGGATGCCAGCTTCTGCAGCGAGGCGCCGAAATCGGCGGTGACGCCGTCGGGGAACTTCGCTTTGGTCCCGGTCAGCATCTTGCCCTCGTCCACGTAAGTCTTCAGGTCCGTTCCCAGCGCTCCGAGCTTCGCGGGATCGACCGCCATGGATTTGAAGGCCGGCACAAACTTGAATTCGTCGGAAATATAGTGTGCGCCGTCCGTCGAGAACCACTTCAGGAATTCCTTCGCTTGCTCCTTCACCTCGGAGTCCTTGCTGATGACCCAGTATCCCGGCACCTCTGTGGAGATCTTGCCGTTCAGCTCCGCATCGTCGTTGATCGGCATCGGCATTATTCCGATATTCATGTTCGGAGTGATCTCGTCGATCAGCAGCTGCGAGCAGTTGCATCCAGTCGTCATCGCGCCTTGACCGGTCGCGAAGGCGGTGATCTGGCCGTTGTAGTCGACCGTCAGCGGATTCCCGTAAGCGTTCGCCAGCTCCAATTCGACGTTGTTCAACCAATCCTGGTAGACGGCGTTGTCGGAGAATTTGGCCGTCCCGTTCGTTAGATCAGCCATGAATTGGTCCGGCTCGGCCTGCTTGGACATCGGATTCTCCGCGCTGAAGTTGCCAGGGTTGTACCAGGACCCGTAAGGGACGACAAACGGCGTGATGCCGGCCACCTTCAGCTTCTCAACCGCGTCCTTCAGCTCCGTGAGCGTCGACGGCGCCTTGTCGATCCCGGCTTTCGCGAACAAATCCTTGTTATATAAGTATCCGGTGCCCATGACAGACATCGGGAAGCCGTACAGCTTGCCATCGAAGGTCGCCCCCGGCTTGGCGGTGTCGACCATATCCGACACCCACGGCTCGTTCGATAAGTCCTCCAGATGCTCGACCCACGTGCTCATGCCGTTAAAGCCGGTCATAGCGAACAGGTCGGGCATTTCCTTGGCGGCAAACTTCGTTTTGAGCGAGGTATAGTAGGTGTCTGTGACCTGACTGGCGATTTCAAGCGTGACTCCGGGATGGGTCGCTTCATAGTCCTTCTTGAGCAGATTGAACGCTTCGGCGGTCTCGACCGAGCTGCTGAAGATGTTGAGCGTCACCGGCTCGACAGGAGCCGCTGCAGACTCGGAAGCGCTGGCAGACGCGCTCGGCGAAACAGCTCCCTCACCGACAGTGTCGTTTCCGTTTCCGTTGCCGCAACCAGCCAGCAATAGCACACTCATCACCGTAGACATTGCATACATGGACCTCTTTTTCATTGTTTCTCCACCCTCCACATTTGTGTGTCTCTTGCTCCCTTACATTTCAATCATCTTCCAATGTCAGCTTAATTGACACTCACGCATTTGTCCGTCGACGGGGACAATTTTGATCGGTTTCAGCCTTTGACCGCCCCGCCCGCTACCCCTTCTATGATGCGTCTCTGCATAAGAAGGAAGAATAGAATAGCAGGCGCTGTCCCTAGAACGAGCGCAGGCAGCGCCAGATCCCACCGGGTCAGGAACTCTCCGAAGAACGCGTTCATCGCCGTCTGGATCGTGTGAAGCTCGGACTTGGTCAAGAGCAGATTGGGCAGTAGGAAGTCGTTCCAGAACGTGAGCGTATTGAGCAGCACGAGCGAGACCGTCATCGGCTGCAGCAGCGGAACGACAATGCGCCAGAATACTCGAAGCGGCCCGCACCCGTCGATAATCGCCGCCTCCTCGATCTCGTACGAGATCGTCTTGACGAAGCCGTGGAACAGGAAGATAGAGAAGGACAGTCCGAGCCCCCAATACGTGAAGACGATGCCGCCGAGCGAATTGATCATGCCGAGCTCGCGAATCACCTGCACAAGCGGGAGCATCAGCGACTGGAACGGAATGGCCATAGATGCGATAAAGAGGTAGAAAACGGCCGTATTGAACCTCGTCGGCATGCGTACCATACGATGCGCCGCAAGAGCGGAGATGATCGTAAGACCGATATTGCTGAATACGGTGATGAGCAACGAACGGAGGAACACATCCGGGAAATTCAGCGCATTCCATGCCTTGGAGTAGTTGTTCCAGACGAACGCGCTTGGCCAGCCGGCCGTATTCGTCAGTTGTTCGGCTACGCCCTTCACCGAATTGATCAGCAACAGGTAGAAGGGAATCAGAAACACGATCGCGACGAGCATGACCAACACTTCCGTTACTATCGCATTAAGCTTTCGCCGGCGGAACGCCCCAATCATAGCTCCACCTCCCGCTTCTTGGTGATGTAGACCTGGATGCACGTAATCAGTACGACGGCCAGGAAGAACAGCACGGCCTTGGCAGTGCCGAGGCTGTAGTTGTTATTGCTGAAAGCTTCGACGAAGATATTGAACGCCACCGATTCCGACGACTTGAACGGCCCGCCCTTCGTGAGCGACAGGTTAAGATCGTACATCTTGTACGTCCAGCTAATCGTCAAGAATAGGCATACCGTGATCGAAGACATCAGCATCGGCAGCTTGATCCGCAGCAGCTTCGTCAGCTCGCCGGCGCCGTCAATATCGGCCGCTTCCTCCATCTCCTTGGATATCGCCGTCATGCCCGCAATATAGATGACCATGACATAGCCGACGCCCTGCCAGACGCTGACGATGACGAGCGCCCAGAAGGCAGTCGCCTCCGAGCCCAGCCACGGCAACTCGAAGAACGACAGTCCCGTGAGCTGACCGAACGAGGCGAAGCCCTTGGTAAAAATAAACTGCCAAATGAACCCTAACAGCAAGCCTCCGAGCACGTTGGGCATGAAATAAATCGTTCGCCACCAATTGCGGAACCGCAGCTGCTTCGTCAACAGATAAGCAAGCGCGAAGCCGAATACATTCGTTAACACCGTAATGACGATCGTGATTTGGGTCGAGAACCAGAATGCCTTCGCGAATTCTGGATCGCCCGTTAATATCGTCTTGTAGTTGGTTAACCCAACCCAGCCGACATGGCTCGCTATGCCGTTCCAATCGGTCATGGAGTAGTACAGGCTGAGCGCGAACGGCATGACGACGATGATAACGTACATGACCAGCGCGGGGCCCATGAATAAGCTTTGCTCCCCTAGGCTTCTAAGTCTCTTCTTCAAGAGCTCCTCCTCCTTTATCTACTAACGATAGAGGATGTTCTGGAGAATCGACACCCACGGATATAACATAATAGGTTCATTTATATGACATATATACAAGGAATGTCGGTCAAAAATAGAATTTATTTGAGAAATCGATTGACTAATGTTATAATTCATAACACTTAAATCAACCCCACAGATCCGCGTTTTCATGGAGGACCCGACATGAGATGGATCAAACAAAGCCTGCGCAGGCAACTAATGCTTCTAATTCCGTTGTCCCTTCTCATTCCCAGCTTGCTCTCCCTGTATATCAATTACCAGTTCACCAAGGATTCTCTTTACGATCAAGCGATCGAAGAGACGACCACCCTGCTGGACAGAGGATCCGATGATCTGGCCGGTTATTTGGACGACCTGAACCAGGTCTCGCTGTCGGTATACGCGGATGACGATTTCTATAATATCTTGCTCGGCAAGGCATCCACGATTGGATCCGGCGAATATTACAACAAGCTATACGATATGACTAGGGTGGTTAGAGAGATTCGCCAGATCTATCTATATCAAGCATCCAGCAATCGTTCTTTTCTGATAGTCGGCGGCTCTATGAAGCAAGGCTACGGACGAGCCGAGGCACCTCCCGCGAACCTTCAACCTTACGACTTCGTCATCCAGAACGTGCATCGGAGCGGGGACTACGGCATTCGACAGACGCCTAACCCGAAATCCGTTCCTGTCTTCACACTGCAGCGGTCGATCTACCTAGTACCTACCGACGAGGTAGTCGGCTGGTTATCAATCGATGTCGCTCCTGACGAGTTGAACCGCATCTTCCGCAATTTGGACGGTAATTTGCCAGGAGATTTGTTCATTTATAAGCAGTCTAAGGAGGGGCTCGGCGCTGTTTTCTATGAATCCCTGCCCGAGGATGCTAATTCTTCCTTCAACGAGACCGTCATGCGCCGCTTGGTCGGCTTGTCCGACGGAGCAGGCTCCTTCGCTATGAAGGAAGACGGCTTCGACGGTCTCTTGTTCTATCGAACCGTCCAATTCGGCAATCAGAGCTTCGTAATGGCCAAGCGAATCTCTGAGCATGCGTTGTATGCCAAGGCAGAGCGGATCACACTGATCAACTCAGGCATTGCTCTCTTCTTCCTCGCCGTCTCTATCGGCGTCGTATTGGCCGTATCGTTCAACATCTTCTCGCCGATCGGCCGCCTCATCCGGCATATGAGCCGCATACAGAACGGTCAGTTCTCCGCCACGATCAATCTTGGACAGCAGGATGAGATCGGCGCACTCGCGAACCGCTTCCAGACGATGATGGATACGATCAACGAGATGATCGAACGCGAATACGCGATCAAGATGGCGAATCAGCGCAGCGAGATCAAGGCGCTTCAGTCTCAGATCAATCCTCACTTTCTGAACAACGCGCTGCAGTCGATCGGCAGCGTGGCGCTGGAGGCCCAGATACCGAGGGTGTATACGCTGATCTCCTCGCTTGGGCAGATGATGTACTACAACATGAGAAATAAAGAAGAGCTTGTGGCGCTTGCGGAGGAGGAAGGATATGCGAGGCATTATTTAATGCTTCAGGAGCAGCGGCATCAGGGGCGATTCCGCTACGAGATCGATTCCGATCCTACAGCCCGGATGCTTTTACTTCCCAAGATGACGCTTCAGCCCGTCGTAGAGAATTATTTCGAGCACAATCAGCGGATCAAGGATGGCGAGCTCGGCATATGTACCCGCTTGTACGACGGAGAATTTCATCTGATCGTTCGCGACAACGGCGCAGGGATGAGAGAAGACAAGGCCGCATGGCTGGAGGGCGATCTGAATGCAATCCGAGAGATCGGAGAATCGATCGGCGACAGCATCGGATTGCGCAATGTGATGAGCCGCCTACGCTACTACTACGGCCATGAGGTGCACATTCGGCTGCAATCGCTGAAGCCGCAGGGTTTCGCCGTCACGCTGATTATTCCGACATCACAGCTTAGGGAGGGCTCGGCATGAAGGCATTGATCGTAGACGACGAACAGCATGTACGGACTTCAATTCGGCTGCTAGCCGACTGGTCGGCGCTTGGCATCGACGAAGTGCTGGAAGCCGAGGACGGCAAATCCGCGCTGGAGCATGTGCGGGACCATGCACCCGATATCATCGTCACCGATATTATGATGCCTCTATTGAACGGTATCGAGCTGATGGAACGGGTCCAGGCGCAGTCCCCACGCCGTCACAAGATTATCGTCGTCAGCGGCTACAATGACTTCGAATGGATCCGGCATGCGATGAGGCACGGCGGTATCGATTATTTGCTGAAGCCGCTCGACCAGCGTCAGCTGCAGGAGGCGCTGGCGCGAGCGGTCGAATACTGCCGTGCCGACAGGTTGGCGGACGCAGACGGACGGCTCGCGCTTGAGATGAATGAGCTCAAGCAGCTTTATCGCGACAAGGCGCTATCCGAGTTGCTCGTGAAGGCCGGCGTTCCCGTCCTGCGCGAGCAGCTCGCCCGCGCGATGCCTGACCTGGCGCATGCGGCGACGGGGCGGCTCGCGGTTGTTCGGTTCGCCGCCTGGGAGCACTGGGCTTCGCCGCCGGACGGAACCGATCCAGATGCACTGGCCTCACGCTGGCTGACTAGGCTGGAAGGATTACTGCCTGCGGGAGCGGTCGCCTTTCGCAACTGGGGCTCCTCTATGCCGGAGATCGCCATCCTCGTCTGGCGGGAAGGCTGCGATATGGAATTTCTGCGCGATGCGCTGCGTCGGTACGACGGTCCGGCTTCGGCAGACGGCGTGCATATTGGCATCGGGGCGAAGACGGAATTCCCGGCTTCCTTACACCGTTCCTATAGAGAAGCGGTACAGGCTCTTGCAAGGCGCAATCTGCTGAACGCGCGCTGCCGCTTCCATGAGATCGGCGAGGCAGTAGCGGAACCGCTTCGAAGGTTGTCTTTCGACCGCTTCGAAGAGAATTTTCTCACTTCGGTGCAAAGCGGCAAGCGCGAGCCGGTTCGGCAGGCGGTCAGCGAATGGTCGGCGTACTTGCGCGAATTCGACGAGCTCGGCCTGCAGCAACTTCAGCAATGGCTAGAGGAATATCGGATGGTGAAGGAGCGTTGGCTTGACAGCTTTTACGACGAACGGCCGGGGGGCGATCTTCGGCTGCTCTCCACCGCGCTTCGCCTGCATTTGAATCCGACGGGAGAACTGACACTCACTGCGTTGGAAGGGGCACTCGAGATGGATCTCCTCGCGCTTCAAGAGGCGTTTATTCAATCCCGGCAGTCCCGGCAGGTCAACGTTATGCAAGAGATTGCCCGGTTCCTCCAGGAGAATTACTGGAAGGACATTCCGCTCAAAGAGATTTCCGAGCGCTACTTCCTGAACAAGGAACACATCTCGCGCCGCTTCAAGCAGGAATTCGGCGAATCGATCACGGACTACACCAACCGCCTGCGGATTGACAGGTCCAAGCTGCTTCTTCTCAACCCGGCCTTGAGAATCGCCGAGATCGCCGAGATGATCGGCTACCGGGACGAGAAATACTTCAGCCGCGTGTTCAAAAAATTCGAGAAAGTCCCGCCGAACCTGTATCGGGGAGCCGCCAACACGCAGTACGAGAGATAGATGCTCCCGCAGTATCTCGCACAGGGGTACAGGAACGCCAAATTCCACAGCACGAGCTTTACCCGGTGAGAGTCGCGTCCAAGCGTGACCGGAGAACCGCCGATAATCCGACCGCTGACGGACAACCGCGCTAGACCTTCGATTATTTGAGCGAAGGGGTCAATAAACACCAACCAGAAGGTCTCTCGTTACGTTGGCCCCAGTTCGCTGCGGCCCACCGTTTCCCGACCATATGGTGAATCAGGCAGCAAGTGATTTCCGCTCTATAGATGTTACGCTGAACCATACCACAAGTAGGGCGACCAGGAAGCTCGATGATTTATAAAGAAATGCCAGCCCTTCAACTGACTCAAGGCTGTTTCCTACTTGTAGGAAGGTTCGGGTGCCGCTGACATCTCTCGAATAAGGGATGTCAGCGTTTCTTTAAGAGAATTCGCGTTCAATTCCAATGACAAAACCTCCTCTTTTTTTCAAGGGGCTTCGCCACATTTTTTCAACTGCTTATCAAGTCTCTTTTCGATTTTTACGCAAAAAAAGAGCGGGTTATCTTTTCGATAACCTGCTCTTGCTCTTGATTTTGGACCCTAGGCCTTAACTTAATGACATTGGGTCCTGCCCAAGGTCACCGAGGTATGCACGGGCAGATGAAGAGAGACGGGGAATTCGTACACCTGCTCCGCCTCCACGGTGAAACCTCCTGCCAAGAGAATCCGGGAGATGACCGCGTCCGACTCGAACTTCGAGTCGTTCTGTTCCTTCAAGTAGCGCGTCATGACGTAGGCGTAGACGTCGTCGACCTGCTGCTCCACCCGGCCGCCCTGTCGAGCATTCTTTTGAACATGGACATTCTCGCTTCTCTCCTCTGAAGCGGTTTCATGAATGTAGCCGCACAAAGCTTCTCAGGCGGTATTCTGTCGGCGAGCAACTGGCTTCCTTGCGGAACGCCTTGACGAAGTGGTTCGCATCGGCACTTTGTGCAAACGATGCTCGTTTCGTGAATGGTAATGATCCGAGGATAAAAATATAATGAGGACATTGGAGCGGATAAAACCCGGCCCCGACCCGACGTTATCGCCGAATATACGCCGAGGGTGGCTCGCCCGTCAGCTTCTTGAACAGTCTGCTGAAATAATAGATATCTTGGAACCCGACGGACAGCGAAGCTTCCGTTACGTTGCAATCGCCGCTAAGCAGCAGGTCCTTCGCTTTATGAATGCGGATATGGTGCTGGTACTGAATCGGGGTCATGCCGTTGATTTGCTTGAACAGCAAGCGGAAATGGGAGGAGCTGAGACCCGCGAGCTCTGCTAGCTCGTCTATCGAATAATGTTCCTTGTAATTCGTCAGGATGAGATTCGTCACTCCCTCGATCGCATTGTAATGCGCCGTTCCGCGGGCCGACCGGTCCTGTTCCTTGACGACGGCGTATACGATGTCCATCAGAATGCTCTTGCACTTGATCGTGTACCCGCTTCTCCGGCCGCTCCAGACCAGATTTAATTCGGTGAAGACATTCGGCAATTTGTACAAGTGGGAGCTGGGCATCACATTGCCGAACCGGTCGAAGAGCTCGCGGGTTGGCTCCGTCAGGAATTCGACGTCGAACGAGACCGAATAGAATGACCAAGGGTTGTCCGCTCGGGAACGGGCAGAACGAACGAGTCCTTTCGGGAAGAACAGCAGGTCGCCTTTCCGAACGGTAATTTCGGCTCCTTCAATGACGTAGAGCGCTTCTCCATCGGTACAATACGCGATCACGTACAAATCGGGAGAGCTGAGACGATCGAACTTCCAATCCGGATTCGGGCTCCGCTCGGTGACGTGGCCGATTCTCGTAATGTGGAAGTCGTAATCGTATTGAGCGGAAATTGCCGACATGGCTCATCTCTCCCTTGGCGTCTTTTCTTTCAGTATACCGGATTTTATCATCCTATCGTGCAAAGGGGTTTATGAACGTGAACTTGGACGCATTAAAAGCGGAACGCGGCAATAAGGAGCCCGAAGAAGGGAAAGGGGCCGCGATACAGTGGCATGATCCCCGGAAGCCCCCGTTTCAGATCGTCGGGTTCCCTTGGTTCGACCGGGAAGGCCTCTATCGTCGTCTGCCGAAGGATCCGGCTTATCCGGTTCGCGAGCCTGTCGACACATTGGCCAATTGCACGGCGGGTGGGCAAGTTCGGTTCCGCACGAACTCTCCGGTCTTGCGGCTGTCCGTCAAGCTGACGGGCTCGGCGGAAAAGTACCACATGGCCGCCACGGCACAATGCGGCTTCGATTGTTACATCGGCGGCCCGGGCAAGGCAAAGTATGCGAGCACGACCCGGTTCGACGCCAGCGCAACGCAATACGAGGCGGTTCTCTACGAAGATCTCGAAGAAGAAACGCGCGACGTTACGATTCATTTCCCCCTGTACCAAGGAGTCGAAGAAGTGCGGATCGGAGTCGCAGAAGGCGCCGAGCTCGCCGTGCCGAATCCGTTCGCGAGCGAGGGCAAGCTGTTGTTCTACGGGACGTCGATTACTCAGGGCGGCTGCGCCAGCAGGCCAGGCATGGCTTATCCGAGCATCGTCGGGCGCCGGCTGAACCGCGAATGCATCAACCTTGGGTTCTCGGGGAACGGGAAGGGGGAGCCGGAGCTGGCCCGTCTGATTTGCGAGATCGAGAGCCCCGATCTGCTGGTGTTGAATTATGTGCCGAATGTAAACCCGGACGAGTATCGCGAGACGTTGCCGGCATTCGTGGACATCGTACGAGCCGCTCGGCCGCGGTTGCCGATTCTCGTCGTCTCCGGCATTCGGTATGCGATGGAGGGGCTCCGACCGTCTCTTCTACGTAATCGGACAGAATGCCGAAACTTTGCGCGAGCTTTCGTGGCCGGGAGAAGGACGGCCGGCGATTCGGCGATTTCCTTCGTTAACGGGGATACGCTTCTTGGCCGGGAGTACGAGGACTGCACGGTCGACGGCGTCCATCCGACGGACCTCGGTTTCCGGCGGATAGGAGATCGCTTGGCCAAGGAGATCGACGGAATGCTGAAGGGGCTATCGAGATAGCCAATCGTACCCAACTTCATGCGGAAGAGAGGGACTGTCATGACAAAGAACGAGCAAGCCGATTTTATCCGTTCTTTCCCTATTAAAGACCGTTGGTGCGTGCACAGTTACTATACGTTAAGCCCTTATGCTCCGGACGGTTCGGGGCGGATTCTCCTTGCGGGCGGCGACTTGGAACGACAAGCGGGCGAGGTTGTGATTGTCTCCGAGGCGGGCGAAGTGCTGGAGCGGTTCGGAGAAACCGCGCTTCATTCAGGTTTCTTCCATACGGGACTATGGCAGACCTGGAGCCCGGACGGCCGCTATGTTTACTACCAGAGCGGAACCCTGAATCGGCCTCGAATCGTAAGGCGCGAGCTCGAGAGCGGGGAAGAACGGACGATGGAGGGGGACATGGAAGGGGCTCCGCCGTTTGGCGAGCCGATCGTATCCGGCCTCATGGGGATGCTGTATGCGGCAGGATATGGAACCGGCCGGTTTCAGCCCGGGATGGCTCCGGTCCCGTTCCAACGAAGGGGAGAGCACGGCTTGTTCCGCTTTGCCTTCGAGGAGAAGGAGGCGATCCAGCCCTTGCTGCTTAGCGCAGCCGACGTGCTGGAACGGCATCCGGACCGGGAACGTCTGCTGCGGAGCGACCGCGAAATTAAGGCCAGGTTGGGCGAAAAGGACGGGTTGACGCTGATGTGTTACTGCGTGAGGTGGAATCGGGACGGCAGCCGGCTGCTGTTCTACTTCGGCAATCACGCCGTCGATCGGAGCCGGGAGGAGCCGAGGCTGAGTTACGTCTTTACGGCGGACAAGCACTTGCAGAACCTCCGCCTAGCCGTGGATATGAGCTATGGCCGGCCAGGCGTGCATTGGTCGTGGCATCCGGACGGAGAGCATCTGATCGGCTACGGTCCCGATCCGGAAGACGAGAGGCGAATGTGCCTGGCTCAAGTCCGATACGACGGCAGCGGGTACCGCAAGCTTAGCGCCAACGCGAGCGGCGGACATCCCGGGATTTCGCCCGCAGACTACAATCTGCTCGTCACCGACACAGGAGGAATCCCCGGCGAAGTGCTGTTTATCGACGTCAGGACGGATGAGGTCCTCCGCAGCGTGAAGCTGCCCCGGGTGCTGGGCGCCAGCGAACCGCCGGGACGCAATCGATACCGGGTATGCCATCATCCGGTATTCTCTGCGGACGGAAGCAAACTGATCGTCAACACGCTGCCCGGAGACCACGCGGCGGTATGCGAAATCAACGTCGCCGAGGTGCTGAGATGAGCATATGGTCGTTGCTTGCCGGCGGCTACAGCATGCCCGACCAACAAACGTGGGGGAGAAGGCTGGCCCTCAAATATGGGTACTGGCTGGCTTCCCGGCATTCCCGTGTCGAAGCGCATCCGACCTGTCGGATCAGTCCCGAAGCTTGGGTGAATCCGCGAGAGGGCGCGATTCGGATCGGAGAGGATTCCAGCATCGCGCTGGGCGTGCTGTTGCAAGGGAACGTCTCGATCGGGCGCAATTGCTCGATCCAAGCGTATTCCAACATCGTGGGCTACGGGGCGTCGGACGATCCGTCCGGCCGGATCACGATCGGCAACGACGTGCGAATTGCGTCGCATGCGATCATCATCGCGGGCAATCACCGCTTCGACGATCCGGATCGGCCGATTCGAATGCAGGGTGTCGACATCACGGCGATCACGATCGAGGATGACGTTTGGATTGCCGGCAGGGTGAATATTACGGCCGGCGTGACGATCGGACGAGGCTCGGTCATCGGCGGCGGCTCCGTCGTCACCCGGGACATTCCGCCTTACAGCGTCGCGGTCGGCGTCCCCGCCAAGGTTGTCAAACGAAGAAGAGCAAGCGAATAAGAGAGTACTGGAAGGCAGTCATCCCTCAAGCGAGGGGAGACTGCCTTTGCTTATTTTTGCGGGAGCGGGCGGACTGCAAAAAAGTGCAGCGGCAGGAATGAACATTTTTGCCGTAGCGGTGCGGCGGCGCCTCGAACAGCCGAAGCCAGCGGCTTCTCGGCCGGATGGACGGGGCAAAAGAGTCGCGTAGACGATGCGGCGTTTCCTGCCGTAAATTAGAGCTACCACCGGTGGAAATGACGTTTCAGGAGGGGTGAACATGGGCAGAGCGGCGGTAACCGTCGAGCAGAACGGCAAACGACAGCAACCATACGGAACGGGAACGCGCGCCCAGCGAACCGTCCGCATGCTTATTCGCGATCGATACTTATATTTCCTCGCGCTTCCAGGCATCGCGTTTTTCATTCTTTTCAAATACGTTCCGATGTGGGGGCTGATCATCGCCTTCAAAGATTTTTCGCCCTACGTCGGCATGTGGCAAAGCAACTGGGTGGGGTTTGAGCATTTTCGACGGTTTTTCGGCAACGACGATTTTTACTTGTTGCTCCGCAACACGCTGGCGATCAGCAGTTTGAATCTGCTGCTTTTCTTCCCGGCGCCGATTCTGGTCTCCATTATGTTGAACGAAGTTCGGCACCGGGTTTACAAACGGGTCGTGCAAACGGTCATTTATTTTCCGCATTTTCTATCCTGGGTCATCATCGCCGGGATCAGCTTCATCATGCTAGGACAGGCGGATGGCGTCATCAACGGGATTCTGGAGACGATCGGCCTGGAGAAAATCCCGTTTCTGACTTCCCCCTCGCTGTTCTGGCCGATGCTAACCCTTCAGAATATCTGGAAGGATGTCGGATGGGGAACGATCATCTTTCTCGCGGCCATGTCCGGAATCGATCCTACGCTGTACGAAGCGGCCAGAATGGATGGGGCAGGGCGATTTAAGCAGATTTTCCACGTAACGATCCCCGGCATTCGGAACGTCATTATGATCTTGTTCATCCTCAAGCTCGGCGAAGTGATGGATGTCGGTTTCGAGCAGGTCTTCCTGATGGGGAACGCGGCGGTATCGAACGTGGCCGAAGTATTCGACACGTTCGTCTATCGGAACGGCGTGCTGAACGGGGAGTTCAGCTATACGGCTACGGTAGGCCTGTTCAAGTCCATCGTCGGGCTCGTTCTGGTCGTGACGGCCAATAAGCTGGCGAAGATGGCCGGCCAGGACGGTCTATATTGAGGAGGTGCAAGTCATGACCCAAACATCGTTATCGGAAAAGCTGTTCGACCGGATCAACCTGCTGCTGCTTGCGCTGCTCTCTCTGGCGATGCTTTTTCCGATATACTATGTCGTATGCGTTTCGTTTACGGACCCGGCGGAGCACCTGAAGGGCGGGCTCCTGTTCTACCCGAAAGGGCTTACGCTGGAGAACTATCAGTATTTATTTTCCACCCCCCTATTTCCGCGCGCGATCGGGATTTCCGCGTACCTCGCGGTGTTCGGAACGTTGCTCAGCCTGATTGTCACTTCCTCGCTGGCTTATTCGCTGTCGCGGAAGCGAATGCTCGGCCGTAAAACGATGCTGAGACTGATCCTGTTGACGATGCTTTTTCATCCCGGCATTATCCCTAATTATTTGTTGATCCGGGATCTGGACTTGATCAATTCGCTCTGGGCGCTTATATTGCCGGCGCTGAGCAGCGGTTGGAACGTGTTTCTGATGAAGGGGTTCTTCGATAATATCCCGGACGGGCTGGAGGAGGCGGCGGTGATCGACGGCTGCAACGACATTCAAGTCTGGTGGCGGATCATTCTGCCGCTGTCGCTGCCAGCGATCGCGACCTTCGGCTTGTTCTTCGCGGTTGCTTATTGGAACGTATTTTTTAACGCTGTGCTATACATCAATGATTTTCAGAAATGGCCGCTTCAGCTCGTCCTGCGGCAAATGCTGATCGATTCGAGCACGTCCGTCGGAGGAGGCACGGTGCTTCAGGAAGGTCAGATCATCAACACGGAATCGCTCAAGATGGCGGCCGTGATCATAGGCTGTCTCCCGATCATGCTCGTGTATCCGTTCCTGCAGAAGCACTTCGCCAAAGGCGTGCTTGTCGGTTCGGTCAAAGGATAAGAACAAATAATCCAGAAACCTATAAGGGGAGAGTAGATCAATGAAATCGAAGTTGCCTTATTCCGCAGGGAAGTTGTCTCTTATTCTGTTGTCCTTCGCGCTCGCCGGCGGAGCCTTGCTGTCGGCCTGCAGCCAAAACTCCGACGGGAGCGACGCTTCCGGCAGCCCGTCGGCAGGCGCCTCGGCAAGTGCCTCCGCGAGCTCCGAGCCGCCGACGCCGATCAGCATCATGACGACCTTCTTCGGCGACGAGCCGCCCGGACCGGACAACGTCGTGATCAAGGAGATCGAGAAAAGGACGAACACGAAGCTGAATATCACTTGGGTGTCGTCGAACAGCTACAACGAGAAGGTCAACGTGACGCTCGCTTCCGGAGATTTTCCCGATTTGACGCTCATCCTCGACAATTTCGCCCAGAACGTCAGAACGATGGCCGCACAAGGAGCTTTCTGGGACCTGGAGCCGTATATCAAGGATTATCCGAACCTGATGGAGTATCCGCAGGAAGCTTGGGATAATTCGCGTTACCAGGACGGGAAAATCTATTCCATTCCCCGCGTCCGCGGTCTGGATACCGGAATGGTTGCCGTTCGCAAGGATTGGCTGGATCGGCTCGGTATGGAGCCGCCGCAAACGACGGATGAGCTGTACGAGGTCATGAAGGCATTCACGACCGGCGACCCGGACGGCAACGGAACGGCGGATACGGTCGGCCTCGTCGGCTACATCAGCGCGGACGGCTTGAACCTGGGCTCCTTTAACTCTATTCTGAATACGTTCCAGGGCGCGAACGGCGGTTGGAAAATCGACGGCAACGGCAATCTCGTCAACATGACGACCGATCCGTCGACCAAGGAGGCGCTTGCGTGGATGCGCAAAGCCTATGAGGAAGGGCTGATCCACAAAGATTTCGCGACTCTCAAAAATACGCAGGCGCGAGAAATCGTCATGGCCGGCAAAGCGGGCGTCAACTTCGAGCCTGTCTCCGGCTCCTGGGTGATGACGGAAGGCGTCCGCAAGATCGATCCGCAAGGCGACATGCTGCCGCTCGTCTCGTTAACGAATCCCAAAGGCGAGCAGTACGTCGGGAAAGGAATCGGGTATTACGGCACGTTCGTCATTCCGAAAACCGTGTCGGAGGAGAAAATGAAGAAGATTCTCTCCTTCTTCGACTATGGCGCTTCGCCGGAAGGCTACGAGCTGGGCGCTTACGGCTTCGCGGACGTTCACTTTACGAAGGACGGCGACTTCTATCAGCAGACGGAGCAGGCCAAGAAGGACATCGTCTCGACTTCGGCATTCGGCCAGGTGTTCACCCGATTTAATAAATACGCTTATGCGGTAGCGCCGAACGTGTCGACCGATTACTACGAACGGAGCAAAGGGATCATCGATCAAATCAGCGAGATCAGCGTGAGCGACCCGACGAACGGACTGTACTCCGAGACCTGGAGCAAGTACCGCAACGAATGGTTGAAGAAAACGACCGATCTTCAGGTTAAAATCATTCTTGGCAGCGTGTCGCTCGAAAGCTGGGATGACTACGCGGCCAAGCTCGCGGAGGACACGAACTGGATCAAATCGATCCAGGAGCTAAACGACGCGTACAAGACAAAAAAAGGCCAGTAAGCCTCGGCTAAAACATAAGACAAAGGATGGACGGATCGTCATGCGAAGACTGAACCTGAACTATTATCAGAAAAACTTACTCGTGATGTTCATGGTGACTTGTCTTCCCATGGCGATCATTGCCATCAGCAATTATATCGTCGGCGTCGGACAAATCGAATCCGAAATCAACCGGAACCACCGGTCTCAGCTCAGGCAAATCAATCAAACGATGGAGAGTCAGTTGTCCCACCTGGAGACCATCGGGAACCAGTGGGCCTTCAATCCGATTTTTAACGCGGAATTGACGGAAGGCGATTTGCGGAAGAAGCCGGGTACGACCCGGGATTTGTTGGCGTCGCTGCGGATTCTGAACGAGTCCAATCCGTTGATCGGCAACGCAGTGCTGTATTTGGAGAAGGATAATCTGGTCGTGTCGGACGAGGAAGGCATCAACGAGATCATGGATGACGCCGCGCGCCAATCGTACCGAGAGCTGTTGGACAGGGAGCCGACGCTCTTCTGGTGGGAGGAGCCGGTCAGCACCCTGAAGTATAAAAACACGGTGAATATCGCTCTCGTGCATAAGGTAGCGGGAACGGATGGCGTACCGTTCGGGGCCATCATTCTGTTCCTGGAGAAGACGAGGCTGGACGAATGGTTGTCCGCGCTTAATCCCGACGGCGAAGGGGCCTCTCTAATTTTGAAGGGGAACGGCGATTGGGTGACGAACGGCAGAGCGGGAGGAGCGGCCTTCACCGAGCTCGACGAGGCGGTGAGAACGAAAGCGATTGAGGATTGGCAGGACGACGGGGATTTCCTTCTGAAGCAGAACGGAGTGGATTACTCCGTATCGGTCGGCAATGTCTCGCGGATCGGCTGGAAGTACGTGGTCGCGACGCCGATCTCAAAGCTGACGGCCCCGGTTATTCTTGTCTCCAAGCTTGGTCTTGCCGTCAGCTTGCTCGGTCTTGCGATTGCTGTCGCTCTGACCTGGCTCGCCTCGCGGAGCATCTATCGGCCGGTGAAGAAACTGGTCGGCGTGTTCAAGGAAGGCGCGGTAGGTGCGACCTGGAGCGATAAGAAGGATGAGTTCCAATTCATCGAAGGGAAGTGGCGCAACTTAATTCACGAAAGCCGACAGTTGAACGTGAAGCTGGAGCAGAGCAGCCAGACGCTGAAGGAAGGATTTTATCTACAGTTGCTTCAGGGCCACATGGGCTTCTTCTCCGAGTCGGAGCTGAAGGAGCGGATGGCGATGCACGGCTGGAGCCCCGAGGACAAAGGGTTCGCGATCATGCTGCTCAGAATGGACGGCATCGCCGATGCCAAGGGCAAGTTCTATGAAGGAGACGAGCAGCTCGCCACCTTCGCCGCCGTCAACATTACGCAGGACGTGCTCAGAAGCCAGTCCGTGGAGGCCGAGGTCGTCAATTTTTACGATCTCTCGTTCGCGGTCGTTCTATCGTTTCCGGAAGAGAGGACCAGGGAGCGGATCAAGAGCGATTTGTTCCATCTGTCCGGACAATTGATCGACATTCTGACTCGATTTACGAGGCTGCGCTTCACGGTCGGAGTAGGCAAGCTTGTCCATCTTGCTCAGGATATTTATATCTCTCTGGAAGAGGTGCGCGAGGCGCTGCGTTTCCGGGACCTCGGCAAGCACGAGCAGATCATCGACATGGATAATGTATTGCCTCACGAATCGGTGAGGGTACAATATCCGTTCGAGGCGGAATCCGAAATCATTCAGGCGTTGAAGCTGGGGATGGAGGAGGAAGTTGGAGATCTGCTGGAGCGGTTCGTGGAGGAACTGAGACAAAGCCAGGGCAAGGAGCTGCTATTCCAGCAGGGCATGCTGCAACTGCTTGGAAGCATCCTGCACGCACTGTTGAAGTCGGGGGCTAATCCGGCAGCGTTGCTTCGCGGCGGCAATCTGTACGAACAGCTCAGCGCGGCCAAGGATCCCGACGAAATGCTGAGATGGATGAAGGGGCGAATTATCGCTCCGTACATCGAGGAGTTGTCTCATACCCGAGAGAGGATGATGCAGAGAATCGTCGACAGGGTCATCGATACGATCCGCGACCGATACGCTTCACCGATTTCGCTGGAATCGTGCGCCGACGAGAACGGCGTAACCTCGTATAACCTGAGCAAAGAGTTTAAGCTGTACACGGGAATCAATTTTATCGATTATTTGACGAACGTTCGCCTGGAGAAAGCGAAGGAGCTGCTTCGAACGACGGATATGAGAATGAACGCAATCGCGGAAGCGGTCGGCTATCAGCCAACGTATTTTATCCGGCTCTTCAAGAAGATCGAAGGCGTGACGCCGGGGCGATACCGGGATAGCCATGCGGAGGCTGGCGGCGCGGATACGTGAGCGCAACGTTAAAGAAGGGATAGGGAGGGCCAGTTCCTTCTTCACCTAAAATGTAAACGCTTACGTATTGAGTGTGAGATTAAGCGAATCGGATAAACAATCGTTGTACCTATATGTCGATTATCGATAAATCGCAATAAAATGGGGGTGCAGGAATGAGTCTCCTTGTTTCGAGGGAAGCAAATCCTGCAAATTCGGAAAGGAGGAACAACCCGAGTGAATCCGTTATACGCATCGCAGAAGCTTTACGAGCATTACGAGCACATTCAGGAAGTGAAGCACTATTATGGTCTCTTGGCGATTTACGCGCTGCTTCAGACCGCAGAAGAGAAGCGGGATCCGATCTTGCTGGATAAGGCCAAATCAATTCTGTCCCGTTTCCCGGATCGAATCGCACACCCGGCTTATAATTTTCCCAGCTACCGGATCGGCGGCAATCCGAAGGCTTACGCGCTAATGCAAGATTACATGCCGGAAGCGGAGGCTCAAGTTCGGGAATACGCGGAGGAGATGCTGACCGCTCCCCGCGACCGCCAAGGGATCATGTCCATGCCGAGCGCGCCCGAGAAGGAATTGATTTGGATCGACGTCGCGACGGCGGTAACCCCCTACTTGCTGTTCGCCGGTCTGGCGTTGGGCGATCAGCGTTATATCGACGAGGCGGCCAATCAAACCTTCCTCATGTATGAGACGTTTCTCGATCCCGGGAACGGACTGCTGCATCAAAGCAAAAACTTCGCAGCTCCCGGCAAGTTCTCCGAGGATCACTGGGGCCGAGGGAACGGATGGGGGTATTTCCCGCTCGCCGAGCTTGTTCGGCATCTCCCGGGCGATTCCATTCACCGTCCGAGAGCGGAGCGATACTTCAAGGCTTTGTCTGCCGCCTTGCTCCCCCACCAGTCCGAACGGGGGTTATGGAGACAGGAGATCCCACTCGAATATTCTTACGAGGAAACGTCAGGAACCGGCCTTATTCTTTACGGGATGGGCGTTGGCCTGCGAACGGGACTGCTCGACAGAGACACCTACTTCCCGGTCTTCCGCAAAGGCGTCCTGGGCTTGAACGAGCTCAGCATCAACGAGGATTTCTCGACGGAGCTCAGTTGTCCCGGCTGTCTATGCCCGGGCGAAGGCGCCGAGAAGGGAACGGTCAAAGCTTACGTGACGCTGAAGCTGCCCTATCGGGACGAGCCGCACAGCTTCGGACCTCTCATGCTTGCGTTGGTCGAGGCTTACCGGAATGGAATTCACGACTTGCCGAGTGAATCGCGTTGAAGGACAAGGGAGGCAACGTCGTGGGATTGTTCATGCGGGATATGAAGAACGAACGCGGGCGGATCGCAGGAGCAGCCGGTCGATCAAAAGAACTGTGGGAGGCGTTGGCGGATCGGGTAGCGGCACACTCCCGCATGCCGGGCTTGGTTCAGCCCGGCGATACGCAGCAATGGTGGCATCTTGTCTGGGAGCGGCTGGGGGACGCCGCATTCGTCTATGCGGTACGGCCCGATGATGCGCTTGGAGCCTGGCTTCGGGAGACCGTGCTGGACATCTGCCGCAAGCCGGCGGACGAATGGGTCGGGCCTTGGTTCCGTCAGCGCGGCGATCCGCAAGCCGGCATGCTGGAGACGGCTCACGTATCGGTCGCGATCGCTGTAGCGATCGATTTATGCCCGGCGTTATTCGCCGACGAGATGGCGGCAATCCGCGGCGCGCTCCGAAGCAAAGGCATGGAGCCTTGCCGGAGGGCGCTGGAAGCGACCGCAAGCGCGAAGGGTCCTATCAACAACTGGTTCATGGCGTTGTTGAACGGCTTCGGGACGGCGGCGGCCGTGCTGGGCGATCGGGAAGCGGTGCGGGCTGCGGCGGACTATTACCGCACGGCGACTACCTTGTACAACGAAGACAGCTACGGGGAGTCCCTGCAATACGGCAACTATGCATCCTTGCATCTGAGCCACCTGAGAGAGGTGCTGATTCGATACGAGCCCGCCTTCGAAGAGGAACTCGATGCCGGTTGCTTCGCGAAGCTGATGGACTGGTTCGCGGCGAGCTTCATCCATGTTAAGCCCCTCGAGGGCTGGGGGGCGGAGCCGTATCCCCGAACGGTCAATTTCGGCGACAGCTCGGCGATTCTGCGACCTTCGGGGGACTTCCTGCTTCATGTCGCCTCCCGGTGCCGGGATCGCTTTCCGGCGGAGGCCGGCCTCGCCCGCTGGTTGTTTGAGCGGACGTACGCCAATCCGCGCATCGGGACGAACGAGGGAGCGACGTTCGGGTTTCGGAATGATTTCCAGTTTCTTAGCCTCCTCCTGTACCCTGATGCCGCCGAGCCGCTGTCTCCGGAGCGGGCGGGTCTGCCGCTGCTCTCTTCGTTCGAGGCAGGGAGCGTCATCGCGAGAAATCGCTGGGAGAATCCGCTTACCCTCTTGGCGGTTCAAGGCGGCTTTGAGCCGTTGCGCGCGTCCTCTCACCGTCACGAGGATCAAAACAGCTTTATTCTGGCGCACCTCGGCGAACGTTTCTTTGTCGATCCCGGGCATTGCTGCTACCGGCTGAATACGCAGAGGGCTTCTACCGCGACGGGGGCGCACAATACTTGGAGCTTCGAAGCCGAAGGCAAGGACGGGATCCCGGTGGCCATCCGGCAGAAGCCGGCGGACGGCAACGCGTTTAAACCGACGTCGTCGTTCGGCCGCAAGCGGATCGTAAGAGAGATGGACGGCATTCACGTCGTCCGCTCGGACGCGGCCGAGCTTTACGAAGCGCCGATCACGAGGGCGGAACGGACCTGGATCGCGGCGATGCCGCACGTCTTGTTTATGATCGATGTCATCGAGTCGGAGCAGCCGGTCAAAGTGCGAACGCACTTCGTGCTGAACAATCGGGACAATCGGCTTCAGACCAACGTCGCGGCGGAGACGAAGCTCGTATTTCGAAGAAACGGAGCGGGGATGAAGTTCTTTCAGGTGAGCGCCATGTCCGGTGATGAAGCAAACCGAAACGGACTGTCGTTCGACTGGGGACACGTTCACGATTGTTACCACCCGCTGCCGAATCAGAAAGGCCAAGGCGCCGAAGGAAGCGCCTCTGTGTTCCAGTATACGAGCGAAGCTTATCGGAAGCGGCACACGATCGTGTACGTCGCGGCCATGGACGATAGGGACACGATACGGAGCTGGCATATCGTGCCGCTGAGCGGACGTCACTTCCATGCGGAGCCGCCGGGGGGATCGGGCGGGTACTCGCTTGAGCTGACGGACGACGATGGGCTGATCGTGTACGACTATGGTTCCGACAGGAAGTACGGCATTCGCGGAGATGATTTTACAGCAATTCGGAACGGATAAAGTCCGGCCCCGATCATTCTGTGCAAAGGAGCTTATGAACATGAACTTGGACCAATTAAAGGCAGACCGGGGCAAAAGGGAGCCGAGGCCGCTTCCGATCCCGGACGGGGAGCTGTGCGAACGCTACGAGCAGGTGTTTACGGCGGCGGTGAACGACGTCCTTCGGGAGCATGGATTGCTGCACCAGGTGCTGCCTTCCGGCATCATGCCGATCAAGGACGACATGAAGGTGTGCGGCATCGCGTTTACGGTCAAAGGATCGCCGAACCTGACGCTTGAGAGCGAAATGGAGCAGCGGGCGAAGATGCTCGAGGAGATCGGCGACGGCTCCGTCGTCGTCTGGGATACGAGCGGCGATGAGGAATCGGCGCAATGGGGCGAAGTCATGACGATGGCGTCGATCCGTAGGGGGTGCAAAGGGGCCGTAGTCGACGGAGGCGTTCGGGATACGAACAAGGTGCTAGAGCTCGAATTTCCCGTGTTCTGCAAATACCGCACCTCGAACGGGATGCTCGGCCGATTCCGGATGATCGATTGGCAGATCCCCGTCATGATCGGCAACGTCTTCATCTATCCGGGCGACGTCGTATTCGGAGATATCGACGGCGTCATCGTCGTTCCGAGAGATATCGCCTGCGATGTGCTGTTGAAGGCGGAGCATATCAAGGAGAACGAAGAGGGGATCAAGCAAATGGTGCTGGACGGATTAACCCCCACGGAAGTCGTCAAAAAAGGCGGCTACTTCTAAACGAGGAGGATAAGAAAGATGAGAGCAGCTATATTGGAAAAGCAAGAATCGATTGCGATACGGGACGTTCCGATACCCGAGCCGGGTTGCCGCGTTGGCGGAGCCCTTTGCCGTGGGCTTTCACGTGAACCGGCGCGGCGGCGTAGCCGACGGCGACCGCGTGCTGGTCATCGGGGGCGGTCCGATCGGCTTGATCGTCGGTCTTGTCGCCAGGGCAAACGGAGCCGCTGTCGCCTTCTCGGAGATCAACCCCGCGCGGATTGAGCAAGCCGCTTCGTTCGGCTTCGCGGACGCGATCAATCCCGCCGTGGAGGATGCGCAGGCGCGGGCAGACGAGCTGACCGGCGGGGAGGGCTTCGACGTTGTCATCGAGGTGTCCGCCTCGCAGGCCGGACTGCGGTTCGCCACGGCGGCATGCCGGATTCGCGGGACGGTCGTCTTCGTCGGCTTCCCCGGCAGCATTCCGCAAGTGAACGTGCTGCAGGCTATCTTTAAGGAACTGACTCTGGTCGGGAGCCGCGTTTATACGTTCGATGATTTTCAGAAGACGATGAAGTTGTTAGAGAACTTATCCGCCGACAGTCAGGTTGACCTGGACAAGCTGATCAGCGACGTTTGCCCGGTTGAGCAATTGGAGAATTCTATCCGCAGGATGAAGGAAGGCAAGAGCAACGGCAAAATATTAATCGCGTTCTAGAGAGGGGCGTTCGAGATGAACGATAATCGACTACGGGGCCAGAACGTTGCTATTATCGGCGCCGGCGGAGGCATCGGGCAAGCGGTGGCGAAGGCAATCGCCGCGAAGGGAGCGAGGCTGGCGCTCGGCTCCAGGCAGGAGCCGGCTTTGAAGGAACTGGCCGATGCCTTGACGGATCAGGGAGCGGAAGCGATCTATCATACGGTGGACGTGACGAACGAGAGGGATGTGATGGCTTTCTTCGAACGGGCGGCGGGAGCATTCGGGCGACTCGATACGCTGGTCAACCTGGCCGGCCTCAGCGTGCCCTCTTCCATCGTCTCGATGACGGAGGAACAGTATGACCAGACGATCGACGTGAATTTGAAGGGCAGCTTTCTGTGCGCCAAGCATTTCGTTCCGCGCGTGGATTCGGAGCAAGGCGGGTTGATCGTCCATACCGGGTCGATGGCCGCGAAGCGGGCGAATCCCGGCGCTCCTTTATATTGCACGGCCAAAGCAGCGGTAAACATGTTCTCCCAAGGGTTGGCGCTGCAGCTCATCGAGAAGAACATTCGCGTGACGACGGTCAATCCGGGGGCGGCGAATACTGGCTTCTGGGGACAACGTCAGGTGCCAAGAGACAAATTTATGTCGGCCGGCGACGTGGCGGACATGATCGTATTCCTGATAGGAATGAACCCGCGTGTCGTCGTGCACGAGGTGAATTTCGAATCGTTTGCGTCTTTTAAGTAATGGCTGATCATACGCGTTTCGATCCATGCCGCGAGGAGGGCGTAATTCGCGATGTCGACTGTTCAGAGCAGCAATGGAGATCCGATGCTAAGAGCTATCGTCAGAAGCAAGAGGTTCATCGAGGAGCATTACCCAGAGCCTTTGGAGCGGGAGAGGCTGGCTGAGTTCGCTTGCATGTCCGAAAGCTACTTTTCGATTATGTTCAAGAAAGTCGCAGGCTGCACGGCTTCGCAGTACATTACGGCGACCCGGATCGAGAAAGCCAAACAACTGTTGAGAAGCAGCGATATGAACGTATCGGAGATTGCCCGGGAGGTCGGCTTCCAGGACCCTCTCTACTTCTCTAGAGTGTTCTCGAGCCGCGAGGGTATGCCGCCGCGAGAATACAGAGCCTTTTCTTCGGAATAACGGAGACAAAAGGCAGCTTCGGCTCCTCGCCTGAAGCTGCCTTTTTATATGGCTAAATTCGAACCAGCACCCACTTCTGGATATCGGCGCCCGTCGGATCGGCCCATTCGTACCGAACGCCGTCCGCGCTGTTTCCGCCTACAGGCTGCAGCACTTTCCGATTCGCGGCATAGATCAGCATATAGGTGCCGTCGCTTTGCCTCTCCAAGATCCATTGCTGATTCAGCTCGTTAAAAGCGAACGCTTGCTGAATGGACAGCCAGGATGAGTTAGGCGCCAGTACCAGTTGGCTATTCTTGTTGATCACTCTTGTGCCGCTCTGATACCATCTCAACTGCCAAAGCTGCTCCGCGTTCCCCGAATACGTGGCCTGAGTGACCGACGCGGCATTCGCGGTGCTGGCGTTCGCAACCGAGATCACTTTGCCCGTGGCGAGATTCTGAATGGCGTAATCCGATGTCTCGTCGACGGTCGGCGGAACGGCAACCTCGGTGTCCTTTACGATCTCCCATTGTTGATACTCTTCGCCGTTGTAGGGGCCGGTTACCGCTATAGCGCCCTCCAGCAAGCTTCCATCCTTCGGCTGCAGCACCTGTGAGGTGAGATTATTTCGGATGACATAGGAGCCGTCCGTCTGTCTTTCCAGCGTCCATAGCTGGCGGGGCGGGTCGAACCAGAACGGAGCTTGGGAAACCCTCGAGCCAGCTACGCCGTGGATGACCAGACCGCTGTACGCGTTGGTGATCCGGAACCCGGAGCAATCGTCATAGCACCGGAAGCTCCATTTCTGGCTGGCCAAGCCTTCATTGTTCTGAAGATTGGCTGTCCCGCCTTCCGTCGTCCGCGAGTTGCCGATCTGCAATACTTTCCCCGACGCCTTGTTCACGATTCGATACAGATGCTCAATATGATCGATAATTTCAGTGCGTGTGCCCGCATAGGCGAAGGTCCATTGCTGCCGCGCCGCAGTAAGGTTCGACTCCACCCCTACAGAGCTGTCCAGCGGGTCGTCCGCGATGGACAGCACCGAGGAAGCTCCGGCCGCCTGAAGCTGGAACGTCTCTCCGCTTATCGGAAGCACTTCCCATTCGGTAATCACTCCATTGCTTCCATCGGGAACGGCGAGCAAGCTTCCATCCTCGCGGGAGCGGATCTCATAGAGACCAGATCCGACCGATTGGAACACCCACTGCTGTTCGCTGGATAATCGGTTCGGTTCGTGAACGTATTCGTATACCGTGTTCGTGACCGAGAGCAGCGTCCCGGAATCGATATTGGTCAGCGTATACGGAATTCGCTCGATAATCGTATCCTCCGTTCCCTGCGTCAGGATCGTGACCGAATAGGCAGGCAGCGCTATTCCCGTCGTCGCCCACAGGCTTCCATCCACGTCGGGCGCATGAGAAGAGCCGTCTTCGTCGATACGATACAGATCCCACCCGGATGAACCGCCCAGACCCGATTGCTGCAGGAGAACGGTTTGCTCGGAATCTGCTCGATTGACCAGCAGGATCGACTTTCGGTCGCTGGACTTCACCGCGAACCCGTCTACTTTGGTTTTGTCACTGTACAGGGCGGTTACTGTCTGTCCGTGGAAAAAAAGGTTCAGCCAATGATTCAAATCCGCTGTGTCGTAGAGCTCCCTCCGATCGTTCATCAAGCCCATATAGGAGCTTTCCGCGTGCCAGAAGTTGACCCCCGACCCGTCGCCGCCGATGACGTTGGCCACAAGCAGCGCGCTGTAGACGGATTCCTTGTTCGTATGCAAGCGAGGATCGGTATCCCAAGTCATATTGTATTCGTCGATCAAAATCGGAAGGTCGCCTTGCGGGCCGTTCGTCTGCAGCAAAGCCGATCTCAGCGCGCTCACCAGCGTTCCTTGGTTCTGGGCATGGTCGTAAGCTTGGCTGTCCGTGCCCGGTCTGGATTGCCCGCTGCTGTATGCGTGCATCGTCACGAAATCGATGCTGGGCCAAGCAAGCTCGACCGTCGAAGCGAGATAGGAGACGTTGGCATCGCTCGCGGCAGGTCCGCCGACCAGAATCGAGGAATCGACCGCTTTCATGGCCGCATAGCTTTTGCGAATCAGATTCGCCATCGCGGACGCGCTCAGTCCCGGACTAGTGAAACCGCTTTCTCTTTCGTTCGGAATTTCCCAATAGGCGATGCCTAATTCATGCTCCACGTTTACGATTCGGACCAACTCTGCCGCGAAGGCGGCGAACGCGTCCGCGTCCAAGTAATCCAATCGGCCATTGGGGCCGTAAGGGATGTTGATCATGACCGGATAGTTCTCTTCGACGAGCGGAGCCAGGGCGGCGACGATTTTGTCTTCGTTCCAGGTCAAGTCCTCGTTTAACCACCCGCTTGTCGTAATCATGCCCGTGCTGTGGATGCGCACAAGCCCCTTATTGCCGTTCAAATAGCGAATGTGCGACATAAAGTTGGGATCCGTCGTGTACGAGTCATGCAGAAATCCGCTGGAGTTGAGACCGTAAGCGTAGGCAGGTATCGTTCTCCCCGTGTCATCCCAGTCGACGGTCACATCGATCGGCAACGGTTCGTTCTCCTCGTTGGCCATGACGGCGACGCCACTCGAACCCCATGACCCTAGACCGCCAGCCAGAAGACAGAATGCCAGTAAACACATGAATTTGCGTCGAAAAGGTAAGCTTCGCATTAATCCATTCCCCCATTCCAAAGATGATGTCTCATGATTAACTGTAAAATCGGGAGCGGCATGGCGTAAATGGATTCAAATTTAAATATATGGAGAAAAGTCTACGGGCTCGACGGATGCGGCGTCTCGAAGGTCTTTTTGCTTTGAGACTCATTAAATTGAGCACGGTGGAGGAGGAGCAGGCCGCACGTCGTGGCGCTCGCCACTGTAGAACGTCATTAAACGGGGGAATGAACAAATGAAGACGTGGAGAGCGAAGAAGCAGGAGATCCACGATAAACTTGGTGCCGAACGATCTGAAGTATTGGAGATTACCGCGCAGCTTATTAATTTAATTCACAGAAGGCGCATCGAGCTTGGCCTCACGCAAGAGCAACTGGCCGAGAAGATTATCAAGCGCGGTGGAAGCATGCGCCAAGAACACATTGCACGCATTGAAACCGGGGCTGGTGTGCCACGCATCGATACATTGGTTGCCATCGCAATAGCCACTCGATCTTGATTTGTTTAATATTGTCGGACGAGGGTTGAGGGCTGTGACAGGTTGCCGGAAGGTGGGCTGTTGCGGCCCTCTTTGTTGAGTTGACCTGCTCTCGAATACTCGAGTAATCGCATCCATGTTTTGCCCGGGTAATATTGATTCTTTATTTTTACCCGGGTATAATTATCGAGACAGTCAGGGAGGAGATCGGCATGAGCAATGCCCTAGCGGGCTTTTACTGCACGGCATTTTTGGGTGAGGGAGTTGTCGCCAGCGGTTCGTTACAGCACGTTGTTGCTACAGTGAAGGATGCTCTGGGTGACAGAGACCTCGCACGGTTGCTTTTATTTGACGATTCCACGGGGAAGCCGGCAGATGTTGATTTTCGTGGGAGAATAGATGATGTGCTCAAACGATTGGGAGAACAGTTTGGCGAATTGCCCGATGAGGAAGTGAATGACCAGCCTGCACGACGGGTCGGCCGACCCAAGCTGGGGGTTGTTTCCGGTGAGGTTACGTTATTGCCGCGGCATTGGGAATGGCTCAAGAGTCAACCTGGAGGGGCGTCGGTCACATTACGAAAGCTCATTGACGAGGCTCGCCGTGCCGGAGCAACACAGAGCCATATCCGAGAGTCGCAAGAAGCGGCATATAACTTTATGACCGCTATGGCCGGGAACTTCCCTCAATACGAAGAAGCGCTGCGGGCATTGTATGCCGGTGATTCGGATCGTTTTTACCGCTTCATCGATGGCTGGGCGCCTGATATCAGAAGCTATGTCAAAAGGTTAGCCGTTAATGCATTCCCCGAAGAGCACTTATGAAATGAAAGAATGAATTGAAGGAGAACCTGATTATGAATATTCTAAAAGTCAACGGCGTCGAGCTGGCCTATGACAGCTTCGGCAACGAGAATGACGAGGCTATTGTCCTTATCGCTGGGCTTGGAACCCAGATGATTCGATGGACAGTTCCGTTCTGTCGGATGCTGGCGGCGCGGGGCTTTCGCGTCATCCGCTTTGACAATCGCGACGTAGGCGGTTCGACACACTTTAGCCATTATCGGACGCTGGATTTTGACGCACTGGCAACTGCTCTCCTGTCAGGACAGCGACCGGACATCCCTTACACTCTCGATGATATGGCAGGCGACGCTATCGGACTGCTCGATGCCCTTTCAATTGATCGGGCACATTTCGTTGGCAGGTCGATGGGCGGAATGATCGCCCAGATTGCCGCCAGCGAGTACCCTGAACGGGCTTTATCCCTCACCTCCATTATGTCCAGCTCCGGTAATCCCGCTCTGCCGCAAGCTTCCTCTGATGTCATGGCGATGATGACTAAGCGGGCGCCGAACCCATTTGACGATGAAGCGGGATTTGTGGCGCACAGCCTCTCTTTTGCCAAACGCATAGCTGGCACCGGCTATACGTTCGAAGAAGACGCTTATCGGACACTCATTCTGAAGGAAGTCCAGCGAGCCTACGATCCAGGCAGTATCGGGCGACAAATTGCTGCGATCGCTGTCTCCGGTGACCGTCGTCCGCGGCTGGCGGCCATAAAGGTACCGGCGCTTGTCATTCATGGGATGGACGATCCCCTGTTCGTCTCGGCTTGTGGCGAGGACACGGCTGCTGCAATCCCGGGTGCTGAGCTAATGTTGGTTGAAGGCATGGGACACGACCTGCCGCACCAACTGTACAGCGCAACCGCTGATGGCATAGAGCGAACGGCACGTCGCAATAGTGGACGCCGATGAATAAAACCGAGCGAATGTTGGCCATCGTTATTGAGCTGCAGCGCAAAGGGGTGCTGCGGGCCGAGGATTTGGCCGGCCGGTTCGAGACGAGCGTTCGCACGATTTACCGCGATATGCAGGCGCTTAGCGAGATGGGCGTTCCGGTGGCAGGCGCGCCGGGCGTAGGCTACTCCCTGATGGAGGGCTACTTCCTGCCCCCGGTAAGCTTCACGGCGGAGGAAGCGACGGCGCTGCTCGTTGGGGCGGACTTCGTCGAACTGAGGCTGGATGCGGAGTACGGCTCGAGCGCCCGCAGCTCGCAGGAGAAGATCGAGGCCATTTTGCCGGAAAATGTACTTGAGGAAACAGCTCGGTTGCGATCAGCGATCCGGCTGCTGAACGATAGAACGGCGAGAACGCGCGGGGAGGAGAAGGAGACGTTCGAGCAACTGCGGCGGGCGATTGTGCGGAAGCGCAAGATTCGTTTCCACTATTCCAAGAACCTGCCGGGACCGGATGGAAGCCGCCACAGCGAGCGAACGGCCGACCCTTACGGGCTCGTTTTGTCTCAGGGGGCGTGGGTGCTTGTCGCGTTCTGCGAGCTGAGGGGCGATATTCGCCACTTTCGGCTGTCCCGCATGAACGAGCTCGTCGTGCTTGATGCCTCGTTTGAAGTGCTTCCCGGCTTTACCCTTCAGGACCGACGGCCCGCGGACAACCGGAACGTCATCGTGCGGATGCTGGTCGATCCGGCTGTTGCGGACCTGGTTCAAGGGGCGGACAACTTCTATATGGAGACGTTCGAGCCGGGGGAGGAAGGCTGGCTGGCGATGTTCCGCGTCCGGCAGGTCGAGGAGCTGCTTCAGTGGACGCTCGGCTGGGGAGCAGCGGTGCGCGTGCTGGAGCCGGAATCGCTGCGGGATCGAATGCGCGAAGAAATCGACAACATGCGGCAAAGGTACTGACAAACTTATGTCAGGAGCCGTGTTGTATGCTGGAGCCAACTCAGTTCAAAGGAGTGGTTCGGCAATGGATACGAAGGAAACGTTGCGCAGGTTCGAGGACACCGTGAATGGATACATTCAGGAATTGGAGGGCTTCAGCCTGGAGCAACTGCTATGGAAGCCTGCAGAAGATGAATGGTCGCTTGGCCAGATGCATATGCATTTGATCCTCTCTGCACAATTTATGCAATTGCGGAATGCAGCACTGTGCCTTGCGCCGCCGAATGACGTTCCGGAAGGCTCGCCTGCGGGCAAGACAGAGCAGGGGGAGGGCTTGTTCCAGGCGGGAAGCTTCCCTCCGGTGCGCATTCAAGTCCCCCCATCGCCACAGTACACGCCGCCGCAGCCGGAGAGCAAGGAACAAATCGCAGACGGGCTGCGCGATACGTTGAGTCGGATGACCGAGATCGAGCAGATGGTGGCGGCTGTGTTCAATTCGGATGCCCAAGACCTATCGAAGCCCGGCAAGGACGCAGCACGCCGGCTCGCACACAATACGGTTGTTCACCCGCGGCTTGGCGGCTTGAATGCGCTCGAATGGTTCCAACTGGTTGAGATGCATTACCGCCACCACCTGCTGCAGAAGCAGCGGCTGGTCGACGCTTGGAGGCAGGCGCGTGCATGAGGTTGTGCAGAGGTATCGGGCGCAGTCTGACTTGATTGACAAACTGATGGCCGCAGTTGCCTTACCGAAAAATATTGATGTTCAGGTCGGCACGATACACGGCTTCCATGGCGACGAGTGTGACATCATATTTTCAACAAAGTCATCCCATACTCATTCGTAACAAAGTTCATGTCTGAATCCCGGGAAACCAGTACCAAATTAGCTGTAAAGGCAGTTGCAATAATGAGCGCATCAGGAGTTTTTATTTTCCGCCCCTTGCTTCTCTGCTCGATTTGCATGGAGGCTGCTTTTCTTGCGACAGCGGAATCGACATGTATCATATGCCTAAGGGAAAAAAGCCTTTCTGCGATTAAGAACTGATTGTGCCTGACACCGCTCAGTACTTCACATTCGGTAATCGTCGGGCTTCGGTTCGTGGAGGAACTGAGGCAAATCCAGGGCAAGGAGCTGCTGTTCCAACAAGGAATGCTGCAACTGCTTGGAAGCATTCTGCATGCGTTGCTGCGATCGGGGGTCAATTCGGCGGCCTTGCTTCGCGGCGGCAAAACGATTACGAGTATACGCATGAAACAAGAGGAACCGACAGCCTGGATTCAGGACCTGGCCAATGCGGTTCACGCCCAGCAAGTCAGCTGGGACGGTAAACAGGAGGTATATGTACTGGCGCTTCCCGAAGGAACGATCAAAATAACGGAGAGCGTGCCTGCTATGGGAGAACACTGGGCGAATCCGCAAGCAGGAGATCTTCCGATGGGACCTGTCTACGGGGTACATGATGGCAAACTGGTGTTCCTGGAATTTATGATTGCGCAAGAGGATTTTATCAACGGGGTAGACCATACCAAGCCTTGCCCCAGGTCAAACCGCCGACCTGCGACCTGCAGATATTCGAAGCGCTTACATGCGGATGGGTGTCGAATCTTACGATTGGGGGAAAATATACAGCAGGCGGATCATCCCATCCTCTCCCGGGTTTTCGAATGGACTGTTGAAATGGTATCATATTATGATACCATTTCGCGTTATTCTGTCCCTAGCGGACCAGGTTAAGAACCTAATCCACTAAGGAGGAGGAACGGAATTGGCTTATCTCGTGGACTTCAAGAATGTCTCGACCGTCGGCTTGGAATCCTCGCCGGTCGCCGGAGCGCTGGCCGGCTTGCGCGCCAACGAAGCCCGTTACTTTATGAACAAGTACCAGCATGAATTCACGGTGGTGCCGGCCAGCGAGAGCCAGGACACCATGGAGTACGTGAACCGCGTGCTGAAGGAAGAACGGGGGCTGGAGTTCGCGGCGAGGCCCCTGGAGACGTCGACATTGCAAGTGGACAATATTCGGTGGACGTTTGTCTTCTACGAGGACGGTCTGGCGATCAATGTGCTGTACACGCTGGACGACCCGAAGAAGCGGGCCGTCGGCATGAAGCTCTCGGAAGGTATGGACGTGCCGCAGGAGCTTGAAGGGAAGTTCAAGTTCGCCCGGCAGAAGTCGAAGCTGGCCGGCACGATCCGGGGCACGTTCTTCGTGATCAAAGGGGAGTACGAGCTCGATCTCTGAATCGCAAGAAAGCCGCCGGAGAGCTCCGGCGGCTTTCTTGCGGTTGTGACCCCCTGCAATGAATATGTAGAGTATGAGGTGGACCATCCCGTCCAGCCGGAGGCTCCTGATCCAAAGGTCATCGATCTGGCAAGCGTATAGCATCGCGGAGAGACGGTCGAATGAGGAGGAGCCCCCCACTGTGTTTTCCGCGCAGATGAGGCTCGCTTCCATGTTATACTGTAGGCTAAGGCAGCACCCTGCAACCTTGAGAAGACGAAGGAAGGAGAGGCGGAATGGAGCAGCTAACCATCATTATCGCCGACGATCAATTGCTGACCAGAGAAGGGCTGCGCACGATCCTCGACCTGGAGGACGATATGCAGGTTGTCGGCGTCGCGAAGAACGGACGGGAAGCCTGCGAGCTGGCGGAGGCGCTGCGGCCGGATCTTGCTCTGCTCGATATTCAGATGCCGGTAATGGACGGGATCTCCGCGCTGAAGCGCATCAAGGCAAGCTGCCCGAACACGCGCGTTCTCGTGCTGACCACCTTCATCGATACGGATTATATTGTGGATGCGATGGCAAGCGGAGCGAGCGGCTACATGCTGAAGGACATGGACGGGGACAAAATGCTGGCGTCGATCCGCGACGTAGCGACCGGCCAGTTCGTGCTTCCGGCCGCCGTCGCCGCCAAGCTGGCGATGCGGATGAGCGCCATGGCGGGAGAACGCGGGGAACTGCGGGAATCGGATCTGAAGCGTCTGCAGTTGACCGAACGGGAGCGCGAGATCGCCCGGCTGATCATGAGAGGGCTGAACAACCGGGAGATCGCGGACACGCTTCACGTGGCCGAAGGAACGGCGCGCAATTACATCAGCAATCTGTACGGCAAGCTCGATGTCGTGGACAGGGCGCAAGCGATCGTCAAGCTCCAGAGCTTGTTCTGAACCGGGGAGCGGCCCGAAGGAAGCCCGCACCGCCGGCGTGCCTGCCCCGGAGCGTCATCGCGACTTCGGGAAGAACTGCTGAAGCCATCCGCCGAATCCATGCGCATTCCTGGATTGAATGAGGACAACTCCCTCGCCTTTGAACCGGCAGACCATGATTTCGCCGGAGGTGAACGTATTCAGCCACCCTTGAGCGGCGCGCTGCACGTTATATTCTACATAGGACGGCCAAGCGACAAGGTGCTGGCTGTCGACGATAACCTCCTCGTGCGGGGCAAGGTTGATGGCATGGATCGCGCCGAAGGAAGAGATAAACACCGTTCCGCGACCGCTGATCTCAAGGATAAAGAAGCCTTCGCCGGAGAACAGGCCTTTCCTTAGGTTTTGCATCTTGGTCGATACCTGAATGCCGCTCGTCCCGGCCAGGAAGCCATCCTTCTGAACGAAGAGAGAATATGTACCGTCAAGCTCCACCGCTTGGACGTCTCCGATCGTGCTCGGGGCAAGCAGCACCTCCCCGCCTCCTCGCGCGGCTGTAAGCTCCTGGAAGAAGAACTTCTCCCCGCTGAGCATCCGGCCGAGTCCCTTCAACAGGCCGCCGTCGACGGTCCCGCGAATATCGATTGAAGGAGACATGGACACCATGGCGTTCATCTCCGCCTTGAGGGATTCCCCGCTGTCGAGCTGTACTTTTACAAGTGGAAAGGAGTGCCCATACATGATCTCGTGCTTCATCAACATGCACCTTCCTTGCGATTATAATGGCGAACGCTGGAACCTATCGTCTAAATTCCGGATATCCTCGCAATTGGCTCCAACTGTAGTATAGCATTTTCCAAATTCAATTCGGGAACGGAATGCCTGTTGGACGTATTATCCGATTCCTCCTTCCCGGTTTCTGTTAATAGCGAAGCATGCAATGACGACTGAGTTATAGCGTCAGTCTTGCACACACGCCTTCGACAGTATCCTCTTCATCCGTCATGAAACAGGGTATACAGGCTATTGGGCCCCAATATTTTGATCAAGTTTCTTTACAGTACCGCTGGTAGTAGAAGCTCTAAGACGATTAAAAGGGAAAATTGTTAAAAGAGGAGCGCTGCTTACGATGTTATCTTATAACCGCATAGGAAAGTTAATGGTACTAATAATAGTCCTAATTGTAGGAATATTTGCTGTTCAAATGTTCTTTAAGGCAGAATTGCCTTTGGCATCTGGACAACAGAATGGATCTATCTCTACTGAGAATTTAAGAACGGTAGAGGTCGCATCCAACTATGTAACTTTTAATGAACCAGAGAAGCTGGATCAATTTGCTGATGCTATTGTTTTAGCGACGGTTCAAAATGATTTTCTGAATAACCAACACATTGTGACTACTTATCCGGATGGCAATATTCAGGACTTTTATACTTTGACAGATATCAAGATTGCTCGTGTGATTAAGGAATCCACGAATGGAGACATTAATGAGGGCGAGATCTTGTCTATTATCGAGCCTGTTGGCTTAGTTGAAGAAACGCATACAAAACTGATAGCGGAAGATTATAGTAATATGCAAAAAGGAGAATACATTCTGATCTTTCTAAAGAGAAATAGCTTGGGACAGTACGCCATTTTTAATTTGAATAATGGCAAGTTTGATTTGGATTCTGTTCAAAAGAAGAATGCTGGCACAGTATCTGAATCTGATAAGCTTCATGAGGAGCTCAAAGACGCGCTGTTTGCAAAGTATGATTTAACTGAAGCGAATGAATAATTATGCGGTTATCCCGACCCTGATCTAAGGAGGGGGCAACTTTTCATCCGAAGGCGGTTCTTCTCTAAGGTTCTGCTCCGCTATGCTTCAACTATCGAAAATGCAATCAGGAGCGACACCGCAATGTCGGAAGTGACATCGGAAGCGAAATCCGGGGGTCATCTCTTTAGCATGCCAAAAGCCTATTGAACTCGATTATTCTTATGAAGTGTGGTCGCAACGATTACTGGTACAACATGTCCAAGAGCATGCTGTAAAAGAAGGTCATGAATGTTTGGCTAGAATGTCCGCTAGCAGTGTGAGTGCCTAGTACTAGGCCTTGGTGAACACCCGGTTCCGGTTCGTGACGAACGGCTTGAGAATATCGAATTCCTTGGCCGTCAGCCGGACTTCCTGCCCCTTCTTCTTCACAGAGTACTTCTCGAAGTCCAATACAAGATCCCCACTGCCTACTGACGGCTTCGGCGGCTTACGCTCCGCGCCGGAGTACACCGTGGCTTCGAATAGCCGCCTTCATCCGGGCGGCCAACTCAATCGTTGAGAACGGCTTCTGGATGTAGTCGTTCGCTCCTAACCGAGACTGAGCGCCTTGTCGACATACCCCTTCTTGGCCGACATGATGAGAATCGGAACTCTGTTTCTCTCCCGAATACTGCGAGTCATGCCGTCGATCTCCGGCAGCGTCGAATCGACAAGGACAAGGTCGTCGTCCTTGTTCGGGAACAGCGCCAATTCTTGCACGCCATCCGTTGCCTCGTCAATCAGGAAGCGTTCGCGGTTTAACACGCTGCGCAGCATCTCGATGATGGAGGGGGAGTCTTCTATAATTAAGATTCAATGTGCCCCGGACATGACTCCCCCGCCATTTCCCATAAAGTCTTGTTCCATCATATCGGAAAATAGGCTCTTTAGGCTTAAGGGTGTGGGTGTCCGTTATTTTCGCCGATATGCCGATATAATGTGTACTAGATTGGTGTTACCGACGAGTCTCCATTATAATTAGTTTTGCAAATATCTTGAACGGGTCTTTTATAGAACAGGATATACTACAAGGCTCCATCTATACTCTTTTGTTCAAGGAGGATTCTCGGTGAAAGCCCTATTGATTGATGATGAACCACTAGCATTAATCAAGCTCCAAAAAACGTTTGAAAGCGAAATAAGCGATTTGGAGATTGCGGCCGCCTACTCGGATCCGGAAGAAGCCGTTGCTGGCGTACTGGAGCACCGTCCCGACGTGGTGTTCCTGGACATATGCATGCCCGGGGTTGACGGTTTAAAGCTTGGCAGGCGCATACAGGCAGTCGTTCCGGGGATTGAGATTGTCTTTGTGACCGGTTACGACCAATATGCTGTTCGTGCCTTCGAGCTTTATGCCTTGGATTATATTATGAAACCGGTAGTAAGGAAGCGATTGCGTCAAACCGTCGAACGGATCAAAGAGAAGCTGAGCATGAAGGGCCCGATAAAGCCATCGGATGTGAATTCGCCTGTGGTTTGCTGCTTCAATCGCATCCAGTTTAAGCTTCCCGGCATGGAGCCGCAGACCGTTAAATGGCGGACGAGCAAAGCGCAGGAATTGTTTGTTTATTTGCTTCATCATCGGGGACATATGGTTGCCCGCAGCGTTCTGCTTGAATTGTTATGGCCGGATATTGAGGAGGCCAAGGCAGCACAACACCTCTATACGGCTGTTTATTATATTCGTCAAACCTTAAGAACGCATAATATGGACGCGATTTCCATCCGCATCGGAGATTTAGAGGCTGGATACCAGCTTGAGACCGGAGAAGCGCGCGTAGATGCGGAGATGTGGGAAGACGCTATTAAGCAATTGGGCGTCATGGATGCGAGCACGGTCGATGACTATGAGCGCATACTCGATAGGTACACGGGCGACTACCTTGGGCGTTACAGGTACCTGTGGGCGGAGCACGAACGGGAACGTCTTCGATTGCTATGGCTTTACACGATGAGACAACTTAGCGAGTTTTACGAAAAGCATGGTTTACCGGACAAGGCTATCCGAGTTAACCTGCATATTCAGCGGATATGTGCGGACGAGGAAGAATGCTACTTCTCGTTGATGAAGCTCTATCAGGCGACCGGCAATCAAGTCGGAATAGAAGAACAATATTTGCTCCTAAGGGAGAAAATAGAACGAGAGTTGGAGCTGCCGATCAGCGCCAGCATCACTCAGTGGTATGAACAATGGAAGGCTGCTCATAGGGTGGACTGAAGCATATCAGTCTTTCCCTCGTGAGCGGCCTTTTTTGTCGTTAAGGAGTTGCCGAGGTTTTGTTGAGGCCGGGGTGATAGACTATAGAAAATATGTAGGAAAGTGGAGAATTCCGTCACTTCAAGCGACTGGATTTCCCCAGACTAATAATAAGCAAAGAGGAGATGCAGTAATGAAGATTGCCGGAAAGGACAAGGCAAGTTGGAAAAAGCCGCTTAAGCTGGCGTTAGCCGCTACTTTGGCGGCAGGCTTATGGCCTGCGACTCTAGCTCCTCAGACGGCCGAAGCCGCGACGGCTCCTGTGGGGCCGGGGGGAGTAGCTGGGGTGGAATTGTGGTTGCGTCCAGACGCAGGCATTGCCGTTACAAGCGGCGGAAAGGTTGCCTTATGGCAGGATCAAAGCGCTCAAGCAAATAATGCCAAACAAGATAACGCATCTTTACAGCCGACCTATCGAGATGATGTTGCGAACAATGTTAATTTCAATCCAGTTATAGATTTCAACCAATCGAATACGAATTATCTTGAATTGGATGTAGCCAAGCTTCCGGCTGGCAAAGATCCGCGCACCATCGTTACCGTAGCAGAAACTCGCGTAACCGCTGGGAATCACTACATCATCTCGTGGGGAACAGGTCTGGCGTTACAGATGATGGGAATGTTGCAGATTGATACAACGGGATCTTTGACCGGCTATACAAACCATTTTCAAAGCGGCGCAGGCTTCTGGCAAGTTGGTGTTCCGAATGAGCTGTTTGGAACTTATGACGGTATAACGGGTGCCTTATACAGCAAGATGGAACAAATAGCAGAGGCGCCCAGGAGTTGGAATACAATCCGTACGGGCGCTACGGTGGGTTCCATGCTCGGCTCATACGAATTTTGGGAAGGTACGATCGGCGATTTGATCGTTTATGACCGAGTTCTTAGTGATGTTGAACGGCAGCGGATCAGTTCCTACCTGTCGCTTAAATACGGCTATACGATCGATAGCAACGATTATTTGGATTCAACCGGAGATAAGGTGTGGGATTCGGTTACGAATGCCACTTATCACCATAACATCGGCGGTATTGCCCGCGATGACGCGAGTGCCCTGAATCAAAAGCAAAGCAACAGTACGAATTCAGGCAACCAAGTCATTATCGGGTTAGGCGGCATTGAGGAGAAAAACTCGGACAATACAGCGCAATTCTTAAGCGATAAGCAGTACTTGGTTTGGGGAGATAATAACCAACCGTTTGCTTACACGGTTCCGATTGGCGACAGAGCCCGTACGCAACGCGTCTGGAAAATTCAAAATACAGGGAATGTCGGGCTGGTAGAGTTCGCCATTCCGAGATCGGCACTGCCGGAGAAAGGGGCATTGCTTGTCGGCAATGCTGATTTTAGCACGGCTACTGAGCATCCGTTAACATTAAAAACGATTAACGGTCAACCGTACTATACAACCCAGCTTACGTTCACCGACGGTCAATACTTTACGTTAGTAACGACTAAACCCGAGTTGGAAACGGTGAGCTTGACTCAAACCCTATCGGGCGGCAATACGGAGAACAAGATTACGCTCGATTTCGATCAGAGCATCAAGCTTTCTTCCTTAGACGGATTCACCATCACGGTGGACGATATTCCGGTTTCCGTAACAGATTATACGGCAACGGGCAATCAGCTTGTGCTGACCTTGCCTCAAGGGACGATCGTAACAGGCTCTTCTAAGGTTGTTGTCAATTATGATCAAGCAGATGGCAATTTGGCCGCCGCAACAACCAATCTAGCGGTTAGCAGTTTCAGCTTGCAAGCAATCGACCCATTCGCGGCGGCATTAACGATTGACGAGCCAAGCGGAACGACGTCTACGCAAAGCAATCCCGCCATCAAAGGCAAGGCGGAAGCCGGCTCGACCGTGAGTGTGGCTATTAAAGGCAAGGATGGCAATCCGGTGGCAGGCGCGGGAGGCGCGGCAACCGTTGACGCCCAAGGCAACTGGACCTTTACGCCGGGTGTTGATCTGGCTAGCGGCGAGTACACGATTGAAGTGACGGCCGAGAAGGATAACCAAATCGCCTCCAAAGTAAAAGAACTAACGGTTATCGATAAATCCGGGCTTCAAGCGAGTGTGACGGAAGCGAGCGGATTGCTCGAAGAGGACTACACGCCGGACAGCTGGACAGCTCTGCAGAACGCGCTGGAGGCAGCGCAAGCTGTATTGGAGAACGAGGACGCAACACAGGACGAAAGCGATGGCGCGCAAGACGCATTGCGTGCGGCGGTAGAAGGCCTTGAGGCCATCTCGCCTAATCTCGTCAGCGTCGCATTGAGCGGAAATGAACTGACATTGGCGTTCGATCTGCGGGTAAGCGCGGACGATGTTGAGGGTCTGACAATTACGGTTGACGGTCAGGAGGTAGAGCTATCGACGGATAACGTCGCTCTTGATCCAGCCGATCCTAAGAAAGTGATCGTGACGCTTCCGGGAAGCCCGAACGGCAGTGCGGTACTGGTGTCGTATGATTCCGAGAATGGCGGCTTGCTGGGAAGAAACGGCGCACCGGTCGAATCCTTCGGCCCCAAGGAAGTATTCGATCCGTTCGTCGAGGCTCTAAGTATCGATCAGCCTGCCGACTTGATAGCATCAGTGGCAAGGCCGACGATTGCCGGCGAGGCTGAGGCCGGCTCGACGGTGACAATTGTCATTAAGGATAGCGAAGGCACTCCGATCCTGAACGCGGGAGGCACGGCAACTGTCGACGATGAGGGCAACTGGACGTTCACGTCTTCCGTTGATCTGCCTGTCGGCGAGTATACAATTGAAGCGATGGCTACTAATAATGGCCATACGGCTACCAAAACAAAGGACCTAACGGTTGTCGACAAGTCCGGGCTTCAAGCGAGTGTGACGGAAGCGAGCGGATTGCTCGAAGAGGACTACGCGCCGGATAGCTGGACCGCTCTGCAGAACGCGCTGAGGGCAGCGCAAGACGTATGGGAGAACAAGGACGCAACGCAGGACGAAATCGACGCCGCGCGGGACGCAGTGCGTGCGGCGATTGAAGACCTTGAGGCCATCTCGCCAAATCTTGTCAGTGTCGCATTAAGCGGCAATGAATTGACATTGACGTTCGATCTGCAGGTAAGCGTGGACGATGTTGAGGGTCTGACGATTACGGTGGATGGCGAGTCTGTACCGTTATCGTCTGATAATGTTGCCATTGATCCAGCCGATCCCAAGAAAGTGATCGTGACGCTGCCGGAAGGCCCGAACGGCAGTGCGGTGCTGGTGTCGTATGATTCCGAGAATGGCGGCTTGCAAGGAAGAAACGGCGCACCGGTCGAGTCCTTCGAAGGAGTAGAAGCGATCGATCCGTTCGTCGAGGCTCTTATCATCGAACAACCGGTTGGCTCGATCGCAGCGGTGTCCAATCCGACGATTGCCGGTAAGGCAGCAGCGGGCTCGACGGTGACAGTGGTTATTAAAGCCGGCGAAAGCACGATCGAATCGGCAGAAGTCACGGTAGACGCTGGCGGCAACTGGACATTTACGCCTTCTGATCTGGTCGATGGCGAATACACCATTGAAGTGACTGCCGATAAAGACGGCTTAACCGCCTCCAAAACAAAGGATCTAACGATTGTCGATAAGTCCGGGCTTCAAGCGAGTTTGACGGAAGCGAGCGGTTTGCTCGAAGAGGACTACACGGCGGACAGCTGGACAGCTCTGCAGAACGCGCTGGAGGCAGCGCAAGATGTATGGGAGAACGAGGACGCAACGCAGGACGAAATCGATGACGCGCAAGACGCAGTGCGTGCGGCAGTAGAAGGCCTCGAGGCCAACTCGCCAAATCTTGTCAGCGTCGCATTGAGCGGCAATGAATTGACGTTGACGTTCGATCTGAGGGTAAGTGCGGACGACATCGAAGGTCTGACAGTTACGGTGGATGGCGAGTCTGTAACGCTATCGCCTGATAATGTTGCCGTTGATTCAGCCGATCCTAAGAAATTGATCGTGACGCTGCCGGAAAGCCCGAATGGCAGCGAAGTGCTGGTATCTTATGAGCCTGTCGATTCTGCGAGCGGCGGCTTGCAAGGATTGAACGGTGCGCCGGTCAATTCCTTCGGCCCCGAAGAAGCGGTCGATCCGTTCATTGAGGCTTTTGTCATCACACGACCGACTGGCTCGAGCACAACGGATTCCAAGCCTACGATTGCTGGTAAAGTAACGGCTGGCTCGACCGTGACTATCGTCATTAAAGACAAAGACGGAAGTCCGCTCACGGATGTGGGAGTCGAGGCAACTGTAGATGCTGAGGGCAACTGGACGTTCACGCCTTCCATCGCTCTCTTAATCGGCAATTACACCATTGAAGCGATAGCTGTCAACGGTGACAGAACGCACACGATCAGCAAAGAGCTCAGTGTCAATAGTCCTGGCGGATGGGTATCGACCGAGCCGAAGAAGTCTGGAATCGAGACTTCCGTGAACGGCGCGGACGACGACTTTGCTACTGGAACGACATCGACGACGGGAGACCTTGCGGCAACGTCGGTCCAAGTCGATAACGACAAGCTGAACGAGAGGTTGTCCGAAGGAAGCGGGCAGAAGCTGGCGATCCGTTCCGCAGAGGATGGAGATCTGAAGGTGGACGGGCTGACCGCAGCCGATGTCAAGCTCATCTCCGACAAGAGCGCGAGCTTGCACATCGAGAACCTGCTTGCGATTTATCCGCTTCCGAGCGGCAAGCTGAACTTGAACGGGGTATCCGGTCAACTGGGCAATGCAGCTCTCGCCGACATTGCGGTTCATATCGACATCTCGCGTTCCTCGGACACGCTGATCAACAATGCGAAGAGCAAAGCGGCAGCGGAAGGCTACGAGCTGCTCGTGACGCCGGTTGATCTCAACTTGACCTTCTCTAACGGCGGCCGAACAATCGGATCGGAGCAACTGAACGGCTTCGCTCCGAAGTATATCGCTCTGCCGGATGGCATCGATCCAAGCCGCATTACGACGGGCGTCATCGTCAATCCGGACGGCGGCGTGTTCCACGTGCCGACGGTCGTGACGAAGATCAATAACCGCTACTATGCGATGATCAACGATCTGCGCAGCAGCGGCACCTACTCGGTCATCTGGAATCCGCAGGACTTCGATGATGTGAAGAACCATTGGGGCCAAGCGGACGTTAACAACATCGCGGCAAGGCTTGATCTGAAGGGAACGGGGAACAACACGTTCTCGCCGAACCGCAATGTGACGCGCTCCGAGTTCGCGGAGATCGTCGTCGCTGGTCTGGGCCTGATGCGTCAGAACGCGCCGGATAACCAGTTCCCCGACGTATCGGATGCAGCTTGGTATCGCAACGCCGTTGCGATCGCCAGCGAATTTGGTATCGTGCGCGGCTTCGATAACGGCAACTTCTACGGTAATAATCAGATTACGAGAGAGCAGGGCTTCGCGATGATTGCGCGGGCGCTGACGCTGATTAACCCGCAATCGCAACTGAGCGAGTCTCAGGCGAATGAGCTGCTGGCGAAGTATGAGGATGCGGCAAGCGTATCGGCATGGGCAAGGGCAGATGTCGCTCAACTGATCTCGGCAGGTATTGTCAATGGCACGAGCGGCGACACGCTCAATCCGAAGACTAACATGACGCGTGCCGAAGTAACGGCATTGATCGCAAGATTGCTCCAAACGAATAGCCTGATCGACAAGTAAAGGTATCTCTTAACAGAACAACCATGGTCGACTTAATTCAGTTGACCATGGTTGTTTGTTTAACGCGGCTTCAATACCTGGAACGACACGGTCGTTCCTTCGTTAAGTTTGCTCTCTATTCTCAGTCCATGTCCATATAACTGCTCCAGCCGCCGGTTGGTATTGAGCAGCCCGATCCCGCGCCGTCTCTTGGCGGAGCCGGGAGCAAAGAGGTGCCGGATGGCTGCTTCGTCCATGCCTACGCCATCGTCCTCGATAGCAACCTCCGCCCGATCCTCATATTCGGCAATCCGGATTCGTATGGTGCCTCCGCACGCTCGTTGCATAATTCCGTGCCGGACGGCATTCTCAACCAGCGGTTGAATGGATAAAGGCGGAACAAGCATCTCGAAGGAGGCTTCTACGTCCCACTGCACTTGGAGACGTTCTTCAAACCGTTCCTTCTCAATCGACAAATAAGCTTCGACCAGTTCCAGTTCATCGCTTAAAGGAACAAGCTTGTCCGAGTTCTTAAAGTCGAAGCTGGCGTGCAGATAGATGCTGAATGCATCCGCAAGCTGGTGCATACGCTCTGTATCGATCTCGCCAAGCGCGACGATGGAGTTGAGCGTGTTGAACAGAAAGTGCGGCTTGATCTGCGCTTGCAGCCATGCTGCCTCCATGTGCACCCGATCGCGAACAGCCAGCGTCAGATCGGTAAGCGCACGAATTCTCGACTTTAGCTCCAGCGTGTTCATCGGCTTAATAATATAGTCGTTGGCCCCCGCGAGGAAGCCGGAACGAATATCCTCCGGCTGACTGCGAGCGGTCAGCAGCAGCACGGGAAGCTCGGCAATCGAGAAGCGCTGGCGAACCCGCCGGGTCAACTCGTAGCCGGACATGCCGGGCATCATGACGTCGATGATCATCATATCCCACTTGATCTTATCCAGCATCGCAATCGCGTCGTTTCCATGGATAGCCGTGCCGATGGTATAGGGCTCTGAAGCCAGTGCATGAGTCAACACCCGCAGGTTGACCGGGTCGTCGTCCACCGCCAAGATGCGAATTCTGTCGATGGCATGAGCCGGAGACTCGCTGACAGTCGGCCATTCGGTCATTGCGGCTGCGACCTCGGTCGCGGCGGCGGCTGTCTCCGCTGAGTGCTCGGGCAGCGAGGCGGCAACCGGCAGCGTGAAGCTGAAGGTCGATCCGCGATCAAGAGCGGATTCGGCACTTATGGTGCCGCCCTGCAGCTCGATGAGCTGCTTGCAGATGCTTAGCCCAAGCCCGATGCCGCCTAACGAGTCGGCGCTGGAATCGGCTTGCTCATAGGGGAGAAAGATTCTCTGCATCGTCTCCTTATCCATTCCGATCCCCGTATCGGAGACGGTTATGCACGCGTATCCATTCCGGACGGCGGCGCGAACTTCGATATGGCCGCGCATCGTGAACTTGACCGCATTATGCAGAAGGTTAAATAAAATTTGGGTCAGCCGGTTCTCGTCCGCCTGCACCGGAGGGAACCCATCCGGAATTGCGTTGACGATTCGAATCGGCTTGCCGTCCGCCATGAAGCGCAGCATGTCGATGACGCCGGAAGCCACCGCCTGTACGCGGACGGGGGCGGATTGAATGTGAACGGAATTGCCCCGGAGTCGGTTGATGTCGAGCAGATCGTTAAGCATATACGACATTCTGCGGCCAACGGCAATAAGCAATTGCAAGCTGTCCGCATGTCTGCTCTCCCTCCGTCCGGATTCATCGTCAAGCACCGCTTGGGCAATGTTAAGCATGCCGTGGAGCGGATTGCGAAGCTCGTGGGACGTATGGGCAAGGAATTCGTCCTTCTGCTTGTCGGCCTTCTGCAGCTTCTCGGTGAGGAACCTCAGCGCCGTTGTGGAATTGACATGGTGTTTGATCCAATAGGCGGCTATGGCCAGCACGGCAAATATGAGGTCCAACGGATAATAGCCGATTTGGGGAAAATAGAAGGTGCTGACGAGCCCCCACAACGTGTTGATGGAGATCGTTATTCCTCCGATAAGCAGGTACATCGCATTCCGGTTGCCTTGCTTGGCTGAGCGGAATGCAAGGGTTGGAACGGCCGCCACCGTGAACAGGAACAAAGGAATGCTGAAATAACCCATTTTCAACAAAGGCTGCAGAGGCAGAAGCAAGGCAATTCCGGCATAGAGCAAGCAGATGCCATTAAACCAGCGGTAACGGCCGTATGCTGTGCGTTTCGCCGTAAGCAACATCGCATTCCTGACCAAAAAATAGTTGGTGCCCAGATAGGATAAGTGGAACAGCCGAACGTACCACTCATAGTTGATCGGCAGCAAGGTCGTCAGCAGACGCTCGTCGTCGATGAGAATCGAGACAATGACGCTGACGATCAACAGAACGAAGTTCATTAGTCCGGGCGCCCGGCCGCCAATGAACAGGAACTGGCAAGCATAGACGGCGTGCAGCAAGAGGATGACGCACACCATGACCTCCATGCCGCGGGACAACCATACTTTCTTTTCAATCGCCTGTTGAGTGCCGATCAGGACGGGAGAGATGAGGCCTCCACGGGAATAGTCATCGTAATTGGCGACTTGAATGACGACTTCTATCGTATCGCCCTCGGGATAGAAATTGGCGTAATAGGGCACTTTGCGCGCGGTGAAGGAACCGGCGTCCTTCCCGGGGGTTCCGGAATGAGCCAGCAGCTTGCCATCGACATACAGCTCGGAGGCGGTGGGAATGGGCGGTACCCGAATGCCGAGCAACGGCTTCTCGCCTGAAGGAACATGGATAAGAAGCCGGTAAGAACCGTAACCGATCGGCGAATGGCGTGCCGGGTCCAGCGTCTGTCCCCAGTTGTCGGGCACCTTAATAGGCTCGGGCTGCGAAGCGGCGGAGGACTGTCCGTAATCGCTCCTATAGAAGGAATGCGGGTAGAACTCCCACTCGCCGTTTAATGGAATCGCCCGGTCCGACGAATAGTCCCAACTCGCGAGATCCATCGTGCCCTGGGCGGCATCGGGATAGGACGGGGCGGATTCCAAGGTGATCCAGACGAGACGGATGCCCGTTATAATCAGCAGATAGATGCCGATGATGAGGAAGATTCGCTTTGTTCTCATAAAGATCTAAAATTCGACAATAAATGAAAATATCCTGCGAACCATATATATTCCTGTGGTCAGGAAGGTTTGGGAGTAATATACAGCTGGCGACTTCTCTCCTTCAAGGCTTGCCGTACCTCCTCCGGCGGCTTGCCGGCTCTTCATATCTTCGCCCAGGAACAGCAGCCAATTGGCGATCACGATTAATTCGCCGGGCCATCCGGTCCGTGTCTTGACATCGGGCCGCGAGTGGTATACCATTTCTTTAATAATCGAACACGTTGAAGAGGACCAGTACGATCGGCCAAGCGTGCAGAGAGCTGTCGGGTTGGTGCGAGACAGCCGCGAGGAGATCCGAACTCACCTTGGAGTTGCCCGCTGAACATGCGAAGTAAGCGGAGCCGGCGACCTGACCGTTATCTTCAGGAGGATGGGGCATTCGTCTTGTTGATCGGCGATTCCTTATCCGCAGAGTGCACGCCGTCTTGGCGTGAATTCGGAGTGGTACCGCGTGAGATGTCAAAGTCTCTCGTCTCTGTAGTCGGAGACGGGGGGCTTTTTTGCGTTCGATACATTCACCATATTAGGGAAAGAAGGACATCGCCATGAGAAACGTGGACAAATACGCAAGAGGCTACTTTATGCCTCCCGCAACGAGCCTGAAGTGGACGCAGAAGGAGTACATCTCCGAGGCGCCGATCTGGTGCAGCGTCGACCTGCGCGACGGCAACCAGGCGCTGATCGTGCCGATGAACCTGGAGGAGAAGCTGGAGTACTTCGAGCTGCTCGTGAAGCTCGGGTTCAAGGAGATCGAGGTCGGCTTCCCGGCCGCTTCCGAGACGGAATTCGCCTTCCTGCGCGCGCTTATCGAGCAGAATCTGATTCCGGACGACGTCACGATCCAGGTGCTCACCCAGTCGCGGGAGCACATCATCCGCAAGACGTTCGAATCGCTGGCCGGGGCGAAGAAGGCCGTTGTCCATCTGTACAACTCGACGTCGGTGGCGCAGCGCGAGCAGGTGTTCCGCAAGTCCAAGGAAGAGATCGTCGAGATCGCCGTGAGCGGCGCCAAGCTGCTGAAGGAGTGCGCGGAGCAGACGGAGGGCAACTTCCAGTTCCAGTATTCGCCGGAGAGCTTCACGGGCACGGAGATCGAGTTCGCGCTCGACATCTGCAACAAGGTGCTTGACGTGTGGCAGCCGACGGCGGCGAATCCGGTCATCATCAACCTTCCCGCAACGGTGTCCATGTCGATGCCGCACGTGTATGCCAGCCAGATCGAGTACATGAGCGACAATCTGAAGTATCGCGAAAATGTCATTCTGTCGGTGCATCCGCACAACGATCGGGGAACGGGAGTGGCCGATGCCGAGCTCGGGATGCTGGCCGGAGCGCAGCGGGTCGAAGGCACGCTGTTCGGCAACGGCGAGCGGACGGGCAATGTGGACATCGTCACGCTGGCTCTGAACATGTTCTCGCACGGGGTCGACCCGAAGCTGTCGTTCGAGAACATTCCCGCGATCAAGGAAGTATACGAGCGGCTGACGAAGATGAGCGTGAGCGAACGCCATCCGTACGGCGGCGAGCTCGTGTTCACCGCATTCTCCGGCTCGCACCAGGACGCGATCGCCAAGGGGATGAAGTGGCGCGAGGAGAAGGCGCCCGAGCATTGGACCGTGCCGTATCTGCTGATCGACCCGAAGGATATCGGGCGGCAGTACGAGGGGGACATCATCCGCATCAACAGCCAGTCGGGCAAGGGCGGGATCGGCTACATCCTGCAGCAGAAGTACGGGCTCGACCTGCCGCCCAAGATGCGCGAGCACTTCGGCTACTGCGTCAAGAACGTGTCCGACCACCAGCAGAAGGAGCTTATGCCGGATGAGATTCACGACATCTTCCAGAAGGAATACGTGAACCTGAAGTCGCCGGTCGAGCTCGTCAAGTATCGCGTCAAGGATGACGACGACTTCCAGACGACCGTGCAGATCCGGGCGAACGGCGAGGCCAAGGAGATATCGGGCACCGGCAACGGCCGGCTCGATTCGATCAGCAACGCGCTTCAGGAGCACCTTGGCGTGTCTTACTCGGATCTCGTCTACAAGGAGCACGCGCTCGAGTCGGGCTCCAAGTCGCAGGCCGTCTCCTACATCGGCATCACGGCCGTAGACGGCAGCCAATATTGGGGCTGCGGCATCGACACGGACATCATGAACTCGTCCGTCAAAGCGCTGTTCAGCGCCGTCAACCAGCTGCTGGGCCAATAATACCGTTGTCAAGAGAGACGCCGCCGTCGGCCCTGTGCCGACGGCGGCGTCTGTGCATCTTGAGGTGCGGCGGACGCTCCTTATGCTTCTGCGATCGATTGTTGTCCGCTCTTCAGCATTCCGCCCCGGTGAGCTCGTTCGTGAACATGCGCTTGTATTCCTGCGGCGTCAGCTTGGCCGAAGTATCGAGCGCATAGTGGAACTGCAAGGCGCGGCGGCGCTTGAGCGACGTGTTGTTGGGCGTGCCGTGGAACAGCAGGCCGTGGAAGAACAGGGCGCCGCCGGGAGCGAGCGGGACGGCGACATCGCGCTCGACGGGCACCGCCTCGTCGCAGAGCTGCCAGTCGCGCACGGCATAGTGCGGCACGGCGCCGGACATCTGCGAACGGGGAATGACATGCATGCAGCCGTTGTCGAGCCCCGCTTCGTCGAGGGCGATCCAGACGCCGACGACCGCATTGTGATAGGCGAGCGGCCCGTACGCCATGTCCTGGTGCCACGGCTTCTCCCCGCCGCCGGTCGGGGGCTTGAGCAGCGCCATATCCTGGACGAGCTTGGCCTTGCCTCCGAGTATCCGCTCGACGATCGCAAGAATGCGCGGATGGTGCGCCATCTCCCGCAGCCGCTCGTTGCCGTTCACGAACTCGTATACCTTCCGAACGGCCAGTTCCCGTTCGCCGTTATCCCGCAGCTCGTTCTGGGGCCGCGTGAATTGAACCTTCGCCTGCGGCTCGGCGGCGAAGATGATGGACATGATCTCCTCCGACGACAGGCGCACCTCCTCGGCGTCCAGGATGCCGGAGACGGCGATGAAGCCCTGGCTGCGATAGTGTTCGTAATCCTCCTTGCCGACGCTGCCTGCTCCGGGAAGGGCGGGGTGGATGTCGGTATGCTTGTACAGACGCGCGTTGATCTCTTCGGGGCTTGCAGCCGTGTTCGTGCGGGTCATGGGATAGCCTCCTCGTTCGTTGTTGGTGTCAGTATAGAAGGCGGCGGGCCGGGAAGGAATGGAGCGAGGCGGCCGGATTTGTATGGAAACGCGACTCACGGCGAAATTCCGCGCCGCAGGGCCGAAGGTTATGTATAATGTTAGGCAAAGGCAGGCCGTCGTCGCCGGGCGGACGGGCCGGGGGGAGGAGAAGGAGATGCGGACGGAAGGGGAAGCGCGCGAGGCGGCCGGACGCGGCGCCAGCCCGATCGCGCTGGTCGAGCTTGAGCCGGGTCGCTCCATGGGCAAGGCCCGCTGCGAGCCGGGCTGGAGCTGGCAGGTGAAGGAGATGCCCGACTACGATCTCTGGTATGCGGTCGCGGGAAGAGGCAGCATCGCGGTCAACGGGCAGCGCCATCCGATTGCTCCCGGCTGCTGCTTCACGCTTCGCCCCGGCGACCGGATCGAGGCCGAGCAGCACCCGGACGAGCGGCTGACGGTGATGTTTGTCCACTTTCAGGCGTCGGCCGCCGGCGGAACGGGCGGCTTCCGTGCGCCGGACTGCCGCGTGGAGGTGGGCGACACCGCCCGCTTCGAGTCGTTGATGGGGCGGCTTCTTGAGCTGCGCGACATGCCGCCCGCCTGGGCGGAGGCCGAGTTCGACTGCACGCTGAAGCTGCTGCTGCTGGAGCTGTACCGGAGCGAGCGGCAGCAGCCGCTCGCCGGCCGATCGACGCTGCGGCAGCGGGAGCTCGTCCGCACGGCAAGCGACCGGCTGCGCCAAGGGGCGTGGACGGCGGCCGACTTCGATTCGCTGGCCGCGGAAGCGGGCGTCTCGCAGCGCTACCTCAGCGAGCTGTTCAAGCGCCATACCGGACGTACGCTGAAGACGTACGCCGCCGGGCTGCGGATGGAGCGGGCGCGCCTGCTGCTGGCGGAATCCGGCATGCCGATTACCCGCATCGCGGAGGCGCTCGGCTATGCCGATCTGTATTCGTTCAGCAAGCTGTTCAAGGAGCACAACGGGCTGTCGCCGAGCGAATATCGCAGGCGTGCGCCAACAACAATATCCACGAAGTAGGAATGTCGCCGGGGGCAGGATTGACACGATAAATTGCAAGCGTTTGCAACAAGCTGAACGGCTTGCGAGGGGGCCACATCATGAAGCTGTCGGTAGTCGTCATCGACGACAAGCCGCTCATCCTGCAGTCGATCGTTCGTACGGTGAACTGGGAGAGCTTAAACTGCGAGGTCGTCGGCCAGGCGTTGGACGGCGTAGAGGGCAAACGCGCGATAGCGGAGCTGCGGCCGGATCTGCTTATTACCGATATCAAGATTCCCGGGATCAACGGGCTGGAGCTGGCCGAATGCATGCATAGGGAGCTGCCGCTGTCGAAGACGATTCTGATTACCGGCTACCAGGACTTCGAATTCGCCAAGCAGGCGGTTCGCATCGGCGTGCGGGACATTGTCGTCAAGCCGATTCGCAACGACGAGTTGGAGCGGGTCATTCGGCTGGCCGCGGACGAGATCGCGCGGGAGCGCTCGGAGCGGCTGCGCGAGGCGCAGAGGGAGGAAGCCTACAGCCAGTTGGAGGAGCGGCACCGCAGCTCGCTCCCGCCGCTGCGCAGCCGGCTCGTCTCCGAGCTGATCGGCGGGGCGGGGCCCGCGGGGAGCGAGCTGGCCCGGACGGCCGCGGAGCTCGGACTCTCCTGGAGCCGCTGCGCCGTCGTCATCGTCCGCAGCAAGCGGGCGTCCGGCTCCGTCGCTGCGGCCGACAGCCATGCGATCGCTCCCGGCCGGCGCGGAGAGGTCGCGGAGCTGGCCAGGCAGGCGGTGACCAGGCGCGACTTCGGGCTGGTCGAGGCGAGCCTGCCGGACGAGCTTGCGCTTGTGTGCCTGCTGCCGAAGCCGCTGACGCCGCGCGAAGCCCGCATGAAGCTGCAAGGCTTCTGCCACGACTTGATCGAGCTGGCCCGGGAGCGGGGAGGCTGGTCGTGCTGCCTGGCGGTCAGCTCGACCTACCGGGGACTCGAACAATTGCGCGAGGCGTTCGCGGAGGCGTCCGCGCTGATGGAAGAGAGCTTCTTCCGCACCGAGGAGCCGGTGCTGCTGCCCGCGCCGGCCGATCCGGCCGGGGAAGGGAGCCGCTTCGCGATCATCCGCGACCTGGAGGAATTCAACCGCATGCTGGAGCAGTCCACGGCCGCCGAGATGGCGGGACATCTGGAGCGGTTCCTCGAACGGGTCAAGGTGTACAGCGAAGGGAACATCCGGGTGGCGAAGGGGCTGCTGTCCGATATGTGCCTGGCCGCGGCCCGGTACTACTATCGGACGACGGGCGACGAATTCGGCTTCGACCGGAGCATCGACGAGATTCTGGAGGACGTATACCGCCTGACGGACATGAAGGAGGCGTCCGACTACCTGTCGTCGTTCATCGCCGAGGTGAAGGGCAAGCTGGAGGGCGGAGACAAGGAATACAGCCTTGTCGTCAAGAAGGCGATCGACTACATCAACGTGAACTTCGCCGAGCCGATCGCCCTGACGACGCTCGCCGAGCAATTCGGCCTGAGTCCGGGTTATCTCAGCCGCCTCATCCGGGCGGAGACGGGCATCAACTTCGTCGATCTGGTGGTGAAGGCGCGGATCGAGGCGGCCAAGAGGCTGTTGCGGGAGCCGCGCCATAAGGTGAACGAGGTCGGCGAGATGGTCGGCTACAAGGAATACGCTTATTTCTACCAGGTGTTCAAGAAGGTCGAGGGAATCTCGCCCAAGGAATACAAGAACGGCGGACACGGCCGGCATCCGGCCGGTCCGTCAGGCGGCTGGAGGGAAGACCGATGAGGTCGGCGCAATGGCAGAAGCAAGAGATCGAGGAACTGATCGCGCGGGTGATCGCCGGCATGCAGTCTCTGGAGATCGGTATCGCGGAGGATACCCCCGTCAGTCTCATCTCGATGGACGAATGGGACTGGTCGCAGGGCGTCGCGCTGTTCTCCCTGTACCAGTATTACCGGAATACGGGCGACCCCGGAACGCTGCGTTACCTGACCGGCTGGTTCGATGCGCGCATCGCCGAGGGGCTGCCGGAGAAGAACGTCAACACGACTTGCCCGCTGCTTACGTTAAGCTATCTGCTCGAGGAGACGCATAATCCGGAGTACCTGGCGATCTGCGAGGAATGGGCCTGCTACGCGGCCGAGGAGATGCCGCGCACGCAGGAGTTCGGCATCGCCCACTCGACGCTGGACGGGCCCAACGATCAGCAGCTTCGGAGCGAGACGCTGTACATGACGGTGCTGTTCCTCGGGCGGATGGGAATGCTTCTGAGGCGGGACTTCTACGTGCAGGAGAGCGCGCGCCAATTCCTCGTTCATCTGCAGTACCTGACGGACACGTCGACCGGCCTGATCTATCACGGCTGGTCCTTCGACCGACTCGACAACTATGCCGGTGCGCTATGGGGCCGCGGCAACGCATGGTACATGGCCGGACTGGTTGACTACCTCGATATCGTGGAGCTGCCGCTGGGCATCGAGCTGCATCTGATCGCCTCCCTGGAGCGGCTGGCGCGCAGACTGGCGGAGCTGCAAACCGCGGAAGGAATGTGGCGCACGCTGTTGAACGACGAGCGCAGCTACGAGGAGACGTCGGCGACGGCCGGGCTCGCCTATGCGCTGCTGAAGGCGGTGCGCCGGGGCTATATCAGCGAGGATTACCGGGAGACGGGCCTGTCGGCACTGCGCGCCGTTCTGTCGCGGATCGACGAGGAGGGGCGGGTGCAAGGGGTGTCCTACGGCACCCGGATCGGCCCGACGCTGGAGTACTACCGATCCGTGCCGCGCTGCCCGATGCCTTACGGGCAGTCGCTGACGCTGCTGCTGCTGGCGGAATGTCTCTATCACGTCGGCGAATCGGAATAGAAGGGCGGTGACCGCTTGCGCAGCCTTCGCAGCCTCTACGGCGACGCCAAGCTTCGCACGAAGTTCCTGCTGTCGTTTATCGTAATTGTCATGATTACGGTCTGCCTGATCAGCGGAGTCAATTACATCGTGTCGGTCGGCGTCATCAAGCGCAACTCCGGCGAGTTCTCGCAATATCTGATCGGCCAGATCGGCATCAACGTGGACAAGCTGACGACGGACATCGAGCAGATGGCGTTCCAGCAGTTCCGCAACTCCTCGCTCAGCGGCACGCTCAGCCTCAAGGCCGACAGCGCGGAGGAGGAGTATGCGCGCAGCCGCTACATCAATGATTTCCTGAACGATGTGCTCTTCTTCGAGGATTCCTACCTGTCGGTGTCCATTCTGGATGCGGAGGGCCGGACGTACGAGGTGAAGCGCAAGGCCGTCCGGCAGGACGGCGCCGAGCTGCTGCGCAGCCTCGGCCTGGACGACATCAAGGAGCGGCGGGGACGCGCGCTCTGGTTCCGCGGCGAGGACGATACGCTGTACATGGCGAAGGCGCTTTACGACATCGAGACGTCGGGCTATGTCGGCGTCATTGTGATCGGCGTCGAGAACGGCTATATCGGCGACATTCTGGCGAAGGTCCGCAACCTGATGGACGGCGACGTGCTGATTCTGAACGAGTCGGACCAGTTGTTCGCGCCGACGGCGCTGAGCGGCGCCGCTCAGCGTTACATGCAGAGCGGGCTGTATCGGTCCGACGCGCGCAGCGACTTCGAGTACGGCGGCAAGCATTACATCAGCAGCGTTCTCGCAACCGACTACGACAAGTGGAGAATCGTGCAGATCATCGACGTCGGTCGCCTGACCCGAGGGACGGAGAGCCTGAAGTTCTGGACGATCGGCACGCTGCTGGTCGCCCTGCTGCTCGCCTCCCTGATGGCGGCCCGCATCTCCAAGCGCATAACCGCCAACATCTCGATGCTGCTGCAGAGCATGTCCCGCTTCACGCTCGACTCCAAGCACGAGCGGATCGTGCCCAGCGGCCGCGACGAGGTTGGCCTGCTGGCCGCCAAGTTCAACTCGATGGCCGAGAAGATCGACGACCTGTTCCACTCCGTCTACCGCGAGAAGATGCTCGCCCAGCAAGCCGAGTTCCGGGCGCTCCAGCTCGATTACAAAGCGCTGCAGGCGCAGATGAACCCGCATTTTCTATACAATACGCTCGAGACGATCTACAGCATGGCGAAGCTCAAGGGCGAAGAGGAGATCGGCGAGCTGATCTACCTGCTCGGGCGGCTGCTCCGCGACAGTCTCGGCAAGAAGGGCGACGACGTGTCGCTCCGGGAGGAGCTCGAGTTCGTCGGCGGCTACCTGGCCATCCACCAGATTGTTTACGGCGACCGGATTGCGGTCGAGATCGAGACCGACGAGGCGCTGGACGACTGCCGCGTGCCCAAGTTCATCCTTCAACCGCTCGTAGAGAACGCGATCGTGCACGGGATCGAAGAGAAGCCCGGCAAGGCGAGAATTACGATCCGCTGCCGCGAGGAGCAGGGGGATCTGGCGCTGGAGGTCGAGGACAACGGCGTCGGAATGGAGCGCGAGAAGGCCGAGCGGCTGCTGCGCCCCGACCGGGCGGAGACGCGGGAGGGCGGCGGCAAGCATACGAACGTCGGCATTCTCAGCGTTCACCGGCGCATTCGCATTCTGCACGGCGACAGCTACGGCCTGTCGATCACGAGCCGCAAGGGCGAGGGAACGAAGGTGCGCGTCCGGCTGCCTGCCGTGCGCAGGGAGGCGACGGACGATGCCCCCGCGGGCCTTGGCGATGCCCTCGCGGGCCCCGACGATGCTCCCGCTAAGCCGGGAACCGCGCCGCCGGGCTGAGGCTCCAACGGAACGCCGACAGGAGGAAGCACAGCAAAATAGCTAATATAACGTCAATTCTGCCATCTGGTAAGCGGTTGCACGGACTGCGACAATACAGATGCGCGCGCCGGAGCGTCGCGCGTCTCCCGTTCCCGGGATGACGCCGGCGCTCCGTTGCGCCTATCGGCCTTGCCGCGTGCAAGGCTTACCCGAAGGGGGCGGCCGACAATGAAGCAAGCTCGACGGATGGTCGAGGATTGGCAGGCGATCCGCGACAAGATCGCGGATCGCGATTGGGCGCGGGCGATCGTGGACGGCTTCCGTCCGCAGACGGACTGGTGGGTTGCCCACTACGAGGACGACGCGGACCGGGTTGCGGGCTGGGGTCACCACTACTTCTGCGACAAGTGCTTCGCGGCGCTGGCGTTCGACCCGGCACGCCCGGGCGAGCACATCTGCACCGGCTGCGGCGAGGCGCGCGTCGACGCGGAGGCGGACGACGCCTGGTGCTACTTGTACCGGATGGCGGCAAGCACGCATCTGTTCCAGGCGGCCATACTTTACAAGCTGTACGGCGATCCCGCTTACCTGGCGTTCGTCCGCCGGGTGCTCGACTTCCTGTGCCTGAACTACGGCAGCTTCCGGGTGCGCACTCCTCCCGGACAGGAGGGGCTCTTCACCGGCTGCGATCTGACGGACGGCGTCGCCGTCATCTGGCTGCTGAGCGGCATGGAGCTGGTGAAGGACGAATTGTCGTCCGCGGAGCTGGACCGCTATAAGCAGCGGTTTTTCTTGCCGGAGGCGGAGTTCCTGCTGGACAAGGTCGGCGTGACGCCGAATATCATCTGCTGGATGAAGGCGGCGGCCGGCATGACGGGCCTGTTCTTCGACGAGCCGGAGCTGTGCCGCCGTGCCGCCGAGGGAGAGCACGGCATCAAGCGCAAGCTGGCCGAGGGACTGCTGCCCGAAGGCTTCTGGTACGAAGCCTCGTTCCATTACCACTTCTACTGCGCCGAAGGGCTGACGTACTACTTCGCGTTCTGCAAGCGGTACGGCTACGACTTCCCGGAGCTGGAGGACGCGCTGGTGCGCATGTACGCTTATCCGGTGAAGTACGCGTTCCCGAACGGCGAATTCCCCAATCCGAACGACGGCTGGCCGCTGCTGCGGTTCGGCAATTACGCGCACCAATACGAATGGATGCAAGCCGTGGTCGACCGCGCCCCGTACCGCTATGCGCTGGCGCGCTGCTACGAGCGGCCCGATCCGGCGCATCCGGGAGCGAGCATCGGCGGCGTGGCGCGGCTGCTGTTCGGGCGAGACTGGGACCGGGAGAGCTTCGACCCGGACGAGCCGGGCCTGCCGGACGGCCGTTCCCGCTTCGACCCGGACATCTGCTTCGCGCTGCTGCGCAGCGGCGGGTCGGCCGTCTTCCTGAAGTACGGCTATGTCATCGAGGGACATTCCCACGCGGACATCATGAACTTCGAATGGTTCGTCCGGGACGAGGTCGTCTCTCGCGATATCTCGAACAGCGGGTACGGCTCGACCTTGTTCAAGGAATGGCAGCGCAAGACGATCGCCCACAACTCGGTTATGCTCGACCGCCGAAGCCAGCCGCTGCGGCCGTTCGGCACGATGGAGCGCTTCGACGCCGAGACGGCGAGCTGCGTCGCGGCGGCCGAGGAGGTCTACCCCGGAATCGGCTTCGCGCGCGGGCTGAAGCTGCGGCCCGACTCGCTGAGCGACGAGTTCGAGGTGCGGCCCGCGGACGGACACGACGAGCTTCACGAGTTCGATTGGCTGTTCCACTGCGAGGGCCGCTTCGATTCGCCGCTTGTCTTCGCGCCCTGCCCGCCGCCGGGCGACGGGGACGGCTACCGGCTGATGCAGGAGACGGCGCGCTGCGACACCGACGGCGACTGGGAAGCGACGTGGACGCTGGCGGACAAGCGGGTGACGCTGAGAATGGAGGGAGCTCCCGGCACGGAGATCTACGTATTCCGGGGCTGCGAGCATCGCCTCGACAAGCTGCGCTGGGGCGTGCTCGTGCGCCGCACCGGGCAGCGGACCCTGTTCAAGGCCGAGTATCGCTGGGAGACGGACGGAGGGGCTTGATATGGATGAGAATGCGGGCAAGCGGGAATCCGATCCAGACGAAGCGCTCCCGAGCGCTTCCGCTGCGGAGTCCGGTGCGTCGGACTTCGACGACATCTGCGGGCACCTGGGGGACGACTACGACCGTTATCTCGGCGCAATCGTGCCGCCCATCTTCCAGAACACGCTGTTCACCCGCAAGCGTTCGAATCAGGGCTACACGTACACGCGCGTAACCAATCCGACGATCGAGATTGCGGAGCGCAAGCTCGCCGCCATGGAAGGGGGAGAGGCGGCGCGCTGCTTCTCCTCGGGCATGGCCGCGATCTCGGCTGCGCTCATGAGCGTCATGGAACGGGACTGCCACATCGTCTGTCCGTCCCGGGTGTACGCGCCGACCCGCTTTTTCCTCGAGAGCTATATGGCGCGCTTCGGCGTGGAGACGACCTTCGTCTCCGGAACCGATCTCGACGAGTTCGAGGCGGCGCTGCGTCCGCAGACGCGGGCGATCTACCTGGAGACGCCGCTGTCTAACCTGTTCACGCTGCAGGATCTGCGCGCCGTCGCGGAGCTGGCCCGGTCCCGGGGCGCGGCGACGATTGTCGACAACACCTGGGCGACGCCGCTGTTCCAGAATCCGCTCGCCTTCGGCATCGATATGGTCGTGCATTCGGCGACCAAGTACATGGGCGGGCACAGCGACATTCTCGCCGGCGTCCTGATCGGAAGCCGGGAGCGGATGGAGCGGGTGACGCACGAGGAGCGCGGCCTGTTCGGAGCGGCGATGGACCCGCATCAGGCGTGGCTGCTGATCCGCGGGCTGCGCACGCTGCCGCTGCGAATGGAGCGGCACCAGGAGAGCGCGCTGCGAATCGCCGCATGGCTGGAGCGGCACCCGGCCGTGGAGCGCGTGCTCTATCCGGGCCTGCCGAGCCATCCGCAGCACGAGCTTGCGCGCCGCCAGATGAGCGGCTTCTCCGGCCTGCTCGGCTTCGTGCCGCGCGGAACGCGGGAGCAGGCTGCGGCGTTCGTCAAGGCGCTGCGGCTGTTCGAGGAAGGGCCGAGCTGGGGAGGCTTCGAGAGTCTGATCAATTCGCCGGGCCTCGATCTGGACGAGGAGGCGTCCCGGCGCACCGGCATGCCGCAGCGGCTGCTGCGCATCTCCGTCGGCCTGGAGCGGGCGGACGCGCTGCTGGCCGATCTGGACCGCGCCTTCGCAGAGATGCGGCGGGCGTGAATTCGCCTGCGTTCTTCATCGCCGCGGCGGCGCCGGCAATATCGATCCGCCGGGCCGGGAAGGCTCGGCATCAATCGCAACGGGAGTGAGCATTCATGAACGCCAACAGAACCAACAGAACCAACAGAATCGACAGAATCGACCGTCGTACCGCAGAGGAGCTTATTCGGCGCGTTATCGCGGGCATGCGCAACTTGAGAGTCTCGATCCGGGAGGACACGGCGGACAGCATTATCTCGATGGAGGTGTGGGACTGGTCGCAGGGTGTCGGGCTGTTCTCGCTCTACTTGTACTATAAGGAATCGGGCGACCGCGCCCTGCTCGATTACTTGACCGACTGGTTCGACCGGCATATCGAAGCCGGCCTGCCGGCCAAGAACGTCAATACGATGTGTCCGCTTCTGACGCTGAGCTTCCTGTACGAGGAGACGGGCCGGGACGTCTACCTGCGCATCTGCGAGGAATGGGCGGATTACGCCGCGCACGACATGCCGCGCACGCCGGAGGCGGGCATCGCTCATACGGCCGTCGACAGTCCGAACGAGGGAGAGCTGTGGGACGATACGCTGTACATGACCGTCCTGTTCCTCGGGCGGATGGGCATGCTGCTGGACCACCGTCCGTACGTGGAGGAGAGCGTGCGGCAGTTCCTTGTGCATCTCAAGTACTTGACCGACCCGGCCACCGGGCTGTTCTTCCACGGCTGGACCTTCAAGGAGGGCCACCACTTCGCCGGGGCCCGCTGGGGGCGCGGCAACGCCTGGTATACGGCCGGCCTCGTCGATTATTTGGATATGGTCGACGTGCCGCAGGGCGTGAGGCTGTTCCTGCTGTCGTCGCTGGAACGGCAGGCGGCGAAGCTGGCGGAGCTGCAGGAGCCGTCCGGCATGTGGCGCACGCTCCTCGACGATCCCGGAGCTTACGAGGAGACCTCGGCGACGGCCGGGTTCGCCTACGGGCTGCTCAAGGCGGTGCGCAAGGGCTACCTCGACGAAGCTTACCGGGAGGTCGGCCTGCGGGCGCTGCGGGCGGTAACGGAGAGGATCGACGAGGAGGGGGCCGTGCAGGGCGTCTCCTACGGAACGCGCATGGGCCGGACGCTGGACTTCTACAAGGAGATTCCGTGCTGCCCGATGCCGTACGGCCAGTCGATGGCGCTGCTTATGCTCGCCGAGAGCCTGAAGCAAGCGGCGGGGAATCCGCAGCAAGAAAACTAATAAAACGTGCAAAATACCATATTTGAAACGCTTACATCAGCTTCTATACTTCAATTGTCGGCTGCCGCAGCGAACAACGGAACGCAGAAGGAGGGGATCGGACGTTGAAGGAGTGGAAGCGCAACTATGACTTGTACTTGCTTCTCGTGCCTGCCGCCGTATTCTTTATCGTATTCGCCTACATCCCGATGGGCGGTCTCGTCATCGCCTTTAAGGACTACAACATTTTCCAAGGGGTGTGGGACAGCGGCTGGGCGGGACTCGACAACTTCCGGGAGATGCTCTCGATCCCCGAGTTCTTCCGCATTACGCGCAACACGCTGATGCTGAACCTGCTCGGCCTGCTCGTCTGCTTCCCCGCGCCGATCGTGCTCGCGCTGATGCTGAACGAGGTGCGGGCCCGGTCGCTGAAGCGAATCTCGCAGTCGCTGCTCTACCTGCCGCACTTCATGTCCTGGATCGTGCTCGGGGGCATCGTCTACGCGGTGCTGTCGCCGAAGTACGGCGTCGTCAACCAGCTTCTGCGCTGGGCGGGGGTCGAGGAGATCTACTTCATGGCGGATCAGACATGGTGGGTCATCGTCTACACGCTGTCGGCCGTCTGGCAGAGCGCGGGCTGGGGCACCATCATCTATCTGGCGGCGATCACGGCGATCGATCCGGCGCTGTACGAGGCCGCGTCCATCGACGGCGCGGGGCGCATTCGCAAGATCTTCAGCGTCACGCTGCCGAGCATCATGCCGACGATCGTCATCCTCTTTATTCTCGCTGTCGGCCAGATGGTGTCGATCGGCATCGAGCAGCCGTTGGCGCTGGCCAATCCGGTCGTCGGCGACGTGTCCGAGGTCATCAGCACGTACATCTACCAGGTCGGCATCAAGCAAGGCGAGTTCGGCCTGACGACCGCGGTCGGCATGGTGCAGTCGGTCATTAATCTGTGTCTGGTCGTGACGGCCAATCATTTTGCGAGAAAAGCGGGAGGCGAGGGGCTATGGTAAGCGGAGGTTCGGCAGGCGGCGAGACGAGGAAGGCGCCTGCCCGGCCCGGGGCCCGCTCCGGGACCCGGCTGCGCAAGCGGCCGAGGAGGACGCCGGGCGAGCGGGTGTTCGAATCGGCGGTGTACATCCTGCTCATCCTGTTTACATTCATCTGTCTGTTTCCCTTCCTGAACACGCTTGCAAGCGCCTTCAGCAGCAGCAACGCGATCCAGACCGGCAAGGTGCTGCTGTGGCCCGTTGAATTCCAGACCGGCTCGATGGCCATGATTCTGGAAGACAGCTCCGTTATCCGCGCGCTGCTCGTCACCGTGTTCCTGACGGTTGTCGGCACCTCGCTGAACCTGCTTTTCACCATTATAACCGCTTATCCGCTGTCGCGGCGGGACCTGAAGGGCAGGGGCATCTTCATGCGCTTCATGGTCGTCACGATGCTGTTCAGCGGCGGCATGATTCCGCTGTTCCTGGTCGTCAAGTCGCTGCACCTGCTGAACACGCTGTGGGCGCTCATTCTTCCGGGGCTGATCAGCGCGTTCAACGTCATCATCATGAAGAGCTTCTTCCAGAGCATTCCCGACGAGCTGCGCGAGGCGTCGATCATGGACGGCTGCGGCAACATCCGTTACCTCGTCCGAATCCTGCTGCCGCTCTCCGGGGCGTCGCTGGCGACGATCGGCTTGTTCTATGCGGTGGGCCACTGGAATTCCTACTTCGGCGCGGTGCTCTATATCGACGACCCCGATCTTCTGACGCTGCAGGCGAAGCTGCGCAACATCCTGCTGCTGTCGCAGATGGACACGTCGCTCGAGCAGATGTCGATGGAGAGCAAGTTCACCGTCATTCAGGAATCGCTGAAGGCGGCCGTCATCGTCGTGGCGACCGTGCCGATCCTGATCGTCTATCCGTTCCTTCAGCGATACTTCGTCAAGGGGTCCATGCTCGGCTCCGTCAAGGGATGAAGGTCCGGCTTGCGCGGCTTCGCGCGACCGGCTTCAGCATAAACAGTTACGCATCCATATCGAGGAGGCTATGCACATGAAGGGGAGTTGGCACAGAAGCGGGCAGGCGGCGATGGCGCTCGTCCTGACGCTGTCGCTCGGCGCATGCGCCGGGGGCGGCAACGGCGGTTCGCCGTCCGGTTCGGATTCGGCAAGCGGGTCGGCGAGCGGATCGTCCGAGCCCGGCAAGTTGGAGAAGGTTCGTGTATCGCTGTGGGACCGCTCGAATTCGCCGAACGGCCAGAAGCTGACCGACACGGTCATCGTCAAGAAGCTGCAGGAGGAAGCTCGCAAGGAAGGGCTCGACGTCGAGTACGTCGTTCTGCCCCGCTCGCAGGAGAGCGAGAAGAACAGCGTCTGGATGGCTTCCGGCAGCGGTCCCGACATCATCATCACCTACGACATGAACGCGATGTTCAAGTGGGCGGAGCAGGGCGGCCTGTGGGAGCTCGACGACCTGCTCGACCAGTACGGCCCCGACATCAAGAGCCTGATCGGTCCGGCGCTTGACGTGGCCGGCACATACAAGGGCAAGCGCTATGCGATCCCGGCCATGCGGATGAGCACGGCGGCGGCGTCGAACATGAAGATCCGCCAGGATTGGCTCGACAAGCTGGGACTCAAGGCGCCGACAACGCTCGACGAGCTGTACGAGACGCTGAAGGCGTTCAAGGAGCAGGACCCCGGCGGCGTCGGCAAGGACAATGTCGTGCCGTGGGCGCTGCCGGCCATCTCGCAGGGCATGAAGGGCTTCTTCTTCGGGCCGATGTGGGGCGCCGGCGTGGCGACCGACGGGCCGGCCACCGAGATGTACATGCCGAGCGGCAACTTCGAGAACGGAGAGTTCCATTCCGCGGTTGCGCTGGAGGAAGGCAAGGAATTCTTCCGCTTCATGAACAAGCTGTACAAGGAAGGCCTCATCTCCAAGGAATTCGTCACCGACGTCAATTCGCAGCAGTTCATCCAGAACTACACGTCCGGCGTATCCGGCTTCATGGAGTCCAACGAGGACCCGTGGGTCGTCACCAAGGAGACGCGCAAGTCGGTGCCTGACGCCACGTGGGTGACGCTCGACCCGCTCGTGCGGCCCAATGGCACGCAAGCGATGACGATGGCCAACGTCTACGGCCTGCTGTCGCTCGTCCCCAAGTCGTCCCCGAATCCGGCGGCCGCCATCAAGTACCTGAACTTCCTCGCCAAGAACATCACGCTGGTGCAAGGCGGCATCGAGGGCGTTCACTACAAGGAAGAAGACGGCTTGTTCGTCGCGATCGATCCGGCCAAGAACGCCGAGGAGATCGATTGGTACTTCAAGGACTTGAACCTGCTCACGCAAGGCTACATGGGCAATCCGACGAAGGAGCAGATCAAGGAGCTGTATGCCAACGAATCCAATCCCGACGAGATCGCCGACATTCTCGACCCGTATTACCGGTCCTTCGAGAATTACGGCAAGCAGGGGCCGCTGATCGACACGCCGCGTCCCGTCTCGGACAAGAGCGTCGCCAACATCACCCAATTCCTGTACGATGCGTTGTCCAAGGCGGTCATCGCCAAGGACTTCGATGCGGAATGGGAGAACGTCGTCACCGGCTGGAAGAAGAACGGCGGCGAGGAATACGACGCGGAAGTGACGCAGAGTCTCGTCGCGATGAACTGGAAGACGACCAACGAATAACCCGCAAGGCCATCGTCCGGGCCGGGCCGCAGCAGCGGCCCCGTTCCCGGACGATTGTGCGAGAAGCCGAGAGGAGGAGCCGCCGATGCATTCGATGCGGACGACAGAGCATGTCCGGGAGCTTATCCGGCTTCAGGAGAGCAGATTCGCGGAGGAACGGGACGTCATGCGGGCGGAACGGGAAGGGAAGCGCAGGCGCAGGGTACAGGGACGGGAGCTGAATCGGCTGGCGCTGCTGGCGGTACTGCACAGCCATCCGGAGTCGCGCCTGCATCGGAGCCCGGAGCTGGCTGCCGACATGGAGCGGACGGCGAAGGAGCTGCTCGGCATTCAGCTTCCGAGCGGCAATGTCTCGCTCTACAACTGCAACATCGATTCTCCGCCCGACACCGCGTTTACCGCCCATATGGCCGCGCTGATCGTCCAGTTGCTGCAGAAGCGAGGAGGGACGGGGACCTCCGGAACCGTAGAGACGCTGCTGCTGTTCCTGCGGCGCGCGTCGCCGGCGCTGCTGGAGGGAGGAATTCATACGCCCAATCATCGCTGGGTCGTGGCGTCCGCGCTGGCCAAGCTGGAGGAGCTGTTCGGCGACGAGGGCTATCGGGAGAGGGCATTCCTCTTCCTGAACGAAGGGTTGGACGTTACCGACTACGGAGAATGGACGGAGCGCAGCAATTCGATCTACAACGCGATCTGCGCGTATTACCTTCACACCGTCGGCGTCGTATTCGGGCACGAGCCCTCGCTCGAGGCGGCCGGCCGGACGCTGCGCATGATGCGCTGGCTGCTGCATCCGGGCGATACGCTGGCGACCGAATATTCCGGACGCCAGGATCTCGGGCAGATCGCCCGCATGGACGACCGCTACTACGCGGCGTTCCACCTGATGGCCGCCCGCGACCGCGATCCGGAGCTGGCCGCGCTGGCGGGCATAGCGGCCCGCACCGCGCCGCGCGGCAGTCTCGCGCTGCTGCACTGGACGCTCGAGCCGGAGCGAATGGAGCCGACGGTCGAAGCGGCGCCGCTCTCCGAGCGCTACACGGTGCTGCTCGGCGAAGGCAACAGCGCTCCCGTACCCGATCGCGTGCCGTATGCGGGACCGGTCGTCAAGCATCCGCACGGCGCTCCCGTGCTGAGGCATCGCCGGGGGCCGCTCAGCGTGACGGCGATGGCAGGCCAGCCGGAATGCCTGTACGTCCAGTACGGCGAAGCCCGGCTGCTCGCCCTGAAGCTCGGCATCGGCTGGTTCGGAGCGGGGGCGGTGTCCTTCCCGACGATCGAGCGGCTTGCGGACGACCGCTTCCGGCTGGAGGCGGAGCTGGAAGGCTGCTACTTCGGCCCGCTGCCGGAGGAGCGGACGAGAGCGGCGCGCGGCAGCTATGTCGCCATGCCGAATCATCTGCGCAGCCGGATCGGCGTCGTGCGCACCCGCGCCGCGATGGAGCTGACTCTGCACGACGACGGGCTCGACATCCGCGTGGCGGCCGGAGACGGGCGCGGCATCTATCTGCAGGCGGTGTGCCTGTTCCCCGGCGACGAAGGCGAGCTGCGGGGCGATCGTCTGGAGACGATGGGCCCGGGCATTCGCAGGCTGTCGGAAGGAACGGCGGAATTCCGCTCGGGCCGCGATATCCTCGTTGTGGAGGGCGGAGCCTGCGAGCATGACGAGGTCGCGATGCGCAACGACTCTCCGGCGCCGCATGCCCGGACGATGACCGTGAACTGGACCACGCCGACGGACGCCGTGCTGCGCATTCGCGGCCGTCGCGAGGAATGAGAGCCTGCCCGCGCCGCGGGCAGGACGAATGGGAGAGGGGCGAACGAACATGAACATCGCCGTCATCGGCATCGGCGTCATCGGCCGCCGGCATATGGACAATCTGAAGCGCAGGGGAGATGTCGACATCGTTGCCGTGTGCGGCACCGACGAGGGGCGAACCGCATCGGTCGCCGCCGAATACGGAGCCAAGCCGTACACGGATTATGCAGTCATGCTGCGCCGCGAGAGGATCGACGCTCTGTTCGTCTGCACGCCCCCGGGCGTGCGCAAGGAGCCGATCCGGGAAGCGGCCGAGCGGGGCATCGCCTGCTTCGTCGAGAAGCCGCCGGCTCGCACGGCCGAAGAAGCGCGGGACATCGCGGCTATCGTGCGCGACAGCGGGATCGTGTGTTCGGTCGGCTTCATGTATCGCTACACGGGAGCCGTCTCCGCCGCGCGGGAGCGGATTCGCGGCGACGGGGGCGCCGTGCCGCTGGTGCGGAGCGTGCACGTATGCGGCGCGGGGCTTCCCGGAGCGACGACGCCGCGCTGGCTGTACGACAAGGACCGCTCGGGCGGCCCGCTGTTCGATCAGGGCATTCATCTGATCGACGCCGCCCGCTATGCGGCGGGGCTGGACGTTGCGGACGGCGGCGAGGCCGTCGGCATTCACGCGTTCGGCAGCAATGTCCAGCGGCCCCGAAGCGAAGAGTATACCGTCGAGGACAACGTCGTCGTGCAGATCGCTTACACATCCGGCACCTTGCATACGCATACCCACTCGTGGGGCGTGGCCGACTCGCAGGCGAAGATCGAGCTGCTCGGGAGCGACTATCGGCTGATCGTCGATCTGACGCGGCTCGGCAGCCGTCTGTTCGGCACGTTCAAGGGCGAGGAGCTCGACGAGCGGTTCCCGGAAGAGAATATGTACGCCGCCGAGGCGGACGCCTTCCTGTCGGCGGCGCGCACGGGCGAACCTTCCGGCATCCGCTCTCCGTATGCCGATGCGGCGCGCTCGCTGGAGCTGGTCGTGAACGGCGGACGGTCGCTCGAGGAGGGATGCTCGCTGCGGCTGTAGAAGCGGCGGCGAAGCCGAACGCGGGATGGCCGGAGGCTCGCGCCCGTGTCTGCGGGTTGTGTTACAATGGTGGCGACAGCGCTTACAGCAACTCGAACACCGCTGTCGGATGGAGGAGCCGCCATGAATGTCTGGAAGCTGCGTCCGCCGGGATGGCGGCGCATTCGCCTCCCGCTTAAGCTGCCGCTTGTCTACCTGCCCCTTATTCTGCTCCCGGCGCTGGCCGGCATCTATATCCTGACGGACAGCTACACGGAATCGTCCAAGTCGCGCACCTCGGAGTATGCGACCGATCTGCTCGGCCTCATGGGCCAGAAGATCGACGACCGGCTGCGAAGCTACGAGCAGCTCAGCAAGCAGATCATGACCGACGACGAGCTGCTGGCGCGTCTGGCGGTCAAGCCGTCGTCCGTCTACGAGCGGTTCGAGATGCAGAGCGCGATCAACGAGCGGCTTAACGTGTTCTGGCTCGGAGCCGACCAGAACTCCTACGTCCGCGCGATCAAGCTGACGACGCCCGATGCCGATTATACGTACGGCACCAATGCGATCGACAGCTTCGGCGTCGGGGAAGCCGGATACGAGGAGCAGGTGGCGGCGATGAAGGGCGGGGCCGTCTGGTTCCGGCCGCAAGCCTACAGCGACGGCTATTCGGCATTCGAGGCGTTCAGGCTCGGCCGCTCGATTCGCGACAAGAAGCTGAACGTGCTCGGCACGCTCACCGTTGTTATTCGCACCGACGCGATTACCGATATTTTCGAACAGACCCGCTTCCGGGAGAACGCCGCGATCCGGCTCCTGTCCGATACCGGCGAGGAGCTGCTCGGCAACGACACGGAGCTTCGGACCGGCGAACGCCAACTGCTCACCTATTCGCAGGACACGATCCGCAACGGCTGGCAGCTGTCCGCCCGGCTCCCCCTCGACCAGCTGTACGAGCCGATCTACCGGACGGCCCGCATGGCGGGCTTCATCGTCCTCGGCTGCATCGGGCTCGGACTCGTCTTCACGCAGCTGCTCGTCATCGATCTGGTCATGCCGATCCGGCGGCTTATGATGAACATGAAGCAGGGGATCAAGGGGGTTCGTCCGGGACGCTTGAAGCGGTTCGGCGGAGCCATCGAGATCGTCGAGATGAACGACACGTTTATCTCCGTTATGTACGAGATCGAACAGTTGATCGAGGAGGCGTCCCGTCAGGAGCGCATGAAGAAGGAGGCCGAGATTCGGGTGCTGCAGAATCAGCTCTCGCCTCACTTCCTGCACAATACGCTGAATTCGATTCGCTGGATGGCAATTATTCAGCGGCAGGATAATATCAAGGAGACGGTCGACTCCTTGAACAAGCTGCTCACGTACGCGCTTCGCAGCGACGGCGGCCCGGCCCGGCTGAGCACGGAGCTGGAGATGCTGAGGAACTACGTGACGATCCAGCAGGTCCGCTATCAGCACTTCGGCTTCGCCGTGAACGTTCCGTCGGCATTGGAGAATGCGTTCGTGCCGAAGTTCCTGCTCCAGCCGCTGATCGAGAACGCGCTGCTGCACGGGCTGGCCGGCTCGGAGCGGCCGGGCGAGATTGCGGTCGCCGCCGCTTCGGACGGGACGACGCTTGTGCTGACCGTTGCGGACAACGGCGTCGGCATGACGGCGGAGAGGCGTGCCGAGGTCGTCGCCAGCCTTGGCGGCCGCGCGGCTCCGGGAGAATCGGGCGGCGCGCGGATCGGGCTGCGGAGCGTGCACGAACGCGTTCAGCTCCATTACGGAGCGCAATACGGGCTCTCGATCGACAGCACCCCGGGCGTCGGCGCAACGCTGACGGTTCGGCTGCCTCTGCTGACGGAGGAAGGGTGACAGAGCAGGCGGACAGAGGCAGACGGAGGAAGGCTGACGAAGGAGGGGGACGATAATCATGCGCAACGTCATGATCGTGGATGACGAATCGCTCGTGCGGATCGGCTTGCAGTCGATGATCGATTGGGAGGCGCACGGCTACCGGATAACCGGCGTATACAAGAACGGCGAGGAGGCGCTGGCCGCCTGCGCGCGTCAAGCGTTCGACGTGGTGCTGACGGACATCCGGATGCCGGGCATGGACGGCTTCGAGCTGATTCGCAATCTGCGAACGGTCATTCCCGGCGCCCGGGTCGTCGTGCTGAGCAGCTACAACGACTTCGAATATACCCGCCAGGCGATCCGCCTTGGCGTGAGCGACTATATCTCCAAGTACGAGATGGAGCCGGAGGAGCTGCTTCGCGTGCTGGACGGACTCGACTTCGCTTCGCCGCCTGCGGGCGGCTCTGCTCCTTCGTCGCATGGAGCCGAAGGCATGGCGGAGAACGAGCCGGCGACGGCGACGGAAGCTCGTCTGCTGCTGGAGCGCACGGCCTTCCGCGTCTCCGGAGAAGAGACGCGGCAGACGGCGGGCTCGGCGGCGTACCCGGCTCTGTCGTCGGAGCTGGAGCGGCGCGGCCCCGGCTTCCGCTGGGTTGTGTTGCATCCCGTCGCGCGGGACGGCGGTTATTCCGCCGAGGAGCGCAAGGCGATGCTGCATCTGGCCGAGGAGCTGTTCGCCCGGCTCCGGCGGCCGCTGCTGTTCGGCGAGAGCGCGGGAGCGCTGCACGGCGCATTCGGCTGCGGCGTTTCTGCGTCTGCATATGCGTCCGCGGCAGAAGCCGAAGCCGGGGCCGGAGCGGAGGGCCGCGACGGGGAGCAGCGCGAGGAGGCCGCGAGGATGGCGGCCGAATGGATCGCGGCATGCCAGCAGCAGCTCAACGTGACGCTGGCCGTCGGCTTCTCGGCTCCGCTGCCGTTGGACGGCGATTGGGCGGCGGCCCGGGCGGGCGCCGAGGAAGCCGCGGACGTCGCGCTGTTCGAGGGAGGCGTCCGCTTCCGCGAGACGTGCGGCGAGCGGGGCGGCATCCCCGACTCGGATTGGCTGGAGCTGTACAAGGGGGTTAAGCGCCGAATCCAGTACATGCAGTTCGGTGCTCTCGGGGACGAGCTGCTGGCGCTGCTCCAGGAGCGGGGAGACCGTTACCGGCCCGCCGAGTGGGTGCGCTTTGGAACGGCTGCGGCCTCGCAATTGGCGGACTTCCTGATCGAGCGGTACAACCCGTCGCCCGCCGAGCTGCGGGAATCGTTCGGGGCGAACTGGCCGCTCGCGGAGGCGGCGGGGGCGGCGCGCACGGCTGCCGAGTGGCGTTCCGCGCTCGCCGGCATCGTCGAAGGGGCGGCCCAATTGGCGGCGCGCAAGCAGGCGAAGGACGGCTGGCTCATTCGCGTCAAGCAATATGTCGCGGAGCGCTATTCCGAGCCGATCCGGCTCGAGGACGCCGCGCAGCTTGCGGGCTTCAGCGACAATCACTTCGGCCAGCGCTTCCGGCAGGAGACCGGGCTGCCCTTCACCGACTACGTGACGGAGGTCCGCATCAAGGAAGCGATCCGGCTGTTCCGGGAGACCGAGCTGTCGACCGAGGAGATCGCCGAGCGCGTCGGCTATGCCAACCCGAATTACTTCGTCAAAGTGTTCAAGCGGGCGACGGGCCAGACGATCAAGCACTTCAAGAGCGGCCTCTGAGAATGGCACAGGAATCGTTGAATTTGGAACCAGCCCGCAGGCTCGGACGGCAAACTCCGGTTGTTCTGGCATGGGGACCGGGCGCGAATGCATGGAGATAACGGCGTGGTTGCGCTTACAATGAATTCAGATCGCGATCGCAGCATCCGCTTCGATATTTTCCATCGGTATATGACATTCGCCAAACCGGGAGGGTCCACTATGAAAATTCGCAAATCGCTTGCCGGAATCGCCGCCTTCGCCTTGCTTGCGTTGACGCTTCAAGCGTGCGGCGGAGGCAACAATGAGGGCAACGCCTCGTCTGCGCCCGCTTCATCGGCTCCGGCTTCGTCGGAATCGTCCTCCGGCTCTTCGTCCGGCGGGGAGAACGTCACGCTCAAGGTATGGGGAGACCTCGGCAATCAGGCCGTGCTGGAAGAGCCGTTCAAGGCCATCAACGCCGCGTTCGAGCAGAAGTATCCGAATATTAAAATCACCTACGACTTCGCCCAGAACGATCAGAGCCTGAACGTCGCGCTGCAGGCCAACGAGCTGCCCGACCTGTTCTGGGTGCAGGGCGACAAGACGTCCAAGATGGGCGAGATGGTGAAGAACGGCTTCCTGCTCGACCTGACTTCGTTCAACATGGACCTCAGCCGCAACTCCGATCCGGAGAAGGCCTACTGCACCGTGGACGGCAAGCTATACTGCTCGCTTCCTTCGTTCTTCGACACGAACGTCGTGTACTACAACAAGGACCTGTTCGAGAAGAACGGCGTCTCCGTTCCGACGACCTGGGACGAATTCGTGGCCGGGCTCGACAAGCTGAAGGCGGGCGGCGTGACGCCGATCGCGTTGGCGGGCAAGAGCGAGTGGGATCGCGCATGGCCGATCTTCGCCTTCGCTCCGGCGTTCGCGAATACGGCGCTGCAGAACGCGATGACCGGCGCGGGCACGATGGCCGACCCGTCGATCGCCGAGATGCTGCAGGCATTCCGGGACTTCGCCGACAACGGCTACTTCGGCAAGGACTTCCTGGCGCAGGATATGGCGGGCGCGCAGTTCGCGTTCACGAACGGCAAGGCCGCCGCGATTATCGACGGAACCTGGAACAACGCGACCTATGTCTCCTCCGGCATCAACCTGGGCCGCTTCCCCGTGCCGAACAAGGAGGGCAAGCGGGTCGTGCAATCCAGCTACAGCAACTTCATGACATATGCGGTCTCCTCCAAGACGGAGCATCCGGAGGAGGCGGTCAAGTACCTGGAGTTCCTGAGCAGTCAGGAAGCGCAGCAGATCATGGAGGACGCGACCGGCCTCGTGCCGACGATCTCGGACATCGTGCCGAAGGATGAAGGCGTCAAGGAGCTGGCCGTATTCGACGAAGCCGGGCTCAACATCTACTCCGTGCTGACGGCTCTCTCGACGACGGAGTCGAACGCCGCCGACATTCTGATGAAGGACGTCATTCCGAAGCTGATGACCTCTGCCATTACCGGCGCGGAAGGCGCCGATATCCTCGACAAGGCCGCCCATTACCCGGCCGGCTAAGCCGGTCCTCCCAATCTGGAGGGAAGCTGCGGCGGCGACGATTGCGTCGCCGCGGCTTCCGTCCGCGCGAAGGAAGGTGGCCGCCGTGGCCTGGATTCGCAGCAAGCCCTTCATCTGGTTTATTCTGCCGGGCTTCTTGTTGTACTCGCTCTTCTCCGTCTATCCGATCTTCTCGGCCGTCCAGATCAGCCTGACCAAGTGGGACGGCATCGGGAGCAAGACCTTCGTCGGCTTCGGCAACTATGCCGAGCTGTTCTCCAATCAGGAGCTGTTCCGCCAATTGACCAATGCGCTCGGCCACAGCGCGACCCTGTTCGCGCTGAACGCGCTTGTCGTGCTGCCCGCCCAGCTGTATCTCGCCTACCTCATCTATGGGAAAATCCGGGGACACCGCTTTTTCCAAGCGATGATCTTCTCCCCGCAATTCATAGCGACACCGGTTATCGTGTTCATGGGGACGCTCGTATTCGACGGCAATATCGGCGTGTTCAACAAGCTGCTGGAGCTGGTCGGCCTGGGCAATTGGACGCGTCCGTGGATGGGGCTTCCCGAGCTGGGCATCTACATCGTCTGGATGCTTGTCGCCTGGTCGGGCATCGGGGTCGGGATGATCTTCTTCCTGGGCGCGATGAAGATGATCTCCCACGAGATCATCGAGGCCGCGCTGCTCGACGGCGCCTCGTATTGGGGCCGCCTGTTCCGGATCGTGCTGCCCCAGATCAAGACAACGATTCTGAACATGCTCATTCTGACGTACATCTTCGCGATGACGATCTTCGACTACAGCTTCATTCTCGGCGGCGCATCCGGAGGCATCAACCGCAGCGTCGACGTGATGGCGCTCTTCTTCTACCGCATCTCGTTCGGCGACAACAGCGCCGTAGGCGGCACCGCCAACGTCAACGCGATGGGCATGGGCACGACGATCGCTTGCGTCATGTTCGTCATCGTCTTCGTCGTGGCGCTTGCGCAGGTCGCCATTACTTATCGCAGAGGAGAGGATTGACATGAGGCTGCGACCGAAGCGAACTCCCCTCAGCGCGGCGATTCTGTGGCTGTATTCTCTTCTGACGCTGCTGCTGCTCGGCTACATGACCTACCAGGCGCTGCGTCCGAAGAAGGAGCTGCTCTCCGCGACGTTCGGCTGGCCCAAGCATCTCGGTCTGGGCAACTTCCGCAAGCTGTTCGTCGAAGCCGGCTTCTTCACTTATCTTCTGAACAGCGCGTTGATTCTGTTCGGCTCGCTCGCGATCGTCGTGCTGCTGTCGACGATGACGGCCTACGGCATCGGCAAGTTCCGCTTCCGCTTCAAGGGCGGACTGCTCCTCTACTTCCTGATCGGGCTGATGTTCCCCGTTCAGCTCGGCATCGTGCCGATCTTCCTGCTCATTCGCGATCTGCATCTGCTTAATACGCAATGGTCGGTTATTCTGGTGCTGGCGTCCGGGCTGTCGATGCCGGTGTTCCTGCTGACGACCTTCTTCGCGAAGCTGCCGCACGATCTGTACGAGTCGGCCAAGATGGACGGCGCGAACGAATGGACAACCTTCGTGCGGGTGATGTTCCCGCTGGCGAGCCCGGTCACGTTCAGCGTCTGCATCATCATGTCGATGCAGATCTGGAACCAGTTCTTCGTGCCTCTGATTCTGCTGCAGAGCGAGAGCCGCAAAACAATTCCGCTCATGATCATGAAGTTCACGAACAATGTGCTGTACAACATGGACCTGGCGCTTGCGGGCTCCGTCATGGCGACGGTTCCGCTGCTGATTCTGTTCTTCTTCTTCTCCGGCCGCGTCATCGAAGGGGTGGCGGCGGGCGGGGTGAAGGGATAGGAGCGGATCTCCTCTTCGCCGCGCGCCCCCTCCCCCGCGTCCTTTTCCCTCTCGCGGCATTAGGTGTCCTCTCCCGTTCGTTCAGGATCGGCATGGGCGGCGAGGGGAGGCTCCTGAGTCAAGGGGAGAAGAGGCATAAGCATCCGGATGGGGGATGGCGCTCTTGTCATACCTGCAACTTGAAGAAAGGGGAATACGAGATGGCTTCGCTTCAAGCCGTTCGGCTACGGACGGAATATTTGGACAATCCGCTCGGCATCGACGCGACCGCTCCCCGGCTCGGCTGGAGGCTGACCGAAGCAGGCGGATTGGCGGACGCGGGCGGACGCCGAGGCGCGGCGCAGAGCGCCTATCGCATCGTGGCGGCGTCCTCGGCGGATCGGCTCGCGGGTGATGGCGAGAATGCCGAGGATGCCGAGAATGCGGGGAATCAGTGGGACCTGTGGGATTCGGGCGTGGTGGCGTCGACAGAGTCGCAGCATATCGTCTACGGCGGCGTTCCGCTGTTCTCGGGACAGCAGGTGTTCTGGAAGGCGAGAGTGTGGGACGAACGCGGCGAGCCGGGGCCCTGGAGCGATGTCGCTTCCTGGTCGGTCGGCTTGCTGAGCCGCCGGGATTGGCAGGGCTGCTGGATCGGCCGGAGGATCGGGCGCAAGCCGACCCGCGAGCAGCCGCTGCCCGCCGTGTACCTGCGGCGGCGCTTCGCGGCGTCCGCGGGCATTCGGCGTGCGACGGTGTACGCGACGGCGCTCGGGCTGTACCGGCTGCACCTGAACGGCGCGCGTGTCGGAAGCGACGAGCTGTCGCCCGGCTGGACGGACTACCATGTCCGCGTTGCGTATCAGACGTACGACGTGACGGAGCTGCTGCGCCCCGGCGACAATGCGTTGGCGGTTGCTCTCGGCCACGGGTGGTACACCGGCTATATCGGCATGTACGGCTACCAGAAATACGGAATGGACCCGTCCTTCCTGCTGCAGTTGAACATTGAATACGAGGACGGCGCGACGGAGTCGGTCTGCACCGACGAGAGCTGGGTCGTCTCGTACGGCCCAATTGTCGGCGCCGATCTGCAGATGGGCGAGAGCTATGACGCCCGGCTGGAGCAGCCGTTCTGGCAGCAGACGGCGTTCGACGATACGGGCTGGGAGCCGGCCGAGCGCATGTACGATTATCGGGGGCTTGTCGTCGCCCAGATGGCTCCGCCTGTCCGGGCGATGCAGGAGCTGCGGCCGGCGGAGGTCCGGCGGCTGGGCGGCGACCGCGTGCTCGTCGACATGGGGCAGATGACGAGCGGCTATGCGCGCGTCGCGTTCCGGGCGTCGCGCGGCGTTGCGTACACGCTGCGCTACGCGGAGGCGCTGGACGAGAACGGCGAGCTGTACACCGCCAATCTGCGCCTCGCGCGCCAGACGGACTCCTATACGTGCGCGGGCAGCGGACGGGAGACGTTCGAGCCGATCTTCACGTACCACGGCTACCGCTACGTGGAGATCTCGGGTGGGCCGCCGCCTGCCGCCGAAGACATTGTCGGGATCGTGGTGCATTCCGCGCTGCCCGAGACCGGGAGGCTGGAGACGTCCGATCCGCTCGTCAACCGGCTGCTGGCCAATATTGTGTGGACGCAGCGGGCCAACTACATGAGCGTGCCGACCGACTGCCCGCAGCGCGACGAGCGGCATGGCTGGACCGGGGACGCGCAGATTTTTGCCCGGACGGCCGCTTACAACATGGAGGTGGCGCCGTTCCTCGACAAGTGGCTGACCGATCTCGACGACGGCCAGCGCCCGACCGGCGCCTATACGGACTTCGCCCCGTTCATCTTCGGCCCGAAGACGGAGTTCGACAATGACTTCACGTACACGCATACCGCCTCGTCGGGCTGGGCGGACGCGCCGCCGATCATCGCCTGGCTGCTGTACGAGATTTACGGCGACCGCGAGGTGCTGCGCCGCCACTATTCGGGCCTCAAGCGCTGGATGGCGTTCAACGAGACGATGTACCCGTCCGGCATCCGGCGCGACGCTCCGCAGTACGGCGACTGGCTGTCGCTGCCCGAGCGTCCGCTCGAGGAAGCGAAGGCGGAGCTCGGCTGGCTCGTGGATTCGTTGTCGACGACGCCGTACGATGTGTTCGGAACGGCTTATTATGCGCACGGGGCGGCGGCGACGGCCGCTATCGCGAAGGCGCTCGGCGAGGAAGCGGATGCGGAGCGCTACGGAGCGCTCGCCGCTTCCGTTCGGGAAGCGTTCGTGCGCGAGTTCGTCGGAGCGGACGGCGTCATCAAGGGCGACACGCAGACCGTGTATGCGATGGCGCTTGCGTGGGATCTGCTGCCGCAGGAGCGGCGGGCGGAGGCGTTGGCTCGCCTGACGGGCAAGATCGAGGCGGGCGGCGTGATGGCGGCGACGGGCTTCCACGGGACGCGGCTGCTCATGGACGTGCTCAGCGACGAAGGGCGCGAGGATCTGGCGTTCGGCCTGCTCGTCCGCAAGGAGTATCCGTCCTGGCTGTACTCGGTGCTGCAAGGCGCGACGACCATCTGGGAGCGTTGGGACGGTTGGACGGAGGAGCGCGGCTTCCAGCGGCCGGGAATGAACTCGTTGTGCCATTATGCGTTCGGCGCGGTCGGGGAATGGATCTACAAGCATGTCGGCGGCATTGCGTCCGATCCTTCGGCGCCGGGCTTCGCCCGCGCGATCGTGCGGCCGAGGCCGCTGGGCGGGCTGACGCGGGCGAGCTGCAGCTACGACTCGATTCGAGGGCTGTATGAGGTCGTCTGGCGGCTGGACGGCGCCGGGAAGCTGACGCTGGAAGCGGCGGTGCCGGCGGGTGGCGAGGCGATTGTTCACGTGCCGTCGCTGCCGGGAACCCCGGTGCTGGAGACGGGCGGGATGAAGATGGCCGGAGCGGCGTTCGCGGCAGACGCGGCGATCGGCGGAGAAGCCGTGGAGAGACGGGGCACGCCGGCTTCGGAGGCGGAGGGAGTCGTCGCCCTCGGACGGGTTGGAGACTGCGAGACGTTCCGGGTCGGCTCCGGCCGGTACCGGTTCGTCTCCGAGTGGCATCGGGAAGGGGGGATTCGCCCATGACGCGAAGATTGATTGATCTGTCGATGGATATTTATCATGGAGCGCCTACATTCGCTTACGATCCCAAGTGCGCCGTCGTCGTCCACAACACGGTGGACACGATCGGCTACAACATCACGCAGCTCTCGATGAGCACGCACCAAGGGACGCACCTGGACGCTCCGTTTCATTTTCTGAATGAGGGCAATACGGTGGACCGGCTCGATCTGGATCGGTGCATCGGCGAAGCGCTGCTTGTCGATCTGTCGCACAAGCGGCCGAAGGAGCCGATCGGAGTCGCCGACTTCGCGCCGTATGCGGACCGCATCGGAGAGGGCACGCGGCTTGTGTACCGGACGGATTGGCACCTTCAATATCCGATGAAGCACTACTTCAGCGACTTCCCCTATATGACGCTGGAGTTGGCCGAGTGGCTCGCGGAGCGCAGAATTGCGCTGATCGGGATGGACGTGCCGACGCCGAATCCGACCGACTACGACCCCGTTCACAAGGCGCTGCTGCGGGCGGAGATCGTCATCGTGGAGGGCTTGGCGAATCTCGGGGCGATTGACCGGGAGCACTTCTTCCTCATGGCGGCCCCGCTGAAAATCACCGGAAGAGACGGAGCGCCGATCCGAGCGGTTGCCCTGATCTCGGATGACGCATCGAAGCCGGGAGCGGAAGGAGAGGGGTGAGGGCATGTTGACAGCTCGGACCAACTGGAAGGTGGCGGTCACCGACAGCGGCTTCCCCGATCTGGCGCCGGAGGCCGAGGCGCTCTCGGGCACGGGGGCGTCTCTCGCGCCGGGCCGCTGCCGGACGGCCGAGGAGGTCGCGGCGCTCTGCGCCGACGCCGATGCGGTGCTGACGCAATGGGCGCCCGTCACCGCCGAGGCGATCGCGGCCATGACGCGCTGCAAGGTCATCGTCCGCTACGGCATCGGCGTGGACAACGTCGATCTGGAGGCGGCGCGGGCGAAGGGCATCCCGGTGGCGAACGTGCCCGACTACGCGATCGAGGAGGTGGCGGATCATGCGCTGAGCTTGCTGCTCGCCTCCGTCCGGCGCATTCCGCAGGTCGCCGCCCAGGTGCGGAAGGGCGTCTGGGAGATCGCCCCGTGCCGCCCGATCGTCGGCCTGCAGGGCCGCAAGCTCGGCGTGGCCGGCTTCGGCAATATTGCGAGGGCGGTCGTTCGCCGCGCGCAGGCGTTCGGCATGACGACGCTGGCTTACGATCCGTATGCGGCCCCGGACGTCTTCGCCCGGCACGGCACGGAGCAGGCGGACTGGGAGACGCTGCTGGCGGAGAGCGACTTCGTCTCGATCCATCTGCCGTTGAACGGGCAGACAAGGCGGCTGTTCGACGACCGCGCGTTCGCAGCGATGAAGCCTGGCGCGCATCTGATCAACACGTCGCGGGGCGGAGTCGTGGACACGGACGCGCTCGTGCGCGCGCTGCGTGAAGGCCGGTTGGCCGGCGCGGCGCTCGACGTTCTGGATGAGGAGCCGATCGCGGCGGGGCACCCGTTGCTGCAGCTTGATTCGTGCATCGTGACAAGCCATTGCGCTTGGTATTCGGAGAGCTCGCTGCTCCGGCTGCAGCGGTATGCCGCTCTGGAGGTGCGGCGCGTGCTGGAGGGCGGACACCCGGTTCATGTGGTGAACGGGGTGGAGGCGGTCCGATGAGGGCGCTCGTCTGGCACGGCCCGCAGGTGTTGGCGCTTGAAGAGACGAAGCGGCCCGAGCCCGGACCCGGAGAGCTGCTGCTGCGCGTGGACGCCGTCGGCATCTGCGGCAGCGAGCTGGAAGGCTACCGCGGCCACAGTGCGGTGAGGCAAGCGCCGCTTGTCATGGGCCACGAGTTCGCCGGAACCGTCGTCGCGGTCGGAACGAGTGTCGGGGCTGAGCCGCTCGCGGCCGGGGCGGGCAGCGGGGCCGATTCGCTCTTGGGTCGCCGCGTCGTCGTTAATCCGCTGCTCGCCTGCGGCGTCTGCCCGCGCTGCCTGGAGGGCCGGCCGAACGTATGCAGGCAGCGGCGCATCGTCGGCATCCACCGGCCCGGGGCGTTCGCGGACTATGTGACCGTGCCGTCCCGCAGCGCGATTCTGTTGCCGGACGGCATGGACGCCGCACTGGCCTCGCTCGCGGAGCCGCTGGCCGTCTGCGTGCACGGGCTTCGTCTTGGCACGCCGGAGGGGGCGTCGCCGCCGGATCTGCTCGTGCTGGGAGCGGGGCCGATCGGCCTGCTCGCGCTGCAAGCGGCGCGGGCGGCCGGGACCGGCAGGGCGCTCGTCGTCGACCGCCAGCCGCCGCGGCTTGCGGTCGCCCGCGCGCTGGGCGCCGAGGCTTGCTTGCCGGAGGAGGCGGAGGCCGTCTGCCGCGAGCTGTTCGGCGAGGACGGGCCGGGCACGGCCGTCGACGCCGTCGGCGTCCGGCAGACCCGGGAGGCGGCGATTCGTCTCGTCGGCGCCGGCGGGCGTGTCGTGCTCGTCGGCCTCGGCCAGGACGACAGCCTGTTGCCGATGAATTTGGCCGTCCGCAAGGAGCTGGCGCTGCTGGGCTCCTACACCTACGACGAGGCCGAATTCGCAGAGGCGATCCGGCTGCTCGAGACGGGGGCCATCGCCATGGAAGGCTGGACCGCCCAGTGCGGACTGGAGGAAGCAGCGGCGGTCTTCGCCGCATTGGATCGGGGCGACAGTCCGTTCATCAAGGTGATTGTGCGTCCTTGACGCGGGAGCGGCAGTGCCGACCGAACGGGAGGGGGATGGAGATGCGGGGATTACAAGGCAGAACCGCCGTCGTCACGGGCGGCGCGCAAGGCTTGGGCGAGGCGATTGTCCGCCGACTGGCGGAGGAAGGCTGCTCCGTGTGGCTGGTCGATCGGAACGAGGAAGGGGCCGGGACGGCTCGAGCAATCGGCTCCGCGACCGGCTCCGAGGTTCGCTTCGCTCGCGTCGATCTGGCGAGTCCGCAGCAGATCGAGGAGCTGGCGGCGAGTTGGCGGAGCGGGGCGATTCGTCCGTCCATTCTCGTGAACAACGCGGCTGCATTCGTGTTCAAGGGGGTGGAAGCGACGCCCGAGGAGTGGGACCGGATTCTAGGCGTCAACATCAAGGGTACTTCGACGATGACCAAAGCGGTCGTGCCGCTTATGAAGGAAGCCGGCGGAGGCTCTGTCGTGAACCTGTCGTCGGTAAGCGGGTTCGTCGGCCAGCGCCAGTTCGCCACGTACAATGCCACCAAGTTCGCGCTGCGCGGGCTGACCAAGTGCTGGGCTTACGATCTGGCGCCCGACGGCATCCGCGTCAATGCGGTCTGCCCGGGCTACATCCGGACCGCCGCCTTCGAGCGGTCGTGCGAGCTGCTCGGCATCGACGCGGAGGAGGAGAACGCTCGCATCTCGCTTCTGCACATGCTGGGCCGTCAGGGACGGGCGGAGGAGGTGGCGGGAGCGGTTGCGTTCCTCGCCTCGGACGACGCCAGCTTCATTACGGGCAGCGACCTGATGGTCGACGGAGGATTCACGGCGATATAGAAAGGCGGAGACAATCGACATGAAGCTGCTTAATTACAGAAGCCCGGCCGACGATGCCGTGCGGCTCGGCATCTCGACCGAGGCGGGAGTCATTGACGTCGCCGCAGCCGCGGCTGCGGCGAATTTGCAGGCGACGGTCGGGGCCGACACCGACGGCTGTATCGCGGCCGGATCGAGAGGGCTCGCCGAGCTGACGGCGCTCTGCGAGTGGGCGTCGCGGCAGGGCGAGCCGGGAAGCTGGCTGCTGCCGGAGGCAGGGCTGCGGCTGGCGCCCTGCGTACTCCGGCCGGGCAAGCTGCTGTGCGTCGGGCTGAATTACCGCAAGCACGCGGAGGAGACGGGAGCGTCGATACCGGCTTATCCGGTGCTGTTCAGCAAGTTCGGCAATGCGCTGGCGGCGCACGGCGACGAGATCGCGCTCCCGGCGGCCTCGCGCGAGGTCGATTACGAGGCGGAGCTGGCCATCGTCATCGGCCGGGCCGCCCGCGACGTTCCCGTCGCGGAGGCGCTCGACCATGTGTACGGCTATTGCTGCGCCAACGACCTGTCGGCGAGAGACCTGCAGCTCCGCACCTCGCAATGGCTGCTCGGCAAAAGCTGCGACGGCTTCGCGCCGCTCGGCCCTTGGCTCGTGACCGCGGACGAGGTCGGCGATCCGAACCGCCTCGCCATCGGCTGTACGGTGAACGGCGTTGCACGGCAGCGCTCCGACACCTCCGATATGATTTTCCGTTGCGATGAGATCGTAAGCTACGTGTCCCGCCACATGACGCTGCTTCCCGGCGACGTCATCCTGACCGGCACGCCGGAAGGCGTCGTGCTCGGCTATCCCGAGAGCGAACGCGTCTATCTGCGGCGAGGGGACATCGCGGAAGTCGAGATTGCCGGCTTGGGCCGTCTGCGCAACCGGTTCGTCTGAGAATGGCGGGGTGCGGATCGGTACGGTTAGAGAAGTGCGAGAGGTCTCGCGGACGCCGACGGCGCGCCGCGAGACTTCTTGGCATCGCATGAAGCCATAGGCCGAGCCCGGCCCCCCATCCGAGCCCATCCAAGAGAGAAAGACCCCGCCGCCGAACCCGCCAGAACGCGCCGAACCTGACAAATCCGCCAGAACCCGCCGAAACCATCAGAACGCGCCGAACCTGACAAATCCGCCAGAACCGCCACAACCCGCCGAGCTCACCGAACCTGCCAGAACCCGCCGACCCTGACAAATCCGCCGGAACCCACCGCCCCTACCGAACCCGTGGAAGCCGCCGCCAACCCCGCCGACTCCGCCAAGCCCACCGACCCCGCCGCCGAACCCGCCGACCCCGTCAAACCCGCCCGCCGAAGCCGAGGGCCATCAAATTTTATGTGAAAAATCACATTGGCGCAGCTTGATAAGGGGGAGTTTGGACGGTTTTATGTGAAAAATAGCATACATGGAGAAAATTCCGGCTTGAATGGCTGGATATATGCTAAAAATCATATAAAACGCCGCGATTGCCGCCAATCCAAGCCAACGAATGTGAAAAACCACATAAAATCGCAAAAGTTACCGGGCTGGGGGAACGGCAGGGGACGATCGGAAGCGACTAGGGGGCGAATAGAGGGAGCGTGAATAGAGGGAGCGTGAATAGAGGGAGCGAATAGTGGAAGCAAATAGTGGGAGCGAATAGAGGGAAATAAGAGGCAAACGAGGGTCGATAGGAAGCGAACGGGTGGCGATAGGAAGCAAACGTGGGGCGACAGGACGCGAATGGAGCGACAGTAGGCGAACGGATGGCGACAGGACGCAAATAAGTCGAATAGAGCGGCGAATGGCGGCGAGGGAGAGGATGGGGATTAATCTCGAACCAGCGCCCGGATTGATCCCGCCCCAACCTCGCCGCCCCGTCAACCTTCCCGGCCGGTCGGCAGCCACTTGGTGATGCGGCCCTGCGGCACCCACTCGACGACATAGATGTGGCCCGAGCGGTCGACGTGCAGGGCATGGGGCGAGACGAAGCCGCGCTCCGGCCACTCGGCGGGCGGGATCGCCGGCCAGCGGGCGTCCTGCCACAGTCCGTCCGGCTCGCCGAGATGGGCGATGACGCGGAAGTCGGCGTCCGTGATCGAGACGCGGCCGTTCAGATCGGGGATGTAGAAGCGATCGCCCGCGCCGACCAGATCGCAAGGGAGGCGGAAGTCGCCTTCGTGCGCCTGCAGCAGCCGGCCCTCCGCGTCATAGCTCACGAACCGGCGATGCCGGCGGTCCGCCACATAGACGATCGGCTCGACGCCGCGCCCGTCGACCCACAGGCCGTGCGGCTCGTGCAGCTTGTCGAAGCCGTCGCCGCGTCCGCCCCAGCACTGCAGCCATTGGCCGTGCCGGTCGTAACGATGGACCAGGTACTGGCCGTAGCCGTCCGCTACGTAGATGTCGCCGTTCGGAGCGACGTCCACGTCCGTCGGCCGGTACGCCCGCGGCTCCGGATAGATGTCGGGCAGCGGCGGCACGCCGAGCGTCAGCACTTCCTCGCCATCCAGTGTATGCTTGGCGACCCGACCCCTGGCGATATCGGTGACATACAAATATTCGGTTCCGTTCTCCTCCCGATGCAGGCACAGCCCGTGGGCGCCTTCGGCGTAAGCTTCGCCCCAGGAGGACACGAATTGCCCATCCGGCGCGAAAATCGCGACAGCATGGACACTCATATTGAATATATAGAGGAGGCCCGCCGCGTCCTCCGCGATTCCGTGCGTATAGCCGAGCGAGATGCCTTCGGGCATCCGCGCCCAGTCGCGAAGCGGCGTATAAGTATAAGCCGCCGCTTCGCCGTCCTGGCCGTGTTCTGTCATTCGTCATAGCCTCCTTGTACTTGTCTTCTGTCTGTTAACGGCCGCTCCGGCAATCGCCTCAGCCCTTCCTGGCAAGCAGCGGGAACCGGGGGCCCGCGATCGGCTGTCCCTTCTCCAGACCTGTGCCGTCGGTAATGACGTGCGGGTCGCCGCTGTAGGTAACGCCATCCGGCATGAAGATGATCGCCAGCACCCGGCGCGGCTTGTCGGTCGAGTTGGCATGGGCGTAGTGGAAGGTCAGGCCGTCATGGAAGGTACAGCTTCCCGCCTTAAGCGGAACGACAACCGGCTTCTGCGCGTCAGCCTGTCCCCCTTCGATATAGTCGAAGATGTTCTGCGGGTCCGTCAGATCGATGCCCTTCAGCTTGCCCAGCTGGTTCGACTTGGGGACGAACGCCATGCAGCCGTTCCGCTCGTCGACGTCGTCGAGCGTCAGCCACAGCGACATCATGCCGGGATTGGCTTCGTTCACTGGCCAATAAGGCGTATCCTGGTGCCATGGCGTCGCCTTGGAATCTCCCGGCATTTTCCACAGGCCGTGATCGTGGAACAGGCGGATGCCGGAGGCGCCGGTGAGCAGCCGGGCGGCCTCGGCGAACCGGGGATGCGTCGTATAGCGGCCCATGCCCGCATGATCGCGCCAGACGCTCACCTTCTGATTGAGCACACGGTAGTACAGCCCGCCCTTCTTGTCGGTGCTGACGGAGCGGTCGCCGTCATTCTGCATCGCTTCCTCCAGGAACTCGCGCAGCTCGGCCAGCTCGTCCGGGGCAATCATATTGTCGACCTGCACGAAGCCGTTCTCGCGATAGAAGTCGATGTGCTCTTGCGTGATGGGGGTTTGTACTCTTGTCTGAATGGTCATGGGAATCATCCTCCTTGGATATATCGCTTGATTCAAGGATAATGGGAGACAAGCATTCGTTGTATGGAGATTGGTTCGATGAATTTGTATAAAAGTCGGAAAATGAGGTGCGCTTACATGGAGATGCCGCAACGGATCGATTACCGTCTGCTGTCGCCGTACGTTCGTTATGTACACGAGGTTGAGATCGCGCCGGGCTCCCTTGCGTCGGAGCGCCACATCTACGATTACGAGTTTATTTTTGTCGTAAGCGGGGAGGGACGGCTGCGCCTGGGAGATCGCTGGCACGAGATGAAGAGCGGGGACCTGTTCTATATTCGGCCCCATCTGGCCAACGAGATGATCGTGACGGGCGAGCGCCCGATGGATTGCTTCGCGGTTCATTTCGATTATGTCTACCTGGGAGAAGGGCACGAATTCTCGCCATATTCCGTCTATCTGGGACAAGGAGGCGAGGAGAACAAGGGACGTCTGCAGGAGCGTCCGTCGGTGGAGCTGTCCGAGCTGGACATCCCGGAGGCGATGGCCGTCGGCGACGTCAGAGGCTTCTATGAAGCGTTCCGGCGGCTGAATGACGGCTTCCGGCTTGGCGGAACGGGAGCGAGGCTAACAACCAAGGCGGCCTTGATCGGCCTGCTGGCGCTTCTGAGCGAAGAGCTGATGACGCGGGAGGGGATACGGATCGGTCACCCGCATGCGGACACCGTATTGGACGCGATCCGCTACATGGAGAGCCGATATGCGGAGCGGATCGATGCGGCGCTGCTCGCCGGGAGGGCGGGGTTCACGCCGAAGTACTTCGGGACGCTGTTCAAGCAGGCGACGGGAACGACCGTGTCGGCCTATCTGCTTCGGCTGCGCATGGATCACGCCAAGCGGCTTCTGGCGCAGCGCAGGCTGACCGTCGAGGAGGTCGGCGCTTGCGTCGGCATTCCCGACATCTATTACTTCAGCAAGCAGTTCAAGAAGGCGGAAGGGATGTCGCCGAGCCGGTACGCTTCCTCCATCGGCTGGCCTTCGGCGTAAGCCGACGCCTGCCGCCTGCCGCCGCAGTCCGGACTTCCGACACCGTCGTCTTTTTTTTCGCCAATTTACCGTCATTTTACCGGCATGCGCTATGCTCTGCTAATCACGCACGATGCGTAGGTTGAAGGAGTGTGTCGGGGTTGAAAAAGGTTATTCTCTATTTGCTCATCATAGCGCTGACGGCGGGACTGATTCCGACGAATGTGCAGGCGGCAGGCTCCACGGACGCCTTGCTCGCCAATCTGCTTGCGGCGGCCGGGCAGGGAGCCGCCGGCGGAGCGGCTGCTTCGACCTCTAAGGATGAAGCCTCGTTCGCCGATATTCAAGGCAACTGGGCGCAGGCTTCGATCGAGCAGTGGCTGAAGGAGGAGCTGATCACGGGGTTCCAGGACGGCACGTTCCGCCCGAACGCCGAGATTACGCGCGCCGAGCTGGCCGCACTCGTCAACCGCGTCATCGGGTACACGGAGACGGCGTCCGTCAGCTACACGGACGTGCCCTCGTCGAAGTGGTACGCGGCAGAGGTCGCCCGCGCGCAAGCGGCGGGCTACATGCAGGGCATGGGCGACGGCACGTTCCGCCCGGACGGGCTCGTTACCCGGCAGGAGGCGGCCGTGCTGATCGCGAGGCTGCTCCGGCTTGATACGGCTGCGAGCGCGGCGGAGGCCGACAAGTTCGCGGACCGGGGCTCCATCGCCACTTGGGCCCGGGAAGCGGTCGGCGCCAACGTGGCGGCGGGTACGATGCAAGGCTACGACGGCAATGTCTTCAAGGCGTCCCAGTCGATTACGCGGGCGGAGATGGTCGTTATTCTCGAGCGCGCCCGCGCCAAGTTCGTGCAGGGCGACGCTCGCGCGACGATGGACAAGGCAGGGATCTACGGGCCCGAGACCGGCACGGCGGCATGGGACGGGGATCTGGTCATCAACGCGGCGAACGTCACGCTTCGCAATGTGATGGTGACGGGCGACCTGCTTCTGGGAGAGAAGGTCGGAGAAGGAGACGTTACCCTCGACAACGTCATTGTGCAAGGGACGATGACCGTCAAGGGAGGCGGCAAGAACAGCGTTCACGTGCTCGACTCGACCATCACCCGCATCGTCATCACGAAGGTGGACGGGCAAGTTCGCGTGGTCGTGCAAGGCTCCACATCGGTCGATCAGGTCGTCATCACCACCGGCTCGACCTTGCAGGTTGTCGGCGGGGACGGGGCCAGCTTTGGCACAGTTACCATATCCGCCACGGGCGAAGTGACGCTGGACGGCGACTTCCCGAACGTTGTCGTGACCACCGCGGTGAACTTGACGATCGCCGGCGGCACGGTCGATACGTTGACGCTGACCTCGCAGGCCGAGGGCGCGCAAGTGACGCTGGACAAGAGCACGCAGGTCCAGACCCTGAACGCGGGGGCGAGCGCCACCGTGGCGGGGTCCGGAACGATCGGCACCGCCTCCGTCACGGCGAATGGCGTCACGATCGCGCAGACGCCGAAGAACGTCATCGTCGCGGACGGGGTGGGAGCGAGCGTTGGGGGCAGCGTGAAGCAAGGCGCAGGCAGCAGCTCGGGCAGCAGCGGTTCAAGCAACGGCGGCACGGGCAGCGGATCGGGCAGCGGCACGGGAGGAAGCGGCTCCGGCGGCGACGGAAGCAGCGGAGGCGAGAATCCGACCGATCCGACAGATCCAACCGATCCTACGGAGCCGACGGTTCCGACCGTCTCCATCGCCGTCGAGAATCTGTCGATGAGCGGGTTCACGATGCGTCTCGGCAGAGCGGTGCCGGAGCTGACCGCCTCCGACATTCTTGTGCTCAACGTGGACGGGATGCCGGCGCTGCTGACCTCGATTGCGTCGATTGACGACGGCTTGACCTTCCAGGCGAAGGGGCATCTGAACGGAGGGGAGACATATTCGCTCTCCATCGCGAAGCCGGGCTACGTCTTTACCGGCGTCGATACCCTCGACGTTCCCGATACGGCCGTGATCAACGGCGCCATGCTCAGCCCGGACAAGACCGAGGTATCGCTGCTGTTCAGCAAGACGCTCGCAACGTTGCCGGAAGCCGACACGGGTCTCGTCGTGACGGAAGGAGGCGTGCCGATTGCGGTTCAGAGCACCGTTCAGAGGGCGAACCTGTACCAGGTCGATCTGAAGCTGGATCATGTGGCGGACGCGAAGCTGCTTCGCGTGTCTTACGAGCCGGGAATCATCGCAGCTACGGATGATACGCCGCTTGCCGCCTTCGACAATCAAGCCGTCAGCGACGGCAGCACACCGTCCGGCATGGCCGCTTATTATCGCGTCGAAGGCAAGACCGCCTCCGAGGTCGCCGCGATCCTGAAGGACGAGCTGTCTCTCGACGCCGATGCGGCCACCGACGCCTTGAGGGTGGGAGGCTTCAATACGAACGCGGTCGTTCAGGCGTTGTACGATGTGTACGGGCTGGCCGACGAGAGCTTGATTACGCTTCTTCTCTCGAAGGATGTAGGCGTTTATCCGCTGCTGATCGCCATGCAGGCCGCAGGCATTCTGAACATCAACGGCTTCGGCAAGTACTTCGGCGTATTCGACGGCAACGCCGTGGCCTTCCTCAAGGCGCTTAAGGTGCTGGAGCACGAGGACGAGAATGGGGATATCGTTACGGGCTACACGGACGAGGAAGCGGCATTGATCGGCGCTTCGTTCGACCGCAAGCAGTTGGCCCAGGCGCTCTTGGACGTGTATGAGGTGTCGGACGAACGGTATGTGGAGGTTGCGCCGTTCTACCGCAGCTTCGCGGAGGATGTCGGAGCCAATCTGAAGGAGGTCTTCGGCGATAATGCCCTTCAGGCTTCAAGCGTCATGCTCGCGGAGGATGTCGCTGCGGGGGATGCGGGCATCACGCTCCGGGACACTTATGACTCCACGGCCCCGGATGCCGTCATTACGCTTCTGACCGCCGGCTATGCCGTGTCCGACCTAATCGGCATGCTGAACTCGGCTTACCCGGACGAGACGGTGCGGAACAAAGCGATGTATCTTCGCGACGCAGGCGTCGACATCAAGGCGGTCTACGAATCGATCGTGCGGCTGGGCGGAGTAAGCTCCGAGGTCATGGGGCAGCTCTACTCGGCGGCGGATTTGACTTACTTGTTCCGCTACTATTACGGATGGGATATTACCTCGATCGCGGATTACTTGTCGATGGCCGGATTCAGCGCGACCGAGGCGGCAAGCGCGATCAAGGACGATGTGCCGTCCCGATACTCGAAGGACCAGATCATCAAGGCGCTGCTCGGCTATTCCCTGGAGCTCGGCATCAAGTACACCGATCCCTACGACTATGGCCAGGTAGCCCTCGCGGTAAGACGATTGTACGGCGATTCGTTCGCCTCTGTCGCTCAGATGCTCGTAAGCTACGGAGTACCGACATATATGACGGCCCATGAAGGCGAGATTACGATCGGAGACGCGCTCAATGCCGCCGGGTTCTCGTGGGATTTAATTCTTAAATACTTGGTGCCGGGCAGCGGCATCTCGGCGACCGAAGCGGTCAATGCGCTGTTCGAGCTTCGCCATATCGGCTACTCGCTCGACTTCCTGGCAGGGGCTCCCGCCCAGATGCTGTTGGACAAGCGGGGCTTCAGCAAGACGAATTGGGACGAGGAAATGATCCTGCTGCAGAGCAGCGGAGAGAACACGACGACAGGCGAGACGATTGACGGCTACACCAACATGGAGATCGCGAAGTATATCATCGGCACCTACGATGGCAGCGACACCGTCAAGGCTGCGATGATCAGCTCCAAGCTGGTTCCGGTCTATGGCGTTGCCGAGTCGATCGGCATCTTGAAGGAATTGCTGGAACCGACACCCGCCCAGTTGCTGGACCTGCTCATTAAGTCGAGGTTCTGCAACGGCAATTACTGCTCGGCCACCGTTGTCGCGCAGGCGCTTAAGGATAGCTACGGGCTTAGCGCGACGCTTGCCGCTCAGACGCTGCGAGGCGCGGCGACTTCGGGTTACAGCAGCGTCTCCGATATTCAGAACGGCATCAGCTCATCCTACGGCATCCAAGTAGGTTCGGTACAACTGCTTAAGGTGCTTCGCGAGACGGGCTTCTCGGCGGCAGACATCTATCGAGGAGCTACCTCGAACACGACGAATCTGAAGAGTGCAGGCTTCAACGCTACCGAGCTCATTCAAGTGCTATCTGCTCAGAACATCGCATCGGGCAAGTGGCCGTACCAATTGAAGCAGCTCGGCTTCACTATTCTCGAAGTGACGGAGGCGCTGCGGAATTCGCTCGGAGGCACGAACTCGGATACGGTCAAGACCAACGTGACCCAGATTCTCGTTGCCGCCAAGACCAATCTGGAGATCTCCGACTCGCTCGACGAGATCGGAGCGGCGATCGGCACGGTATTCGGTGTCGATCCGTTCGGCACGATGGCGAGCGGAGCCCGCGAGAGCGGAACTCCCGCTTCGGTTGCGGCTCAGCAGCTCAAAGCTTCCTTTAACGTGACCGACCCGTCCGTGATGGCGGATGGCTTGAAGGCAGCCGGCTACGACCGCGAAGCCGTGCTGACGGCCATCTTCCAGGTGTATGCGAATGGCAACTTCTTGTCCTCGGGTATTATCGCGATGATGACCGGTGTCGTAGGCAGCGTCTACCCGGATGTCGCGTATCCTATCGACGTGATTATGCCGGCGCTCGGCATAACGACCGCCAAGCAGTCCACGGAGGTCATGAGCAATCTGGGGCAGGACATTGCCGTCACGATCGGGTTGCTGAACCGCGGCTATGGACTTAGCCCGGCCGATACGACAGGCAATCTGTACGAAGCGATGGGCTATCGCGACAAGAAGAACGTCATCGCTGCCGTCGGCGACTACTTCGATACGGACGGGTATTCCCTGTTCTCCAGCTATCAACGGTCGTACGGTCGTACCGCGAATGAGACGTATGTCGCTCTGCAATACGGGTTCGGTCTATCGGATGGCATCGAGATCGCCCGTTACCTGGATGCGGCGGGCTATGGACAAGTCGATATCATTAACGCGATCCGCAACTACTACATGGGAGACGATGCCCGGGCCGATGTGATAGCGAAGACGATCGTCGAGATCTATGGCAATGATTCGGTCGACGTGATCGCCAAGGCGTTAAAAAATCTCGGCTATGTGTACGGCAGTACGGACCTGGCCATCAAGGCCGCTCTGCCGAACATCAGTCAAGTCGATCGAATAACGGCTCTGCTTAATGCTCCTGAGTACCTGTCGAGCATATACGTGCTTCTGGGCCAAGAAGGACCGCTGGAGGACTCGATGATCAACCAGCTTCACAACCTGGGCTTCAATGTCAGGCAGACCGACTCGCTCCTTATGACCAATAACAATTACACCTTGAAGGAGCGGGTCGCCAAGATACGCGATCTGGGCTACCCGTTAACCGATCTGGCCAAGGTCGGCGGGTCGGAATCGGCGATAGGGTCCGTCATGTATGAGCTTGGCTACAGCGTCGAGGACACCGCCCTGATCATGACCCTGATGGGCCTGGCCAAGACGGGCAAGCTAATGGTCTACCTCTATGATGCGGGGTGGCACGAACCGGTCGACATTATCAGGGGCTCCGCCAGCGTCGGCATGACAAGGTTGTGGCTCTTCGGGGAGATGCGCAAGATCGCGCTTACGGACTTGGGCAAGCGATACACATGGACACCCGCGGTTATTGCTCGAGCGATCGCCGAGGGCTCCGACCTGACGATGGTCGAATTGGCGCAGTCCGTCATTAAGTACTACAACTACAATAATGGCATTGTGCTGAGAATGGACATGTTCGACGCGTTGTACGCGGTCAAGGATTATGCGCTTGAAGGAATGAGGGAGGCGGCCGACGGCTCTGAAGGGGACTTCCTCAGCATGCTTACCGAGATCGGCGACAGCGTAGCCTTCAAGGCGCTGCACGACGGAGGCCTCGATGAGAATGAAGCGGCGCGGATCATGAAGTCGAAGGGCTGGGACTGGATCTCATCCACGATCCAACTGCAGCAAGCAGGCTACAGCAGCGGAGAGATCTTCGACGCGCTGTGGGATGTCTACCGCAACGAGCTCGGCCTGCTGATCCTGAACCTGATGTCCTTCGTCGCGCCGCTGGCCGAGCTGGGCCTTGCCGAGCAACTGTCGAACTACGCGAAGGTCGCGAAGTTCGTCATGAGCAAGGCGATGAACTACGGGGCTCTCCACGTGGGTGACCTCTAAGCCAGGCATCATCATTCCGGCAGACAAGAAGCCGTCAGGGAAGTTCTCCCTGGCGGCTTCTTTTGCGGTTGAGGCCCGTTACCCTCTGGCGCGGCGCTCTTTGCGATTTTATGCGATTTTCCACATATAATCCGATAGCCATCGGGTAACTAACAAATCCAGCCCCGGTCCATCGAACCGGAGCTGGATTCTGCCATCGCTTCTATTCTATCCTTACGCCAGGCGAACCTTGAAGTCCTCGTAGCCGAACTCGCGCACGACGCGGCAATCGCCGTCCTTGCCCTGGATGGCAATGGCCGGCAGCGGCATGCCGTTGAACGTGTTCGTCTTCACCATGGAGTAGATCGCCATGTCTCCGAACACGAGCCGGTCGCCGCAGACGAGCGGCCGATCGAACGAGTAGTCGCCGATGACGTCGCCCGTCAGGCACGTCTGGCCGCCGAGGCGGTACGTGAACGGCTTCTCGCCCGGCTCGCCGCTTCCTTCCAGCGGTGGGCGGTACGGCATCTCGAGCACGTCCGGCATGTGGCAGGTGGCCGAGGTGTCGAGAATCGCGATGTCGATGCCGTTCTTGTGCAGGTCGAGCACGGAGGTGATCAGGTAGCCGGCGTTGAGCGCAACGGCTTCTCCCGGCTCCAGGTACACCTGGAGGCCGTACTTCTCCTGCATCCGGCGGATGCAGGCATCAAGCCGAGGAAGGTCGTAATCGTCCCTCGTGATATGATGCCCTCCGCCGAAGTTGATCCATTCCATCTGCGGCAGGAATTCGCCGAACTTCTCCTCGACCGCGTTCAGCGTCGTCTCCAGGTCGTCGGAGTTCTGCTGACAGAGCGTATGGAAGTGCAGGCCGGACACGCCTTCCAGCAGCTCCGGACGGAAGTCCTCGCGCTTCACGCCGAAGCGCGAGCCCGGGGAGCACGGATCGTAGATCTCGTGCCCTTCCTGCGTCGAGCATTCCGGATTGATGCGCAGGCCGATCTTGCGTCCGGCGCGCAGCGCCCGGTCTTTGTAACGTTCCAACTGCGAGAACGAATTGAAGATCAGGTGGTCGCAGATGGAGATAATCTCGTCAATCTCGTCTTCCCGGTAGGCAGGAGCGAACACGTGGTTCTCCTTGCCCATCTCCTCATGGCCCAATCGGGCCTCGAATAAGCCGCTAGCGGTCGTGCCGTACAAGTATTCTCCAATCAGGGGGTAGAGGGTTGTCATAGAGAATGCTTTCTGGGCCAGAATAATCTTGGCTCCCGTTCGCTGCATTACGCCGCTCAGGATCTTCAGATTCTTCTCGATGAGCGCTTCGTCGACGACGTAGCACGGCGTAGGCAGTTGGTCGAAGCGCATCTTAGCGGACCAGCGCCGGTTGCTGCTTGTCGGATTCCTGCTCGTCATCAACCAGTACAGGATTAAAGTCTTCTACCCATGGAAGTCCCCATTTGTTCAACTCTTCCATGAACGGGTCCGGATCGAACTCTTCGACATTGTAGACGCCCGGCTTGTTCCACTTGCCCGTCAGTACCATCGCCGCGCCGATCATGGCCGGAACGCCGGTCGTGTACGAGATCGCTTGCGAGCCGACTTCCTTGTAGCACTCTTGATGGTCGCAGACGTTGTAGACGTAGTATGTCTTGCTCACGCCGTCCTTCTTCCCTTGGAAAATACAGCCGATGTTCGTCTTGCCGACCGTGCGAGGTCCAAGCGACGCCGGATCGGGCAGGACGGCCTTCAGGAATTGGAGCGGGATGATCTGCTTGCCTTCGAACTCGATCGGCTCGATCGACGTCATGCCGACGTTCTCGAGCGCCTTGAGGTGAGTCAGGTAGCTCTGGCCGAACGTCATGAAGAAGCGGATGCGCTTCAGGCCGGGAACGTTCTGCGCCAGGGATTCGAGCTCCTCGTGGTACAGCAGGTACATGTCCTTCTGGCCGACTTCGGCGAAGTCGTAGACGCGCTTGATCTCCATCGGCTTCGTCTCGATCCATTCGCCGTTCTCCCAGTAGCGGCCGTTGGCCGAAACCTCGCGGATGTTGATCTCCGGGTTGAAGTTCGTCGCGAACGGATAGCCGTGGTCGCCGCCGTTGCAGTCGAGGATGTCGATGTACTCGATCTCGTCGAAGTAGTGCTTAAGCGCATAGGCCGAGAACACGCCCGTGACGCCCGGGTCGAAGCCGCTGCCCAGAAGGGCGGTGATGCCGGCCTTCTCGAAGCGCTCGCGGTACTCCCACTGCCACTTGTATTCGAACTTGGCGGTGTCCTCCGGCTCGTAGTTGGCGGTGTCCATGTAATGCGTCTTCGTGGCCAGGCAAGCATCCATAATCGTCAGGTCCTGGTACGGGAGAGCCAAGTTCATGACGATATCCGGCTTCACTTCATTGATCAGGGCGATAAGCTCGTCCACGTTGTCGGCATCGACTTGAGCGGTCGTGATCTTCGTCTTGCCGCCGTCAAGCTTCGCCTTCAGTGCATCGCACTTCGACTTGGTACGGCTGGCGATGCAGATCTCCTCGAAGACCTCACTGTTCTGAACACATTTGTGAATGGCCACCGCGGCCACTCCACCGGCACCGATAATAAGCGCTTTTCCCATTGTCTCGCTCTCCCTTGCTCCTGGAATGTTGTTGGGTTCGGATGCTCGCCATGGCTTTATTCGCACAAAAAAACAAGTGGAAATAACGCATCATCGCGTAATCGCACTTGTTTAGATAATCAGGAATATTAAATGCCGCCGCATAACGATCACGGGACATAGCTTCAGCAGGAAGCCTGTTTAATATTCAAAATATATCGGTGACGTATCAGAGTCTATATAGCAAATAATCGCCTTTAATACTCTTATTGATCGTTTCACAAGTTAGATGTGCGATGCTATGCATCGGTCGATAGCAACCAAACTTATAAAATTTGAGCTTTTAACTCAATCAATAAGGCAACAAAATGTTGCCAGTCGGCATTTGACCCGGCTGTCCGTATGGCCTTAACTTCCTTGCGGATGTGGTCAAAGAATTATCTGCTTGGAAAGACTCCCGTATATTTTGAATAACAGCTTTCCAATAACGCATTATCATAATAGCACAAACATCGAATTTAGCAATACCATTTTTATTAAAATTGTCGAATGGGCGTGAGCGCGGCAGCGGACGGGTCACATCGGCGTCTGCAAACCCGCGGCGCCGTAGGGATTGAACTTGTAGCCGAGGCTCCCGACGGTGACGATGAAGCGCGGCGCGGACGGGACCGGCTCGATCTTCTTCCGGAGATTGGAGATGTGCACTTTCACCGTGTCCTTGGAGAAGTTGCTCTCGTCCTCCCAGGCCAGGCGGTACAATTGCTCGGGGTGAAGCACTTGATTGGGATGGCCGGCGAGCGCGGTCAGCAGCCGGAAGTCCTTGGGCAGGAGCGGCACCTGCCGCTCGTTCACCCAGACGGCCATGCGCTTCAGATCGATGCGCAGCCCCGGGAATGCCAGCTCGCTCGCTTCCTCCGTTCTGGCGCCGGCTGCCAGCAGCGCGCTCCAGCGGAGGTTCGCGCGAACCCGGAGAAGCAGATCGAGCGGGTCGAACGGCTTCTGGATATAATCGTCGCCTCCGGACATGAGCGCCTGGATCTTGTCCTCCTGCTGCCGGTTGCCGGTGACGAACAGAATCGGCTTGGCATAGTCGGAACGGATATGCTTGCAGAACGTAATGCCGTCCATGTCCGGCAACTGGATATCGAGGACGATGAGATCCGGCTCGCGGGAGGAGAGCAGCTCGAACCCCCCGGCGGCCGATGACGCGCAGTGAACGTCGTAGCCCTCGTGCCGAAGGAAGGACGTGATCAAGTCCTGAATGTCGGGATCGTCCTCGACAACGAAGATGACGTGCGGGTTCATGGCGTCGCTTGCCCCCTTAATCGAATAATTGCGCGCTCTTTACTTGCTATTCTATTTTATATGAATTTCCTGTCGAAAAAAATAGAATATGCTGCGATAACGATAGATTCCGGGAGGCTGCCGGACAACAGAGGGAGAGTGCTGCGCCTCGCCAACGCCGTCGTCGACAGGTGGACGTCTACGCGAACGGGCAGCAGCTCGGGCGAGAAGGGGCAGGCGCCGCTCGGCTATCGTCTTGACGATCATTACGGATGGGCATTTACTATGGCTTCGTATTGCTGATGGCCGCTTATATCCTCTCGATGTAGCTTTTTTTCCGGAACCGCGCTTACATCCATTATTCCTTGTACTTATTCTGCTTCGCGGCCTCGCAGCTTGTCTGGAACGGACTTCCGCAGGAGCTGCTGGGGACGGAGCATCCCGCCGTGCAGGCGTTGCTGCGCACGTTCGATACGTTCGAAGGCGTCTTCCTGTTCTTCTTCATCCTCTGTCTCTGGTTCGTGCAGTTCTTCCTCGTCTCGGTGCCGATATCGCCATCTGGTATGAGGTCGCCGTCGTCGCGTTCCTCGTGGTCTCCACCTGCTGACGCATTACGGCTATCAATTCGGTTCCTTCGCGGAATTCATCATTCTGGCATTCGCGCTCTCCTATCAGTCCAGGCGGCTTCAGAAGGACATGGAGGCCGCGCAGGAGCAGATGATCCGTCACCAGCAGGAGCGGACGGAGATGCTGCAGAGCATCTCGCACGACATCCGGACGCCGCCCGGAACGGCGGCCGCATTCGTGCGGAGAGCCGCCTGGGCGAAGGCAGCCGGTTCGAGCTGGCGCTGCTCATCGATGCTGCTCGTTGATGCTGCCCATTGACTCCGCTCGTTGGCACGGCGGTGCCCGATAACGGGCGAGTGGAACGATTATATGTGAAAATTCACATTCGCACAGAGGATAAAGCGGCTTCGAGGCACCACGAATGCGAAAAACCGCATAAAACGGAGGCTTTTCTGGCGCGAGGGGCTGCATATATGCGAAAAATCATATAAAACGCCGCGATTCCTCCGGAAGTCGGGGTGACGAATGCGAAAAACCACATAAAAACCGATTGGAGTCGCTTGATCACCGGCTCGGCTTATCAAGACGAATTCGCGAAAAACAGGCAACCCGAAAAGGTTGTTGTCAAAACGAGGGAAACGCGTTATGATAATTATGCAACCGGTTGCATTGAAAGGAGAGAGTCCGGATCGAGAAGCTGACGATCAAAGAAATCGCGGAGCTGGCCGGGGTCAACAAAGCGACGGTGTCGCGCGTTCTGAACGGCAACACGAACATATCCGAGCGCACGCGCGACAAGGTGATGGAGATCGTGAAGCAATACAACTACGTGCCGAACACGCTCGCCAAGGGGCTGGCGTCAAGCCGCACGTACACGGTCGGGTTTTGTTATGACTACACGGAGAAGCAAGCGGTTTCGAACCCGTTCTTCCAGATGGTGCTGCAAGGCGTCGAAGACGTCGTCTACCGCCGCAACTTCCTGTTCCTGATGATGAGCATGCAACGGGATCAACTGGACGCATCGTCGTTCGCCAAGGTGGTCACCGAACGGAGGGTGGACGGAGTGCTCGTTCCTACCCAACTGTTCACCGAAGCGGTTCATTCGCTGCTGCTCCGGGAAGGAATGCCGTTCGTCGTTGTCGGCGAGCCGATGTTCGCCCAGCCCGGCATCCACTGGGTCGATATCGACAACGTTCAAGCCGCGATGGCGCTGACCCGGCGTCTGATCGACCGGGGGCTGGGCCAGATCGGCATCGTGTACGACGAAGCCGACAAGACCAAAGACAAGTTTGTGCTTGATCGGATCGAAGGGTACAGACGGGCGATGGGCGAAGCCGGGCTGCAAGCGAAGGAAGCGACGCTTGAGCGGCTGCGGGGGATGTCGGGCAACGGTTGCGGGGGGGCGTCGCAGGCGCTTATTTTCTCCACGGAATCGCTGCTGCTGGATTGGCTGGACGAGGCAGACGAGCATCCGCCCGCCGACTCGATTCACCTCGCGACGTTCGATCGCAGCCCGTACCATCGCCATATCAAGTACGGCGTAGAGTCGATCGAGATCGAGCTTGAGACGATGGGCATCGAAGCGGCGGACATGCTGTTCGCGCTGATCGAGAAGACGGAGCTGGCACAGCCTTATATCAAAATACCTGCCAAGTGACACAAGGCAAGAAGCAAAGGATTGGTTATATGACGGCAAGCATGGCAAGACTGTACCACGACCCGGCGCTGGATGTGACGTTGACGCGGCTGGACGAGCTCGAGATTCGCGTCGCGCTGCCTCCGGATGCCGAGGATGCGGAGCTGGTGCTCTGGGACAAGTACAAGAAGGAAGAGCAAGGAGTGCGCCGCTTGAGTCTGTCGCGCTGGGCGCAGACGCCGGAATTGGCTTACTATCGGAGTGTATTGAGGAGCGACGGCCCTCGGGTCCGTTACCTTCAATATATATTTACCTTCAAGAAGGGAGGGCAGAACAAGGGAGGGCAGAACGAGGTGCTGCAGGCGACGGGGCTCGCCGGCGAAGGAGAAGGCGAACGGACGGTTCCGTTCCAATTCTCTTATGCGGGGGACCGGGATGCGCTGCATCGGCCTTCGTGGATCAACAACCGGGTATGGTATCAGATCTTCCCCGACCGCTTCTTCAGGGGCGAGCCGAGCCGCGATTCGGACGGGATCGTGCCGTGGCAGTCGGAGCCCGATCGCCATAACTTCTTCGGCGGAGACCTGGCGGGAATCATCGCGAAGCTGGATTATCTGGAGCGGCTCGGCGTGAACGCGGTCTACCTGAACCCGGTGTTCGTCTCTCGTTCGAATCACAAGTACGACACGGAGGACTACTTCGCTGTCGATCCGGCGTTCGGGACAAGAGAGGACCTTAAGAGGCTGGCGGATGCCTGTCATGAGAGGGATATCAAGCTGGTGCTCGATCTGGTTGTCAATCATTGCTCGTACTATCATCCGTTCTTCCAGGATGTCGTCGAGAGAGGGGAAGCTTCGCCGTATAAGGACTGGTTCTATCTGAATCGGCTGCCGATTGCGTTCGGCGAGGAGGATTACGATTCGGTCGGCTATTACAAGTGGATGCCCAAGCTGCGAACATCGAATCCGGAAGTTCAGCGCTATATCTACAATATCGTGTCCTTCTGGCAGGAAGAGACCGGCATTGACGGCTGGCGGATCGATGTCGCAGACGAGGTGGAATTCCGGTTCTTGGGGGAACTGAATTCCAAGGTCAAGCAATTGAATCAAGCTGCTTATATTATTGCAGAAATCTGGTACGATGCCAAGCCGATGCTGGCGGGCCGGTACGCGGACAGCGTCATGAATTACGAGCTTCGCGACATTCTGCTGGCCTTCGTGGCGGACGAGCGAATCGGGTCCGAACAGTTCCACGAGCAGTTGGTCCGCCATGCCCACCGCTATTCGCTGGCCGAGGCGGCGGGGCTGTACAATCTGCTCGGCAGCCACGATACCGAGAGGGTGTGGACCCGCTGCGGCGAGGACAAGAGCAAGCTGCTGATGCTGCTCGCGCTGCAATTCATGCTGCCGGGGATGCCGGCGGTGTACTACGGGGACGAGGCGGGAATGGCCGGCGAGAACGATCCGGGCTGTCGGGCCGGCATGAGATGGGAAGCCGGGCTCGAAGAGGGCGATATCTGGCGGGAGACGGCGGAGTGGGCGCGCTTGCGCAAGGGACACGAAGCGCTGCTTGACGGCGACGTGAGCCTGGATCACCTGAGCGATGTAAGCGCTTATATGGTAGCGAGGAAGGGCAAGGGCAAGGAGCTTCGCCTCGTGTTCAACGCGTCTTCGCGGGTGTCCGAGCGTTCCGCGGCCGAGATTGTGCAAGCGGGCGGCATCGATCCGCAGACCGCCAAGATCGTTCGCTGCGCCGGGGCGGATCGGTTATCCGAGGCCATGCTGCCATGGGCATGGGTGCTGTTGGAAATTAACGATACGGGGGGATTCGCCCATGAATAGACCATATCAACGGAATCACGATCAACGGAATACGCGTTCGTATCGAACGCAGGCCGCGCTGCTTGTTGTCCTTATCGCGCTCCTGCTGTCCGCCTGCGGCAACGGGGGGAACGGCGGGAATAGCGAGAGCAGCGGGAACGGCAATGCTGCGGGCAGCGCTTCATCAGCCGCGGGCGGAGCGTCGGCAACGAAGCCGGCCAAGGACGTCAAGCTGGTCTTCTGGCACCATTACAGCGCGGCATCGCCCGAGGAGAAAACATTGACCGAGACGCTCATTCCGAAGTTCGAACAGGACAATCCGGGCATCAAGGTGGAGGCGGTCGCTTTCACATGGGAGGATCTCCATAAGAAGCTTCAAGTGGCCGGAAGCACGAACGATCTGCCGGATGTCGCGCGCCTCGACATTATCTGGGTGCCCGAGCTGCAGCGCAGCAATTGGCTCGTGCCGTTGGACGAGACGTTCGCGGACTTCGGGAATACGACCTCGGGCTTGCTGGAGGGCCCGGTATCGACGGCCAAGGTCGGCGAGCACTACTACGGCCTGCCCTTGAACACGAACACGAAGGTGCTGTTCTGGAACGAGGACATGCTGAAGCAAGCCGGGCTGTCGCAGCCTCCGACGACGACGGACGAGTTCTTCTCCGCGCTCGAGGCGGTGAAGACTGCCAATCCCAATGCATGGGGATACGGCGAGCCGGGTCTGTACGGGTGGAACGTGCTGCCTTGGATCTGGAGCAATGGCGGAGACGTGCTCTCGCCCGACATGAGCACGGCGGACGGGTATCTGAACTCTGCGGATTCCATCGCCATTGTTGCCCGTCTGCAGCAAGCGTATCAGGGCAATAAGCTCGCCGGATTCAAGCCGGGCGATGTGCCGGTGACCGAAGGCCATGCCAAAGGCTCGTATGCGCTGATCGCCGAAGGGCCGTGGGCCGTCGCGCAATTCCAGGGACAATTCACCGATTACAAGGCCCGGATGGTCAGCTTCCCCGCAGGCAAGGCGGGCTCCGTTCAAGTTCTGGGCGGCGAGGATATCGGCATTACGAACACCCGGCATCAGGAGGAGTCCTGGAAGTTCCTTCAGTTCATGACAAGCGAATATGCGCAAGTGGAGATGGGCAAGGTCGGGCAGATTCCGGTTAATCTGGCCGCCATGGACAATGCCGAGATCAAGGCGATCGACTACTTCGCGCCGTTCCTTGAGCAACTGAAGACGGCCAAGGCCAGACCGCCGGTCCCTGCCTGGCCGCAGATCGACGAGATCATCAACACGACGATGTCGAAGATCTTCCTGAAGAATTCGGACGTGAAGACCGAATTGGACGACGCCGTCAAGCAGATCGATGCGCTGCTCCATGCTTGATTAATCGTTCCGGCTGCGGCCGGGGCCAGAGAAGAGGAGCTTCGCCCTTGTCGAAGCTCTTCTTCGGAAATGGAAGGGATGCCTGATGAGACGCAGAACATTCAACTTGGAAGCCTATCTGTTTGTTGCGCCCCCCTTTGCGTTCTTCGTATTGTTTATCGTTTATCCGCTAGTCCGCAACGCGCTGTACAGCTTCACGGACTTCCGGCTGACGAATCTGCACGCCGCTCCCTTCGTCGGCCTGGACAACTACGTTCGGGTGCTGGAGGACCCCGTCTTCTGGATCTCCATTCGCAACGTGCTGATCTACGGCGCGATCTCGGTGCCGGGGCAGATCGCGATCGGATTCGCAATCGCGTTTGTTCTCGATCGCCGGATCGCGGGCGTCCGGTTGTTCCGCACGCTTTACTTTATTCCCGTCATCACCTCGTGGGTAGTCGCGTCTCTTATCTTCAAGTTTATTTTCACAGACCGTGGTTTATTGAATTATGTCCTGAGCGATGTGCTGCACCTGACCGGAGAGCCGATCAGTTGGCTCAGCACGCCTCTGTACGCGATGATTGTGCTCTCGCTGCTGGGCATCTGGAAGGGGACGGGGTGGGTTATGGTCATGTATCTGGCTGCGTTGCAGAACGTTCCCAAGGACTTGTACGAGGCGGCGGCGATGGACGGCGCGACCGTCCCGCAGTCCGTCCGCTATATCACGCTGCCAGCCGTGCGCGAGATGACCGGCTTCGTCCAGATTATGCTGATTATCGGCGCGTTTAACGTATTTACATCCGTCTATCTGGTGACGGACGGCGGTCCGCTTAATCAGACCGAAGTCATGCTGACCTGGATGTACCGCCAGGCGTTCGGCCATTACGATCTCGGCTACGCTTCGGCGCTGTCGTTCCTGTTCGCCATTCCCATCGGGCTGCTGACGTGGGTTCGCTTCCGGCTGACGGAGAGGAGCGGGACATGAGACGAATCGCCATTCATACCGCAATGTATGTGCTGCTGGCTGTCGGCGCGCTGATCAGCCTGTATCCGCTCTTGTTTATGCTGTCGACTTCCCTGCAGCCGATGACGGTCGTGTTCGAATATCCGCCGAAGCTGTTCGCGGGCGCGCTGACCTGGGACAACTTCGAGGCAGCCTGGGCCAGCCGCGACTTCTCGTTGTATCTGGTCAACAGCTTGTTCGTGACGGCGGCCTCCCTGTTCATCATCGCCCTGTTGTCCTCGCTGCTGGCGTTCGCGTATTCCCGATTCGAATTCGCCGGCAAGCGGGCAAGCTTCGCCGTGCTGCTGGGCAGCCTCGTCATCCCCGGCCTTACGCTCGTGATCCCGCAGTTCGTCATGATGCACCAGCTCGGGCTGGACGACACCTTCGCGGGCCTCATCACGGTGTACGCGGCCGGCGCCATCCCGTTCACTACGTTCCTCTTGAAGGGCTTCTTCGATTCCATCTCCAGGGAGATCGACGAATCGATCGCGATCGACGGCGGCTCCAGTTGGACGATGTATTGGCGCATGGTGCTCCCGCTGTCCAAGCCGGCGTTCGTTCCGGCGATTATTTTTAACGTGCTGTCCATCTGGGAGGAATTCCCCTGGGCGCTCACGATTATCAGCGATCCGGCCAAGCGGACATTGCCGATCGCGCTGGCGAATTTCCAAGGGCAATATACGACGCAGTGGGGTGTCGTGTTCGCGGGCTCTCTGATCGCCGTCGTGCCGATTATCGCGGTCTTCCTGCTGCTTCAGCGCTTCTTCGTTCAAGGCATTATGGCGGGAGCGGTGAAAGGGTGAATGGGTGAAGGGGGAGCCTGGGCGAGTCCGGTGGGATGTGTCCAACCTCTATAGTGACGAATGAAATGGGGCGTGCCTGCTCGCATTGGCGGAGGGGCAGGGCTCCCATTTGTTTCTCTATAAAGGGCGTCTTATTCCATCTGTTCAGGTTGACTGCTAATTCCCAATAATTGGGATACTGAGACGGGGGGATAAGGCACTCTTTTGGGAAAATAGAAAGGGTGCTTTCGGTCGGTGCGGCGCCAGATAAGGGGCGATAGATACGGGATAGGGGGGGCTCGGGTCCCTTCGCCTGGCTTCGGAGATTCCCCATTCCATTCTGGGGGAAGTCCGGAGGCAGAGGCTGGAAGGCCGGCTATCACAGGCGGGCTTGCGGGATCGTCCTACTGGAAAGCGAGTGTGTTGTGCGGGAATTCCGTGTAATGGCGCGTAGAGTAGAGTAGTGAATTGAACTCTTGATCCGCGCGCGATCCACGCGCGGCCGGAACGAGCGAATAAGCACGAAAATCCGATTACATTCCGCGGCCCGCGTTCAGAACGAGCGCATAAGCATGAAATTTCGATTACATTCCGCGATCCGCGGCCAGATCGGGCAAATAAGCGCGAAATTCCGATTACATCTCGCGATCTGCGTTCAGACCAAGCGAATAAGTATGGAATTTCGACTATAATTCGCGACCCGCATCCGGAACGGCCAACTTCATCGCAACAGTACCTCATTTCATCGCAACAGCATCTCATACATGCGCGGAGTATCGGAACGGGCGTGCTCGTTAAATTTTCCAATGCAGCTTATCCAACCATTTGTTCCTGAAATAATGAACCTATACCGTTCGGAGCCGGAGATGAAGGCAAATCGGTCGGCTGCGGGTTCTTCAATAGGTTCATGTCTCTCCAGGCCCGTGTCTCTCGCGAGACGCGGGCCTATTCTACCGATGAGCCGAGAACAGCCGGGAGACGCTGCTGGCGGACATGCCGGAGAGGCAAGGATGGCCTTCCCCGACGGCATGTTGACGCACGTACTGAGCCAGAAGGCGCCGGGTCCAGACTTCGTAGGCAAGCCCTAGTTCCTTCGGTTGTCGGCAAGCGAGGGCAACCACCCATGCTTTCGCTTCCGGCGTTACGGAAGGCGGTCTTCCGGGCCGTTGCGCTTCTTGCAGAGCGGCCTCGACCCCCGAGGCGAGGGCTTTGTCGACACAACGATTTACTTTGGCGACCGTCGTGCCCAGCGCATCAGCGATTCTGGGAATGCTCAGGCCGTTGGCATAATGAAGGAGAATCCGGGCTCGCTCTACCCGGCGATATTGTTCCGAACGAGCCCTGCTGAGACGTTGCAGCAGTTGAAGCTCGTCATCGGCCAACAGCAATTTTTCTTTGCGGGACTGGAAGGGCATGGCGATTCTCCGATCATGGGGGAGTAGGGAGAGTATAACATGAATCCTCGATTCATAGTTTCGAAATTTAGGGAACAAATCACCGGATAATCACCCGTTTGCTGCCGGCCAACGACATTTCCTGGTTAGGGTGTTAAGGTCCTTACCCGGCGACGTCATTTTGCGATGGTCACGAAATTTCTCAGATTGCCTCTGTACAAATTTGTAAAATTGTCCTAAAGTAAAGTCATCAAGAGGAAAAAGTCGAAATTTGGCGACTCGCAATCGAAGTTTCACGGTTCGCTATTGACGATTCGTTTTGTATTATTTGCACACGGGTGTAAGCGGTTACTTTTGCGACGAGTGACAGGCTTTCCGTTCTCCTCTTGATGGCTTGAATAGCGGCTTCAATCGTGGACAGACTCGAGCACAGCTTAAGGGGGAATTCGATCTCAATACCAGCAATACCAGCAATACCGGCAATATCAGCACTATCGGCAATACCGGCAAGCAGCCGTACTGCACCTCCGCAACATCGCAATCGCAATTCGCGGCACCGCAAGCTTTAACCAACCTCATTCCGCTTCACCCGAGCACGGCGCATTCCGATGACCGACATCCAAGAGAGTACATGCCGAAGCAATCGATCCATTTTGTTCAGACTGCACGCAACAAAGCAATCGTTATTCCCGCATGAAATCGTCCAGCCGGTCGATTTGATGTTTTTTCGTCCCTTTTGTGCAAACGTTTGCGCAACTGTTTGCACAGTCGGCAAACACGATTAAAAAATAACAGAAGGAGGGTGTTCCTCTATGCAAGCCATCCGAAAATCGCTGAGTTTGTTTCTCGTAGGCATGTTGGTCCTGTCGATGGCATTGTCGTTCGGAGCCGCGGAACAGCAGGCAACAGCGGCGACGACAACAGCGACGGCGGACTCGGCCAAAGCATTCTCGTGGAACAATGCAACCGTTTACTTCGCCATGACGGACCGGTTCAATGACGGCGATTCGAGCAACAACAATTCCTATGGCCGGGTGTCTACGGATGCGACGGGCAAGAACATCGGGACATTCCAGGGCGGCGACATCAAGGGGTTGACCCAGAAGCTGCAAGCGGGTTACTTCACGGATCTCGGCATCAACGCCATCTGGATCACGGCTCCTTACGAGCAGGTCCACGGGTGGGTCGGCGGCTGCGACGGGGGCGACTTCGCGCATTACGCTTACCACGGCTACTACGCGCTCGATTATACCGAGATGGACAAGAACGTCGGCACGGTCGAGGAGTTCAGAACATTCGTCGATCTGGCGCACAGCCTCGGCATCCGCGTCGTGGTCGACGTCGTCATGAATCATGAGGGCTATGCAACACTGAAGGACATGGAGCAGTACGGCTTCGGCAGCAAAACGGTCAGCAGCAGTTGGACGCCGGGCTCCGGCGAGACCTGGCACAGCTATACGCAGAGCGTCGATTATACGAACGCTTCCGGCTGGTCGACCTGGTGGGGAAGCTGGGTCCGCGCCGGCATCGGCGGGTACACGGCTTGCGGCGGCGACAATAAGACGCAATGTCTGTCGGGTCTGCCCGATCTGCGCACCGATCTGACCGGCAGCGTCGGCTTGGCGCCGATTCTGAAGACCAAGTGGGCGCAGGAGACGTCGGGCTATGCGAACTGGATCGTTCCGGCCGCTTCCGGGCTGCGCCAGGATCTGAACATCGCGCCGGCCGACTATGTCGTCAAGTGGCTGTCCGCCTGGGTGCAGGAGTTCGGCATCGACGGCTTCCGCGTCGATACGGCGAAGCACGTCGAGCTCTCGAGATGGTCGCAGCTGAAGACGGCTGCGAATGCCGCGCTGCAGACGTGGCGGCAGAACAACCCGTCGAAGCCGGGCGCCGACTGGACGGACAGCTTCTGGATGACAGCGGAAGTATGGGGCCACGGCGTCGGCAAGAGCGAGTATTACAGCAACGGCTTCGATTCCGTCATCAACTTCGCCTTCCAGACGGCGAATTTCGATTCGCTGGAGAGCATCTACTCCTCTTACGCAAGCGCTATCAATGCTTCGCCGCGCACCTTTAACGCGCTAAGCTACATCTCGTCGCACGATACGTCGCTCTATAATCGCGGCAGCCTGATCAAGGCCGGGACGGCATTGCTGCTCGTGCCGGGCGCCGCCCAGATCTTCTACGGCGACGAGACGGCGCGGCCCGCCGGTCCGAGCAGCTCGGACAGCACGCAGGCGACGCGCTCGTTCATGAACTGGAGCTCCATCAATACGAGCGTTCTGTCGCACTGGCAGAAGCTTGGGCAATTCCGCAACAACCACCTGGCCGTCGGCGCCGGCGTACACAAGCAAATCTCCGCCAGCCCGTACACGTTCAGCCGCGTCTATACCGAGAACGGGACGGACGACAAGGTTGTCGCTGTCATCGGCGCGAGCGGATCGACCGCGGTGAATGTATCGTCCGTCTTCGACGACGGCGCGACGGTTCGCGACGCCTACACCGGCAACACGGCCATCGTCAGCAACGGCTACGCCACATTCGCAGCCGATGCGAACGGCGTCATCTTGATCGAGCAGACGGCGGCTTCCAATCTGCCGGCCCTCTCCGCTGCCCCGGCAGGAGGCGCGTTCAAGACGGATACGCAGACCGTCGCGCTGAGCGTGACCAAGGCGGATTCGGGCAAGTACACGCTTGATGGCAGCGATCCGGCTGCGAGCGGCATCGCCTTCGTATCCGGCGATACGGTGACGCTCGGCGCGGATATGGCCTTCAACGAGTCCAAGACGCTGAAGCTGTACGCCTCCAACGAGAACGGAGCCGCAGCCCGCGAGTATACGTTCACGAAGAAGGACCCGAACGCGAAGCTGACGATCCACTTCAAGAAGCCTTCGAGCTGGAGCAGCCCGCAGCTCTACTACTACGAGACTTCGCCGACCGTGACGGAGCCGACATGGGCTGCCGCGCCGGCAATGACGCAGGAGTCCGGCGACTGGTACTCCTATGCGATCGCCGGAGTCGACAGCGTGCGCGTCATGTTCAAGGACAGCAGCGGCCATCAGACGCCGGGATCGGGAACGGCAGGCTTCCTGGCGACGGCGGACGGCTGGTATTCCGACCAATGGTACGACCACAATCCAGAAGCGGCCGACACGGAAGCGCCGACGGCGCCGACGAATGTGACGGCTACCTCCGAGCTCGCGACGACGGCCAAGCTGAGCTGGACCGCTTCGACCGACAATGTCGGCGTAACGGGGTATGTCATCTATCGCGACGGCGCGGAGGTCGGCTCCGCGACGACGACGTCCTACACCGACAGCGGTCTGACCGCCAATACGACGTACAGCTACACGGTGAAGGCGAAGGATGCGGCGGGCAACCTGTCCGCAGCGAGCGCGGCCGCAACCGTCAAGTCTTCGTCGGTCACGACGAACAGCGCAACGATCTACTACAAGCGCGGCTACAGCACGCCGTACTTCCACTACTCGCCGACCGGCGGCACATGGACGACGGCTCCGGGCAAGGCGATGACGGCATCGACGGACTATCCGGGCTACAGCGTCATCACGGTGGACCTGGGCACGGCAACGAGTATGCAGGCGGTGTTCAACAACGGAAGCGGCACGTGGGACAACAACGGCGGCAAGAACTACACGTTCCAGCAGGGCACGTGGACGTATGACGGCGGCACGATCACGGCCGGCACGCCGCCGGTCCCGGATACGACGGCGCCGAGCGCGCCGACCAATGTCGCGGCGGCATCGAGCTCCACCTCTACGGCGACGGTATCGTGGCAAGCCTCGTCCGACAATGTGGGCGTCACCGGGTATGTGATCTACCGCGACGGAACGAAGGTCGGCACCTCGACCGCAACGACGTATGCGGACAGCGGGCTGGCGGCGAGCACGACGTACAGCTACACGGTGAAGGCGACGGACGCAGCGGGCAACCTGTCCGACGCGAGCGCGGCCGCGACCGTCAAGACGCCGGAAGCCGTGACGAACAGCGCAACGATCTACTACAAGCGCGGCTACAGCACGCCGTACTTCCACTATGCGCCGACCGGCGGCGCGTGGACGACATCGCCGGGCAAGGCGATGACGGCGGTGGCCGGTTCGAGCTACAGCGTCATCACGGTGGACTTGGGCACGGCGACGAGTATGCAAGCGGTGTTCAACAACGGAAGCGGCACGTGGGACAACAACGGCGGCAAGAACTACACGTTCCAGCAAGGCACGTGGACGTATGACAGCGGTACTATCACGGCGGGCGCGCCGGCCGGAGCAATCGTAGACACGACGGCTCCTTCGGCGCCGACGAACGTAACGGCGAGCGCGAAGACATCCGGCTCCGTCTCGCTGTCATGGACCGCTTCCACCGACAATGTGGGCGTGACGGGCTACGAGATTTACCGCGGCGATGTCAAGGTGGGAACGTCGACAACGACGACATATACGGACAGCGGCTTGTCCGCCTCCACCGAGTATCGGTATGCGGTCAAGGCATACGATGCTGCGGGGAATGTGTCGACGGCCAGCAGCACGCTGGCGGTGACGACGGATGCCCCGGCCGCCTCCAATGCGGCGACGATCTACTACAAGCGCGGCTACAGCACGCCGTACTTCCACTACGCGCCAACTGGCGGCACGTGGACGACTTCGCCGGGCAAAGCGATGACGGCATCGACGGATTACTCGGGCTATAGCGTCATCACGGTGGACCTGGGTACGGCGACGAGCATGCAGGCGGTGTTCAACAACGGAAGCGGCACGTGGGACAACAACGGCGGCAAGAACTACACGTTCCAGCAGGGCACGTGGACGTATGACAGCGGCACGATTACGGCCGGCGCTCCGGCGTCGGCGCTGGTGGATACGACGGCGCCGAGCGCGCCGACCAATGTCGCGGCGGCATCGGCCTCCGCCTCTACGGCAACGGTATCGTGGCTGTCTTCGACCGACAACGTGGGCGTTACCGGTTATGTGATCTACCGCGACGGAACGAAGGTCGGCACCTCGACCACAACGACGTATGCGGACAGCGGGCTGGCGGCGAACACGACGTACAGCTACACGGTGAAGGCGACCGATGCGGCGGGCAACCTGTCCGACGCGAGCGCGGCCGCGACCGTCAAGACGGCAGCCGGCAACAGCGCGACGATCTATTACAAGCGCGGCTACAGCACGCCGTACTTCCACTATGCGCCAACTGGCGGCACGTGGACGACATCGCCGGGCAAGGCGATGACGGCATCGACGGACTACTCGGGCTATAGCGTCATCACGGTGGACCTGGGTACGGCGACGAGCATGCAGGCGGTGTTCAACAACGGAAGCGGCACGTGGGACAACAACGGCGGCAAGAATTACACGTTCCAGCAAGGCACGTGGACGTATGACAGCGGCACGATTACGGCCGGCGTTCCAGGAACCGATGCGAATTCGAACGACGGCGACGACGAGCCGATCACCGGCACGGTCGAGTGGAGCAAGCAGAGCATCTACTTCATCATGACGGACCGCTTCGTCGACGGAGATACGAGCAACGACAACTACGGCGGCTTCAATTCGGACAAGAGCAATCCGTCGAAGTGGCACGGCGGCGACTTCCAGGGCATTATCGACAACCTGGATTACATCAAGAATATGGGCTTCACCGCCATCTGGATTACGCCGGTCACGATGCAGAACAGCGTCTACGCCTACCACGGCTATCATACCTACGACTTCTACTCGGTCGACGGCCATCTCGGGACGATGGACAAGTTCAAGGAACTGGTGTCGACGGCCCATAACAAGGGCATCGCGGTTATGCTCGACGTTGTCGTGAACCACACGTGCGATTGCAGCACCGGCAACGTAGCGGCGCCGTTTAATCAGTACGACTGGTACCACCATCGCGGCACGATCAGCGACAGCGATTACAACAATAACAACACGGACATGATCGAGAACGGCGAAGTTGCCGGCCTGGACGACCTCAATCAGGAGAATCCGGCCGTCGAGCAAGCGCTGAACAACTGGATTCAATGGCTGATCGGCGAATCGAAGGTAGACGGGCTTCGCGTCGACACGGCGAAGCATGTGCCGAAGTGGTACCTGAAGAGCTTCGATACGGCGGCGAATACGTTCACCATCGGCGAAGTGTTCCACGGCGATCCCGCGGTCGTCGGCGATTATTCCAACTACCTGGACGCGGTGCTGGACTTCCCGATGTACTACACGATCACCGACGTGTTCGCGAAGGACGGCTCCATGTACAACATTCAGAGCCGTTACGCATCCGACAGCAAGTACCGCGACACCCGCTATAACGGCTTGTTCATCGACAATCACGACACGAAGCGCTTCCTCAACGTAGCGACAAGCGGCGACAAGTGGAAGCAGCTCAAGGCGGCTCTCGGCTTCATTCTGACGTCGCGCGGCATCCCGATCGTCTATCAGGGAACGGAGCTTGGCTACAGCGGCGGCGACGATCCCGCGAACCGCGAGGATGTCGTGCCGAATGCGAATCACGAGCTCTACAAGTACATCGCGGCGGTGAACGCCGTGCGGAACAAGCATGCAGCATTGCAGAACGGCACGCAGAAGGAGAAGTGGGTTGACACGTACGTCTACGGATTCCAGCGCTCCAAGGACGGAGACGAAGCTGTCGTGCTGATTAACAACGCCTGGACAAGCCAGACGCGCACCATCCCGAATCTGGACAACATGTCCGGCGTCGGCACGCTGTACAACCAGTTGGGAACGGACTCCTACTCCGTCAGCAACGGTTCGATTACGGTGACGCTGGCTCCGAAGGAAGTCAAGATTCTGACCAAGTCCTGATTCCTTCACCGGCCCGCGGGGCTGGCTGGAAGCCTGTCGACCGGAACCGCGTTCCGGTTCGGCAGGCCCTATCCCGCTATTGAGAGGAGTGCACCCCCCCTGAAGAAAAAGCTGCTATCCCTGTTAACGGCATTCTCGTTGATCGCATCGGGCGCCGGCACGGCTTCGGCCGAAATCTCCGCAACCCACGTGTATCACAATCATATGCCAAACTTCTGGGCTTATTATGATACGTCCCAATATGCTTCGACAGCCGTAGGTTCGCCGATTCGGTACATGTATGACGGGCAGGTCATCGACCTGAAGAACAACCCGCCCGCCAACTATACGTACTTCAATCCGACGAACGGAAGCGCGCTGCCGCATGACGACCTCGTCTCCTATTACACGCACAATGCCAAGACCGGCGCCTACCTGTACTGGCCGTGGCAGGTCGCGCAGTCGCTGAATCAGTCGTACCCGTCGGCGCAGATGCAGGTAACGATGTCCGGCGCGTTGATCAACAATGTCAACAGCTTCATGACGACGAACAACGTCCCCGGCTACAACGACGTCAACTGGGGGTTGACGTGGAAGAATGCATACAACAGCCTCAAGACGCCGAACGGGAACCGCACGCTGGACTTGATCCACTTCAGCGGGCATCACTCGATGGGACCGCTGACGGGCAACGACTACTTGGAGAAGGATCTGATCTATCATAGCGCAACGCTGGCCCAATCGTATTTTCTCGGCGACTCTTACGTGTCCTCGAAGGGATTTTTCCCAACGGAATTGGGCTTCTCCGAGCGGATCATTCCGGTTCTGAACAAGCTCGGCATCGAGTGGTCAGTGCTCGGGAACAACCATTACTCCCGCACGCTTACCGACTACCCGCTGCTGAACGACCCCGGAGCGGATACGATGGTATCGCCGCCGAACCGCGCGGACCTGCAGAATACAAGCTCGGTCGGCGGCTGGCTGGCGCAGCCGATGTTCAACGAGAAGCAGGTGGTGTACAACAAGTACCCGTTCGCTTCCACGCCTCACTGGGTGCGTTATGTCGATCCCGCCACCGGCGAGGAGAGCAAGGTCGTCGGCGTGCCGGTCGCGCAGGCGGAATCGTGGGAGGAAGGCTACCAAGGCTCGGTTCAGGCAACCGTGCTCAAGAACTACGAGGGGCTCGTATCGCAGAAGCAGTTCTTCGTCATCGCGCACGACGGCGACAATTCCTCGGGCCGCGCAGGCTCGGAGGACACCTGGCGCAATGCCGCCAACGTCACGTATGCGGATTCCGGCGTCAAGGCGGAGGGCATCAGCGAATATCTGATCAACAACACGCCGGCGGCGAGCGATGTCGTTCACGTCCAGGACGGCTCGTGGATCGATACGCGGGACTCCTCCTCGGACCCGACCTGGTATCACTGGCACGTGCCGTTCGGCATCTGGAAGGCCCAGTTCTCCGACTTCAACAAGGCGACGGGCATGAATCTCTCTCCGAAGAAAAACCTGAGCGGCGTCGAAGACGGAATGACGGTATCGTTCGAGTACGGCTACAACTACCTGGAGCGCAACTTCGCGCTGCTGCAGGCGGCCGAGAACTACGCGAAGACGGCCGAGCAGATCTGGCTTGACGATCACCCGAATTATTGGCAGCCGACGACGAATCTGGACAAGCAGGTCACGTATTCGGGCAATCAGTTGAACCCGTGGATGATCTCTTATCCGGTCAAGGGCGATGTCAACAACGATTACAAGGGAGGCGCGAACCCGGCGGAGCTTGGCTGGTACTTCCTGCTTCCGGCGATGGATTCGGGCTTCGGCTACTACGATGAGAACGTCGACGACAGCGTGAAGCCGACGCTCTCCTTCAACAACTCGCTGTACTTCACGAAGCCTTATGTGGCGCAGAATGCGTCCAAGGACAAGACCGGTCCTTCCGTATGGTGGCCGCAGCGCTATCCGTACAATCCGGGCAGCTCCAATGTGAGCAAGGCGGAAGGCTGGACGCTGCAATACTACGACAACACCTTCGGCATCTACACCTATGCTTACGATGTAAGCGGTCTGCAGGATATTAAAGTGAAGGTTCGCACCCACGCCGACAAGACCGCGAGCGCGACCGACAACACGTTCCGCGTCTACGAGCCGGCCGCCATGAAGGCGCAGGGCGTATCGAACATCGATCCGTCCAAGGTAAGCGACTGGACTTCCTATCCGATGACCAAGCGCGATCTTCAACAAGACATCAACGGCGTGTCCTGGCAGGCGGAGAGCACGAAGATGTTCAACGTCGTCAAGGCGCAAGAGATCGGCGATATGTACTACACGTACCTGAACAACTACCGCGATCAACTGGTCGACTATTATATTGAAGCGGTCGACGGCGAAGGCAACGTCACCAAGTCCGATATCCAGACGGTCTACGTCGGCGCAGGCACTTATTCGAAGGATTCGACCGGCAAAATCGTGGAGGACGTGAACGGAACAATTCAGGGCACGCATCCGTTCCTCGTCGTCGACACCGAAGCGCCTTCCGTTCCGACGAATGTGCAAGCGGCAACCGTGACGGACCGCTCGGTCGCTCTGACGTGGACGGCTGCGAGCGACAATGTCGGCGTAACGGCGTACGACGTCTATCGGGGAGGAACGCTGATCGGCACGACGGCATCGACATCATACACCGACTCGGGCTTGACGAGCTCTACCGGCTACAGCTACACGGTTAAGGCACGGGACAGCGCCGGCAATACCTCGGCGGCAAGCGATCCGCTCCTCGTGCAGACCCGGGAGCCGGATACGATCGCGCCATCGGCGCCGACCGATCTGACGGCAGGCGAACAGACAGCCTCGAGCATCACGCTGAGCTGGACGGCCGCCACCGATAACTACGTCGTAGCGTCTTACGATGTTTATCGCAACGGAGCGAAGATCGGCAGCTCGGCGGCGACTTCCTATCAGGACAATAACCTGAGCCCGAATACGACATACACGTATTATGTCAAGGCTTTGGATGCTGCGGGCAATGCCTCCGAAGCGAGCGCCGAGGCATCGGCCAAGACGGCGAACGGCAACGTCGTGACGATCTACTACAAGCGCGGCTATTCCACGCCGTATATTCATTACCGCCCTATCGGCGGGACCTGGACGACGGCGCCGGGGGTCGCGATGCCGCAGTCGGAGGTGTCCGGCTACAACGTTATCTCGTTGAACGTGGGGGCTGCGGCCGGGGCCGAGGTCGACTTCAACAACGGAAGCGGCACATGGGACAACAACGGCGGCAAGAACTACACGTTCCAGCAGGGCACGTGGACGTATGACAGCGGCACGATCACAGCGGGAGCGCCGGCCGGAGCAATCGTAGACACGACGGCTCCTTCGGCGCCGACGAACGTGACCGCGAGCGCGAAGACATCCGGCTCCGTCTCGTTGTCGTGGACCGCTTCCACCGACAACGTGGGCGTGACCGGCTACGAGATTTACCGCGACGATGTCAAGGTGGGAACGTCGACAACAACGACGTATACGGACAGCGGCTTGTCCGCCTCCACCGAGTACCGGTATGCGGTCAAGGCTTACGATGCCGCGGGGAATGTGTCGGCGGCCAGCAGCACGCTGGTAGTGACGACGGACGTTCCGCCCGTCTCCAACACGGCGACGATCTACTACAAGCGCGGCTACGCCACGCCGTACATTCACTATGCGCCGACCGGCGGCACGTGGACGACATCGCCGGGCAAGGCGATGACGGCGTCGACGGACTATCCGGGCTACAGCGCCATCACGGTGGACCTCGGCACGGCCACGAGTATGCAGGCGGTGTTCAACAACGGAAGCGGCACTTGGGACAACAACGGCGGCAAGAACTACACGTTCCAGCAAGGCACGTGGACGTATGACGGCGGCACAATTACGGCCGGCACGCCGCCGGTCCCGGATACGACGCCGCCGAGCGCGCCGACCAATGTCGCGGCGGCCTCAATCTCCTCGTCCACGGCAACGGTATCGTGGTTGTCCTCGACCGACAACGTGGGTGTCACCGGGTATGTGATCTACCGCGACGGAACGAAGGTCGGCACCTCGACCGCAACGACGTATGCGGACAGCGGGCTGACGGCGAACACGACGTACAGCTATACGGTGAAGGCGACCGATGCGGCGGGCAACCTGTCCGACGCGAGCGCGGCCGCAACCGTCAAGACGCTTGAAGCGGTGACGAACAGCGCAACGATCTATTACAAGCGCGGCTATAGCACGCCGTACATCCACTATGCGCCGACCGGCGGCACATGGACGACATCGCCGGGCAAGGCGATGACGGCGTCCGCGGACTACTCGGGCTACAGCGTCATCACGGTGGACCTGGGCACGGCGACGAGTATGCAGGCGGTGTTCAACAACGGAAGCGGCACGTGGGACAACAACGGCGGCCAGAATTATACGTTCCAGCAAGGCACGTGGACGTATGACGGCGGCACGATTACGGCGGGAACGCCGAGCGTGCAAGCCCAGAGCCTCACGATCAACCTCTCGGTTCCCGCAACGACGAGCTCCGGCGACACGCTCTACCTCTCCGGAACGTTCAACAACTGGGACCCGGCGGACAATGCCTACAAGCTTGCTCGCAACAGCGACGGCACCTACTCGATTACTTTTGCCCCCGAGGCGGGGACGACCTTGCAATTCAAGTTCACGAGAGGCTCGTGGGCCTCGGTGGAGACGAATGCGAACGGCTCGGATATCTCGAACCGCTCGTATACGGTGCTATCGGGAACGCAGACATTGAATCTGACCGCTGCGAAGTGGAAGGACAAATAGGCCGGAGGTGCACCATGCCATGCTGACGCGCAAGAAACTCGGAGACCTGCTGATCGAAGCCGGATTGATTACGGAGGAGCAACTGCATGCCGTTCTGGAGGAGCAACGGATGTCCAAGGGACGGCTCGGCGATCTGCTGATCTCGAAGAGCTACGTCAGCGAGCAGCAGGTCATCGAGACGCTGGTGCGTCAGCTAGGCATTCCGTATGTGCCGGTTCATCAATTGCAGATCGATCCCCAAGTCATCGCGCTCATTCCGCAGAAGCTTGCCGAACGGCAGAAGGTGCTGCCCCTGTCGAAGGAAGGCAACAAGCTCGTTGTGGCCATGAACAATCCGCTGGACTACTTCGCGATCGACGAATTGCGAATGACCACCGGAATGCAGATTATGCCGGCCATTACGTCCAAGGAAGAGCTGGAGCGGGCCATCTCCCGATTCTACGGGTTCCAGGAATCCGTCGAGCAGATCGCGAAGCGGCTGGAGCAGCACGAGCTCGACGATCCCGCCATGCTGCAGGACGATATCTATTCGCCCGTCATCAAGACGGTCAACCAGATTATCGAGCAAGCGATTCAGGCGGGCGCCAGCGACATTCACTTCGATCCGCAGGAGGACGGCTTGCGCATCCGTTACCGCGTGGACGGTCTGCTGCGCTCGGAGAAGAAGCTGCCGCTTCATATGCAGAGAGTCATCGCTGCACGCGTCAAGATTATGGCGCAGCTCGACATCGCCGAGCGTCGGCTTCCGCATGACGGGCGCATGGAGCTGTCGGTGGACAACCGGAAGATCGACATCCGCATCTCGACCATGCCGACGATGTACGGGGAGAAGGTTGTGATGCGGATACTGGACTCGCAGAAGAGAAATCATCAACTGTCCGAGCTGGGCTTCACGGAGCATAATCTTCGGCAATTCGAGAACGGCATCAACAGCCCGTACGGCATGGTGCTGATCGCCGGTCCGACGGGAAGCGGCAAGACAACGACGCTGTATTCCGCTCTGCAGCAGGTCAATTCCGAGGAAGCCAACATCGTGACGATCGAGGACCCGGTGGAGTATCAGCTTCTGGGCATCAATCAGGTGCAGGTCAACTCCGGCCCGGGGTTGACGTTCTCCATCGGGCTTCGCGCCTTGCTGCGGCAGGACCCGGACATCGCGATGGTCGGCGAGATTCGGGATCTGGAGACGGCGGAGATCTCGGTGCGGGCGGCCATGACCGGCCATCTCGTGCTCAGCACGCTGCATGCCAACAACGCCGTGAACGCCGTTACCCGGCTGATGGAGATGGGCGTCGAGCCGTTCCTGCTCTCGTCATCGCTGAACTGCGTCGTTGCGCAGCGCCTGGTCCGTTGCGTGTGTGTCAATTGCGCGCGGCAGGTGGAGCCGACGCCCGGGGAACGGCGGCTGTTCGAGGCGCGTGGCATTCGGGTCGACAAGCTCAGGCAAGGGGCCGGCTGCATGCAATGCTCCCAGACCGGATATCGGGGCCGGGTGGCGATTCACGAGGTGCTGCTGCTGGATGACCAACTGCGTTCGATGATTCTTCGGAGCAAGGGAGACTCCGAATACCGGGCATACGCCGAACGGCACGGGTTAATCCCGCTGCTGAAGGACGGACTGCTTAAGGCGGCTTCCGGGCTGACCACCTTGCGAGAGGTGCTCCGGGTGACCAGCATGGACAGCAGTCAGGCAATCGGATTCTGAGGAAAATACAGCAGATGTCTGTTGGGCGGAGGGGTGGTGCATTGCCGACCTATAACTATGTTGCCGTAGATGCGCGGGGCGCGTATCGGAGAGGCTCCATCGAATCCCGGAACGAGAATTACGCCATCGACCAACTGCGCTCGAACGGCTTGCGAATCGTTCACCTGGCGGATCGTCAGGAGAGCGTGTGGAAGCGCGACCTTCCCTTCCTTGAGGCGAAGGTGAAGAAGCAGGAATTCACGCTGTTCTGTCGGCAGTTGGCGACCATGTATTCGGCCGGGGTAACTCTGGTCGACGCGATCGAGGCCATCTCCCGCCAGACGTCGAGCCAGCCGCTTCGCGCGGCGCTTGGCAAGATCATCGGGGACATGAGAGGAGGCTCCTCCTTCTCGGCGGCCGCCGCCGCACAGCCGAAGCTGTTCGGAGGCGTGTTCGTCCATATGATCGAAGCGGGGGAGATCAGCGGCCAGTTGGACGAGATGCTCCACCGGATCGCGATCATGTACGAGAAGGAGAACGCCACCAAGGGCAAGATCAAGTCGGCGATGATCTATCCGGCCATTATGTCGATTGCGATTGTGGGCGTCATCGCGTTTATGATGGTTTTTGTTATTCCGACCTATGTCGAGAACTTCGCGGCAATGGATGTCGAGCTTCCGCTTCCGACCCGAATCGTGATGGCGATCAGCGACTTTATGCTGCGGTTCTGGTACTTGCTGCTGCTCGGGGCGGGCGGAATTGCAGTTGGAATTTATCTGGCTGCCCGGACGCCGAACGGTCGGTATCGCATCGACGCCTGCAAGCTGCGAATTCCGATCTTCGGCACTCTGATTCATAAGCAGGCGATCGCCCGATTCGCCCGCACCTTCTCGTCGCTGCACGCGGCGGCCGTGCCTCTGCTGCAGGTGCTGTCCATCGTCGCCAAGGTCGTGAGCAACGAAGCGATCGGCCGCGTGCTTCAGGAGGCGAAGGAGAACGTGACGGGAGGACATTCGCTGGTCGAGCCGCTCCGCAGGAGCGGGAGGTTCCCGCCGATGGTGCTGGAGATGATGCAGGTCGGCGAGAGCACGGGCACGCTGGAGAAGATGCTGAACAAGGTCGCCGATTACTATGAAGCCGATGTCGATACGATGGCGGATCGCCTCAAGTCGCTGATCGAGCCGCTGCTGATTGTCGTTATGACGGTCGCGGTCGGCACCATTGTTCTGGCGATCATTCTGCCAAGCTTCACATTGATGGGGAATATGGAATAGGCGCTCCCGTACTCCATTTGGCAATTTGGCTGTCTCGTCGCATTGTTTGAACAAACGTTTGCACAAGCATGTGCACCAACTCTATATCACATTCTTAGGGGGAATTTGTATGTGGCAAGCCACAATCAAGCTGTGGAAGAACCAGAGAGGGATGACGCTGATCGAGTTGATGGGCGTGGTCGTCATCATCGGCATTATCGTGGCCATCGCCATTCCGCTGATCTCCAGCGCCGTCAGCAAGTCGAGAGACAAGGCCGACGAAGCGACGATTCAGACGGTCTATGAGGCTGTGCAGAGGTACATTATCGATAACGAGGCAACGTTCGGAGAGGACACTGACGGGGCATCCGTCAATGTATCCGACCTGGTGGCCAACGGTTATCTTCAGAAGGCGCCGGTGCTGCAGACCGGCGATAATGCCGGCGACGATATCCTGACTGTCGTGCTCGCATCGAGAGCTGACGCTGACGCCCCTTGGGTGCTGGCGGCTACTCCATTCACTTATGCTCCTTAAGTGACTTGATCCGCACATCGTCCGATTTTCCCAATTCGGAGCAGAGGCAATTCCACCCGGGTTGTCTTTGCTCTCACTCTAATCCGAGGGACATCTTATGATCATTCCCGATAGTTCGCTGATACTCGCGGTTGGTATGCTGGGGCTTCTGATCGGCAGCTTCCTGAACGTCGTCGCGATTCGCGTGCCGGAGGGGTTATCGGTCGTATGGCCGGAATCCCGCTGCATGAATTGCGGCGCCTCGCTGCGGAAGCTGGATCTGGTGCCCGTGCTCAATTATTGCTGGCTGAGGGGCAGAGCCCGTTGCTGTGGCACTCGCATCTCGCCCAAGTATCCGATCTACGAGCTGGCGACGGCGCTGCTGTTCGGCCTGTACGCGTCGCAGATCGGCTGGCAGTCCGAGCTGGCGCCCGCGCTGCTGTTCATCTCCATCCTCGTCGTCATCGTGCAGACCGACTTGAGCCGGATGATTATTCCCGACAAGGTTCTCCTTGTCGGCGCCATTGTTATCGTTCCGATCCGGCTGTTCTGGAGCCATCCGCTCCCGCTGTGGAACTATGCGGCCGCCGGCGTCGGCATCTCCGCTCTCCTGTTCGCCATGGCCATCGTCAGCAACGGGGGCATCGGCGGGGGAGACATCAAGCTGTTCCTGTTGATCGGTCTGTTCCTGGGCATTGCGTCTTCCTTCATGACGCTGATTGTCGCCAGCATTCTCGGCTTCGCTTACGGACTTGCCGTGCGCATGGTCCGCAAGGATCGATCGATGAAGTACATCCCGTTCGGACCGTTTATCGCGCTGGCCGGGATATTCGCCTGTCTCTGGGGCGAACGCATGCTGATCTGGTATCGCGATGTTGTCGCTTGGGCTATGGCGTAAGAAGAAGGAGTGCAACCTAATGGCTATTGGACAGAGACTTCAACGCATGCTCCGCCGAAGCTGTACAGGCATCGAGATGACCGACTCCAGCATCAAGTGGATCTGTCTGGAATACCGGCGAGCGAGCGCTCCCGTTGTGCAATCGTTCGCTATCGAGCCGTTGGCGGAGGGAGCGATCGTCGACGGCGTCGTAATGAACCGCGAGGCGGTCATTCTGGCGATGAATTCGCTGCTTGGCCGGATTCCGGCATACTCGCGGCGCGTTCACTTCGCGTTGCCCAGTCCGCTTGTGCTGGCCCGGATGCTAAGATTGCCCGACATTCGGGAGGCCGACCTCCGGAAGATGATTCGGTTCGAGGTTGAGCACAGCCTGCAACTGCCGTTCGAACACCCTTATTACGACTTCGTCAAGCTGACGGGAACCGACGGCGACAAGCCGCATCAGCCGTCGCTGAAGAGCCTGTTCGCCAGCAAGCGGCACACGGAGGCGGGGCATCTGCAGATCATGGGCGCTCCGTCCGCGCAGCCGGAGGATGGCATGTGCGACGTGCTGCTGGTAGCCGCGTCCCGGAAGCGGATCGGCGAGTACGAGGATATCTTCGGGCGTTGCTCCCTGCGTCCCGCCAGCTTCGATATCAAGTCGTTCGGCTTGCTCCGCCTGCTTCGGACGGACGCGGCCTATCGCTACGACCAGACGGTTCTGCTCGCGGACGTGGGCCCGATCCATGCGGACATGATCATCATTCATCAAGGCAGCGTTCATGTATCGCGCAGCGTGCCGCTGGCCGGAGGCGCCCGGGCCTCGGCAGCTTCCCCGGCCTCGTTCGGGGAACTGTGCGCGGAGTTTACCGACGAGATCGATCGGCTTACCAAGTTCTATCTGTACATGCTGGAGAATCGCGGGCACGAAGTGACGCAGGTGGTCTTGACGGGGGAACACGAGCGCCTGGAGGAGATCGGGCAATTCCTTCGGCGAGAGCTGCCGATCGCATCCCGCCTGCTGTCCAATCCGGGCTACTCTTCCCCGGCGGGCGACTTCGCTCCGAAGTTCCACGCGTTCGCAGCGCCAATGGGGCTGGCCCTTAAGGAGTGCGAGGCATGAGACCGTTAAATCTGCTTCCCCGCATGACGGTATGGCAACGTTACAGCCGATTCATGCTTCTTGGCATCGCCGTCGCGACGGCGGCCGCCTTGGGCGCGATTGTCATTGAGGCCGGGTCGGATCATCGGGCGGCCGGCAGGATGGAGCAAGAGATCGCGCAGTTGGAGCAGCGGGTTCGCAGCTTGGAGACGGAGCCGCAGGCGGACCCGGCCGTCAAACGCTATGAGGAACTGAAGGCGAAGCTGTCTTCGCTGCAGAGCGGGCGCGCCGATTGGCCGCAGCTTGTGAAGCTCATCGAGGAGCCGCTGCCGCCCGGCGCGTCGCTGATCTCTGTCAGTGCGTCCGCAGGGCCGCAGTTGAGGCTGCAGTATACATTCGCGCAGGAGTCCGACATCATCGCTTATCTGGCGGCCGTTCAGCGAATTCCGCGCGTGGATCATGCGAGGATGACCGGCATGACGAAGCAGGTGCAGAGTCTTCCAACGAATTATGCCGTCGGCATGGAGATTTATTTCCGACCAAATGAGGGAGTCGAATGAGCCGTTTATCAATTGCGAGGGAACGTTCCGGACAACGCGCCCAGGTCAAGTCGACCGTGCTGCTGGCCGCAGCGGCCGGATTATTGCTGATCGCGGCCGCCTATTGGTGCTTGCTTCACGGAAGCGTGTCGAAGACGGTCGGCCTCGGCCTGGAGCGAGATCGTCTGCAGCGGCGGGAAGCGACCTTATTGGCTGCGGAGAAGGAGACTGCCGTCATTGACCCGGCGCAATTGAAGTCGCTGCTGGAGCAGGTCCCGCTCGCAGCCGGGATGCCCGATTATTTGCAACTGCTGACCGATTCGGAAGCGAACAACAGGCTTGAGCTGTTATCCGTCCAGCTCGGGGAGGACGCGCGGGAGCCGGTCTCGGCGCAGGCGAACGGGGATGGCGCAGCGACAGCCGGCCAAGCCGCCTACCTGGACGTCATCGCCTTGTCCATCAGCCTTCGCGGCCAACCGGCGGATGCGTATGCCTTCTTCGACGAGCTCCTTCATTATAATAGGCTGTCCGTCGTCGACTCCTTCAACGCTGCGGTGGACGAGAACGGGGAGATGACGATGAATTTGAACGTGCGCACCTATTCGTCCTCGGCCTACGCGGAGGCGTTCGATTCGTTGGGAGGACGGCCATGAGCGGCGCTGGGGGGCGGACCTGAATGCAGAACGAACGCGGCAGTGTGCTGCTCTATTGTCTGTTGCTTCTGCTTGTGCTGGCCGTCGTGACTCCGGTTATTCTGAACTCGGTGTCCACGGACAAGCTGTCTTCCGACCGCATGGAGAGGGAGGCGCAGGTCAGCACGCTCTCCTCCGGGGCGGCGGAAGCCTTCCTGAGCTACGTCAAGCAGACGGGAACCGTAAGCGCCATTCGCTCCTACCCGGGGTGGGGGACGAAGACGATCGCGCTGCCGAACGGCAAGCAGGTCAAGCTGACGCAAGCGGCGACGGCGGGCGGCTTGCCGCTGGACATAGCTTCGGCCGCATTATCGGACAATCAGGTGGAGAGCGCGCTGCTCAACACCATTGTTGTGACGATCACGGCAAGCGCCGGGACCTATCAGAAGTCGTTCCGGTATTCGATTCAGGAGTTCGACAACGCACTGACGGTCGATGTCGACCATACGATCGACGTGACAAGCGACACGACTGTCAACAAGAAGTACCTGCTGACGCCGCAGGGGAACAATTCCGCGGGCGGAACCGTCACGTACCCCTGGTCGGGCACGACACTCAAGGAGGCGATCAGCAAGTTCCTCTCCGATACGCTTGCCAGCGTCAATACGATTATCGCCGGCTACAACGCCGCGCCGCTTGTGTGCTCGGGATGCGTGAATACGCCGGAGGTGTTGAAGCTCGGGAACCTGGACGTGAATGGGAATCTCAGCTACGGAACGGCCGGCCAACCCGTGATCGTCATCGCCGAGAATATTAATTTTAATACGTGGGGCGCCAGTCTTGCGGTTATCGGGGATGTTGTGGTCAGTTCGGATGTCAAGACGAATGACAAAGGCAGCTTGACGGTTATGAAGGATGCGAACGGGCAGTTCGGCAATCTGATCTCCCAGAATACGATCAGCTTCAACAAAGACGGCGATGTGCTCTCTGTTGCAGGCATGATCTTCGCGAAGGCCGCCTTCCGGATTAGCGATTCGAGCTCCTCGACCGCGACGACGGTAACCGCCGACTCCATCGTCTCCTACGATCAACTGCAAATCAACGGGAAGTCCAGCGTCGCGGTGAACAAGTATATCATCGTCAACAAGCTGGAAGCCACTAACGGAATGGGAGTCAGCATCAATGCGAACAATGACATTCTGGCGGCGGACTATATCAGCGTGGACAAGGCGTATTCGATTGCTGCGGGCGGCCTGATCGCGGGCGGCAATAAAATCGACTTCCACAATACGAACAGCGGCGCCAACACGATCAGCGCAACCGGAGCCGCGACGGCGCTGCAATGCGGCACGGGCAACCCCCCGTACGGAAGCTGCACAGGGGGCGTTGCCTTCTCGTTGAATCGCCAATAGCGGCTTGGCTGTATTTTTACAGACCGTCGTTGTAAAGCTTGACCGAGGTGCTGACGGACTTCAGTCCCGAATCGAACCGGCCGCCGGAGGAGGTCTTCCTTACAAGCGAATACGAGAGCGTAATGCCGATTGTCTCTCCATTGCTGAGCTGAGCGCCGCCCGTCAACGTCGTCTTCGTCCCGGAGGCGGACGTCCAATAGACGGGCGGCGCTGTCGTTGACAAGCCGCGGGCAAGCTCGACCGGACGGGCGTACAGCGAAGGCGAGCTGGCCAGGCTGACGGCTGCCGACGACCACTGGGCCTCGGTTCCGTTGAAGGTATAGAGGGTCAGCATCCCCTCGTTGAAGCGGAGAGCCCGATAGGACGTCGTCCCGTTCTGGAAGACGGAGAAGCGCAACTCGTTCGCATCGTTCGGACGATAGACGCTTGCGCTGTCGTGGAGCCGGTTGGCGATCTGGGACAAGCCGTAGCGGGCGCTGCTCTGCGCTTGCCGTCCTTCGACAGAGGCGGAGTAGAAGTCGGTCATGCCCTGGTAGAAGAAAATAGCGGTGACGAGAACGATGCCGGTTACGACGAGGGCGCCGAGCGTCTCGAGCAGCGTGAAGCCCTTCTGATTGCTCGCGGTATCGATCATGGGCGAAGTCATCCTCTCCAGGTAACGTTCACGGTAAGCAGCTTGGGAGTCGTCGAGCTGAGCACGATGGTCTGCAGGGTAAGCTGATTGCGGGCTCGCAGGCCGGCTGCGGCATCCGCAGCGATCGTCTGATCGCCGCCGGGCAGCGCGAGGCTCTGATCGATCCGGTAGCTGTATATGGAGTCATAGGCGACGAGCGTATTGTGCGGATACGACGCGCCGGCGCGCAGCTCGTTCACAATCTGCTCCGCGATGAACAGCGCCTGCTCCCGATGGTCGGTGTCCTTGTTCGACAACAGCGTGTACTGGGAGACGGAGACGAACGCCAGGACGATTGCGGTCAGGATGACCGACGCGCCCAGCACTTGAATCAAGGTCGTGCCTCGCTCGTTGCGCAAATGAAGAAGCCGCATCGCATAATCCTCCTCTTCTGGGAAGCGCTTGCAATTCCAATGTCAGGCTATTGGTGCAAACGTTTGTACAATATTATGATACCACCGCAGGGGAATTTTGTCTCCATCGGTTGGAGTCTGTCGGGGGACAGCAGATCGGGCGCCGGCGCTCCGCCATGGCATGGCACGATCACGATTCCAATCGCTGCCGGCATCGAATCGCGCGAGTCGTTCGGATCGGGCGGAGTTCGCGACAGGATGCCGGTGCCGATGCCGGTGCTTGAGCGGGATTTATGCGAAAAACCACATTGGCGCAGCGCGATAACGAGTAGTTTGGGCGATTCTATGTGAAAAATAGCATATATGGAGGAAACCTCGGCCCGATTCGGCGGATGTATGCTAAAAACCGCATAAAACGTCGCGATTCATCCGAAGTCCGCATCAACGAATGCGAAAAACCGCATAAAATCGGCACCCATAGAACCGGGACCCATAAAACCGGCCTAAAAAACCGGCCTAAAACGCCGGCATGAACCGGCAGATCGCATAAGTTTGTTCGGAACGCGAGGGACGGATCGGGAGCAGGCGGCGCCGGTTGACACCGGTCCGGATTCGTTGATACCTTCTGATCATACGAATCTGGAGGAGTGGGTCGGATGGCAAGAGTGCTGTTCATCAACGCAGGGTCCGAGGGGCATATCAATCCGACGATCGGGGTCGTGCGGGAGCTGGTCTCCCGCGGGGAGGAGGTCGTGTACTTCTGCATCGAGGAGTATCGGGAGCGGATGGAGCAGGCGGGAGCGGTTGTCCGGACGTTCGACGGGCAGAGGTTCATCCGGGCCTTCGTCTCCGGCGGCCGAAATTATCCGCTCGAGCGGGTCAACGGCCTGCTGCTGACGGCGGATGTTGTCATTCCGAGCGTGCTGGAGCAGATCAAGGGCGAACGCTTCGATTACATGATCCACGACACCATGTTCGGTTGCGGGAGCCTGCTCGCCCGCATGCTGGGGCTGCCCGCCATCGGGTCTTGCACCTCGTTCGCTCAGGACCGGGCCGCGTTCGAGCGGATGCTGGAGGCTTCCGAAGCGCAGGCGCCCGCGGATGCGGTCGGTGCGGCTCGGGATCGTTACGCAGCATTGAAGGAAGCCATCCTTGGAAAATACGGAGTGGAGGCGGGAGCACCCTACGAGACATTCTGCAATCCCGCTCCGCTCACCCTCGTGTATACGACTCGGGAATTCCAGCCGGACGGCCCGGCGTTCGGCTCCGGCTATGCGTTCGTCGGCCCGTCCATCGCGCCGCGGGCCGTTCCGGGCGACTTCGACTGGGCGGCGATCGAGGGCCGGAAGCCGATCTATATCTCGCTCGGCACCGTCTTTAATCAGGCGCCCGACTTCTACAGGCTCTGCTTCGAAGCGTTCAAGAACGCGGGGCGGCCCGTTGTGCTGTCGGCGGGCGAGCGCACCCGCCTGTCCGATCTCGGCGACATCCCCGCGAGCTTCATCGTTCGCTCTTACGTTCCGCAGACGGAGGTGCTTCGGCACGCCGGCCTGTTCATTACCCATGGCGGGATGAACAGCGTCCACGAGGGACTGTACTGCGGCGTGCCGCTCGTCGTCGTCCCGCAGGGCGCAGACCAGCCCGTCATCGCGGAGCGGGTCTCGCAGCTCGGCGCGGGAATTCGGCTGCAGATGCAGGGCTTGACCGCAGAGGGGCTGCGGGAAGCCGCCGACCGCGCGCTGAGCGACGCCTCCTATGCGCGCGAGGTCGAACGGGTCGGCGAATCGTTCCGCCGCGCGGGAGGGTTCCGCCAGGCGGCAGACCGTATAGCGGAGTTCAAGCAGCGGCATTCGATCCAGTAGGCGCCTAGCGGCATGATCCCGGCTCGCGCGGAACGCGTCGAATTGCGGTTCCAGGCTTCCTCGCTTGCGCAAGGCTCTTCCGACGGAACCTTCCGTCCGGACGCACTGGTTACCCGCGAGGAATTCGCCGTTCTGCTCGCCCGAGCGCTGATGCTGGAAGGAGAAGCGGCGCTGCGCCGGGCGAGGAGAGTATCGGCTTCTGCTGAGGCTGACGAACCGGCTCCAGTGAACCGCATGGCAAGAGAGGCAAGCCGCTAAGGGGCAGTTCCGATTTGGAACTGCCCCTTAGCATCAATCCGATCTGGACAACAAATATAAGAAGTACGGCGTGCTCAGCAAGGTAATGACGATGCCCGTCGGCACATCCGTACCCAAGCTGATAGTCCGTGTTATCGTATCGGCCGACAGGACGAGAATGGCTCCCGTCAGGCAAGCGCACGGCAGCAGCAGCTTATGGTTATGGCCCACCAGCCGTCTTGCCAGATGCGGCGCGATGAGGCCGACGAAGAAGAAATTGCCGCCAAGCGCGACGCTGCCGGAAGACAATGCGACTGCCGCAACGGACAGTCCCAGGAATTCGGGCTTGACCGCAAGACCGAGCCCTGCGGCCGTCTCGTTGCCCAGAAGCAAAGCATTCAGGACTCTGGATTTATAGAAGAGATACGCACACAGAATCAAGGTCCACGGAGCCATGATCGACAGGTAGACCCAGTTGTCGCCCCACAGGTCGCCCGCGCTCCATCGAAGCATAAAGTCGAACTTCTTCTCGTCCAACCGCAAGGAGAGCATAAGGGTGAACGCGCTATAACCGACAGAGAGAGCGACCCCGTTCAGGATCAGGCCGGTAGGGGACAGATCGCGGCCGGGGCGCAAGGATATTAAGAAAATAACGGCTGCGGCAGCCATGCCTCCCGCAAACGCAAGAACGGGCAGAACAATGGCCGACGACAGACCACGCGCAGAGAACAACGCCACAAAGAGCAGCACCGCCAAGCCCGAGCCCGAACTGATGCCAAGCGTGCCCGGGCTTGCCATATTGTTTCGAAGCAGGGTCTGCATGATGCATCCGGCAGCGCTCATTCCGAATCCCACCAGCACGGCAAGGACAATACGCGGCAGCCGGAATTCCAATACGATCAAATTTTGTTTGGCTGTTCCTCTGCCCAGGACGACGTTCCATATCTCCATCGGGGACAGGTTCATCTTGCCCAAATTGATGCTGACAAGAGCAATGATCAGGGTCAAGACCAGCATGGCGAAGATGATTGCAGTCCCCCGGCTTACCCCGGCACTTCGCTGTTTCATTCGAATTCTCTCCTCTGCTTGCGTACCAGATAGAGGAAGAAGGGAACGCCAATCACGGCGAACACAACGCCGACAGGCGTCTCGAAGGGCTTATTGATCAGTCTTGAGATCAGATCCGCCAATACCATAAGCAACGCTCCATACACCGCGGACGCCGGGATGACATAGCGGTAATTGACCCCGATCAGGTACCGGACAATATGCGGGGTAATCAAGCCAACGAAGCCTACCGGCCCGACGATGATCACCGCCAGGCCCGTCAGCAGCAGCACCACAACCGTCGATATTCCCCGAATCACACGCGGGTTGGACCCCAGCCCCGACGCGACATTCTCACCCAGGCTCATCACGGCAATGGAAGGAGACAAGGCGAGTGCCGTCAGGATGCCGACGGCATAGAAGGGGGCGATGATGGCCAGTTCTCCCCACTTGGCTCCCGCCGTTCCGCCGGCCGTCCAGTAGGCCATCGATTGACCCAACCGGAATCGAATCGAGATATATTGGGCGAAGGCTTCGAACATCATGGAGATGGAGATCCCCGCCAGCACCAGACGCTGCGGCGTCATGCCGCGCTTGCCCAGAGACGCAATAAAATAGGTCAGTCCCGTAGCCGCGCCCGCACCAAGGCAAGCAAGCAGCACGGTGACGGAATAGGTTCGATCCGGAAGGAATGCCATACATAACGCAATGGAGAAGGCCGCTCCGGAGCTGATGCCCATCAGTCCGGAGTCGGCCAACGCGTTTCGCGTAGTGCCCTGCATAATCGCTCCGCAAACAGCCAGGCTGCTGCCGACCATAATATCCGCCACTGTGCGGGGGAACCGGAACGTCTGAATGAGTTGGTGATCCATTATGGCCGGATTGTAATGGAAGATTGCTCCCCACACCGTCGGCAGACCGATATTGGCGGCGCCGAACGAGATTGACATGGCCGCAGCCAAGATCAACAGCCCGCAGCCCGCCAACATGTAAAGGAGAAATCCGGTTGTCCGCCGCCGCTTGTCCACCGACGCGTTCATGTTCGCCGTTCCTTTCCGCGTCAACTTGCCAAGGTCTCAAGGGAGCCGATCAAATAATCAAGCTGAGCGGTCAAGCTGACGACATCGTCGTAGTAGAACAGTCCCAAATAGTTGGCCGGAATCTCGATGACGCGATTATTCTGAACAGCCGGAATGCTCTTCCATACCTCTGTCTTCTGATACTCCGATGCTTCTTCGCCAGCGAACCAGATAATGTAGTCCCCGAAGTACTGATGAGCCAGCTCATAACTGATCGTGCCGCGTCCCTTGCCCGTTTTTTCAATCAATTCGGTCAGCTTGGGGGGCACGGCCAGTCCGAGATGCTGATAGATCAGCGTTCCTCCGCGAGACCCCGTCTCATACCCGATGCCGCTCCAATCGCCTGATGGGCCCCAGTCCTCTACAATACTGAACGTCTTGCCGCTGAACGCCTCGCCGTTGAACTTGGCCTTGGCCTCCGCAAGCTTGGCGTCGAACGTTGCCGTCGCCTGGTTGGACTGCTCGGCATGCCCGGTGGCCTCGCCCAGGAACTTCACCCGTTCGAGCGAAGGAAGGTCTTCGGGGATGACAAGAACCGGCGCAATGTCCTTGAATGTATCGTAATCGTCCGGCGAATACGTAATAATGAGATCTGGGTCCAGAGCCATCACATCCTCCTGATCCCAGTTCTCGATAGAGACGGATTCTGTCATCTTGTCGTAGAAAGGCATCGTCTCCTGCGCCCAGGCGCTGTACCCGACTACATGAAGGCCCAAGGAGAGGGCATCGCCGATATACCAGTTAACGACGACCCGCTGCGGGTCGGACGGTACCTCCACATCGCCCTTCACCGTGCTGACAATCCTTGTTTCCGCCATCTGCCCCGTCCCCTCCGCACTGGCGCTCGATGTATTCTGCGATTGCGCCGACGGCGGGCTTGACGAACCCGACGCACTGTCCGATGTTCCCGAAGTGCATGCCGACATCAACATCAAGATACTCATTGCCGCCGCGATCATTAGCGTCCGTCCTCTTGCCTTGCCTAACATAGCCAACTCCCCATTTTCTTTTAAAGTGACCGGTCCAACCAATCCCTTCTCATCGTAGTTTAGACGATAATGATTATCAATATCATATTTGGCACGTTCCATTATCATTTTTGTGCGATAATCGCTCGGCGTCATTCGCAAATACTTCCTGAACATCCGGATAAGATTCAATTCGTCCCCGAATCCGCTGCCTAACGCGATTTCTTGCACGGTGGCCGACGTCTCCCGCAGATGCCGAAGCGCGGCAGCCAATCTTCTCTCGTTCAGATACTCCTGCAAGCTCTTGTTCTCCCGCCTCTTGAACAGCTTGCCGAGGAGGCTTCTGCTGATCGGCAAGCGTTCTGTCAATCGCTGCAAGGAGATCGATTCGGTGTAGTGACGATCCAGATACTGCTTGACCCATTCCACATAATCGGGAGCTACGCAGAGAATGTCTCCTTGCTCCAATTCCTCATACAGCTCTGATACGAGCTGGTACAACACGGACTTGGCGCGCAGCTTGCCCAGTTCCGTATTCTGCGTCCAGCAATCGTACATGATCTGAAGCTTCGCTTTACAAAAAACCGGGTTGTGCGGCGACAACCCGAATATGTGTACGAACGGGTTAAAGCCCTCCATACGGCGGCGCAGATCTCTCCTATAGAAGGGCAGTTCGGACTTATACAGAACCATGAAGCATTCCACGCTCGGATCGGCAGGCCGAACGGCAAGCTCCACGTTCTTGCCCCCGTGGAACAGCCCGAAGCGCTTCGACGAATAGTGGGCATTGCCCAGCCGCACATCTGCCGCCCCGCCGAAGGTATAAATGAACGCGCTGGCCGGCATTCGGTAGTCGAGCAGAGGCTTCTCCCGATGAAGCACACTGTGGCGAACATCCATTACAGCAATCGCAGAGCAGCTCCACATTCGGATGGCCTGCTTGATCATGTCCTTCGTATAACAATCCACGGTATATAATTCGTCCGACACTGCCCTACACTCCCCGATGCGGCTTATGCTTCGTATCGTAATTGAATTGATAATAATAATCAATACGATAATGCGTTCACTTCGCGAACACGTGATTGCCGATCTGAACCGTTGCCTGACGGCTGCGCACCCAGGCGTTGTCCGTCTTGGCCGGGTTGTAGAAGACGACGGCCCCGAGGGTCGGATCGTAGCCGTTCAGGGCGGCATCGACGGCCTGGATGGTGTCCTGGCTCGGCGTAACCGAATAAATCCGTTTGTCGAGCACCGGGGAATACTGATAGTACGAGACTCCGTTGTAGGTGTCCACTTGGAAAATCGCATCGATAATCGAATCCGGCCATTCGGGGTCATCCACTCTATTCAGGATCGACGCCGCGACCGCGACCTTGCCGGTGTAGCTCTCGCCTCCGGCCTCCGCTTCCGTGATCTTGTACAGCCAGGCGATCTCTTCGCTGGACGGGCCGCTTGCTATCGCTTGCATGACGAAGCCGGTGCTGCCGGTCGTGATCACGGCCGCGCGGGCCGCAGCGTCGTATTGGATGCCGAGGCCGATCTTCTTCGCCGTATAAGCGAGCGGAACGTAAGCGGAGCCCCCGATGAGCGTCGTTCGCGTGTCCAGGTAATCCCGGCTCCATGACGATTGTCCGCTGTGTTGATAGTCCGTGTACCGTTGTTCCGCCGGCAAGCCGATCTGGATCGACGACGTTGTCAGCACCGCCGAGCGGTATTGCTCGCTCCAGTCGACCGAGACGCCAAGCTTGCGGAAGAAGGAAGCCGGGACAAGCTGCAGGCCGTTCTGGGTAATCGAAGTTGTCGCGATCCGCTGGCCGTCGACGTATACCGTTGTCGCAGCAGCCGCGTTCGTCGTCTGGGCCGAGGCGCCGGAGGCCGGCCAGGCCGTCATCATCAGTCCTAATAGTGCCACAGCAAGGAACCCACGTTGCATAAACACGAATGTCACCCTCCTATACTCGATCCATCATACGACACAATCGGAAGCTGTCGGGCTGGCAGTTTGAGGATGATGAGAAGCGGCCGCAGGACCGAATTCGGCGTCAAGTCGAGGCGGGAAGCGGGTTTCGCGCCGCGATCCGGTTTTCTTTTCTGATAATGATGAGGATATTTTAATGGAATCCCGTTAATCCGGACCTCCGGGCGACTCGACTGCCCGGCCTGCGGCCGCTTTTGTCGTTCCTGCGGCCTATTCACGGTATACAAAATGCTACTTTGGCCCCGCATTAACGATTGGAAAATTCCTCTATAATGAAAGAAAATTAATTCGACAATCGTCAACAATTCCTTTTAGAAAAGGTGAGTTGTGTTATGTTTTCTCCCTTCCAGAAGAAGAAGAACGGCAACGAGCAGCCGCCCCGCGAAGAGCACGACGCAAGGAGAGAATGGGAAGCCTCCCGCGAGGAGGCGGTCGTCTCTGCGGCTGCCGAGGCGGGAACGGACGAGTCGTCCGGTTCGGTCTTCGCCAACAAAGGCTTGTTGGACAAGAGGTCCCTCGACCTAGTCTTCGCGGTCGAACAGATGATCAAGGACAAGCAGCACGTCGAGATGAGCCACAACGACCTGCAGGACAGGCTGAGCCACGCGAGCGGACAGAACGATCGCTTGAACCGCGACCTCAAGAACCTGGGGAAGGTGATCGAGGAACGCGAGAAGAGCATTCTCGAGCTCGAGCAGCGGCTGAGCGACAAGAACCTGAAGGTCGACCAGATGATGGAGGACTATCGGGAGCTTCAGGCGAACCTGTCCGGCCAGATCGAGGAGCTGAAGGGCGTCATCGAGCTGGAGCGCCAGAATTACGCGGGCCTGCTGCAGAAGCACAACGAGACAACCTCCGAGAAGAACAAGAGAATCGGCGAGCTGGAGGAGAAGAGCGCGCGGCTGGAAGCAGAGCTCTCCCAGATGAGGCAGAAGCTCGAAGCCCTGCGCCAGGAGAAGACGCACCTTCTGAACATCGTCAACGACTTCACGAATCGGCTGACGACACCGTTCTTGTCGGCGACGGACTCGGCTAACGGAAGCTCCGGCGGCAGGGAGTAACATAGGACTTATTCGAACAGAAGGACGTAGATGGGGATGGAGACTTACAGCACGCTGGTGATGGAGCTGCTGTCGCTTGGGAGGACCCCGACCGGGGCCTATCAGATCAAGGTCGCCGTTACCCATGACGACAAGCTGGCGAAGTACTTATTCGATATCGACGAGTTTACATATGCCGGGCTGGAGAAGCTGCAGCCGCTTGAAGGGCAGAGAGCGCGGCTCTCCCCGTACCCGAAGTGGGACCCTTACCATCAGACCTACTACAGCGCCGTCGTCCGGATGAACGGAAGCTCGCGGGAGACGTTCTACTTCGCTTGCAGCGAAGCATTTATCGAGCTCATTCGGACGGTTCGCGAGAATGGCTTGAACGGCCCGAATGGCCTGGACGGTCTGCACGGTCTCCGCGCTCTGCCCGTTCCGCTCGAGGAAGAGCGCGCCGAGGCGGCCGGGGGCCGGGCGAAGAAGAAGAGGGAGCAGCAGCGCCGGCCGGCTTGGAAGCCGGGCCGGACGGCGAAGGCTGCGAGCCTGCTGCTGGTGCCTGCGCTGGTCGGCCTGATGGCGCTGGCCCTCCCTACCGGAGGGCAGACGGACCTCGTCAGCCTGCCGGCGGGAGAGCTCGGCATCGCGCAGGCGGGCGGCCAGACGGAAGCGTCCGCCCGTGCCGCATCGTCTCCCGCGCCCGAAGCCGCCGCGGCCAAGGACGAGGAGAAGCGCCAACAGGCGCCGATTCTGGCCGAGCATGCCGATCTGACCGGCGCGGCGGGCGCATTCTCTGCCGTCGGCGCGGTTGGCGCGGCAGGCAGCCGAGCCGCGGGCGAGCCCGCGGCGACGCAAGCGGACCTGAAGCCGGAAGCCGGGTACGAAGTTATCGAGATCGGCGATCAGGACAAGTTCTTCGGGCTGCCGAAGGAATACGTGGCCCTTACCTTCGATGACGGTCCCTCTTCGCTTACGGAGAAGATCGTCGACGTTCTGACCGAGAACGAGGTGGCGGCGACGTTCCTGTTCGTCGGCAAGAACATCGGCCGGCATTCGGAGGCGGTAGCCTACGCAAGCGATCACGGAATGTCCATCGGCAATCATTCCTGGGATCATAGCGTGCTGACGAAGGTATCCGCTGAGGACCAGGCTGCGAATCTGGCGAAGACGAATGACGCGATCGAGGCGCTTACGGGCAACCCGGTCACGCTGTTCCGCCCGCCATACGGCGCGGTCGACGAGGCGCTGGTCGGTTCGGCGGAGAAGCTGGGCATGAAGACGCTGCTGTGGAACCGCGACCCGGAGGATTGGAACGCCAAGAAGCCGGACGATATCCTGCGCTACTTCCACGAAGTCGAAGGAGCCGGCGGCGTGTATGTCATGCACGAGGACAAGTACACGCTGGAGGCTCTGCCCGAGATTATTCAATATCTGAAGGACAAAGAGCTGAAGTTCGCTATCTTCAAGTAGAAGAGGGCGGGGCTTCCGTCGATGCGATCGGCGGAACGCTCCGCCCTTCGTGCTATTGTCCGTTGATTGCCCGCCGCCCCATGAATGCGAAAAACCACATTCATCTCCTCGGAAAACGGCGCCCGACGCCCACTTTATGCGAAAAACCACATATAATCGCCGCCCTACCTTCTCCGCCCCCCGTTTTTATGCGAAAAACCACATTTATTTTGCGAAAAGCCGTCCCTCTGCACCGAATGTATGTGAAAAACCGCATAAAAGGCGCGAGAGGCGGGACACAGACGTGTAAGACACAGAAGACGTGAAACTAAATATCCATATATCTGTGATTCACTTCTCCAGCCATTGGGTAATAGAATAGATGGAGTTCGCGCGAACCGGGACGGCCCTGCCGCACCCCGGCTTCGTTACGTCTTGGTTGTAGGTCTAATCTACCAGACTTATAATAGCGTACATAAGAGATCCCGGAGAGATTCCGGGCTTCGGACGCCTCATTCAGGGAAGGAAAGTGAACATGTCTCGACAAGGAAGGATTACTCTGCGTTCCAAGATCATGGCGGGATACATCGTTATTCTCCTCTGCCTCGGTTCGTCCCTGTTCCTGCTGAGCAACCGAATCACCTCGATGGAGCAGGCGATCGACTTCGTCACCGATCACGATATGACGGTTCACGATCTGGCCGGAGGGCTGGAGAAGCACCTGCTGGACATGGAGACGGGAATGCGGGGGTTCGTCATCACGGGGGAAGAGAGATATCTCGAGCCCTATGACGCGGCCATGTCGAATTGGGTCTCGGACTACGATCAGCTTCATCGGCTCGTCGGAGACAATTCCGGCCAGCGGCAGAAGCTTGAAGCGATCAAGGCGAACATCGAGCGATGGATCGAGACGGCGGGCGAACCCGCTCTAGCGAACAAGCGGAACGGCCGTCAGGCGGAGCTGGATACATTCTTCCAAGCGGACACGGGGAAAAAAATCACCGACGAGCTAAGAAGCCAGTTGGAGGACTTCCGGGACACCGAGAAGGAGCTGACCGCAGCGCGCGTGGACAGTCTGGACCGGCAGAATTCGGACCTGCGGTTGGCGCTTGCGATTATTTTCCTGCTGCTTGTCGCGCTGTCCGTCGCGGCGTCGCTGACCATCTCCGGGGCGATCGTGCGTACGGTTAAGGCGGTTATCGGCGCCATCTCCGACATTGCCGATACGGAAGGCGGCACGAAGGGCAGGCGGGTCGAGGTCCAATCCCGGGACGAGCTGCGCGACCTGGGCGACGCGACGAACCGCCTGCTCGAGAAGCAGGAGGGAGATGCCTGGCTGCAGAGCGGGATCGCGGAGATCGCCGTCTCGTACCAGGGGCAGCCGCTCGTCTCCCAACTCGCCGAGGCGTTCATCGCCAAGCTGGCCGGGCTTATGGGCGCCTCCTACGGCGTCTTCTATCTGCGGTCCGGCGACCGTCTGGCGAGGAGCGCTTCTTATGCGGCCGGCTCCGGAGAGGTCGGGGCGGCCGGCTTCCGCTTGGGCGAAGGGCTGATCGGGCAATGCGCCGTCGAGAGAAGAGTTTACGAGGTCGACCGGGTGCCGGACGACCATATCAAGATCGCGACCGGTCTCGGACAATCGTCCCCCCGCAGCATTTTGATTTTCCCCATTGAGCATGAAGGTCGGGTCGAAGGCGTCATCGAGCTCGCTTCCCTGGACGCCTTCACTTCCTTACACCGGAAGCTGGTCGATCAAACCCGGTCGACGCTCGGGATGGCGATCAACAACGTGCTGTCCCAGATGGAAGTGAAGCGTCTGCTCGAGGAGTCCCAGACGATGTCGGAGGAATTGCAAGCGCAGACCGAGGAGCTTCAGCAGCAAGCGGAAGAGCTGAAGGCGCAGTCGGAGGAGCTTACCGCCCAGCAGGACGAGTTGAGGGCGGCCAACGACGCGCTGAAGAGGTCGGAGGACGACTTGAAGCGGCAGCAAGAGGAGCTTGAGGACAGCAATCTGGAGCTGACCAAGCGCTCCGAACTGATCGCCGAGCACGCCCGGCGGGTGGAGGAGATCAACGAGCGCATCGAGATGCAGAACAGCTTGCTCGAGCGGCAAGCCGTCGACCTGAAGACGGCCTCCCGGTACAAGTCGGAATTCCTCGCCAACATGTCGCACGAGCTCCGGACGCCGCTGAACAGCCTGCTCATCTTGTCGCAGCTCCTCGCGGAGAACAAGGAGGGCAATCTGTTCGCCAAGCAGATCGAGTTCGCCCAGACGATTCACTCGTCCGGAAGCGATCTGCTCCGCCTGATCGACGAGATTCTGGATCTGTCCAAGGTGGAAGCCGGCCAGATGACGATCGAGCTGCAGCCGCTTGTCTGGGAGGAGCTGGCGGACGGGCTGGAGCGGGGCTTCCGGCCGCTGGCGGAGCGGAAGGGAATCGAGCTGTCGCTGAAGCTGGAGGAGACGGCCTTGAAGGAGCCGGTCGTGACGGATGCGCACCGGCTGCAGCAGATTCTGAAGAACCTGCTCTCGAACGCGTTCAAGTTCACGAGCAAGGGCAAGGTCGAGCTGAGTATGCTCCGAACGGTCCATCCGGAGCTCGGGTGTGTCGTCGCCTTCAAGGTAGCGGACACCGGAGTCGGCATTCCGGCGGACAAGAAAGCGATCATCTTCGAGGCGTTCCAGCAGGCGGACGGCTCGACAAGCCGCAAGTACGGCGGCACCGGGCTGGGACTGACGATCAGCCGGGAGCTGGCCGCTCTGCTCGGCGGCCGAATCGAGGTGGAGAGCGCGGAGGGGGTCGGCAGCGTCTTCACGCTGCTGATTCCGGGCACGGCGCCGGAAGCGGAAGCGACGGCGAGGGAGGAGATCGCCTCGGCGGGAGGAACGGGAGGCGCAGGCACGGGGCGGACGGCGCTCGGGGCCGAATCCGATTCGACTTCGGGTTCAGGCCCGGGCTCGCCGCTTAAGCCGGACCTGCCGCTTGCGGAGCCGAGTCCGTTCGGGCGTCCGGCCGCGCGAGCCGGCTTCGCCCCCGCTCCGGCGGCGGACGTTCTGGCTCCGGCCATCGAGTGGACAAGTCCGGAGCTGCTGGAGCATTCCGAGGTGCCGGACGACCGTCACCGCATTCAGCCGGGAGACAAGGTGCTGCTCATCATCGAGGATGATATCCACTTCGCGAAGATCATGCTCGATCTGGCCCGTTCCCGCAGCTTCAAGGCGATTGTCGCCCTTCAAGGCGACACGGGGCTGGCCCTGGCGAGCGCCTATAAGCCGGATGCCGTCATTCTCGATATTCAGTTGCCGGTTCTCGACGGCTGGTCCATCCTGGACCGGATGAAGCAGAATCCGGAGCTGCGCCATATTCCCGTCCACGTTATCTCGGTCGTGGACGAGCCGCAGCAGGGATTGACGAAGGGAGCGATGGCGTACCTCCGCAAGCCGGCCGACAAGGCGAGCATGGAGAGCGCCATGTCGCGGATCGAATCGTTCCTCGACCGCGGCCTGAAGCGCCTGCTGATCGTGGAGGACGATGTCATCCTCCGGAGCAGCATGGTGGAGCTGATCGGCCATGACGACGTGGCCATCACGGCCGTATCGACCGGGGAGGAGGCGCTGAAGGAGCTGGACGGAGAGCCCTTCGACTGCATGGTCATGGATCTCGGGCTGGCGGACATGACCGGCTTCGAGCTGCTTGATCGGATTCGGAAGAACGAGCGGCTCCGGCAGCTCCCGATCATCATCTACACGGGCAAGGACCTGGATATGAAGGAAGAGATCGAGCTCAAGAAGTACGCGGAGAGCATCATCATCAAGAACGTGAAGTCGCAGGAACGGCTGTTCGACGAGACCGCGCTGTTCCTGCACCGCGTGGAGGCCAACCTGCCGGAAGACCGCCGCAACATTCTGAAGAAGCTGTACAACAACGAGACGGCGTTCGAAGGGAAGCGGGTCCTGCTTGTGGAGGACGATATCCGGAATATTTTCGCCTTGACGAATGTGCTGAAGTCGCACCACTTGAACGTCTCGTTCGCCGAGAACGGAAGAGAAGCGCTTGAACTGCTGGAGCAGGACCCGAGCTTCGATCTGGTGCTGATGGACATCATGATGCCGGAGATGGACGGCTACGAGACGATGCGGGCGATCCGGCGGATGCCGCCGCTCGAGAAGCTGCCGATCATCGCGCTGACGGCCAAGGCGATGAAGGAAGACCGCATGCGCTGCATCGAGGCAGGGGCATCCGACTACATCAGCAAGCCGATCGACATCGACAAGCTGCTGTCCCTGCTTAAGGTGTGGCTGTACGCATAGAAGGAGGAGGGGAGTTCCATTCCATTCAGCCACGACGGCGAGGGGGCCGCGGCCGCCCGGGAGAAGCTGGAGATCGAGCTGCTGCTTGAGGCGATCTACCGGGCGTACGGCTACGACTTCCGCAATTACGCCTACGACTCGATCCGGAGAAGAATCCGCCACGGCATGCAAGCGCTCGGGGAGAACGAGATCTCCGCGCTCATTCCGCTGATTCTGCACGATCGGGAGCGGATGAAGCGCCTGCTCCAATCGCTCCTGATCAATGTCACCGAGATGTACCGAGATCCCTCGATGTTCCGGGCTTTCCGCGAACGAGTCGTTCCTTTTCTGCATACGTATCCGCACATTCGCATCTGGCACGCGGGCTGCTCGACGGGCGAAGAAGTGCTCTCGATGGCGATTCTGCTGGAGGAGGAGGGCCTGTACGACAAGGCCCGCATCTACGCGACGGACATCGACGAAGGGGCGCTGGAGAAGGCCAAGGAGGCCATCTACCCGCTGCGGAACATGAAGCTGTACACGCACAATTACATCCGGGCCGGCGGAACCCGGGAGTTCTCGGATTACTACACGGCCGACCGCGATGCGGCCAAGTTCCACTCGTCCCTTCAGCGGAACATCGTCTATGCTCGCCATAACCTGGCCACCGACCAGTCCTTCAACGAGTTCAACGTCATCCTGTGCCGCAACGTGCTGATCTACTTCGATCGGCAGTTGCAGAACCGGGCGCGCCGATTGTTCCACGAGAGCCTCGCGATGTTCGGCGTGCTGGCGCTGGGCAGCCGGGAGACGATTCACCATAACGACTATTCGGAATGCTATGAAGCGATCGACGACGGGGAGAAGCTGTACCGGAGAATGAGATAGGCAGGCAGACACCAGTGGGAAAAGAGGGCGGAGGATCATTGGAGCGAGATTATTCGGTTAATATTCTTGTCGTGGACGATCGTCCGGAGAACCTGCTCGCCATCGAGGCGGTTCTGGAAGGGGAGCCGTACCGCCTCGTGAAGGCCCATTCAGGGCCCGAGGCGCTCCGATGCTTGCTGAGAGAGGAGATCGCGGTTATCCTGCTGGACGTGCAGATGCCCGGCATGGACGGCTTCGAGACAGCCGGCCACATTCAGGCGTACGAGGGATCGAAGCACATCCCCATCATCTTCATCACCGCGACGAGCAAGGAGGCGCAGCACTTCTCGGCCGGCTATTCGGCGGGCGCCATCGACTATATGGTCAAGCCGTTCGTTCCCCATATCCTGAAGGCGAAGATCAAGGCGTTCGTCCGCTTGTACGACATGCAGAAAAAGCTGCAGCAGCAGGCGGAGCAGCTCGAGAAGGCCAACGCGCATCTGGTGCGCGCCACGAGCGAGCTCACCAAGGCGGAGGCCCAGGCGCGGGCGGTTATGGAGACGTCGCTGGATGCCGTGCTCGTGTTCAACCCGCAGGGGCGGATTCTGAAGGCGAACCCGGCGACCGAGAGCATGTTCGGCTACGCGCCGGACGAATTGCCGGGCCGCTCGCTGCGCCTGCTCGTGCCCGGCCTTCCGGCCGGGGAGCTGCGGGAGCTGGAGGGCAAGGTATGGGAGGTCGAGCCGCGGCGGAGAGACGGCGGGACGTTCCCGGCGGAGATTCAGCTTGGGCAATCCCCGCATGACGACTCGCTGCTCGCTTGCTCGATCCGCGACATTACGGAGCGGAAGCAGGCGGAGAAGGAGCTGCTCGAGGCGAAGGAGCTGGCCGAGCGCGCGTCGACGGCGAAGTCGGAGTTCCTCTCCTTCCTGAGCCACGAGATTCGCAACCCCTTGAACGGCGTCATCGGCATGATGGACCTGCTGCTCGATACCGGGCTGAAGCCGGAGCAGCGGGAGCTGGCCGAGATGGTCATGCAGAGCGGCAACGCGATGGTGTCGATCATGAACGACGTGCTCGACTACTCGAAGCTGGAAGCCGGGCGCATGGAGATGGAGGACGAGCCGTTTCTGCTCAAGGGTTGCTTGGAGCAGGTCAGGGATATTTTTACCGCGCAGTTGTGGGTCAAGAAGCTGGAGTTCGTCGTTGTCGTCGACCCCGAGCTGCCCGGCATTGTTCGCGGCGACGTCTCCCGGCTGCAGCAGGTTCTGTTGAACCTGGTCGGCAATTCGGTCAAGTTCACGAACGAGGGCGGCATCTATGTGTTCGTCAACCTGCTCGGGACGTGCGGAGATTCGCTTCGCGTGGAGTTCACGGTGAAGGATACCGGCATCGGCATTCCCGCCGACAAGGTCGACCGGCTGTTCCGGCCGTTCTCCCAGGCGGCGGGAGCGTCGACGAACCGGAAGTACGGCGGCTCCGGGCTGGGGCTCGCCATCTCCAAGACGCTGGTGGAGCTGATGGGCGGCTCGATTCGGATCGAGGCTCCGGAGGAGCCGGGGGCGACGTTTGTGTTCTCGACGGTGCTCAGGCGATGCCACGAGCCGCCCGAGGAGCTGCTGCGGATGGAGCGGGCGCTCGACTGGGCGGAGAGCGGCGCGGAAGCCGCAGCGGCGACGGCCGGCGTTGCCGGCGTTGCTGGAGCCGCCGGGGCTGCCGGAGTCGCTGGGGGAGCTGGAGTTGCTGAGGGAGCTGAAGTCGCCGGGGCTGCCGGAGTTGCCGATTCCGGCGGTTCGGGGCAGGCGCGGCGAATTCTGATGGTGGAGGACCAGAGGGTCAACCAGAAGCTGCTCCTGCACATGCTGAATCGGCTCGGGCACACCGTAGAGGTCGCGGAGAACGGTGCGGAGGCGCTGCGGGCGCTCGGTGCCGGGGACCGCTTCGACATGGTGCTCGCGGACATCCACATGCCGGTGCTCGGCGGGCTGGAGATGGGTCATCGCTGGCAGGCGCTGCGCGGGTCGCGGGAAGCCGGGGCCGGGCAGAGCCCGACCCTGATCGCGCTCACCGCCGATCAGCGGGAGGACCTGGAGCAGGTATGCCGGGAAGCCGGCTTCGCCGAGGTGCTGCGCAAGCCGATCCGGATGGAGAGCCTGAGGCAGCTCATCTCGCGCTACTCGCTGGCGGAGGGATAGGAGGCGGAAGCTGCCGTGCTGATATCCCGCCATCTGCGGAGCTACGCTGAGGCGATACGCGAGCTCCCCGAGGGAATCGAATGGACAAGGGAGTCGCTGCTGACCGATTCGTTCCTGATGGAGCGGCACGGCGAGCTGGCGATGTATTACGCGCCGCATAACGAATATGCGAACCCGTCCGCCCGCATCGTCCTGGTCGGCCTCACCCCCGGCTGGACGCAGATGCGCATCGCCATTCGCGAAGCCAGGGGAGCCTTGGCAGAGGGCCTGGGCGACGAAGCCGTCTGCCGGAGGGCCAAGGAAGCGGCGCGCTTCGCGGGCACGATGCGAGCCCATCTGATCGCCATGCTGGATGAGCTGGGCCTTCACCGGCATCTGGGCTTGCGCTCGAGCGGGGCGTTGTTCCGGGAGCGGGACGGCTTGCCTTTTCTTCGCGGTGTCTCGGAGGCGGGGCTGGCGGCTATTCCCGTGGAACGCTCAAGCGACGGTTTGGGGGAGGGTTCGGCAGAAGGCATGATGGTCGGTTCAGCAGACGGCCCACACCTCATGCACAGCACCTCGGCGCTTCGATTCCCGGTCTTCGCGCGCGGGAGGAATTACGGGGGCTCCCGGCCGGGCCTGCTGGCGTCCCCCTTCCTGCGGGAAGCGGCGCTGGGCTCGCTCCGGGACGAGCTCGGAATGCTGGAGGCGGCGCTTGTGATCCCGTTGGGCCGAACCGTCGAACAAGCGCTGCGGATTCTGGCGGAGGAAGGAAGCGTGGATGACGCTCGCTGTCTCTGGGGCTTCCCCCATCCTTCCGGCGCCAACGGACATCGGCGGAAGCAGTTCGATGCCCAGCGAGACCGGATGGAGCGCAAGCTCGCATCGATCCGCTGGGGGTGACCCGAGCTTGATTCGGAAGCGGAGGCGGCTTGAGCGCAGCCGCAGCAGCGTGTCCCGCCGAATGCCGAAAAAACCAGCATTCAGAGTCAAAGTGTCGCCCCTGCGCAAGCTGAATGCCGAAAAAACCAGCATTCAGAGTCAAAGCATCGGTCCATCGCAAGCTGAATGCCGAAAAAACCAGCATTCAGAGTCAAAGCATCGGTCCATCGCAAGCTGAATGCTGAAAAAACCAGCATTCAGAGTCAAAGTGTCGCCCCTGCGCAAGCTGAATGCCGAAAAAACCAGCATTCAGAGCCGAAGCATCGATCCATCGCGAGCTGAATGTCGGAAAAACCGACATTTGCATGTCGCGGCCTCCGGCTGGAATAGCGAGTAAGCCCGGAATTTTGACTGCAATTCGTGTCCCGCGTCCATATCGCCTATCTTCATCGTAATAGTAATATTTTCCCCCAAAAATGGTGTGGCATCGCAACGAGGGAGCTCGAATCGGGCTCATTGTCTCCCCTTGGCCGGAGCGCCGGGGCAACGTTCGTTTGTCAGACCTGCCGCCTCCCTGTAAAATGAAGGTATCTCTGCACACATGGAACAGGAGGCCGATCTTGTTGAATCCGATATTCGATATTCGGGAGTCCGTTGACTCCATAACCGGTCAGATCGCCAAGGCGGTCGTCGGGAAGTCTGAGGTCGTCGAGCTGCTCCTGATCGCGCTGCTGGCGAACGGGCATATCATCCTGGAGGACGTCCCGGGCACAGGCAAGACGCTGCTCGCCAAGTCGCTCTCGCGGACGCTCCGCTGCGACTTCAAGCGGGTGCAATTCACCGCCGATCTGCTGCCGTCGGACATTACCGGCATTCACTTCTATAACCAGCAAGAGGGCAAGTTCGAGCTGAGGCAAGGTCCGGTGTTCACGAATATTCTGCTCGCCGACGAGCTGAACCGGGCGACGCCCCGCACCCAATCCAGCCTGCTGGAATGTATGGAGGAGCGGCAGGTGACGATCGACGGCGATACGTACACGCTGGATTCTCCCTTCCTCGTTATCGCCACGCAGAACCCGATCGAGAACCATGGCACGTTCCCTCTGCCGGAGGCGCAGCTCGACCGCTTCATGATGAAGGTGTCGATGGGGTACCCGTCGGCCGAGGAGGAGCTTGAGGTGCTTCGCCGCTTCTCCGCGCGCGATCCGCTTCCCGGCCTGACGCCGGTGCTCGACCGCGATGGGCTGGCACGGTTGAGAAGCCGCGTTCCGGAAGTGAAGCTTGGAGACGACGTCCTGCGCTACTTGCTCGCGATCGTCACGGCGACCCGCCAGCATTCTGATATTGGAAGCGGTGTCAGTCCGCGCGGCAGCCTCCAACTGACGAAGGCGGCTCAAGCCCGCGCCTTGCTGAAGGGAAGGGATTACGTGCTGCCGGACGACGTCAAGGCGCTGGCGGTGCCGGTATTCGCCCACCGCATTCAACTGAAGGACATGTTCTCGGGCGAACGGGGGCGGTCGGAAGCGCTTGTGCGCAGCCTCGTCGAGGCGGTGCCCGTTCCGACCGAGCCAGCCTTGGAACGGGGCTGAGCGAGATGGCCGTCGTATGGCTTCTGACGGTGTTCGCGGGAGTCTACCTTGCGCAGCGGCTGGCGTTCCGTCTGTGGGGGGCGAAGGGAATCCGCTACGAGCGGTTCTTCAGCGAGCCGTACGTCTTCGCCGGACAGCGCGTTATCCTCAGCGAGCGGATCGCGAACGCCAAGCTGCTGCCGCTGCCGTGGATTCGGGTGGAGACGATGATGCCCTCCATGCTGCGCTTCGACAGCGCGGGCGAGAACGCGGAGATGCGGGTCAGCTCGGGGGCGCTGCTGCAGAACCATGCCAGCCTGTTCAGCATGTCTCCGTTCACGCGGGTTCTGCGCAAGCATGAGGTCGCCTGCGTGCGCCGCGGGATCTACCGGCTGTCGAGCGTGACCTGCACGGTCGGCGACGCGCTCGGGGGAAGCACGCTGACATTCGGCATGAACGCCGAGTGCGAGCTGACCGTGCTCCCGAGGCTCAAGGAGCCGGGGCAACTGCCCGTCTCCGTCCGCAAGTTCATGCAGAGCGTGCTTAGCATGAGCGAGGCTTTCCGCGAGGATCATGAGCACGTGGCGGGAGTTCGCGACTATCGGAACGGCGATTCGATGAAGCAGGTGAATTGGAGCGCCACCGCCAAGACCGGCCGGCTGCTGGTGAACAAGCGGGAGAGCATGACGGATAACGATCTGATCGTCATGCTGAACGCGGAGCTGATGGATGCGGACGCCAACCGGCGCGTCATGCCGGAAGTATTCGAGGATGCCGTCAGCTACGCCGCGTCGATCCTCCAATCGTTGATCGGGGGAGGAGGCAAGGCGGGGATTATCTTCAACGGCAAGGTCATCGGCCGCGATGAGGTGCCGCTAAGGATCGAGCCCCGATCCGGGCGGGAGCATCTGTTCCGGCTGCTTCACTTGATGGCCGTCTTCGAAGCGGAGGTGCGGCGAGAGCTGAGCTTCGTGCTGGAGGAGATGATCGCATCGGGCCTTCGGAACGCGAACCTGCTGCTGATTACCGCGTTCCTCACGCCGAAGCAGAAGCAACTGGTCGATCATCTGCGCCATGCCGGCAATCGGGTAGAGACACTTATTCTTTATCGGGAGGCGATCGCATGAAGGGGAACGCGTTCTTCGCCGCCGTTCCGCGCGCGATCGGTCAGTGGCTCGCCTGGCTTCCCGCAGCGGCAGCGCTTGCCGTGCTTGGCTCGTTCGGCTCGATCGGAAGCGGGATTGCCGCTGCGCTTGCTGCCGCGTTGTTCGGAGCCCTTCTGGCCTCCGTCCGGCGAATGCCGAGCTGGCTGGCTTATGCGGCCCTGCTCGCGGCAATCGCTCTGGTCTTCGTTCGGCTTGGCGCCCACTGGACGCTGCCGATTCTCTATTGGGGCGGGCTCGCCTGGGCCAGCCGGCGAAGCTTCCGCCCGGCGGCGATTCCCGCCATCGGCATCGCAACGAACGGCATCGCGCTGATGGCCGTCTACTGGGAGCCGGAGCTTGGGCCGTATCGGGCGTTATTTATCGTCTCCGGGATCGTCTGGTTCGTTGTTACGGCGTTTGTCGTACATAACGACATGATGGATTCCGCCGGCTTGCACGACGGCATTGTGACGCGAATCGTCTCCCGGGCCAGCCGTCGGTACCTTGCGTTGCTGCTGGCGGCGGTGCTGATCGTCTACCTGCTCACCGGCAACTTCCATCTCTGGAGCATAATCAAGGAGTTCCTCCGCGAGCACTGGCCGAAGTCGTCGCCCGCAGAGCCCGAGCCGAGCGCTTCGCTCGATGCCGACACACCCTCCTTCCCTGCGCTGCCGGAAGCCTCGCCGCCGGGAGCGTGGACGAAGTGGCTCGATTATGGAATGTATGCATTGGGGGGGGTTATCGGCGGTTTCCTCATTTGGCTGATTGCGAAAAAACTGCTGCTGAACCGGGCATGGTGGCGCGAGGTGGCGGCGAGACTAAGCAAGCTTCTCTCCAAGCTGCTCCAGCGGCGAGAACCGCCGCCCGCGCCCGCTTATGTCGACGAGAAGGAGAGCCTGCTCGACATCGGCAAGTCGCTGCGCCAGGCGCAGTCGCGCTGGCTTCGACGCGGCGCGAACAAGCCGATCGGGCGGACCGAGTGGGAGAAGCTGACTTCGCGCGAGAAGGTGCGGCGGCTCTATCTCGATTCGGTGCTGCTGGCGACCGAAGCCGGCTACAAGCCGAGAGCGTCGGATACGCCGGCGGAGGCGCTGGAAGCGATCGAGCGGTGGGACGCGTCCCGGCCGTCCGGGGGTCCGGCGAAGGGCGCTTCGGGGAACGCGACCGGGCTCGGCGGCTGGCTGCGGCAGGCGCGGCTGCGGTTCGCCGAGCTGTACGGCCGAGTCCGTTACGCCGACAGCGAAGCGACGCCGGACGAGCTCGCGAAGCTGAGCGAGGAGTATCCGTGGGATTCGCGGCGTTGGCGTTGACAGAGGAACTCGAAGGCGGCGGCGGGACTTGTCTGCTGCGAGTCCGGCTTGCCGGGGCCGCGGCGGTGATAGAATCGGACTTGCAGAGGAGGGGGCCGGCATGACGGCGACCATCGGAGAGCACGAGATCGTCTCGGTCCGGGTGTATAACTGTTCGCGGGAGCGGCTTTTCCGCGCTTGGACCGATGCGGCGGAGCTGGCTTTGTGGTGGGGGCCGGAAGGCTTCCGGAACGAGTTCCGGAAGTTCGATCCGACAGCGGGAGCGGAATGGCTGCTCGTGATGCGCGGTCCGGACGGAGCGGAGTACCCGCTTCGGTATGTGTTCGTCGAAGTGGCGCCGCCGGAGCGAATCGTGCTGAAGCATCCGCACGACGTTCACGAGTTCCGGCTCGCCGCAACCTTCGAGCAGTCAGACGGGAGTACCCGCCTGACCTTCCGGCAGACGTTCGCCCACGCAGAGGAATTCGAGCGGGTCAAAGACTTTTGCGCCGCCGCCAACGAGCAGAACCTGGACCGGCTTGAACGGCTCGTGTCGGGGAACGGGCAATAGCGTAATAAAGCTAAGCGTTGGAAGAAGCCCAACCGGCCCGCCGCTCGCGGGTTGATTGAGCTAACGGCACGTCAGGCGCACGCGACAGCCAGAAGCAAGCACGTCGCGAACGGACGTCCTCCGAACGAAAACGAAAAACCGCACACATCAGTCTCAAGCCGCCTCGATCCGCCGAATGAATGCGAAAAACTAAACACAATCAAGCCCAAGCCGCCTCGATCCGCCGAATGAATGCGAAAAACCGCACACGACCAACTCCGAATGGCCTCGCTCCGCATATCCAATCGCGCAAATCGCCAAAGTAAGCTCAACGAATGTGAAAAATCGCATACAATTGGCGCGGAGAGGGGGTACGAGAGGGAATGTGTGTGAAAAACCATATAAAATCGGCAGGTGGAGGGGGAACGGAGGGCTATAAGTGTGAAAAATCGCATAAAATCAGAAAATGAAGCGCTTACATAAGTTGGCGAATGTGAAAAATCACATAAAATGGCCCTTCACTATTGCTGGCGGCGGCTACATGGCTCAATAACTGTCATAGCAACCAAACACAGAAAGGCCCCATCTCGGCATCCCGCCGGCCGGGGCCTTTCCCTGCAATTCGCCTAATGGCTGGATTGCCGCCGAGTGCCGCCGAGTGTCGCCGAGTGTCGCTCAGATTCGATAGGCCGCCCCGGGGTGCGAATCCGCGAGCCGGGCCGTTCCCTTGCCGAACAGCCGCTCGCGAAGCGACGACTCCTCGTAGCGTTCCCGGAACATTCCCCGCTTCTGCAGCACCGGCACGACCTGGTCGACGAAGTCGCGATGCCCGCCCGGAAGCACGTACCTCTCCAGGTTGAACCCGTCGATGCCCGTCTCCTCGACCCAATATTGCATCCGATCCGCGATCTCGTCCGCCGTTCCCGCGATCGTAATGCCGCGGAACTCCTTGCTCGCGAAGTTGTCCATGACGTCGCGCACCGTCTGCACGGAGCCGCTGTGCTTCGTGTACCTCTCCGTATGGCTGAGGCCCTGCTCCGTCTTCACATTGACGAACGGGGCGTCCGGGTCCAGCGCCGCAAGATCGATGCCGGTCGAATTCTCGTAGGTAAGCAGCGCCGCCTCCCGGCTTGCGTATGCCCGGTAAGACTCCAGCTTGCGCTGCGCCTCCTCCTTCGTGCGGCCGACGACGGCGGAGAGGCCGGTGAAGATCTTGATCTCCTCCGGACCGCGCCCGAACGCGGCCGCCCTGCGACGAATGTCGAGCACCTGAGCCCTCAGCGCTTCTACGGTCGGCGCCTTCAGGAACACCCCTTCCGCGTGCTTGGCCGCGAAGTCGCGCCCCCGTTCGGAGCTCCCCGCCTGGAAAATCACCGGAGTGCGCTGAACGGAAGGTTCGCTGGAGTGAGCCCCCTTCATTCGATAATGGCGTCCTTCGTGCTCGACGATGCGCACCTTCGAGGAGTCGGCGTAATAGCGCCGCTGCTTGTCGCCGACGACCGCATCGTCCGCCCAGCTTCCCTCGAACAGCTTGTAGCTGGCTTCCATGAATTCCTCGGCCTGCTCGTAGCGCTCGTCATGGGGCAGGATGCCGTCCCGGCCGAACGCCTCCGCGCCGCTGATGCCGCCCGTGGCGACGACGTTCCAGCCGATGCGGCCGCCCGTCAAGTGATCGAGCGTCGAGAAGCGGCGCGCGTTCGGATAGGGCAGTTCATAGACGGGAGAAGCCGTCGTGACGAAGGCCAGATGCTTCGTCGCCGCCGCCAGCGCCGGGATGAGCAGCATCGGGTCGTTCGATGGCGCATACACCGCCTCGCGGTAGGACAGCTCCCTCTTTTGATTAGGATACCCATAGGAATCCGCGAAGAACATAAAGTCGAACAAGCCGCGTTCCAGAAGCTGAGCCAGCTCGATCCAGAAGCTCAGCTCCTTGTACCGGTAAGACTCGTTGTCGGGATGCGCCCACAGCCCTTGGGTCATCTGATTAAGCGTATTGATGTCGAAGATGCCTAAATGGATTTTTCTCACCGCGTATGCCTTCCTTCCGTCGCCATATTCCGGTTCGCTCATCGGAATTAATGCCTTTATCTAGAGAGGATAGTGGAGCGCGGCCGGAAAGTACAATAGAAAAAAGTGAAGCCGGAATTAGGCAATAGTAAAGTTCCCCGAGCAAAGTCCCCGGCGTTAACGTTTAGAGTCGGGAATAGAACCGCTTGATCTCCTCGACGAGCTCTTGGCTGATTCGGCTCATGGACGCGGTGTTGCGGCGGGTCAGAATTCCGAGCGAAGGCCCGTCCAGCAAGTCCGCGACATCCTTGACGACGACGCCCGGAATCGGGGGCGCAATCGCGACGACGGGAGCCAGCGCGATGCCCAGCTTCGCCTGCACGTAATACTTGAGCGCCGTAATGCCCGCCACCTCGATGCTGCTCTGGCGCAGCTTGCCGATCTGCTTCGTGATCATCTCCTCGATCCGGATGCGGAAGGCGCAGGAGCCGGGCGTGAACAGGAACTTCTCGTTCTTCAGGTCCTGCAGCCGGATAAGGTCTCTTGCCGCGAGCGGGTGATCGTCCGGAACGATCAGCTTGAACGTCTCCTTCAGCAGCGGATGGAACTCCAGCTCCAGATGAGGCTCCGGCTGGTTGCACAGCGCCAGGTCGATCCGATCCTCGAGCAGCAAGCCCGCCAGCTCCCGGGTCGTTCCGATCGTTACCTTCGTTTGCACCTTTGTTTTCTGCCGGGTGAAGGCGGCGAGAATCTCCGGCACGCGGTTGCTGGCCGACGGCTCCGACGCGCCGAAGCGGATCAGGCCGGCGTCCCCGAGGAGGAAGTCGCTGAGCGCGACGTTCAGATCGTCGTATTCGCGCAGCAGCGTGTCGGCCCGCTCGTGGAACAGGCGCCCCGCGGTCGTCAGCGTAATTGTTTTGCCGCGCTCGAACAGCTTGACGCCCAGCTCCTCCTCGAGCTTCTTGATCTGAATCGTAATCGTCGGCTGGGAATATTGGAGCGCCTCTGCCGCCCGTTGGAAGTTGCCGAGCTTCACGATCGTCTGGAAGGTCTTGATAAGTCGAATCTCCACGGGCGACGCCCCTCTCGAATGCTCGAATTAAATATTTATAAATCGCGGCTTTACAGATATCAATTATACAACCCGCTTCTTATCCTCTATTATACAGACAAGATATCCAATAATCCAAGCGGATTACAATGAATTAAATTATCCCTGGAAAAAGCGAGGTTCTCCCCATGAGCGAAACTGCCAGCCAGCCCCAAACGTCCCAAACGAACGCAAGCCTGTACGCCCGCCACTCGCCGAGCTTCTCGGCCAAGCTGTTCCCCTTCGCCCCCGAAGGATTCAAGGCGTTCGGCGAATTCAACGTCAAGGCGCTTGCCGCAGGCGCCCTCTCCGTCAAGACGAAGGAGCTGATCGCGGTCGCCGTCGCCCACATCACGGGCTGCCCGTATTGCATCGAAGCGCATGTCGGCAAGTCCAAGGCCGAACAAGCCTCCTTCGAGGAGATCTTCGAAGCGGTGACCGTCGCAGCCGCCGTCAAGGCCCATTCCGCCTTCTTCAACGCCACGAACGCGCTGCGGGTGTACGAAGGCAGCCAGCAGCCGGACCTCGTTCCGCTCGCCAACATCGAGCTGGCCGAGAAGCTCGAAGATGTCAACGAGGACCTGTACAGCAGCTTCCACGAATTCCTCCACAAGTCGCTGGTCGGCGGCCGCCTCTCCGCGAAGGAGAAGCTGCTGATCGCGGTCGGCTCCGCCCTGGTCGAAGGCAGCGCCTATTCGATCGAAGTGTTCACGCGCCGGGCGAAGGAAGAGGGCATCTCGATCGAGGAGCTCGCCGAGACGACGCTTGTCGCCACCGTGCTGAAGGCCGGCTCCGCCATGGCGCATCGCGTGAACGCCTTGCAGGCGTTCGAGAGAGAGTAACGGCCATGGCAGAACCGCTCAATGCCTATCCGGAAGAATGGCCGGACGGCCTCGCCGAGCAGCTTGTCGCCTGGAGAAGACATCTGCATCGTCATCCCGAGCTGAGCTTCCGGGAGACGAACACTGCGGCGTTCGTGGAAGCGACGCTGCGCAGCATCGACGGCGGCCTGGAGATCAGCCGCCCTGCTCCGACCAGCGTCGTGGCGCGGCTGATCGGCGCCAAGCCGGGCCGGACGCTCGCCTTGCGCGCGGATATCGACGCGCTCCCCATTCAGGAGGAGAGCGGCCTGGAATTCGCCTCCGAGGTGTCCGGCGTCATGCACGCGTGCGGCCACGACGGCCATACGGCGATGCTGCTTGCCGCCGTCCGCCTGCTCTCCTCTCGCCGGGATCGGCTTCATGGCGAGATTCGATTTATTTTCCAACATGCGGAGGAACTGCCTCCCGGCGGGGCGATCGAGCTTGTCGAAGCGGGCGTCATGGACGGCGTCGATTGGGTGTTCGGCGAGCATCTGGCTTCTCAACTGCCGCTCGGACAGATCGGCGTCGTCTACGGCGACATGGCCGCTTCCCCGGACAACTTCACAATCACGGTGAAGGGGTACGGGGGCCATGCCGGCTTCCCTCATCGGGCGGTCGATACGATCGCCGTCGGGGCGCAGATCGTCGCGAACGCGCAGCATATCGTCTCCCGCTGCACGAACCCGCTCGACCGGCTTGTCGTGTCCATCACGCAGTTCACGGCCGGCGCTTCGCATAACGTCATCCCCGACACGGCCGTGCTCAAGGGCACGGTGCGCAGCTTCGGTGAGCAGGTCCGCCAGGACGCGCGGGAGCAGCTGCTTCGCATCGTTCAGGGAATTGCGGCCGCGCACGGCGCCGAATTCGAGTTCGATTATGTGCTCGGCTACAAGCCGGTTGTCAACGACGAGGCGCTCACCCGCATTCTCGAGGAAGCCGCCGTGGAACTGGTCGGTCGGGATGCCGTCGTCCGCACGCCGCCGGGGATGAGCGGGGAAGACTTCTCCGCCTATCAGCAGAAGGCGCCGGGAACATTCGTCAACATCGGGGCCGGCAATCCCGCGAGAGGAATCGTCTTCCCTCACCACCACCCGAAGTTCGCCTTCGACGAAGACGCGCTGCCTATCGGGGTGCAGCTGTTCGTCCGCGCCGCGGAGAAGCTGCTGGAGTGGGATACGTGAGCGGCGGGTCAGCCATTATTATTTTTAAACTCCATTATTAAAAGGATTTAATGTACAAGAAGAACGGATTCGGATATAGTTAAAGTCATTAATCCGATAATACAAGTTGGAATTATTGACTTTAACAAAAAGAATAGGGGAGACATGAGATGAACAAATTTTACCGTCATTCGGTGCTGTCGCTGCTGATCGTTGCATTATTCGCGGTATACGGCTGCTCTTCCGATAATGGAAGCAACGGCGCCGCCTCCGGCACGTCCTCCGGTGCTTCCGGCGCTTCGCAAGCCGCCGAGCCCGCCGCGGACAACCTCGCCACGGAGCTGCGGTTCCCGCTCGCGCAGCAGGTGCCGACGCTCGATCCGCACCTTGCGCTCAACACGAACGTCTATGTCACGCTCAACATCTTCGAAGGGCTGTTCGCCTTCGACGAGAACTTCAATCCGGTTCCGATGCTCGCCGAATCTTACGACCTCAGCGAAGACGGCAAGACGTATACGTTCCATCTTCGCCAGGGAGTCAAGTTCCACAACGGCAAAGAGATGAAGGCGGAGGACGTCGTCGCCTCGCTGAACCGCTGGAAGACGCTCACGGGCCGGGCCCAGGCTTCTCTGGGAGATTCGGAGTTCACGATCAAGGACGACTACACGGTCGAGCTGGCCCTGGCCGAGCCGCGCAACGATATTCTGTCGCAACTGAGCCACGTGCTCAACAACGCCGCCATCCTGCCGAAGGAAGTCGTCGAAGCCGCCGGTGCGGACGGCGTGACGGAATATATCGGTACCGGGCCGTTCAAGTTCGTCGAGTGGAAGCAGGACCAATACGTCCACCTCGCCAAGTTCGACGACTACCGGTCGGTCGATGCCGCTCCTTCCGGACTCTCCGGCAAGAAGGAGGTCTTCCTCCAGGACGTGATCTTCGATATCGTTCCGGACAGCGCGACCCGCTTCGCCTCGTTCCTCGCCGGAACCTACGATTACGTGGACCTCACGCTGGACAACCTGCCGCAGGTTCAAGGCTTGTCCGACGTTACGGTGGACAAGATTCTCGGCTCGGACATCAACCTCGTGTTCAACAAGAAGTCTCCGCTCTTCTCGAACGTGAAGTACCGCGAAGCGGTTGCCGCCGTTCTGGATGACGACGAGATTCTGCTCGGCACGGTCAGCTCGCCCGACCTGTATCGCTTGAACCCGAGCTACATGTATCCGGAGAACACGACCTGGTACAGCGAAGCCGGGCAGGACAACTACAACCAGAAGAATCCTGACAAAGCCAAGCAGCTTCTGCAGGAAGCCGGCTATAACGGCGAGGAAGTGACGCTGCTCACGACCAAGGAGCTGGGAGGTTCCTTCTACAACGCCACGATCGTCGTGCAGAAGGAGCTTGAAGCGATCGGCGTCAAGACGAAGCTCGACATCACCGACTTCGCCACCCTGCTGAAGAAGCGGGCCGATCCGAACGCCTGGGACATCTACGTCGGCCTGTTCACAATGCCGTCCACTCCGTCCCAACTGCTCTATCTGAACCCGACCTACGGCTTCGCCGACGACGCCAAGCTCGCCGAGCTGAACAAGGCGCTGACGGCCGCCGTCACGCCGGAGGAGATCAAGGCCGCCAACGATGCGCTGCAGCAATACGAATGGGAGTATCTGGCCGCCGTCAAGATCGGCGATACGTATTCCCAGAGAGCTACCCGCAGCAAGCTCACCGGCTTGGTTACGCTCGCCGGCTACCCGAACCTGGCCAACGTGAAGCTGTCGAAGTAACGCGGCTTATTGCGGGGCGGGACAACGAAGGCGAAGGGAACGCAAGCAAGAGAACGGGCAGGCAGGCGCCGCAGGGTCCTTACCGGGACCGATGCGGCCCCTTGTCCGTTGTCGCCCGTCCTCTGCGTTGTCCTCTGTGCGCCTCCGTTGTCGCCCGTAAGCACACCGCACGCACACCGCCCATGACCCGTCCATAGAAAACGGAAGGAGGAGCCTTCACATGGCATTCTACATCGCGAGACGGCTGCTGGCCACGATTCCCGTGCTCTTCGTCCTGTCGGTCATCGTCTTCCTGATCATCTACCTGATCCCCGGCGATCCGGCGGCCGTTATGCTCGGAGACGGCGCCAGCCCCGAGACGATCGAAGCGCTGCGGGAGCAGATGGGGCTGAACCTGCCGCTGCTGCAGCAGTACGGAAGATGGATCGGACATGCGCTGCAGGGCAATCTCGGCGACTCGCTCTTCATGAGGCAGTCCGTTCGCGCGGCGCTGGCCGAGCACCTGGGGCCGACGCTCTCGCTGGCCGTGCTGGCGGAGCTCATCGCCGTCGTCATCGCCCTGCCGCTCGGCATCCGCGCCGCTTCAAGACGCGGCGAAGCGGCCGACAAGGCGCTGACGGGGTTCTCGCTGTTCGGCATTACCGTCCCCGGCTTCGTGCTCAGCATGTTCACGGTGCTCCTCTTCTCCGTTCAGCTCAAGTGGCTGCCCGTATCCGGGTACAAGCCTCTCTCCGCCGGGCTGTGGACCCATCTGCAATACCTGATTCTGCCCGCCCTCTCGCTTGGAATCGTTCAGGCCGCGCTGCTGGCGAGGGTCGTGCGCTCCTCCATGCTCGACGTGCTCAACGAGAGCTTCGTCAAGACGGCGTTGGCCAAGGGAGTCGGGGAACGCGGCATCGTCTACCGGCACGTGTTGCACAACTCGTGGCTTCCGATTCTGACCGTTGTCGGCGGCTCGTTCGGCACGCTGATCGCCGGAGCGGCCGTCATCGAATCGATCTTCAACATCCCCGGCATGGGGCAGCTGCTCGTCAATTCGGTCCAGCGCCGAGACTACTCGGTCATCCAGGGCGTCGTCCTGTTCGTCGCCTTCGCCTACGTGCTGGTCAACCTTGTCGTCGACTTGCTCTATGCGATCGTCGACCCGAGGGTCCGACTTCAATGACGAAGGAAGGAGTGGAACGGCAATGACTTCATTGACCTCATTAGATTCGGCGACTTCATTAGATGCGGCAGAAGATGCGGCAGAAAATTCGGCGGATTCGATAACGACGGCCGACGAGCGCTCCCCGGCGGAGCTGGCGGCCGGCCGGCTGCGCTTGCGGCGGGAGAACCGCCGGCTGTTCGTTCGCCGCTTCCTCGCGAACAAGTCGGCGGTCATCGGCAGCGCGCTGCTCCTTCTCGTCGCCGTCGTGTCGCTGCTGGCCCCCTGGCTGACCGGCCGGGACCCTTACGCGCTCGAGGTCGCCGACCGCCTGAAGCCTCCCGGCGCCGAGTATCCGCTCGGCACGGACAACTTCGGCCGGGACCTGCTGACCCGGGTTCTCTACGGCACAAGGATGTCGGCCGAGATCGGCTTCGTCGTGGCGCTCTCTTCCTCCTTGCTCGGGCTTGTCGTCGGGCTGTATGCCGGATACGTCAAGTGGCTCGATCAGATTCTGATGCGCGTGATGGACGGCTTGTTCGCCTTCCCGGCGATCTTGCTCGCAATCGCGATGATGGCGGCGCTGGGGCCGAGCGTCGGGAACCTGATGATCTGCCTCACGATCGTCTTCGTTCCGTCGATCGCCCGGCTTGTCCGCTCCTCGACGCTTGTCGCCAAGGAGCAGACCTACGTGGAAGCGATGCACGCCCTCGGGGCGTCCCATAACCGGATCGTCTGGAAGCACCTCATGCCGGCCGCGCTGTCCCCGCTGATCGTGCAAGGCTCGTTCGTCTTCGCGGAGGCGATCATCGTCGAAGCCGCGCTGAGCTTCCTCGGCGCGGGCATTCCGGCGCCGACGCCGAGCCTCGGCAACCTGCTGTCGGACGGCAAGCTCTTCATCTACAATTCCTCGTGGATGACGATCTTCCCCGGCCTTGCGCTTGTTGTCGTCGTGCTCGCGATGAACCTGTTCGGAGACGGACTGCGGGATCTGCTGGACCCCCACGCCCGGCGCGCGGGCAAGAAACGATGAACCCGGATGAGTCGCAGCACAAGGCGCACCGAAGCGCACCGCCATACCATGACGCGATAAGGAGGTCCCAAGATGACGGCCGAACCTCTTCTGCAGATCAGAGAGCTGAAGACTTACTTCCATACCGAGCGCGGACGGGTGTCGCCCGTGGACGGCGTGTCGCTCGAGGTAGGCAAGGGCGAGATCGTCGGCATCGTCGGAGAATCCGGCTGCGGCAAGAGCGCCACGGCCCAGTCCGTGCTGCGCCTGTTCGACGAGAAGCGGCTGGCCAGCTACGAAGGCGAGATCCGGTACGGCGAACGCGACCTGCTCCGACTGACGCCCAAGCAGATGCGCTCCGTTCGCGGCAACGAGATCTCGATGATTTTCCAAGATCCGCTCAGCTCCTTGAACCCCGTCCATACCATTGGCGACCAGATCGTCGAGACGCTCCGGCTGCACCAATCGATCGGGAGACGGGAGGCGGCGAAGAAGGCCGTGGAGCTGCTGCGCTTGACCGGCATTCCCGCACCCGAGCGCAGGGCCCGCGAGTATCCCCATCAGTTGTCCGGAGGCATGCGCCAGCGCGTCATGATCGCCATCGCGCTCGCCTGCCAGCCGCAGCTGCTCATCGCCGACGAGCCGACGACGGCGCTCGATGTGACGATCCAGGCCCAGATTCTGGAGCTGATCCAGGATCTGAACCGCCGCCTGGGCATGAGCGTCATGCTGATCACGCATGACCTGGGCGTCGTGGCGGAGACGTGCAGCCGCGTCGTCGTCATGTATCTGGGCCAGGTGGTCGAGAGCGGCAGCGTGCGCGACCTGTTCCGGAAGCCGCTGCACCCGTACACAATCGGGCTGATGAGGTCCGTTCCCCGGCTGGACGGAGATCGGCAGCGGGAGCTTCCGGCCGTTCCCGGCAGCGTGCCTCCCCTGCACCAGATCCCGTCGGGCTGCCGCTTCGCGCCGCGCTGCCCTTATGCGGATGACAAGTGCCGCTCCTCCCAGCCCGAGCTCGCCGCGTTGCCGGGCACCGACACCCAGGTGAGATGCTGGCACGCCGGACGAATTGCCGGATGGGAGGCTGCCCAATGACGATAGCGAAGCATCAAGAAGTCTCCGCGGAGCCGCTGCTGCGGGTGAACGGCTTGAAGAAGCATTACACGGCCGCCGGCAAGACCGGCTTCCGCCGCTCGACGGTCAAGGCGGTCGACGGCGTGTCCTTCGATCTGCGCGAAGGCGAGACCTACGGGCTGGTCGGCGAATCCGGCTGCGGCAAGAGCACCCTCGGCAAAACCATTCTAAGGCTCACCGAACCGACGGAAGGAGAAGCCTTCTACCGGGGCGTCGACCTGTTCAAGCAATCCCGCCGTTCCCTTCAAGCGTATCGCCGGGAGCTGCAGATGGTGTTCCAGGACCCCTTCTCCTCGCTGAATCCGCGGCAGATCGTCGGTCAGGCGCTTGAAGAGCCGCTCGTCATTCACGGCATCGGCGGCCCGAAGGAGCGTACCGCGCGGGCGATGGACATTCTCCGTACGGTCGGCTTGCAGCAGGATCATTATTACCGGCTGCCCCACGAGCTGTCCGGCGGGCAGCGGCAGCGGATCGGGCTCGCCCGCGCACTCATTCTGAACCCGAGAATCGTCATCTGCGACGAGCCCGTCTCCGCGCTCGACGTCATCATTCAGTCGCAGATGATCAACCTCATGCGCAGGCTGCAGACCGAGCTCAAGCTGACGTACCTGTTCATCGCCCACGATATCGCGGTTGTCCGCCATATCTCCGACCGCATCGGCATCATGTACCTCGGCAGGCTCGTGGAGGAGGCTCCGACCGACGAGCTGTTCGCGAATCCGCGCCACCCGTACACGCAAGTGCTGCTGTCGGCCGTGCCGGTCCCGAACCCGGAAGCCGCCAAGCGGCAGCGCATCGTGCTTGAGGGAGATCTTCCCTCGCCGCTCGATCCGCCTTCGGGCTGCGCGTTCCATACCCGCTGCCCGTATGCGACGGATCGATGCGCCCGCGAGGTTCCGATTCATCGCGAAGTATCGTCCGGCCATATGGCCGCTTGCCATCTTGTTTGATTTTTCTACTCCATCCAGAGAGGAAGAGATCGTCATGAAGCAGATCCATCTCGGCGTCTTCGAAGTCAACAGCGTCAATCACCTTACCCAAGGCATCTGGGCGCACCCGGATCAGAATCGCGTCTACTACAGCAAAATCGAATACTGGAAAAACATTGCGCAGCTGCTCGAGCGCGGCAAGTTCGACTTCATGTTCTTCGCCGACACCTACGGCTATCCGAAGCAGCGGACGGAGCTCGCGTTCCGCGAGGCGACCGGCCTGCCGGGCAACGACCCGATGATGCTTATCCCGGCGCTCGCGATGGTGACGAAGAACCTGGCGTTCACGATGACCACTTCCACCAGCTACGAGGCTCCTTATGCCAATGCTCGCCGCTTCTCGTCGCTCGACCATGTCACCGACGGCCGGATCGGCTGGAACGTCGTGACGACAAGCAACAAGAGCGCGGCCGATCTGTTCGGCCGGGAGGACCTGTTCCTTCCGCACGACGAGCGCTACGACATGGCGGACGAGTACATGGATGTCAGCTACAAGCTGTTCGAGGGCAGTTGGGAGGACGACGCCGTGCGCATCGATCGCGACAATCGTACGTTCACCGACCCGGACAAGGTGCACCGGATCGTCCACGAAGGCAAGTACTTCAAGCTGACCGGCTATCACGCCTCCGAGCCGTCTCCGCAGCGGACGCCGGTGATCTTCCAGGCGGGGAGCTCCGATCGGGGGCGCGCCTTCGCGGCCAAGCATGCCGAGGGAATCTTCCTTAAGGCTCCGACCATCGAAGTGCTGCGCGACCAGATCCGCGACATTCGCCGCCGCGCGGTCGAGTACGGCCGCGACCCGGCTTCGGTCAAGGTGTTCACCGGCCTGTCGGTCGTCGTCGCCCCGACCCGCGAGGAAGCCGAGCGCAAGCACGCGGAGTATCTGTCCTACCAGAGCAGGGAAGCGACGCTGTCCAGCTATGCGAACGTCACGGGCATCGACCTGACGAAGCTCGATCCGGACTCCTACTTCGAGAACATCCATACCGAGATGGGGCAGACCCATACCGACCGCTTCACGAAGCACAGCAAGACGAAGAAGACGGTTCGCGAGGTGGCCGAGGACTTCCTGCAGAAGGGCTTCCGCGGCTTGACCGTCATCGGCACTCCCGAGGAAGTGGCCGACAAGATCCAATATTGGGTCGAAGAGACGGACGTGGACGGCTTTAATCTGGAGCCCTACATCCTGCCGGCCTCCTACGAGGACTTCATCGACCTGGTCGTGCCCGTGCTGCAGGAGCGCGGCATCTTCAAGAAGGAATACGGGGAAGGCACCTTCCGGGAGCGCCTGTTCGGCAAGGGCTCCGCTCGCCTCCCGGCTCACCATCCGGGCGCAGCGTTCCGCGACGCTTCGCGTCTGTCCTAAGAGGTACTGGGCATGACCGGGGAAAATACAGCGTTGTTCGCGCCGGAGGAGCTGTGGGAGTGGACGCCGGAACAGCGCGAGACGCTCTCGATCGTGCGGAGGCTGGGGATCGAGAGCGTCGGGCCGGAGGCCGAGCGGGTCGATCGCGAGGCTGTTTATCCGGTGGAGTCGATCGCCGTCTTGAAGGAGGCGGGGCTGCCGGCCTTGTGCGTTCCCCGCTCGGCGGGAGGACGCGGCGCGGGTTATCGCGGGGATTCGCTCCTGCTGCCGCTTGTGCTGATGGAGCTCGCTTCCTGGTGCTCCTCGACCGCGCAAGTGTTCGCCCTGCACAACACCGGCGTTCAGCTTGTCCATGCGATGGGCGACGAGGAGCAGCGGACGTTCTTCTTCGCGGAGGCGCTGCAGGGCCATCTGTTCGGCAGCTTCGGCAGCGAAGCGAACGCCGACCGCGCCGCCCTCGCGAGCGTCATGAGGCCCGTTGAAGGGGGCTACGCGCTGACCGGCCGCAAAATCTTCGCCACCGGCTCGCCGGGAGCGAAGTGGGCGTTCTGGCGCTCGGTCGCGGCGGAGGTCGACGGCTCGCAGGACGACCGCTACATGATGCCGGTCGTTCGGCTTGCGGCCCCCGGCGTCGCCGTTATCGACGATTGGGACGGCATCGGCCAGAGGGGAACCGGAAGCGGGCGCGTCGAAGCCGAGAATGTGTTTATTCCGGCGTCGCATGTGATGGGAGGACCGGGCGCTTACGGCGGGCACGCCGATTACTTCGCGACGCAGTTCCACGTCAACTTCGCCGCGCAGTTCGTCGGCATGGCGCAAGGTGCTTATCGCGAGGCGCTCCGCTACGTGAAGAAGCAAACCCGGCCTTGGCCGGGAGTGCCGAGCGCCGCGGAGGACCCGTACATTCTGCTCCGGCTCGGCGACATGTCCGCGCGTATCGCGGGAGCGCGGGAGCTGGTCCTGAAGGCGGCCCGGATGCTCGGCGCCTTCGAGGGGCAGTCCGAGCTGCGGGACGGCATCAAGGCCGCCGCCTCGCGCGCGAAGATCGCGGCCACGGAGGCGGCGCTCGGCGTCACGAGCGAGGCGTTCCAGGTCATGGGCGCCCGGGCCGCGACCCGGAAGTACGCGTTCGACCGCTATTATCGGAACGCGAGGACGCTTACGCTGCATGATCCGGTGGATCGCCAGCGGGAGGCGGTCGGCCGCGGCGAGCTGCTGCGCTAGAGGCAAGGCAATTTTGCGCTGGGGGCGAGGCGATCCCTGCGCCAGAGGCGAGGTGATCCTGCGTCAGAGGCAAGGCAAACCCCGGTTCGGCATCCGCCGTGGCCGGGGTTTGCGCTTCTGTCGGGCCGAACGATACCCGTCGCTTAAAGCTATAGGTATAGGCCGAGCCGCAGCGCCCCATTCGACATTCGAACGGTGACAGGAGAGGCGGAGGACCAATATTGCCAGGTTAAGCCGCAATTCGACCTAAGCGGGCGCTTGCTGAGCGGGAGAGGAGCGCCGCGCACAAGTGATCATCGTGCCATCCAGCACGATGTCCCCTTTCCCGCGCGACATCTCCTTCCTATCGTCACATTCCCTTCCCCCGCGTCACGACTCCTTTCCTATCATCACAACTCCTTCCCCAGCGCCATATCCTCTCTGCCGGCATTATGTCTCTTCTCCCATTCGCTCAGGATAGGAATGTGCCGGGAACACCCACCCGGCGGCGGTTGGGGCACGGTGATAGTGGATGGTCGGCAGTGGAAGATGACAGGGATCGATAGCCGCAAGGATCGATGGTCGGCAATGGAGGGGGGGGCGGCAATGGTCGATGGTCGGGGAGGCTTCTGCGCTGCGTGCAGGGGTGACAGGTCGCTTGTACACGAAGAGGGACGGCAGGGACAGATTAGTGGCGGCGCGGATCGACGGAGAGGACTCCCGGAAGAAGCCGGCTTGGCGATCTTCGGGCCATGCTCCGTAAGGGGAGGTTCCTGAGCGGGAGGGAGAAGAGGCATAAGCGTCCAGAAGGGGGGCAGCGTCCACTGTTGCATCGTAGGCAGATTGGGTTCGGCGGAGGGGCTGCCCCCGGGATTTTATGTGAATTTTCACATTGGCGACCCCCGACAACGGGCGATTTGCACGATTATATGTGAAAAAACACCTCAAACACCTCAAACACCTCAAACACCTCAAACACCTCAAACACCTCAAACACCTCAAACCCTACCCCCACCCCCTCCGCGAAAAAAACGCTTGAACCTTACGTAACGTCATCTTTTATTATAAAATTACCGGTAAGAACGTTAGCGCTAACGAGGATGACGCAATGACAAGACATTGGAAGGTAGGAGAGCTGGCCAAGCTGACGGGGCTCACCGTTCGGACGCTGCGGTTCTACGATCAGATCGGTCTGTTCTCGCCTTCCGGCCAGACCGAGTCCGGGCATCGGCTATACGCGGAGTCGGACCTGCCGCGCCTGCAGCAGATTGTGTCGCTGAAGGAGATGGGCTTGTCCCTGGACGAGGTTCAGGCCGCCATGACCGGAGACCGCTTCCGGCCGCACGAGATCGTGGACCTTCAGATCGAGCGGCTCAAGGAGCGGATCGGGAGGCAGCAGCAGCTTCTGGAGCAGTTGCGGCACGTGTCCCGGCGAATGGCGGCGGATGCGCCCGTGAACGTGGAGGACTTGACCGCTGTGTTCCAGGCTATGAAGGCGAGCCACGAGAAGCTGGTCGACTGGAGGCGGACGATCTGGATGAGCCGGCTTGATGCGCTGGCAGATTGGCTGACGGAGGATGCGGCAGAGAGTGCCGCAGAGAATGCTGCGGAAGAAGACACCCACTTTAAGGAGGACAATCCATGAGCGAGCAATCCATGACCGAACAATCCATGACCGAACGATTCGTTAAGCACGCCACCTTCATTGTCGAGAAGACGTATGCCGCCGCACCGACGAGAGTATTCCGGGCCTGGTCCGATCCCGGCGCCAAGGCCAAGTGGTTCTCGAAGCCGGACGGCTTCGAATTCCGCGTCGGGGGCCGGGAATTCAGCCGCGGGGGCCCGCCCGAGGGGCCGGTCTTTACCTTCGACGCGGTTTACCAAGAGATCGTGCCGGAAGAGCGCATCGTCTACTCCTACACGCTGGACGCGGACACGACCCGAATCTCCGTCTCGATAACGACGGTAGAGTTCGTTCCGGTCTCGGGCGGGACGAAGCTGATTTTCACCGAACAAGGGGCTTTCTTCGATGGGCACGATACGCCGGAGATCCGCGAGCACGGCACGAACGAGATGCTGGATGCGCTGGGGCGGTCCCTGGAGGAGGAGTCGGCATGACGACGGCGGTTCGGCCGCAACGATAGACCATTCGATTCATGAGAAGAGGAAGTTGGATGCATCGGAATTGCATCTAATTTCCTTTTCTCATTTATTTTTAGTTGTGCTACATTATAGGATAAACGGGTTACTCCAACTAAAGAAGGTAATCTCACGTGAACTCGCAACTGACCGCATTCGTGACCCTTATCAGCACGTCGGGCGTGTTTAATCTCTACTTGTGCATTTACGTGCTGAACCGGCGGCATCTGTACCCGAACATCGCGAAGTACTTCGTTCTCTACACGGCTGCGACGGCCGTGTATTGCTTCGGCTCCGCGTTCGGCCTGATGGCGACGTCGCTCGAGCAGATGAAGCTGTGGACGATCGTTCTGTACATGGGCATGCCGTTCTCTCCTCCGCTCGGGCTGCTGTTCAACTGCCGATACCTTGGGATCAAGGTTACCAAGCGCAGGGTCGCGGCGTTGCTGACCATTCCTTCGATTACGTTGGCGATGGTGGCCACGAACGATTGGCACCATCTGCATTATCGGGTGTTCGAAGTCGACCCCGTGCTCGGCGCTCCTTACGTGCATCTGGAGATCGGCGCTTGGTATGCGGTTCACGGCATCTTCATCTTCGGCTGCATGTTCGCCTCCTTCCTGCTCCTGCTGTCCCGCTGGAAGGAGACGGCCCAATCCTATCGGCTCCAACTGGTTGCGCTGATGTGCGGCCAGCTCGTTCCGATCGTCACCGCCTTCGCGTACTTGATCGGAGTTACCCCGCCGGGGATCGATCCCGTTCCCGTGGTGCTGTGGCTGTCTTCGATTCTGTATGTCGTGTCGATCAATTCGTCGCGAATGTTCTCGATCGTTCCGATCGCCAAGGACGCGATATTCAACAGCATGGACAACGGCGTCGTGGTGACGGACGAGACGAATCGGCTGATCGAATTCAATCGGCAAGCGGAGTCGATGTTCCCGAGGCTCGACAAGTCGATGTTCGGAATGAGTATCGAGCAGGCGTGGCTCGAGCTCGCGGGCGCGCCGCTGCCTGCCGAGTGGGAGACGACGGCGTTCGTATGCGAGTACCCTTTCGCTTCCGATCCGGCCAAGCGGATCTACCAGGTCCGCGCGACATCTCTTCGGCATGCCAACAACCGGCGGGGCCAGCTCATCATCATCGCCGACGTGACGGAGCTGAAGAGGCTGCAGGATCAATTGGAGCATCAGGCGTACTATGACGAGCTCACGCGGATTTACAACCGGCGGGCCTTCTTCCAGAAGGGAGAGCAGGCGCTGGTCGCGGCCAAGGAGGCGTCGCTGCCGTTCGCGCTTATCCTGTTCGATATCGACCACTTCAAGCGGGTCAACGACACGTACGGGCATCAGACCGGAGACCGGCTGCTGAAGCATGTTGCGGATGTGTGCAGCGCGGAGCTGGCGGAAGGAATGCTGTTCGCCCGTTACGGCGGAGAGGAATTCGCTGTGGCGCTGGGAGGAAGCACGGCGGAGGAAGGCGAGGCGCTGGCGAACCGGCTGCGCAGGCGGGTGGAGGAGCAGCCCTTGCCCTTGCACACCGGGGAGAGAAGCATCGCCGTGACCGTCAGCGTCGGGGTGACCGAGGCGGCGGTCGGGGCGGGGGAGAGCCTCTATCAGTTGCTGAGCGAGGCGGATCAAGCTCTGTATGCGGCCAAGGGCGGCGGGCGCAATCAAGTGCGGGTATACAGCGGCAAATAAACCAAGCAAGGGGCCCATCGCAATCGATGGGGCCCCTTGCTGCGATTCGGAACGATAAACGATACGGTTGTGCCGAGTGCGACTTACCAGTTGTTGCCCGAGACTCGGACGACGCTGAAGTTCGGACTCTTGCTCTCGCCGTAGATCGCGGCGACGCCGGCGTTGTTCACCTTGACGTTGGTGAAGCTGGCCGAGCCGACGACCGGACCTTGGCCGTCCTCCGCCTTCGCCACCAGCTTGATGCCGTAGCGGGTCGGGCTGTTGATCGTGATGTTCTCGAGCCGGACGTTCTGCATGGCCAGGTTCTCCGGCGACTTCGTCTGGAACATCAGCCCGAAGTAGACCGGGTTGTTGATGTCGACGTTCTTCACGAGAATGTTCTTGAAGTCGCGATCGCCGCCGTAGAACCAGATTGCGCCGAAGTTCTGGTAGTCGTTGATCTTGTCGTCGGCGCCGACGCTGGTCCAGAAGTCGCCGCCGGTGCGGTCGAGCGTGATGCCGTCGAAGACGGTGTCCAGCGTGCCGAAGCCGAGCGTGTTGTAGCCGAAGCTGTAGCTGCTGATCGTCAGGCCCGGATACGTGAGCGTATCGGCTCCGTACAGGTTCTGGAACAGGTTGTCTTGGCCGCCGTACGCGGCGAAGGCGGCGGCGCGCCGGACGTTGACGGCGGTCAGGTTCGTGTACTTGTTGCCGACGTTATACGAGCCTCCGGAGTCGACCGCGCTGAACAGGGCGAACGAGTCGTCGCCGGTTCCGCGGGCGTAGTTGTTGTCGATGACGTTGTAGGAGGAGCCGTTCGTCATGTTGATGCCGTCCGCGAACGTGTTCTTGATTCGGTTGTTCTTGAACGTGTTGTACGAGGAATTCACGCCCCAGTACAGGCAGACGAAGTGCTCCGCCCAGACGTTCTCGATCGTGACGTTCTGCATGCCGTTGCCGTCGATGAACTTGCCGGGACCGTCGACGCGGTAGATGTAGTTGCCCCAGGCGGACAGGTCCTTGATCGTAGAGCCGTTGGCCGTGGAGCCGATGTTGAAGCCGACGTCGGTGTTCGTCTGGCTCTGCGGCGCGATCAGCTTCGTGTGCCACGGTCCGGCGCCGATGATCTCCGTCGCCCGTCCGTACAGATAGATCTTGGACGAGATCGTCCATTCGCCGGCCGGGATAAAGATGCCCTTCTTGGTCGTATCCTGGCGGAATTCGTTCAGCGCCTGCTCGATCGACTTGCTGCCCGACACCTCGACGTACTTGCTCGGGTCCGGATTCGAAGCGGCCGGCGCGACGTTCTCCGTCTCGATCATGTCGACGTAGATCCAGGACACGTCTCCGGCGTCCTTCTGGATCTTGATCTTGGTGCCGGCCGGGTATACCTGGTTCAGCAGAAGCTGCGCGTCCTCGTACAGCCAGTAAGCCTTCGAGCCGGAGTTGTTGTAGCCGAGCTCTCCGAGCGTGGTCGGCGTGGCGTAGAGATACGAGAACTTGGAGCTGACCGAGAAGTTGCCGACATCCGTTCCGTCCGCGTACACGCTGATCGTGCCGGTCGTGTTCTCCGCGACCGCGTTGCGCAGGACGAACGCATTGGCCGGCGAGGTCAGCGTGAACTCGACGTATTCGCCGCCGGCGTCGAGCAGGACGGCCGAGCGGCCGGAAGCTTCGCCCGCGAAGTCGCCCGGCGTGAAGTTCGGGGCGAGCCGTGTGCCGTTCGTGCTATTGGAGGTCGACTCGGCCTCCAGCACGGTGAACGGCATGTTGGCTCCGCGGCCGGAGTACAGGCTGGCCGTGGAGGTGTTGTTCGCCTGCTTGATGGCGACTTCGTTCGCATCGCTGGCGACCGTCGCCGTTACCGTGTAGCTGCCGTTGACCGCCGTCCACGTGCCCAGAACGACGTTCGCCGAGGCGCCCGCCGCCAGGGAGCCGGAGTACGAGCCGCTGAGCGTCTGGATCGTCGCTCCCGCCGCGTTCTTGAGCGTCAGCGAGAGGGCGTGGGAGCCTGCGGCGGAGGCGATATTGCCTTGGTTCTTCAGGTTCACGGTGAAGGTGACCGTATTGCCCGCGCTCGGGTTGCTCGGCGACCAGGACGCGGTCGCGATCAGATCCGAGCTCTGCACCTGCCCGACGATAAGCGCGGACGACGAGGTGAAGCTGTTGTTCGAATCGTCGGTCTCGATGACGGCATTGCTCTCGTCGACCTTGGCGGTGACGGAGTAGGAGCCTGCATCCTTCGCTCCGATGTTCGCGGAGACCGTCGTCGACGCTCCTGCGGCGAGCGCCGCTACGGAGGCGGTGCCGACCAGGGAGCTGCCGAGATAGAAGTTCACGCTTGTCGCGGCGGAGGCGACGGAGCCGGCGTTCTGGACGACGGCGCTAAGCGTGACGGCGTCGGTCTCGATCGGGGAGGTCGGCGACCAGGAGAGCCCCGTCACCTTCAGATCCGGGTTCGGAGCCATCGTGCCGATAATCTGGAATTCGGCGGCTTGCCCGCCCGGCGCGCCGGAATTGGCGGTGAAGCGGAGCTGCACGCTGCTCGCCGTCGCCCCCACCGGAATCGTCACGGTGTTCTGGCTGCTCGGATTGAACGTGTATGTCGCGGCTCCGACCAGGCTCGAGAACGTCTGGGAATTCTGGTCATGCCCGAGCACCTGGATCGTCTGGGTGCGCGTGGCCCATGCGCTGTCGGGATTGAGCTTGACGACGACCGACGTGACGTTGGCGTTCGCGCCGAGGTCGACGGTCAGCGTGCCGGGATGGCCGCCTGCTTCCCAATACGTGCTCGTATTGTTGTCGTTCGCATTCGCCGCCGCGTAAGTAAACGTAGAAGAGGAGGCCGAGATCGGCTTGCCGATCGCCAGGTTCGTATCGCCGCTTCCGCCCGAGCCGGTCCGGGTCACGGAATTGCTGGGCGCGGATACGTTCCCGGCGGCATCCTTGGCGACGACGTAGTAGGTGACGGTCGCAGACGCCGATTGGCTGTCCGAATAGGAGAGCGTCGTTCCGCTCACGCTGGCGCGAAGCTGGCTGTTCGCATAGATGTCGTAGCCGGTCACGCCGACGTTGTCGGTCGAAGCGTTCCAGGAGAGCGCAATCGTGCCGGAGCTCGGCAACGTGAAGCTTAAGCCCGTCGGCGCCGAAGGAGCCTGGTTATCGACGGAGCTTCCCGTCGTGAAGTTCATCCAATTGAGGTTGAAGTCGTAGCCGCTTGCGTAGATGCGCAGCGTCTGAGTCCCCGCGGCAAGCGCGACGCTCGCCGTCACGGTCTGCCAGCTCTGCCAGCCGCCGGTGTTCGGCACCGTCGTCGTGGCCAGCGTCGTCGTTCCCGACCGGAGCTGGAGCTGCCCCGTGGCGGCGTTGCTCGCGACGCGGTATTCCACGGTGTACGTGCCCGCGGCCTGCACGTTCACGCTGTAGTCCATCCAGTCTCCGACGTCGATATAGCCGACGTTAAGACCGCCGCCGGCATCCGTCGTCGTCTCGGTCTGGATGCCGCTCATCGCGCTGTAGCTCTCGGCTTCAAGCTTCCCCGGAATGGCGGACGGAGCGGCCGCGGAGGTGCCGTACACCTCCAGCTCGGAGAGCTGACCGGCCGGCCAGCCGGTGTTGGCGGTGAAGACGGCGCGCACGTACCGGACACTGGCCGCCGCGAAGTCGATCGCGACCGTATTCGCGGAGCTCGGGTCGAACGTATAGCTCGCCGATGCCTTCAGGTCCGCGAAGGATGTGCCGTTCGCGCTTCCTTGAATCGACAGCGTCTGTGTCCGGCTGCCCCACGCGGAAGGCAGCTTCAGCACGACCTGGTCGATCGCAACGGCGCTGCCCAGGTCGACTTGAACCCACTGCGGGAACGCGTTGTTGACGCTCTCCCAGTACGTGCCCGCATTGCCGTCCGTCACGTTGGCGGCTCCATAGACATCGGCGTGGCCGGACTCGGAAGTCGCCTTCCCTGCCGCCAGGTTGGCGCCGCCTGCGGCGAACGCCGGTCCGGGAGCTCCAATCGGGGCCAGGAACGTTCCGGCAATCAGCGCCAGAAGGCATACCCAGGCGGTCCATCGTTTCGTTGTTCTCACGTCATCGTATCTCCTCTCGGTATGGGATTGCTTGTATGGCTGGATTTGCTGCCAGGCTGGTTGCTCACCCGTTCCTCTCCTGTGCGAATTGTCTGTAGGTCAGCGCTGTCATTCCCTGAGGCATCCCTCCTCGCCGGCGTCCTGAAGAACAATCGCCGCAAGGAGATCATAGATCAAGACCTCCTGCGGGGCCATGGGCGTTTCTATCCGAATCGTGTGCGGGATTATGGAACGTCCTTCCAATACGGCCTGGCGGGGTCTCCCGCCTCTGCTATAATGGAGAACGAGAGAGGGGAGCTTCGTCCATGTCGCCAAGAAATATCGAGAGGGACCTCCAGGTGAGGGAGGCCAGAATCAACCAAATTCTGAATTCGGCCATCGAGACGATCGCGATCAAGGGAATCGGCTCGGTGAGCATCAACGACATCGCCGCCGCCGCGAACGTCAGCATCGGCAACGTCTATCACTACTTCAAGTCGAAGGACGAGATCTTCGCCGAGATTCTGAGAAGAGGACAGACCGACTACGGGCAGCACGTCGCGAGCCTCGCGGGGAGCGAGGGGAACGCGCGGGAGAAGCTGAGCCTGCTGTGCGAATCGTGGCTGGCCATCGACAACAACTGGGCGTACACGATCCTTATCCATACGGCCCGCCTGTCGGATGCCTCCTCCGAAGAGACCCGGCGCGCGGTGACGAGCCGGTTCACGAACAACCTCGAGCCGGTGGCCGCGATCATGGAACAGGGGCAGAGGGAAGGGCTCCTCGTCGGCGGTTCTCCGCTGGAGTTGGCCTACTACTTCGTCAGCCTGATTCAAGGCCTCACCCTGCAGAGAATGCCGGGCAACGAGGTGCCCATCCGGGCGAGGGCGGAGTCGATTGTCGCTTTATTCACAGTAGACCGATAAGAAATGGTTGACATCGACACGGAACCCTTGCTACAATGTCGTCAATACAAACCGAGCAATTATTCGGTTTGTGCGGAGCGGACGCCGAGATCGACCGGACAGCCGGAGATCGGGCAGGGCGCCGCGCCGCTTAGCGCAGGGCCTTTTTTTATTCAGTTAAAACCAAGTAATCGGGTAAGAAAAATAAAATTTCGGAGGCGGCAGTCATGCTGACGATCGAGCGCTTGAACAAGACGTTCGCCGCCCCTTCCGGGCCGGTTGTCGCCTTGAGCAACATCCGGCTGCAGGTCGAGCGGGGGCAATTCATCACCTTCATCGGGCCGAGCGGCTGCGGCAAGAGCACTCTGCTCAAGATCGTCGCGGGGCTCGATACGGCCTACGAAGGGACGGTCGAGTTGAACGGCAAGGCGATCACGGGACCTAGCATTGAGAAGGGGTTTATTTTCCAAGAGCCTCGTTTGTTCCCCTGGTTGACTGTCGAGAAGAACATCGCGGCCAACCTGTCGCTGCGCAGCGCGGACGTTCGCCGCCGGGTCGACGAGCTGATCGAGCTGGTGCGGCTCAAGGGCTTCGAGAAGGCGTACCCGAAGGAGCTGTCCGGAGGGATGGCCCAGCGGGTCGCGATCGCCCGGGCGCTGCTGCGCAAGCCGGAGATTCTGCTGCTCGACGAGCCGTTCGGGGCGCTCGACGCCTTCACCCGCTCGCATATGCAGGAGGCGCTGCTGGACATCTGGCAGAACAGCCGGACGACGATGCTGTTCGTTACGCACGATCTGGACGAAGCGGTGTTCCTCGGGGAGAAGGTCGTCATTATGAACCCTCGTCCCGGCCACATCCGGAACGTGATCGGCATCGATCTGCCGTACCCGCGCAAGCGAACCGGAGCCTCCTTCCAGGAGCTTCGCTCCCGCGTCCTGGGCGAGTTCGAGAAGGTCGAGTCGCCTCCGCAGACGGATGTCGGAGCCGGCATCTGATTCACAACAAACCATCGATAGATAAGGGGTACGTACTCATGAGAAAAAGATACGGTCTGATAGCGGCAATACTCGTTCTGGTGCTGATCGTCGCGGGATGCGGGAATTCGAATAACGGCGGAAGCGGCGCCAAGCCCTCCGAGTCGGCAAGCTCCACGGCGGGCTCCGCGGCAAGCTCCGGCGCCTCAAGCGAACCGGCGGCGTCCGAGAGCCCTTCCTACGACGGAGTGACGGTTCAGATCGGCGTTCAAGGCAAGGGAGGCCTGTTCGGCAAAGCCCAGGAGGAGAAGTGGTTCGAGACCGCATTCGGCGAGCTGGGCGCGAAGGTCGAGTGGGTCGAGTTCCAGAGCGGCCCGCCGATGGTCGAGGCGATGGCGTCGAACCATCTCGACTTCGCGGGCATGGGCAACATGCCTCCGATCTCGGCTCAAGCGGCCGGCGTCGACTTCAAGATCATCTCGCAACTGCTGAGCGGCAAGAACAATGTAGCGATCATCGTTCCGACGGACAGCGACATTAAGACCGTCGCGGACCTGAAGGGCAAGAAGGTCGCCGTCACCAAGGGCAGCAACGCCTATAACTTCCTGTACCGCGTGCTCGACAAGGCCGGCCTGAAGGAATCCGATATCCAGGAGATTCAGCTTCAGCCCGACGAGACGCAGCCTTCCTTCGAGGGCGGCAAGGTTGACGCCTGGGCTGTGTGGGACCCTTATATCTCCCTGAACACGCTCAGCGGCAAGGCCCGCGTCCTGGCCGACGGCGAGAGCGAAGGCGTGCTGTCCCCGTCGTTCCAGCTCGTGCGCAGCGGCTTCGCCGAGAAGTATCCGGAGCTGGTTACGCTCTACCTGAAGACGCTGGAGAAGGCCCGTCTCTGGGAGGCCGACAACCAGGAGGAAGCGTACCAACGATACGCGGACGAGCGGAGCATCCCGCTTGAGCTGGTCAAGGGAATGCAGGAGCGCTCCACGATGATCAACACGCCGGTCAGCGATGAGACGATCGCCGAGCAACAGAGCACGGCCGACTTCCAGTTCAGCCTCGGCACGGTCCGCAAGCAGATCAACGTATCCGACGTGTTCGACAATCAATACATCGAAGAAGCTCTGAAGTAAAAGCGAGGTGCGGAGTATGCAGACAACGAGGAGCAGGCTGGCGTTCAAGACGGTTCATCTCCTGATCGGGATGCTCGTGCCGCTGGCGGTATTGATCATCTGGCAGCTCGCGTCCGCGAACGGATGGGTGAACGCGGTGCTCATTCCGCCGCCGAAGGACATCGCCCTTGAGTTCGGCCGCATGCTCTCCTCGGGCGAGCTTCTGTCGAACCTCCGCATCTCAGCGGGGCGGGCGCTGCTCGGCTTCCTGATCGGCGGCGGGCTGGGGCTTGCCGCGGGGCTGTGGGTCGGCTTCTCGATCAAGGCCGAGCGGCTGCTGGACCCGTCGTTCCAACTGCTGCGGACGCTGCCGCATCTGGCCGTCGCGCCGCTGTTCATTCTGTGGTTCGGCTTCGGAGAGACGTCGAAAATCGTGCTTATCGCCAAAGGAGCGTTTTTCCCCTTGTATGTGAATGCCTTCCTCGGCGTCCGTTCGGTGGATCGCAACCTGTTCGACGTGGCGCGCGTGCTGCAATTCACGAGGTGGCAGACGATCTCGAGGCTGATTCTGCCCGCCGCCCTGCCTTCGCTCTTCCTCGGCATTCGCCTGTCGATCGCGGTGAGTTGGCTCGGCTTGGTCGTGGCGGAGATGATGGGCTCGAGCTCCGGCATCGGCTACATCATCAACGACGCGCGTTCGTTCTCGCTGACATCCGTCATCTTCGTCGGCATTATCGTCTTCGCGGCGGTCGGCAAGCTTACCGATTCGCTTGTGCGGCTGACGGAGAAGCGGCTGCTGCGCTGGCGCGATTCTATCGGAGGGGAGGGGTGACGCGGCATGAGTGCGAACGACATCGCATGGGAAGGCGCGGCCGATGCCGGGAAGGCGGCAACGGGCAAGCCGGAGACAGGCAAGCCGTCGCCGGGCATTGCGGCGGCGGGGAAGCAAGGAAGGGCAAGGCTGCCGAAGTGGCTGTACGGCTGGGTGCTGCCGCTCGCGGTGCTCGCTCTGTGGGAGGCGGCTTCGGCGCTCGGGCTCGTGTCCGACTCCGCGCTTCCGGCGCCTTCGCGAATTGCGCGGGCATTCTGGCAATTGTGCGCGAGCGGCGACATGGCGGAGCACCTGAAGATGAGCGCACTGCGGGCGGGAGGAGGCTTCCTGCTCGGCGGCGCGACGGGCCTGTTGCTCGGCGTCTTCACCGGACTCGGCCGCTGGGCGGAGCGAACGCTCGACCCGTCGATCCAGATGCTGCGGACCGTGCCGCTTCTGGCCGTCATTCCGCTGTTTATTCTCTGGTTCGGAGTGGGGGAGTTCTCGAAGGTGCTTCTGATCGCTCTCGGCTCTTTTTTCCCCGTGTACTTCCATACGCACCTGGGGGTGAACAGCGCCGACAAGAAGCTGTACGAGGTCACTCGCATTCTGCAATATTCGAAGCTGAAGCTTATGACGAAGCTGATTCTGCCCGCGGCGCTGCCGAACATTCTGCTCGGTGTCCGCCTGTCGGTCGGGGCATCGTGGCTGCTGCTGGCGGTGGCCGAGATGATGGGCGCAAGCGCCGGAGTCGGCTACATGATTCAGGATGCGCGGGTTTACGCACAGACGGATATCGTCTTCGTCGGGATTCTCCTGTTCGCCCTGGTCGGCAAGCTGTCGGATTCGGCCGTCCGGCTGGCGGAGAGGAGATGCCTCAGGTGGAGCAACACCTACAAGGGGTAACGAGCGTTTATTATTGGAGGAAAAGAAGGGATCGAGCATGAGCCGACAACGGCAGGGACAGCTTCATCTTGGCGCATTCATCTACTTCACCGGGCATCACCACGCCGGCTGGCGCCACCCGGAATCGGGCATCGAGCGGATGTTCGACATCGAATGGTACAAGCGAATTGCCCGCACGGCGGAACGGGGCAAGTTCGATATGATTTTCTTCGCGGATCTGCTGCACCTCATCTTCCCGGCCCGCGCGGCGGCCGGGATGCTCGATCCGGTCGCGCTGCTGTCGGCGCTGGCCATGGCGACGGAGAAGATCGGGCTGACGGCGACGCTGTCGACGACCTACAACGAGCCGTATAACGCGGCGCGCCGCTTCGCCACGCTCGACCATATCAGCGGCGGCAGGGCCGGCTGGAACATCGTCACGTCGCAGGTGGACACGGAGGCGCACAACTTCGGCCGCGCCAAGCATCCGGAGCACGCGACCCGCTACGAGATGGCGAAGGAGTTCGTGGACGTCGTGACGCAACTATGGGACAGCTGGCCGCAGGAGTCGCTTGTGATGGACCGGGCATCCGGCACGTTCGCGGACGAGTCGCAGTTCCGCCGAGCCGAGTACAGCGGGCATTGGTACTCCACGAGCGGCTTGCTGAACGTGCCGCGCCCGCCGCAGGGCTACCCGGTCCTGATCCAGGCCGGATCGTCGGGACCGGGACAGCACTTCGCGGCAAGTGTCGGCGAGGTCATCTTCACGGCGCAGACGTCGCTCGCCTCCGCCCAGGCGTTCTACCAGGAGGTCAACGAGAAGCTGCTCGCGGCCGACCGGGAGCGGGGCAGCCTGCTGATTATGCCGGGCCTGTCGCCGATCCTCGGCTCGACGGAGGAGGAGGCCCGCCGCAAGGAGCGCGAGCTGCTCGACTTGATCGACCCGCAGGAGGCGGTCATGATGGTGTCCGCCATGCTGCAGACGGACCTGGGCGGCTTCCCCGCCGACGGCCCGCTGCCGGACATCCCCGATCCGGTCGAGGCGAGCAACGGGATGAAAAGCCGTGTGCAGCTCATCATGGACCTCGCCCGCAAGGACAATCTGTCCATCATCGAGCTTGGCCGGCGTCTGCTCGGCGCGCGCGGGCACATGCAGTTCGTCGGAACGCCGGAGCAGCTCGCCGACCTGATGGAGCAATGGTACAACGGCTACGGCTGCGACGGCTTCAACATCATGCCTCCGGTGCTGCCGGGCGATCTGGACAGCTTCGTCGACCATGTCGTTCCGGTGCTCCAGCGGCGCGGACTGTACCGCGAGGAATACGAAGGATCGACGCTCCGCGAACACCTTGGGCTCGCCAAGCCCTCGTACGATCACTTCAAGCGTCTCGCCTCGCTGCGGGCCTGAACAACAGGGCGCCTCTCCGTCATTCGGAATGACGGGGAGGCGTTCTTGTTTGGATTGTCCAAGAATCGGGCGAAGCCTCGGCGGCGGCCTCCTTGTCCTGTCTGCCCCCGGAGCAAAGGCTCCCCGGCGACCGAAGTGTGAATTGTAATCGAAATTTCGATCTTATTTGCCCAGTTCAGATGCCAAACGCCAATTGTAAACGAAATTTCGATCTTATTGGCCTGGGGCGGACAGATAACCGCGAAATATAGTCGAAATTTCAATCCTATCTGCCTGGAACGGGCACATGGAAGAATTTATGATTGAAATTTCGATTACAATTGCCCGGCCCGAATCGGCGATGACAAGAGGAGCGAAACCCGTCGATAAAATCGCCGAACCTGCCAAACCTGCCAAACCTGCCAAACCCACCAACCTCACCAAATCCGTCGAGCTGACCGGCCTCACCGAACCCACTAAGTCCGTCGAACTCACATTCATGTAGGAATTTCCAGCCGGAAATGCTGGATATATGCTAACAACCTCCATGCCAACAAGGACGGTTGTCACCCCCTACAATGAACATATTGCGTATAAGGTGGTCCGTCGTTATGAAGCCTATAAAAAGTGGTGCTGGAGGGAGAAACCGTTGGGGGAGCGGAGATGCATACAACGGCACCCCGACGAGCCGGTTAGCAGGGCTGATGAGCGGAAAACCCGCCTATCGACTGTTCGTTCCACTTGCCATCCCGTCCGGCATCTCTTCCCACTCCCCCCATGCGCCTATTCCCTCTGGCAGCATTAGGTCTCTTCTCCCTTTCGTTCAGGATAAGGAGGCGCAAGGGGGAATGGACTGTCCTAAGACCCAAGGGCATGCTCGGCAAGCGGAGGTTCCTGATCCAAGGGGAGAAGAGGCATAAGGGTTCAGAAGAGGGGGAGTGCCTCTCTTGCAACCATAATGTGGAAATCAACTCGCCGACTAGCCGACTCACCAACATGCCGACCGCGCCGGCTGGTGCTAGACGGTGGCGGGACTTTTCTGTCTAAATCCGGTACAGACCGCCATTAGCGAGACATAATTTTCGTATTAAACCTCTAAGCCAACAAGGACGGTTGTCCCCCCTTACAATGAAAATTTTCCGTACGCAGCCTCCGTGGCGATGAAAGCCTACTGTGAAGAGGCTGGGGGCGGAGTTAGTGGAGGAAAGGCATGCCGCTCCGCAGAGACGGTTGGAGGGGGAGGTACAGACCGCCATTAAGCGGGCTTGATTTTCGTATTAAATCACATAAAACGCCCCGATTCCCTCCATTCCGGGCCGGAGGGGGCGAATGGTATGGCGAGGGGCTAGCGGAGGCTGAAATCTTGATCATAATGGTCCGGAGCGAAGCGGCGATGACAAGAGGAGCGGAAACCGTCGAACCTACTGAACCCGCCAAGCCCACCAGACCCGCCGAACTCACTAATCCCGCCGAGCCCATCCAACTCATCCAACTCATCAAGCTCGCCGAACCTGCCAAGCCGATCTAACCCGGTAAACCCGCCAAACCAATTCAACCAACTAACTAAGCTTGCCGAACCTCCGCCGAAGCCCGCCAAACCCCTAATCCCACCAAGCCTGCCAAACCTGCCAAACCCATCAACCTCACCAAATCCGTCGAGCCGATCGGCCTCACCGAACCTACTAAGTCCGTCGAACTCGCCCAACCTGCTACACCGACCGCAGCCGCCGAACTCGCCAAGCCCGCCGGATTTTATGTGAAAAATCACATTGGCGCAGCTCCGGAACGGGTACTTTGCCTGATTTTATGCGAAAAATCACATTCATGGAGGAATTTCCGCCTGGAAATGCTGGATATATGCTAAAAATCGCATAAAACGCCGAAATTGCCCCCGATCCGGGGCCGACGAATGTGAAAAATCGCATAAAATTGCAAAAGCCATCGGGCCGGAGGGGGCGAATAGTATATGGCGAGGAGCTAGCGGAGAAACAGCGAGGAGCTAACGGGGAAACAGCGAGGAGCTAACGGAGAGACAGCGAGGAGCTAACGGAGAGACAGCGGAGGGGGCGAGAAGAGCCGGCCGGGGACGCCCGGAGCTCTCCCGTCACAGAACCTTGAATTTTGGTGTGAGCGAAATCACAAGTCGGCGTTATGCCTCGGGCTATACTTGTTGATGTTTAAGGCGATTGCCTGCCGAATACAAGGATCAAGGGAGAGATTGCGAATGCTCAGCGAGAACACGATACGAATTATCAAGTCGACGGTGCCGGTGCTGGAGGTTCACGGAACGGAGATTACGAGACGCTTCTATAAAATGATGTTCTCGAATCATCCCGAGCTGCTCAATGTGTTCAACCATGCGAATCAGAAGCGCGGAAGACAGCAGCAGGCGCTCGCCAACACGGTGTATGCCGCTGCCGCCAATATCGATCGGCTGGGGGATATTCTCCCCGCGGTGAAGCAGATCGCCCACAAGCATCGGAGCCTCGGCATTACGGCCGACCAGTATCCGATCGTCGGCGAGAACCTGCTCGCGGCGATCAAGGATGTCCTTGGCGATGCGGCAACCGATGAGATCATCGGGGCATGGGCGGAAGCCTACGGAGTGATCGCGGACGTATTTATCGGCATCGAGGCGCAGATGTACGAAGAGGCCGAGAAACAAGAGGGCGGCTGGGCGGGCTTCCGCGAATTCAAGGTGGAGCGGAAGGTCAAGGAGAGCGACGTCATCATGTCCTTCTATCTGGTTCCGATGGATGGCGGTCCGATCGCGAGCTTCGTTCCCGGCCAGTATATCTCCGTTAAGCTGAATATTCCGGGAGATCCCTACACCCATCTTCGCCAGTACAGCTTGTCCGACGCGCCGGGCAAGCCCTACTACCGAATCTCCACCAAGCGGGAAATCGGCTATGGCGACGATCCGGATGGCATGGTGTCCGGTTACATGCACGATTCCGTGCAGGAAGGGGATGTGCTTCGGCTGTCCGCGCCTGCAGGCGACTTCGTCCTCGACCTTGAGGATACGCGCCCGGTCGTGCTGATCAGCGGCGGCGTCGGGCTGACCCCGACGCTCAGCATGCTCAAGACGCTTGTGGAGCGGCAGCCGGAGCGCAAGGCGGTGTTCATCCATTCGGCGCGCAACGGCGCGGTTCATGCGCTGAGGGACGAGGTCGAGGCGCTGGCGAGCTCCCATCCGCAGATCGGCGCTTTCTGGAGCTACAGCCAGCCTACGGACGAGGATCGCGCCGAGCAGGCTTACCAACACGAGGGGCTGATCGACGCGAAGTGGCTGAGGACCGTGCTTCCCGACGGCGAAGCCTCGTATTACTTCTGCGGTCCGGTCCCCTTCATGCAGGCGATCAACGGGGCGCTAAGAGAGCTGAACGTGCCGGAGGCGGACATCCATTACGAATTTTTCGGACCCAAGGGATCGCTGGAAGAGCCGGCCGAGCCGGTCGCGGAGACCGTCTGATCCCGCAGCAGCCGATTGATCGTCTCGCGCCGAAGGCCGATGAACTGGCCGATCTCGTCCTGGGTCAGCACCTCGGTCAAGGCGTTCGGAGCGATGTAGGCCTGGAACCAGGCCTGCAGCTTCCGCAGCCGGGCCGCCGGAGTCGCTTCGGTCAACTGATCGATTCGCTGCTGCATCATCCGCAGCTTGTCCTGCAGCTTAAGCGCAATCGTCCGGTATTGCAGCGGGTCCTGTTCCAGCGCGCGATACCAGTTGTCGGCGGGCAGGGTCTCGATCTCGCTCGTCATTAGGGCGACGGCCGTCCCGAAGTACGGAGAACGAGTCAACAGGGAATGATGAGGAATCATCTCTCCCGGAACAATAATGTTCACAAGCGTCGGTGTCCCGTCTTCGTGTACTCGAAGGATTTTCAGCAGACCGCTCTTTACTTGGTACAGGGGCCCGGATTCGCCTTGCCGGAAGAGGACCTCGCCTTTGTGAATGAACATGAACGGCTCCTATCTGTCGTCAATGGTTGCTCTCCGTCTATCATAAGCGATCCGGAACCCTCAGTCTAACTGGGGGTTCTCTTCGCTCAGCGGCCGCCCATGATCCGCGAATCCTTGGGAAGCAGGAACGCGAGGACGCCGAGCAGCGGGAGGAACGCGGACGCCTTGATCACGAATTCGACGCCGGTCTGGTCGATGAGCGAGCCGAGCACAACCGAGCCGAGACCGCTCAGGCCGAAGGAGAGGCCGAAGAACAGGCCCGCAATCATGCCGACCCGGCCCGGCAGCATCTCCTGCGCATACACGATGATGACGGAGAAGCCGGACATGAGGATGGCGCCGACGGCCAGACAGAGCGCAACCGAGCCGATCGGGCCGGCATACGGAAGCAGGAGAGCGAACGGAGCCGTGCCGAAGATCGAGAACCAGATGATCTTCTTCCGGCCGAAGCGGTCGGCGAGCGGTCCGCCGAGCAGCGTGCCGGCCATGCCGGCGAATTGAAGGGCGAACAGGGACACCTGCGCGCGTTCGAGCGAGAGGTGATACTTCTCCATGAAGTAGAACGAATAATACCCCGTCATGCTCGCCAGGTACACGAACTTGGAGAACAGCAGCAGGACGAGGATCGCCATCACGAAGAGGACGAAGCCGCGGGAGAACGTACTCCCGCTGTTCGGCGTTGCCCGGACGCCGTTGCCTCCGGCGGAACGCTGCCGCGATTGGACGCGGTACCACTTGGCGACCCGCCATTGAATCAGGATGCCGGCAAGCGCGAGCAGCGTGAACCAGAGGAAGCCGTGCATGCCGAGCGGCGTGATGATGAACGCTACCATGAGCGGAGCAAGGGCCTGGCCGGTATTGCCGCCGACCTGGAACACGGATTGCGCCAGCCCGCGTCCCTTGCCGGCAGCCATATGGGCGACGCGCGACGACTCGGGGTGCAGCACCGATGAGCCGATGCCGATGAGCGCGGCCGACACCAGCAGCATCGCAAGTCCGGGCGACAACGCCAGGCCGACCATGCCGAGCAGCGTGAACGCCATGCCGAGGGGAAGCAGGATCGGCATCGGCCAGCGGTCCGTGTACGTGCCGATCAGCGGCTGAAGGATCGAAGCGGTCACGTTGAGCGTGAAGGCGATCCAGCCGATCTCGGCGTAGCTAAGCTGAAGCGACGTCTGGAAAATCGGGAATACGGCGGGGACGGAGTTCTGCATGGCGTCATTGAGCAAGTGCGCGAAGCTGACGCTGAGCAGCATGGCGTTAGCGGCCTGTCTTGTCGAAGGGCCTTCGGCCGGCTCATGCGCGGGCGCGGGCTTGATTGCGGATTCAGATGCGGATTCGGTTGCGGGTTGGGACATAAGATCACCTTTCGTTTCGGGATTGCAGTCATGTTGGGCTTTCTGATGGGTATCATTTTAACGGAATCGGGCTGCCGCGTATCTCCGATAATTGCTTGGAAATCGGGCAATTATTGCGATAAGAACTGCTATAATGAGAGCATCCGCCCGAGGAGGCTCCAGGCTCATGAAGCTCAACAATCTCTACTTCCATATCCATTACTGCAACGCGAGGCAATCGACCTCGGCGGACGATCGCCCGATCCGGCTTCAACGCACCCTGTCGCATCACGAGCTCATCTATATTGCGGAAGCGAAGGGGACGTTCACGATAGGCGGCAAGACGCACAAGCTCAGAAGCGGAATGCTGCTCTATATTCGCCCCGGCGCGCCGCATGCGATCGAGACGGTGCCCGGCACGGCGGGCCGCTTCTACTCCGTCCACTTCAGCTTCGGGAGAGTGGATATCGGCGAAGACGGCTGGGGCATCCGCGAGGAAGTGCAGCCGCTCCCTCTGCAGGCCGCGCAGACGCTGGCGGATTCGTACCAGGTGGAGGACTCGTTCCGCAGGCTGGCCGAGACGTGGCTTGCGAAGCTGCCGGGGTACGAGTTCCTGTCCGCAGCGCTGCTGCAGCAATTGCTGGTCGCGATCGCTCTTAAGCTGAAGAAGGCGGATCGCCGCTTCGCGGCCTCCCATAAGATCGAGAGAATCATCCGCTACATGCAGGATCATCTGCAGGACAAGCTTACGCTAGGGCAACTGGCGGAGCAGGCGCAGTGGTCGCCGACCTATCTGTCGAGAACGTTCCGGGACATCACCGGCTGCACCGTCATCGAGTACATCAACAAGCTCAAGATGGACAAGGCCAAGGAGATGATGCTGATGGGAGGCAAGAAGGTCAAGGAGGTCGCCAAGGCGCTGGGGTATGCGGACGAGTTCTACTTCAGCCGCGTCTTCAAGAGATCGGAAGGAATGAGCCCGTCGGAATATTACAGCAAGATCGTCCATGGAGTTTAAGATCCTGCATGTTCGGCAAGCCTGTCGGCTGATAAGATGAGGATGTTCAAGGCGGCCCCGCGCGTTCGGGGCCGCCTAGGGAATGCCAGCATCGCAGAAGGAAGGCTTGTTCGTCATGCCCATGTGGAGAAGAAATCTGCTCGTCTGCTGGTTCGGCCTGTTCCTGACCGGCATCGGCATGAGCCAGATCGCTCCGATCCTGCCGCTCTACATCCAGCATCTCGGCGTGCAGGAGCCCGATTCCGTCGCCCGGTTCGCGGGACTCGCGTTCGGGATTACCTTCATCGTCTCGGCGATCTTCTCGCCCATCTGGGGCATCGCGGCCGACAAGTTCGGGCGCAAGCCGATGCTGCTGCGGGCCAGTCTCGGCATGGCGATCGTCATCGGCTGCATGGGATTCGCGCACAATGTATACGTCCTGGTTGCGCTGCGAATGCTGCAAGGGATCATCACCGGGTACGGCACGGCCTGCACGACGCTTATCGCCACCCAGACGGACAAGGAGCATTCGGGCTGGGCGCTAGGGACGCTGTCGACGGCGAACATCTCGGGCTCCCTGATCGGGCCGACGGTCGGGGGGCTGCTCGCCGAGAAGTTCGGTCTGCAGAGCTCCTTCTTCATTACGGGCGGGCTGATGTTCCTGGCCTTCCTCACGACCGCTTTGTTCGTGAAGGAGTCGTTCGTGCGCCGGGAAGCGAAGGCAAGCTCGATGAAGGAAGTGTGGAGCCGCGTGCCGGAGAAGAGCCTGACGATTACGCTGTTCGTTACCTTCTTCATTCTGACCGTCGCCATGTACTCCATCGAACCCGTCATGACCGTCTATGTTGACGAGCTCAGCCGGGGCGCCGCCCACGTCGCGCTGATTGCCGGGATCGCCTTCTCCGCTTCGGGACTGGCGCAGATCGTGGCCGCGCCCCGTCTCGGCAAGCTGTCCGACCGGGTCGGAGCCCACAAGGTGCTGCTCGTCGCGTTGATCGCGGCGGGGCTCGTCTTCATCCCGCAGGCGCTGGCGAGCAATCCGTGGCAGCTTGCGGGGCTGCAGTTCCTGCTCGGCCTGGCGGCCGGCGGGCTGGGACCTTCCGTCAACATCCTGCTGAGGAAAATCACTCCGAGCGCGCTCACCGGCCGAATGTTCGGGTTCAGCAACTCCGCCGCTTATCTGGGCGTGTTCGGGGGAGCGCTGCTTGGCGGGCAGCTCGCGGCCTGGCTCGGGGTTCGTTCCGTGTTCTTCACGACGGGCGCCTTGCTGCTGCTGAATGCGGCCTGGGTGTATGCCAAGCTGTACAAGAAGCTTCAGATCAAACCAATCGAAGGGGAGAGCCAATAATGTCGAACAAGGAAGCAAGCAAGCCGGAGTTGAAGCTGGACCCGAAGAAGACCGCGCTGGTCGTGATCGACCTGCAGAAGGGAATCGCGGCAACGGGAAGGCCGGCCGCGCCGAATTCGATCGAGACGCTGGTCGGCAATGCGAGCAAGCTCGCCGAGGCGTTCACGGAGAAGGGGGCGTTCGTCGTTCTGGTCCGGGTGTCCTTCGTGGATGGCCGCGACGCGCTCCGTCCGGTCACGGACTCGACGGCCGCGGCCATGCAGCCGCCGCAAGGCTGGGACGAGCCGATTCCCGAGATGGCCCGATTCGAGCAAGCCCATGTGGTGCTGAAGCGGCAGTGGGGAGCGTTCTTCGGAACCGATCTCGATCTGCAATTGCGCCGCCGGGGCATCGACACGATTGTGCTGTGCGGACTCTCGACCTCGATCGGCGTGGACACGACGGCGCGGGAAGCGTTCCAGCTCGGCTACAACCAGGTGTTCGCCGTGAACGCGATGACCGCGATGGCCAAGGAGGAGCACGACTACGTCGTCGGCACGATGTTCCCGCGCATGGGCCGCGTTCGGACGGCGGAGGAAGTTGTCGCAGCGCTGAGCTGAATGTCGCCGTGCAGCCTTCGTACACGATCTGAATTTATCATGTCGGAGACTGCGGCTGCCGCTTGCTTGCACGGAACTCTCCGGGCGTAAGCCCGGTGTTCATCTTGAACGTCTTCGCAAAATATTTCTCGTCGTTGAAGCCGACCAATTGGGCGACCTCCTGAATTCGGCAGGTGCTGCTCCGCAAGTAGCCCTTGGCCTTCTCCAGCTTGACTCGCAGCACGAAGTTACTGAAGTTCTCGCCGAACGCCCGTTTGAATTCCCGGCTTAAATATTCCGGGCTGATGCCAAGCCGCTCCGCCGCCAGTGTAAGGCTCATGTCGGGGCTGAACTCTTCGTTAACGAAGTCTCTCGCTTTCTCCATCAACTTGTGAGTGGCATTCGTCGGCTTGTCGTTCCATGCAGCGAGAGAGAGGTCGATGAGCCGATGGAACCATGCGACGATGTCGTCCAGTCGGCGCAAGGAGCCGACTTCGGCGTACAGAGCGAACTGCTCGCCGATCGCATGATCCGGATCGAGGTCGACTCGACGGAGCGCTCTCTGGATAAGCAGGATCAGCCGATAGTTGAACTGCTTCATATCGTTCAGATCGTAATCCGTGCCGGTATAGAAAAACGCGAATTGGCTGTCGATGAAGCGGTGGGCCGAGTCGCCGCCGCTTCTGTCCAGACAGACCGTCAACTGCTGCTCGGCTTCGCTGCCCAGTTCGGGCTTCTCGGACAGATCCGCCTCGCTGCGCCGATAGGCGTATACGCCTTCTCCGCTTACAAGCTTCCTTGCGAATGCCCTCTTGGCGGTCGCGAAGGAGTGGGGGAGGCGGGCGAGGCTCTCCGTCGTCTCTCCGATTCCCGCCGATAGCCCAATCCTCACATACGAATAGGCTTGCGCCCGGATGCGGGACAAGTCCGGAACGAGTCTCGCCGAGAGGGGGTTGTCCTCCGTCGAGAGTCCGTTCACGAGCAGCCCGAGTCCGTCGTCCACTTGGAACGGATAGACGGCATATCCCGAGTTCTCCAACATCTCCAGGCAAATGTTCTCAACCGCATACCGGACAAGCTCGCTGTCGTTTCTGGTCAAGCGTTGCCCCGCTGTGTGCGTCTCCTCCATTCCGACGAGCACGGATGCGAAGCCGTTGTGCGGCGGCGAGAAATCGTATTGGGCGATTTGATCCCGGATGAGCGCGGCGTCGGCCTTCTTCGTCATCAACTCCGCGATAAACAGTCTGCGGAGCGCCAGCGTGCCTTGCTTCAGCTTGATCTGAATCGCAACCTCCTGCTCGTGCATCGCCCGCTTCTTGGCCAGCTCCTGCATCGCCTGCGCGATTACGGCTTGGATGTCGGCATCCTTGATCGGCTTCAGCAGATAGGCGAAGGCGCCGAGCTTAACCGCTTTTTGCGCGTACTCGAACAGGTCGTACCCGCTCAGCACGATAAACAACGTATCGCCGAACTGCTCGCGGATATAGGCCAGCAGCTCGAGGCCGTTCATGCCGGGCATATTGATATCGGACAGTACAAGATCGAATCTGTCGCGCCGCAGCGCTTCCACCGCTTTAAAGCCGTCCTCGGCCTCCGTCACCCGCTCGAAGCCGCTTTGGCGCAGCAGCTCGGCGATCGAGCCGCGAATCAACAGCTCGTCCTCCACGATCAGAACATTCATGAACACGACTCCTCTCGATACCCCTGCAGCGGGAAGCTCATCATAACGGTCGTATAGGCATGGACCCGGCTGCTTATCGCAACGCCGTAGGCGGAGCCGAAATGATAGCGAATGCGATAATGGACATTGCGGATGCCGATATGCCGATTGGCCTGCGGTGCCGCTTCCGCTTGCTCCTGCAGGCCGGCTCGCAGCGAATTCAGCTTGTCGGCGGGAATGCCGCAGCCGTTGTCGTGCACATAGAGCTGCCACTGTTCGCCGTCCGACTGCGCCGCTATGCGAATCTCTCCGCCTTCCGTCTTATCGTGCAGTCCGTGCTTGATCGCATTTTCCAGTATCGGCTGCAGCGTCAGGCGGAGCATGGCGCATTCCCGCAGACTATCGTCAATGTCGAAGCGGGCGCGGAACTTGCCGGGGAACCGGGTCTCGAGCAGGTACAAATATTGGTGCGCATGATCCAGCTCGTCCTGCAAGGTAACGACGGGTTCGCCCGGATTCAAGCTGTATCTGAAGATGCCGGCCAGGCTGTCGATCATGTTGGCCGCTTCGCGGAAGTCGCGCTTGTCGATCACGCTCCGCGTGGAATACAGCGTATTGTACAGGAAGTGCGGGTTGATCTGGCTCTGCAGAGCTTCGAATTCGGCTTGCTGGCGCAGCAGGTTGGCTTCGTACTTCTCCGTAATCAACGATTCGATATTTTCGACCATCCGGTTAAAGGCCGAACTGATATGCGCGAGCTCGTGGCTGCCGTTAACCGGAACGCGCACGCTGAAATTACCGGTCTCCAGCTTCTTGAACGAGCTCATAAGCCGCCGCAGCGGCTTCACGATCAGATAGGAGACGAATATTGAAATGACGAGCACGAGGCCGGCTACGACGAGCAGCATAATGGAGGGAATGGTGCGCAGAAAGCTGCTTTTTTTGTTTAATTCGGCTTCGGGAAGCAGCGATATTACTCGGAATCCGAAGGCAGAGGGCGCGCTTGCGATCATCAACGTGCGTTGTCCGCCGAATTGAATGCTCGACAGGTCGCCGTTCTCCTTTATATCCAGCATCAATTGCGCCTTGGCGGAGTCCGGCATCTCCTGCTTGGTGTAGACGATATTGCCGGTTTCGCTGACGATGACGATCTGCTCTTCCGGCTCCAGTTGCACGTTGGCCGCATCGTTAAAGAACTGATCGGCGTTCTGATCGACGACCAGAGCGCCGATCGGCTTGCCTGCCGTATAGTCGACCATCGATTGGGATACGGATATGACGCTAGGCCGTGGATCGCCGAAGATAAACTCGTTGATATGCGGGCCGCGAAACAGCGGGGTTCCGTTCAGCTTCAGCGTTTTTTGGAACCATTCTTCGTTTTTTACGGAGATGATCAACGAATTTTTCGATTGGGCGTTAATGGCGTATTTCATTTCCCCTTCGGCGTCGATCAGCGTAATGCCGTTCAACTTGGCATTGATCTGCAGGTGGGACAGGAAGTATTGGTCCAGCCTCGACCTGACTTCGAAATAACGGTCGATATCGTCCAGCTCGTTGGCCGTCAGAATGTAAGCGATATCATTGCGAACCAGAAAAAATGCGGACGACTGCTTCTGCAGCATCAGCATATTGGCATCCATGTTCCGCAAGATTTGCGACGTCAAGTTGGTCATGTATTGCACGTAGTCGGACCGGATCGTATTCGCGGACAAGCGATACGAGATCAGACTGTAGGTGAACAGCGGCACGAGGGAGATGAGCACGTAGACGATAAACAAACGAAAGGCGATCCTTTGCTTAAGAAGACGGGAAATCATGGGAGTCGGATACACCCCGCTGCCTTTGTTTTTAATGCATGGTATCACGGACGGCGGAACGCGTCAAACCGAATGTGCGGGGTCAATAAATTCCCCCCTCATATCAAATTTTTGATTCTGTCGCGTCCCCAAAGCGCGTTCTACAATGGATAGAGCAAGGATCATTGCAGCTTGCGGTTCGATCATCATTCGATCAGGGGAGGAAGATGAACAGATGAGAAAGAAATTAGGGGTCGTTATCGCCAGCATGCTCTTGCTGGGAACTGCAGCCGGCTGCGGCTCGAACGACAAAGCGGGATCGGGTGCGGAGAGCAGCGCTTCTTCGGCATCTCAGCAAGCTTCGCCGAATGCGTCCGATACCGGAGGAGAGCAGTCGGCGCCGGCCGACGGGGCCGATTCGGAAGCGTTCACCATTACCGTATCCAGTTGGAATCTGGCGGATGAGCCGCTCGGCATCGTGAAGGCGTACCGGGAGGCGTTCGAGAACGTCTACAAGCAGAAATACCTGAATGCCACGATTAAATACAACAATACGCCGGGGGATAAATACTTCGATCTGCTCAAAGCGCAATTGGCATCCGCATCTGCAGCCGACGTCATCCAATTCCAGCCGTCGCACCTGCCGATGTTCACGACGGCCGGCTTCCTGGCCGATCTGTCCGACCTCTCCCTTGTGTCGAGCCTCGAAGGCGCGATGAAGACGGAGGTCACTTATCAGGACAAGGTCTATGCGATTCCGTTCGATATCTCGACGAACGGCGTCTGGTATAACCGCAAGCTGTTCGAGGACAACGGCGTAACGCCTCCCGCGACATGGGACGAGCTGCTGGCGGTCGCGGACAAATTCAAAGGAATGGGCATCACTCCGTTCGCCGGCGGCTTCAAGGACGCCTGGGTGTCGAGCATGACGGTCAAGACGTTCACGATGAACGATTACAGCAGTCCGACATTCGAGGAAGAGGTGTACAACGGTTCGAAGAAGCTGAACGGACCGGAGATGCAAGCGACGTTCGACAAGCTGCAATTGTTCTACGACCGCGGTTATTTCGGGCCGGACGCGATGAGCAACGGCTGGGATCTGCAGCGCAAGGCGTTCGAAGACGGCAAGGCCGCCATGATTATTCACGGCTCCTACATTGCCGGTCTCGTCAACAGCGAGATGCAGGATAAGGGCGGAATGGAGACCGGCTTCTTCCCTCTGCCGAACGACGACGGAGCGCCCGTGCTGAGCGTCGGCAGCGATACGCTGACGGGCGTGAACGCGAAGACGCCGAACTTGCAGCGGGCCAAGGATCTGGTCGCGGCGATGCACGACGCCGAAGCGCAAACCATACGTGATAAGGATGCCGGCGTATTCCCTGCGCTCAAGGGCATCGACATCGAGTATAAAGAGCTCGGCAATCACGACTTCCAGCGGGCGCTGGCGGAGACGGATTCCCTGCTTGGCGGACAATATGTGCCTGCCTCCGTCTATGACGTATACGGCAAGCTGTTCACCAAAATCATGGCCGGCAAAACGTTCGATCCGGCCTGGCTCGACGAAGCGGATCAGGCATACGCGCAGGACAAGTCTCTTCTGCCTCCGCCGGGGCAATAACCGAACGGCAAAGGAAGGTACTCATCATGTACGCTGGAAAGAAAAACGGGTTGGTCGAGTGGCTGTTCGTCGCGCCTGCTCTGATCCCGTTCCTGATCTTCGTGGTCTGGCCCTTTGTCAGCTCGCTCTACTATTCGATGACCCGCTGGAATGGCTTCACGAGCCCCGTTTTTATCGGATTTGACAACTTCGGCCGATTGTTCCGGGAAGCCAGCTTCGTCGCCGCGCTGTCGAACACGATCGTCTTCACGCTTGCGGGGTTGCTGATTAGCAACGTCTTAAGCTTGCTGCTGGCGCTTGCCTTGAACCGAGCCGGCCGATCGAAGGCGGTGCTTCGCACCGTCTTCTACCTGCCGGGCGTCGTGAGCTTCGTGACGATGGCTGTCGTCTGGAGCTCCATCTATCATTATTACGGCCCGATCAACGAGATTCTGATCCGTCTCGGCCTGGAATCCTGGACGCGGGAGTGGCTCGGCAACTTCGATACGGTGATGGCCGCGCTCATCATCATTATGGTGTGGAGCGGGGTAGGGTTCGGCGTCATCGTGTTTCTCGCCGGACTGGGCTCCATCCCCGCCGACCTGTACGAAGCGGCCGACCTGGACGGTGCCGGAGCGTTCGCCAAGTTCCGATACGTCACTTTCCCGTTGCTCATGTCGTCGGTCACGATCGTCACTTTTCTCGGCTTAACGACATCGCTCAAAATATTCGATCTGCCTTTTCTAATGACCAACGGCGGGCCGGGCGATGCTTCGACGACGCTGGCGATGCTCATCTACAAGCAGGCGTTCAGCTACAGCAACTACGGTTACGCTTCGGCGGGCGGCATCGTTCTGTTCGTGCTGGTGGGCTTCATCTCTCTCTTGCAGATCAAGGCGACTCGCGGAAGAGAGGTGCAGCTGTAGATGGGGATGAGAATCGCGCAAGCCGCCGTCATGCTGTTGGCTCTCCTGTTCCTGGCGCCGTTCCTGTTGTTCTTCCTGAATACGTTCAAGGATAAGGACCACATCTACGACACGTTCCATATGCCGAATCTGCTGTATTGGGACAACTATTCGCGCATGTTCGCCACGTCCGATTTTATCCCGTCGCTCGGCTATACGATCTTGATCTGCCTCTTTACGCTGCTGATCATCGTCTTGTTCTCCTCCATGGCCGGATACATCATCAGCAGGACGAGAAACCGATGGATCAGCTCGCTGTATTTGCTCTTCGCGGCCGGCCAGATCGTGCCGATCCAGACCAGCATGCTGCCGATCTACAAGATCGGAGTCGCGACGGGCATGATCAATACGGCTCCGTTCCTCATTCTCGTCTACGTTGCCGGCGGCTGCGCGTTTGCCACTCTGCTGTTCGCAGCGTTCACGAGAACGATTCCGGAAGCGCTGGAGGAGGCCGCGGCGATTGACGGCTGCAGCCGGGCGGGGATCTTCGCGCGCATCATCCTGCCTCTGCTCAGACCGGCCGCCGCAACGATTGTGGTGACGACGATCTACTGGTACTGGAACGACTTTACCGGTCCGCTGATTTATTTGAATTCGGGCGAGGTCAGCCCGCTCATGATGACGGTCTACAAGTTCATGGGAACGAACAACACGGTGGACTGGGGCCCCGTGTACGCGCTGTGCTTCATGTCCGCGCTTCCGATGATCGTCTTCTTCCTGCTTACGCAGAATCGTCTGTTGAAAGGGCTTGTCGTCGCTTCGGTCAAAGGGTGACGGCAAGACCCGACTGCTCGACTATACGAGGAGGTATCCCCTTGAGAAAAATCGCGCTCATCTGTTGCGTCTTCTCCTTGATGTTCTCGGGATTGCTTCCGGCTCCCCTCGCGAAGGCCCAAGAGCCGGGAACGGGAAGCTGGCTTGCGCTTCCGGGAGGAACGACAAATTCGCCGTTAACGATAACGGCCGCGGCGGAAGGATATCGCTTCTCCGGACCGACGGACGGAACGGCGGTATACAGCACGCAGCCCTACGCCAGCGACGATCTGACCGTGGATCTTCGGCTCGATCAACTGCCGGGGTATGTCGACGGCGCCTATAACGGCAAGCCGATTGCCGCCGAGGCGCAGATTGGCGTCGGCTTCATGAATCGCAGTCTGCCGCTCAGCTACGGCAACAGAGCGGAATGGGACGGTCTCGCCGTCTTCGCTTACTTCCTGTCCCCGGAATCGCTGCGCATCAATGTCGTCGCCAATACCGGCGGCAACTGGCATATCGCCGCGGATCAGACGGTGGCCGCCGATGTCGCGGACGGCGCAAGCTTGCGCGTTGCGATGAAGAGAATCGATAGCGCTTACAAAATTTATGTCAACGATCAGGAAATCGTCGGCGATTATGCCGCGATTACGGCGGCTTCGTTCGCCGACGATCGCGCTTACCTGTCTCTGTCCGACAATGTCGCCAACCAGGTGCTGCAGATCGCATTCACGTTGACGGGCATCAACGGAGTAAACCCGGTCGAATCGTCGACGATCCAGACCGTCGTATCCAGAGACAAGCCCGTGACCGCGTCGAGCGAGAACAGCGGATACGAAGGCGGCAAAGCTGTCGACGGCAATGCGGCGACATCCTGGGTGGCCAGCAGCGGGAGCTTCCCGCAATGGCTGCAGGTGGATCTCGGCAAGAGCTATGCTCTTAGCGGTGTCGAGCAGCAATTCCTGAACGACGATATTTGGAAATTCCGCATCGAAGGCTCCCTGGACGGGGAGCAATGGTTCACGCTGGCGGATTATTCGGACAATACGGCACAGCGCGGTCCGTATGTCGCCGATGCTTCCGGCGAAGCCCGCTATGTCAAGCTCACGGTGCTCGGCGGCGACGGCAACTGGGCGACCAGCAAGGCGCTGAACGTATACGCGGTCGTCAGCGACGATACGACAATCAGCTCGGAGCGCTATGCGATCGATGCCCAATCGCTGACGATCGGCGGCATCGAGAGCGGCACGACGATCGACGACCTGCTGTCCGGCATCGTTGCCGCGCCGGGCGCTGCGGTGCGAGTCTACGAAGCCGACGGGACGACGGCCGCGACGGAAGGGTTCGTGGAGGACGGCATGATTGCTGTCGTCACCGCCGAGAACGGCGTCCATAACGCACCGTATACGCTGAGCGTTGTGCCGACGCTAGTGTCGCAGGGCAAGCCGGCGACGGCAACAAGCTTTAGCGACGGCTTCGGACCGGAGAATGCGGTATCCGGCGATGATGACGCAGGCTGGGTCGCCTCCTCGGGCAGCTTCCCCCAGCAGCTTGAGGTCGATCTCGGCCAAGTGTATCGGCTCGGCAGCGTAAGCCAGCAATTCCAGAATGACGATTCCTGGCGCTTCCGCATCGAAGGTTCGGTCGACGGGGACGACTGGAGCGTGCTGGTCGACGAGTCCGACAACGCGACGCGGAGGGGGCCGTACAGCTATGACATTACGAATAGCGCGAGATACGTCCGGCTCGTCGTGCTCGGCGGAGAGGGCAACTGGGCGACCAGCCGCTCGTTCCGGGTCTATGCCGTGCTCTCGTCGGCCGCGTCGGTGTCTTCAGCCGAATTTGCGGTGAACGCTGCGGACAGGACGATCAGCCAGGTAACGCCTAACCTGTCCGTTGCGGACTTCAAGGCGAAGCTTGTCGGCGCGCGCGGCGCAACGCTGCAAGTGACCGACCGGAGCGGCCAATCCGAAGTGGCGAGCGGCACGGTAGCCAGCGGCATGAAGCTGCGCGTCACGTCGGAGAACGGCAAGAACGTGTTATGGTATGCGATCGCGGTCGCCGGGCAGACCTATTATGTCAGCGAGTCCGAAGGAGACGATCGGAACGACGGTCTGACGGCGCATAGCCCGTGGCGCTCGCTTGCGCAGGTGTCGGCGACGCCCTTCTACCCCGGCGACAGCATCCTGCTGAAGGCCGGCGACATCTGGCACGGCGAGGCGCTTACGCTGAACGGCAGCGGCACGGCGGCCCATCCGATTACGATCTCCTCTTACGGGGAGGGCGACAAGCCGGTTATCTCGCCGGAGCTGACGGACAGCAATGCGATCTATGGCGTTAATGTCTCCGGTTGGAAAATATCGGGGCTGGAGCTGCAAAAAGCGAAGGATGGCGTTCACTTCGACTATACCGACAGCGTAGAGCGCGAGTACCTGTGGATCGACAATATGTACATTCACGATATGGACGATACGTACAATTCGATTCCGACCAGGTACAACCACATCTCGAGCGGCATCAGCTTGAACGGATGGGCGCCGTATGGCACGGAGCCGGTTGTCTTGAAGGGAATTACCGTGAAGGATATTGTCATGGACAATGTCAATTCCGGCTGGTGGACGGGCGCGCCATACTCGCGAACCGACCCCAATACCGGATTTACGACCGGCGGCTCTGCGTATTTCTCCGATATCGAGATGGACAACTTGCGTGTCGCCAATGCCAGCCAATGGGGATACTCGTTCCTGTTCTTCAGGAATGCGACCATTACGGACGCCGATGCGGAGAACACCGGCTTCGGCGTCAATCCTTACGGCGCGGCGGCATTCGTCGTCGCAACCAGCGAGAACGTCACCCTGGACGGCTGCGATGTGGTCGACGCGTATCGCGGGGCCCAGCAGTTCGACGGAGCCGGGTTCGACTTCGAAGGCGGCGTCAACGCCAGGGACATCGTGTACAAGAACGCCACCATTAACGGAACCGACGGGGCAGGCATTATGGTGTTCGACAACAACGGAGTCGGCTCGACCGAGAATGCCGTCATCGAGAATGTGACGATCTCCAACTTTGGACGGAATCCGGGCAAGACGTCCAACTACGCGGGCATTCACTTCTATGGCGCCAGCGGGAACGGCAGCGGTTCCGTGCGCCGGGTTACGATCGACAACAGCGGAACGCATCAGCCCCATCTCGTAGCGAACAGCTCGATCGAAGGATTCGACATCGAGGATGTGACCTACTTGCCGTCGCGGGCTGCGGCGGTGGTCACCGATACCGACGACTTCACGGGCGGCTCCTGGATGAACCGGTACGGCTATGACGGAAGCTGGATAATGGGCGAATCGTCCGTTCAGCAGCCGGATTATGCCGACGTTCAGGTCGCTGCCGGCGATTATGAGCTGATCTGGGAGACGCCGACGACCGATTCGCGGGCGCTGGCCAAGCTGGCAGACGATACCCGAACAGCCGCCGCGCTGTCCTCGGCGCCTAACGGCACGTTGACGTTCGACATCAACGTAACAGACGACGCGCCGCATCAATTGGCTTTATATATGGTCGATTGGGATTCGGCCGGACGCGACCAGCGGATCTGGCTGGAGGATGCGCTCGGCAACGCCATGGGCGAGAAGGAGATCAGCTCCTTCTCGGGCGGTATATATGTGAGCTTCAAGGTGTTCGGCGGGCCGATGAAGCTGCACATTCAGGACCTCAACGGCCAAGGCGCCGTTCTGAACGGGCTGTTCTTCGGCAAGGCGAAGGCGCCGCAGGCTGTGGATCGACTGGCGGTCAAGACGGCAACCGCACCGGAGCTGGACGGCGCGCTGGACGAGTCCGTCTGGCAATCGGCTTCGTGGAGCGCCCTTGATTACGCCAATACGATCGAACGGGGAAGCGGCACTTCGATATTTAATCTGCCGACGTCCGGCTCATCCGGCCAGTTCAAATACTTGTGGGATGAAGGCGGTCTGTATATCGGGGCCGAGGTGAAGGACAACGGCTTCTACAATCCGATGACGGCCGGTCAGCCGTTGAACAACAACGATGTCGTGCAGCTTCTGTTCGACCCGCTGAATGCCAAGCATGTCGGCAATGCGGATGCTTATATCTTCGATGTCGTGCCGGCGACCGGTCCGGACCAAACGGGGCCGTCAGCCTGGTACGAGCATTGGCAGTGGGGCGGGATGAACGCCGCTGCCGGCGTTCGCACGGCAGGCAAGCTGAATGAGGACGGCTATACGCTGGAAGTGTACATCCCGTGGCAGGCGCTCGGCAAACGCGGCGAGAGCATCGCGGCGGCGGAAGGAACGACGCTCGGCTTCGGCGTGTTGATCGGAAGCTATGCGTCCGACGGCAGCAGGCTTGATCTGATCGCCGACTTCGGCTACGGAGCGAACAAGATCGCCGATGCGGCGTCTTACAACAACCTGCGGCTGGTCCTCCCTTCGGACGACCCGGTAGATCCCGTAGACCCGGTAGACCCAGTAGACCCGGTAGATCCGGTAGACCCGGTAGACCCGCCTGCTTCGCCGACGGCGACAACGCCGCCCCCTGCCGCGGAGAAACCGACTGTCTCGCATAGCGGCGGCTCCTCCGTTGTGCGCTCCGCAGTCGCCGCGCACAACGACGGCTCCGGCGTTTATACGGCGGCGCTGAGCGGGGAGCAGATGAAGGCGGCGCTTGAAGCGGCCGAGGCCGCGAACGACGGGCAGTCGATCGTGCTGCACTTCGTCTCCGACGCGTCCCGGGACGCCGACCGGAGCAGCATCCTATTCCCAGCCGGCGCCTTCGGGCAGATCGCCGGCCGCGTCATCGCCGCGGTCCAAGTGGATACCGGCATCGGTACGCTCACGTTCGACAGCCGGGCGATTGCCGCCATCGCAGCCGGGGCGCAGGGCGACATAACGATTGCGATATCGCGGCACGGCGACGCTTCCGGAGACCGGCGGGCGGATGAGGCGGCAGGCCGATTCGCTCCGCTGATCACGGCGAACCATCCGGCATTCGAGCTGACGATAGCCGGCGCGGCCGGTCCTGTAACGGGCTTTGCCGGCGGCGTCGTGCAGGTCGCGCTCCCGTATGCGGGAATGCCGGGCGAAGCCGACCAGGCGGTGCTCGCATATGACATGCCGGAGGACGGCGAGCCGAGTCTGCTGTACAACAGCCGATTCGATGCGGCCGACGGCACGGTGACGTTCAACATCACCCGCTTCTCGACGTACGGCATCGCTTACCGACCGGTCGGATTGCTCGACATCGGCTCAAGCTTCGCCCGGAGCGAGATCGTCTATCTGGCAGCGCGGAACATCGTGAATGGCGTCGGCCAAGGCCAATTCGCCGGCAAGCAGCCTGTCGGCCGCGCCGACTTCGTGCTGACCTTGGCGCGCATCGCCGGTGCGGATCAGGCGGCACCCGGAGCGGCCGCGCCGTTCGCCGACGTCTCGCCGCTTAAGTATTATGCGGATGCCGTCGCCTGGGCGGCGGCAGGCGGCATCGTCAACGGCTCGCCGCAAGGCGCCTTTATGCCGGAAGCCGGGATGACCCGAGCGGAGATGGCCGTCATGCTGACCCGCTTCATGACCGCTTATTCGGCAGCCCGGCCCGAAGCGAGCGAGCGCGAGCCGTTCGCGGACGTCGCGGCCATTCCCGGCTACGCGCTGGCGGCTTCCGAATGGGTCCAACAAGCGGGACTGCTTACGGGCAAGCCCGCATCGGGGCAGTACGGCCTGAGCTTCGCGCCGAACGACGTCGTCACGCGCGAAGAAGCGGCCAAGGCGTTGGCGAACCTGATCATTTACATGGCCCGCACTTCCGGTTACACCCGCTGACCTGAAGCGGCCGATCAACAAGGCAATGGCTAAGCCATATTGTTCAAAGGGAGAGAACAGGAAATGAGCAACAAATCGTATGATGTCGCCGCCTATATCTGGCCCGCCTATACCGGGGACGAGCAGCGCACGCTCATGTTCTGGCCGGAAGGGATGGGAGAATGGCAGACGGTTAAGCGAGCCGCCCGGAAGTATCCGGAGCATAACTGGCCCCGCAAGCCGCTCTGGGGCTACGTGAACGAGGCCGACCCCTACATCATGGAGATGCAGATCGAAGCGGCCGCCGATCACGGCGTCAATGTGTTCATCTATGACTGGTACTGGTACGACAAACGTCCGTTCCTGGAGAACTGCCTGAACGACGGATATTTGAAGGCTCGCAACAACGATAAGGTCAAATTTTATTTGATGTGGGCCAATCATAATGTCAATCATCTGTGGGACATTCGCTTGTCCCATCAGGAAGGCAACATCATCTGGGATGCCGCCGTCGATCGTGCGGAATTCGAACGGATCGCAGACAGGCTGATCGCAAGCTACTTCAAGCATCCGACCTATTATACGATTGACGGCAAGCCGGTCTTTATGATCTATGATCTCGCGAACCTGCTCCGCGGCTTGGGCGGCGTGGAGCAGACGCGGGAAGCGTTCGACTGGTTCCGTAATCGGGCCGTCGAAGCGGGCTTGCCCGGCTTGCATCTTCAGTTGACGATGTGGAACGAACGCAGCTTCGACCTTAGCGGGGTGGACGGCGACAAGACGGCGACAACGCTTGAGCTGGTAAGCCCGCTTGGCTTCGACAGTCTCACGCATTACCAGTTTGTTCATTTTACCGATATCGACCGGGATTACAACGAGATTATGGCGGATGTCGTCAAGGAGTGGGAACGAATTGACGAGCATTACGATATCCCTTATTTCCCGCATATCTCGCTCGGCTGGGACAACAATCCGAGATATGAGGCATTCCGCCCGGGCGTCGTCAGGAACAATACTCCCGATAACGTGCGGAAAGGGTTTGAACTGGCGCGCAGCTTCCTCGATGCCCATCCGGAGTTGCCGCCTCTCGTAACGGTGAACAGTTGGAACGAGTGGACGGAGACAAGCTATCTGCAGCCGGATGACCTGTATGGCTACGGTTATCTGGAAGCGGTCAAACAAGTGTTCAAGGGAACCGGCAAGTAAGCGGGTAAGGAACGGCCGTTAACCGGCCGCACGCAGCAATCCCCATACGGCAGGCAGGCGAGATCATGGCCTGCTGTCGTATGGGGATTGTCTTGTTACATCGATTCATTCGGCACAGGCAGCGGCCTGACGCTTTGGCGTTCCTTCAACCGGGTGGCAATGACAAGCGAGGAACGGCGAGCCGCCGGATCGCCGACCAGTTCGGACAGCATCCGCGCGGCGGCAACGCCGAGCTCCGCCGCCGTCTTCTCGACGGTAGTCAGAGGGACGGGCAGCAGCTCGGCGAAGGTGAAGTCGGTAAATCCGGCAACCGACAGCTCGTCCGGAACGGCGATGCCCAACCGGTGAGCGGACTGCATGACAGCCAAGGCAACGTAGTCGTTCGAGCAGACGATAGCCGTCATATCCCTATTGGCCGCAATATAACGATCCAGCGGAGACGCCGTGTCCCAAGCGGAACGGTTCGGCGTCTCCATGGTAAACACCAGGCTTAAATCCAAATTCAACGAATCGTTCAGGAATGCCTGCGTGTAGCCGTTAAACCGATCTTCTCTGCTCATGACGCCGCCGAAGGCCTCGGTGACGAACCCGATTCGGCGGTGCCCGCGCGAGATTAAATAAGCGGTCAACTCGGCGGCGCCATTCAGATGGTCGTGATAAACGCTGGGGATGCCGATCTCCCGGAAAGCCCGATCGACAATGACGACGGGGAATTGCTTCGCATGAAGCTGAAGGAGCAGATCGCTTAATTTATCGTGATGCCCAGGGTATACGATAAGCCCCGACACCCCGTATTCCTCCACCAGTTCGCGCGCGAGCTCATCCTCCTTTTCCGACAAACCCGAAGTAAAACGAACAAGCGGCTCGAAGCCGCAAGCAAGCAATTGTTCTGTCAGCGACTGAAGCACGCGGCCTACATACTCATCCATATTCGGCAGCAGAACGCCAGCCGCCTGTCTGCTCTTGATCTTCAGCCTGCTGCGGACATCCCCCGGCGCGGCGTCCTCCGGCAGCTTGGACAGGAAGGTTCCCCTTCTGGGCATACGGTACACAATTCCTTCGCGTGCCAATTGCAGCAACGCTTCCTTGCTTGTCCGGCTGCTTACGCCGTACATCTGAGCCAGCTCGGTCTCCGAAGGAACGGGATCGTGAGGCTTAAGCCCGCGTTCCCGAATCAGCTCCAGTATTTTAACCCTCATCTGCTCGTAAAGAACGACCGGCCCCTTCTTCAGCTTCTCACTCATCCTGCGACTCCTTCATAATACATTTATGTATTAGATGTATTATATAGCAATCGCCGTTGATGTGGAACGATGCAGCAAGCACCTTATCCCCGTTGTTCGACGAGCCTCGCGTAACGACCGCTCTTGTAAGCCTGCATAGGATCGGGAGCGAGTCCTTGTTCTTCTCTTACCGCTTCGAGAAGGGGGGGAGACATCGAACTCGAATGCTCCTCGTACCGCGGCTTCGGCTCCGAGCACGTCCTGACGACGCTGCGCGTCGCTCACTTCCGTCAAATCGATCAGCAGCGCCTTCGCATATTGCGTTTGAACGTTCAGCACGGATCGGATGGCGGCCTCGATCTTCGGTTCGATGTTATGCGATTGGTCGATCATGTAGGCAATGTTGTCCGCCGTGCTGCGAATAGCGCTGTCGGGGTCTTGGGAGGCGCTGACGATTTGATAGAAAATAAGGAACAGCTCGTAGGGGTTGGCCGATCCGACAATCAAATCGTCATCCGCATATTTCCGGCTGTTAAAGTGGAAGCCGCCCAGTCGGCATTCGTCGATTAAATACGCGACGATGTGCTCCACGTTGGTCCCCTGCGCATGATGTCCGGTGTCGACAAGCACGTGGGCTTGCGGTCCCAGCTTGTTCGCCAGGTTAAACGCCATTCCCCAATCGGCCAGATCCGTGTGATAGAACGCCGGCTCGAAGAACTTATATTCGATCAGCATCCGCATCTCCGGCGTCATCGCGCGATACACCTCCGTCAGCGCCTCCAGCATCCAGGCCTTACGGGCGCGAAGATCCCCTTGGCCTGGATAATTGGTGCCGTCGGCGAACCACAGGCTCATGTCCCGCGAGCCCGTCGCCTTGGCGATATCGACGCATTCCAGCAGATGATTCGTCGCCGCTTTGCGGACCGCGGCATCGGCGTTCGTCACGCTTCCCAGCATATAAGCCTCGTCCTGGAACAGATTGGGGTTGATCGCGCCAATCGATATGCCCGACGCCTCCGCATGGCGACGCAGATCGGCGTAGCTGTCCGCTCTGTCCCAAGGGATATGAATGGCGACGGCCGGGCACAGTCCGGTGACCCGATGCACTTCGGCGGCATCCTGAAGCTTCTCGTACGGCGTTCGCGCCGCCCCTTTGTTCTTGAATACCTTGAAGCGGGTGCCGGAATCGCCGAACCCCCATGAGGGCAGCTCGATCTTAAGCGACTTCAGCTTCGCCTTGACGTCGTCCAAGTCGATTCCTCTTGCCTGCTGCCGTTCTTCGAATAGACGGTAAGCTCTGTCTGTCATGTCGTTGCTTCCTTTCTCCCGGGAGGTTAAGCAATACAGCTTCTGAATTTAGCGAGCAGCGCTTGAATATCCTCGTCCTTGCGGAATACGCTTGAGGTGCCCGCCACAAATATATCCGCGCCCGCATGTCTCATCTTGGCCGCATTGTCCCAACTGACGTTGCCGTCAACCTCGATCTCGACATGGGAATGCCCGCCTGCGCGAAGCCTCTCCTTCAGCCCGGCGATCTTGCGGATGGTCGAGGGAACGAGCTTCTGTCCGGCGAAGCCCGGATTAACCGTCATGATAAGGACAAGCTCCAGGTCGTCCATCACCTCGTCCAGGGCATAGACGGGAGTGGCGGGATTCAAAGCGACGGAAGGCCTGGCCCCCATATCCCGGATCTGCTGCAGCGTCCTCTGCAGGTGAATCGAGGCTTCCTGATGGACGGTGACGATGTCCCCCTTGCGGATATCGAATACGGATAACAATAGCTCCGGGCGCTCGACCATCAGATGATAATCGAACGGGATATTCGTCATCTCCCGGACGCAGGAGATAAAGTCGGGTCCGAGCGTAAAGTTCGGAACGAAGTGGCCGTCCATAATGTCGAAGTGGAGATATTCCACGCCGGCCTGCTCCATGGCTCTCACGCTCTCCTCCAACCGGCGAAAATCAACGCACATCATGGAGGGTGAAATTTTGCCTGCCATATGCGAGTCCCCCGTTCTCTATGGATTAATAATGACGCGCAGCCCCGCATGGCTCTCGGCGGTTCGGATGGCTTCTTCGATCTGCTCCAAGGGGTAACGGTGGGTAATGAACTTCTTCATATCGATCAAGCCGCTGTTGATCAGATGGACGGCCTGTCGGTGGTGGCGGGGCAGGGAGCCGTGGGCACCGTGCACGAACAGCTCCTTATAATGAATAAGGTTCGTATCCAGCGTGACCAGCGAGCGGTCCTTGGGCAATCCGCCGAAGAAGTTGACGCGCGCGCGATTCCTCGCCATATGAATCGCATCGATCTGCGATTCCGGCGACGGGTTGCACGTAATGACGACCTCCGCTCCCAGCCCGTCGGTCTCCTCCAGCACCCGTTCCACGGCATTCTCTTCGCTTGAGCAAATATAAGCGGACGCTTCCAGATGCCGCGCCATCTCCAATCGCTGCCGGGAACGATTGACGAGCAATACGGCGGCTCCCATCTTCTTCGCCACCTCGACGAGCATCATGCCGATCGGGCCGGCGCCGATGACGACAACCGTGTCTCCCAGCTTGACCTGCGACAGCTCGAGCCCGTTCAGGACACAGGCAAGAGGCTCTGCAAGGGCCGCTTCCTCATAGCCGATCCCATCGGCTATCCGGTGGATCGGGCCGTAGTTGACCATCATCTTGTTAAGCAGCACATACTCGGCGAAGCTGCCGGCGAATTGATAGCCCATCGCGTAGTTGGTTTGGCAGTTGTTGCCGATGCCCGCTTCGCAGAACAGGCATTCTCCGCAGGGCACATCCGCGCCCAGACTGATCCGGTCCCCGACCTTGAACCTGGTCACATGAGCGCCGACAGCGACGATTCGCCCGGCAGCCTCATGACCCAATACTTGCGGAAGCTGCACCCGGCTATTGCCGTGGCGATAGATGCGAATATCGCTGCCGCAAATCCCTACCGCCTCCACCTTCATCAGAATGCTGTCGTTATCGACTTCCGGCATCGCCACATCGCTCAGAGCCATATGCCCGAGCTTCTCCAACACAGCCGCTCTCATATCGCGATCTCTCCCTTAATGCTTATTTGGTATTCGTCCACATGACCTTGCTGTAGAACGCCGAATGATCCTTCATCATGGCGATGGCTTCCCCAAGCTGCTCCAATGAGACGAGATGAGTAATCAGGGGCAAAGCCTGAATTCGCCGCTCCGCCATCGCCTGCACGGCCAGCTTCCATTCGTTCTTGGGGAAGTCGGAATAGTCCGAATTCCACGTGCCGACCACCGTCAGTTGCTTGCGGAGCATCTCCCAATAGCCGGTTTGCGTCAGCGTCATGGTTCCGGTCGGGTTGCCCATGAGCACCACCCGGCCTCCCGACCGGGCGGCACGCAGGCAATTCTCCCAGGAAGAGGCATGGCCCGCGCCTTCGACGGCCAGATCGACCCCCGCCCCGCCGGTCCGCTCCAGCGCCCAAGCTTGCAAGTCCTCCAGCAGCGGATTCGCGACCTGGTCGAATCCGAGCTGCTTGGCGAAGGCGAGCTTCCGATCGTCGACATCCGCGAGCAGCACTTGCGACGCCCCCCATGCCTGCGCCCATTGGGCAAGCAGCAAGCCGATCGGGCCGGCGCCGCTGATCAGCACGTTATCGCCGATATCCAGTCCCCCGCGTCGAAGCGCATGGAGCGCAACGGCGGCGGGCTCGGCCATGGCCGCCTCTTCGGCACCGAGCCCTTCGGGAGCCGGAATGAGGTTCCATGCCGGAACGCACACATATTCGGCGAAGGCCCCGTCCGACCGCGAGCCTCTGTAATCGTAGGCGCTGCATGTCGCATAGGAGCCGACCTCGCAGCTTGGGCACTTGCGGCAAGGCAGCAGCGGGAATACGGCGGCCAAGCGGCCGATCAGTCCGGCGTCGACATCCTTCCCGACCGCCTCCACATAGCCCGAGAACTCGTGCCCCGGAATGGTCGGGAACCGGTACGTGCCCTTCGTGTAGATCCGCGGGATATCCGAGCCGCATACTCCGCAGGCGGCGATCCGCAGCAGCACCTCGCCCGCAGCGGGCGTTGGCTTGGGAACCTCGGTCAGCCTTAAATCGCCAATGGCGTTCAGCACATAAGCCTTCATCATCGAAGCCATAGTCGAAACTTTCATTGTCTCCATTCGCGCGCTGCCTCCTAGTCCTTGACGAACTGACGCCAATAGGCCACAGATTCCTTGTGATCCTGGATAATTCGGAACTCCGTCGACCACGCTTCCCGATGCGAGAGCTCGAATACGAGCTCGGCCTCCTTGGCGCCGGACTGTTCGATGGCCGCCAGCAGCTTGTCGCCGTGAATAATGCCGAGGGCGTTGTATTCGTCTGTAAAAGGCCAATGGCGGCTATGGTTCAGCTCCGTCTGCTGAATGTGGATGATCGGAGACACGGCTCCCAGCTCCCTCACCCAGCGGTAAGGGTCGCGGTCGTCCGGGTGGGGCGCGTGCCCCACATCCAGGCAGAGCCGGAAGGGCAAGCCCGCTCCGTCATTGAGCCGCTCCAGCAGCTCCTTCGTATCCGCCACCGTGTTCGCCATCTCGCGAGGGATGGACATCGGCTCGAACAGGACATGGTCCATCCCCAGATCGCGGCAATACCAGCTCAGCTCCTGCCATAGCTTTAAGGCTTCTGCGATGATAAATTCCCTGCGATCGCGGTTGTCATAGTCCGCGAAGGTCAGAATGCCGAAGTGGCTTCCGGTGGACTTGGCGCCAAGCTCCGCCGACGCTCTGGCGAACTTCTTGAACCATTCCAGCCATATCCGGCGCGCCGCTGCATCCGGATGCATGAAGTGGTTCACCCGGGTAAACGCGCTTGTGAACGTGGAAGTCACTTGCAGACGGTGGCGCTGCGTGCTGACATTGATCCGCTCGATCTGCTCTTGGATGTAATCGTCGGGAAGGTATACATTAAGCAGATCGGCGACAAGCTGCACGTTCCGCACGCCCATCTCTTCGGCGACGAGCCTCGCCCACACTTCGGGCTCCACATACTTATTGATCGCAAATCCGAGGTTCATTCCCAGCTTGATATTCGCGGGCATTGCTTATCCTCCATGTTATGTATTAGTGATTCATAATTAATACTATTGTGTATCACTGATACATTCAAGCCTATCCCGCAAATTAACTGTTTTTAAGCATAGACACTTCCGGGGAGGCTGATCTATAATGGGTTCAAGTTCATACAAGTGGCGGAGAGAAGGAGAACACGCGAATAAGGCCCCTTGGGGCCGGTTTCGTTATTCTCCTTTTTTGTCGTCATTCGTTATTTGTCATTCGCCGTTCGTTATTCGCCATTCGTCATGAGGAGGTTGCCAGCGCCATGGGGTTCCACAATCAACGCATTCTGCCCGCCGCCCGCAAGCCGAAGGATCTGGAGAAGCTGATGAAGCTGTCGTACGAATACATCGTCGTTCTCGACACGCACATCAACCAGCTTCGGCCGATCGTCGAGCTGGCGAAGTCGCACGGCAAGAAGCCGCTGCTGCACGCGGATCTGATCGAGGGCCTCAAGAACGACGAATACGCGGCCGAGTATCTGTGCCAGATCGTGAAGCCGGCGGGCATCGTGTCGACCCGGGCCGGCGTCATTGCGAAGACGAAGCAGAACGGCCTGCTCGCGATCCAGCGGCTGTTCCTGCTCGACACGAACGCGCTGGAGAAGAGCTACGTGCTGTTCGAGCGGACGAAGCCGGACTTCATCGAGGTGCTGCCCGGCGTCATTCCGCACATTATCGCGGAAGTGTCGCAGCGGACGGGAGTGCCGATCTTCGCCGGCGGGCTTATCCGGACGGTGAGCGATGTCGAGCTGGCGCTCGGCGCGGGGGCGACGGCCGTAACGACGTCCAACTACGAGCTGTGGAAGCACTTTGAGCCGAACGGGCAGAAGGAGGGACGCTGAGTGGCGCAGGAACAGGGGCAGGGGCGCGAACGGGAGCAAGGGACGGAACACGCGCAGGAGCAGGGCTTCGTGCTGGCTATCGACCAGGGGACAACGAGCTCCCGGGCGATTATTTTCGACAGGCAGGGGCACATTGTCAGTACCGCGCAGCAGGAGATCAAACAATATTATCCGAAGCCGGGTTGGGTCGAGCACGACGCGAGCGAGATCTGGGTGTCGGTGCTCGGGGTCGTCGCTTCCGCGCTGTCCCAGGCGGAGATTGCGCCGGATCGCATCAAGGCGATCGGCATCACGAACCAGCGGGAGACCGCCGTCGTCTGGGACCGGCACACGGGCCGGCCGATCCACCACGCGATTGTCTGGCAGTCGCGGCAGACGCAGGACATCTGCGAGGAGCTGAAGCGGCAAGGCCACGAAGACCTCATCCGGCGGAAAACAGGGCTGCTCATCGACCCCTACTTCTCGGGGACGAAGATCAAGTGGCTGCTGGACCATGTGGAAGGCGCTCGGGAGCGGGCGGAGAGCGGCGATCTGCTGTTCGGCACGATCGATTCGTGGCTCGTCTGGAAGCTGTCCGGCGGCAAGGCTCATGTTACGGATTACTCGAACGCCTCGCGGACGCTTCTTTATAATATTTTCGAGCTTGCTTGGGATGATGAATTGCTCGGCGTGCTCGGCGTTCCGCGTTCGATGCTGCCTGAGGTTCGCTCCTCTTCCGAAGTGTACGCGCATACGGTGGAGCACCACTTCTTCGGCAAGCGGGTGCCGATTGCAGGCATCGCGGGCGACCAGCAGGCGGCGCTGTTCGGGCAAGCCTGCTTCGAGAGGGGCATGGCGAAGAATACGTACGGCACGGGCTGCTTCATGCTGATGAACACGGGAAGCGAGGCGGTCCGCTCCAGCCACGGCTTGCTGACGACGATTGCGTGGGGCATCGGCGGCCAGGTCGAATACGCGCTCGAGGGCAGCGTGTTCGTGGCGGGCTCGGCGATGCAGTGGCTGCGCGACGGCCTGCGGATGCTGAAGACGTCGGCGGACAGCGAGGCGTATGCCAGCCGGGTGCCGTCGACGGAAGGCGTGTATGTCGTGCCCGCGTTCGTCGGCATGGGCACCCCGTATTGGGACAGCGATATGCGCGGCGCGGTGTTCGGCCTCACGCGCGGCACGACGAAGGAGCACTTCATCCGGGCGACGCTGGAATCGCTGGCGTACCAGAGCAAGGATGTGCTGGACGTCATGACGCTGGACTCGGGGTTGGAGCTGCAAGGGCTGCGCGTCGACGGCGGCGCGGTGCGCAACGACTTCCTGATGCAGTTCCAGAGCGACCTGCTCGGCGCGGACGTGGAACGTCCGGTCGTGAACGAGACGACGGCGCTCGGAGCGGCGTATCTGGCCGGGCTGGCGGTCGGGTATTGGAGCGGCAAGCAGGAGATCGCAGACGGCTGGAAGCTGGAGCGAACGTTCAAGCCGGCGATGCCGGAGGGCGAGAGGGAGCGTCTGCACGCGGGCTGGAAGAAGGCCGTTCAAGCGGCGATGGCGTTCAAGCCGTAAGTGCGGCAGCGGTTAACAATCACAAGTTCATATATCGGTAGGAGAACCCGGAGAACCGCGAAGGAACCCGCTGCGAGCATGCAGCCGGGGGCTTCGGGGTTCTCTTTGTTGCATAATATAAGAGAGAAGGATGATGGAGATGGAGCGAGGCATCGATATGGGCAGGATGGAGCGGATAGCAGCCTTGGAAAATAAGGAGTTCGACGCGCTGATCGTCGGAGGAGGAATTACGGGGGCGGGGATTGCGCTTGATGCGGCGAAGCGGGGGATGTCGGTCGCGCTGATCGAGATGCAGGACTTCGCGGCGGGGACGTCGAGCCGCTCGACGAAGCTTGTCCACGGCGGGCTGCGCTACTTGAAACAGCTCGAGGTGAAGATGGTCGCCGAGGTCGGCAAGGAGCGGGCGGTCGTATACGAGAACGGCCCGCACGTGACGACGCCGGAATGGATGCTGCTGCCGTTCTATCAAGGGGGGACGTTCGGGGCGTTCACGACGTCGATCGGCTTGCGCCTGTACGACTTCCTCGCCGGGGTGAAGCGGGAGGAGCGGCGCGTCATGTTCGGCAAGGAGACGACGCTCGGGAAGGAGCCGCTGCTGCGCCGGGAAGGCCTGAAGGGCGGCGGCTACTACGTGGAGTATCGGACGGACGATGCCCGGCTGACGATCGAGGTCATGAAGAAGGCGATCGAGTCGGGGGCGAGCGTCGCGAATTATGTTCGGGCAGAGGAATTGGTGTACGAGGACGGCAAGCTGGCCGGGGTTGTCGCGCGGAACATGATCGGCGGCGGCACGTTCCGGATTCGCGCCCGCAAGGTCGTGAACGCGACCGGACCGTGGGTCGATTCGCTGCGCGAGCTCGATCGTTCGAAGCAGGGCAAGACGCTGCGGCTGACGAAGGGCGTCCATCTCGTCTTCGACGGCTCGCGCTTCCCGCTGCGCCAGGCGATCTACTTCGACACGCCGGACGGGCGGATGGTGTTCGCCATTCCGCGCGACGGCAAGACGTACGTCGGCACGACCGACACCGACTACGAAGGCGACAAGGTTCATCCGCGCATCGAGCGGAAGGATCGGGACTATGTGCTGGCTGCCGTGAACGGGATGTTCCCCGGCCTGGCGCTGACCGCCGCCGACGTCGAATCCGGCTGGGCGGGCTTGCGCCCCCTCATTTACGAGGAGGGCAAGTCCCCGTCGGAGGTGTCGCGGAAGGACGAGATTTTCGTCTCGGCTTCGGGGCTTGTCACGATTGCCGGGGGCAAGCTGACCGGCTACCGGAAGATGGCGGAGACGGTGACGGACCTGCTGGCACGCAAGCTCCGGGAGGAAGGGCGCGGGCCGTTCGCGCCGTGCGCCACGAAGACGCTGCCGATCTCGGGCGGCGATGTGGGCGGCTCGGCGGGTTATCCGGCGCACGTGAAGCGGATGACGGAGGAGGGCATGCGCCGCGGCCTCTCCGCGGAAGCGGCCGAGCGGATTGCCCGCCGGTACGGCTCGAACGCGCGCGACGTCCTGGAACGGGTGCCGGGCGCCGCTTCCGGCCATGCTGCGGCTTCCGGGCTTCCGGCCGACATCAAGGCCGAGCTCCTCTACGCAATCGAAGAGGAGCTGGCGCTGAAGCCGGTCGACTTCTTCATCCGCCGCACCGGCGCTCTGTTCTTCGACATCGCCTGGGTGCGGCGGTGGAAGGCGGAGGTCGTTCGCTTCATGGCCGAACGGCTTGGCTGCTCCGCGGAGCAGGTCCGCGATTACGCGGAGGAGCTGGAACAGGAGCTGGACGCGGCAGTTGTCCGTTAGAGGGGCTCCAGCCGCTCCAGCCCGTTCATATACGGGCGGAGGGCTTCCGGGATACGGATCGAGCCGTCCTCCTGCTGATGGTTCTCCAGCAGCGGGATCAGGATGCGCGGCGAGGCGACGGCCGTGTTGTTCAGCGTATGGCAGAAGCGCGCCTTGCCCTCCGCATCCCGATAGCGGATGTTCGAGCGGCGCGCCTGGAAGTCGAGCAGGTTCGACGACGAATGGGTCTCCCCGTACGCCTGCCGGCTCGGCATCCACGTCTCGATGTCGAACTGCTTGTACGTCTTCTGCGACATGTCGCCGGTACAGACGGCCATCACGCGATACGGAAGCTCCAGCAGCCGGAGAATGTCTTCGGCATTGGCCGTAATCTCCTGATGGAGCCGCTCCGACGTCCGGATGTCCGCTTCGCAGAGAACGACCTGCTCGACCTTCGCGAACTGATGGACGCGGTACAAGCCCTGCACGTCCCGGCCCGCCGAGCCGATCTCGCTGCGGAAGCAGAGGGTGGCGGCGGCCATCCGGATCGGCTCCGCCACGTCGACGATCTCGTTGTCGTAATACGACACGAGCGGCACCTCCGACGTGCCGACGAGCCACTTGTCTTCGCCTTCGATGCGGAACGACTGATCCTGCCCCAGCGGGAAAAACCCGGTGTTGTACATCGCGTCGGTGCGAACCATAAGCGGAGCCTCGAGAAGGGTGAAGCCGTGTTCCGCGAGGTAATCGACGGCGAGCTGCTGCACGGCCCGGTGAAGGGCGACGCCCGCGCCGGTCAAGTAATAGTTGCGGCTGCCGGCCGTCTTCACTCCGCGCGGGATGTCGAACAGCCGATGCAGCTCCCCAAGCGCCACATGATCTCTCGGCTCGAAGTCGAAGCGGGTCGGCTCGCCGACTCGCTTCACCTCTTTATTTTCCGCGTCCGATTGCCCTATGGGGGTGTCCGGCGATACAACGTTCGGCACGAGCAGCATCAGCTCCTTGAACCGCCGCTCCTCCTCCCGATGCTCCGGCTCCAGCTCGCTTAATCTCCCGTTGATCTCCTTCACCCTGATCTTAAGCGGCTCGGCGGCGTGTTCCCCCTTCCGAATCCGATCCGTGATGTCCTGCGCCATCCGGTTGCGCTCCATGCGAAGCTGCTCGACCTCCTGCAGAAGCGCGCGCCTACGGTCGTCGACGGCAACAAGCTCCGCGATCGAGACGGCGATTCCCTTGTGCTCGGCGGCCTCCTGCACCTGCTCCTGATTGCTTCTGATCCACTTGATGTCCAACATGGCGATCCGCTCCCTTTACCCAAGTAAAATGCAAAAAGCGCCCTTCATCCGATTGGGACGAAGAGCGCTAATCATTTATATTCGCGGTGCCACCCAAATTGATTGAACGGACGCGCCGCTCAACCCACTTGATTCCGCGATAACGGGCGGACCCGGTAAACTTAGGGGAACGTTCGGACGTCTGGACGACCGGCCCCTTGGCGAAGACGCCTCCGAGTTGGATTCTCATCATCGGCATGATATCGATATGGGCAACAGTATAGCGTATGATGGGAGGGGAAGCAACCTCTGTGCGGCTTTTGGCGGCTGTTATTTTATGGGGCGTTGTACGAAGGCGGAACGAGGGGGAAGGGTCATGGAGCGGGCGGCGAGCTTTGAACGCTATATCGGAATCGACTATTCGGGAAGAGGGGAGCCGCACGAGCGCACGGCCGGCATTCAGGCGGTGGAGGCCGATGCCGAGGGGAACGTCATGCGAATCTCGCCCCCGGCCGGCCGAGGGAAGACGTACAACTGGTCGCGGAGGGAGCTGTACGAGTATGTGCGCGGTCGGCTGGCGGCGGCGGACGGTCCGCTTGCGATCGGAATCGACCATAATCTGTCGTTCCCCGGCTCTTACTTCGAGCGGCACGGGCTGCGGGATTGGGACGAGTTCCTCCGGCACTTCTGCGAGCTGTGGGAGACGAAGGAGCATTCGGTGCGAGCCTGCCGGGAGCGCGTTCCTCCCTACCGGAACGCCCATGAGCTGCGGTTGACGGAGACGTTCACCTCGTCGGCGAAGAGTGCGTGGAACTTCGACCAGATGACGGGCGCCGTCTCGTATTCCACGCATGCGGGATTGCCCTGGATTCGCGAGCTGAGGGCGGAGTTCCGGGATACGCTGCACGTCTGGCCGTACGACGGCTGGCTGCCGGCTCCGGGCCGGCATCTGCTCGCGGAAGCGTACCCGGCGCTGCTGTATCAGCGGTACAAGCAGTACGACCGCAGCTTCCCCCGCGAATGGCCGAGGGACGCTCAGGATGCTCTGGTCATCGCGCGCTGGCTCCGGGATCGGGACCGCAACGGCACGCTGGAGCGATACTTGCGGGCGGACACGCTTGCAGCGGAGGAGAAAGAGCTGGCGCAGACGCGGGAGGGCTGGATTCTCGGGGTGTGTTAACGCAGGCGGAACCGTCAAGCGCGGTTGAATGGCGAGGTGGCATTTCGCGACCATATTCGCGCCCATTTTGGGCGTTTTTTTTGTTTTTGTGAGCGTGTGTGCCATTTCGCGTCGAGTTACGGCCATTTCGCGACAAAGGTATTCAATTCGCGAAGACCCCAATATATACTAATTTTTACTTGGGAGGGAGCCTCCTCCGGAGAGTGCTTGCTTATTAAGCAGGATGCACCAAGCGGATGGGTCGGCTGGAACGAGAAGGGAGGCTGTCGCATGTCCCGTATTCAAGCGGAGCTGTCGCGATTGACGCAGATCGGGCAGGATGTCGAACGAATGGAACGAAGAGCGGCCACGGTGGCCAAGGAAGTGTCGACGGTCGGCAGCCGCGTGGAAGGGGCGATCCTCGCCCGGCGCGGGCTGTCCGGCCGGATCGGCGGCAGCGCGAGCGGCATCGGGCGAATCGAGAGCCGGCTCGGCGCGCTGTCGGCGTACATCCTCTCCGCCGTGGAACGTTACGAGCGCGCGGACAAGGACATTATGGTCTTGTTGTCGGCGTCGGGCATCGTCTCGGGCAAGAGCGGTTCCGTATGGGGCTGGCTGAAGGAGCGGGCGGACGGCGCCAGAGCGGGCATTCGGGAGCTCGGCGGGGATCTGCAGCTTGTGGGCGACACGCTCGACGGCTGGCTCGGCCAAGGCAACGCCTTCATCGACGAAGCGTTGGCTTACGGCAACCGGCAGATCGATTACCTGCGAACGCTCGACATCATGGGAGGGGCGACCGAGGTTGGGGCCTTCTTCAAATCCGGCGTGCTCAAGGGCGTGCTGGATACCATCGGCAGCTTCGCGAAGCTGGGGCTGCAAGCGACCCGCCAGGCATACCAGCCGATAGCGGAGGGGCTGGAAGCGATAGGCTACGTCTACGAGACGGCATTCGCGGACGATCCGCTCGGCAAGCTGAAGGCGGACCTGATCGCCTACGTGGCCAGCCAAGTGCTGGAGATTCGAACGTTCCCCGAGCGGGCTTCAGCAACGTACGAGGCGACGAAAAACGCATTTTCCAGTATGCTGGAGGAATACGGGCAAGCGGACACGAACCGGAAAGCCGAGATGATAGGATTCGGGACGGAGAAGCTGCTGGAGCTGCTGATTCCTCTGGGCGCAGGGGCCAAGACCGCAACGGCGGCCGAGAAGGCGGAGTCGGCGGCGGTTAAAGCCGAAGGCTTGATCGACGACCTGCCGGTGGTCGGGAAGAGTGGGGGGACGGCGGTTGAGGGTGCGGGAAATGTTGCTAAGGTTAAGAGTGCAAAAGAAGTTGAGATAGTCAACCAAAGAGGAGAATCTCTTGGTGAGTTTGATGAAATTGACTTGAATAAAGGGGTCTTCTATGAAGATAAGTCTGCTCAAGGTCTAAATAAAGTTAACCCTAAAACCGGATTACCTGCACAAACTGCGCAGGAATTTGCAGACAAACAGATACTAACCAAAACACGCAACCGGATTTCTGCTCTAGAGAACGCCACATCGACAAGAACAACTGCTAATGGGTCACAGGAGATACCGAAACTTGAGGACATAAAGGATATTAAAGAGTTTGTTTTTAGACTAGATGGTGATACGTCTGAATTACGTCAAGCTGTTAATAACAGCATAAATAAACTTAAGGAAGAGTTTCCGGATTACAAATTTAGTGCGGTTTTTGGAGGTGAATAAGTAGATGTCCATCAGTGCTGTAATACATGAACCACAAAATGATTTTGAAAAGAGTTTCTTTGTTCCAGTTTCTACGGAATCGTTTTTTAAGGAATGTTGGCAACCTGCAATTAAATCACTTGGGTTACAGTGGACAGCCCTTTTTTCAACAGGAGTTGATGTAGAGATGGAGGATGTACCATCTATATTTGGGGAACTAGTCTTGATAAAAGAATGGGCTGTAAAAAACTTAACTGATGAACAAAAAGAGAGAATGTTCGAAAGGATATCAGGACTCCAAGATAAACTGCCACTTGCATTTCAGCGTAAGGATGCCGTTGTGTTTATAGGCTAGACGGTTTATTCGTGGGGGCCACCCAGTGCCGAATGAACACATCAATCAACCACGTTGAACAGGTCGATTATGATGCAGACATTGTAGAAGCCGTATTGGGGTCATTCCCGAGGACTATCGTTACTGAATTTCGAATGTAATGACGAACAGAGAGGTGGCATTTCGCGACGATTTTCGCGCCCATTTCGGGCGTTTTTTTTGTTTTTGTGAGCTCATTTGCCATTTCGCGTCGAGTTACGGCCATTTCGCGACAAAGGTATTCAATTTACGCAACTCCCAGGTTATACTAAATTTTACTTGAGCAGGGGCTTCCAACAATTGCTTGATTACCCCGAACGGGATGATATAAGAAACCAAAAGGAGACGATGATATATGTTCAAGAAAACAATCGCGATTGTAGCAACGGCGTCGGTAATCTTCGGTGCAATTCCAGCGTTCGCCGCTCCCGGCACAGATCTGAAGGCTATCCCTGTGATCGTCAATGGACAAAAGGTAAAGTTCCCGGATACGGAGCCATACATCAGCGCAGCCGGCAATACGATGGTTCCTGTTCGCTTCGTTAGCGAGAAGCTTGGCGCCGATGTGAAGTGGGACAACACGACGCAAACGGTTCTTATCTCTTATAACGGCAAGAACATCAGGATGTCGGTCGGCTCTAAAGAAGTATCCGTAGACGGCGTCGTCTCGACGCTCGACACTTCGGCTGAGATCTACGATACGCGCACGATGGTTCCGCTTCGCTTCGTAAGCGAGGTGCTCGGCTCCGAAGTCATTTGGGATCAAGGGGCGCACTCGGTGAGAGTAACGGATGCTGCCTACAAGGCGAAGGTTGATTCCGGGGAAGTCGAACTCGATCCATGGGGACGTGAGCTGAGCCAAACTCAAGACACGAGCTGGTATCGTCTTACGGATTTGGAGCCGACGAACTTCTATTCGTTCTATTCGCAGTATAAGACGAGTCGGACTTTTATCACTCCTAAGTATGCTAGGAACGATATCTACAAGGACCACGCTGACGTCCTTGCAAACAAGATTCGCTCGTACTATGAAGCACAGCTTAATGTTGATTACCGCACGATCAATGAGACGGATTTCGTTAATGCATTCATGAAGAGCGCTTCGGGAAAAATCACGATGGATGCGTATTTAAAGTCGGAGTGGACAAAGGTTCTGAAATCGTATGTGGCGTGGGTCAAGAAGAACAAAGTGATTGCCAAAGGATACGCCGATCCGGAGCCTATGGCCATATTTACCATATTAGGACCAATTGTATGGTATCCAGTCCATTTTAAGTTTATGATTCTCTCTTCAGTAGATACGGCTCAGACTTTTGCAGATAACTGGAATGTTTCTTCGAATTCTGAATCATTTAAATTAAAAACTGGAGTTTGGTACAATGGCTATTCTGTTATAAGTATGACCAGTGTCGGAGCGAATGACAGTTGGAGTGATAAGTTTGGATTGAGAACTCTCGAAAACATGTTTTCGTTTGATATGTTTTTTTACGATTACGACAAGTAACCAATCGACGGAGGAGGTTTCTTACTCATGTATCGATTTTATGGACTATTCGTGTCTATCATTATTGTGATTACAACGTGTATACCATTAACAATCGATTCGGTTTCGGCAGCGGAAATAGTAACATCGGATTCTACTAAACCTTACCCAACAGGGGCTTGGTTCGAAGATGGCAAATTAGTATTCGTCACCTATAATCAGAAAGCATCTTCGAGTATCCGGTATGAGACAACAGGGTTTTACTTGAGAACAGGTACGGCCTGTACAAGTCAAGCATCAACAGCACAATGTAAACCGGCTACTGGAGGAGCTTCTCAATATCTTGAGTTGCCCCTTAGCTTATTCGACGTGTCGGATGATGTGTCAGAATGCTCTTATTACTACTGGACTAATTGCAATAATAACATTGTTGTATCGAAATTCACGATGAGCCGAGCTGTTCTGGAAGAAAAGATGTTAGGGCATGCTCTCTTCAGAAGCTATGAAGACGGTATGACCGTATATATGAATTCCATCCTTACCGTGAAGGGGCCTACTGCCAATGCCGGCAAAATCTATACTCAGTCCAGAGATGACAGCTCGGGCAAAGGCATATACGATGCGGAGTCTTGGGCTAATCCGTCGTACTTCCGCAATTATTATGACAAACCAGTAACGTTCTATGCTTCATATCCGATCATTGTCCGCTCTGTGTTGGAAAGCAATCAAGACATCAAGATTAAAGATGACCGTCAAATTATGAGTGCCTATGGTCCACCTAATGATATTAATTACACGACAGGCTATTGGCCAGCAGGCTCATATAGCAAGTCTCTCACAGCAGACGGCAAAGGCGTAATACTCGACTCCACCATAACATCCGGCGGAGTGACATACACGCTAAAGTGTTCTTATCTTACCTACGTTAGAGATCCTAAGCGAACGACATGCGGAGACACCGCAGCGCAAGCCAAGCCTTCCTGGATGACAGACAGCTCCGTCACCGAACGAAATCCTGCAGCCTACATAGGCGGCACCTACGTCATGGCTGTCTACAGCACTGCCGATTGCGACTGCGTCGCACAGACCACACTTCCTACCAAAGCCGAGATCAGCGGCGAGGTTCCGGCAACCAGCACCACCATCGGACAGAAAGTAACCGTCCAGGTTAACCTCTCCCAAACCGCCGATCCGACAAGCTTGGAGAAGTGGAAGGCCTGGTCGTCCGACAAAACAAACTTCACGATCCGGATTAAGCTATGGCGATCGGACAATCCTGCGGCCGAGAATACCTCGAATACGGGAGCTCCGCCCAGTTGGTCGACCTTGAGTCTGCTGACGCCGGACACCGCCATATCGGTCACGCAAGCGCAGCTTATCTCGTATCTAAGCGGCGGAGCGGCGAGTCAGATTCTCTACTACGACGACCTAACGAATTATCCGATTCCGGAAGGCGGCAAGATCAGCTTCCTGTACAACGCTTCCGTTTATATCACGGCGAAGGACAAGAGCGGGAACACCATCACGAAGCAATGCGCCGTTCCTTCCCAGTCTGTCGATATCACCTGGAATCGTCCGGTGAAGGATAAACCGGAGGTAGGCCATTTTACAAGCGTGCCGAAGTACTTCTCCGAGATCAAGGAGGGAAGCCCGCAGCTTACGGGAACCGGCTCGAACGAGACGTTCGATGCGATGTCGGGCACTCCGACGACGAGAAGCCTTTACTTCGCCTCGGGCGGCTCCGAATTCATCGTTGATATTCAGGTCGAATATGTGCCCCAAGTGACGCAGACGCGAACCTATAAATCCCAGTACACGGCTGTGGTTAATGGGTGGGCCATGGAGAAAATCACGGGCAGTGCGGCGCATGATTCCGTGCCGAGCCAGCCCGAGGCCAGAACGAAGGTGGATTCCTGTGCGGCCCCTTACACCGAGTCGGTCACGCTTCAGAGTGCGAAGCATGTGACGAAAGCCGCGGTCCCTTGCAGCGGAGATCCATGCGTGGGCGGTGAACCGGAAGAATCCCACATGGATTACTGGTGGGTGCAGGGCGGCTACGATTCCCATACGGTAGGCGGCGAATCGGATTCCTGGACGCAGACGGTGACCTTCGACTACATGAAGATCAACAAAGCCGCCGTCTGGAAGCTGGAGAAGTCGAAGGTGGATGGGATGACGACCTTGGTGAAGACGAACGAGGTCACGGCTTCGGTCACCCAGGGCGATCCGACTATTTTCTACAACATTGCCAGCAGCAATACGAGTGCAGCGGGTCGCTTGCGATACTCGCTGGAGCCGAACCAGCATGATGCAGTCGTGTGGCAGGAAGGCAATTCCGACAATTGCTTGTCGAACAGCATTACGGCCGGGCCGGTGGTGGAGCAGACGAGGTTCAAGGAGCGAAGAGAGAAGTCCGTCAACGTGACAGCCGTCTCTGATTTTCTGATTCTTCAGACTTCTCAGGGGGATCAGTCCGTGATGTACTTCCAGAAGCAGTCGAATACAGCCAAGACGACAGAGCAACTGGATGTGCCTACGACGGACTTCGATACGATGTGGACGAACAACGCGTTGTCTGCCGCCAAGTGGGACCCGAAGACCACCATCAAGGTCGGCTCCTACAACGGCAATTTCAGCACCCCTGCGAATAAGTACTCCGGCGGGGCCTCGGGAACGGTTGCGACGATTTTCGATACGCTGCCTGCGGGATTAGTCAGACCTTCCAGACCGTCTCCGTATATGAGGGTAATGGCTACCGGACTGGATGTGCCGGATACGTTGGCTAACGGGGAGTATCTGACGGGAGACGCCTCGGTCTTCTACACGTTAATGTTTCCCCCGTATAACCCGGACCATCAATCGATCGCTTACAACACCGGGATGAATTCGCGTTATTCGGACAACGGACAAGAGTTTGCTTCTGCCTATTCCGCGTCGCATCAGAAAGTCAACAACGTGGTGATACACGATCCTGTCTCGGTGCAGAACGCGACGGTGATCTCGCTTCCCGCCAGTCTCGATCAGAGAACAACGGCGTCGAAGGCGATCGGAGGGAACACCCAGGAGGCGGTGGCCGAATACGAGCGGGTTCTGAATCCGGCCTACAGGCAGAACCTGATCGCCAACCCGGATGCCGAATATGCCAACGTCGACGGGACAGCGGCCGGATGGAATACGTATCGGAATTCAGGATCGGCCTCCGACATCGCCTACACGACGAGAGCCAACGATCCGGATTGGACGATAGCCGGTACGCGAAGCTTCGAGGTGTTCTCGCTCGCGACGTCAACCGCAACGGGCGGTTATTGGAAGGACATCCCGGTCAAGCCGAATACCAAATACAAGTTCGATGCGGATGTGAGCTGCCACCGGTGCACAGGCGGGACGGTGCTGGATTACTACACGGCGGGCAAGGCAGCGGCAGGCGGAGGATTAGGCAAAACGAGCTATGTAACGGCGACGAGCAGCCCAGTGCATCAAAGCTACGAATTCACGACACCGTCCAATGTCTCTTACGTAAGAGTTCATCTGTATAAAGGGCCGAACGCAAGCACCGCTTACCCCTATGATTACCTGTTTGTCGATAACCTGTCGCTTGTCAATGTGAATGAGCAAGAATTCGTCGAGGTAGAACCGGTAGCGATGACGCAGGAAGTGGCCAACCCGGATTACGTGCCGGCCCAATCCACCGCGGGGACCACCCGGACCTTCGACTACACGGGAGGCGTTCAGACTTTTACCGCTCCATCAACGGGGACCTACACCTTGGAAGTGTGGGGAGCGGAAGGCGGAAGGACCTACTATAATACTGTCGGCAATTACGGCATGCCGGGGCTGGGCGGGTATGCCAAGGGCGAAGTGAGCCTTGCCGCCGGGCAGCAATTGGACGTGTACGTAGGAGGCGCCGGCGGGCAGGGGGCGAATGGAGGCTGGAATGGCGGGGGCAAAGGGACGGAGGCGTACACCACCTCCACCGGGGGCGGAGCGACGGACATCCGGATGCAAGGCACTTCGCCCACGACGCTCTATCAATGGGACTTCGTCAATTCCACGTTGGGCTTTACCTCGGGGACAAGCGCCATCCATGCAGGCACGAACGTGCTGGACGTGAATATCTCGTCCCCGGATGGTTACTTCTATTCTCCGTTATTCTCGACAATCACCGGGGAAGCGGGAGACATCATCGAGATTCGGTTAAAAAATGTCAGCTCCGGCACAGCGGGTCAGGTGTACTTCTCCTACGGGGGCGGCATGTCGGAATCCAGAATGGTGTCGTTTACGATGTCGGCGAACGACTCGGATTATCAAATGTACCAGATCGACCCGAACGCAGGATCGGGCTGGGGCGGCGGATTGGTGAACTACCTCCGATTCGATCTGGCGAACGGAGCATCGAGCGGGATCGTCTACGTGGACTACATCAAGATCCGAAGGACGAATAGCTTAGGAGATCGTCTTATCGTGGCCGGCGGAGGCGGGGGAACCGAATACGACGGACAGTCCAGCACACTCCGCAGCGGGGCAGGCGGCGGGGAGTCCGGAGGACGGGGGCTGCCGAATGCCGGCAGCTATCCGAATTGTCCCGGCTACGGAGGCACGCAGACAGCCGGCGGCGCCGGCGGGGCTTGCGGGTCCGGATCGAATGCCGGCAGCTTCGGTCAAGGCGGCGCCGCCGGTCCGCAGCACTCCGGAGGGGGCGGAGGCGGATGGTATGGAGGCGGCTCGGGAGGGCAAGACGGCGGAGGCGGAGGCGGCTCCGGTTATATCGGAGGCGTGTCGAACGGAACGATGGCCTCCGGCGTGCAAAGCGGCAACGGCAAAGCGATTATCACGCTGCCGTCGTCCGCCACGGACGCCGTCGGTTCGCCAACGAGAATCATCACCGTGCTCGTGGGCGGCGCCGACACCTCCCCGCCCGCTGACGCCTACATGCTGCAGCCGATCGCCGTCGATCCCAATTCGGGCGCCGGAGGGTTTACCCCTGGCAACTTTGTCCTCCTCGATTACGGATTCCAGATGTACTTCCCCAACACCGGCGACTTCTACGGCAACGGACAATGGGGGTGGCCGGCGACGACGGCGACAAGAGGCAAAGGATTCACGGACGGGATGGACACCACGGAGTGGACGAAGGCGAAGTACGTCAAGTTTGCCTTCAACGTAATCTACGACGGTACGCTGTACAAGGCCAACCAATGGATATCCTTGCCTGTTGCCCAGACGATGTTCGACTTCTATGTGCCGCTGGCCAACCGGGAGAAGATCAGCGCGCTGGTCGAGTGGAAAAGCATGGCCATCAATGCCGCAGGCGAGGATGGGACAACGACAACGAACAAGGCGAGATACGGGAATCTGGCCGCGAAGCACAGCACGAACAAGAAGTACGAGGTCGATGTGGTCGGCAGAATCGGCAACATGGCGATCGAGGATACCGGCGACTTCCGGTTCTCGAACCTGTTCAAGCAGCCGGTGGTGCCGACGCAATGGCTCGTGAACAACCTCGTCAAGCGGGTCAACCCGAATGCCCAGAACCAAATCGTAGGCGACACGGTCGATATTCGCGGCCAATTGGCGGCGGCGGGCACCGATTATCTGAATACGTGGGGACTGCTAAGCCATCTCGAGCAGAGTCCGATCACGTTCCCGCTGTCGGCGGAGAAGAACAATATTGCCGCGCTCCGCAAACAGCCGTTGCGACTGGGCTACGAGGTGCTGACCGACATTCAGACCATCGGCAATTATTACAGCAAGCTGCAGATCATTCCCTACTACTATCACTTGAATCTGAAGACAGGGAAGATTCTGCCGGTCGATATCTACATGAACGTCAATGGCCAGTACAAGCGGATCAACAAGTTCGGAGCCCTCGCATCCGGCGGCAGCGCCTCCGATGGGTATGCGAATCCGGTGAAGTTGAATTGGGACAGCCAAGCGAAGCGGCGGAATGTCTCCGATGCGGAGAGCGAGCTGACGTCCCGGGTCGCCGCCTTGTTCGCGCAGACCGGAGGCGATTCCCAGACCGGCAAGGCTGCGGAGCCGTCCGGCATCTACACCTACGGCACGTCGCAGCTCCTGCAATTGACGGGACGCAACCGAACCTTCATCGGGCAGGACGCAACGTACGGGGACGACAAGAACCCCGGGAACTCGTTATCGTTGCTGGAATACGCGATGCAAGCCCAGAGATGGCACTATTCCTTCCTGCTCCCGTCCTCTGCGGTTGCGGTGGAGAGCGGTCAGCCCGTGACGAAGTCGAACATCGAGGCGCTTCGCACCAACACGGGGGTTCTCGTGCTGGCTGCCGACATCCTGGCCGTCGGCGATACTTATACGCTGCACTACAAGGGCAATGGCAACGGCACCTTGAATCTGGCGGGGACCTCGTGGTCGCTAAGCAAAATCGACTATCCGGTTGTCGCCGTGTATTCCGCTCACAAGTCCTCGGCGGACGATCTGGAGGTGTCGGGAACGCACTAGGCGGATGGGCCGGTTGGAACAAGAAGGGAGGCTGTCGCATGTCCCGCATTCAAGCGGAGCTGTCGCGATTGACGGAGATCGGGCAAGATGTCGAACGAATGGACCGAAGAGCGGCCACGGTGGCCAAGGAAGTGTCGACGGTCGGCAG
>NZ_SSOB01000008.1 GCF_004801405.1 Cohnella fermenti
TCGTCTGAAAATTTCGACAACATGGTGGGTCTCGCTTGGTGTTCGCTTTTTTCGGCACCGATGGCGTTTCGTCCTGACTTTTTTCCAATTTCACAGTTTCACCTACTTGACATTGCACCGCTGGGCTCTTGTTGGTCATCTATCCAGTGTATGCCTGGAAGGAGGCGATGTTGCGGCGGAGACGAGAACGATCGGGCACAGTCGGGACGGCCTTCCTTGGCTTAGCCTTCCGCTTGAACGGTGGAGGAGGAATCGCCAGGGAGGAAGTCGGCTTGCGCGGCCTTCTCTTCCTGTCCATCGGCGACGATTCTCAGGCCCCGGGAGATCTGAAGCGCGAGCGCAAAATAAATTCCGTACAGAACGAGCTGGGCGGCGCTGGATGCGAGCAGCAGCCCCGAGCCGATCTGGTCGGCATTGGACACGAAGCGATTCAGGAGGTTGGTGCCGAACTGGAAGAAGAGCAGCGGGGCGGCGAGCCCGAAGATCCAGCGGCCCGGCACACGAGCCTCCTCCGAGTCATCCTGCGTGATGCTGCCGATGATGCGGAAGGTGGACGGAATGCCGTAGAAGTTGTAGAACGGGATCATCATGGCGGCGAGCGATCCGCCGGGAGTCCGCGGATAGGCGAGGAACAGCCTGTTCAAGTCCATGTGAACCCGGTAGATCCAGATAAGGAACAACACGAGGACGACATAGTACACAATGGACGAGAGAATCTCGACGAATCCGTAAAGGGAATAGAGCGAATCGACAAAGAAGTCGTAATCGATCGCATAGGCGACGGAACAGACCAGGTCGGTCGCGGCGAATACGCAGAGAATGCCAAGCAAGATCTTCAACAATTGGGAGAGCCATTCCGACTTCAGCTTCATGGTACACGCTCCGGATTAAGGTAGTGGGGTCTCGGCAGGGTCCAGCCCTTCCAAATAAGTTATCGCTTCCTCGAGGGTGGAGACGGGAACGACATCCAGGCGCAGATGCAGCTCCTGCTTGACGAGCTCGGCTTCCTCCTCGTTGCTGAGCCCTTCGTAGAAGAACGTCAGCTTATCCTTGGGCACGAAGAAGAGATCGACTCCTTGCGCTTCGGCCGTTCGCAGCTTGTCGCGGATGGCGCCGACCGAACCGACCGAATGATCGGCTTCCAGCGTTCCTGTGCCCGCAATGACGAGTTCGCCGCCATGGGAGCAGTCTGTGCTTCTCGTCTCTTCGTACAGGCCGATGCCGAGCATGAGGCCGATCGAATCTCCGTAATAATTTGACGTGTCTGCGATCAGCTCGTCCAATCGGGTATCCGATTGTTCCTCCGAAGCGGCATCCGACGCCAGCTCGTTCACCGATTCGACCGCATGAACGATCGTCTCGTTGCGCAGCTCCTCCCCGATGTCCAGCATCTCGTCGTAGTCGTTCACGGCGGACGGATCGACGCGGGTGAACACCGCATCCGGCATCTCGCGCTGAACGGCGTATTTCTGGTAACGGCTGCTCGCGATGCCTTCCTTGACGTAGACGAAGTGCACGCTTGCGTTCACGCCGATCTCCCGCATCGGGACGATGTCGCCCAGCGCCGTAAAAGCATAATACTGAGGCATGGTGAAGTAAGCCGCCGGCAGAGCCAGGACGAGCAGCAGCAGGATTGCAACGATCCAGGGACTCTTCCGGCCGCCCCGGCGGGCCGCTCCGGCGGCTGTTCGGGGGACAGGCGAGGCCGGAGTCGGAGCATTCGTATTCTCTTCCATCATCAACATCCATTCCTACAATTGGGGGTGGGGGTAGAAGGGAATTCGACACCAACTCCGCAAATCCTCTATTCTTCGCGAACCCTCCCCTCCCTCCGATGTTGTCAGGCAACCAGAAATTGATATAGTAGAGGTGAACGATAGAACAGAAGGGGATGTTGGTCGTGCAGATGGCAAGAGATTGGAAAATCTTATCCGGGGAACCGGTGGATTCGCTCCTCTTCCGCCAGGCGGGGGACAAGGAGTTGCGGCTGCTGGTCATGCGGCCGGAAGAGGGCGGCGGCGCTGCGCCGTGCATTGTATGGATTCATGGCGGGGGCTTCACCTCGGGAACGGCAGAGGTGCTGCTGCCGCAGTGCCGCTATTACAGCTCGCTTGGCTATGTATGCGTCAGCGTGGAGTATCGGCTGATGGAGCTCGACGGCGAGACGCCGCGTCCGGACGGGGCGCAATTGGAGCAGCAGGTGGCGGACTGCCGCGAAGCGGTGCGTTATGTGCGCCGCCATGCCGAGCAACTGGGCATCGATCCCCGGCGCATCGCGCTCGTCGGCGAATCGGCGGGAGGATACTTGGCGGCCGGGGTGACGACTCTGCCGGACGACGAGGAAGAGGAGGGCAGCGCCGATGCGGTCTCGTGCGTGCCCGACGCGTTGATTCTGTACAACCCGATCACGCAACTGCTCGGGAACTGGAAGCGCCGAATCGCCGCCGCCGTCGAAGAGAGCGCGCAGAGCTGGCTGGAGCGGCATACGCGTGCGCGGGAGATGTCTCCGCTGTTGCGCCTGACGGCCGCTCATCCGCCGACTCTGCTCATGCACGGCTTGGCCGACTCTATCGTGCCGCCCGAGGACAGCGCCGAATACGCCGCGAGATTGACAGAGCTGGGCGTGTCGGCGCAGCTCGAGCTGCTCCCGGCAAGCAGCCACGCGTTCGCGCTGTTCAATTATAAGGCGAGCGAGCGCGAACTGGCGCTGACGTTGGAGAAGACAACCGAATTTCTGAAGACGGTATTCGAGGGTTAAGCGAAGCGGCCGCACGAGACGGAGCGATTGTCCGAAGTTCGGGTAAGACTAGAGAGAGAAGACCCGACAAGGAGGAGTTCGCGATGGAGAAGAGCGGAGCTTATCAGGGAAGGCTGCGGGGCAAGGTGGCGCTCGTTACCGGGGGAGCCTCGGGGATCGGGCTGGCGACGGCGATTCGAATGGCCGAGGAGGGCGCGAAGGTGGCTATTCTCGGGCGGGACGAGCAAGAATTGAAGCAAGCGTCGGAGCGGATTGTGAAGGCTGCCGCCGTTGCTGCGACGGAAGCCGGGGACGGGACCGCCGAAGCGGGCGAGAGCCGCTGCATGACGGTGCTGGCGGATATCGCGAACGAACGGCAGGTGAAGGAGGCGATGGAGAGCATCGGCAAGCGTTGGGGCCGGCTGGACATCCTGTTCGCCAACGCGGGCGTCAACGGCGTTCTGGCTCCGCTCGAGGAGATGGAGCTTGAGGATTGGGAGACGACGATCTGGATCAACCTGACGGGGACGTTCCTGTGCGTGAAGCACGCGATCGGGCCGATGAAGGAGGCCGGCGGCGGCAGCATCGTTATCACCAGCTCAGTGAACGGCAACCGGATCTTCTCCAACTTCGGGTTCAGTGCGTACAGTTCGTCGAAGGCAGGGGAAGTCGCATTGGCCCAAATGGCGGCGTTAGAGCTGGCGAGGTACCGAATTCGTGTCAACGCCGTCTGTCCGGGGAGCATCCGCACGAACATCGGAGAGAATACGGAGCGGGAGCCGGAGGTCGACGAGATCGTTATCCCGGTCGAGTATCCGGAGGGCAATCAGCCGCTGCGGCACGCGCCCGGCGACCCGAGGCAGGTCGCGAACGTCGTGCTGTTCCTCGCTTCGCCCGAAGCCGATCATGTGACGGGCTCCGTCGTGTATGTGGACGGGGCGGAGTCGCTCCTGCGGGGGTAACGAATAACGGATGCGGGAAGCCTCCGGCGGCTCCGCTTAGGAATGGATTTTGCCGACCGCAGGCTCCGGCTTGTTGGCCGGCTTGCGGCGCTTGGCGGGGCTGGCGCACACCTGGTCGATGTACATGTCGAATGTCTCGGCCAACACGTGATGCTGGAACTGCGTCTTGGCCCGGCGGCAGCCGTTGCGAATAAGGCGCTCCCGCAGCGGGGCATCGCTGCGCAGCCGCACAACCGCCTTCGCGATCTCGCCCGTCGATTCGGGGTCGACGAGAAGGCCCGTGACTCCGTCCAGCACGGCCTCGGAAGCGCCGCCCGAACGGCCGGCGATGACCGGAACGCAGGCGGACGCCGCTTCCAGGTAGACGATGCCGAAGCCTTCCGCGTTCCCTTCCTTCAGCTCGCGAGCCACCATGATAAACTGGCTGGCCAGGTTGAAGTATTCGTTCAACCGTTCGCTTCCGCTGACGCTCCCGACGAATCGGACCGCATCCGCCACTCCTTCCTCCTTGGCGAGCCGCTCGAGCCGTTCCCGTTCCGGCCCGTCGCCGACGATCATGTACACGGCGTTCGGGATTCGCTTCAGAATCGCGGGCAGCGCTTCGATCACCCGGTCGTGCCCCTTGCGCGTGACCAGTCTCCCGACAGTCAGCAGCACGTACCTGCCCGCCAGATCATGCCTTGCGATCAGCTCCGGGCTCGGTTCCCGCTTATGGTAGATCGACTCGACTCCCGGATTGACAATGCTGATCCTCCTCGAATCCACCCCGTACTCCAGAACGAGTCTCCTCGTATATTCGCTGTTTGTCAGCACGCCGTCGGCTTTTCTCAGGATGAGCTTCACGACTTGATTTAATCCCGGGAATCTTCGGAACATGAGCATATCCATCCCGTGGGTGGAGATGATGTAGCGCCTGCCGCCGAACCAATGGAACAGCAGGCCGATAAAGCCGATCAGCACGTACCCGTACAGCGTGACGTCCGGCTCCTCGCGGCGCAGCAGCCGGCGGACATGACGGAACAGGCTGCCCCAGCGGCCGAGGTCGACGCTCTCCCCGCGAAGGAATTCACCCCGTACAATGGGAAAAGCCTGCTCCAGATCGAAGGCCGAGCTCCCCGGATAGTCGGCGGCGAGCACGGTTATCTCGTGTTTGGTGTGCTTGGCGAGGTTATAGTAATAGTTCTGCATGCCTCCGATTCCCGGCGGGAACACTCCGGTGACGAGAAGGATTCGGCTACGGTTCAAGGGTTCTCTTCCTCCTTGTGAAGGGGTAGCGGAAGGCGTGTACGAGCAGCCAGAACAGCACTTCCGCCATGATGTTCCACAGCCTGGCGATGACCGAGATGTGCAGGGCCGCATTCGCGTCGAGCTTCTGGGACAGGAAGTAGACCAGGAAGCCCTCCCGAACGCCGAGGCCGCCGGGAAGCGGACTGAGCAGGCCGAGCAGCCAGGCGGCCGCGAACGTTCCCGCCGCATAGAGAACGCCGATCTGCCCCCGATCGAAGCTGCCGACCATGAGCCAGAAGGAGATCCCCATGACGAAGTGGCTGGCCAGGAAGCAGAGCAGGCAGCCGAAGAAGCGATGCCGCGGCAGGATGGCCAGGGCGGCGCCAAGCTTCTTGCCGTCGTCTCCGGGCCCGTTGAAGCGCCGGATCAGCTTCTGCACCGGCTTCCAGCGCGACGCGAAGGCGAACGCTCCGGCGGTGAGGGAGGCCAGCCGCGGGTAGAACGCGTAGGCGAGTCCGAGCAGCGCCGCTGCGACAAGAATTAGCGGGAGCAGCGGCACGGAGCCGAGCATCGCCAGCAGCAGGATGGCGTACAGGAAGGCGGCGGCCACGAGCAGCACGGTCTCGTAGATAACGGAGGCCGTCAGCGCCTCGAACGAGATGCCTTCGCGCCCCGCGAGCACGATGCGTCCGGCATAGTTCCAGACGCCGCCGGGAATGTACTTCGCGAATTGCGAGTCGATGAAGATCTGCAGCCCCGTTCCCATCCGGAGCCGCGGCATCGTGGCGGCGTCTTCGCGCGAGCTTGTTGCCCGCACGATGAGCACCCAGATGCCGGCCTGCATCATGAGGAACAGGGAGAAGAGCAGCAGCGACGCGTAGAACCGGGCGTTCGCGCGGTATAGGAACGAAGCGATCTCCGACGGTTTGACCGGAATGTTGCGAACCAGGAAGAACAGGATGACCGCAACGAGAGTCCACTTGAGAGCCGACTTCAGCGTTGCCGGAGCGATTCTCCACCAGGCCGTCATGGCCTCGCCTCCTTGACGATTGCATGTGAGCCCCAATAGTGTGCGCAATGTTGCGAGCAATGCTTCGGGACAAGCTCCGAACAAGCTCCGAACAAACTCCGAACAAAGCTTCGAAACAATGCGAAACAGTGCGAACTGTGCGAATGGTCCGATACGGTCCGTTCGATCGGGAGCAATGCCGCAGGGAAGTCATTCCTTCATTCTAAAGCCGAATTGTCATTGCACGTTTAACTCCGATGGCGATTGAGATCAATTAACCCGGAGGAGGCGCTTGTGCATATTTCGCCTGCGAGAGACAGATGCTACCCGCGAGTTGCGAATGGAGGGAAGCATCCCATGGCGGAGAGAACGCTGTTTGCTTATTTCAATACGCCCGATCAAGCCAAGGAAGCCGTGGAGCGGATGAAGGAGCTTCGCCTGATCGACTACGCCATCGAGCGGATCGACGGCTTCGCCGGCACGGGAGTCCAGAGTCTGGACACGGTCGGTGGAACGATCGCGGGCGAGTTCCCCGGCCTCGGCCAACTGACGCTCGGAGGCGACTTCGACGGTCCGGACGCCGGCGTGCTCGCCGCCGCCAACGTCAGCGCGAGCGGGATGAGCTCCGGCGGCCCGGAGAACGTGGTGACCGGCCGCGACATCATGCTCGTCGCCGTCCTCGAGGAGGAAGACCACGACGAGGCGGAGCGCATCGCTCAAGGGTGCGGGGCTTTGTAGCCCCGCGCCGCGTTTCTTTTTCCCCCCGCCGCAGCTCTGCTCCCGTTCTCCCTCCACTCCCGTTGCTCCCTCTTCTCCTCGCCCCTCTTTTCCGCCGCTCCTGTCCCTCGCCCCCACCCTCGATGGCGGCGCTCCGACTGTCCAATGAGATGCAAAAATACACTACATATCCGGAAAAACGCCGCAATAACGCTGAAGAGATGCAAAAATACATCTGATTTCCCAGAAAGGCCGCTTATTGGCCGTTAACCGTCCCCAAGAGATGCACTTTTGCATCTCTTTGTTAGATTTTGTGCCAATTCGAGACAATGTGATGTAGATTTGCATCTCATTAATCCGACTGTCACACGGCGCAGACAGGTCCTGCTTTTCGTAATATTTTGCACATTGCGGTGAACAAACAGCATGAAATGGATAAATGAATATCCTATTTTCGTAATTGTAAGCGGCTTCTTTATCGAAGCTTCGAATTTATAATTAGATCACCAAGCTTAAGCAAGCGATGACCTACAACTGCAATAGAGCCAAAGGAGATTACGCACATGGATAATGCCAATCGACGCGCCGGCAGATGGATGCGTCAAGTGTGGGAGCAGAAGATTCTGTATTTATTTGTATTGCCTGCGTTAATGGCGACTCTTGTCTTCAGCTACGGACCGATGTACGGTGTCATTATGGCCTTTCAGGACTATGATATACTGCGCGGTCTCGGAGGCAGCGACTTCAACGGCGTTGCTAATTTCAATGCCTTCCTGTCGGATCCCGACTTCTATCGCGCCGTTCGCAATACGGCAGTGTTAAGCACGCTGAATATTCTTGTTTGCTTCCCACTGCCTATTGTATTCGCCATCTTGATCAACGAATTCGGTCCTGCGAGGTTGAAGAAACTCGTGCAATCGATCACCTATCTCCCTCACTTCATCTCTTGGGTCATTGTGTCAGGGCTGCTGTATCGGCTGCTCGATCAAGACACGGGGGCGGTCAACCTGCTGCTCCACACGCTCGGGGTGGACAAGATCGGCTTCTTCCGCGATCCCCAATATTTCTGGGGCATCTTCATCGTGGCTTCGATCTGGAAGGAACTCGGTTGGAGTTCGATCCTGTACTTGTCTGCGATGACGGCGATCAATCCGGAGTTGTACGAAGCGGCGCTCGTGGACGGCGCATCGCGCTTCAAAAGAATTTGGCATATTACGCTGCCGGGAATTCTGCCGACGATCGTGATGCTGTTGATCCTGACGATTGCCGCCTTCTTCAGCGGAGCGGGCGGATTCGAGCCGGCTTATGCACTTAGAAATCCGATGGTGGCTACTCATTCGGACATCATCGACATCTTTGCCTATTTCCGGGGCGTCCGAAACGGAGAGTACGGATATGCCGCCGCGATCGGATTGTCGCAGTCGATAATGGCGATCCTCTTCCTGTTCGTCTCGAACAAAGGCCTAAAGAAGTTGACAGGCTATTCGCTGTTCTAATTCGATCAGAAGGAGAAATGGATATGCGTAAAAGCAAGCTGAATCTTTTTGACATTCTCGTCGGCATCGTTTTCCTCATTCTCTGTTTCCTTACCGTGTACCCGTTCATCTATGCGCTGTCCTTCTCGATCAGCGATACGATCATGGCGGCGCAGCACAGCGTCGTATTCTTGCCGAGAGGACTGACCTGGCAAAATTACGAGATGATCTTCAAAGACGATAGGGTCATACAAGGCTTCCTCATATCGGCAGGCAGGACGATCATCGGCACGGCGTTGTTCGTGCTCGTTACCGGCTTATGCGCGTATGCCATGTCGAAGCAGCGGCTCAAGGGCAGGAGAATGCTGTTCATCTTTTTCGTTATCCCCCTGTACCTGAGCGGAGGCTTGCTTCCTTATTATGTTCTCATCCACGATCTGAACCTGTTCAACAACTTTCTGGTCTACGTCATACCGGGTTGCTTCTCGGGATTCTATATGTTTCTCATTAAAGTCTACCTGGAGAACGTTCCCGAGAGCATGGAGGAATCCGCAATGCTCGACGGGGCGAATGACTTGCAAATCGCCTTCCGCATCTACGCGCCGCTTGCCATACCCGTGCTCGCAACGGTGACCTTGTTCATCTGCGTCACGCAATGGAACTCCTGGTTCGATGCGCTGCTATTCGTGACGAAGCCCGATCTGCAACCGCTGCAGCTGATTCTCCAAGTGATCCTGCGCGAGACGCAGATTGACAACCTTCTGCAGGTGTATGCGATGACGACAGGCGTGAAGCCGAAAGTGAACGCCGAATCCTACAAGATGGCCGTATTGATCGTTACGACCCTTCCGATTGTGTTCATCTATCCGTTCGCCCAGAAGTATTTCGTCAAGGGCACGATGATCGGAGCCGTGAAAATGTAAGGGGATGGAAGCCGCAGGGAGAGAGATATGGGATACGTTGCCACAACGGCGATGTATCCCTTACAGCTGTTTGCAGGATTCGACACATGGAACTAAAATGGGTATCAATGATTGGCGGATATGCGGCACCTTATTGTAAGCGCTTATAATCCGGGAGGTGGCACGTATATGCACAAAGACGGATACCGATGGAATTCGTTGGCGCGATTCGTTGCCGATTTGTCGATCAAAACAAAGCTGTTGTTCTTGTTTCTGTTGTTCTCGGTTATTCTGGTGCTGGGCGTCGGCATCGTATCTTATGAGAGCTCCTCGCGTGTCGTGGACAAGCAGACGGTCGTCTATTCGAAATCGCTGTTGGAGCAGTTCAAGGATCGGGTTGACGATATGAGGGATGAGGTGCTGAAAGCCAGCATTCCGATCGTCATCAATCCTTCGGTTCAAAATAACGAGCTCAAAGGCCTGGAAATTGAAGATTTGCTTAACCGGCAATACGATATCAACTCCGATATGCTCCTGACGCTCTCCCAGAAAAAATATATTGGGTCCATCTATCTATGCAGCGAAAGTGGAATTGTAATCTCTACGGAAAACCTGGACGAACGGGACCAAAAAGGCTGCAAAACAACGGAATTCTATCATGTCGCGTTCGAGAACGTGACGGAGCCGGTGTGGATCGGGGTCCACAACAACGAGTTTGCGCGGGACACGAACAAGGAGGTCTTCACCTTCGCGCGCACTTTGTACAACAAGGAAACCTTTCGTCCGTTCGGTGTTCTGGCGATCAATCTGCCGGCCTCCGTGCTTGATGATATCGGCGGCAAAAGTGTCGGAAACCTGATCATCGCGGACCGAAGCGGATCGATCGTATACGAGGGCAGCGGCGCGTCGAGCGGCGAAGAGCGCGGCTACCTGGATGATATCGCGAACGGGGCGGTGCCGAGCGGCACGTTCGACTGGAGTCGCGGCAAGGATAAATACAAAATCCAATACAACGTATCGAAGCAGGGGGATTGGATCTATATTGCGGAAGTGCCGATCGATTACTTGCTGCAGAATTCCGCGCAAGTGAAAAAATCGATATCCGTCGTCCTGATCACCGGCATTGTCATGTCGGTCGCCGCGTCTTATTTGATTTCCTCCTACTTCACTATCCCGCTGCGCCGGATGATCCTTACCATGAGGCGGGTGCAGAAGGGGGACTTCCGGATCAACCTCGACATTCGCAATCGAAGCGAGATCGGCCAGTTGGCCGACAGCTACAAGATCATGGTGGCGGAGCTCAAGGAGCATATCGACACCATCAAGCTGGAGGCCCGTAAAAAACGGGATGCCGAGTTGAACGCCCTGCAAGCCCAGATTACCCCGCATTTTCTATATAATACGCTCAATTCGATCAAAATAATGGCCAGATTGCAAAAGATGGATGGCATAGAGGAACTGACGTCTGCGCTTATCGAGCTGCTGCAGATGAGCATCAGCCACAAATCGACGTTCATTACGATCGAGCAGGAGCTGGATATGGTTAAAAAATACGTTCTGCTGCGGAATTATCGCAGCGGAAATCGGTATTCCGTGGAATTCGATTATTCGGAGGAGGTGCTCTCGTTCATGACAGTCAAGCTTTCCCTGCAGCCGATCATCGAGAACGCGATCAATCACGGGCTTGAGCCGAAGAGTGGCAAAGGAAATATACGGATATCCGTTCGGAAGGAATATCACGATCTTAAAATTACCGTCGATGACAACGGCATCGGGATGAATGCGGAGCAAATCGCAAAGATCTGGTCGGAGGAGCGGTCCGGCGGCAGACAGTTCAGCGGCATCGGCATCCGAAACATTCATGAGAGATTCGTCATGCAGTTCGGCAGCGAGTACGGGATCGTCTACGACAGCGTGCCTGGACAGTATACGAGAGCCGTGCTGACCTTGCCTGCTTTCCGGGAAAGCGAGGCTGATCGGTATGTATAAGGCGCTTATTGCCGACGACGATATTCTCGTTCGGATGGACCTGCGCTCGATGATCGATTGGCACAAGCTTGGCATCGAGCTGACGGACGATGCAGCTAACGGCGAGGAAGCCGTTCGCCTCGCTCGCGAGACGCAGCCCGATTTGTTGCTTCTGGATATCGAGATGCCATTGATGAACGGTCTGGAAGTGATTCAACGGCTTAAAGAGGACCGATTCGACGGCAAAATTGTCGTACTGAGCTGCCATGATGACTTCGACATCGTTAAGGAAGCTTTGAAGAACGGGGCTTCGGAATATTTGCTCAAGCATATGCTCAAGCCCGACAATCTGATCGCTGTCCTGCAAACCGCGATTGGCGACCTGGAGGAGCTTCATGCCAGCAGAAATGAGCAGATGCTTATTCGTCATCTGACCGAACGCGGCAAACCCGCTTTGCGGGAGGAATTGCTGAAGGAATTGTTCGCCGGGGTATGGCGGGATCGCGAGCAAGCCGCGGAAGCCGCATCCAAGCTGGATCTCCGTCTGGGCTTTGCCAGATATGTCGTTGCCGCCATTGAGATCGACGACATGTACCGGCTCAGAAGCACCTTCGCGAAATCGGAATTAAACGGATTGCTGAAGTCCGTATTGGACGTTATCGATGCCACGCTGCCAAGGACGGCGAGTATTTTCGGACGCGTGGACGAAGGGGTGTACGGCATCTTGGTCGATTATCGACCTGAGGAAAGCTTCATGAGCGTCAATAATCGAATATTCGAAACGTGCGAGACGATTCTGGACAATATCGGAAAGTACTTGAACATACAAGCTTCAGCGGGGATCAGCAGAATCGGCGAAGGCCCGGCGATTGCCGATCAACTGTTCATGCAAGCGAAGCTGGCGCTCGAAGGGAAGCTTTATTGCGGCAAGAGCAAGGTCATTCATTACTCGGAGCTGGACTACGATAACGGCAATCCGAATCTCTGGCTTGCGGAGCCGGAGAACGACAGAGTCAGAGCGATCTTGGCGGATACCGCCAAGATCGACGACTATTTCAACTCCATATTCTCAGGACTGAGATTAAAGCCGGTGAAGCCCGTCTATATTCGTCAGATTTGCCTTGAGCTGCTCATGTTTTTAAACACGGTTGCCAAGGAATACAAGCTCTCCTACTCTGAGGTCTTTGGGTTCGATTACGTCCCTTATGATTATGTCATCGGGTTGGAGACATTAGAGGATATCGAAGGCTGGTTCTCGGCTGTCTGCCGCCGGATCAATGGCGCTTTCGCCACCCGGATCAGCAACGTTGATCCTCGGCATATCCGCTTGGAAATCCGCAGAGCGATTGAATATATCGATAAGAACTATGGCAAAGAAATCTCGCTGCAGGAAATCGCGGATCACTGCCATTTGAGCCGAACGTATTTTTCGCAAATTTTTTGCCTGGAGATGAAGGAGAGCTTCTCCGACTACCTGTCGCGGTATCGAATTGAAAGGGCCAAATATTTGCTCATGGAAACGGATCTGAAAATTTATGAGGTCGGAGCGGCATGCGGATTGCCCAATTATCGTTACTTCACGAAGCTGTTCAAGGATTTGACCGGAGTCTCTCCCGGCAAATTCAAAGGGGGAACTCCATAACCGATTGGACATCAGGCTTAACATAGCGAACAAAAGGAGAGAACAAAACGGATAAATTCGCAAGCCAGGCTCGTATTGCGGGGGGCGCCCGGTTTGATACGATAATGTTGCAATATTAATATCGCCCAATAGGGGGACAGAATCGATGAGAAGCAAACGAAAATGGATGTCGCCGGCGATCGCCATGCTCGCAATGGCGACCGCACTGGCAGGCTGCAACAGCAACAACGGAGGATCGGAGGCATCGAACGGCGAAACTTCCGCCTCAAATGGAAGCGCTTCCGAAGGAGCAGGAGCTCCGGAGCTCCCGCTGTTGACGTACAACATATTCTCCGACACGCAAAGTTTGCCGACCTGGGTGAATGAAAGCGACGACGTCATGGCTCAGTACGTCAAGGAGAAATTCAACATCCAGGTCGGAGAGGTAAGCTACCTGCAAGGGATGACGCTGAAGGAGAGGCTCAACCTGTTCATCGCCTCCAACGAACTGCCCGATGTCATCATGACGTCCGGTGCGAATGCCGCGATTGCGGCAACCGGACGGTATGCGGAGCTGGGGGACTTGATCAAGGAGCATGCGCCCAACTTCATGGAACTGGTGCCGGAGGAATATTGGAAGGACCAGTTGATCGACGGCAAGCTGTACAGCTTCGGCACTCCAATGCTGGACGGAGCGGATTATCCCGACGATCCCTTTGCGCAGCCGAACCAAACCTGGAAAGTGTTCTTTACCTCGGAAAGTCTATTGAAGCAGTTGGGCTACAAGTTTACTCCGAATGCAGAGATCAACAAGCTAATCAATGAGACGGGGCAAAAACCGACCGCCGACATGTACAAGATCGAGCCGGAAATCAAAACGCCTGAAGATTTCTACCAGTTCCTGAAAAAGATCAAAGAGACGATGCCTCAGGTCAACGGCCAGGATGTGATCCCGTTCTCGATCCCGATCTGGCTGGAGCCGCACTTCGGCGCGACATTCGGCTTGACCGGATCGTGGAAGCTGAATCCGGATACCGGCAAGGTCAGCTCGTTCCTGACCGACGATATGAGCAAGGAATACTGGCAGTACATGAATAAATTGTATACTGAGGGGCTGCTGGATAAGGACTTCGCCATACAGAAGACAGATCAACTGAACGACAAAATATTGCAGGGCAGAGTTAAGGCGTTTATGTGGTCGAGCAGCTACTCTACGAATGCAGACGTGCAGCAGGCCATTAAGGCTGCGGATCCGAACGATTCGCTGCGGGCGATTCCTCTGCCTCTGGAGCCGGGGGCAACGCTCGTGGGAATCGATCATGTAGGCAAGACAGGGTGGAGCTTCTACGTCAACAAAGACTTCGAAGATATACCCAGATTGATCGAATACTGGGATTGGACGCTCTCCCAGGAAGCGAAGGACTTGGCGGAATGGGGACCGGAAAGCCTCGGCCTGTGGGAGATCAAGGACGGCAAGAAGGTGTGGAAGGACGAGCAACTGCTAGCAGCTCTCAGAAATGACGATACGGAATATTTGAAAGAGAACTATTACGGTAAAGGTCTTGGCGGCGGCAATGAATCGATTGCGTCCAAAACCTACAGCGGTCGCGTTATACCGGGAACCGGCGGCTACAACCCGTACAGTTGGCCGCACAGCTATCCGTTCGAAGTATCGCCCGACAACTATACGATCCAGAACGGGATTCTGTCTGTCGGCGGCTTCGACAACAAAGGGTATATCTCTTCCGGGGTTTCTGAAGCGACGAATAAAGTGGTCGATTTTATCTACGGAGAGTTCGAGCAGCAATTTTCCGCGAAGCTGTTCGCCGCAAAGAACGAGGAACAGTTCGACAAGGGCTGGGATGAGACGTTGAAGTACTTCAACGACAAGATCGGATATCCGAGCGCGCTGCAAGAAATGGAAGCGGTATTCCAGAGTCGAGGGTTCAATGTCTCGTCGAACGAATAGTAAACGTTGAAGGATCGGGAGGATCGGCAAGGTGCTTTGTGTGCCGTGCCGTTCCTCCCGGTGCTTCTATCTTGAAGGAGGTTAAATCTTGGCAACGACCTATTATGTCAGCTCATCCGGAAATGACAGCAATGCCGGCACGAGTGCTTCGGCGCCTTGGCAAACGTTGACCAAAGCTTCCGCATTGACCTATCAACCCGGAGACCAGCTGCTTATCAAACGCGGAGACGTATGGAACGAATCGTTATCCCTCAAAGGTACGGGCACATCGGCATCGCCGATCGTTGTCGGCGCCTATGGCGCTGGTGACGCGCCGAAGCTATACGGCAACTGGCCCGCCTCTGGCCCGACGAAGATCAACGACGACAATTCGGGTATAACGTATACCGGCTCTTGGGGCTACAATTCATCCGCACCGGGTTACTACAACAACGATTTTCATCATTCCAATACGGCAGGCAACGAAGTGCAATTTACATTCACAGGAACCAGCGTTGCCTGGATCGGTCCTAAAGGGAGCAATGAAGGCAAGGCGGATGTATACATGGACAACGTTCTTCAGAAGACGGTGGACCTGTACAATGCTTCGTCGTTGCTGCAGCAATGGCTTTACAGCGTACAAGGGCTGCCTGATGGCACGCATACGATCAAGATAGTCGTGAGGTCTGACAAAAACCCCTCCTCCACCGATACGAACGTGTTGGTCGACTGCTTCCAATATGCGTCCTTGGATGTTGGAATTCTGATCGATACCCCTTCCGGCTGGGAAGTACGCGATCTCGAGCTGGCGAATTTCCCGACGGCTCTTAATGCAAATGCCGGAACGAGAACCAATCTCCAATATGTGCGACTGGAGAACTTGTTTATTCACGATTGTTACTTGGCAGATCACAGCCTGACGGCAGGCGACATTCTGCCACGCGCCGTGTCGATCGGAGCGGGGGATACCGGAGCATCCGTTGCGCTGTCGGATATCTACATTAAAAATTGCGTATTCGAGAATTGTACGGTCGGCATCGATATGGGCGGGGGCGTTGACGGGGCCTATAACATCAAAGATGTGACGATCTCGGGGATCACTGCGTTGGAGATGGGTTCGTCTCCATTGTCGTTGTTCCGTCTCGAGAATGCAACGGTAACGGAACTGATCTCCGTTTGCGGCGCCAACGATTATTTCTACGTCGGTTCATGCAGCGGCTTTGCCCAACATTGCAAGGATGTGACTTTTGTCCGATGCGAATTCGCTGACGGCCGACGCAACGATTGCTACGACGGAGCCGGCTTCGACTACGAAGGCTCGAACGACGGGGTCGTGTTCGATCAATGTCTGTTCCACGACAATGCCAACAGCGCGATTATGATTATGAATAATCCGTCATACAACGTCGATATCGAAATCAAGAACAGCGTCTTTTACAACGATTGCCTGAATCCGGATCCGAGATCCATCTACGCGCCAGTGGGCGAGATTGCGCTGTTGGATATCAACAACACGGGCATCGTGCATGACAACACCATTTACGATAATGTCAATGTCGGCTCCCAAGGCGGTCACAAGAAGTACGACAATAGCGGACTCAGCTTTTACAACAATGTCGAGATGCAGGAGCCGCTTGAGGTCAATGGGGCGAACCTTGCCGCCGCGGCGTCCGCCACGGCTTCCACGAACAGCGGCAGCGCGGGGAATGTCAAGGACGGTAATTTGGGCACGGCATGGACGGCCGCGACATCCGCCGACCAGTGGGTGCAGCTCGAATTTGCATCCAGCGTGACAATCAGCAAGTTTTATGTAAAAGAAGCGTCCGGTTCCAGCATCGACAGATTCCAGGTGCAGTATTGGGATCATGTCATTGGCGAATGGCGCAGTTGCTTTAACGGCAAACGCGTTCAGGCAAAACGGGTGATGCCAATCATACCCGTGAGCACATCCAAAATCCGATTTTATATTTTTAACACAATCAGCGGCAATCCGTCCCTGTCCGAGTGGGAGGTTTACCAGGCGCTTCCTCCTGCGCATACCGATGAGTTTGATAGCGCAACCCTTAATCCGAACTGGAGCTGGATCAGGGAAGATGCCGCGAACTGGAGTCTGACGTCAAAGCCTGGAAGGATGAGCATTACGCTTCAGAGCCAAGACATTTGGGGGCCGGTCAATACGACGGAAAATATTCTGCTGCGGGATACCCCGATGCTTCCGGAGTGGCAGGCCAGCACAAAATTGAACTTCCAGCCCGTTGCAAATTACCAGAACGCAGGTTTGATCGCGTATGGAGATGACGATAACTATATTCTGCTTGGTTACGGTTACGACAGCGGGGCAGGAGGGCTGTGCGTCTCAGTTGCAAGGGAGACCGGCGGAACGCCGTCCAACAGTAAGATTGCGTTCCAATCCAATCCGGTTTATCTGAGAATAAAGAAAAGCGGGACGACTTGCACGCTCGATTATAGCCATGATGAAATCACGTGGACGACGGGAGCGACCTATACCGGAATTGCCTTTGCCATCAACAAGATCGGGTTGATCGCGCAGGGCACTGCCGGGGTGAGCGCGGAGTTCGAATGGTTCGACTTTCCGTTATTGACGCGGGACCGTTTCGATGTGGATACGACGGGAATCGGCCCGGCCGGGTGGACTACGGTTGCTTCCGGAGGAACGGTCACGGTGCAGAACGTTCCGTCTGCGACCGATAAAAGCGTCAGATTACAGGATACGAACGGGTCCGCGATAGTGGGAATGAGCAAGACCTACACGCTTCAGAATGGGTGGCTGAGGGCGGCGGCAAGCATCAGGCCGGAACAAACCAATCACGGCTTGGAATTCGAATTGCGCAGCGCGGGCACTTGGATCGGATGCATTCGCTTCCATAGCGATGGCAATATCAAGTATATCGACGGGACCGGCGAGCATACCGTACAGGCTTACAGCAGCGGCGCGTTCTACAAGCTTGCATTCATCGCTAACATTAACCTGAACAAGTTCGACGTTTACGTGGACGACGTTCTGAAAGCGAGCGGCTGCGTCTTCGCCAACGGCGGGGCATCTTCGTTGGACAGCCTGAACATCGAGTCCTGGGACAGCACAACGGGAACGCATTACGTTAATGAAGTGGAATGGACGAATGTCCTTGTGATGATCGACGATGATTGGAACCGGGAGCCCCAAGGGTTCCTTCCGGGCGGATGGGCCGTCGATGCAACGGGAGGGACAATCACGGTGGAGAACGTGCCCTCCGCGGAGGACAAGAGCGTTCGGCTTCAGGATTCAAGCGGCGCAGCCAAATCGGGCATGAGCAGAACGTTCGTGGCGCATAGCGGGTGGGTCAATGCGGCTGCGTATGTCAGAAGCGATCAAGCGAGCGGACACGGTTTGGATTTTGAACTGAAGAATGCAAGCGTACGGGTCGGCTGCATCAGGTTCCATAGCGACGGCAACATCAAGTATGTCGATTCCTCCGGGGAACATACCATTCAATCTTACAGCAGCGGTGTGTTCTACAAATTCGGATTTGTCGCCAATCCGGGAACGAACAAGTTCGATGTTTATGTGAACGATGTGCTGAAAGCGAGCGGCTGCGGCTTCGAGAACAGCGCTTCCTACCTGGATAGAATCAATATCGAATCTTGGGGCAGCACTTCGGGCACTCATTATGTCAATGCCGTATCTGTACTTGCCTATTAGCAATAACGCTTTTGAATTGGGAGGTTGAATAAATTGCCGGCTTAGCCCGAGATTTCGTTAGGCCGCTTGATTGGAAAGTTGAAGCTACGGCTGCTCAAGTTCATGGGTAAGGAACCGGAAGGGTTCGTCTACAAGGGGGCAGATCGTTATCTGGACCGTTCGCCGGCCGAAAATTCTTAAAAGTTGTAATTTTGACAAGCCTGGCCGAGACTATCGGCCAGGCTTGTCAATGTTGACAGAATAAACGGAATGAGACCGGGAACTTCGCCCCTCTTTTCCGCTGCTCCTGTCCCTCGCCCCCACCCTCGATGTCGGCGCCCCGACTGTCCAATGAGATGCAAAAATACACTACATATCCGGAAAAACGCCGCAATAACGCTGAAGAGATGCAAAAATACATCTGATTTCCCAGAAAGGCCGATTATTGGGCGCTAACCGTCCCCAAGAGATGCACTTTTGCATCTCTTTGTTTGATTTTATGCCAATTTGAGGCAATGTGATGTAGATTTGCATCTCATTAGGGTGGCGAGGGGCGGTCAAGGCGAAGGACTCGAATAGGTGACAAAGGCGCGCAGGGGGCCTCTTCGCGCGGGCGCGAGAGGTTGACGCTCGGAACGAATGGTGTTAGCGTTTAAGCCATACTTAACGGCTCAGGAAAGTTAGTTTTGGGGTTGAGGAGGGTGACCGTACGATGAGCAGCAACGTTAGTTTCGCGAGAACGCGGGAGCAGGAGGAGCGTCTCCGGCTCATCGGCCAGGCGGCCGACGAGATGAAGGCGGGGGCGCACGAGACGGATCAGGCGAATGGCTTCAGCCATAAGCATATCGAATTGCTGAGGAGGATCGGTTATCCCGGCTGGACGGTTCCGAAGGAGTACGGGGGCGAGGAGATCGGCCTGTACGAGTTCTTGCTCTATCAGGAGCGGCTTGCGCAGGGCGATCCCGCCATCGCGCTCGGGATGGGCTGGCACCTTAGCGTCGTGTTCGAGCTGGCGGTTCGGCGCCCGTGGACGGAAGCGGCGCTGGCGCAACTGTTCCGCTCGGCCGTGGCCGGGGGCTTGACGAACCGGGCGAACTCGGAGAAGGCGACGGGCAGCCCGTCCCGCGGCGGCCAGTATCAGACGACGGCGAGACGGACGGCCAGCGGAAGCTACGTGCTGAACGGGCGCAAGACGTTCACGACGCTGTCGCCCGAGCTCGATACGGCGATCGTCGGCGTGACGATGGAGGAGGAAGGGGGTCACGCGGACTTCGTAATCCCGCTGTCGACTCCCGGCGTGACGGTCGATCCGACCTGGAATATGATGGGGATGCGCGGGACGGGGAGCCATGACCTCGTGCTCGACGGCGTGGAGCTGCCGGCGGAAGCGCTTGTCTTCCGGGCAACGCAGAAGAGCGGGCCGACGGTGAACCCGTACCTGCTGCACATTCCCGCGTGCTACCTGGGAATCGCTCTTGCGGCGAGAGAGGAAGCGCTGGCCTTCGCCGCGAGCTACCAGCCGAATACGCTCGACCGCCCGATCCTGTACGCGCCCAACATCGGCCAGCAGCTCTCCGGGATCGAGCTGGAATTGTCGGCGGCGCGGCACTATATGTACGCGGCGGCGGCTCGCTTCGAGGAATCGGACGGCGATCCGGGCTACTGGCAGGCGGAGCTGGGGGCGGTCAAGGTGTTCGCGGTTCAGACGGCGCTGTCCGTGGTGGACAAGGCTCTCCGGATCGCCGGGGCCCACGGCTTGGCGCAGTCCCATCCGCTGGGCCGGCTCTACCGCGATGTGAGGTTCGGGCTGTCCAATCCTCCGATGGAAGACAGCGTGATGCGCCTTCTCCATCAGAGAGCGATCCTGGAGGTTGAGCGGCAGGCGGACTAGGCGCTTCGCCGCCTACTTGATCCGGAACGTCCGGGGCCCGATCCGCTTCACGAGAACGAGTGCGGCAACGAGATACAGCGGCGTCAGGATCAGGGCGGCGGCGAAGAAGATGGAGGCCGGGGCCTCGATCCAGATGCTGGCGCCGCAGAACATCGAGACGAGCGCGTTCAAGACGTGGAACATCGGGTTCTTCGAATTCCATTCGACGCTATACGGTTGGAAAATATAATACATAAACAGGTGGTGCACCGAGAAGAGGACGGACAGCGACAGCGCGTAGACCCATAGCATGACGAGATCCCCGCCTAACGGGGCGCCGATCGCAACGGCCACAATCGTTAACGCGGCGGCGATGGCGGCGGCGACAATCAGGTTGAGACCGACGATCCGTCTCAGGCGGATTCGGAAGTGCCGATTGGCCGCGTTGCGATAGAAGCCGTATCTCAATAAACTCAGGTCGCAATTGTAGAACATCGCCTTGCACACTCTCTCTCCTATGGAGAGGAAGAAGAGCGCCAGAGGCAGATAAGGGAAGATAACCGACAGCTCCGGTTCGGCGATCGACTCGCGCTTCAGCAGCGCGAAGAGCGTTCCAACGAAGGCGATGCCGCCGATGATCGCAAGCCTCCTGTACAACGGCTGAGCGATCAGTTTGCGATGCCGAGCGAAGAAGAGGGAATTTAAGTACGCGTACCCTTCTTGTCCCCGTGCCGGCTCATCAGTCAGATTTTCCCCCGTATAGTCTCCTGTCGCCTTCTTCACGTCGGCCTTCTGCGCGTCCGCGAACACCTGGCCGAGATTCAGCAGCGGGTCGTCTCTCTTCGTCGCGGCTTCGACCGCTCTCGCGTAATCGGGGTAACGGGCCAGCCGGACGGCTGCGAAGCTTCCCCATAACGATACCGTTAACGCCAAGGGACCATTGACCAGCAGCTCCACCCGATACGGCACCGTCTCCAGGAGGAGAGGAGCGTACGCCGCAGCATAGCCGATGCCGATCGTCAGCCAGACAATGGCGTTGTTCTTGATCAGCACCATGCCTGTCTTCTCGAACAGTCTCAGATGCTGATACTCGATCAGCACTCTCCACAAGGTGGCCGTCGCCGCCAGCAGAACGCCTTGAAGCGCGGAGCCTCCGAGGATCTTGATGAAGAATAGCAGCGCCGGGACGAATTGGACGAAGAACAGGACGTACCGATAGCCGAGAGAGGCCTTCATGTACCGGGCGGCCGCCACCCTCATCAGCTTCACCGCGATATACTTCTCCCTCTTCGTCTCCAGAACAACCGCAGAGGTGACGCCCGCCACGACGAAGCTGAGCAAGAGGAACAGATGGAAGAATAGCCGAAGCCGGTCCTCCTCCGGAAGATCCCCGCCCAGCGCTCCGATCGGCAAGTAGAAGAGCAGACCCAGGTAGGCGAACTTGGCAGCGAATCCCCACAGGAGGCTGACGATGCGCACGATGACGTACATGAAGCGCTTGAGCTTCAGGTTGGAATAGGCGGTGTCGGGCAGAAGGCGGCCGATGAAGGGCACCTTGCGAAAATAATAAAAGAACCGATTGGCGGTCGTCGACGTCCGGATGGAGAGCAGCGTATTAAGCGTTCCCGTCATGGTTCTCATTCCTTATCTCTCATCTCTCATCCCTCATCCTTCAGCAGCTCGATGACGCTCGCCTCGAACTCCGGACTATGCAGCAGCTCGGACGGCACGGAGGACAGCGCCCCGTTGTTCAAGACGACCAGTTCGTCGCACAGATCGGTAGCCAGTTGCAGAATGTGGGTCGAGAAGATCAGAATATGATCCGTCTTCATCTCCCGGAGCAGATTCTTCATCTCCAGCGCCACGATGACGTCGAAGGAAGTCAGCGGCTCGTCCAGCAGAATGACCGGCGGCTTCGTCAGAAGGAACAGCAGCATCTGAAGCTTGTTCTTCATGCCGTGAGAGTATCCCTTGATCAGCCGGTGGCGGTCTTCCTTCGCGATGCTCATCAGATCGAAATAATCGTCCGGCGTCCGGCCCGGTTCGAGCTTGTCCTTGTTGATGTCCATGAAGAACTTCACGAACTCGTAGCCGGTCAGGAACTCGGGCAGAATCGGAAGCGAATAGACGTACCCGACGTCCTGCTCCCGCAGCTCCCTCGCCGTGTCGTTCTCCTCGAGCAGCGCCCGGCCGCCATCCATCTTCGTTTCTCCGCTTAGGCAGTTGAACAGCGTTGTTTTGCCGGCGCCGTTGCGCCCGAGCAGACCGTAAATCTTCCCTTGTTGGAAAATAAATTCCGCTCCCTGGAGCACCTTCTTGTTGTCGAATGTCTTCACGATATGGTCAAGGACCAGTTGCAATCGCATTCCCTCCGTTCTCCCGGTTAAGCCGCAAATCGGGCAGTTCTATCTATTTACGGGAGAAAGGGGGCGTGGTCTCAGCAAAGGCCGGGACACTCCCTCGACAGCACGACGACCCTGCCGGTAATGATGCCGTTGTCGTCTCTGTGGAACAGCACGGCCTTGTAGCTCTCGTCGTCCCCGCTGATAGGGAAATAATCCGAATAGCCGACTTGATCCTTCTTGAACAATTGATCGATAGGCCGCGATACGTTCCAACCGTTATACGAATACTCGATATCGCCCGATTCGTCATAGCTTACTTCTTGAACGGATTCGGCGATCGTCTCGCCGATCAACTCTCCGGCGCGAACTTGGGCCCGCAATCGTTCAATCCATTGCACCCAGTCTTCCTCCTGCTCCTCCTGCTCCTCTTGCTCGGCAGAGTCCGAAGTCGGGTTCGACAGCGCTTCTACGTAAGCATCCGCTTTGGCCGGGTCCGCCTTGGCTGCATCGAGAGGGAGATCGAATAGCACCGAGGCACCGGGATAGTCTTCTCTGGCATGGATCTCGCCCGTCGCTTCGTCATAGCGGAACGCATCGTTGCTATAGAACGGACTGCCGCTGCTGATCGCCAAGTACACTCCTCGATCCGCAAAAATCTCCACCTCATCCAATGAGATGATTCTGTACATGACCCCGTCTATGACGTCTTCGCTGAATCCACCATTCATTGAGGCAATGTTCACTTGCCACGGCTTCAAACCTTTGACCAACGGCGAGACGAAGAAGGGGACCTTGCCGAATTCGGGGTCCGGGACGTCCGGCATTGGCTGGCCATCTCGTCTGGCAATGGAGACGACCGCATAGGTTCGGTTAGGATAGACGTCCTCACTGGAATGGCGGGATATGCTAAGGTCGACTCCGGATACGATGCCAAGCAACGTAAACCGATAATCTCCGGAGTCCTTGGCAGCATTGATCCGAATGGCCTCTTCGCTCTCGAACGCTTCCGCCAATTGCGGGTCACCCAGGTGCTCGGCAACCTGCTTGGCAGTGAATAACTGAGTCGCCGCGTACGCGGATGCTCCTGCTATCAGCACGAATATGGCAACGAATAACCCAATGAATAATCTCTTCTTGTAGTTGGTTCTCATTCGGCTCCGCTCCGTTATTTGATGGATGATGCTCTGATTCAACGGCTCCTCAGGCTCCGCCGCAGAAGCCAGAGATTGTCTGAGCATACGCTCCAAATCCGCATCCTTCATGGGGATTCAACCTCCAATGCTTGTCTCATTAGCTTGCGCGCCGTATGAAGCCTGCTCTTCACCGTACCTGCCGGAATTCCAAGCGCCGAAGCAATCTCTTCGACGGCCATATCCGCCGTGTAGTACAGGTAAAGGGGGAGCTTTAGCTTATCGCCTAGACGATTGGCGGCGTCCTGAACCATGCTGCGAAGCTCGAGCGACAGCACGGCGTCCTCCGGCGTTGCTTCGCTTGCGAGCGAATCGAACGTGCCGGCGCCAGTTGCTGCATCAAGCTCCGACGTAGGAACAATCCGTTGCCTCCAGGCGAACTTGCGACGATGATTCCTATTCAGCCGGATGGCGATCGATAGGAGATAAGCTTTAGGATTGCGGGACGCGTCCATCTTGTGTCGGAGCTCCACGGCCTTAAGAAAGGTTTCTTGATATAAATCGTCAGTATCTGCTTTGTTCCCCGTCAGTCGGTAGCAGAAAGCATAAATCGACTTGCCGTGTTGCCTCACGAGCTCGATCAACTCATCGGGTTCCAAGCGACTTGCTCCTTCCTGAATGGCCATTCTCTTAAATATTGTCATAACGGCGGGCTTGGTTCATTTCTTTTTTTGGGGGATTGGGGGGTGAGGGGAATCGAATGAGCATCGAGCATTATACGACTCTGGCGAATACGGCGAAGTCCGCTTGTCAGCAATTCGTTGCAGTAGGACAAAAAAAGAATGCCTTTAATCCGCGCATCCTGCGGGTTAAAGGCATTCTTATATAAATATCGAACTGTAAGTGCAAATTGGTTGCGGGGGCAGGATTTGAACCTGCGGCCTTCGGGTTATGAGCCCGACGAGCTACCGGGCTGCTCCACCCCGCGATAGAATAACAAAGCATATTGAACTTTAACGTTCCCAGAAGACATATATTACAGCAGTTTGAGTTAATATGCAACCCCAAAATAATCTTTATGGCGAGATCAACACGGTGTGAACGATTCTTGGGTTCGCTCCGCGCATAGGGCCAACTTCTTGTTCCGCAACCGGTTCATCAACAACAAGCCGGGCAATATCCAAGACGAAGGCGAGAACAACCCCGTCATCTCGAACAAAAACGGCTAAAGCTGACTAGACCGGAAGTAGTCATTAGAGGGCCTTGGCAATTTGCGTTGTCGGCGGTATATTGAATCTAATCAAGCTTACCTGAAGGGAATAGGGAGTAACGGATGGATAAATTTTCTTTCTCTTCGATCTTGGACGGGAAGTCCCAATCGTTGCCGGAGCAGATCGCAAGCCACATCATGAGGAAAATATTCAAAGGCGAGCTGACGCAAGGAACCCGGCTGATCGAATCGGATATAGCGGAAGAGTTGAACGTCAGCAACATTCCCGTTCGGGAGTCCTTTTATCTGTTGCAGAATACCGGTGTCGTGGAACGGCTGCCCAGAAGGGGCGTGCGCGTGAAGTCCTTCTCCCAGCAGGAGATGGACGACTACACGGAAGCGTTGGTTCGCTTGTCCGAGCTCGCGATCGATTATTCGGAGCCGAAGTGGGATGAAGAGAAGCGCGATCGGCTGCGGAAGTATCTGGTCGAGGCAGAGCGGTCACTTTCGCAAAATGACATTCTGGAGTATGTGGTCAACGTGCATCGGTTATGCGGGCATATCTTCCAAGTGGCCGAGAATATCGCCTTTATGAGAATTTACTCGGACATCACGTTTATTACGAACGCCTACTCTCAGTTGAAGTGGAGTGACGTCGAGAAGACGCGAAGCCGCTATGCTTACCTCGAACAGATGGTCCAAGCCATTCTTCGTTCGGACTTTGCCCAAGCGAAGGAAGCCTTCGAGATTTTAATCCGGCAATCCTTGAATCTATAAACAACAAGAGACAGCCCCCTCGCGGGAAGCTGTCTCTTGTGCTATTGCGAATGCATTTCTCTTAGTTGGCCATAACTCCGCCATCCACGGGCAATTCGGTGCCGGTGATGAATTTGGACTCGTCCGAGGCCAGGAAGAGCGCGGCATAGGCGATATCGATCGGATCGCCGAAGTGGCCCATCGGCGTTTTGCCCAGATAGTATTGCTTGGCTGCCTTCGCTTGCTCGTCTTCTGTCTCCAGGAAAGCCGACATCGGAGTGCGGATTTGGCCCGGGCAGATGACGTTGGAGCGCACGTTATCCTTGCCGTAGTCGACTGCGATGTTGCGGGACATGCCGATCAGGCCCGCCTTCGCGGCGCCGTAGCCGGTGCCGCCTTGGCCGCCGATCAGGGCGCCGATGGAAGAGACGGTGACGATGGAACCGCCGCCGTCCTTGATCATCTCGGGAATGGCGTATTTGCATCCCAAGAACGCGCCTTTAAGATTGATGGCCATGACCTTGTCCCACTCGTCGGGATCATGGTCGACCGCCTTGAAGGTGAACGGACCGACGATTCCTGCCGTATTCACCAGGACATTCAATTTGCCGAAGGTGTCGACCGCCGTTTGGATGGCGCTAATCCACTCTTCGGAGGAAGAAATATTTAATTTAACCGCGATGGCGTCTCCGCCGTTAGCCTTGATCTCATCCACGACAGCTTGAAGACCTGCAACGTTCATGTCCGCGCCGACGACTTTCGCGCCTTCCTTAGCGAACAGGCGGGCCTGCTCGGCTCCCATTCCGCTGCCTGCACCCGTAATAATGGCTACCTTGCCCGTAAGTCTTCCCATGATGACGCCTCCATAAGTTTGATAAGAATCGCCAACAATATTATATATAATATATAATTTCGTCACAGACATTATATATTATATATAATTTAATGTCCATCGGGCGAACGCCGGGAATCCTCTCGACCAAGGAACAATCTCCAAACCAACCATGCTATAATCACCCTAGAAGCTGCACCCAGAAAGGTGATCGCCATGAGCGTAATACGTCTAGAGAACGTCACGAAGAAGTACGAAGACTCGATGATCTTCCGCGATATTTATTTCCGAGTAATGCAAGGAGAGCGGATCGGTCTCATCGGCCGGAACGGCGCCGGCAAGTCGACGGTGTTTAAGCTCATCCTGGGCAAGGAAGAGCCGACATCGGGCAAGGTAGAGGTAGATCCGCAGGCGAGAATCGGCTACTTCTCGCAGTTCTCGGAGCTCAGCGGGAGCTTGTCCGTTCAGCAGGAGCTGGAAGCTTGCTTCGAGCAGGTGGCTCTTATCGAACGGGAGCTGCAGGAGGTCGGGGACAAGCTCGGTGTCGTCACCGACGATAACGAGATGGACAGGCTGCTCGCCAGGCAGGCGGAGCTGTTCGAGCAGATGGAGCATCTTGATGGCTGGAACGTGTCCGTCGAGATCGATACGGTGCTGACGAAGCTCGGGTTCAACGACCGATCGCGGCATCAGCCGATCGACGAGTTGTCCGGAGGATGGCGCAACCGCGCGGCGCTGGCGAAGATGCTCATCGAGCTCCCCGATGTCGTACTGCTCGACGAACCGACGAATTACTTGGACATAGAAGGCATCGCATGGCTGGAGCAATGGCTGTTCCGGTTCAAGGGCGCCATGATTCTGGTGTCCCATGACCGGCAATTCATTGACAAGGTCGTCACTCGCACCATCGAGATCGAGAACTATCATTTTCAGGAATATGAAGGCAACTACACCGATTACGTCCGCAAGAAGAAAATGCGCAAGAAGGAGCTCGACCGCCAGTTTGAGTGGGAGGAGGAGCTGCTTCTTATGGAATCCGAGGCGATCGACGAGCGCGCGAATCGCAAGTCGGGCTCCAAGGACCGTCTCTCGCGCAAGCTGGCGGACAACAAGAAGCGGGTCGAGCCGCATCCCGTCAACGTGCTGATTACCGATATTTACGAGAGGCTGCGCTTCCCGGACAAGCTGTGCGAGGCGAAGAAGATCGGGCAGACCTACGAGGGGCGGCAGATCTTCAAGAACGTCAGCTTCGATATTCAGAAGGAAGATCGGTTGGTTATCTCGGGGCCGAACGGAAGCGGGAAGTCTACGCTCATCAAGGCGCTTACCGGGCAGGAGAAGCCGGAGTCCGGAGAGGTCATCTGGGAGAAGGGCGTCAGCTACGCCTACTTCAACCGGATGTGGGAGGAGCTTGATCCCAAGGATACCGTCAGCCACGCGGTGAATACGTACGGACTGGGGCTGGACGCCCCGCGCAAAAAGGTGAATAAGTTCTTGGCCATGCTGCAATTCTCGGAGGCGGACCTGAGCAAAGTGATCGGCAATCTGTCGGGCGGGCAGAAGGCCCGGGTGGCGCTGGCCAAGTGTCTCCTCTCGGGCGCCGCCGTTATCATCCTGGACGAGCCGACCAACCATCTGGACCTCACGAGCATTCAGGTGATGGAGCAGGCTCTGATTCATTTTCCCGGTGCCGTCATTACGGTAAGCCACGATCGCTTCTTCATCGACAAGATCGGGACGAAGATGCTGGTCTTCGATCCGGCAACGGGAGTGACCGAGCGGAGTTTGTAGGGGCGCCAAGGAGGCGCATGGTAAAAAATATATCTTGAACTTGCGTCAAGTGAACATCATCTGACAAATTATGTTATAATGGGACAGGCACATAGAACGGCTTGCAAGGGTGGTCGGCTACCTCTCTATGAAGGGAGGGATGCCCATGGAGGTTAAAGACTCTTTGATGTTGATGATCAGTTTTGGTGCGTTAATCGTTGCGCTGATCACGCTGATTGTTGCCATCATTGCAGTAATTAATCAACAAAAATAGACCGCCCTCTTGACAGGTAAACGGTCTATTTCCGACTTCATTACCGAAGCCGACCGCCTTTGAAGCGGTCTATTGTGCTGAAGGAGTCGTGTTAGCCGCACGTCTCCTTCTTTAGCTTGATTATAACAGCGCAAGTTTATACATGCAATAAACAGCCCGGCAACTCAAAGACTATCATTTGAACAATGCCATCTCACTTCACCCGATCCAACTCGTCCATAAAGGCCGATTTGTTCGCATAAGAATCGCGAAGCTCGCCAATCAAGCTCGCTTGATTGGCGCTTCCCGCTATCTTCCGATAACGCCGCAACATGTCGCATACCTTCTGGTAACCTTTCCTTTTCGTCGCCAAGCTTGCCGTCTTCCTGACATGAGCGCTATAGATGTCGCTAATCTCATCCCCGAATTTCCCCGCAAGCCTGTCGGCGTACGATTCAATGACATCCGGGTTCTCCTTCACATACGCCATCATCTCGTCCAAGTCGTTCGCCTCGGAGATGAGCCGGAGATACATGCCTTGTGCACGCCAGCCTTGTTCCATCTTGAGCTGCTGCTTCAAACGATCGTACAGGGCATCCCGATCTTCACCGGCCAACTGCTGAAGCTCGTTATAATATTCGAACTTGCCGGCAAGCAACAACTGCTCGGCCAGTTGTGCCTGATCTTCCTTGCGTTGCAGCTCGCGGTAGGCGGCATACCTGATTTCCTGCCATTGTAACACTAACCCCGCATAATTCCCGTCCTGCTGTTCGCCTTCCACAGCCAATTCCACCACACGGGGATAATTCTTCTCTCGCATAAATTTATTAATGAGGGTTTCTCTAAAGGAGCTGTAGTGGAGATTGTCCGCAATAAATTGTTCCGTCTCTTCTTCTTTGCCGTATTCCTGAAGGACGCCCAGCCACACTTTGTTTAAGGCCTCACTCGTGTACCTCCGCCCCTCTTGGGTTGCGTTCGTGTGAATGCTATCATCTATTTTCGCTTTTAACGTATGTCTTAAGGTGTTAACATCGGCGAAGCGGGCACACATGCCGAGCAGGGCGACCTTGTAATCTTCCCATCCTTCCAAAACCGCACTGTCGCTCTGCCGCAGCAGCTTGTGGAATACCTGTTGTCTTAATTCCGGTTCCCATTCAACGTTGTCCGCTATTGCCCCGTCGATTGCCTCAAGCGCTTCATCAGCCAGCCAGCCGATATCCCCATCGGAATCGTCCGCATATTGGAAGGCTTGCACCGCTTCCTCCAACACGAGGCAGGCGATATCCAGCGCTAGAAGCATATTCTCGGTCTCCCCGCACTTCTCGAGCACCGCGATCATCTCTTCCGCGAAGCGGTCCGCTTTGGTTCTTCCGCAATCAATCCAGCCGTATCTGCCCTTATGCTTCTCGATGATAGAAGCGATCAGCTTCTTGCATCTATCAAGCTCTTCGGCGTCATGATAATGAATGTTCATTCGTTTCTCTCTCTATCGCTTTTCAATTTGATCTGTGATGCCATAATATCATATTATCTTGTCATTATCGCGCCGACGGGCAAGGGGGACTCCCATGAAGAACGATGTCGAGGCGATCGCTCGGGAATTCGCGGAAGGGGTCCTGACCATCAAGGCCGTGCATCTCGGGGCGATGAAGCCGAATGTGCATTATCCGGAGAATACGAGCGATGAGCCGATCGCGTTATCGGGCTTGCTGTTCGTCATCAGAGGCAGAGCTATGTTCAAATTCGACGGCAAGGCTTACGAACTCAAGGCAGGCAAGGCTGTTCACGGGGCGGTCGGCATGAAGCTGCGGCATCAGGTGACGGGGCCGGAGGACTTGGAATATCTGCTCGTCCATTACGAGCTGTGGGAGCCGGGTTCGGAGTCGCAGAACGGCATCCGTTACAACAGGACGAGCTATATGATGAATTACGGGAACCAACCGACCACAGTGGAGAAAATGTACCTGTTAAACCAGGCATGGAACACGCCTGGACAGCTTACGTCGGTTCGCTGCAAGGAGCTGTTCTTCGGCCTCGTCCACGATATGCTGTCTGCCGCGCGAGGCGGAAGCGTGCAGGTTCATCGCGGCGAGATCGACGATGTCGTCTCATACATTCAACGGTTCTATATGGAGCCCCATACCGTCGATTCGCTGGCGGCGCGATGCGGCATGAACGCCAAGCGTTTCTCGTACCTGTTCAACAAGTATACGGGGATGTTCCCGATCGACTACCTCATCCGGCATCGGCTCGACCGGGCCAAGCAGCTTCTCGCGACAAGCGACTGCGCGATTCTCCAGGTGGCGGGGAGCGTCGGGTATGCCGACACGCATTACTTCAGCCGACTGTTCAAGAAGAACGAGGGCTGCTCGCCGGGCGAGTATCGCCGCCGGTTGGGCAATCGTCCACTTCCGTTCCGCTAATCGTCTATTTGTCGAACCCGCCTGATTCTTTATAATGTTCTTCGATTAGACTGTCGGCCGAGCAGGTCGAGGAGAGCAGGGTTCCCATGAGGACAATCGAACGTGCAAGCATCGGAGGGCGGACTATCGACGTTTGTTTGCCTCCTTCTTATTTTACCTCGGGCAAGCGATACCCCGTTGTTTACGTCATGGGCGGGGGAGAACTCGTCAAGCATTGCGAGAATCATCTGCACCGCCTGTTCCTGGAGGGCTGGCTGCCGGAGCTGATTCTGGCAGGCGTTGAAGCGTTCGACGGGCACTATCGCGCCTGCGTTGACGAGTTGGCGGGCCGGATCAAGCCTTATGTGGACGAAAATTACCGTACGGTGGCGGATGGCGCTCGAACGGCGATCGTCGGGAGTGCGGGGGGCGGGCTGATTCCCTTATATGCGGCGCATCTTCGGCCCGACGCCTTCGGCCTCATCGGGGCCTTGTCTCCGTCATTGGGGGACGAAGGGGCAATGGGGTTCTTGCGCGAGCAATCGGCGGTGCCCGAGCCGCTGCGGATTTTCTTGTCCGTTGGCGCACAGGAGGGCATTGCGGAGCGGGATGCCCGGCGCAACGCGGCCATGTATGCGCTCGAGCTTCGCAGGCGGTGGCAGTCGCAGGGGCTCGGCGAGGACCGGCTGGCCTTCGAACTGGAGGAAGACGGCACACACGATACGATGTTTATCGCACGATATTTTCCCCAAGCGTTGTTGTGGTTCTACGGGCAGGATGCGGAACGGCCGCCGGGCATGACGGGGCAAGGCGCAGCCGAGCCGTTGCGCTACGAGATCCCGGGCACGGACACGTACCGGCTGCGATCCGAACATACGGGGCTCGGCTACTGCATCTTCGTCTCGCAGCCGATAAGATCGGCTCCGGCGGAAGGGTATCCGGCGCTCTATGCGGTGGATGGCAACGCGCACTTCGGCTCGATGGCGGAAGCGATGCGAATGCAATCGTGGCATCCCGAAGGAATTGCGCCGGGGCTGATCGTCGGCATCGGATACGAGTCGGAGGAGCCGTTCGTGTATGGCCGCCGAATGTACGACTTCACCGTCGAGACGCCGGAATCGGAGCTGCGCTCCGACGGGATGGCGTGGCCTCCGACAGGCGGAGCGGACTCGTTCCTTCTCTTCTTGGAGCAGGAGCTTCTGCCATTTATCCGGAGCCGTTACCCGGTTGACGTATCCCGGCAATCGTTGTTCGGCCATTCTCTGGGAGGGCTGTTTGCCTTGTACGCGCTCTTCGACCGGCCTTCGCCGTTCCGTTCGTTCGTGGCGGGGAGTCCTTCGATCTGGTGGAACAAGTATCATCTGCTGAGCAAGGTGCCGGAGTTCGAGGCGAGGCTGGGCCGGGGAGCGGTGCAGGCGGAGCTGATTCTCGCGGTCGGGTCGGAGGAGGAGCCGTCGATGATCGAGGACGCCGTGCAGCTCTGCCGGAGATTGAAGCCGTATGAGAATCGGGGGCTGGAGATCGCCTGTATGCTCATCGAAGGGGAAGACCATCTGTCGGTTATCCACCCGATGATCAGCAAAGTGTTCAGGCAAATATTCCGCAACGGCCGGGCAACGCAGAACGGTTGAGGGACGTGCGGCGGAACGCTGGAGGGGCGAGCGATGGGGAGCGGTGGAGCTGCCGAGCGTCTCCGCCGGCCGGACCGTCTCGGCGGTCGATTGGGGAATCGTCCACCTTCGGTTCGGGAATTATCTATTTGAGAACCGGGTCTCTTCCGCTATAATGTTTATGCGAATGAAAATCATTATCATAAACATAGCGGAAAAGGGGAAAGAAACACACGATGAAGAAGCCCATAAGAAAATATGCGTTATCCGTCATGACCGCTGCTGTCGTTCTGCTGCTTGGCGCCTGCGGCAATGCCGACAACTCGAATGTCACGCCGTCGGCCTCGTCCGCCGCTTCCGAATCGGCCGCGGTCTCTCCATCTGCTGCTGCCTCTGCCGCGGCTTCCGCCGCAGCTTCATCCGAGCGCACGTTGACCGACGATTATGGACACCAGGTGAGCATCGAATCCACCCCCGAGCGGATTCTTGCTCCTTATATGGAAGATGCGTTGGTGACGCTCGGCGTAACTCCCGTAGCGAAATATTCGGCGGGAGGCACGGTGCAGGAGCACCTGGAGCCGTGGCTTGCCGACTTGCCCGTCATCGATCTGATGAGCGGCCTGTCTCCCGAAGCGGCGCTCGGCTTCGAGCCTGATCTTATTATGATCAGTTCACACTTCCTGCCGGTCGAGAATTACGAGACGATTGCGAAGGTGGCCCCGACCTATCTGTTCAACGGCGAGGCTGGCGATTGGGGAGAGCAATTGCGCAAGGTCGGCGAGCTGCTGGGCAAGGAGGAGCTGGCGGAGCAGAAGCTGACCGAATACGACGCCAAGATCGCCGAGGCGAAGGAGCAATTGTCCCAATCCGTCGAGGGGAAAAAGGTGGCGATCCTATGGCCGTCCGAGAAGGAATTCTACGTGGTGGGAAGCGAGTTCCTGTCGGGCAAGTTGCTTTACGGCGAACTGGGCTTGGCAGCGCCCGAGCTCGCGAGCGCAACGCCGGATAACTTCGGTACGCTCTCGCTCGAGAAGCTGCCGGAGTTGGATGCGGATGAGCTGTTCGTCATTACGCCGGAAGGCCAGACCGAAGAGCAGGTCGACAAGCTGCTCGCCGACATGCCGCTATGGAAAACCATGCCGGCAGTTAAGAACGGCCGCGTCCATCATGTGTCCTCCGGCCACTGGATCAATTCCGCTTACATGGCTAACCTGGCCGTGCTGCAGGATGTGACCGAAGCTTTGCAGGGTTAGGCTAGTGGCATTAGTGACAAAAAGGCCAGGATTCCTCGGAGGAGGGTCCTGGCCTCTTGGCTGTTGGGACGGGGACTGTCGACTTCCGAATTCCGGACAGAATTCCTTCCGGGCGCCGATTGACAATTGTGCAGGGGAAACGATAAACTGGATTTAGTTAAATATTAAACTATATATCGGGGTTCACTCTAGTGGAATTCACGGAAGAGGTTCAGGGCTATGGATGATCTGCAGCGCTACGTGTTGGAGCAGCCGGTAGAGGTGGAGGCTTTCTTCGCGATGGTGGACACGACGGCCGAGCTTATCGGCGTCTCGGAGAAGTACTGGTCGTCGCAAGGAATCAATGGAGCGCGCATCCGGATTCTGGTCGAGATCGCCAAGGCGGGCGGCGCGATTCTTCCTTCGGTTCTGGCGGAGAGAATCGGAGTGACGAAGGCCAATATCAGTGTGCTGCTGGCTCCGTTGGAACGACAGGGTTATATTCGCAGCGCCGATGACCCGGAGGACGGCCGCAAGCGCCGGGTGCTGCTGACCGAGGTAGGGGAGAGACTGCTGCTGGACGCGCTGCCCGGCAACCGATTGACCATTGGCAAGCGGATGACGAAGCTGAGCGCCGACGAGTTGAAGCAATTGCTGTCGCTGCTGCGCAAGCTGCGTGGGGACTTGGGCGAACCGGGTTAGCTTTACTTAGCGGAAGCTTCCGCAGGCGATCCGCCGATCGGCCGATGCATCGGTCCGGGAGGGCCCTGGCCGGATGTCCTGTCTCTTGCCGGCGGCCCCTCCTGCATCCCGCATCCATCGCCTGACAAACCACCCCGCCGACCATTTTTATGCTAAAAACCACATACAATCGTTGCCCGACGGACGCTAACGTCCAATTTATGCTAAAAACCACATAAAACCGGCGAATGGAGGGGGTTCGGAGCGCGATAAGTGTGAAAAATCACATAAAACCGGCGAATGGAGAGGCTTCGGAGCGTGATAAGTGTGAAAAATCACATAAAACCGGCGAATGGAGGGGGGGTGGAGCGCGATAAGTGTGAAAAACCGCATAAAAACCGCCGCCCGGTGGCTGTAGCCGCCCGTTTGTCCAGCCGTCGCCCCGATAGGAGTTCAACAATCCGCAATCTAGCGATTTTCACACCCATGTTCCCGTCGTGTTCAGCATTTTCGGCAATTGTTCTCGTTAATGCAGTTGTTTTCGCCAATTTAGTTAAATATTTAACTTTCTAATCCAAGGAGACGATCCCATGCGTATAGTCCTTACCGGTTCAACAGGCAAGCTCGGAGGATTGATTGTGCAGCAATTGCAATTCCGGTGCCGTCCGGAGGAGATGATTCTCAGCATCAGACGGCCGCAGGGGGCTCAGGCCCAAGCGTATCGGGAGTCCGGCCTGGACGTTCGGTATGGGGACTACGATGTGCCGGAATCGCTCGCACCTTCTTTTGCCGGGGCTGACAAGCTCTTGATGATCTCCTCCCCGAGCATGGACGATACGGCGCGACTGGCCCAGCACCTCTCCGTCGTCAATGCGGCGAAGCAAGCCGGAATCGGGCACATCGTTTATACGAGCCTATTCGCGCCGGAGAAGGGACGGTTATCCGTGCACAAGCTGCATCTGGATACCGAACGGGCGATCAAGGAGTCGCAGCTTCCTTACACCATTCTGAGGAATGCCTATTATTCGGATATCGTGAAGCTTCTGGGCACTCGGGAGGCTGCAGCCAGCGGTATCCTGCCAAGCCCACCGGGGAAGTGGGTGTTCAATACCGCCTCTCGCATCGACCTGGCGGAAGCCGCCGCCAACGTATTGACGGAGGACGGGCACGGGTACCGGACCTATGAACTGACCCCGCCTCGTACCTGGAATCTAGGCAATCTGGCACGTTCCCTTACGGAAGCGACGGGGAGGCGGGTGGTTCACCGCACGGACCCGGGCTATCGGAATGACCTCTACCGAATGCTGCCCTGCTCCGAGATGTCGTTCGTCTCCGGCGATCTGGCCGGGCTGGTCGGACGCCCTCTTCGTTCCGTGGCGGACGAGGTCCGGGATTTGTTCGGTTAGACGCTTAGCCGCCTTGACGGTGCACCGTTGCCATGGTATTATTTACTAAATTTGAAGGCCATGTAACCTTAGGGTTCAACCTCGCGGCAGTGCGCGGTTGGGCCCTTTTTTGGCATTGGCGGCCTTCCGGAGGAAGAGAGGAGAAGGAGTATGGCGGATAAACAGGAGTTGCTGCGGAGAATGGACGACATCGGGCGGTCGCTGGCGGGCCATCAAGGGGCGCATGCGGTATTCGGACTGGGCTCGGTGGGAGTGGAGACGGATCGCATCGACGAGTATTCGGATCTCGATTTTTTTGTTGTTGCGGCAGAAGGGGAGAAGCACCGGTTCATCGACCGTCTGGATTGGCTGGAGGACGTCTGTCCGCTGGCCTACCGGTTCATGAATTGCGAGATGGGTTACAAAATCCTGTTCGAAGACGGCATTTACGGGGAATTCGCGGTGTTCGAGGAGACGGAGCTGGACAGCGCCCTCTATTCGGGCGGCCGAATGGTGTGGAAGCACCCGTCGTATACGAACGAAGCAATCGTCGACGGGCAAGCCGCGATTCCGAGCAATCGCTCGGTGTCGGTCGATCATGTGTTCGGCGAAGCGCTGACGAACCTGTACGTCGGGCTTGGCCGATACCTCAGAGGGGAGAAGCTGTCCGCGATGCGCTTCATCGAGAGCTACCCCATCGACGGCTTGTTGTCGGTGATGCACCTGTTGGAGCCGGAGGTCGACTATTACCCGGATCGGTTCGGCAACGAGAGGAGGGCGGAGCGGCGGTTCCCGAAGTTCGCGAGCGTGCTGGGCGGCATGCTGCAAGGGTACGACCGGATTCCGGAATCGGCCCTGCAGTTGCTGAGCTACCTGGAGAGCTTCTACCCCGTCAATCCGAGGATGTGCGAGGAGATTCGGAAGCTGGCCGAACACGGCATTCGGATGCGGGAAGCAGCCGGGGGCTCGGGGAAGTGAAGATTTGCTGGCGGCTCATCAGCCCTTCGGCGGATGAGATGAAGAAGGGACACAGATGGCGGAGTAGACGCGAATTTTCAACTTCATTTCCGCCATCCGGTGCCAAAATAATGAATATAGTTGGTTTTTCGACTATATTTTGCGGATTTGTTTTTTTAGGCTCGAATAAGATTGAAATTTCGATCATAATCGTCCATTTAGCGCTTCCCGGCTGAATTAAACATGAAATTTCGAGTTTAATCTGCCAAGAGGGGGGGAGTGGAGGAGGCGAGGAGAGGGGCGAACAGGCCTCTCCGATGCCCTCGCGAACGTTCTCATCAATGCCATCATCCATACTCTCAATACCGTTCTAACCTACGCCCCCGTCAATGCTGCAAGTGCCCGCACCGTCACCTCTCCTCGCTGATTCGCCCAACTAACTAACTAACTAACTAACTAACTGTTCTCTTGGAGACAGTATTCTCAGAATAGGTCCGGGCTCTGGACCGTCCCGATATATTCGTAAGTGGTGACTCTTCTGGACGATCCTTTGGCGATGGCTCTGAACTTGCCCTTCTCCACAAGCGTTCGGCAATGTTTGACAACCGTGGTGGGGTGAATCTCCAATTCCTCCGCGGCTTCGGCCGGACGCAGAATTCGATCATGGCGTACTGCGATGCGCATCAATTCCCGCTCCATCCGCGAGTGGCGGTTGTGCCCCGTACTCCCCCGGTTCGTAGACAAGAAATACGGGGCCAGAGCCGATCGCAACGAGGATAAGATAAAATCGGGATTCTCCTTCAGTTCATCCAGAGAGATATAAAACACGAGGTAACCTTGAGTCTGCAGGTAGAGTCCTCGGTTGAGGTCCATTCGATATTTGCTTCGATCGGTACCGTGCGAGCCAAAGTCCATAATCTCGAAGACGATGTACAGAGCGCCAACAAGCCACATGAAGTCGACGAAGTAGGGTCGCCCACGCCAGTCCTTGACCTCATATTCGGGGTGCAAGCCATGCAAGTGGCCGACAAGACGCCACCACACCCGCTCCGCGAACAGCCGATTTCCATATCCGTGCCCACGCTTGAGCGCATCCCTCCGCTCTCCTTTTCTGCGTTTGAGATGATCCCTGATCCATTGCTCGTGTTCCTTCTCGAGGCTCATTCCCTTCACCTCTTCCCATTGGATAAAAAACACAACGCCCCGCCTCCTCCCATTCGGAAGGAAGCGGGGCGTTCTTCGCCTCGCGGTTGAACTGCTATACTCCGTATTGTGCCACAAAACGGTCGCGTACGGCAAGGGGGAGGCGCCATCCCGACCGATTAACATGCCGGCCGCTCAGAGTCTCCAGCCAATCTCCCCCGGGCGCCCAAGCAGATAGCCTTGCGCGTAATTCACCCCCATCGCGAGAAGCTTGTCCAGCTCGTCCTGCGTCTCGACGCCTTCCGCGATCAGGTCGATGCCCATGCGGTCGGCGGTGAGGACAAGGGTCTCGAGGATGTGCGCTTTGTACGAGTCCGTGTGGAGGCCGCTGACGATCGCCCGGTCGACCTTGATGTAGTCGGGCTTCAGCTCGACGACGGACAGCAGCGAGGAGTAGCCGGCGCCGACATCGTCGATGGCGATGCGGTAGCCTTGGCTCCGATAGTGAGCCAGAACGCGCTCCACCGAGCCGAAGTCTTCGATGCTGGACCGCTCGGTAATCTCGAACACGACCTGCTCCGGCGTCAGGCGGTGCTTCCGCAGCAGGTCGAGCGTCCGCCACGGGGTGAATTGCGGGTCGTTGATGATCTGGGGAGTCAGGTTCAGGAACAGCTTCTCCCCGGGGCGCAGCCCGGCGCTGCCGGAGATCGCCTGCTCGCGCGCGAGCTGGTCCAGCGGATAGTCCATGCCGGCGCGCTCCGCGAATTCGAACAAGGGAAGCGGACCGGGGAAGACGGCGGACCCCTGCGGCCGCGACAGCGCTTCGTAGCCAAGCGGCCGCCCTTCGCGGATGTTGACGATCGGCTGGTATACGCAGCGGAGAGCCTTCTCCCCGAGCAGGCGCTCCAATTCGCTTAAGCGGAGCGCTTCGTCCAGCGCATCGGCGTTATGGCTGTTCTGCAGCGCTTCGCGCGTCATCTCGTGGACCTTGAGCTGCGGGTCCCTGCCCCTCTTGAGCAGGCCGAAGGAGCAGCCGGCATGGAGCCTGGCGTTCGCGGCCGCCCCGCGATGCGGACGCATCGTCTTCTCCAGCTTGCCCTTGAACTCCAGGGCAGCCGTCATAAGGGACCGCTTGAAGGGCAGAGGGCCCGAAGGATCGGGCGAGCAGAAGAGCAGAATCAAGTCGCCATGAGCCCATTCGACTCGATAAGGAAGCAGCGGCTCCTCGAAGCAGTCGCGGATGAGCTGCTCGACCCGCTGCTTGGAACGGGAGTCCAAGAGGGTTCTTCTTCTCTCCTCCCCGCTCCAATAAAAGTAGATTAATGCCATCTCTCTGTCCGAGGCCCTTGATATGCTTAGCCCGGGGTACGCTCCCAGCGCCATTCCCTTGTCCTCCTCGCTGTCGTTAAAGCTGTTCACTGAATGACGCCTCGTAGATTGCGTACGAGCTGCCCGGCTTATCCTTCGCGGTCTTCTTGCACGCCGCGGCCCATTGGGACAACTGCTCGTGGCTGACGGCCCGTGAACCGTCCCAGCGGACAACCGCGATGGACAACGATACGCCGGGCTGCTCCACCTTGGTCCCGTGCCGGTTCACCACGGTCATCGGGCGGGCCTCCCCGTAGAAGGCGTCGACGCCTTCATGGAATCTATCGATGAAGGAGCGGCAGCAGGCCTCCGCATCCGAGCGTTCGCTAATGGCGATAAAATCATCCCCGCCGATATGGCCGAGGAATCCGTTCATTCCCAAGGCCCCGTTCGCTCCCAAGGCCCCGTTCGTCCCCATGCTCCCCGGCTTGTCTTCCTCCGATTCTCCGAGCACGGAGCCCAGGGCGGAGGCCGTGTACTTGATCATGTCGTCTCCGGCGCTGTAGCCGTAGCTGTCGTTGAACCACTTGAAGTAGTCGAGATCCGCGTAGTAGACGCTGAAGGGCCGCTTCGCCTTGACGCGGGCTTCGATCTCCCGGCGGATGCTGTCTCCGCCCGGAAGCCCCGTGAGCGGATTGACGCGGCGCGCGGCTTCCGCCTGCAGCGAAGCGAACGATTCGAGCAGCACCTTCACGGTAACGCCGCCGATGCAGTTGCCTCGTTCCGTCACGATCACCGCATCGTACAGTTGGGAATCCGAACGCTTCATGGCGCGCCTGGCCACCGTCTCTACCGGGACGTCCGCTTCCGCGACCAGAGGAGCTCCCTCCATGATCTTGTCGATTGTTCGATGCCAGTACAGCGGCACGCCGAACTTGGATGCCAGCATCCCGTTCAGCCGTTCCCGGGTGACGAGGCCCTGCGGGGCCGTCCCCAGCCCCACGACGATCCCGTGGCAATCGGGATGAGACTCGAACCATTCGGCTGCGGCCGCGACAAGCGTATGGGGAGCCATGACCGGCATCGGAGCCGCCAATCGCCCGATCTCCATGCCGGAGATATCGCGAAGGGGCGCCTCGGCGGCCTGCAATACGCGATCCTTCCCGCTATCCCTGCTCCCGTCACCCTTCTGCTCGCTATTCTCTCTCTCCCTGATCCTCTTCGCGAGCTTGGCCGCATCGGCGTTCAGCGCGGTCTTGGCCAACGACAAGGCGTCCGCGATCGTATCCAGCAGCCGCTGCTCGGCTTGGCGATCGTACGGGCTCGCCCCCGCCGGAACGAAGCCGAAGCCGATCGGGCCGGGCGCTTCGGGCCGCTCGCAGGCGATCTGGCGCAGGTGCGTCTCGGTTCGGGCGAGAACCTCCTCCAGACGCCGCTTGTCTTCGGGCAAGCGGAGGGCGAGCAGCAGCGTCCGGTCGCTTAGCCAGGCCCAGACGATATCCGGCCGGCCTTCCGACCACAGCTTCAGCTTCTTCTTCGGCCATGCCGACGCCTCGGGCGGCAGGCGTCCGGCCAGAAGACCGACGGGCCCCTTGCGCGCTCCTTCCGCAATCGCCCGCACGCGATCCTGATTCAGTAGACTATCCGACCATTTGCCCAATGGCAGTCGCCTCCCTACATATTTCCTATTGTAGAAGAGAAACGTTAACTGTATGTAAGATTTTCCCTCGTAAAATAAAAAAACGTCGAAATCAGTCGAATCGTCCGGGATCATGCGGACCGGCTGCCGATATCTTCTTCGTGAACACGGTGCAATTCCGAAGGAATTCGGGCGATTGCCGTCGAATTCGTAACCTATGATGAGAAGAAGGAAAATCGCGATAATCGTAGCGCTGTATCTCCTCGCCCTGCTGATCGTGCGGTTCGCCTGGATGGTCGTCCAGACGGATTCCGAGCGGGCGGCGGCGGAGAATGGACTGCTGGACCTAAGCCGGTGGAACCCGGCCTCCCAACCGATTCTCTCCCTGTCCGGAGAATGGGAGTTCTATCCGTCCCGGCTCCTGACGTTCGGTCAGGCCGACGGCGAAGGCCCAGCCTCGGCCGGAGTCGTCCCGGAGCTTGTGTCCGTGCCCGGAAACTGGAAGAAGCATCTCGATACGGCTCAAGGGTCCAGCTTCGGCTACGGAACCTATCGGCTGCGCATCGTGCTGCCCGATGGGGCTCTGCCCGAGCTGGCCGTTCGGGTGCCTTCGCTGTCCGTGTCGTCGGCGTTATACGTGAACGGACGTCTGCTCGGCAGCTCCGGCCGCCCGGCGGAGAACGCTTCTTCGTATGAGGCGGACGTCGTGCCTTATTCCGTCCGCATCACGGCTGAAGGCGGCATTCTGGACCTTGTTCTGCAGGAGGCCAACTTCGATGATCGGGTCAAAGGCGGGATGACGACATCGATCAAGCTCGGAACGGCCCATGCGATCGATCGGGCCTATTGGATATCCGCGGGCGCACAGGCGGCGATTATTCTGCTGACGGCGATGCACAGCCTGTACGCCTTCGCCTTGTACTTCATCGGGACTCGGCAGAAGACGCTTCTGATCTTCGCGCTGCTGGGGATGTGCTCGGCGGTGAGCGTCCTTTGCAACTCGGACCTGCTCCTGACCACTTGGTTCGGGGTCGGATTCGAAGCCGCTTATGCCACCTTCTATTTATCCTACTTGGGAGGAGCCGCGCTGCTGTTGCAGTACGTCAGGCACCTGCTCCCCGAAGACGCGTCCCTCCGCCATTCCCGCTGGCACCTCGTCGCCAGCGTTCTCTTCGGCCTGTTCGTCCTGGCGATGCCGGCCAGGGTGTATTCCTATGCGGATTCGCTTCATTCGCTTCTGCTTCTGACGGCGTACGCAGGTGCCCCTGTCTACTTCTACCGCGCGGTTCGCAGAGGCGCTCCGGATGCGATCTACCCGCTGCTCGGCACGGTCGCCCTTGCCTCAAGTCTGCTGTGGGGACTCATCGACACCGCATTCTTGCTTGATTACGGCTTTTATCCGTTCGATATCCTCGCCTTCTTCGTTGCCTTCGCGCTGTATTGGTTCAAGCGGTACTTCCGCAATGCCGACGAGGCCGCCCGGCTCACGCAACGACTGCAGGCGGCCGACAAGCGCAAGGACGAGTTCCTGGTCCACACGTCGCACGAGCTCAGGAATCCGCTCCATGGCATTCTGAACGTGGCGCAGGCCGTGATCGACAGCGGCGAACGGGCAGATGCGGGAGCCAACCGGGAACGGCTCGAGCTGCTGCTCTCCGTTGGCAAGCGCATGTCCTTCCTGCTCAGCGACCTCATCGATCTGAATCGGCTGAGGGAGAACCGGCTGCGGGTGAACCCGAAGCCAATCCGGCTGCAGGCGAGCGCGGCGGGCGTGCTGGACATGGTCCGGTTCATGGCCGAGGGCAAGCCGATTCAACTGGAGCATCGCATTCCGAGCTCGCTGCCGGCGTTATTGGCGGACGAGAACCGACTGCTGCAGATTCTGTTCAATCTTCTGCACAACGCGGTCAAGTTTACGAACGAGGGACGGGTCTGGATCGAAGCGGAAGCCGAAGGCGGCCAGATCGTCATTCAGGTAGCGGATACCGGGATTGGGATGGACAAGGCGACGATAGAACGGATTTTCCAACCTTATGAGCAAGGGGAAGTTCAGGAGGAGACGAATGCGTCGGGATTCGGCCTGGGCCTGGCGATCAGCAAGCAACTGATCGAGCTTCAAGGCGGTCGGCTGACGGTCCGCTCGGCGCCGCATGCCGGCTCCGTCTTCCGATTCACGCTGCCCGCAGCGGAGGCGTCCGAGGAAGAATCGGCGAAGAACGAGGTCGCCGCCGCGTGGCTCGAAGCGGGAGCGGACGAGGAGAAGGAGGAAGGGAAGGAAGAGGCAGCGCCGCCTGGAAGCGGGCCGACAGCCATCGTTCCAAGGCCCGGCGCTCCCGAGGCCGACGATCGCGCACGCATTCTCGCGATCGACGACGACCCGGTCAACCTGCGCATTCTTAAGCATGCGCTCGCGGCGGACCGCTACGAGATTGCCGCGACGACGAGCGGAGCCGAAGCGCTCGTTCTGCTGAATTCGAAGCGGTGGGATCTGGTTATTGCGGATGTGATGATGCCGGGCATATCCGGCTACGAGGTCGCGCGGACGGTGCGCACGATGTTCACTTCCTCCGAGCTGCCGATTCTGCTGCTTACGGCCCGCGACCGGGCCGAAGACATCGAGGCGGGCTTCCGGGCGGGCGCGAACGATTACATCGTCAAGCCCGTCGATACGCAAGAGATGCGAATGCGGGTGAAGGCGTTGACGGACGTGGCCCGCTCATCCCGCGAGCAGAAGCGGCTGGAGGCGGCGTGGCTGCAGGCGCAGATTCAGCCCCACTTCCTGTTCAATACGCTCAATTCCATCGCCGCGCTTGCGGACGTCGACGTGGCCCGAATGCGCGACCTGTTGAGCGCCTTCGGCGAATACTTGCGGGGCAGCTTCGACACCGCCAATTCGGAGCAACTGGTTCCGCTCCGGAAGGAGCTGGATCTCGTTCGCGCCTACCTCTACATCGAGAAGGAGCGGTTCGAGGACCGGATACGGATCGAATGGGAAGCGGACGACCATCTCCAGCTTCTGGTGCCGCCGTTGTCGATCCAGCCTCTGGTGGAGAATGCCGTCCGGCATGGCATTCGGAGGCGGTCCGCAGGCGGCACGGTGCGGATTCGCGTTCGGGAGTCGGGGGACGGGGTGGAGATCGCGGTCGAGGACGACGGAGACGGCCTGGAGCCCGAGCTGCTGGCCCGGGCGCAGCAGGAGCGCAGGTCGCTCGGCCGCCATTCGGGCATCGGGCTGTCCAATACCGATCGCCGGTTGAAGCAGACGTACGGGGAAGGACTTCGTATTCTGAGCCGTCCGGGAGAGGGGACGATCGTCTCCTTCGTTATTCCGAAGCCGTCGTCTTCCCCTTAAGGAAGGCCACCGCACCTGGCGAGCACCGCTCACTCCGCCAGGCAGGGCAGCGCCTCCGCGGCGCTGACGCAATTGCGTCCGTTCCGCTTGGAAGCGTACAGCGCCTCGTCCGCCCTGCCGAGCAAGGAATCGAGCTTCTCGAGTTTATCGAGTTTATCGAATTTATCGAGCTTATCGGATTTATCGAATTTATCGAGTTTCCCGGGCGCACCGCCGCCCGCCCGCGCTTCGGCCGCGCCGAAGCTGGACGTGAGCGCGATCGCTCCCTGCGGCGCTTGCGGCACTTCGAGCGGAGCCGTCTCGATGGCGATTCGCAGACTTTCGGCGAACCTCTGTCCGCCCGCCAAGTCGTACCCCGGCAAGGCAATGACGAACTCCTCGCCGCCGTATCTGGCGAACAGCATCTCCTCCTCCATCCGCCCGCGGCAGACCGAGACGACGTGGCGGATGACCTTGTCTCCCATATCGTGGCCATACGTATCGTTAACCCGTTTGAAGAAGTCGATGTCGAACAGAACGACGGTGAACGGCCGCCCGCCTGAGGCGCACTGCTCGAGCAGCTCCCGGGCGAGACGGACGAAGTGGGTTCGATTATAGATCTGGGTCAGTCCGTCGTAATAGGCTTGATGCTCCAGCTCCGACTGCAGCCGCTTCAGCGCCGTGACGTTGGCCAGGGAGAGCAGATGTCCGGCCTCTTCTCCGTTGGGATGCTTCAGAACGGAGGTTCGAATCTGATAGCAGACGGGGGAGCCGCCCGATACCGTCCAGATGACCTTGTCCAGGCTGCCGTTCGGGAGCAGTCGGATCGAGGCGGGCATTCCCGTCAGCTCGCTCCAGAGAGGGTCGAAGTCCCGTCCGATCATGGAGGCCTGAAGCCCGGGGAAGATGCGCGCCGTCGTCCGATTATAATCGACCAGTCGCTCCGTCGAATCCAGAACGATGAAGCCGATCTCCGTGGTGTCGAAGATCGTCTCCTTGGCGATCGGCACGACGGTTAGTTGCCGATTGGCAAGAAGCGCCCACACATACAGTCCCGAGCTGACCGTCAGGCCGATCGGCACGGGATCGAATCCCGGCGGCAGCAGCTCGAACAAGTAAGCGAGCCCGGCTATCATCGGGGCGGCTTGCCCGCCGATAAGGGCCAGAAGCTGCGGGCGATAGGGCCGGCGCGATTGTCTCCATCTGGCGAGCAGCAGGAAGAAGCAGATCAGCCAGCAGCAGAACACGAAGCTGTTGAAGACGATATACCATTCCGCGACTTCGATGACCAGATGAGGCGAGACCGGGTCGTCGCTTAAGCGGAATTGCTGGTAGAAGTAGCGGTGGCTGTCGTTCGTCGCGAGAATGATCCACGTGACGACGGGCATGGCGAACACGGCCGTCTGGAGAGGCCGGGCGAGCGGCGTGCCCAGGTAGCGGAGAACGATCAGCAGGCCGACGGGGACGGAGAAGGGCATCCCGATATATTCAAGCAGATTCCACCGCTTGATCTCGTCAATCGTTTGGCTGCTCAGCTCGAAGGCATAGCCGAAGCTGTAGACCGCCAGCAGGGCCGAGTACAGGATCAGGAGACGGGAAGTCGGCACCCGGGTTCTTCGCGGGAAGACGTATAGGCATAGGAAGAGGTTAAATATTCCTGTGAGACTGATCGTCGTGATATACATCGTCAAGTGCGAGTTCACCGTGCTCGACTCCATCCTTCATCCATAACTGTCGTTACAAGTAGGTTACCATAGGATACTGTCGCGCGTACGATTTTTTTACAAAAATAGGACTCGATTCGACGGCAGCTCCGGTTTATCCTCGCACGGGATTCTCCCCCTTGTTCACGATTGGCTCGACGGACGGGCATGACGAACGAACTTGCGGCCGTACTCCCGGCATTGCTCCTGCTCCTCCCGGCTCGGTCCGTATTCGATCTTCAGAGAATCCTGAACGATAGTCGCGCCGCGCTGTCGCAGCTTCTCTTCCAGAACATCGACCGCTCCGCAATAAATTCGGTAGCTCATATCCCCGCTGCCGAATACGGCCGCCCGTCGGCCCTCGAGCGCAAGCTCCTCCAACTCGTCCGTGAAGTCCAGGAATTCATCGGGCAGCTCCCCGTCTCCCCACGTATAAGCGCCCAGCAGAAACGCGTCGTAGAGATACAAATCTTCCGCACGACACTCGTCTGCCAGAATCAGCTTGGCCTCCGAGCCTTCGGTGCGGATTCCTTCCGCGATCAGTCCGGCGATGTCCTCCGTATTGCCTGTCAGGCTGGCGTAAACAATCAAGATCGTACTCATGTTGTACTCCTCCTTAAGAGATAATGGGTACTCTCTATTTTATTGATAATGATTATCAACTTCAATAAGCGATTGGTTTTATTTTGAAGTTGGCGGGCATGGCGCCTGCATTATTGGCCGATCTATGGCTGAGTTGCGTTCGCATTCGCGGATTCGCGGATTCACGGATAAGTCGTCATGTCCTCGTCATGTCCTGCCCCGTCCGCTCGTACACTGGATAGGAGGAAGCCTGTACGGAGGGCTTGCCGCAGCGGGAGGGGAAGACATGCGAATTACGTCCGGAGGGTATGAAGCGGTGTACCATGGCAGGGTGTTCGGTTACGGGCTGAATCCGATCCAGATCGTTCTGTCCGAGGAGCGCGACCCGCTCACGTTCGTGTTCAGCATCGAGAATGATCCGGAGCGGGACGACTTCGACACGGACATTCGGCTCGTTCGCCAGGATACGGTGAAGATCGTCTGCGTCAACTTCCCCCGGGGCAAGCCGATCGGCAACCGGGACATGATCCATCTCGGCGTGCTGAACAACCGGAAGCTGAGCCTGCGGTACGAGGTGAACATCCACTACGACCTGTCGACCTGGGTGCTGTCGTTCACGTTCTTCGCGGGAGAGGGGGTTCCGGAGCATGAATAAGCTGGAGATTCAGGACCCGAAGGTGGCCAGCAAGATCATCGCGGCGAACGCGGAGAGCGAGAAGCGCAAGGCGGAGCTGGGGGTGCTGGGGAGATTCTTCGGTTCCGGGGAAAATGTGCGGTTATACATCGTAGGAATGATAGCGCTTCTGATTCTGCTGACCGCGCTGGCGTACACGATGATCCCGGATCGGTATCGCTCGGCGGAATTCGGACTTAAGGAGCTGTGGACGCTGGTGGTGCTGCCCGTGGAATCGACCATTATCGGCTATCTGATCGGATCGAGGTCGGCAAGCTCATCCAACGGCTGAAGAGCCGCGCGGGGGAGTCCCCGGCGGCTCTTCGCCTGCATCACGACTTGATCTCGTTCATCTGGTCGATCAATTCGTCGACGGCCTGGTCGACCAAGTACGGGCCGTAATTCCACTTGTCGCGGGTGACGTTGATGATTCGGCCGTGCTGAACGGCGGGAATCGTCCGGTAGACGGGCTTCTGGATCATCTCCTTGAAGTTCGCCAGCTCCTCGTCCGTCATCTGCGTGAAGAAGTAGTCGGCCGGCTGGGCGACGAACGCTTCTTCCGACAGCGCGGCGCCTCCGTCTGAATATTGCTTCAACTGCTCCGGCATCTCGAAGCCGTAATCCTTGTAGATCAGCTTGCCGAGCGTGCCGCCTTCCCCGCCGATCAGGAACTCCCCTTCGTAATGGATAAACGTGATCGCCGTCGTGCCGGGAGCCAGCTTCACGTCGATATGGTCGCGAATGCGCTGCAGCTTCTCCTCGAACTTGGCGATCCAGGCTTCCGCCTCGTCCTGGCGATTCATGATGTCGCCCATGTCGCGCAGCGTGTTGACGACATCCGGGTCCCCGCCCCAGGCGACCGCGATTGTCGGGGCGATCTTGCCGTAGTTCGCATAGCTGGCAGGATCGAAGTAGTCCGGCACGACGATCAGATCGGGCTGCAGCGCCGCGATCGTCTCTTCGCTGCCGAGTCCTTCTCCGATATTGCTCACGCCGGCCAGCTCATCGGGATATTGCTCCAGCGTTCCTTGATCGGCGCCGACCGGCTTAAGACCGAGCGGAAGGAGGTAGCCTCCGTACACGACGACGACGGCTCTCTGCGGCGCGGCGGGAATCTCCACCCGATTGCCGAGAGCGTCCGTGTAGGTTCTTGTCCCCGACTCCGCAGCTTGTCCCGTCTCTTCCGATGCGCCGGGCACGTTGTTCGTTCCGGACCCGCCGCACGCGGCCAGCAGCAGGGAGAAGGCGAAGAGCAGGCTTGCCGCCAAGGTAGGCTTTAACGTTCGATTCAATGCGTTCACACCCCATGTCACTTGTTGATAATGATTATCACTAAGACTATCAACACTATAATCGCCAGCGGCAGGCGGGGCAATGAACGAATTGGACGTCAATGTCGGACGAATTGAACCTTGCAGGCCGAGCAGCCGCATCCGGTATTGGACCGGCGTGACTCCCGTCTGCTTCTTGAACAGCCTCGTAAAATAATACATATCCGAGTACCCCACGCTCTCGGCAATGTCGCGGATGGAGACGTCGGTCTCGGCCAGCAATTGCTTGGCACGGTTCATTCGGGCGTGAACAAGATGGGAGAGAGGGCTTCGCCCGTACTTGCGCCGGAACACCCGCGAGAGATAGTGCGGGCTGTAATGGAACGTCTGGGAGAGCGTCTCCATGGAGATCGCTTCGCGCAGACGGCTGCGGATATAATCGGCAATCTCGTCGGCCAGTTGAGGCTTGGCGGGCTGCTCGGCATCTTCGTTCAACTGGCGGAATTGCTCGTGTACGAATTGGTAGAACAGGCCGAACGCTTGAAGCTTGTCCAGCTCGCCGCCTTCCGTCCACAGCGGGTGCATCCGCTCCAAGAGCTGGCGAAGGAGCCAGGGACGGCCCGCCTGGTAGTGATAGCGAAGAGAGTGCGCCGGCGTTCCGGACGCAAGCTCCAGCGGCTTATACAGAATCAGATAGTATTCCAGGGGCGGCCGATCGCTCCCGACAGACAGGCTGTCGCCGCGCACGCCGTGCAGCATCAGCTCGCGCCCGTTCGCCGTTCGCCCGCCATCGAGACGGATCGCGGCCTCCCCGCGGGAGACGAACAGGAACGCGTTCGCCGGCAGGCGATAAGGAGGTTCGCTTCCGGGCTGAGGCGCAATGCGCCGAATGTCCAGCAGCTTGACCGGCACCGTTCTCCAATCGCCAATCGCTCCCGCCTTGTCCATGCTCGCAGCCCCCTTTTGTGCCCGCAATATCGTCTTTAGCGATCATACCATTCCGCCTGGTCCTATGTTACCATAATGTTGCTTCCCGCTAGACACATAGAACGGATTGGAGAGATTCCCGCTCGTGGACTCCTACCTGACGACATTCGTAACGCTGGCCAGCACATCGGCCGTGCTGAACCTGTTCCTGTGCGCCTTCGTGTTCCTGAAGCGTCGGGATTACGGGGAACTGGCTTCTTCCTTCATTATGAGCGCGGCTGCAACCACGATTTATGCCTTCGGATACGCCTTCAGCCTGACTTCTTCGACACTTGGGCAATTGAAGTTCTGGAACGTCGTTCAATATATCGGGATGCCGTTCGCACCGCCGCTCGGGCTGCTGTTCGTCATGCGCTACCTCGGGAAGCGGGTCCCCAAGCGGGGGATGGCCGCGCTTCTTGTCATTCCCGTGCTCAGCCTGCTTATCGACGCCACGAACGATCTTCATCACCTTCAGTATGCGGTTTACGAGACGGACCCGGCCCGCGGGGCCCCTTATGTTCATATCGAATACGGCATCTGGTTCGTTATTCAGGGGATTTTCCTGTTTAGCTGCATGTTGGCGGCGTTCCTTCTGCTGCTGGCTCGCTGGAAGGAGACGACCCGGCCTTACCGGCCGCAATTGCTCTCGCTGCTGTGCGGGCAGCTCGCACCGATGCTGACGGCTTTCCTCTACCTGGTGGGGATTGCGCCGGAAGGGATCGATACGGTGCCGATGGTCGTCTGGATCTCCTCGGCGATGTTCCTCTGGGCGATCGTGTCCTCGCATATGCTGACGATCGTTCCGATTGCGAAGGAGACGATCTTCCACAGCATGAACGACGGCGTGCTTGTGCTCGACGGCCAGGACCGACTGGTCGAATTCAACAACGAGGCGAAGAGCATGCTGGAAGGGCTGGACCGCTCCATGCTTGGACAACCTCTGGGGAAGGTATGGGCCGCCCTGTTCGGCACCGCCTTCCCGTTCGCCTCCCCGGCTCGGTCGGATAATGGGGAGCTCAGCCTGACGGTTCAGGGAACGGAGCGCATCTATCAATCGCGGGTGGCCGCTCTGCGGCGTTCCGGCCGGCAGGGCGAAGGTCGGCTGCTCATCTTCACCGACATTACCGAGCTCAAGAGACTGCAGACCCGGCTGGAGCATCTGGCCTATTATGACGAGCTGACGGGCATCTACAACCGGCGCGCGTTCTTCGAGCGCTGCCGGGCCGGCTTCGCCGAAGCGCGGAAGGAAGGGGAGCCGACGGCGGTTCTTCTGATGGACATCGACTTCTTCAAGAAGGTCAACGACACGTACGGCCACGACACCGGCGACCGGCTGCTTGAGCACTTCGTCGCGGTGTGCCGGGCTTGCTTGTCTGAGGACGCCGGCCTGTCGGAGGACATGCTGTTCGCCCGCTATGGGGGCGAGGAATTCGTGCTGGCGCTGCGCGGGTTCTCGCCGGAGGAGAGCGTGGCTCTGGCGAATCGGGTGCGCGAGCGGGTCGCGGCGAATCCGCTGCTCACCGCCGAGGGCGAGATCGCCGTCACGTCGAGCATCGGCATCTCCGTATCCGCAGGCGAGCAGGAGGAGACGCTGCGGCAGCTTCTTCAGCGGGCCGACGAGGCTTTGTACGCCGCCAAGCGGAGCGGGCGGAACCGTTCCGTGTTGCACGAGGGTGCGGCGACGGCTCCCGCATCTTCCGCGCAATAAGACGGGGGGCCAGGCGGGGATGGTGGGGAGACGGGATGGCGGGATGGGTGGGATGGACGGATTGCGCGGCATAAGCGGGGATGTTACGGGACGAGCGGGATGAGTGGACTGGCGGGGATGGGCGGATTGGGCGAGATGAGCGGAACGAGCGGGATGGATGGGATGGGCGGATCGAGCGCGATGGGCGAGATAAGTGGGATGAGCGAAATTAGTGGAATGAGCGGATGGGCGGATTGGGTGGGACGAGTGGAGCGGGCGGGAGGGCGGACTGTGCGGGATGGACGGGATGAATAAGCTTCCCACGCAATGGGGCCACGCGGCCGCGAAGCTGATGGAGCTTCGCGAGGCCACCGAATCACCGTCGCTTCCGCTGATCACCACCGAATTTTATGTGAAAATTCACATTCGCGCAGCTCGATATCGGGCACTTTGAACGATTATATGTGAAAAATAGCGTATATGGAGAAAATTCCGTCCCGAAGTGCCGGATATATGTGAAAAACCACATAAAACGCCGCGATTGCCTCCCTATCCAAGCTGACGAATGTGAAAAATCACATAAAATCGCAAAAGTCATCCAACCAGAGGCGCAAATAGCGCAGCAGGAGAGCGGACAGCCTCCCCGACCAGCTCCCGAGATCCCCAACCGCAAGCTGATCTTGAAATTTTAATCCTGATGGCTCGGCGCAGACCTTATCGGGTCGCACGAGTCGTTTTTGGATGGAGTGGAGTCTCGGCCATTCTGTAAAAGAAGGGGTGTCCAGAAGCGTTGGGGACACCCTTCTTGGCGCGCTTCCGTTCCGACCGAGCTCCTCCAACCGCCCGCCTCGACCGCATTCGTCCAACCGCCCTCCTTCAATCACGCCCCTCCAACCGCGCTCCCCGCCCGTCCGCCCTCGACCACGCTTCCCCGACCGCGCCCCCTTCAACACATTATCCTCACCCGCACTCCTCCGCAACAATCCACATTTCTCCGCGGACTTTCATTGACAACCCGTGCGCTTGGTTTTATAATGACCATTGGAATGATAATCATTATCAATCGACTAAAGGTGTCTTCGGAGCCCCAATTGGTGCCGAAGCGGCTCTGTGTCGGTGACGGATAGGATAAGGCGATTCGATTCGCTCCTTCTCCTTATCCGACATTCTAAAAAAATATAAGAATAGGGTGGGTCTGCACAATGAATACGCAACGGAATACCAGACGCAAAATCGCACTGCCAACAATGTTCGCTTCTCTTGCCCTGATGCTTCTCCTCGCCGGCTGCGGCGGGAACAACAATAACAACAACGGCAGCGCATCGCCTTCCGCTTCTCCGAGCGAGAGCGCGCCTGCCAGCGCGTCGGCTTCGTCGGAGGCTTCCGCTTCCTCGGAATCCGCTGTTCAATACCCGCTCACCATCAAGCACGCTCTCGGCGAAGCGGTCATCGAGAAGAAGCCGGAGCGCGTCGTCACGATCTCGTGGGCGAACCAGGACGTGGCGCTCGCTCTCGGCGTCGTACCTGTAGGCTTCTCGGAAGCCAACTACGGCGTCCAGGACGGAAGCGGCCTGCTGCCTTGGACGAAGCAGAAGCTCGAAGAGCTCGGCGTAACGGCTCCGAATCTGTTCAAGGATACGGACGGCCTGGACTTCGAGGCGATCTCGGACGCGGAGCCGGACGTCATCCTCGCCGCTTACTCGGGCATTACGCAGGAAGACTACGCGACGCTGAGCAAGATCGCTCCGGTCGTCGCTTATCAGACGACCCCGTGGGTAACGAGCTGGCGCGAGCAAATTCAGTACGATTCCTTGGGGATGGGCTTGCAAGCGGAAGGCGAGCAGCTTATCAAGGACACCGAGAAGTTCATTGAAGAGAAGGTCGCCGCGTATCCGGAGCTTCAAGGCAAGACGGCTGCGTTCGCTTACATCTCTGCGGCGGATCTGTCCAGCTTCTACGTCTACACGCCGGGCGACCCTCGCGGGGACTTCCTGACCGATCTGGGGATGAAGTACTCCGAGAACGTGACGAGCAAGGTTGAGGCCGGCAGCTTCTACCTGACGGTCAGCGCCGAGAACGCCGACATCCTGAACGACACCGACATCATCGTGACGTATGGAGACGACAAGCTGCTCGCGGCGCTTCAGGCCGATCCGCTGCTCGGCAAGGTTCCGGCTATCGCGAACGGCGCCGTTGTCGTGATTGGCGATGGCACCCCGCTCGCAGCCTCCGGCACCCCGAGCCCGCTCTCGATCCAGTACACGCTCGACGAGTACCTGGGCCTGCTCGGAGAAGCTGCCAAGAAGGTCAATGGCTAATCTGACGGCTTCTCAAGACAAGCCGCAAGGCACGCAGGTGCCGAAGCGCTTCGCGATCGTTCTGATTGTCGGTCTGATCGCGCTCGGCGTCTGCGTGCTGGTGTCGCTGGCCTTCGGCTCGCGGGCCATGGGGCTGAAGGAAGTGCTGGACGGACTGTTCCGCCCGGAAGTCGATTCTTACAGCGCAAGCGTCGTTCAGAAGAGAATCGGCCGAACCGTCTTCAGCCTCCTGGCCGGAGGAGCGCTCGGCGTCTCCGGTGCGCTGATGCAAGCGGTCACCCGCAATCCGATCGCCGACCCGAGCATTCTGGGCGTCAACACCGGCGCCACGCTGTTCGTCGTCGGCGGGATCGCATTCTTGAATATCGGCTCGGCGAATGAATATATCGTTCTGGCCTGCATCGGGGCTGCGATTACCGCAATCTTCGTCTTCGGAGTCGGCTCGCTGGGACGCGGCGGAGCGACGCCCATCAAGCTTGTGTTAGCGGGGGCGGCCACCAGTGCGGCCCTCTCTTCGCTTATCAGCGCCATTATGATTCCGCGCGCTCAAGTGATGGATCAATTGCGTTTCTGGCAAGTGGGCAGCGTCGGGGCGGCTACTTGGGACGATATCGCCGTGTTCTCGCCCTTCCTGATCGTCGGCATCCTGATCGCCTTCGTCACGGCTCCCGCGCTCAACGCGTTGGCGCTCGGAGATGAGGCGGCGACCGGACTCGGCGTGCGGACGGGAGTTCTGCGTCTCGTCGCATCGGCGGCCGGAGTCGTGCTGTGCGGCGCCGTAACCGCGCTGGCGGGGCCGATCGGCTTCGTCGGGCTGCTTGCCACTCACCTTGTCCGCCTGTTGATCGGCCCGGATCAACGGTATTTAATCCCCATGTCGGCCTTGGCCGGCGCCGTCGTCCTGACGGTGTCGGACGTCATCGGCCGTATTCTCGGAAGCCCCGGAGAACTGGAAGTCGGCATTGTCACCGCATTCGTCGGGGCGCCGATTCTGATTCTACTAGCGATGAGATCGAAAGTGCGATCCTTATGATGAATAACCTTACGACGAATAATACGATTGCGTACATTATGGCCGGCAGGCGGCAGAGAAGCCGCCGATATTGGGGGGTTACGACCGTTCTCGCGGTCATCTCCTTGCTGCTGTGCTTCCTTATGCTCTACTTCGGGAATACGATCTATTCGATCGACAAGATCGCCCGGGTGCTGGGGGGAGAGCAGATCAAGGGCGCGACCTTCGCCATTCATACGATCCGGCTGCCGCGGATGCTGGCGGGGCTGTTCGCCGGCTTCGCCTTCGGCGTGGCCGGGCACATCTTCCAGACCATGCTGCGCAACCCGTTGGCGAACCCGAACGTCCTCGGCATCACGACCGGCTCGAGCGCTGCGGCCGTCTATTGTATCGTTATCCTGCATACAAGCGAAGCGGTCGTCTCCGTCGTCTCGGTGGCGGCCGGGCTGGTGACGGTGACGCTCCTCTATCTATTGTCCCGCAGGCGAGCCTTCTCGATCGGACGATTGATTCTGGTCGGCATCGGCCTCGACGCCATGCTCAGCTCCGTCATCACGTACCTGCTTCAGAAAAGCGCCTCCCAGGACGTTCCCGCCGCCTTCCGGTGGCTGAGCGGCAGCCTCAACGGCTCCAAGCTGGAAGAGCTTCCTCCGCTGGTGATCACGGTTCTTGTGCTCGCCCCGATCATTCTTCTGCTTGGGAAGCATCTCAGCCTTCTGGAGCTGGGCGAGCAATCGGCGTCTTCCCTTGGCATCCATACGGACCGCACCCGAATCGCGTTGATTCTGTGCTCCGTGTGCATGATCGCGATGGCTACCGCGACGACGGGCCCGATCGCCTTCGTGTCCTTCCTGGCGGGCCCGATTGCGAGAAGGCTGGTCGGCGTGGGCCATACCAACATTATTCCTGCGGGTCTTGTCGGCGTCATTCTGGTTCTGGCGGCGGATTTAATCGGACAATTTGCGTTTGAGACCAGATTCCCCGTAGGCGTCATCACCGGCATTCTCGGAGCGCCTTATCTGATCTTCTTGCTTATCCGAATGAATCGAAAGGGAGATTTCTAACATGAAGCCGACCCATCAGTTCCTGGCCGAAGATACCGTCGCGGGATACGAGCACAAAACCATTATTCACGGAGTCAGCCTCTCCATTCCGAGCAACAAGATAAGCGTCATTATCGGAGCGAACGCCTGCGGCAAGTCCACGCTGCTCAAGACGATGGCCAGGCTGATCAAGCCGGAATCCGGGAAGATCACGCTGGACGGCAAGCCGATCGATAAGTTCGCTCCGAAGCCGCTGGCGAAGGTGCTCGGCCTCCTGCCGCAATCTCCGATCGTGCCGGAAGGGATAAGCGTCTCCGATCTGATCGGGCGCGGCCGCTTCCCGCACCAATCCTGGCTCGGCGGCTGGACCAAGAAGGATTACGAAGCCGTCGCCGAAGCGATGGAGATCATGAAGATTACGGAGCTGGCCAACCGGAATATCGACGAGCTGTCCGGCGGCCAGAGGCAGCGCGTCTGGATTGCGATGGCTCTGGCACAGCAGACCGACATCCTGTTCCTCGACGAGCCGACGACCTTCCTGGATATTACGTACCAGGTCGAGATTCTCGACCTGCTCACCGACCTGAACCGCAAGCACGGCACGACGATCGTCATGGTTCTCCACGACATCAACCTGTCCGCCCGGTATGCCGACTACATCTTCGCGCTTCGCGAAGGCAAGCTGCTGGCGGAGGGCGAGCCGTCCGAGGTCATCACGAGCGAACTGATCAAGGACGTGTTCGGTCTCGATTCCACGGTGATCAGCGATCCGGTGTCCGGCTCTCCGCTGATCGTGCCGATCGGCCGCCATCACGTTGTGAAGTAGAACCGCCGAAGCCTCTTGTTATGTGCATGATAAAGTTTTCCGATCGTTCCGGGCCTTGTATCTCTTCCGAATCTAGTATAGGTTGGAGGAAAAGGAGGCCGATGGCGATGGAGACGTTACGAAGAATGGTTCGGCATCTGTTCTGGGCGGACCGCGAGCTGGCGGCCGGGGTAGAAGCAAGCGGCGGCGACAACCGCGAGGCGCTTCGGCTGCTGCGGCATGTCGCAATCGCGGAGAAGGTGTGGCTCACCCGGCTGAACGGCGGAAGCAGCGTGTCCCTGCAATTGTGGAGGGACGATGCGGAGCTTGGCGAGATCAAGGCCTTGTTCGCCGACAACGAGCGGGGGTACGATGAATACCTGGATACTCTGAGCGAGGATCGGCTGGACGACATGATCTCGTACACGAATCAGAGCGGAACCGGGTTCCGCACGTCGATCCGGGACATTCTGACCCATGTCGCCCTGCACGGCCAGTATCACCGGGGACAGATCAATCGCGCCATCCGGCAATCGGGCGGCGAGCCGAGAGGTCTGGACTTTATCCTGTTCTCCAGGCTAAGCGAATAGCAACGAGTAGAAGGCCGGCAGGCTGCGCAATGGCGCGGTCCGCCGGTTTTTTGTGTCGATTGGGGTGGGGCTGCGGAATTTTATGCGCAAAATCACATTGGAGCGGCTCGATAGCGGGTGGTTTGGACGATTATATGTGAAAAATAGCATACATGGACAAAATTCCGGCTCGAGCTGCCGCATATATGCTAAAAATCACATAAAACGCCGCAATTGCCCCTCAATCCGCGCCGACGAATGTGAAAAATCATATAAAATCGCAAAATTGCTCAAACCACGAAGGTCGAATGGCGGCGCGTCGGGGGCGGGGGGAACAGAACGGGCAACCTTGCCTCCAAATTCGCCGTGAACTTATTCGCTGTCTCGAGCGTCTTAGGACCGAAGGCGAACGATCGAAGCGGCGCCGCTGACGAGATACAAACCGGCGATTGCCGAAGCCGACGACATTGCCCGAGAGGAGCACCGCACGACATGAGCGCGAACGAGCTTGAAGCCTCCGTCCCGTCCGCCGCATCCGCCGCCCGTATCCGGCTTGCCGTGCGGGGCGATGCGAAGGCGCTGGCGAGCCTGCTGCAGGACCATTATCCGATGCTGTACCGATACATGCTCAAGGTTGCGATGAACAAGGCGCTGGCCGAGGACCTCGTGCAGGAGACGATGCTGAAGGCGATCGAGCGGATCGGCACCTTCCGGGCGACGGCGAAGTTCTCGACCTGGCTCATCTCCATCGCGACGAGGCTGTATATGGACGAGCAGCGCCGCAAGGGACGGGAGCGCAAGTGGCAGACCGGGGAGCAAGCCGTCCAAGCGATCCGGTTCGAGGCATCCTTGGCGCAGGAGGATTGGCCGCAGGCGCTTGACGCACTCTCGGGGCTGCCGCCGGACGTTCGCGTACCGATTCTGCTGAAGCATTACTACGGCTATTCCTACGAGGAGATCGCGCGGTGGCTCGACATTCCGATCGGGACGGTCCGCTCGCGGCTGCACAATGGCTTAAACCGATTGCGAAGGGAGTTGAACGACGATGACGAAGCGCGGACGTGAGCGGGAGACCGACGGCGACTTGGGGGGGAACGCGGGCCCAAGCAGGACGTCCGGGGAGCAGAGAGAGACGGAGGCGGAGGAGGCGAAGGCGTTCGAGGAGCTGCTCGGCGACTCGTTGAGGGGCTGGGACGCCAGAATCGAGCCGTCCGTTCCGCATCTTCTGGAGCTGGAGGAGCTCGTCTCCAGCCATCGCGAGGAGACCCGGCGCAAGCTGCGGCGCGAGCTGGCGAAGCTGTGGCTGCTCGGCCTGCCGATCATTGTCGGCATGCTGATGCTCTTCCGTTGGAACGCGATCGTCTTCGCGATCGCACAGGGAGCCGCGGTGACGGGCGCCATCCTCTTCCTGGCCGTCGACTCGCGCCGGAATCGGGAGGGCAAGCGCCGATGGAGCTCCTAGACATGGCTGTTCTGGCGGGAGCCGTCCTGATCCTGCTCGGCCAGTCCACCTGGCTGTACACCGACGCGCGCGGCCGCAGCCGTTATCCGTGGTTCTGGGCGATCTGGGGGCTGATCCAGTGCCCGATGCCGCTGATCTTCTACTGGTTGATCGTACGAAGGAGAAAAAGGTAGCCAAGGAGGCCAACTTGCAATGGACAATCTGACCCAATCGCAATGGATATCGCTGCTCGTCCCGCTGCTTGTCCTGCAGCTTGCTCTAATGATCACCGCGCTGGTCGTTCTGGTCAAGGCGGAACGAACGCGGGGGCCGAAGTGGCTGTGGGCTATCATTATCGTAATTGTTAATCTGCTCGGTCCGATCGCGTTCTTCCTGTTCGGCAGAAGGGCGGACTGACAATGGCGCTGCTGACCGTAGATCGGCTGACGAAGCGGTTCGAGGGAGCGCTTGCGGTGGACGAAGTCGGCTTCTCCGTCGGAGAAGGCCGCTGCGCCGCGCTGCTCGGACCGAACGGCGCAGGCAAAACAACGACGATCCGAATGCTGACGGGGCTGCTTGCTCCGACCGCCGGAACGATTGCGCTCGAAGGGATGAAGCCCGGCCAGGATCGCCGGGAATGGATCGGCTACCTGCCGCAGCACCCGGCGTTCTATGGCTGGATGTCGGGACACGAATTCCTTGTCTGCGCCGCACGGCTGTGCGGGCTGTCGAAGAAGGAAGCGGCAGAGCGCAGCGGCGAGCTGCTGGAGCGAGTCGGCCTCGGCGCAGCGGGCAAACGCCGGATCGCCGGCTATTCCGGCGGGATGAAGCAGCGGCTCGGCCTCGCGCAGGCTCTGATCCACCGGCCGAAGCTGCTCATTCTGGACGAGCCCGTCTCCGCGCTCGACCCGATCGGCCGGCGCGAGGTGATGACGCTGCTCGGCGAGCTGAAGAGCGAGACGACCGTGCTCTTCTCGACGCACGTTCTTCCGGATGCGGAGGAGCTGTGCGACGACATCCTCGTCATGGCCGCCGGACGGCTCGCCGCGGGAGGCTCGCTCGCGGGCATTCGCGAGCGGAATCGCCAGCCGGTGCTGTCTCTGGAGACGGAAGGGGACGCCCGGTCCCGGGCTTGGCTGGCGGCCTGGCTGAAGCGGCTGCCGGATGGGTTCGAGACGGCTTCCGCAACATCGACGGGAGCCCGGCTGGTCGTCCGCGATCTCGAGGCGGCGCGGCGGACGGTGCTGCGCGAGCTGGCGGACGAGAACGTCCGCGTGACGAAGCTGGAGGTCGGCTATACGACACTCGAGGATCTGTTCCTGAAGGCGGTGGGGAGCGCATGAGCCTGAGCCTGAAGATGAAGATGAAGATGAAGATGAGTACTGGCATGCAGAAGTGGCTTGTCCTGTTCCGCAAGGAGTGGCTCGAGATCGTGCGCAGCTATCGCATTCTGTGGCTGCCGATCGCCTTCGCCGTGCTCGGCGCCTCGCAGCCGATCACCTCGTTCTTCATGCCCGACATCCTGGCGAGCGCGGGCAACCTGCCCGAAGGCACGGTCATCTCCATTCCCGCGCCGACGCCGCCCGAGGCGCTGGCCGGCGCGCTGTCGCAATTCGGCGCCATCGGCCTGCTGCTCGTCGCGTTATCGTCCATGGGAGCCGTCTCGGGGGAGCGGACCAGCGGCACATCCGCGATGATTCTTGTCAAGCCGGTGCCCTTCGCTTCCTTCATCACCGCGAAGTGGGCGGCGCTTGTCCTGCTCGCGTCGCTCTCGCTCGCCGCAGGCTACGGCGCCGCCTGGTACTACACGGAGACGCTCTTCGGCTCCGTCTCCTGGCGGGACGCGCTGCCCGCCGTGCTCCTGTTCGCGCTGTGGATGAGCTTCGTCGGCACGCTGACGCTGCTCTTCAGCGCGCTTCTGCGAAGCGCTGCGGCCGCCGCCGCGGCGGCGCTGGCGACGGCGGCGGCGCTCTCGCTCTCGGCAAGCTCGCTGCCGTTCGAGCAGAGCTGGAACCCCGGCCGCCTGTCCGCACTCGCGGCCGGGAGACTGGTCGCCTCTGCCGCATCGCCGGCAGGCGGCCAGACCGCCGGCGACGTCTGGCTGACCGTCGCCGTCACGGCGATCGCCATGCTCGCCGCGCTCTTCGCCTCGGCTCGCGCCGTCAGGCGCAGGCCGGCCGACGCCTAGCCGCCCTATACAAGAAGGCCGGAGCCCTCGATTCGAGGTCTCCGGCCTTTGCCGCCCTTGCTTATGGCTTTGCCTTGAGGTGCCCTTACGCCTTCGCCTTGATGTACCCTTCCGCCGTCAGCAGCTCGGCGATCAGCACCGCGCCGCCGGCCGCGCCGCGCAGCGTGTTGTGGGAGAGGCCGACGAACTTGAAGTCGTACAGCGAATCCTCGCGCAGACGACCCGCGGACACCCCCATGCCCCCTTCGAGGTCCCGGTCGAGGTTCGTTTGCGGACGATTTTCCTCTTCGAAGTAGGTGATGAATTGCTTCGGCGCGCTCGGCAGCTCAAGCTCCTGCGGGCGTCCCTTGAAGCTGTTCCAGCGATCGAGAATCTCTTCCTTGGACGGCTTCTGCTCGAAGCTGACGAACACCGTCGCGAGGTGGCCGTCCGTGACCGGCACGCGAATGCATTGGGTCGTGATGTGCGGCTCGCTCGCCTTGACGATCGCCCCGTTCTCGACCGTGCCCCAGATGCGCAGCGGCTCCTGCTCGCTCTTCTCTTCCTCGCCGCCGATGTACGGGATGACGTTGTCGAGCATCTCCGGCCAGTCCTTGAAGTTCTTGCCCGCGCCGGAGATCGCTTGATACGTGGATGCGACGACCGTCTTCGGCCCGAATTCCCGGAGCGCGTTCAGCATCGGAACGTAGCTCTGGATGGAGCAGTTCGGCTTGACGGCGATGAAGCCGGTCTCCGTGCCGAGGCGCTTGCGCTGCGCTGCGATCACCTCGAGGTGGCTCGGGTTGATCTCCGGAATGACCATCGGCACGTCCGGCGTCCAGCGGTGCGCGGAGTTGTTCGAGACGACCGGCGTTCCCGTCTTGGCATAGGCTTCCTCAAGCGCCTTGATCTCATCCTTCTTCATGTCGACGGCGCAGAAGATGAAGTCGACGTCCGCGGCGACCTCTTCCACCTTGGAGGCGTCCTGCACGACAATCGCCTTGACGTCCTCCGGAATCGGAGTGGACAGCTTCCATCTTCCTTGCACGGATTGCTCGTAGGTCTTGCCGGCCGAGCTTGCGCTCGCCGCGATCGCGGTCACCTTAAACCAAGGGTGACCGTCGAGCAATTGGATGAAGCGCTGCCCCACCATGCCCGTTCCCCCGACGATGCCTGCCTTCAATACTTGCGTCATTGTATTCACGATCTCCCTTCGATCTGGTTCTGAGTCTGATTCTGAGTCTGATTGCGGTTCATTCGTCGTCCTCGTTACTTCCTATTACATGTGTTCCGGTCCCATATTGCAACAATAAAAAAATCCCACCCCCAAGACAGCAAGCTGTCTCAGGGACGAGATTGGATTCCCGTGGTACCACCCCAGATTCGCGGAGATGTCGCCATGTCCGCCTCTTCGAGTACGGCCCGCTGCGCCGGGGCTTATACTCTAGCTCTGTAACAGGAGCTCCTGTCGCGCCACCCTCCGCTTGCACGGGTTCCGGCTCGCTGCTCGGAGTCTTTTTTCGATAGGGGACGCCATGCTCCTTCACAGCAACCGGAGCTCTCTGGGACGGTATCCGTCTACCTACTCTTCTCGTCATCGCATTTCGTTGTTGAATTATTTTAACAGATGGGGATTGCTTCCGTAAATGCTTTTTTGATGGATTCCATTGACAAGGAAAAGAATGGTACAGTATACTCCTCTTAAATGTAAATATTACAATTAAGAAGTTGGGGAGGATTACGTGGCACATCTTCTAATGATCGAAAGTTGGGTAGGAGCAAGCGGCAATCTGCTGCCGCCGCTTCTCCGGTCGCTGGGGCATACGTATACGTTCGTGACGCGCAAGCCGGCGCATTATCAGAATGCGCACAGCGAGGAATTGCATCCCGTGCTGCGGAATGCCGATTCCGTGCTGGTGACGGACACGAACGATGTTCCGGGCATGATCGACTTCCTGCAGCCGTACCGCTTCGACGGGGTTATTACGGTATGCGACTACTATATCGAAGCCGTAAGAGAGGTGGCCGGCGCTCGCGGCTTGCCCTGTCCGTTCCCCGAGAAGGTGAGGACGGTGCGGCAGAAGCACCTGATGCGCCGGGAGCTTGACCGCGCGGGACTGAGCAATCCGAAGTATCGGCTCGCCTACAGTTGGATGGAGGCTGCCGAGGCTGCCGAGGAGATCGGGTATCCGCTTGTGCTGAAGCCCGTCGATCTGGCATCAAGCGCGTACGTCCGTCTTATCCGCGATCGCCGGGAGCTCGAGGAGGCTTACCGGGGGCTTGAGGCGTTCCCTCTTAACTTCAGAGACCAGCCGCGCGAACGGGCCTGCCTGCTCGAGGAATTCATGGAAGGGGAGGAGGTCAGCGTCGAGAGCTTCTCCTTCCGGGGGGAGACGACGGTGCTTGGCATAACGGATAAATCCGTCACGGGCGCTCCCTATTTTATCGAAAATGGGCATATGTTCCCAGCCAAGCTGGACGAGTCGATACAGGCGGAGACGGTACGGTTTGTCCGGAGTGTGCTGGAGGCGGTCGGCTTCGATCATGGCATTGCGCATACGGAGGTGAAGCTGACGGCGGCTGGCCCGCGGATTGTCGAGATCAACCCGAGAACGGCCGGCAATTATATTGTCGAGCTGATCGAACGCGTGACGAGCGTTGACCTGCTGCGGGTCTTCGCGGAGCTGTCTCTCGGCCTGGAGCCGACCGTCGCGCCTGCGACAGACGGGCCCGCCAGCGCGGCCGCCGTCTTCCTCGTTCCGCCGCAAGGAGGCTGTGTATCGCAAGTTGATGGAGTCGAGACGCTGGCTGCGGATGAGCATGTCGTGCGCTACAAGGTGGAGAATTGCGCCGGCAAGTCCATCGCGGCTCCGATCGACAATGCGTGTTATCTGGGCCACGTCATTGCGGAGGACAAGGACGGGCCGAATGCCCGGCTGTTCGCGGAACAGGCTCTGGGGCGCATTGCGCTCAAGTATGCTCCCGATCCCGAAGGAGCCGGCGTATGAAGCAAGAGCGGGGAGACGCCCGTCTGAGCGTGGCGGAATTGCGGCAATCCATCCTGCGGGGAGAATGGGGGAGCCCGCCGGAATTGCTGCCGATCACGGGAGCGTCAACGATTTACCAGACCACGAAGTTCCCCTCCTCGACGATCAGATACCATAACCGTTATCTGCTGCTCCGATCGGAGGCTTACTTCGGAGCCTGCTCCTACACGGCGGATCAGTTGGATGCCGAGGTTGCCGGGCAATTGTCGGGAAGCTCTCTTGCTAACGTCATACGGGATGACCGGCTTCCCATACATATAGCGGCCATGGACGCTTATCTCGGAGTGGTGCGGCCCCATGCGGAGAACTGCAGCGAAGTCGTGGACATACCGGCCGGAACGCCCATTCAGAGAGCCAAGCTCCGCGATGCGCTTATAGCGGACATGGCCGACATTCGGCCGAAGCGGAATGTTGCCCTGATCGGAGTCGTCAATCCGCTGGTGGAGGCGATTCGGGAGCGCGGCGGCAATTGTCTGCCTTGCGACCTGCAATTGGAGACCACTGAGTGGGGGGATGCGGTGGAGAAGGACATGGAGAAGGTGCTGGAGCGCGCCGACAGCGTAATCTGCACCGCCATGACGCTCGGGAACGGGACGTTCGATCGCATTGTGCAGCGAGCCGCAGAGCGGCGGATTCCGCTCACCGTGTATGCGCAGACGGGAAGCGCGGCGGTTGCTCCATTCGTAGGCAGGGGCGTCGCCGCTCTGCTGGCCGAGCCGTTCCCCTTTACGCAATTCAGCGCCGGAGCCACGACGCTCTATTGCTATAAGGGAGGAGGCGACGGATGAGGCTGAGGACGGACACGGACAATCTGCTGCATACCAATCCATCGCTTTACCTGGCATTCAACGGGGACAACGATGAGAGCATGGCGCAATTTATTCTGAAGCTCTTAAGCGATTATAAGGCCGGCAAGGCGGTGCTGGATGTCGGCTGCGGAACGGGGCGCGAGGTTGCCGCTCTTCGGCGGGCGGGGTATGAAGCCGTCGGCCTGGACAACTCGGAGGAGATGCTCGCATGGGCGAGAACGCATCATCCCGGAGCGGAATTCGTTCACGGCGATCAGGCCGACTTCTCGCTGGGGCGCCGGTTCGATGCGTTGTATTGCGTAGGCAGCACCTTCCTGTACAACTTCACGAACGAAGCCGTTCTCGCGAGCCTGCGCAGCTTCAGAAGGCATCTTCAGCCGGGAGGCCTGCTCTATCTTGACATGCGGAATGCCGCCTTCTTCCTGACGCCGGAGGGGCAGCGATGGCTCAGCGAGGAACTGGCGGAAGAGACGACGGCGAACGGGCATACGGTCTCGCTTCGCACCCGGTTCAGCATAGACTGCGCCAAGCAGCTTCTGCTGAGGGACTATCGCTGGACCGTGCCGGGCCGCGAGCCCATTGCGGAGCGGCTGGAGCATCGGCTGCTGTTCCCGCAGGAGCTCGCCCTGTATCTGGAATTGACCGGCTTCCGCCCTTTGCAGCTCTTCGATGAACCTGCGCCTCATATCAGCCGTTTCGAACGGGGGCTTCCGCTCGAATTCGGCGGGGATATGCAGGGAAGACGCATGCAAGTCATTGCGCGTGCCGTGTAAGATAAGCAAGACATTACGAGTGCTGCCGGATGGCAGGTGGAGGATAAGATGAGAAAAATAATGTTGGCATTGTTTCTAATCGTAATTATTACTATTATGGGGTGCGGCAACGGGGACAACGGCGGGAACGGCGGCAAGGGCGGCAAGGGCGGCAAGGGCAACAACCAGGCGAACAATGCATCGGCTTCTGCCGAGCCGTCGACCGCAAGCGCGGCTGCGTCGGAAGCGCCTTCCGCAGCCAATGCATCGAACCCGCAAGAGCTGATCGTGGCAGGACCGGACATTGCGGCCAGCCTGGACCCGGTTCAGCCGCTCACCTCCAGCTACCTGCGTCTGATCGGAGCCGGGGAGGCGTTGTTCAAAGTGAATGCGGAGGGAGAGGTGGAGCCCGAGCTTGCGGAAGGAGCGACGGAGACGGACGCCACGACCTGGGAGATCAAGCTGAAGGAGGGAATCCGCTTCTGGAGCGGCGAGCCGATTGACGCCGACGCGGTTATCGCTTCGCTGGAGCGCTCCAGGAAGCTCGATGTGCAGGCATTGCCCTTCCTTGACGATCTGAGGCTGAGCAAGATTGACGACCGGACCATCCGGGTTCAGACCACGCGCGAGCACCTGCCCGTTCCGCTGAACCTGTCATACTACCAGACGATTATTCATAATGCTGAAGCGAAGCAGGATTCCGTGGAGACGATGGATCTGTCCGGCATGTACAAGGTTGTGGAATTCGTTCCGAAGCAGAAGCTGGTTCTGGAAGCGAACGACAACTATTGGGGAGAGAAGTCCGGAATTCAGCGAATCGTATTCGAGGAGATCAAGGATGAACAGACGAGGGTGCTGTCCAGCTTGAGCGGACGCAGCCATGTGGTGCTGAACGTTCCGGTGACGAGTCTGGCGCAATTCGGCGGGAACCCGGATGTCGAGCTGGTGTCCGCTCCTGCCGCCAATACGCAGACGGTATATCTGAATCTGAGGCAGCCTCAGCTCTCGGATGTCAAGGTCAGGCAGGCGCTGTCGTGGGGACTGAATCGGGAGGAGCTGATTACGCTGGCGGCCGAGGGGCAAGGCGAGCCGGTCGCGACCTGGCTTAGCTCCAATCCCGCCTATGCGGAAGCGAGGAACGCGGTGTACGACAAGTTCGACCGGGATCGGGCCGCCAAGCTGCTGGAGGAGGCAGGCTGGAGTCTGGGCAAGGACGGCATTCGATATAAGGACGGCAAGCCGCTTGTTCTCCGCCTGATGACCTGGGGAGGGGACAAAGCGCTCGGCGAAGCGCTTCAGAATCAGTGGACGCAGCTCGGCGTGAAGGCGGAGGTGCAGCATGGGGATTACAGCCTGATCGAGACCGCTCGCGAGTCCGGCAATTGGGATGCCGTCATCGAGGCGTGGAGCACCTTCGGCGATGAGTTCGCTCTGCTGTCGGGGCAGTATTCGCCCGAGGGAAGCGCCAACTACGGCGGCTACAACGATGAGCGGACCAACGAGTTGCTGGCGGAGCTGGAGCAGGCGTCCGATGCGAAGATGCGTCACGAGCTGGCGCTCCGGATCAACGAACGGGTGGCGGAGCAAGCGCCTGTCCTCAGCTTGTTCCCCCGTCCGCAGATTACGGCCGTAAGCAAGTCGCTGCAAGGGCTTGCGCCTCACTTCCGGCAATTCGAGAATGTCGTGAGCGCCAAGCTGGCATGGGCATCGAATTAGGCTGCCCCTATGCAGAGGATGTTCCTGCGGAAGCTGACGGGGGCGGGCATTACGTTATTGTGCGCAACGCTGATCCTGTTCGTCCTGATTCGGCTTGCGCCCGGGGACCCGGTCAAGCTGCATCTCGGCCCCTCCTCGGATGTCGCGCTCGACAGCACGGAGGCCTACGATCAGAGAGTGGCCGAGCTGCGCACGCAGCTTGGTCTTGACCGGAGTATATTCGCCCAGTATACGACCTGGATGAAGCGGCTGCTGCAACTGGATCTGGGGACGTCCATCCACACGGGGAGAGCGGTCGGCTCGGAGCTTGCCGACAGGCTGCCCGCTACCCTTGCCCTTGCCGTCGCGGCCCTGGCTATTCAACTGGCGCTGGGGCTGGTCCTCGGAACGGCTTCGGCGCTGAAGGCGGACCGGCTTCAGGACAACGTTATTCGTCTGGCGTGCGTGGTTCTCGCCTCTGCGCCGGCGTTCGTGATAGGGCTGTTTCTGCTGTCGTTCTTTGCCGTATCCCTGCATGTGTACGACATAAGCAACGAGGCGAGACCGGAGAGATTATGGCTGCCTGCCGTCACGCTTGGAGCGATGGGAGCGCCGAATTTGATTCGGATCATCAGGGCGAACCTGTTGGCCGAGCTTGGCCAGCCTTATGTGCTCTCGGCGCTGTCGAGAGGGCTTGCCCGCAAGCTCGTCGTCAGGCATGCGCTGCGCAACGCCCTGCTGCCTGTCGTTACGGTTGCCGCGCTCTCGTTCATTGGGCTTATCGGCGGCGCGGTCGTCATCGAGAGCATCTTCTCCTGGCCGGGGATCGGCAAGTACGCGCTCGACAGCATATTGCTCAAGGATTATCCCGCCATTCAGGGCTACGCTCTGGTCGTGATAGCGATGGTGGTTGCGATTCACCTGCTTGTGGATGTGGTTTATCTATTCCTTGATCCGCGAATCCGGCGGGGAAGGGAGGGGGATGTCCATGCCTAGCTCCGCCATGAAGCGTCCGCTCGGTCTGACGGTCGGGATCATCCTCCTTGGCCTGCTCGCCCTTGCGATCGCGGGCGCGTCCTGGCTGTCGCCGTATGATCCGCTGGAGCAGCGCGTCGCCGAACGGCTGGAGCGGCCAAGCGTCGAGCATCCGCTGGGAACGGACCGCTTCGGCCGCGACGTTCTCTCCCGCTCGCTCCACGGCGGCCAGCATACGCTGCTCGCCTCGGGCACCGCGCTCGGTGCCGCACTTGCCGTCGGGCTGGTTATCGGGCTGCTCGCCGGCCTCTATCAAGGCTCTGTTCTCGATACGGTGTTCATGCGTCTCATCGATGTGCTGCTGGCTTTTCCCTTTATGGTTCTTGCCCTGATTATCGCGGCGTTCTTCGGCACCGATCTGCTTCATCTGCTGGCGGCCGTCGTCTCGGTATGGTGGGTGTCCTTCGCCCGCTTGACGAGGAGCGTTGTTCTGCATGTCAAGAATGACGGCTCCTTCGCAGCGGCGAAGGTGCTGGGCGCTTCGGACGCAGCCATTATGCTGCGGGAGCTGCTTCCCAAGGCGATCGGTCCGGTGCTGATTCTGGCAACCTTCGAGCTGGGGAGCCTGATTCTGTCGATCTCGGCGCTCTCGTTCCTGGGGCTCGGCTCGCAGCCGCCGACTCCCGAGTGGGGCAGCATGCTTGCGGACGGTCGGGATCACTTCCTGCAAGCGCCGCACATCCTGATCGGGCCGACCCTCTTTATCGTGCTGACAGTGCTGGCGTTTAATCTGATCGGAGAAGGGCTGCGGGATCGGCTGGACCCGTATGAGAGGTCGGATATATAGGAGGGCGTGGATGTTGAACAGGAACGGGAACGGTCATGCGATATTGAACGGGAACGGTCATGCGATATTGCGGGTTCAGGGCTTGCAGGCGGACTATCAACAGAATGGGCGGTACGCCGAAGTGCTTGGCCCCCTCTCCTTCGAATTGGGCAAGGGAGAGATCGTATCCTTGCTGGGAGAGAGCGGCTCGGGCAAGTCGACGCTTGCCAAGGCGTTAACCGGGCTGCTTCCGCCGTCCGCCAGGATTGCGGGAGGGACAATGACCATCGCCTCGGGCTCGCCGGTTGATCTGACCGGCAAGCAGGTGCCGTGGCAACAGATTCGGGGAAGACAGATCGCGATGCTGTATCAGGACGCGCAGCAAGCGCTGAATCCCATGCTGACGATCAAGCAGCATTTTCGGGAAAGTCTGCGATTCCATCGTCTCGCTTCGGCAGAAGAAGTGGAGGACATAAGCTTAAAGCTGCTGGGAGCCTTGAACTTCCCCGATCCGAACAGCGTATGGGGACGATATCCGTTCCAACTCAGCGGGGGGATGTGCCAGCGGATTTGCCTTGCCTTGGCGCTATGCCTGAAGCCGGCCGTGCTGATCGCGGATGAGCCCACATCCGCCCTGGATACCGTAAGCCAGAAGGAAGTGCTCGATTTATTGCTGCGCGTAAGGGAGCAATTCGGCCTGACCGTGCTGCTGATTACTCATGATATCGCCGTGGCGAATGCCGTGAGCGATCGGGTGATGGTGTTGAACCGGGGAGCCATTGAAGAAGAGGGAAGCACAAGAGCGGTGCTCAGGAAGCCGAAGGCGGCCTATACCCGCGAGCTGCTGGCTTCCCGCGTATCCAAGGCAGGCTCCTCCGAGGAGGTTGAACGGCTGCGGCTTCATGAACCGCTCATGGAGGTCGTGCAGCTTAAGAAAACTTTTAACCGGAGCAAGCATGTGCTTCAAGGAGTGAGCTTGACGCTGCACCGGAAGGAGATTCTGGGCATTCTGGGGCAGAGCGGCTGCGGCAAGTCGACCTTGGCGGGGTGCATGGCCGGCCTGGATTCCCCCAGCGGCGGCAGCATCCTGTTCCGCGGCACGGATATCGGCCGATTACGGGGGAAGGCGAGGCGCGACATGTGCAGGCGAATCCAACTGGTCTTCCAGAATGCGCGGGCGAGTCTCCATCCGGGCCGCACCGCCATTCAGATCGTTCAGGAGCCGCTCCGCTACCTTCGTATCGGGAGCAAGCGGGAGCGGAAGAGGCTTGCCGTGCATTATCTCAATGAGGTGGGCATCGTCGGCGACATGCTGACGAGGCGGCCGCCGCAATTAAGCACGGGACAGTGCCAGCGGATTGCGATTGCCCGTGCCCTTGTCCTGCAGCCGGACGTTCTCATCTGCGACGAGGCGGTCTCCGCATTGGATATGAGCGTGCAGGCGCAAATTCTCGATCTGCTGAAGCGTCTCCATCGGCAGCATGGGATCGCGATGGTCATGATCTCTCACGACATTCGTGTCCTGAGATCCTTCTGCCACAATATAGCCGTCATGAACAACGGAAGCTTCTGCGAGGTTCGGCAGGCAAGCGCGCTGCTTCAAGAGAGCGATCAGCCCTATACGCAATTGTTGCTTAAATGCGCGGGAGATATGGAAGTCGGGCTGGGTTAATCTAGGCAAGGGGGAGACGCCATGATCGGGAGCATTCTCGAGACGATCGGCCGTACGCCGCTTATCACCATTCCTAATACGAATACGAAGCACGAAGGGCAAGTGCTGCTCAAGTATGAACGCTATAATCCGGGAGGAAGCATCAAGGATCGCCCGGCCTTGTTTATTATACAAGAGGCTGAACGCCGAGGCTGGCTGCACCCCGGAGGTACGATTATTGAATCTTCCAGCGGGAACTTCGGCATCTCTCTCGCCATGATCGGAGCGGCCAAGGGCTACCGGGTGGTGATTCTCGCCGATCCGAAGACAACGGGCGCCAATCTGGCGCTGCTAAGGGGGTTCGGAGCGGAGGTCATCATTGTTACGGAACAGGACGATTCGGGAAGCTATCACAAAACAAGAATCTCGCTCGCGAACAAGCTGGCCGGAGAGATCGACAATTCCTTCCGCCCCGATCAATGCTTCAACTTGTTGAACAGCGAGGCGCACTACCGGAGCACGGCGCGCGAGATCCTGGAGGCTTGCCCCGGCAAGCTCGCAGCGTTCGTCACGGCGGTCAGTACGGGCGGGCAACTGGGCGGCATATCGCATTATATGAAAATATACGCACCGGAGGTGCAGATCATAGGAGTGGACGCGGTCGGTTCTACTATATTCGGCGGCGAATCGGACGCCTATCGCATTCCCGGGATCGGACTTAGCTGGACGCCCGTGAACCTGAATCTGAACGATATCGATTGCGCCTACAAAATAACGGACGAGCAAGCTTTCGTTGCCGCGCGGGCCTTCGCCCGCAATGAGGGCATTCTGATGGGACCGTCGAGCGGAGCCTGCGCATTGGTCGCCCTGAAGACGGCTCAGGAGCTGGCTCCCGGCGAGCGGGTTGTCTGCATGGTCTCCGACGGCGGGGAACGTTATATTCAAACGTTGTTTAATGAGGAGTGGATGGGAGAGCAAATCTTCGCCGCTTCCGTCGGCGCGGAGGAGCTTCGCACCATGGCCCGCCGGCTGCAGCCGTGGAGCGTGCGCCCGAATTATCGGCCCGACTTGGTTCAGAGTCTTGGAGTGCCGGAGACTACGTTGCATATGAACAGGGATTCGGGTCGCCTGGCCCGGCAGTCGACGGAATGACGGCGATGACTAACCGCGCTCTATCCCCGCCCTTCCTGCGCTTATATGCGCTTGCCTTCTTATTCTTCAGCGCCAATGCCATATTGAATGTCATCCTGCCGTTGCGAAGCGAAGCGCTTGGGGCGAGCAACGGGCAGATCGGCCTGATTATGGGCGCCTACATGTTCACGTGCATGTTCTTCAGGCCCTTGGCCGGCCAACTGATCCATAAGCACGGGCCGGCAAGCGTGCTTCGCATCCTGTTGATCGTGAATGGCCTTGCTCTTGTCGTGTATTCCTTTGCGGGGGTGGAGGGCTATGTGGCCGCTCGTATGATGCAGGGAATATGCACCGCCTTCTTCTCCATGTCTCTGCAGATCGGAATCATTGACGCTTTGCCGGAGGAGCAGCGCTCCCAGGGCGTGTCGCTTTATTCCTTGTTCACCTACATGCCGACCATTATCGGTCCGCTCCTGGCCATCGGAATTTGGGACTGGGGAGGGATGGGGGCGTTTACGGTTGCGATGATCGCTATTGCGTTGGTGACGGGCCTATTCGGCTATAGCGTGCCTATACAGTCGGCGCAGCCCATCCAGTCGGTTCAGCCGCAGAGCATGGGCGGCTCGATCAGGCAGCTCGTTCGTCAACGTCCGCTGCTGGTCTGCAGCGCGCTGATGCTCGGCATATCTGTCGTGTTCGGTGCTGTCACCGCTTTTATTCCCTTGTATAGCAAACAAGTCTCGGGCGGACATTCGGGTGTGTTCCTTATGATTCAGGCATCGGTCATCGTGACGGGGAGATTTGTGTTCCGCACACGGATTCCTTCCGATGGCAAGTGGCCAGCCGGATTCGTCTGTACGGTGTGTCTGCTTGCTTCTGTCGGGGCCATGCTGCTGTCCCTCTCGCTGGCCTGGGGGCCGCTGGCCTTCTACGTCGCAGCGGTTACGATCGGCGTTGCGCAGGCGCTTCTGTATCCGACGCTGATCTCGTATTTATCCTTTGTTCTTCCGGGCGCAGCTCGCAATGCCATGATCGGATGGTTCCTTGCAGCGGCCGACCTCGGCGTCTCCATGGGAGGGGGGGCGCTGGGACCGGTAGCGGATCGCTATTCGTACAGCGTGATGTACGGTGCCGCCGCCGGGCTGGCCGTTCTCGCCGCCTGCCTGGTCGTGTTGAACCGGACGGACAACCGTTCACGATCGGAATAACCGGCGTCCAATCGCGGATTTTTTTCGTTCCTTTGGCATCATTTTCATGCTTTCTTTAGTCGGTCTTCAGCGGGATTTCAGCTTCGGCGGACTATAATCGGAGCATGATTCACAACTGAAGGAGACGACCCCGATGAAGCAATCCTCCACGTTCGCCCCTGCCGGAATCCGGCGGAGATTCGGCTCGGTCCGCAGCAAGCTGATTCTCTCGTTCCTGTTCGTTATTCTTGTGCCGAGCCTCGCCATCGGCGGCTTTGGCTATTTTATCGCGAAGGACAAGCTCGACGGCCAGCTTGAGAACGTGGCGAACAGCGATATCGCGCTCGTCGACAAGCTTGTCGATCAATACATACAGCCGAAGATGTCGGATGTCGAATTCCTGGCGAGCCGAATGACGGCAGCGGCCGATCAAGAGCTTCTGGACAATTATGCAAGCGCTCATCCCGAGGCGGAGCAGGTTCTGTACATCCCGGCGACAGGGGAGGCGCTGTCCGCTTCGTCGGCAGCGGAGACGGACGCCGATCCTAGAGGCAACGACTTCTACGCCCTGGCGTTGGAGAGTAAAGGAACCGTCGTCTTGTCCGAGCCGTATACGTCGGAAGCGTCCGGGAACACCGTCGTCGCGATCGCGAGAGCAGCGGAAGACGGCAGTGCGGTTGTCGCCGTCGTCGCCGATCTGACCGGGCTCGCGGAAGACATCGGCGAGATCCAGATCGGCGAGGACGGCTTCGTCATGATCGTCAGCGCCTCCGGAACGAGCATCGTCTCCCCTCCGTGGGGAGCGAGAGGGGAAGGAGGCGCGTCAGGGACGGGAGAGGAACTCCCTGCGGATGCGAGCGGGGTGACGGCAGGCCAGGAAGCCGCCGCCGCACCGGACGGAGAAGCGGCGCCGGAGGGAGGCGAAGGCGGCCCGCAAGCTCTCTTCGCCGGAGACACGGGCGAGATCGACCAGGAGTCTCCGGGGGGCGACAGCCGCCATCTGATCTACATCACGAATGAGCTGACCGGTTGGAAGATCGCTGGCGACCGGTCCCCCAGCGAGGTGACCAAGGCGGCGGCGCCGATTCTTAGCAACACGATTCTCGTTCTCGTGATCTTCGTTCTGATCGGAGCTGCGCTTATGTTCGTCATCGTCCAGTCGATCGCACGGCCGCTGAAGTCGCTGACGAATGCCTCCCGCATTGTCAGCGAAGGCGATCTCAGCTTCCGCGCCGATGTGAATTCCAAGGACGAGTTCGGGGAGCTCGGGGCATCGTTCAACCGGATGGTCGACTCCTTGCGGGCGGTTGTGTCGGAGGTGTCGGAGTCGTCCCACCGCCTCGCCTCGTCCTCTCAGCATCTGTCGGCCGGTGCGACCCAGACTTCCTCCGCCGCTCAGCACATCGTAGAGGCGATCGGCGAAGTGGCGGACGGGGCCGCGCGCCAGGTTGAGCTCGTACAGACCGGCTCTCGGGAGATTTGGACGGTCTCGGAGCAGATCCGGCAGATCGTCGGCAGCGCGCAGCAGGCTTCGCGGACGACGGGCGAAGTGGCGGAGAAGTCGGCCGAAGGCGGGCAAGCGGTCCGCGACGCCGTGCGCCAGATGAATTCGATCAGCGTGTCGGTGGACGGATTGGCGGAAGTCGTTCGCCGGTTGGTCGACTCCTCGATGGAGATCGGGAAGACGATCGGCGTCATCTCGGACCTGTCCCAGCAGACGAACCTGCTGGCACTGAACGCAGCCATCGAAGCGGCCAGAGCCGGAGAAGAGGGCAAGGGGTTCGCCGTCGTTGCCGGCGAGGTGCGGAAGCTGGCCGAGCAGTCCGACAAGTCGGCGCGGCAGGTCGCCTCGCTGAACCAATCGATCCGGACGGAGATTTCCAGCGTGCAAGCATCGCTGAAGGCCGCGCTCGAAGAGGTAAGCGAAGGGCTGGACGTTGTGGAGACGGCGGGCAGGCTGTTCTCCGAGATTGAATCCTACGTCGAGGAAGTGGGCGGTCAGGTACGGGGAGTGTCCGTCACGGCGGAAGAGATCGCCGCCGGTGCGACGGAGGTCGTCAAGGCGATCGAGGACATCTCCGGCGTCTCGGGCGAGGCGGCGGCCGGAGCGCAGACCGTCTCCGCCGCGACGGAGCAGCAGCTCGCCTCCATGGAGCAGATCTCGTCGTCCTCGGCTTCCCTGACCCGCATGGCGGTCGAATTGCAGTCTCTCGTGGATAAATTCAAGCTATAAGCAGAGCTTTTACCGCTTTAGTAACATCGTCGACAATAAGATACATGCTGCTGCACTTTGTTGCAAAATATCTTAATGCAGTTGAGTTTGCTAGTTCGTCTACCATTTTCCATGAGGCAGGACTGATAGTAAGACTTCCTTCGGCTTTCAGGAAACTGGATTTTATAAATTCCCAAACAGCATCGAATGCCTCATCGCCAAACGGCTCGATCTTTCTGCAATCAATTTGATAGGTTTTAGTTAAGTTATGTGCATGGCTATCAGAGGAATACGGAGTCCCAAATAAGTCTTTTACAATAGGATGCAACCTGTTTTCCGCATGTAATTTTTTGAGCTGACATTCCGTGCCGGGAAGCAGGTTTTGCATTTGAATCTTGAATAACTCTTTTTCCCTATATAAATATTGAATTTTTGCAAAATGACACGCAACTTCGTTGATTGCCGTCTCACGCACTTCGGGTGGCGTTGGTATGTGAACCAAGGCATTTGAATAATGCATTGCTGTCGTTGTTAAAAAGAATTGGGCGATTAAAGAAATGTCGGTCGTTGCAGCATCGTTCTTTAAGGTCTTTATGCTCAGATTAGGACTGTGTTGTTCATGAGAAAAGTCACTCATTCTCCTGTCTATTTCTTTTAACCAATTCAAATTATCACCTTCAAAGTGGGCGTTTTTTTCATTTGGAAGTTGAACCGGGGATTTTAACAAGCACCCTCGTTTCGATACTCCATGTATGGTATGAGATGCTATTGCGATGAGGTCGGAGGCTGCGAATAACAACGATCCGCCCTCCTTATCTAGCATAGGAACCGCAAAAATGTCGAAATTAATAAATAGGTGACGAATTTTTCCAATCTGTGGTACACTGGAAGAGTAGTCCAATATTACCGGAGAGGTCGTGTCGCCAGTGTCCGTAGAATCGTTAAAAGTGCAGATCATCAAGAAGGCATGGGAAGATCCGGAATTTAAGCAACTTCTGCTGGCTGACCCTCAGACCGCGTTGAAGCAGGAATTCGGCGTCGACATTCCGGAAGGAGTCGAGCTGAAGGTCGTTGAAGAGACGGCTTCGAGCTTCTATCTGGTCATTCCTCCCGAACCTTCGGCAGATGACAACCTGAAGTATTCTTGGACCTAGTTCGAGCGGACCAGAGGGAACCGAATGAGCGCTTCGGTTCCTTTTCCTTTCTCGCTTCGGAACTCTAAGCTTCCATCCATGATCTCAATAAGGCGGTAGGTGACCATCAAGCCCAGGCCAGTGCCTTTAGACTTGGTAGAGAAGTAGGGTTCTCCCAACCTTGCGATCTGTTCAGGGTTCATCCCTTCGCCGTTATCCGCAATTCGAATCAGTACCCAATCTGTTTCCTTCTCCGCATCGATCTCGATAACCCCGTTCTCCTTAAGCGCTTCAATGCTGTTCTTGATCAGATTCATAAAGGCTTGCTTGAACTTCGAAGGGTTGCCCACGATAATCAGCCCATCCGGAAGCTGGATTTTGAAGACGGCGCCGCTAATGGAGGCGAGCGGACTCATGATCGTTTCGACCGTGTTAAGCTCTTGTTTGATATCGATCTCCACCACGGTATCCAGCTCGGGCTTGGCGAAGGTCAGGAAGTCCGTGATGATGAGGGAGGCCCGGTCCAACTCGTCAATTGCCATGGAGAAATGATTCTTGTTTGTTTGATCCGAAGAGCTCGAGATCAATTGCAAGAACCCTCTCGTGACCTGCAGAGGATTGCGCACTTCGTGAGCGATCGAAGCCGCCAACTCGCTGACGAATTTTAATTTCTCCGTTCGTTGCAATTGGTGATTAAAGAGCTCGAGCTCCTTGGAATAATCGAGCAGCTTCTGGTGGTCCGACTTGATCTTGCGGGCCAGCACAATAACCAACGATACGATCAGCAGAATAATGCCGAACTTCCAGAGATAGACGATCGGCAGCGCGTCGCTGGTATATAGCTGAATTAGATCGACAACGCCCGTCGTCGCAAGCGCGAGAAAGCCCAAGGAGAGGATAATGCTGGCCTTGTTCCCGCGGATGGCCTGAATAATGGACTGGCTGAGTACGAGCAGCAGATGCATCAGAATTAACGGTGCCAGCATCCAGAACGTGAAGAGCTTGTAGTAGACAAAGAAGGGATCGCCGATGATAGCGTTCAAGATGAGGATCAGGACGCCGAACGCGCAATAAACCGCAAACCATGTTCCGAACTTGCGGAATAACGTCAACTTCCCCTCGAATATCGTGCCTACGTAGAGATGCAAGGCAGGGAAGACGACAAGCATCGACATATCGAACAAGAATTGAAGCCACTTTCCGATATTGCGGAAGTAAACATAAGGGAAAGTGGAGTAGGTGATAATCAATATACTGGTTGCCAAGGCTATCAGGCTAAGAGCAATCCATGCCCTGCGTTGCTGATGGGTCAGGTAACCGGAAATAAGAAGCATAAGGATGGCCAGGAAGCCGACGGAAGCGCCAAGGAGCAAATTGGGCATCTCTTGTCGGATGAACGATTCGGACAACTGGTTGAATTCCCCGAGTTGAATATGGCTGACCAGCCCCGCTCTATCCAAGGAGCTGATTCGAATGAGCAAGGTGGAGGGCTCCGTTCGGGCTGGAAGTGCGGACAACAGCATATTACGATCGTAGCTGTAATTCCGATCGGAGTGATAGAGCATCGTGCCGTCCTCAAAGACATCAATGTTCAGGCCGTAAATCTGACGAACAAGAAGTCCGGGAGTTAACCACTCGGATGTCGGAGGGATCGCAATTCGAACCCATGCTCCCTTGTAGCCTTCCGGAATTGCTACGAGGGGATTGTGAACGTTCGCGGCTATCCAAGAATCGGAATGCGGTGCGGTATCGGTCGGAGAAGCGTTCTTCTCGATCCATTGGATATCCCAATTTGTAATGGAGGTTGCATGTTTCTTTTCCGCTGCGAATGCATGTTCGGGCAAGCTTGCCCCTCCAATTGTAACGATAAGGGCAAAGAGAATAAGAATAACCGCCTTCAAGCGGAAAGCAAGCATGATTTCCCTCCTTCAGACTGGTGCCGATATCCAATTTATATTCGACATCATTCGCCATATTCCTATTCGTTCTTTTTTATCTCTATATTAATTTGTAGTCAAAAGGTACTATCAAATTGTATACGGACAATATACGGATTAGTATGGATGCCGTATAGACCCCGCCTCCGCTCGGGAGGCGGGGTTAGCGGGGCCGGTTGCCGCTCCGGAAGAAGGTCCGCTCCAAGAGGAGATAGAACGCATACAGCCCCAAGTACGAGCCGGACGCAAGAAAGACCTCGTTCAAGAAAACAGCATGGATTTTCGTCATAAACACGGTTCCGTCCCGAATGATCTCGTACACGGAGAATGCGGCGATGTTCCCGAAGAGCAGGGCCGCGATCCAAGCGCAAGCGTCGAAGGCGCGCGCAGCCGCCGGCCAGCGTCGTCCCGCCAGCAGCATGAGACCCGGAAGCAGCAGGCTGGCTATTCCAATCATTAATCGCATCGTATCACCTCGAATTCAGCTTTGCCGCTAAGCCTTCTTTTCAACCGTGCCCGCACCCGCCTGTCCTCCCCGGAATATCCTGCTAATGGAACCTTACTCTAAGCAGGAGAGGATGATTCGGTATGATTGGTTCGCTGACTCATTGGATGGAGGTTGCGCTGTGGGTTGTGCTCGGCTCGATGGCGGCCGACTTCCTGGTCGGGTTCTTCCAGTCGCTCCAGAACAGCAAGCTCGCTAACGCGAACGAACCGGTTCTCGGCTACCTGAAGGGGATCGTCATCTATGTGCTGCCGCTTCTTATGCTGGCGGGAATCGCTTTGCTGGACGAGACGGGCTGGATCGTCAAGACGGCCTATTATATAGGTGCCGCCGCCGTCGTCATCAAGTATCTGAAGGACATCAAGGCGAAGCTGTAGCTGCGGCTCCGCGTTCCGCCCCGGAACGGAACCCGGCTCTCTGCCATTCAGGCGGAGGGCTTCTTGGCGTGCGGACGAATGATATAATTCACCTATCAGGCCGTTCGGGTCAGGCTGCTCAGGCTGCAGAACGGGGCACGGATAGTCGGGCGGCGGCGCCGAATTTCCATTACCGTTAGAAGCGAAGGAGGTCGTTGGGTGGATTCCTTGAAGCGGATGAACGATGCGATGACGTATATCGAAGAGAATCTGGCGGGGGAGATCGATTACGCGGAAGCTGCGAGGCGGGCGCTCTGCTCCGAGTACCACTTCAAGCGGATGTTCTCGTTCCTTGCCGGGGTTCCGTTGTCGGAGTACGTTCGGCGCCGGAGGCTGACGCTGGCTGCGTTCGAGCTGCAAGGCGGCGGTGCTCGGGTGATCGATGCGGCGGTGAAGTACGGCTACGAGTCGCCGGATTCGTTCGCGAGGGCGTTCCTGCACTTGCATGGGATCAAGCCGTCCGAAGCGCGCGAAGGCCGCGGTTCGCTTAAAGCGTATCCGCCGATGACCTTCCGACTATCGATACAGGGAGGACACGAGATGAAGTATCGGGTGACAGAGAAGGGGCCGTTCCGGATCGTCGGCCTTCATCGGAGGGTGCCGATCGTCTTCGAAGGGGTGAATCCGGAGATCGCGGCCATGTGGGCCAGTCTGGATGAGGAGACGATCGCGTTGTTGAAAAGCTTGTCGAACGATGAGCCGCAAGGGCTGCTCAGCGCTTCGGCGAACTTCGGCGAGGGGCGGATGGAGGAACGGGGGCAGCTCGATCATTATATCGGGGCGGCGACAACGAATCCGGCTCCGGCCCATCTGGCCAGCCTGGAGGTTGCCGCTTCGACCTGGGCGGTTTTCGAAGCGGTCGGGTCGTTCCCGCAGACGCTTCAGAACGTATGGGGACGCATCTACTCGGAGTGGTTCCCGTTGTCCGCGTACGAGCTGGCCCCGGGGCCGGAGCTTCTGTGGAACGAGTCGAAGCTCACGTCCTCGCCGACGTTCCGCAGCGAGATCTGGATTCCGGTTGTCTATCGGGAGCGCCCCTAAACGCCCTCTTGCCAGATCGGTCCGGGTCTCCTACACTCATAGGATAGACAGCATAATCGGACCGATAGGATGGACGGCAGCGTCCTTCTTGACTTCACCGGCAGGAGCGAATTCCACTTGATGAATCGGCAACATCTGATGTCCAATCTGCTCCTTCTGCTGACCGCATGCATCTGGGGCTTCGCCTTCGTCGCGCAGCGACAGGGCATGGAGCACGTCGGCCCGTTCACCTTCAATGCGGTGCGGTTCGCCTTGGGCGCCGCATCGCTTGTGCCGCTTATTCTGTGGCTGGATCGGCGAGCGGGGCGATCGAAGGCGGAGAGACGGCGGCAATACGGCAAGGGGATGCGGGCCGGCTTCTGGGCGGGGCTCGTCCTGTTCGGCGGCGCCTCTCTCCAGCAGATCGGGCTTCTCTATACGACGGCGGGCAAGGCGGCGTTCGTGACCGGCTTGTATATTGTGATCGTGCCTTTCCTGGGGCTCTTCCTTCGGCAGCGTCTCGGCTTGAACAGTTGGGCGGGGGCCGTGTTGGCGGTCGTCGGGCTGTATCTGCTATGCGTGACGAACGATCTGTCGCTTAACCGGGGCGACCTGTACGAGCTGATCGGGGTGTTCTTGTGGTCGCTGCACATTCTCGTCATCGACAGGCTGTCCAAGACGACGGACGTGCTGAAGCTCTCGCTGTTCCAGATTATCGTCTGCTCGGCGCTGAGCTTCCTTGTGGCGCTGGTCACGGAGTCGATTCGGCCGGAGGATGTGGCGGACGCGCTCATTCCTCTCCTGTACGGCGGCATCTGCTCGGTCGGCATTGCTTACACGCTGCAGATCGTCGGTCAGAGGGGCGCCCAGCCGACGCATGCGGCGATCATTCTGAGCATGGAGTCGGTGTTCGCGGCGATTGGGGGCTACTGGCTGCTGGACGAGCTGCTCGGCACGCGCGGCGTGCTCGGCTGCCTGTTCATGCTGGCCGGCATGCTGCTCCCGCAGCTTCCCTCTTGGAAGCGGAAGAGCCCGCAGACGATCTCTTAGGGGCTGTCCGGGGGAGTGCGGCAGGCTGGATGTCGTGGGGCGGACGGGATTTTGCGAAAAATCATACTGGTGAGTTACGGCAACGGGGAGTTTGGACGATTGTATGTGAGAAACCGCATATATGAGGGTTGTTCCGACCCGGACGGCCCTTATTTATGCTAAAAACCTCTATGACAACATGGACAGTTGCCACCCCCTGCAATGAAAATATCGCGTATAAGTTCCGCTTGCCATCCCGCCCGACATCTCTTCCCCCTCCCCATGCACCTATTCCCTCAGGCGGCATTAGGTCTCTTCTCCCTTTCGTTCAGGATAAGGAGCTGCAAGGTGAACAAGCTGACCCAAGAGCAAAGGGTATGTTCGTCAAGCGGAGGTTCCTGATCCAAGGGGAGAAGAAGCATAAGGGGTTAGCAGGGGGATCGCGCCCTTGCCCGACCCATAATATGGAAGTTGCCTCGTCGACATGCCGACCTAGCGGGGCGGGTGCTAGACGGTAGCGGGACTTTTTTGTCTAAATCCGGTACAAACTGCCATTAGCGAGACTTTATTTTCGTATTAAATCGTATAAAAAGCTGCGATTCATACGGAATCCAGGCCGACGAATGTGAAAATTGCATAAAATCGCGTCAATCGTCGGATCGAGGGACGGGAGGAGCGGATGGAGGGGCGCGCCGACCATGTCGACCATTGCCTAACGCCGTGCCCCGCCCGCTCCTTTGCCCGCCGCCCTTCTTGTAGAACTCTCCTTCAAGAGCTGTAGTATCTCGTCTCGGTGTAGACGGCCCGGCCGTCCGCGTCCAGCCATTCGATCGTATACTCGCGGCCGCCGGACGGCAGGAGCGCGAACCAGTACGTCTCTCCGTCCGCCTCCATAAGCTGCACGGGGATGGACGGCCGCTCGGCCGCCGAGACGATCTTCACCTCGCGGATTCGGGGGTCGATGACGATTCCGAGGCTGTACGGGTACATCTTGCCGTTCTCGCCGCCGAAGGCGTTGTTGTCGACGATCATGTAATCCTCCCGGGCCGCGTACTTGTTGGATGCCACGGTGTAATAGACCCCATTCTGCTTCATGAGGCTGGTGGATCCGGCCTGCTTGGTGCTCCACCGCAACTTCGCTGTGCTCCAATCCGGATCATCCCACTTCCACAGGTTGACCCCGAGCGAGATGGATTCGTTGCCTGCGGATTCATGGGAGACCTTCCATACGACGAACGCCGTTCCTTCCTCGTCCGACTGCGTGCCGATCCATTGCTTGCCGCCGACAAGCGTCGTATCCGCCGCGGTGAGCCTGCGCCACTCTTCGTCGGTCGGCTCCGGCTTCGCGGCGATCGCATCGACCTCTTCGGCCGCATCGGCCCCGGCGGCAGCGGAAGCGATGGGAGAAGCTCCGGCAGGGGACGGAGAAGCCGCTTCCTTGCTCAAGAAGGAGAACAGCACGATGACCGCCGCTCCGACGATCGCCGCAGAATAGGATAGGGTTTTCCCCCAGGCTATTCTCCCCTTACGGTTGCCCGCTTGGGCTTCCTCTCGAATGGCCCAGGCCAGCCGTTCGGTGAATCCCGCGGTCCGGACGGGCTCCTCTCGCAGCTCCTCGTACCACTCCGGATTAGATGGGCTCATACGACCATTCCTCCTTCAACAGGGTAGACATTCGCTTGCGCGCGCCGAACAGCCTCGACTTCACGGTTCCTTCCGGAACGTCGAGAATCCTTGCGATCTCTTGCAGGGAGAGCTGGTACTTCGCATGGAGCACGAGCGCTTCCCTCATCTTGACCGGCAAGGAGAATACATGCCTCCACACATCGCTTGCCGCTTCGCGCTCGAAGTAGGCCTCCTCGGCGGAACGGTCCTGGCGGGAGGGGGCGAGCTTGCCCGGAAGAAGCACCCGGCGGAAGAACGCCGAGTTCCGGTAATTGAGGCTGATGTTGCGCGCGATTCGCAGCAGCCACGTTCGCACGGAGGACTCGCCGCGGAAGCTGACGAGGTGGCGGTAGGCCTGCAGGAACACGTCCTGGGCGATATCGTCGGCCGTGGCGCGATTCTTCGTGATGGAATAGGCGAAGCTCCAGACGTCTTGTCCGTACTCCTTCATCAATTCCTCCAGCGTCATCGGGTCCATGGCCGTCATGTGCTTCAGAGAATCGGGGCTCAATGGGATCACCTCAACCATATAGACAAGGGATGGCCTGCCGAGGTTCATAATTATTATGGGGAATTTGGGCGATTGCCCGGCGAAGGGTCTCCGTTATTGTTGCAGATTGGCGGGCAAAAGAAAATCGGGAGCCCGTCAGGCTCCCGATTGCGGCTGTTGCGCGTATAAGGTTCAGTCGAGGAAAGAAGCGACGATCTTGGCGATCTCCGCACGGGTGATCGTCAGCTTCGGATTCAGCTTGCCATCCGTTCCGCCTTGCAGGACGCCTGCCTGAACGAGCGCAGACACGGCTTCGCGGGCCCAGGAGGAGACGTTCGCGTTATCCTTGAAGGAATCCAGGCTGCTGCCCCCGGAAGCGGAACCGAGCTTGTCCTTCATCGCGCGGTACAGCAGGACGAACGCTTCTTCGCGGGTGAGGTCCTGATCCGGGTGGAAGGTGCCGTCCGCGAAGCCGCCGGCAATTCCTTGCTCGGCCAGAACGTTGATGTAGGAAGAGTACCACTTGCCGCTCGGAACATCCTTGAATACGTTAGCGGAAGCGCTGCTTGTGTCCAAGCCCAGCAGTCGGGCGAGAACGGCCATGTATTCGGCGCGAGTCATCCGCTTGTTCGGCTGGAAGCTGCCGTCCGGCATTCCTTGCATAATGCCCTTGGATGCCAGCTTGGCGATCACTTCGCTTGCCCAGTGTCCGGTGCTTACGTCGACGAAGCTGGGGGCATTCGTTCCAGGGTTCGTCGGATTGGTTGGACTCGTCGGGCTGGTCGGATTCGTCGTCGATCCGTCCGTCTCTTCGCCGGATTCGTCATCCGGTTCCGTGGTTGTCGGATTCGTAGGCGTAGAAGGCGTGACAACCGGTGCGGCGGCTACCGTCACAACGGCTTCGGCGCTTCCGTAGCCGTCGGCGCTGACCGCGCGAATGACGGCCGTTCCTGCGCTGAGCGGGCTAACGACGCCGTTCTCCGTTATCGTTGCAACCGCCGTGTTGGAGCTGCTCCACGTGACCGACGCTTCGCTGCCGCCCACTGGAGTGACAGCAGCGGTCAATGTCGCGCCGGAACCGGATGCGGTAAGCGAGAGCGTCTTCCGGCTCAGCTCGACCTTCGTCGTCTCCAGCTCGTAGACGCCGACCTTGCCGCCGACTTCGAAGGCGACGAGCAGCAGGGCTCTGCCGGTCGGGCTCTCTTCCGCCGGGATGAACTCGAGGCCTTCCGGACCGGTGAAGGTGTCCAGGTTGACCTTGTTCTGTTCGTCCGCGAAGACGCGGCTGTTCGTGTAGTTCACGAACGTCGGAGCGGTCGGATTCGTGATGTCGTAGGTCATAATGCCGCCCACGCGCTCCAGGCCGACGAACGCGAAGATATGGTTGCCGACGACGCCCGTCTTGATGTCTTCCGGTTCAGGGCCCTTCTTCGTGCTGCGGTCGTCCATCTTGATCTTGCTGTTGCTGGCGTTGAAGTATTCGGGAAGCCGCTGCGACGTGATCACTTCGAAGTCGCTGCCGCTGTCGTACACTTGCTCCAACGTATCGGCGTTCCAGATCGAGAAGGAACGGCCGCCGAGCATGTAGATGCTGTCATTGCCGCGGTCGGTAAGAACTTCCACGCCGTCGTACTTCGTCGTTCCGTTCACGAAGGCGTACGCTTCGGAATCCGGGTCGAGAGACGCCTTGATGTCCCCGAGCTTGGCGATATTCGCGCGGATCGGATCTTCCTCCGGCCATTCGGTGGCGTCGCCTTCGTTGGCCGTCAGCAGGTACGTGACGCCGTTCACGCTGTAGGAAGCGATGCCGTCCGGCATGTAGGTGCCCTTGAACGGAACGTTCTCCAGCAGGATCGAGGAATCGCTCTGCACATCAAGCGCGTTGGCCGCTTCGCTGAAGTCCTTGTAGCCCAGGCTCTTCACGCTGACAACCTGCTTCGCCCCGATGTCGATCGTTGCGATGGCATTGTTCTCCTGCAGGGAGACGTAGGCCGTCCCGTTGTCGGAGGACAGCGTGATATATTCCGGCTCGAAGTCGAGGTAGGCATCGGCCTTGGAGCCCTTGCTGCGAATGATGCCGTCCTCGTCGACGCTGCCGCGGATATGCACGTCGTCCGCGATCGCCTCTTCGTCATCGAAGTACACTTGAACGGACGTTCCCGTCGTCGTGTCGACGATCGTGACGCTTCCCGCCGGATCGTTGATTCCGTCGCGAGGCTCCCCTTCGTCCGCGGACAGCACATAGCGGCCGTCCTTCGTGGACTTGACCATGTCCGGCTGCACGCCCGCCTGGAAGGAGCGGAGCAGGTTGCCGTCGTAATCGAGCTCAAGAATCAGGCCTTGCTTAAGCGAATCTTCTTCTTGAACGGCGGCGTAAATCCGCTTGGTCGTCGTATTGACATCGACGCTCGTCAGATCGCCGAACGCGAAGCCTTCCGTCTGCTCGGCGAGCTCGGCTACCAGAACGCTCTTCTCCTTGTCGAGCGTGCCGTCCGCTTGTCCCAGGCTGACGATGTCCAGGCTCGGCGGGGTTGCGGAGCCGTTCACCAGATAGAACTTGCCGTTGTCCTTGTTGAACTTGACGATCTCGGCAACTCCGCCGTCCGCGCTCGTGGCGCCGACGGAATAATCCGCAATCTTGTTGATTGAGAGGGTGTCGGTTACCGTTGGGCGGTAGGTGTCTACGTTCAACGAGAGCGTAACCGACTTGACGTTCGCCGTCGGAGTCGCGCTGTCCGTAACCGTGAAGGTGATCGGCAATCCGAGTGCCACAGCGGTCGGGGTGCCGTAGACGGCTCCCTCTGTCGACAGGCTCAAGCCTTCCGGCAGTCCCGTGGCGGAGAATGTGTAAGGAGCTACCCCTCCGGCTGCGCCGATCGAGGCCGTATAAGGCTGATTCGCATAAGCCGCAGGAAGGGAAGTCGTCTCGAAGTTCAGCGGGTCGGGCAGGTCCGCCCAGGCACCTTCCTCGCTGTCGTGCGGACGGTTCGCCTCGTATGCGGAATCCGTGATCGAGCTGTAATCGACTTGCCTGAAGTCATTCTTGTTGTTGTCCGTGTCTTGGAAGTCGATGCGGCGCAACGACTTCTTCTTCGAGGTGCCTGCCGAGTCGCCCGTGGGATAGTCGGTCTCGTAGCCGTCGATGTCGCTCCCGCTGTCGTTGCTGCCCGTTCCGAGCATGTCCACGTATCCTTCGGGAAGCGGGTCGGCGGCGAAGGGATTCTTCAGGTCGTTCGACAGTCCGTCGTCATTGCTCATCAACACGACCTTCAGGCCCTTGTTGTTGATATAGCGATCCCAATCCAGGTCGCCTTTGTCGGACAGATCGACCTTCGCTCCCGTCGTTCCGGTCGCCTTGGCGCGGACCAGGTAAGAGGACTTGGCCTTGATCGTGCCGGACAGGTTCAATTGCTCCCAATTGCCCGTCGGGCCTGTCTTGCCGCTGCGATCCGCATATTGCAGCGACCAGCCGTCCAGGCTGACGTCGCTGTCCGTCGGATTGAACAGCTCAATGAATCCGTGCGAGGCGTAGGCATCGGTAGCGGAGGACAGCCCCGCGCCGTACACCTGCTGGATCACGATGTGAGGAACGGTAACATCGTAGGTGCCGCTCGAGATGTAGGGCGTGCCCGGAACGACCGCAGGGGCCGCATTCGCCGCCGGGACTGCTGCGAGCAACGCGCCGATCGACAGTTGCGCTGCCAGCGTTGCGGAGATGATTTTGCTAAGAGAACGGTTCAAAAGACAGATCACTCCCATCAATAGAGTTGGATTACCTCTAAGTCTAGGGGGTGAATGTTCGGCCGTCGTTAACGCGGCTGTTAAGACTGTGTTAAATTGCGGGCTTCGGAATATCCCGTCAGCCCTCGATGTCCCTCCGCGACAGAATCGCCAAGGACACTCGGTACGAGACGTACAGCAGGACCAGCCCGGCGAGCGGGAGCCCGATCAGCACCTGCAGCTTGGACGGCAGAGCGATCCGCGAGAGATCGATCGACTTGTTCAGGCTTGCGGCCAAGGCAGAGGACAGGAAAATCATGATCACGGAAATAATCGAGCTGTTGCGGGGCCCGAGCAGATAGTGCAACGGGTAATAGACGGACGAATACAGCAAGGCGACCGCCGTTCCGATTGCCAGGACAAATCCGTTCAGGGTGAAGACTTCATCCGGGAAGCTCCGGCTGATCAACTGCATCAGCAAGGCCATCGCGATTCCGATCGTCAGGTAGAGGAAGGTGGACGCGTACTTGGCTCGCACGATCTGGCTGCGCTTCACCGGCAGGCTCCCGATAAACAGCATGCTCTTGTTGCGCAGCTCGATGTTGGAGACGAAGATGGTGAGCATGATGGCCGGAAGCATGACGATAATGAGCGGCGAATGCGGGGAGCGGGCGATGAGGCCGAACACCGCTCCGTAGCCGAGGACGAACAGCCAATACCACTTGAGTGCGATGATGTCTTTGCGGATCAGGTTAACCATGGGCGGGCACCCCTTTGGCGGTAAGATACATGATGTCTTCCAACGAAGCGCGTTCGATCCGGGCGTATTCGGCCAGCAGCCGTTCGGCTTCCATCCGGTTGCTCGTCAGCGCCTCGAAGCCGACGGAGGACTCGCGAATGCCGACGAACAGGCGGCGCACGTCCGCATCGAGCAGCGACAGGTCCCCCCGCACGATCGCGTAACGATCGAAGACCTCCTCCTTCGACTCGTGGAACGCGAGCTTGCCTTGATGCAGGAATGCGATATAATCCGCGATGCGGTCCAGGTCCGTCGTGATGTGCGTCGAGAACAGAATCGTCTGGCGTTCGTCGAGCATCAGCTCCGCAAGAATATCGAGCAGCTCGCGGCGGAAGACCGGGTCCAGCCCGGCGGTCGGCTCGTCCATGATCAGCAGCTCCGCCTGATGGGACAGCGCGAAGGCGAGCGCCAGCTTCATCTTCATCCCCTTGGACAGGCTGCGGATCGTCGCCTTCGGGGAGAGCTCGAAGCGTTCCAGATAGCGGCGGAACAGCCGCTCATCCCACTTACGGTAGAAGGGAGCATAGACGCTCTTCATGGCGCCGATCGACAGATGCTCGTAGAAGTGGCTGTCGTCCGCGACATAGCCGATCCGCTCCTTCAGCGCGTCTTCCTTCCCGGCGAGCGGTTCTCCGAACAGCCGCACTTCCCCGGCAAGGGGAACGCTCATTCCGAGCATGGCCTTGATCAGCGTGCTTTTGCCGGCGCCGTTGGCTCCGACGAGTCCGGTGATGTAGCCTTGCTTCACGTTAAGCGTAACATCCTCAAGAGCGAATCGACTGAACCGCTTCGTCAGGCTGCGGATCTCGATCGCGAACTCGCCCCGTCGTCCGTCCACTCGTTCGTTCATTCGTCCGTCTCCTCCATTTCTTCCAGCGCGAATCGCATGTGCGCGACAAGCTCCTCGAACGTCATCTGCAGCGAACGGCTCTCCCGAAGCACATCGAGAATCTTGCCCTCAAGCAGCCGCAGCCTCTGCTCCTTCAGGAATTCGGGGCTTGCTCCCGAGACGAACGAGCCCTTGCCCATAACGGAGTCGATGAGGCCTTCCTTCTCCAGCTCCTCGTAGGCGCGCTTGGTTGTGATAACGCTGATCTGCAGGTCCTTCGCGAGCTGGCGGATGGACGGCAGCGCTTGCCCCGGCTTCAGCTCTCCGCCCAGAATCAAATTCCTGATCTGATGTACGATCTGTCCGTAGATCGGCTCGATAGACGAGTTGGACAACATAATGTGCATGGGATTCACCGCTTAAAGTGTAATTAGAGTATATATATAATATATACACTATAACCACTCAAGTCAAGCGAGCGAACGGCACGGGAAGAGGGTATAATGCAGGAATAGGCAGTCTAAGGAGGGAAAAACCGATGAGCGAGGAAAAAACGGGTTTGGACGCGGCTGCAGGCTGGAACTTCGACAACAGCTATTCCCGGCTTCCCGAATCCTACTATAGCCGAATCGAACCGACTCCCGTGCGATCGCCGCGTCTCCTCGTCCTGAACGAGCCGCTGGCCGAATCGCTTGGTCTGAACGCCGGGGCGCTCCGGCAAGAGGGGCAGACGGCGGCGCTCGCCGGCAATCGAATCCCCGAAGGGGCCGCTCCGCTTGCCCAGGCTTACGGGGGCCATCAGTTCGGCCACTTCAACCGGCTTGGGGACGGCCGGGCGATTCTGATGGGAGAGCAGCGAACTCCGTCCGGCGAGCGGTTCGATATTCAATGGAAGGGATCGGGGCCGACTCCGTATTCCCGCCGGGGGGACGGCCGGGCGGCGCTCGGGCCGATGCTGCGCGAATATATCGTCAGCGAGGCGATGCACGGGCTCGGCATCCCGACGACCCGCAGCCTGGCCGTCGTCGCCACGGGGGAGATCGTCCACCGCGAGACGGAGCTGCCCGGAGCGGTGCTGACCCGCGTGGCCTCGAGTCATCTGCGCGTCGGCACGTTCCAATACCTGATGGCCTGGGGGACGCCGGAAGACGTGCGCACCCTTGCCGATTACGCGATCCGGCGCCATTACCCGGACGCTGCGGACGAGGCCAATCCATATCTCGCCTTCCTGGAACGGGTCGTCCGGAGCCAGGCGAGGCTGATCGCACAGTGGCAATTGGTCGGCTTTATTCACGGCGTCATGAACACCGACAACATGGCGATCGGCGGCGAGACGATCGACTACGGCCCTTGCGCGTTCATGGACGCGTACGACCCGGCGACCGTGTTCAGCTCCATCGACGTCCAGGGCCGCTACGCCTACGGCAATCAGCCGCCGATCGGGGGCTGGAATCTCGCCCGCTTCGCCGAGACGCTTCTGCCGCTTCTCCATCCGGACATGGACCGGGCGGTCGCCCTCGCGGAGGAGACCTTGTCGGACTATCCGGAGCTGTACCTGCAGCGATACTTGGCCGGCATGAGAGCGAAGCTGGGGCTCTTCGGAGCCGAGGAGCGGGACGAATCGCTGATCAAGGACCTTCTCGATCTGATGCAGGAGCACGGCGCCGACTACACGAACACGTTCCGCTCCCTGACGCTGCATGGCACGGCGCAGGGGTCGCCGCTGGCCGAGAGCCCGGCGTTCGCGGACTGGCAGCGGCGCTGGGAGGAGAGGGGGGCGCTCGGCGCTCCCTCCCCGGAAGCCTCGCGCGAGCTCATGCGCGGCAGCAATCCGGCCGTCATCGCCCGCAATCACCGGGTCGAGGAAGCGCTCGAAGCCGCCGGCTGCGGCGATCTCGGCGTCATGGAGAGGCTGCTTGCGGCGCTGCAGGACCCGTTCGCCTACTCCGCGAGCCAGGAGGAATACGCGGAGCTTCCGCCTGAGCCGGAGCTGCCCTATCAGACCTTCTGCGGAACCTAGAGAGAAGAAGGCATTACGTGAAGAAGATCGCTCCAGGAGCCGACAGGCGGCCCGAGGGCGATCTTCTTCGTTGTTGCCGGATGGTGGATGGTAGGCGTACGTCCGAATAATTGAATTAATTCCTCTGAGTTCGACTCGATTCGACAAAAGTAAACATAATACCGCAAAAATGTATATAGAACATTAAAATATTTTAATTTATATTAAATGGGTGTCGAGAAAGCTATAGGAAATAGTCCAAAATGTCGAGTTGAGAGGGCGAATCGGGAATGAAAGTTGCCAAACGTACGTGGGTCTACGGTCTTGTGTTTTGTTTGTTGTTGCAGCTAATAGGCTGGGCGAGAGGGCCGGTTCAAACAGCAGTCGCAGCCGCTTACGATCCTGCTCTGCAGCCGGCGGTCATCGCGGGCGGTACATCTCATACGTTATTTCTTAATGTTGATGGGACAGTATCTGTCAGTGGTTCAAGTACCATTGGGAGTTTAGGGTTGGGAAGCGCAAGCTCAACAATCACTACTCCTCAAGTCATTCCCGGGTTAAAGGGAGTTATCCAAGTCGATGCGAGGCTGAATAGTTCATACGCTCTTCTGGAAGACGGAAGCGTGATGGGGTGGGGGCAGAATGCTTCGGGTCAATTGGGGTTAGGTGATTCGATAGCCAAATACTCTCCGACCAAGATAGCGGGGCTATCCAATGTCAGGCAGATTGCGGCAGGTGACGAATTCGCCATCGCGGTACTTCAGGATGGAAGTCTCATGGCATGGGGCAAAAATGTTTACGGAGAGTTAGGAAGTTTCCCGACCGCGACAACCACCTTGACACCGACTAAACTTACGGGCATTAGCAACGTCAAACAAGTGTCGATTGGATATAAATTTGTGACGGCATTATTGCAAGATGGAACGATGATGACCTGGGGCTACAATGATCAAGGGCAATTAGGGAACGGCAATACAACCAATTCTTCTGTTCCGACTCTAATCTCGACTGGAACACTATCAGGACAGAGGATTACACAGATCGTTGCAGGATATAACTTCGTATTAGCATTACTGGCTAACGGAGCAGTAAGTTCTTGGGGGGATGGGGCTCAGGGGCAATTGGGGAACAATGCAACAATTGACAGCAAGATACCGATTCTCGTATCAGGATTGTCTAACGTTAGATATATTAGTGCAGGAATGTATAGCTCCGTTGCTGTTCTGAATGATGATACGATAATGACGTGGGGACATAATGGATACGGGCAACTTGGCACTGGCGATACTGCTACCAAGCTTGTTCCTACGCTTGTTCCTATCGATTCTCGCGTGTCTCACGCATACAACGGTTACTACAATACATTTATTGTAGACTATGATTCGAATGTCTATGCAGCGGGCTACAACTCCTCTTATCAATTGGCATTGGGGGATAACGCGTACAAGAGTGTGTTTTCTCGAATAACAAATCTAAAAGTCCCTTCGTCTCCGCTGCTCCTTGAAGCAAACCTGAGTTATCTATTTGATGGAGATCCTCTGGCCATAATTAGCAGCCCCTACTCGTATTCCTCTTATTTGCTCAAGGATGGGCAAGTTTATGCCTGGGGGCTCAATTCATATGGGCAGTTAGGGTTAGGGGATACAACCTCTCGTTATATTCCAACGTTGATTCCGGGGTTGTCGGGAGTTAAGCAACTGGCGGTTGGTTATTATTTTGTATTGGCATTATTAGAGGATGGAACCGTTAAGGGATGGGGCTACAATTCTAGCTACCGTCTAGGGCTAGGAACTACGACATCGCAATATAGTCCAGTAACAATCAACATGGGCGGGGACAAAATAAAGCAAGTTGCAGCGGGTTATGATCATGCATTGGCGCTTACGGAGAATGACAATATTTTAGGTTGGGGGTCGAACAGCTACGGTCAGCTCGGGCTGGGGACATCAACGATTGCAAGCAAGGCCACTCCGACTCTTATCGCTACTTCTTCAGGGATGAAGCAAGTAGTTGCCGGTAATTATTATTCGTTAGGCTTATCGGAGAACGGGAAAGTATATTCATGGGGACTTAATACGAACTATCAGTTGGGACTGGGCACTTCTCAAAGTAGCATTCTTTATTCCATGACCTTAGTGTCGTCGATAGAGAATGTTGCAATTACACAATTGGCGGCCGGTTCCGCACATGTATTAGCATTGGATAGCAGCGGCAATGTATACGCCTGGGGCTACAATTATTATTCCCAGTTGGGTATGAATGGGACAGCCAGCTTATCAAGCCCAACTCTTCTTCCCATCACCGGCATTAAACAAGTTGCAGCAGGCTATTCCGATTCCATGGCTCTAATGAACGATGGAACCGTCATGTTCTGGGGACGGAATATCTACGGGAAGTCCGGGAACAGTGGGACGGGAAGCACCGTTACGGTACCAACCCAAATACCTAATTTAACCTCGATCAAACAAATCTCCAGCGGATATTTCCATTCACTGGCCATGGATCAATCCGGAGGCATCACGTCATGGGGGTATAATTCCTACGGGCAACTTGGCTTAGGAGTATCCAATTCATCCACTAATTCAATTCCTGCCCCTGTGACTTTCGGAGCGGATCTGGCCTCTATTCGAGGCTCCGTCAGCGGTCCGTACGACAGTAAAGTTAGGTTAAAATATTATCTGGATGAAGAGACGCAACCGCGTGAGGAGAAGACGATTCGCGTACCAACGACAGGAACAGCCGACTACAGCTTCTCACCGCTGGATAACAGCACACTGTCGAACGGATCTCACACCATCCGAGTGGTATCCAGCACTCCCTATCAAACAACCCAGAAGACGCTTACGCTATCGATTGATCGCGAGGCTTCCGCTCTTCCAACAACTATAACACCATCTGCAAATAGCATAACGGCAAGTATAAAAATAGATGATTCTGCTAGTGTATCGTCTTCTTCTCCATACCGCATTACCGTTGGCTCTAAAACAAGCGGCTGGGTATCCAATACCCTGTCTCAAACGGGTACGGTATCGTCGACGGAAGCCATGGACTTCTCCGGTGCGGGCGCAAGGAACATTGTTAAGCTCGCTAACGGATGGTGGGTCATTGCCGGTTATTCCGGTAATCCGGCAATAGGGATTCGATTCATGGTGTCCAAGGATAATGGGCAATCTTGGTCCCAATTAGCGACTTTGGCTGATGATGGCAGCATTGTATCGGCGCCATCTATTACAGCTGTTGGCAATCAAGTGGCGGGAATTGTCCGCGCCGGTTCGTCGAGTATCTGGTCGTTTTCCTTCGATGCAGTCTCCCAGGCTGACGAGAATATCATCGGCGATACGATCATGGTCGATTCTGGACAGACGGACATCTCTCTTACTGACAATGTATCCGTTGCTGTCGATTCCAATAACAAGATACATGCGGTGTGGTCGAGTAAGAATCCATCCTATTCATCGAGATATAACATTCGTTATAGCCAAAGCTCCGACGGAGGGAAGACGTGGAGTGCCGTAACCCAATTTAATGGGGGGACGAGCTATGATTCCCTTAATCCTGAGATCGTTATTATTAACAATCTTCCGGTCATTTTCTATAGCTATAACAACGGTTCGACCTACTACATCTACAAATATAGCTTTAATGGTTCGTCATGGTCTTTGGCCTCCATATATGCTGGAGCAGCTTACATTCAAGAGAGACCAAGCGTTTATGTGGATGGCAGCAACGTTTACTTGGCTTGGGCGAGCAAGGATAGCACCGATACTGCGGTCACCAACATTCGATTTATGAGGTCGACAGACGGTGGAAGCACATGGCAGACATCGATTAAGCTGACAAGCGGCAACAGCTATGTGCAGAAGAATCCTGCCATTACCAAGGATAATGCGGGCAAGCTGTATGTTCTATTTAGCGGAATCGACTCGAGCGTAAGTACGGTGGCTTCCAATCTGCGCTTGGTGACTTCTGCAGATGGGACGACCTGGACAACGCCCACGGCGCTTACCTCGTTAACAAGCGGAAGTGCAGATCAACCGTTAGTTCCAAGAAGCTTCAAGATGGATTACTTAACGAATAATCCCACTACGATTTATCAAGACACGACCAGCAATAAGACGGTAATCCGCGGAACCAATTCCTCGGGTTACACATATACGGCGTCCGGATTGACTTCGAATACCCAGTACAAAGTCACCGTTGAAGTCAAAGATTCTTCAAGCATTATTCGATTAAGTACACAGGACGTATATACACTAGCTGCTGCCCCGACGCTTAGCGTCTCAACGAGCGGCAAGCTGCCTGTATTAACTGTAACGGACACGAATCCCGCGACGACGCAGTATCAAATTATGTCTGGCTCGAAATATTTGACCACGGAGGGGAAGTGGGTTAATAATCCGGTCAGCTTCGCGCTTCCTTCCAAGAAACTGATCTTGACAGATTGGGACGCCAAGAAGTCTTACTCTCTTAAGGCTCGGGCATTGAATTCGGATGGTATGGAAACGGAATGGTCGCCTGCTGTTTCATTGGGCCAGACGGCTGCTCCCCCGGCATCGCCTAAGAATGTGAAGCTGCAATCAACAAGCTCTTCAGTCTTAATCAATTGGTCGCCTGTATCCGAAGCGACAGATTATGAGATCGAGATTGACGGCCTAGCTTCGCTTATCAGCACAGGCGGAGCATTGAGCTATGTTCATTCGGGGGTAACATCCAATACACTTCATATTTATCGAGTTCGCGCATTAATTGAAGGGACGCCGGGGGCATGGAGTACGCCGCAAAGCATCCGTACACTGCTGGTGAAGCCTATCGTCCCCCTACAGATTACGGCGAATGCCACCGCCAAGACTGCCACGATCACGTGGGCAAGCGTCGCCAATGCTTCTGCTTATGAGCTGGAATGGGATGGGAATGCAATCTCGGTGGGCAATCAGACCCTGTTTGTTAAGAGAAACTTGCCTGTAGCCAGCCAGCATTCCTATCGCGTAAGAGCTTTAAATGCAGGTGGGGCCGGTCCATGGAGTGGGATGAAGTTCATCATGACCACCTCGGCATTGCCTAATGCTCCAGTCCCTGCTGCTTCCAGAGTTGGCCACACATCTGCGACGATTGCTTGGGCAACCTTGGATGATGCAACGGCCTATGAGGTAGAGGCGGACGGCGTATTATTCCAGGTCGGCAATGTTCCCAGCTCTGAGTTTACCGGTTTGTTGCCTCAATCGAATCACCAATACCGGGTGCGGGCTTTGAACGAGATGGGAGCAGGCAATTGGAGCAGCCTCTTGACGATACAAACCAATCTTTTGCCTACCCCTGCCAAGACAACGGAGACGATATCCGATACGAGCATTACCTTCTCTTGGGAAGGAGTTGAAGGGGCTGCGAGATATGAAGTGCAAGCCGATGGCAGCACAATCAGTGTAATAAGCACGAGTTATACCCATTCGTCCCTCCAACCGGAATCCAACCATAGCTATCGGATTCGTGCCGTTTCAAGCGCAGGGTATAGCGGCTGGACGGAAATCATGACCTATTCGACATTGCCGCTTAAGCCGAGTATCCCGATGCAGATCAGCGCAACGGCGTCCAAGGATCAAATATATCTCACTTGGAGTGCGGTAAGTGAAGCAGTCGGCTACGAGGTCGAGATCGACGGGCAAGTCGTCATCGACAACTTTAATGCGACCACCTATACCGATATCTTGCTAGATTCCTTCTCCGAGCATCAGTACCGGATTCGATCCCGTTCGGATGCCGTGCAAGGGGATTGGAGTACCTTGATTGCGATAAGAACGCAACCGGAACGTCCTGCGACGCCTGCGAATATTGTCGTCAACTCAATGGGCAACCTCGTGACCCTGGAATGGACAGCCGATCCTTCCGCCATTCGTTACGAGGTAGAGGTTGACGGAACGGTTACCAATATAGGCGATAAATCCAAGTACACTCATCGCCGTGTCGCTAAGGGGACGGAACATCGATATCGGATTCGGACGATCAATGTTAGCGGAACAGGAGATTGGAGCGGCATCATCATCAACAATACGGTAACTGCCAAGCTGACCAAGGCCAAGATGCTTGACTTTGGGCTGGTCGGAGTGAATGTACTGGACTTCACTAAGTATACGCTGCAAGTCTCATACGATCCGAACGCAATGGAAGTAACGGACCTGTCGACACTGACGGCGGCCAAGGAGCTTAGTGCGGGTCCGATTGCAGGGACGAGCCTGAGCATCATTTCCTTCAAGCCGGGGCTTATTGTGTTTACGACGGACCACGCTGTCTCTTTGGACGAATCATGGACAGGCGTCATTAACAGCATTCAGATTAAAGCGAAGGTGTCCGGGGGTTCCTCATTGACTTATAGCGTGATCGAGAAGCCAGTTGTATCGTCGATCAATTAAGAAGTTAACCTAATCTGTTGTCCTCGGAGGATTCATATGAAGCGACTTGGCAAATCCATTCAATACGTAACGTTATTCTCTTTGCTTCTGACATCGGTGTTCAGCGACTTGTCCATCACCGCGAAGGCGGCACCAGCATCGTCCAATACGAAGGCGGAGAAGACGGAGCGTCATAAGACGCAATTGCTCGTTAAATACAAATTCTCTGCGGACGGAGCGTCCATCGAAGCGAGTGTGAGGACAAGGCTTAAGCTCGAGAAGCTGGAAGTCAAGAAGAGGAATCCAAGATCAGGAACGGAACTGCTTCAGATCGGTAGTCAGGATGATCTGAATTCCACGATTGCGGAATTACGCAAGAACCCGAATGTCGAATATGTGCAGCCCAATTATATGCTCTATTCTACTGCGATAGCGGATGCCAGATTCGAAGAACAATGGGGACTAAGCAATTCGGGGCAGAATGTGGGGCAAGCAGGAATCAGCGGCATAGACATCGGAGCGAGAGCGGCTTGGGAGACAACGATGGGGGCTTCCTCCGTCATGGTCGGCGTCCTCGACACCGGTATTGAGATCGAACATCCGGATCTCTCCGGCAATATTTACACAAATCCGAACGAGGTTCCGGACAACGGAATTGACGATGACGGCAACGGTTATATAGACGATGTGCACGGCTTTGACTTTATTAATCGAGATTCCAGCATTTACGACAGCGCTTCGGACGACAAGCATGGGACACACGTGGCGGGAATCATTGCTGCACAAGCGAATACAGATGGTATTCGGGGTGTAGCGCCTAATGTAACAGTTCTGCCGCTCAAGTTTATTTCGAATGGAGCAGGGTACACCTCCGATGCTATTGAGGCCATCGAATATGCGGAGAAGATGGGCGCCAGCATCATTAATATGAGCTTCGGAGGCAGCGATGCCAATCCTGCTCTTGAAGATGCTATGGCAGCAAGCGGCATGTTATTCGTTGCAGCGGCAGGCAATAACGGAGACAATTCAGAAGTGAAGCCTGTCTATCCCGCTTCGTTCGACATTCCCAATCTGCTGTCGGTAACGGCTATTGATAATAAGGGCAAGCTGGCCTCCTTCGCAGATTATGGAGAGTCCGTGGACGTTGCCGCACCTGGGGTCAGCATTCTGAGTACAGTTCCTGGCAGCGGCTACGCCTTCTTAAGCGGGACGAGTATGGCTGCGCCATTCGTAGCGGGGATTGCCGCCTTGATTAAGAGTATGTATGCGGATTTAACATCGAGTTCGATTGCAGAGAGAATCAAGAATGGTGTTCAGGCCTCGAGTGCACTTGCGGGTAAAGTTGGCGCTTCAGGCTGGGTGAACGCAATTGGAGCGTTGGAAGGCCAAGGCGCTTCTTCGAACGATAACGGATCTTCATCTGCGACAGGGAATTCGATACTGTCCGAAGGCAATGATACCCTGGTCGTAACTCTTGCGGTGGACGTATCTTCCGATCTTATGGAACAAATCCACTACGGAGAAGAAGGGGTTAATGTCGCAACGGGCAACTATGGGCGAACGGAGACAGATATCAGCGTCACTTCTCCCGGCTTCGTTGTGAACTTAAGCCGAACGTACAATTCGCGAGATGATCGAACGACGAGTTCCATGGGCCGGGGCTGGACATTTGGCTTCGAAGGCAGTGTCAAGGATGATACGACGAGCCCAACCAAGTTCAAAGTCGTTCGGCTTCCGAGCGGCGGAGCGCAGGTGTTCGTGAAGAACAGCGACGGCACCTATACGGCTAACGATTCGCACAGCACCTTGGTCAAGCAGTCGGACGGCACGCATGTGTTGACAACGGCGGACCAATACACCTATGGATTCAACACGGCAGGTTATCTGACGTGGATGCAGGATCGCAACGGCAATAAGGTGACGATCGCTTCCGATGCGGCGGGCAAGGTTAGAAGCGTCATGGATACCGTCGGCCGAAAATTCATTATCAACTATAACGCTGCCGGTTATATCACCTCGATTGTCGATCCGATCGGGCGTAAAGTTACCTATACGTATGATTCGCTGAATCGGTTATGGAAGGTGAACGACCCGAGTGGGAAGGACACAAGGGTATACATGTACGATAACAGCAATTATTTGACCGCCATTAAGAATGGCGCAGGCAACCTTGTGGAATCCGTCTTGTACAGCCATTCGACCGGAACGGACCAACACAAGGTCACTCGCACGATTGATGAGAACGGCCATACTGTCCAGTACACTTACGATTCAACCAACAAAATGACCAAGCTCAAAAATATCGACGGTTTGCTGACCGTTAAGTGGTATGACACGGCCGGTTATGTGGTGAAATCTCAGGACCCGGAGGGTCGCCTGACACTTGTGGAGTATTTTACAGATTCGAGCAGCTATAACAAGTACGGAGAAGTAAAGTCGGTTACGGATCGCTATGGCAATAAAACGCAATACGAACGTGATTCCAATGGCAATGTTACAAAGTTAATCAATCCGGATGGCAACTCAAGGGCCTACGTCTTCGACTCCAAGAACAACCTCATCAGTGAGCAGGATGAGACCGGTCGGCTTACGTACTATATTTATGACGCGAGTCAGACGCTTCTCTTGAAGAAAGTTCAGCCATTAAACGGAACAGATGCTTACAGCGATAAAGCGGATCAGACGCGGTTCGCCATTACGCAATATCAGTATTATTCGGAGGCGGAGGACGCGAAGTTGGGCCATAAAGCCAAGAAGCTGCTTCGCTCTGAGACCGATCCGGAAGGAGGCAAGACTGTTTATGCTTATGATTCTCAAGGCAATGCAACGAGCGTTACGGATCCGGATGGCAATATCACAACCCGTTCCTATAACGGCGTTGGCTGGCTGACAACGCAGATCAGCGCGGAAGGCTATCGTACGGAACATGAATACGATTCGATTGGTCACGTCGTCAAGACGATAGGCGATGAAGGAGAAACGACGTTTAATGAATTTAATAACGACGGTCAGCAGACGCGCCAAGCGACACCGAATCAGTACAAGAACAATATGGAAGGAACCCGTTGGACCTATGATACGAACGGTCAAGTGAGCACCGTTACGGATGCCTTGGGATATACGACGAGCTATACCTATGATGTCTATGGCAATGTGGCAAGCGTCACTCAGCCTAACGGATCCATCACGTTGTATCAATATGACGCGATGAATCGGATCAAGAAGAAGAGCTTCCAATCGAATGCAGGTTCGGAAGCATACACGCTGGAGACGTATGCATATACCGTCTTATCCAATGGCAATACACAATATTCGCGCAGCGTGTACTTGAACGAGAAGGATATCGCGACGACAACCGTTACGTATGACGTGAATGGCCGAGAAGTTGTTAAGCAGCAACCGGACGGAACAGAAGCGACAACATCCTATTATGCGAATGGATCTGTTAGATCCGTAACAGATGCCCGAGGCAATTCGAGCTACTATGAATACGACGGATTAAATCGTGTGACGGGAACATGGTCTCCTCTGGATGGGGGCAAGTACACCTATAAAGGGTATACGTATGACCTTGCAGGTCGTGTGATACTGACCTCGACGGGTAAAGACCCGGTCAATGCGTTCAGTGTTCCCGCGAGAAATCGGACGATCTGGACGTCAACTGTTTATCAGGCCAACGGGACAATCGCTTCTACGCAATCCAGCGATGGAGCTGAGACGATTTATACGTATGATGCCGACAATCGGCTTACTCGTGAAGATCACGTTGCCTCTGCCGATGAGACGTTGACAACGGAATACGTGTATAACGACTTGGGCAAGCCGCTTGCTGTCAAGAAGCATGTCCGGGCAGGGGATCTGGACGGCAATGCCTTCGACGACGATACCGATACTGTGTTGACTACCCGGTATTCCTACGATCTGGAGGGCAATCTTCTATCAACAGTGACTCCCGACGGTGTGGAATCCGTTATGACATACGATGCCTTGGGCCGATTGACTTCGACAAGCAAGGAGGGTGTAGACGAGAACGGATTGACGACGATCGTCCGAACGAGCTCGACCTATGACGGTCAAGGTCATGTCCTGAGCAGCATGGATGGGCGCGGCAATATGACAAGCTATGTGTATAACGCAGCCGGCAATCTGACCAAGCAGGTTGACTCCGCGGGAGGAGTGCATCTATTCGCTTATGACCGCGCAAGCAGGAAGGTGGCCGAAGTGTCGCCGGGCAATTATAAGGAAGGCGAGCTTCTCTCCAAGATGAGTCGGACCGTGTACACCTACGATATTATGGGGCGTACTCAGGCTGTCACGGAATATTATGCAGAGAAGACGTTAAGTGCCTCCTACGCATGGATGGAGACGGAGATGGCACGCGTAACGCAGGCATTCAAGTACGACGAGAATGGGAACGTCATCAAGAAGCTCGACGGTGAAGGCTACCTGGCCGGCACCGGTACGACGATTGATGCTCGTATTCAGAGCGGCTATGGGACAATTCTCTCGTATAATGCCGCGAACCTGCTTGTCACGGAACTTGATCCGGTCGGCGCGGAACGAGGCTTGAAGTGGACAACGAAGATCAGTTATGACGGAGCCGGACGTCAGGTCTCTGTGACCAATGCCAACGGCGTTGTATTCGGCAATCGATTGGATGATGCGGGGAGAACAACTGAGCAGACTCTTCAGTCCGGAACGGCTGCGCCAGAACGGGTACTGCACCGCTATGTTTACGATGCGATTGGCAGGAAGCTTAACGAGACGGATGGTAACGGTAATGTTACGACTTACACCTATAATGCCTTTAATCAGACACGGACGGTTGTCGAACAAGGGGACGACTCCATACCGGAATTGACGTTAGTTGCGCAATACGATGCTATGGGGAGAGTGACGTCGCAGAGCAATTCGGCCAGCACGATGAATCGGTTCGCATACGATTCCTATGGCCGTATTCTTAGCGAGACGGAGTCTGGGCTAGACGGCACAGATGCAATCGTAATGAAGGATCGATACGACGCCAATGGCAACAGGCGCTATCATATCGATGGCAATGGCTATGAGACAGAGTATCGCTATGATAGCTTGAATCGATTGACGATGACGTTAACATCCGTTACGGACGTAGCAGGCAATACAACGGTTCGAACGGATTCCCAGAGCTATGATGCCAACGGTAATGTTATTGAGAAGAAGGATTGGCTTGGCAACAAGCAACAATTCGTCTACGACGCCCGCAACCGTCTTATTGAGACTAAGGATGCTGCCGGGATCGTCATTGAGAAGCTGGTGTACAACGCGAATGATTCACAGCTTGCTTCGTATGACGCGCTTAACAGGGCAACCAGCTTCGCCTATGATCGCAACAATCGCCAAGTCAGCCTCACCGATCCGGCTGGCAATACCACCTCGCAGGCATACGATAACGTTGGCAATCAAGCCAGCGAGACGGACGGCAACGGCAATATTACTCGGTACAAGTACGACGAGCAGGGGCGATTGATTAGCGTTGTCAATGCTCTGGGAGAGATTACGGCATACACGTATGACTTGAACGGGAATAAGCTGACCCAGCGGGATGGCACCGGTCATGTTATGACCTATGAGTATAATGCTGTCAATAAGCTTGTTCGTACGATCTATCCGGGAGGTCGTACAGGACAAGAGGGAAGCTATACTTACGATCTGTCCAAGGTCGAGTCGATGACCTATACCGTTACCGGACAATTGGAGACGAGACAGGATCGTAACGGCAACACCACCGCGTATGTCTATGATGCCCATGACCGCCTTCTGTCGACGACCGTGACGGGACCGGAGCTGACTTCCGACGAGTCGGAACGACAAATTCGTTACACGTACGACAAGAACGGCAGCCAGCTCAGTGTGACGGATTCAACCGGAACGACTCGCCGTACCTATGATTCGCTCGGACGCGTCGTCTCCAAGTCCGTTCCGGGTATCGGAACGAGCAAGTTCCAGTACGACGTGACTACGGGGTTGACAACAGGCTACTATGCGGAGATCACGACCGATGCCAAGAACAACAGTACGACCAAGGTATATAATAATGTCGGCCGTTTGAAGTACGTCATTAACGGTACGAGCCCGACTGCAACGGCTACAGTGACTTATGAGTACTTCTCGGATGGCAGCCAACAGACCGTAACGTATGCGAACACAACCAAGGAGTCGTATACGTACAAGACGAATGGTTTGCTGGACACACTCAAGAATTACAAGGGTTCAACCTTGCTGGACCAGTACGTCTATACGTACGACAATGCAGGCAACCAGAAGACGAAGACGGAGACGGTAAACGGCGTGGCCAAGGGAACCACCTCCTATGCGTATGACGTACTGAACCGGCTGCAGATCGTCACAGAGCCGAGCGGCAAGAAGACCGAATACGCCTTCGACGGAGCGGGCAATCGGATCACCGAGCGAGTGACCGAGGGCAGCCAGTTTACGATTATTGATTACACCTACGACGAGCAGAATCGCCTTCTGGCGACCACGCAGGCGAGTCTCTCGGGAGAGACGGAGCGCGTCGACTATACGTATGACAACAACGGCAACATGATCAGCAAGTCGACGGAAGAACGCAAGAAGACGGACCCGATGAACCTGCCAGAACCGACATTCGGGATCTTCGTCTACGGGCAGGTGACGGATAACCCGCGAATCGTGACGGTGCTCGAAGGTGTAGCCCGCTACGAATACGACGTCTTCAATCAATTGATTCGGGTGTCGACGGGCAACGGAGGGGCGAGTTACCAATACAACGGAGAAGGCCTGCGAGTTAGGAAAACAGGAAGCGACGGCGAGACGACCAACTACATGTATGAATACGACAAGGTCGTGCTGGAGACGGACGGCAACGGGAAGCAAACCGCTCGCAACCTGTATGGGCTGAATCTCGCGACAAGAACGGTAGGAACGGCAACCTATAGCTACCTTTACAACGGACATGCGGACGTCACCTCTCTCACGGATGCGAGCGGAGTCGTGCAGAGCACCTATTCCTATGACGCATTCGGCAACATCGTCTCCCAGACGGGAACGATAAACAGCCCGTTCCGATACGCCGGCTACCAATACGACGACGAGAGCGATCTGTATTATCTCAATGCTCGTTATTACGATCCGAAGATTGCGAGATTCTTGAGCGAGGATACGTATCGGGGGCAGGCAAACGACCCGTTAAGCTTGAATATGTATACGTATGTGCATAATGAGCCGATGATGTATTGGGATCCGACGGGGCATGCAGAAGCGAATACAAATGCTACTGTGACGTTACGCACAATTGTTGAAGATGCATATGGAGGGCAGATCACAAAGTGGGATAATCAAACGAAAACAGCCACAGTTAACATTAATGGTCAAGTATTCACCATTAAAGCGGATGGAGTAACAGCTGGAATCGTTAGTGGAAAGGTTATCATTAATACAAATACTTTGGATCAATTGTATAATAGTAACCAGAACAATCAAACTACAATGCAAACTTCCGCAACGACAGAGACAATAAGCGCTAAAATTTATAGTAACTATTTAAAAGGAAATATTATAGAAAGAACAGTAGCAAATGATTATAAGCCTACGCAAGAGATCGCGAAAATAATTAAAGAAGTAGTAGATGATAAGAACATTACCCTTAGTCAAGTTGAGTCAATTGTTACTGTATTGAAGTTCGCTCAGGCAGTTCAGAATAGTAGTATCTCTAGTATGACAACGGAACAGTACACAGAAGCCATTCGTGCGAATACAGTTGATCCGTTTGCAGAAGCTTCATTAAATCTTTTGCCTATTGTTGGAAATGTCAAATCCATAGGTGATTTAATTTATGGAGAAGATATCGTAAATGGAGAAGTGCTTAGTACTACTGATAAATGGACTACAGCCGTATTTGTTATTATCCCTCAGCTTAGATTGCTGAGAAAGGGGAAAAAGATTGAAGAGGCTCTAGAGGAAGTTGTGCCAGGGTTGAGGGGGACGGGGAATTCTGGATCATTAAAAATGAATCTGCAATTGTTTGCAGAGGTTAACTTAGATGTGAAACCTCAAGCAAATAGCACCAAATTGCAAAATTTTATTAACAGTTTATACAAAGGGCAAGGAAATCCCAATCAAATTGGAAATGGTACTACTATGGATTCCATACGGTATGAGGTACACACAGGTAATCCTGTGGAGGGGAAGTTTCACTCTCAAAAAGGCCAAGAATTTATGAATGGGATAAATAAACTAATAAGCAGCGGAACTTTAGACGCTCAAGACGAAGTAATAGCCAAAGCAATAGTTCAAGATATTGCCAACGCATTGGCAGGAAAGTAAGGTGAGCAAATGGATTACGAAGAATTAATTAATTATTTATTGATTCAATTTCCATCTTTGAAAGAAGAATATCTTGAAAATGAGCACATGCATGGACTGCCGCATTGTGTATACGAAACCATCTTAGTACCTGAAATAGAAGTATGGTGTAAAACAAAGAACGATAACAATCTTGTGAAGTTAAGTGATTTTCTTGAAGAACTACTTCTGTCAGATGATTCAAAAATTAAGGAGGTTGTAAATGTATCAGTATTAGAGCCCATTGTACTAGGTTCAAAAGATATTATTCCATATTTAAGTAGACATCTTCATGAGGTTTCCCAACAAGAGTTGGATTATTGGCAAAAAAGATACTCAATAAATGACAATTGAAAATTGTCATATCGCTTGAGTTCCTATTTCGGTGGGTGGCTACCGGTGCCGAATGTCCCCATTATTGAACCAATAACACATTTAACCCATGTAATACCGTATATTGATTTCGTCATTTCATTTGTACGCACATCGATGTTTGAATTTTATAACCAAAATAACGTTATACCGATACAATAAACAGGTCTATTATGGTCAGATACTACCATGATTGACCTGTTTTTTGTTATCTTTGTTTTCTTCCGTTTTTTTCAGACCCCTTCGGATGGCAACGTTAAGAATGGTACTTGGCCAGTGATTGCTAATCGGCAAATTGAGAATCTGAATGATATCTATTTTTGGACAGAGGACGCAGGGGGGGATTCGTTACAGAAAAATAATGGAACAGAACAGTTCTAGGGGAGGCAATGGATATCCATATTTCTAAGGAGGAAACACTACATTATTCCCCTTATGGGATAGCCAATGAAAGTTCATTGCCGAAAATGTTGCAACGGATAGTTCAACGATTGGCGCTTGTATCCAGTGACTGATTGAAAAACCTTGACGGGCAGCATGCTCTTCAAGGTTTTCTTTCTTGAGGGGGGTTACTCAGTTACCGGCTGTTTATGATCAAATAGAAATGGAGGGCTTGTCTCAGTACATTTTATGTATATCTGAAGGTGGGGGATGGGGAACCGGCCTGCATCAAGGGCAACCTCCCCCTTGATGCAGGCGAGTCTCTCGGGAGAGACGGAGCGCGTCGACTATACGTATGACAACAACGGCAACATGATCAGCAAGTCGACGGAAGAACGCAAGAAGACGGACCCGATGAACCTGCCAGAACCGACATTCGGGATCTTCGTCTACGGGCAGGTGACGGATAACCCGCGAATTGTGACGGTGCTCGAAGGTGTAGCCCGCTACGAATACGACGTCTTCAATCAATTGATTCGGGTGTCGACGGGCAACGGAGGGGCGAGTTACCAATACAACGGAGAAGGCCTGCGAGTTAGGAAAACAGGAAGCGACGGCGAGACGACCAACTACATGTACGAATACGACAAGGTCGTGCTGGAGACGGACGGCAACGGGAAGCAAACCGCTCGCAACCTGTATGGGCTGAATCTCGCGACAAGAACGGTAGGAACGGCAACCTATAGCTACCTTTACAACGGACATGCGGACGTCACCTCTCTCACGGATGCGAGCGGCGTTGTGCAGAGCACCTATTCCTATGACGCATTCGGCAACATCGTCTCCCAGACGGGAACGATAAACAGCCCGTTCCGATACGCCGGCTACCAATACGACGACGAGAGCGATCTGTATTATCTCAACGCTCGTTATTACGATCCGAAGATTGCGAGATTCTTGAGCGAGGATACGTTTAGAGGGCAGGCGAATTATCCGCTCAGTCTGAATTTGTATACGTATGTGCATAACGAACCGATTAAATATTTGGATCCGACGGGTCATCTCATTGCGAGCGACTCCAAATTAAGCGCGGATGCTCAAGCACAAATCATTGCCCTGACCAGTGCGTATTATGCAGCTACGACCAAATCCGAGAGAGATGCGATTGCAGCAAAGGCGGAGGCTGTTCGCAAAAACGACAAGAATACATTTACTGCAATTACAGTGGAAATGTCCAGTCAAGTCCAAACGATTATTAATACGGCTACAAGTACGTTGGCGAGTATGACTTATTTGACCGCAAGTAGCTGGAGTAATCTGATTCGGAGCCATAACGTGACTTCTTCAAGTGTATCATTCGGGGTCAGCCGCGCAACGACAACGACATTCGGCAAGACAGACATCAACGTTACAACGAACAATATTTATTTTAAAACAGCGACAGCAACGACGAGTCGAAGTTACACGAACCACCTAACGACAGCGGAGGAGGCTTTTGTAAACAATATTCAAAGAGGAGTAGGCGGCACAGTCAACGTAGAGCAAGCGGTAACGTTACTAAGCTTGCTGGAACAGAATAAGGATAATGAGGCTAATCAGTATATCCTATGGCAGTATTCCAGCGGCAAAGGCGTAAACTCTTCAGAGACCAAGTTGTTGATCAACGGAGTAATCGCCAGCGGGCACAATACGGGTTCGAGTCTGAACAAGCTGTATACGACAGTGACCGGCCAGAAGGAGAGCAACTCCTTTGACAATTATTTAGGTCTTTTAACAAGTGCGAAGAATGGCGATAATATTGATGTAATCAATGCCGTGATGGCCCGCGAATATTTGATGTATCAGATTGATTTGAAGAACGCCCAGACTTCACAACTGTGGAGTATTGTTGAATCAAACATGGAACTCGGAATAGCAGGCGCGGCGAACTTCGCAGGTAGATTTGCCAAGTTGAGATTTGCTATGCCTAAGGGTGCGGGTAATGGAGGTAGAAATCTCTTCAACTCTACAAATCCTAAAGATTTCCTTGATGAAGCGTTGGAACAGCAGGGATTGACGAGTATACCTAATGGACTTAAGCATCCTTGGACAGCTAATGGTTATGTTTACGAGGTAAGGATACATCCTGGCAATAGTCAACACACCAATGCTGGGAGTATTTATAGGGTCTCAAGAAAATCAGTTCCGAATTCTGACCCTAAAGTTCAAGGAAGTGGTACTGAATATTTAGGAACTGATGGTAAGTGGTATAAGGAAAGTGAACTGAAAGAGTTCTTTAAGGATGGTACGAAAAATCCTAATTTTAACGCTACTGGTGCAAAAAATACACACATAGATTTACCATAGGAGATGATTCTTATGTTTGTAATGAGTTTAGATGAGGTTAATATAGAAATTGACAAAATCAATACTTACTTAAGCCGATGTTTATGGATGGATTTTGAGTTTTGCCGAATGAACGCAGGACAAGTTGTTTTATCAGGGAGCATAGACCAAAGCAGTAGTGAATATGCAATAGATATTGAGTTTGAACAACCGTATTTTGTTTCAACTTTGTTTTTATGGCATACTGATACGTCCAAAGTATTTATTGAGTTAGCAAATAATGATGAAGCAAATGAAATGAATCAAAGATACAAGATAGAATTAGGGAATTACATTTTTAAAGTTAGCGTGGAGGATTTTGATAGCCCACCAATTATCGTGGCGGCAAAAAAAATATCATGTAAAATCCTAGATGAAGATCCTTTTCCACAACAGAAATAGAACTACTTGAATAAGTCATGACCTTGATTGGCTTCATGCCTTTCAAGGTTTCTTTTTTGGTGGGTGCTACCCAGTGCCGAATGAAAACATCTTTCAACCAATAACACATCTAACCCATGTAATACCCGTATAACCTCAATTCCCCCGAAATTGTAACTATGGAGCAGTTGAGAAGTAAGCGTCAAATAGCCCCCACCTAGCGATGGGAGCGAGATCTGATTAGGCTATTCCTTAGATTTAGGCATCCGACACGCCTCTGGAAGCTGGTCGGACCAAGGCATGAAGGGCTTAAGCACTTCGGGCGATAGCGGACCAGATAGCTGGGGCAACTGCTCGAAGAGATACTTCAAGTAGTTGTACGGATGCAATCCGTTCTCCTTTGCAGTCTCCAATACGCTGTAGATCGTCGCGCTCGCTTTCGCACCGCGAGGCGTATTGGCGAACATCCAATTCTTGCGCCCGATCACGAACGGTTTGATCGACCGTTCACTCCGGTTGTTGTCGAGCTCCAGTCTCCCGTCCTCAAGGAACGCTGTCAGCTTCTCCCACTGGTTCAAGCTGTAGGTGATCGCCTGTCCTGTCAGACTCTTGGGCAAGGTACGAGACTGCTGCTGCTTCAGCCACGTTCGGTAGGCCTCCAACACGGGCGCGCTCTTCTCCTGTCGCTTCTCTCGGCGTTCCTCCGGTGTCAACGACGCAAGCTCACGTTCAATGGCATACAACTGGTTGCAATACGCCAGCCCCTGACCTGCGACACTTCCGAGCTTGCCCATCTCCGGCGGCGCTCCTCTCAGCGCCTCGTCGAATTTCCGCCGCGCATGCGCCCAGCAACCGACGAGCTTCACCTTCGCTACCTTGTGATAACCGGAATAGCCGTCTACCTGCAAGTAGCCTTTGAATCCGGACAGGAAGTTCCGAGGATGCTCGCCTCCGCGTGTTCGCTGGTACTCGTACAGAACCGCCGGCGAGACGCCGCTTCCCGTCCGATAGAGCCACAGATACGATTGCGACTCGGCCGACTTGCCTGGTTCTCGAAGAACCTGCAGCGTCGTCTCATCCGCGTGTAGCACTTCTTGCCTCAGCAAATAGGATTTCATTGCTTCGTACAGAGGCGTCAACCAGAGCTCTGCTCCAACCATCATCCAGTTCGCCATGGTTTGACGAGAGAGGATGTAGCCCAAACGCTCGAACTGCTTCTCTTGCCGATACAGCGGCAAACTCTCGACGTACTTCTGCACCATGACATGCGACAAGAGCGATGACGAAACCATGGAACCGGGATGTACCGGCTTTGGCATGGATGCCGTCACGATTGGCGTTTGCAGCTCATGACGCTCGCAGTGGCGGCAAGCGTACACCTGCCGCACGTGCTTGACTACCTTGAATTGTGCTGGCACAATGGTAAGCTCATTCCGCGTCTCGGTCGACATCTCATGGAGCGAACCGCCGCAGCATTCGCAGATTCGTTTCTCTTCCGCTAGCTCGTACACGATGGTCTCGACCGGCAGGTTCGAGAAGTCTTCTTCTCGTTTGCCTGCCGTGCTCCGCCGCGTATAGGTGATGGTCTCTTGGGGCATTTCCTCGCTTGGTGGCGTCGCGAGCAACTCCGCCTCATTAAACAGATTGAGTTCCATCTGATCCGGGTTCGTCTGCTCGCTCGAAGCACCGAATCGCTTGTGCTGCGCCAAACGGAACTGTTCTTCGTACCATTTGAGCTTGGCAGATAGTTCGGTTACTTGTTGTTGAAGAGATTCAATGGTAGGGGATTCCGCTCTATTTTCCATACGTCATTCTTTCGACAGAGGAAGGCTCAGACCTGTCGGAATCTGTGACGAAACAAGGAAGGAAGACCTTGCTAAATGACGGTCTCGGCGAGGACTTGCGGGTGAGCGTGGCGCTGACTGAGCGAAAGTCCGTCCAGCAGCCAGCGGAGCTCGCGAGTGGTGACCGTGACGGGGTCGCGGGAGTCCTTGGGCCACTGGAAGGTGCCACGCTCTAGTCTGCGGTAGAACAGCCAGAAGCCGTTATGCTCCCAATAGAGGATTTTCAACTTGTTCCGCTCGCGGTTGCAAAAAACAAACAGGCATGGAGAGAATGGATTCATCCCAAGTCCCTCTTGGACGAGAACCGAGAGTCCGTCGATGGATTTGCGCAGATCCGTGCTGCCGCAGGCCAGGTACACCTGGCGGGTGGTTAGTTCGCTCAGCATACGGTCTCCAGGGCTTGTACCACATCGCGGAGCAAGGCGGGATTGAATCCGGCTTCGACCTCGATAATAGCAGCACCGATACGGATCCGAAGGCTAGAGGGGTGTCGTTTCGGCTCAGGAGTGACGATGGCTTTGATAAAAGTGGTGGATGAGGTAGCCCTTGTAGGGGAAGCTGAACCGCTTAGCCTTTTCATCCACGTGTATAGCCCGCGACGATCTACCTGATTGGCTTTGCACCATCTTGTTGCCTTCTCTCCGCTGGAACGGAAGGCGGCGACTCGTTCCTCCCATTTCTTCCGCACCTCTTCTCTAGCCATGAAAAAACCTCCTCTAGGTGAACTCTGAGGAGATTATCTCATGGAACTATTCAGGGAAGAAGGTGGGGAGGGTTTGACGCTTACGTTGAGAACGGAAGAACCCTTATGGATAAAGGGAATTTCGTGTGAAGGTTGTTGAATCTCGAAGGAAACATAGTTATAATTGTAACTATAATTCCAACATATGGAGATAATTTACCATGACCTATCGCGTGCATCATTACAATAAAAAGAACGGCGTTACCTACGTATACGAAGCCGTCTCGGTTTGGGATAAAGAGAAGAAGGCTCCACGAAACAAGCAAGTTTGTATCGGTAAGCTAGATCCGGCAACATGATGGAAAGTCTGTGAATCTTCATCATATGACCCAAAGGAATGATAGTTCAATTGCTGAAGTCACACAAACGTTCTATCAAGAAAATAGTAAAGTGTTGCATATTAATCCTAATACAGTTCCATCAGGCATCAATCGAAACGAATTTAATAAATGGAAATCGGATTATTGGAAGAATCGAGCAGACGATTTTAGATAACGGGAGGAATACAATTGAGTCTGGAAACTTATCTAGAAGCTAAGGAATTAATACAGAACAATAAGGAAAAAGGATTTTTTGTAGGCTCACGTTCTGATGAATTGATCTCTTTAGCTGAAGAAGCAACAAGAATAAAGTTCACTGGCTTCTACACAGATTTTTTGAAGACATTCGGCGCAGGCAACTTTGGGTCACAAGAAGTTTACGGGATTATTGGTGATGATTTTGAAAATTCTTCTGTCCCTGATGCGATTTGGTTCACACTAACTGAACGACAAGAGGTCAACCTGCCTGATAACCTGCTCGTTATATACGATACAGGTAGTGGTGAACTTTATTGTCTAGACTTTAGTTCTGAAGAACCTCATGTCGTTGAATTTGTTCCGGGAATTGATTCGGACCAACAGAAGTACAATGTTATTGCTAAAGACTTCGGAGATTTTTTATTAGACCTTGTAAAACAAGAACTGTAGCTGAAAAACCTTGATCGGCTTCCTGCCTTTCAAGGTTTCTTTTTTCAGTTGATCTCTAAAGACTATAAAGCATCGAAAGATGTGGGACGTATTTCGGCATTTATGACAGCTGTACAGGAATCGGCGAGGCTACCCGGTGCAGAATGATGGGCTGAATCTCGCGACAAGAACGGTAGGAACGGCAACCTATAGCTACCTTTACAACGGACATGCGGACGTCACCTCTCTCACGGATGCGAGCGGCGTTGTGCAGAGCACCTATTCCTATGACGCATTCGGCAACATCGTCTCCCAGACGGGAACGATAAACAGCCCGTTCCGATACGCCGGCTACCAATACGACGACGAGAGCGATCTGTATTATCTCAATGCTCGTTATTACGATCCGAAGATTGCGAGATTCTTGAGCGAGGATACGTATGCTGGAAAAGCGGAAGATCCGTTGTCGTTGAATCGGTATATGTATGTTAATAATGAGCCAGTAATGTACTATGATCCTACTGGTCATTGGTGTCAATCTTCAAAGGGTAGTCACGCTGGAAGCACGCCAGATAAGTGTACAGATCCAAATAATTTTATACCGGATAGTGTTTATTATGCACATCTTGGATTACAGACTTCAACTAAACCACTGGTTGACACTGGCTCATCAAATTCAATTACATCAACAAATTCACCATCATCAGGAGGCAAAAAAACTAATCTTGTAGAAAATACTAGTTCAGCAAATACCACTTCGAATTCACAACCGCAAATAGTAAATTATTTAATGCAACAATCAGACATAGATTTAGATCCAGCGGTTCAGCAGGTAATATCATATTATGATGATATTGTATTATATGCTCATGTGGCATTAGATCAAGGTATAATTAACACTTCTGAATATAATAGGTTGATGTTGCTTTGCAAGAATGATATTGATGAGCTGAGGAAATCAAACAAGTTTGATGAGGAATTGCTATCAAGTAGTGATGTAGGTAGATCATTAACAACCATGTTGGGTAGTACAGTTGCTGAGGTCGGTTGGACGATTGTTGACATTTCTCTTCTCACTATACCAGTAATAGATGTTATTACTGGGGTTTTAATTGACCCAACTCCAGCATCGGCGGCTACAAGAACTGGAGATACTCTTGATAAAATTAACAAGAATCAGGGTATTATTGAAGAAATTCTAGCAAAGGATTCTAAGTACGGGGCGAAATACACTGTGTATGAACTGTATGATGATGAAGGGAAAGTTAAATATATTGGAAGAACACGCCAAGATATTAGATATAGGCTGAGCCAGCATGAATTAAACGATTCGGTTAAACGCGGATTAAATATTAGAGTTGCTAGAATAGAAGGAAAGCCACTCACAAATTTGTCATACTCTGAAGGTAGGGGTCTTGAGTCTAAATTGTATGAAATGATGTTAGATAAAGAAGGGAAACTATTGAATAGAATTAAGCCGTTGGATTTAAGTGAAATAGACAAAGGTACTAAAAAAGGTTTAAAAGCTCTTGAATATTTAAAAAAGGCAACAGCCTTTTTGAAGAAATAAACAAGGAGGAAGTCTAGTGGCCAAAAAGCAAAAGTATAAGACTGGAGATTTAATTCTGATACCATTAGAAAGTGGAATTGGAAATATGGTGGGTCGTATCTTGAGTATTGATGGAGGGGCGTTGCTACTGGAGATTTATAGAATGCATCCAATAATGGAAGCGGCTAACTTTGATTTTAATGTGGCCTCCAATGATAAGCCCATCCTTAATATGTGGTGTTACGATAAAGCTGTTAAGAATGGTACTTGGCCAGTGATTGCTAATCGGCAAATTGAGAATCTGAATGATATCTATTTTTGGACAGAGGACGCAGGGGGGGGGGGTATTCGTTACAGAAAAATAATGGAACAGTTCTGGGGGAGGCAACGGATATCCATATTTCTAAGGAGGAAACACTACATTATTCCCCTTATGGGATAGCCAATGAAAGTTCATTGCCGAGAATGTTGCAACGGATAGTTCAACGATTGGCGCTTGTATCCAGTGACTGATTGAAAAACCTTGACGGGCAGCATGCTCTTCAAGGTTTTCTTTCTTGAGGGGGGTTACTCAGTTACCGGCTATTTATGATCAAATAGAAATGGGGGGCTTGTCTCAGTACATTTTATGATATCTGGAGGTGGGGGATGGGAAACCGGCCTGCATCAAGGGCAACCTCCCCCTTGATGCAGGCGAGTCTCTCGGGCGAGACGGAGCGCGTCGACTATACGTATGACAACAACGGCAACATGATCAGCAAGTCGACGGAAGAACGCAAGAAGACGGACCCGATGAACCTGCCAGAACCGACATTCGGGATCTTCGTCTACGGGCAGGTGACGGATAACCCGCGAATCGTGACGGTGCTCGAAGGTGTAGCCCGCTACGAATACGACGTCTTCAATCAATTGATTCGGGTGTCGATGGGCAACGGAGGGGCGAGTTACCAATACAACGGAGAAGGCCTGCGAGTTAGGAAAACAGGAAGCGACGGCGAGACGACCAACTACATGTACGAATACGACAAGGTCGTGCTGGAGACGGACGGCAACGGGAAGCAAACCGCTCGCAACCTGTATGGGCTGAATCTCGCGACAAGAACGGTAGGAACGGCAACCTATAGCTACCTTTACAACGGACATGCGGACGTCACCTCTCTCACGGATGCGAGCGGAGTCGTGCAGAGCACCTATTACTATGACGCATTCGGCAACATCGTCTCCCAGACGGGAACGATAAACAGCCCGTTCCGATACGCCGGCTACCAATACGACGACGAGAGCGATCTGTATTATCTCAATGCTCGTTATTACGATCCGAAGATTGCGAGATTCTTGAGCGAGGATACGTATGCTGGAAAAGCGGAAGATCCGTTGTCGTTGAATCGGTATATGTATGTTAATAATGAGCCAGTAATGTACTATGATCCTACTGGTCATTGGTGTCAATCTTCAAAGGGTAGTCACGCTGGAAGCACGCCAGATAAGTGTACAGATCCAAATGATTTTATACCGGATGGTGTCTCACCGGCGAGATGGAGCCACGTTTCGTTTTTCACCAGTCCACCCGCCGTCTAAATTTTGCATGGGTTTAATAATACTGGACAGTGAAAAGTTCTCCAAAGAAAAATAACCCAATCTAGCGATTTTAGTGTATCCTTTAGTTCTCACACAGAAAGGATAAAATCGCTGAAAGGGTTATAGACTGTAGTCTACCCGATTTCCGAGCGATTGACCAGACGACATGCTCCCATACCTCGATAAAATCATGCAAGAATTTCGTTCCTGCTTCTCCAGACAAGCCGCCTTTCACTGGTTTGTTATTGTCGTGCTCGGCTTGATGCTGCGCTCCGACTCGCTTGGGGTGTCCTCCATCGTTCGGGACCTTGCTTTGCACCCGCGCGGTTATGAGACGCTCCTCCATTTCTTCCGTTCCTCCGCCTGGACCTTGGACGCTCTACGCGTGACGTGGCTCCACGTCGTCCGCAAGACGACTCCCCTAATGACCGTCCATGATCGCGTGGTGTTGGCGGGAGACGGCATGAAGCAGGCCAAGGAAGGTCGCCGCATGCCCGGCGTGAAGAAGATGCATCAGGAATCCGAGAACGTGTCCAAAGGCGAATACATCTTCGGTCATCTCTTCGGCGCCGTCGGGGTGCTGGCCGGCACATCGGCCAAGTGGTTCTGCTTGCCGCTGTTCCTGAATCTGCAAGACGGCCGCGGAGAGCGAGGCGAAGTCGGATTCCCATGTCGTGCAAATGATCGAGCAAGGCTTCGCCGCGGCGAATGTGCTGGGGAACGCGTTGTTCCTGCTGGATCGCTATTTCCCGTCCGTCCCGGCGCTAACGCGATGGAAGCAGGCGCGGGCTACCAGCGGTATTCAGCTCGTTCTGATTACGAAGGCCAAAATCAATGCCACCGCTTATCAATTCCCGGAAGCCAAAAAGCAAGGTCGGGGACGCCCGCCGAAGAAAGGCGCAAAGATCAAGCTCAAAGAGCTTTTTTCAACGCAGGCCGATTCGTTCCAAACGGCGGAGGTGATGCTGTATGGCAAGCAGGAGACGCTCTCCTATTTGTGCCTCCGATCTGCTGTGGGGACAGAAGCTCTACCAGCCGTTACGCTTTGTCCTGGTGCGGCGAGGCGAGCAACTCTCTATTCTAGTGAGTATAGATCTGACGCTTGCGGCTACGGAGATTATCGAGCTGTACGGCTACCGGTTCAAGATCGAAAGGTGAAGAATGAACAGGATCAACGGCGAATTCGCCAAACACTCGAAGCGATCGAGGGATTCGTCATGTGCAGTTGCATCGCCACCGGCCTGCTTCAGTTGATCGCCTTAAAATTCTCTTCTCGAACGTCTGGCTTGTTCTGGCGCTATTTACGAACACCATCCAAGACCATCGTTTCAGAGGCTACGGTCGTCGTGTATTTGCGCAAATCGATTTTTTCGCCTGTTTGCCCAATACCCGTCATTATCGATAACCGAAATAATTCGATCAAAGCAGGAAAAAACCAGGAATGACGCCGATTCGCTGGCTTCTTAAGGGTTAGAACTTTTCACTGTCCAGTAATAATACCTTTGTCATTTACCTTAGAATGTTTGTTGCTCAGAGAAGATCAAGGGATACCTTCTGCGGAACCTAGAGAGAAGAAGGCATTACACGAAGAAGATCGCTCCAGGAGCCGACAGGCGGCCCGAGGGCGATCTTCTTCGTTGTTGCCGGATGGGGCGGAGCCTGCTAGTATGAGACGAAACGGAAGGGGGAACTTGCCATGATCGACATTCATTGTCACATTCTGCCCGGAGTCGACGACGGCTCCAGGGATCTGGAAGAATCGGCGGCCATGGCCAGGATCGCCTATGAAGACGGGATACGGGATATCATCGTCACTCCTCACTTCAACGAGACATACCTGACGACGGCGGACACGGTTCACCGGAAGCTGGAGGAGCTGCAGAAGGAGCTGGACCGGCAAGCGATCGGCATCCGCCTGCATCCGGGCAACGAGGTCCGCCTGGAGAGCAAGGGCTTCTTCGACGATCACCATCGCGGCGGAACCTTCGCCCGCCTGGGCCGCGGCGGAACCCACGTCCTCATCGAGCAGCGCTGGAAGGGCTACGACCCGGACACGCCGGAGATCGTAGAGCGGCTTCTGGATGCGGGAGTCGTCCCGATTCTTGCCCATCCGGAGCGCCACTTCTTCTTCCGCGAAGACCCCGAGGGGCTGCTCGGGCTGATCGAGCTTGGCCTCTGGACGCAGGTGTCGGCGGACAGCCTGGTCGGCAACTTCGGGCCGGAGGCGAAGGCGTTCGGACGCTGGCTGATCGAGACCGGCCGAGCTCACACGCTTGCGACCGATGCGCACAATGTGGAGCGCAAGCCGAACCTCGGCGCGGGGATGGCCGTGTTCGAAGAGATCGCCGGCAAGAGCGCACGGGCGGAGCTCGAAGCCCGAATGCGGAGCATCGTGGATCGCGCCTAATGAATGAAGCAAGGCGTTGCGGAAGCCCGACGAAGGGCAACCGCAACGCCTTTTGCTATGCACAATATGAGGTCCAATCGCCTCGCAGGGTGTCCCCTGATCACGACTGGCCGATTTTATGCGAGAAACCACATACAATCGCCTTCCAACGGCCCCGTATGACCGTTATGTGAAAAACCGCATAAAATCGTTTCCCATTCCCCTCGATAGGCCGATTGTATGCGCAAAACCGCATACAATCGCTATTTTGTCCCGCCCACGCCGATTTTTATGTGAAAAACCACATAAATTCCGGAAAAAGGGGGAACTGCCGCATCAAGCCGGGCCTTGGGCTTCGGGCCTCTCGGCTCGTCCCGTGCAACTTCTCCGGCGCCGGATCGACCAAGCGGCCAACCCTCGCATGATCGATCCGCCACCGATCGTTATTGAGCCGTCAGCTCGCCCGCCAGCTTCTCGACGGCGCCGATGATTTGGTCGCCGTAGCCCCAGTAAGCGTTGAAGTCGATGACGTACACCTGCTTGTTCTTGACCGCCTTGATGTCCTTAAGCTGCTCGTTCTTGTATAGGCTGTCCAGCGTCGTCTGAGAGTCCGGCGAACCGCTGTACCACGACAGCAGGAAGACGTCCGGGTCGGCGGCGATGAGCTGCTCGAGGCTGATGCTCGACTCCTCCACGTCCGCGAAAGCGTTCGTCAGGCCCAGCAGGCCCAGAACATCGCCCTGGAACGTATCGACGTAGCCGCTGTACGTGTTGATGCCGCCTTCGCCGTTGTCCGATACGTAAGCGAAGGTCTGCTTCGGCGAGCCGGCGAACTTCGACTTAAGCGTTTCGGCGCGAACCTTCAGGGTGTCGATGTAGGCAGTTGCCGTGTCTTGAATATCGAAGATCTGCCCGATGTTCGAGATGTCCTGGTAGAGGCTGTCCAAGGTGGCGCCTCTGACCCCCGTGCTGTTGACGAAGGTGTTGATGCCGAGCTCGTTCAAGCCGTCCACCGTGCCTACGCCCCAGTCGGCATCCGCGAACAGGTCGGCACGTCCGAGAACCAGGTCCGGATTCGCTCCGACGACCGGCTCCTTGCCGACATAATCCTTGGAGAGAACCGGGATTTTCTCGAATTCGTCCTTAATTGTCGGGTCCAGGTCGCCGTACAGCGCGGCAACGCCGACCATCTTGTCGGTCAGACCGAGCCGGATCAGCATCTCCGCGATCGGCTGCGTATTCGCCACGACGCGCTCCGGCGCCTTCTCGAACGTCTGGTTCTTCTTGACCCACGTTCCGGAATCGCCGGAGGTGGTGAAGTTCTCGATGGTGAGCGGATAGACGGTTCGGCCGGCAGCAGGAGCGGATTCGGAGGCGGCAGCGCTCGCCGATGGCGACGCCGCGGACGGAGAAGCCGACGGGGAAGAGGAAGCCGAGCTTCCATTGTTCGAGTTGCTGCCGCACGCCGCCAGAATCATGAAGCAGATGGACAGACAGACCGCTGCAGTACCTTGCCGGAATCGATGATTTCTCAAAACAGATGACCTCTTTTCATTTTTTGTCTAACGCTCTCTATCCATTGCTGATAAAGATTATCAATATCAATATTAATGAAAACGCCCGCTCTGTCAATCATTTGCCGAAAATTAATTGACGGAGATAATCATTCTCAATTATTCTGTACCTATTGATCTTGGAAAGGCAGGATGAAGATGTCCAATCTGCAAGCTCAAGCGATGCGGCCCGGCTTCGACAGGGCGCTTGTGACAACCCGTTACGGATTCTGGTTCGTCCAACTGATTCTGGCTGTGATCGCAATCGTCTCTATCGGCATCGCCGTGTCCATCGGCCAGGTCCACATTCCGCTCGGGGACTCGTTCCGAATTCTCATCTACAAGCTGAGCGGGATCGAGATCGGCGATATTCCGTCCCTGCTGCAAGGGCAGGGCGCGAACATCATCTGGAACATCCGCTTCCCTCGGGTGCTGCTGGCGCTGCTGATCGGAGCGGGACTCAGCCTGTGTGGCTCCATCATGCAAGCGGCCGTCCAGAATCCGCTGGCCGATCCTTATATTCTGGGCGTCTCTTCCGGTGCGACGCTCGGCGCGACCTTCGCCATTCTGATCGGATTCGGTTCGATCGGCTTCCTGAGCCAGATGGGTGTCGCCTTCGGCGCGTTCGTCGGTGCGTTCGGGGCTGCGATGATTGTCATGGTGCTGGCGGGACTCGGCGGGAAAATGTCTTCGGTAAAGCTGGTTCTGTCCGGGATGGTCGTCAATGCGCTCTGTACGGCGTTCGCCAACTTCATTATTTATGTAGCGAACAATACGGACGGAATTCGAACGGTCACCTTCTGGACGATGGGGAGCTTGGCTGCCGCCAAGTGGGATAAGCTCCCGCTTGTCGCCATCGTCATGGGGCTTGCCATGCTCTTCTTCCTCCTGCAGCCGCGTATTCTCAATGCGATGCTGATGGGCGACGAGGCGGCGGTGACGCTAGGCGTCAATCTGAGCGCATACCGCAGGCTGTACTTGCTGCTGACGGCGATCATCACCGGAGTGCTCGTGGCAAGCTGCGGCATGATCGGCTTCGTCGGACTGATCATCCCCCACCTCATTCGCGGACTCGTCGGCTCCGATCACCGGCGGTTTCTTCCGACGGCTGTTTGGATCGGCGGGATTTTCCTCGTGTGGACGGATCTTCTGGCAAGGGTGCTGATTCCGAAGGTCGAGCTGCCTATCGGCATCGTTACGGCGCTTATCGGCGGCCCTCTGTTCATGTACATGCTGATCAAAAAAGGCTACAACTTCGGAGGCAAATAAGATGGAACTGAACGTGAAGGATCTCTCCGTATCGCTGGGCGGGACGCCCATTGTCAACGGGATCTCCCTTCAGGTGAGGGAGAAGAAGTTCGTCGGCCTGCTCGGTCCGAACGGCTGCGGCAAGTCGACGCTTCTGAAGAGCATCTACAAGGTCATCAAGCCGGACGCGGGCCAGGCGCATCTGTCCGATACCGACCTGCTGAAGAGCAGCCCGAAGGCGGTCGCGCGGAAGATGGGCGTCGTCGGCCAGTTCAACGACCTGAGCTTCGACTTCACCGTGCGCGAGATGGTTGCGATGGGCCGCACCCCGCACAAGAAGCTGCTCGATTCGGACAACGCGGAAGACTCTCGCATCGTGGACGAAGCCGTCCGCAAGGTCGGCTTGGAGCCGTATGCTTCCCGAAGCTACTTGACGCTGTCCGGAGGCGAGAAGCAGCGCGTCATTCTGGCCCGGTCGCTGGCTCAGCAGCCGCAGTTCCTCGTGCTCGACGAGCCGACCAACCACCTTGACGTCAAGTATCAGCTTCAGATTCTGAACATCGTGCGGTCGCTCGATATCGGGGTGCTCGCTGCCCTCCACGACCTCTCCCTCGCAGCGAAGTATTGCGATTACCTCTATCTGATCAAGAAGGGGCGGGTCGTCGCGCACGGGGTGCCCAAGGCGGTGCTGACTCGCGAGCGAATCGCCGAGGTGTTCGAGGTCGATTGCGAGATCTACGAGATTCCCGTCACCGGAGGGCTCGGAATCGCCTATCTGTCGGCCCATGAACGGGACGCTGCCGGACAAACATGACGAAGGTCATATCCGAAGCGCGCCGGCAAGGCCCAAAAGTGCCCCTAACCTCACCTGAGCCCTTGTGCAAGGTGAGGTTCTTCATCTGGTTACAAGAACGGTACCTCATCTACAATGGATATATAGCGTTAAGCAACGATATCGGAAGGGAGGCTCCAAGTTGGAACAGACGGAGACGCTTGTTCAAGCCGGCAGCGCGGTCGAGAAGACGGTAGAGCTGATCGGAGGCAAGTGGAAGGGGCTCATCCTCTACCACCTGATCGCGGGAGAGGCGAGATTCAATCAGCTTAGGCGTCTCATTCCGGGGGTCACGCAACGGATGCTTGCTCTGCAACTGAGGGATCTGGAGAAGGACGGCCTGATCACGCGGGAAGAGTACAAGATGACGCCGCGCCGGGTCGGCTATCGGCTCACGGAATTGGGACGAAGCTTGACGCCGGTCATCCTGCTGATGAAGACTTGGGGCGAGCAGTATTCCGCGAGTATCGCGAAGTAGAAGAAGGCTGCACGCCGTTGCATCGGGCGTGCAGCCTTCTTCTTGTCAGGCGATCCAGAAGCCGTTCGCTTGTCCCGGAGCGGGGCAGGTCTTGTCCTTCAGCTTCGCGCGAACCTGCACGATGCAGCCGCAATGGGCGCAAGTCGTCCCGTATTGAAGGGAAGGGCACGCATAGCAACGGGAGAGGCGCTCTTCGTAGACCTCGTCCGCCACGCACAGCTCGCCGATTCGCGACACCTTCTCGACCATGCGACGAATGCTCTCGTCGTCGATCCGCACGCTGGCCGAGCATCCTTTGCAGTCTCCGTTCACGGCTCGCTCCCCCTTTTCTGCCCCGATTCGGTTGTTCCGCTTCATTCGCCTTCGTTCGCCTTACTTGTCTCATTCGTCTCATTCGCCGTATAGCTCAGCTTGAACTGCAGATCCTGATGATAATTGCCGAACCCCGTCCCGTAGAGGGTCAAGCCTCCGCGGTTGTTCGCATCCTCGCGGACGGACAGCTTCAGCTCCCACTGGGGCTTGCGGATGCCGACATCCTGAATCGTATAGCCCGACACCCGCGTTCCCTCGATGAAGGTGCCGTCCGAGTTGATCCGGATATGGACAAGAATGCCGTACTGGTTCAGGTTCAGATCCCACCATTCCGGCGTGTACTTGCCCCGGGTTCCCCCGAAGTCGCCGGGACTCGTCCACTTGCCGAGGTTGATTCCGTTGAAGGTGAAGTCGATGTCGGACGGCCAGTGCTCGTTGAACGAAGGAGCTTCGGACGCGATCTCCATCGTGATCTCGAGCTCCTCCGGCGTCTCCTCCGGCAGCAGGTAATTCGGGATTCTATACGTGATGTAGCCCTGGGAGAACCAGAGGATCTTCGCATCGACGCGCTCGGGCTCCAGGAAGAAGCGCGGGTCGTCGAAGCGGTCCCCGATGATCTTGCTCTTGGTCGCCAGGCCGCAGGTCGGCTTCACGTCGAAGTCGACGAAGTGCCCGACCGCGACGCTGGCGAGGTGGAAGCTGCGCGGGACGACGCCCGGCCGTGGGAATACCAGCTCCATCCGGTCGGCGGTTAACCGGCACAGCTTCTGGGCCGCGCCCTTGCCGGGAATCATCTCGACGCGGACGAGTCCCGCCCGCTCGAGCTTCTTGATATGCATCGTGATGATCGAGTTGCTCAGCCCGGTGGCGGAGGCGAGGTCCTTCATGACCATCGGCTCCTGCGCGAGCAGCTCAATGATCCGGATGCGCACGCTGCTGGCCAGCGCCTCGAACAGCGGCAGGTTATTCTCGGACACCAACGTTTCCATAACGTACCTCTTCGTTGCTCATGTTTTCTTCTCAGCATATCGTTTCGTTCCGGTTGTGGCAATATAATTATTATTTAAGTTTAATACTTCTTAAAAATATAAAATATTAAACAAAAACATGTTGACCAAGCGAGGAGAGCAGATTATAGTGAAGGAGAATTTATCCGGTTAAGGAGATGGACCATGTCGAACCGAATTGTCGTTCATGCCGATTGGACGCTGGGCACGATCAACAAAAACATTTACGGACACTTCGCAGAGCATCTTGGACGTTGTATCTATGAAGGACTATGGGTTGGAGAGGATTCCCCGATCCCGAATACGAAGGGAATCCGCAATGACGTGCTCGAGGCGCTGAAGAACCTGAGCATTCCGGTACTCCGTTGGCCGGGCGGCTGCTTCGCGGACGAATACCACTGGATGGACGGCATCGGCCCGCGCGAGAACCGCAAGCGAATGATCAACACACATTGGGGCGGCGTTGTGGAAAATAACCACTTCGGTACGCACGAGTTCTTCCAACTGTGCGAGCTCATCGGCAGCGAGCCTTATATCTGCGGCAACGTGGGCAGCGGCTCCGTTCAGGAGATGTCGGAATGGGTCGAGTACATGACGTTCGACGGCGAGTCTCCGATGGCCAATCTGCGCCAGAAGAACGGCCGCGAGAAGCCGTGGAAGCTGACGTACTTCGGCGTCGGCAACGAGAACTGGGGCTGCGGGGGCAACATGACGGCGGAATACTATGCCGACCAGTACCGCCGCTACCAGACATACGCGCGCAATTACGGCGACAACAAGCTGTACAAGATCGCCGGCGGGGCGAACTCCGACGACTATCATTGGACGGATGTGCTGATGAAGCAGGCCCATCACATGATGGACGGCCTCAGCCTGCACTACTATACGATTCCGGGAGACTGGAGCAACAAGGGTTCGGCGACGGACTTCGACAAGAACGACTGGTTCGTGACGCTGAAGAAGGCGCTCCACATGGACGAGCTTCTGACCCGCCACAGCACGGTCATGGATCGTTACGATCCGGAGAAGCGCGTCGCCATCGTCGTCGACGAATGGGGCACCTGGTACGATGTCGAGCCGGGCACGAATCCGGGCTTCCTGTACCAGCAGAACACGATGCGCGACGCCGTCGTAGCGGCGCTGCACCTGCACGTGTTCCAGAAGCACTGCGATCGCGTCCAGATGGCGAACCTTGCGCAGATGGTCAACGTGCTGCAGGCGGTTGTCCTCACGGAAGGCGACAAGCTGCTGCTCACGCCGACGTACCATGTGCTCGAGATGTTCAAGGTTCACCAGGACGCCGAGGCGCTCGCCTTCCACGGCACGTTCGGGGAATACGCCTCCGAGTCCGGCGAGAAGCTCCCGCAAGTGAGCGTGTCGGCGTCGAAGAAGGACGGCAAGGTGCATGTCAGCCTGGCGAACCTGAGCCCGGACGAGTCCGCCGAACTGGAGCTTGAGCTGCGCGGGGCGGAAGGCGCGCATTCGTGCGCAGGCGTCATTCTCGCCGGCGACGCGATCGACGCGCGCAACACGTTCGAGCAGCCGAGCCGCGTGGCTCCGGCCGCGTTCGACGGCGCTCAGGTGTCGGGCAACAAGCTCAAGGTGACGCTGCCGGCGGCATCGGTCGTTCTGCTGACTCTTCAAGCATAGGATACAAGGACGTTGTCGCCTGAATCGGGGCGGTCGGCGTCCTTTTCTTCTTCCAGTCGCCTTCTAGGGGCCGCCCCGCCGATTTTATGTGAAAAACCACATTGGTGCAGGCCGGAAACGGGTACTTTGCGCGATTTTATGTGAAAAACCACGTTCGTGGAGAAAATTCCGGTCCGAAATGCTGGATATATGCTAAAAATCACATAAAACGCCTCGATCGCCTCCAATTCAAGGCGAACGAATGTGAAAAACCACATAAAATGTGCCCGCCCGCGGAGTCGGCCTGGATCGGGCAACGAATGTGAAAACCTCTATGCCAACAGGGACCGTTGTCACTCCCTGCAATGAAAATAATGAAGTCCAACAATTCGAGCGCGGAGAAGCCAAGGAGGAGGAGTTAGTGGAGGATGCCGTACAACGACGCTTCGAAGAGGCGATTGGAGGGGGCGGACTTACGGAGCGGTAGAGGAGCGCAGCTCGACGCACAGCTTCTATCCAGCATGGCATTCCCTCTAACGCGCCTTATCTCCTCTCCTGCGCTGTCTCCGCTGATGGCATTATGCCTCCTCTCCCGCTCGTTCAGGATAGGGATGCGCAGGGATCACCCGGCCGCGGTTAGAGATCGGGTAATGGTCGAAGGTCGGTGATGGTTGGGCTGGCTTCTGCGCTGCGTGCAGAGTGGACCGTTTCGGCCCTCGCACAGCTCCCGGCGCGAGGGGCGACGGCGCGTGATGGCTGTCGACCTCACCGACCTGAGGCCGAAGGCCATGATCGGTAAGGGGAGGTTCCTGAGCGTCGGGGAGAAGAGGCATAAGCGTCCAGAAGGGGAATAGCACCCCTGCCGCCACTACAATATGAAAGATATCCCCATTGTCGCGAGCCCAAACGATCCCCTCTGTCTCGCCTTGCCTTGATCGCCTCCTCCTTGACCACATCCAGCCAGCGCCGATTGAATGGGGGCGGAGGGCCTTTCTTGGTTTTCCCTTATTATTCCGCTCGAAGGGCTGTAGAAGGGACGGGAGCATTCCGGTACAATATAAGGAAAGGGAACGGACGGAAGGGGGGAGTCGATCGTGGCGATTGTGCAAGAAGAGCTGGCGCAGCACTTCGCGCAAGTTCCGCTTGATGTCTTCGGCGTCTATCGGACCTTCTTGAACCCGGATTGGGTTTATGACGGTCACGTCATGCAGCCGACGGCCAAGTGTGCGGTCATCCTGAGCCTCAGCGGGAGCGCGGACTTCGTCTTCGACGGAGAGGACCGCTATCGGCTGGAGCCGGGGGTCGTCCTGCTCGGCGGGTTCAACAAGAGGCTCAGCATCGAAGTCGGGCCGGAGGGGTTCGAGTACGGGCTTGTGCATTTTTTGCCGTCCGGCGGCGAGGAGGCGGCGGTGCGCCGTCTGTGCGAAGTGTCCGAGCTGCACGTTCCGCCGGACCCGGAGATCGCCGAGTTGCATAAGCAGTTGCTTCACGCGTCCTCTTCCCCGGACAGCATGAGCCTGCTTGAGAAGAAGTCGCTGTTCTACCGACTGTTGAACCAGCTTCTGCTGGCGGATCGCGTCTCGCGGAACAAGACGAGCTACACGGTTGTCGATGAGTCGATTCAATATATTCAGAAGCACTATATGGAACCGATCACCCTGGAGAAGCTGGCAGGGCGCTGCCGGATGAAGCCGAAGTACTTCTCCTATCTCTTCCGCAAGTATGTCGGCCTCGCGCCGATCGACTATCTGATTCAGTATCGGATGAACCGGGCGAGCGAGCTGCTGCTTCAAGGCGGGTTCCCGGTTGCCAGCGTCGCGAGAAGCGTCGGCTACTCGGACCCGTACTACTTCAGTCGCCTGTTCAAGAAGCACAAAGGCATGTCGCCGGGCAAGGCGGGCCAGGAAGCGGCCGGCGATTGGGCGGCCGGGCCGTAGCAAATGTCCGAGGCGAAATAGTCCATGTTCTCTTCGGGAATCTCTCTATTTCCTTCTCCGGCGGAGGGTGGTAAGGTATTAACTGATGATGAGAATCGTTATCAGTTAATAATGGGGTAGAGAGAGGATGCATGACATGTTTAAAGGAATCAAGGGAATCGCCGTCCTAATGGCGCTGCTGAGCGTAATCGTGTTCGCAAGCGCCTGCTCGAACAATAATAACGCGAACGGGAGCGCCAGCCCGTCCGCGTCGGCCAGTCCGTCGGCGTCGGAAGCGGCGTCTCCGTCGCCGAGCGAGTCCGCAAGCGCGGAGGCCGCCAAGTTCCCGCGCACAATCGAAGCGGCGAACGGAGCGATCGAGATCAAGGAGCAGCCGAAGCGGGTTGCGGTCGTCCATTGGGGCTACTTGGATTCGATTCTGGTGTTCAATCTGGACTCGCTCGGCCTTGCGCTCCCATTCGGCAAGGAGAAGTCCGTGCTGACCTCGGATACGTACAAGCCGTACGTCGATAAGATCAAGGAGTTGACGGTCGTCGGCGAGAACACCGAGGTGAACCTTGAGTCGCTCGTCGCCTACGCGCCGGATCTGATCATCGGAGGCAACGGCGTCAACGGCGAGATCGCGGCCGAGCTTGAGAAGATCGCGCCGACGGTCATTCTCGACGAGAATGCGATCAATACGTGGGGCGACTGGCCGGCTGTCGTCACCAAGTTCGGCGAGATTCTCGGCCAAGAGGACGTCGCCGAAGCGTACATCTCGAACTATCGCGCCGGGCTGGAAGATGCGAAGGCGAAGCTCGCCGATCTGGGCGGCAACGTCGCTTTCCTGCAAGTCAGAGAGAAGCAGGCATGGCTGCAAGGCACGAATTACCTTGGGCCGTATTATGAGAACGGCTTGGGCCTGACGCCTCCGGATTCCGCCAACGCCCAGGAGGGAGCCGAGATATCGCTGGAGGGGCTGGCCACGCTGGACCCGGACTACCTGTTCCTTGGCTACTTCAACTCTTCCGACCCGTCGATTCCGTCCGTCAGCGACGAGTGGGAGAAGAGCGAAGTTTGGAAAAAGCTCAAAGCCGTGCAGAACGGCCATGTCTACGGGATCGACAGCCAACTGGCCCTGGGCTACGGGCCAATCGGCAACTCCTACGGGGTGCAAGCCGTCGTCGAGGCTCTGACGAAGTAATTCGCCGAATAAGAAGAACCCGCCCGCTCCATTCGGAGAGGCGGGTTTTTCTTTTTGAATCGCCGCCGCATGAACAAAATCAAATTCGGGATTTGATTTTGTCCATTGAATGGTCGGGCGGGCCTGCCTATAATGGGCAATGTCAATAATGAGAATCATTATCGAACGGATGAACGAATGCATTCGCCAACTAACAGCTCCAGGGGGAGAAGGAGAGTCAGGGAAGATGATGAACATTGCACAGAAGAACACCGGGCACAGAAGAAGCAACGGAAGCAAACTCGCGGCGCTGGCAATTGCGGCGGTATTGGCGCTGACGGCGTGCGGCGAATCGAACGGATCGAATCAGGGAGCGGCGAGCCCGTCCGCCAGCTCAACTGCAAGCTCGTCCGCGGCCGCGGAAGCGACGTCGTCGGCATCGGCGCAGGCGGACGAAGCGGCCACCCGCATGTTCAAGGACTGGACCGGCCATGAGGTCGAGATTCCGACCCATCCCCAGCGGGTCATCTTCCATTCGGACACGACGGGCGATATTTTCGCTCTTGGCGTGACGCCGGTCGGCATTCTGAAGGACAACACGCCGGGCACCGTCTTCGAAGAGCAGGCCGCATCGGTGGAGGACGCGGGCTTCCCGATCAGCGCGGAGAAGGCGCTGCAGCTGCAGCCGGATCTGATCGTGTTCGGGAACAGCGACGAAGCGGTCTACGAGCAGCTCTCCAAGGTGGCTCCGACCGTGACGTTCGATTCGTTCGCCAGTATGGAGGATCGGGTGGCGACGCTGGGAGAATTGCTGGGCAAGCAAGAGGAAGCGGCTGCCTGGGTGGCGCAGTACAAGGAGCAGGAGGCGGCGATGTGGAAGGCCATTCGCGAGAGCGGGGTCGGCGAGAACGAGACGGCATCGGTCGTGACGATGTATCCGGGCAATCGCTTGTTCGTCATGCTGGCCGCCGGTCTTCCGCAACTGCTCTACAGCGAAGGCGGCTTCAAGCAGAACGAGATGGTGGAGAGCTCGATGAAGGAAGAGCTTGGCTTCCTGGAGATCTCCGCGGAGAAGCTGCCCGATTACGCCGGCGACCGTCTCTTCGTGCTGACCCCGGTGGCGGAGGACGCGCAGAACGAGATGTCGGAGCTGATGAGCGGAGCCGTCTGGAAGGGACTGCCCGCCGTCAAGAACGGCTATGTCTACGAATTCCCGATCCTGACGGCGGGCAGCGACGCGTCCTCCCGGCTGTGGCTCATGGAGGAGCTGCCGAAGGTTCTCGCCAACCGTTAATCGAATACTCGAAGAAGCTTTTCACGCCCTGTTGAAAAGCTTCTTTTTTATTTACAATAACGGAAGAGAAGAGGAGGCATGTTCATGCGAGAGAACGGACAGCCCCCGGCCATCGGCAGCCTCCTGTTTCAGCTTCTGGAAGCCGTCGAGGTTCGGGGAGCCGGCTATGGGATGTTCGAGGAGAGCGTAACGGAAGCGCATCTGCTCCTGCTGTTCTCGGGAGGCGAGGGCGCTCTTCAGGTCGGCGATCGCTACTATTCCGTGGGAGGCGGCCAAATCTTCTGGCTTCCTCCCGGAACGGAGTATATGGTCGATCGCGGAGCGGAACGGCCGGCGGACTACTATCGGCTGGAGTTCCTTGTCGTGCGTTCCGAGAGGGACCGGCTGGAGCCCTATCGCGGGACGTTGGCGGAGGAGGCGGGGCCGCTGCGGACGTATCCTCATTCGCAGCTCGTGCAGCTTGCCGGGAGAATCGCGAAGAAGGGGGCGGGGAACGACGGTTTGGCGGATTTTCGTCGCAATATGCTTTTCCAAGAGTTGATTGGTTATCTGCTGGATGAATCGCTTCGGTTGACGCTTCGGGAGTCCCTCCGTTACATCGATTCGCATTATGCCGAGGCGCTCTCGGTCAAGGAATTGGCCGACCGTGCGGGCATCCCGTATTGGCAATACGCTTCGGCGTTCAAGGAGCTCACGGGCCAAAAACCGAACGACTACATCGCGGACCTGCGCATCGAGCGTGCCAAGGAGCTGCTGCTGCATACGGACGAGCCCCTTCGGGAGATCGCCCGGCAGACCGGGTTCGTGGACGAATATTACCTCAGCCGCAAGTTCCGGCAGGCGACGGGACAGGCGCCCCGCCGGTTCGCCGTCGCGATGAGCCGGGGAGCGTCCGTATCGGATTGGCGAGGGCATGAGGTGCGTGTGCCGGAGAAGCCGCGCCGAATCGTCTATTACGGAGAGACGCTGGGCGACCTGCTGATTCTGGGAGTCCGGCCGGTCGGGGCCGATGTGGGCGATCTGGGGGAAGCCTGGTACATCGATGAGCTTGGTCCGATCGCGGACATCGGTCGTCCGCCCGATCCGAAGGCGGTCGCGGAGCTGAAGCCGGATCTGATCATCTTCTCGAATGCGGACGAGCGCCGTTACGGGGACCTGGCGAGGATCGCTCCTACGGTGGCGTTCGACAGCTTCGGGTCGGTGCCGGAGCGGGTCGAGACGCTCGGACGGCTGCTTGGCCTGGAGAGCGAGGCGGCGGCATGGCTGGAGCGGCATCGCCGCCGGACCGACGAGATGTGGAACAAGCTGCAAGGGAAGCTGGAGGAGGGGGAGACGGCGACCGTCTTCGTCTATCATCGAGGGAAGAGGCTCTTCGTCATGGGGACGATCGGGCTGGCCGAAGCGCTCTATCATCCGCTGGGCTTCCGGCCGCCGGAGAGGGTGAGGCCGCTGCTGGAGCAGCGCCGCGCCTACAAGGAGATCGCGGAGGATGCCGCCCAGGACTACGCCGGCGACCGCGTCTTCCTGATTCTCCCGCACAACCCGGACTCGCGCGAGCAGACCGAAGCTCTGCTGCGAAGCGAGAGATGGGCCGCGCTGAAGGCGGTCCGGGAGGGGCGGGCCCATGCGGTCGAGGAAGCCAAGTGGAACTTCGGCGACGCCTTCACCCGGGAGAAGCTGCTGGACCTTCTGCCCGCTCTGCTGGGGCCGGGAACTAGATCGAATAGCTGAGCTTCCGGTCGCGGGGGGCTTCCGCGGGCTCGCGCTCGAGAATGCGGTCCAGAATCAGCTTCTCGAAGTGGATGAAGCCGCTGTCTCTCTCGCGCGGCCGATCCAAGGCGATGTCCACGTCCAGCGCGATCCGCCCGTTCTCAATCAGAATGACCCGGTCCGCCAGGGCGACCGCTTCGCTCACGTCGTGCGTGACGAGCACGGCGGTGAACCCCTGCTCCTCCCACAGCCGCTCGATCAACTGCTGCATCTCGATCCGCGTCAGCGCGTCGAGCGCGCCGAGCGGTTCGTCCAGCAGCAGCAGCCGGGGCTCGCCGACGAGGGCACGGGCCAGCGCGACGCGCTGGCGCTGGCCGCCGGAGAGGACGCCCGGCCAGGCGTCGGCCCGCTCGGCCAGCCCAACCTCGGCCAGCGCCTCTATCGCCCGCTCGCGGCTCCTTGTCCGCAGGCCGACCTGCACGTTGTCCGCTGCCGTTCGCCACGGCAGCAGCCTCGCGTCCTGGAACAGCATCCGCGTGTCGTTCCGCGTGCCGTTCGGATGGCCGCCGAGCGAATCGCCGTCCAGCGTCAGCTCGCCGCCGGTCGGCTGCTCCAGGCCCGCGAGCAAGCGCAGCAGCGTGCTCTTGCCGCAGCCGCTGCGCCCGACGATGGCAACGAACTGGCCGGCGGGAATCGTGAGGTCGATGCCGCGCAGCACCTCCTGTTCGCCGAAGCTTTTCCGCGCGGACTGAATGTGGAGCCGGGCTCCGATCCGATGGGTGCTCATGGGGCACTCTCCTTCCCTTTCCTGAGTTAGACCTTGCTGTAATTCGGGTTCCAGCGCAGCAGCCGGCGCTCGAGCAGCTTGGCGGCGGTGTCGGACAGCTTGCCCAGCACCGCGTAGAGCAGGATGGCGAACACGACGATGTCCAGCCGCATGAATTCGCGGGCGTTCATCGCCATGTAGCCGATGCCGGAATCGGCCGAGATCGTCTCGGCGACGATAAGCGTCAGCCACATGAACCCGAGGGCGTAGCGGACGCCGACGAGAATCGAGGAGAGCGCCCCGGGCAGCACGACCTCGCGATAGAAGGCGAAGCCGCGCAGCCCGTAGACGCGGGCCATCTCGACCAAGCCGGGGTCGATTGAACGAATGCCGTGAACCGTGTTCATGTAGATCGGGAAGAACACTCCTAGCGCCACTAGGAAAATTTTCGCCGTCTCGCCGATTCCGAACCAGAGAATGACGAGCGGGATGAGCGCGAGATGGGGGACGTTGCGGATCATCTGCAGCGAGCTGTCGAGGTAACGGTTCGCGATTCGGGACAGCCCGTTGACGACGCCGAGCAGGAAGCCGATCCCGCCTCCGACGGCGAGGCCGATGCCCGCCCGCAGTGTGCTGTCGTAGACGTAGCGGAAGATGTCGCCCGATCTCGTCAGCGCAATGCCGGCCTCCGCTACTCGGAGCGGGGTCGGCAAGGTTCGGGTCGAGATATAGCCGTACTGGCCGAGAAGCTGCCAGAGGACAAGGACAAGCACGGGAAGATAGAACGGAGCATACCGGTTATCGGCCAGCTTGCGGAACGGCTTCATTCGCGACTCCTCCAGATTGGGAACGGACGCGGGGGTCCGGCCTCTTGTTGTAGGCGACCAGCTCGCCCACGGCTTCGATGGAAGCGGCGGGCGGCCGAGCTTGGGCGTTCAAGGGCAGCAATGGGAACAGCAGCTCCGCCGTCGTATAAGCCTCTTCCAGGTGGGGGTAACCGGAGAGCACGAACGTCTCGATGCCGAGCTGCCGGTACTCTTCGATTCGGGCGGCGACCGATTCGGCGCTGCCTACGAGAGCGGTGCCCGCGCCGCCGCGAACGAGGCCGATGCCCGCCCACAGATTCGGCGCGATGACGAGCGACGAGCGGTCTCCCTTATGCAGGTCGGCCATCCGTTTCTGGCCGACGGAATCGTAGCGGGCGAGAATCCGCTGCGCTTCCGCAATCGTGCCCTCGTCGACATGGCGGATCAGGCGGTCCGCCGCCGCCCACGCTTCCTCTTCGGTCTCGCGCACGATGACGTGGAGGCGGATGCCGAACTTGAGCTTGCGGCCCCGCGCTTCGGCGAGGGCGCGCACCTCGTCGAGCTTCTTCGCGACGTCGGCGAGCGGCTCGCCCCAGGTCAGGTAGCAATCGACGTGGTCGGCGGCGATGTTCAGGGCGGCGGGAGAGGAGCCGCCGAAGTAGAGCGGCGGATGCGGGTCCTGCAGCGGCGGGAACAGCAGCTCGCTCTCCTCCGCCCGCAGGTGCTTGCCGGTGAAGGTGACTTTCTCTCCCGCCATCAGCTTGCGCCAGACGGCGAGGAACTCGTCGGTCTGCTCGTAGCGCTCCTCATGGTTCAGGAAGATGCCGTCGCCGGCCAGCTCGTGCGGGTCCCCGCCTGTCACGACGTTGACGAGCAGCCGTCCGCCGGACAGCCGGTCGAAGGTGGACGCCATCCTCGCCGCGACGGACGGGGCCATGAGGCCGGGGCGCACGGCGACGAGGAACTTCAGTCTCTCCGTCGCGGAGAGGAGCGAGGAGGCCGCGATCCAGGCGTCCTCGCACGCTTTGCCGGTCGGCACGAGGACGCCGTGGTAGCCGAGCCGGTCCGCCGCCTGCGCGATCTGCCGGATGTAGCCGTAATCGACGGAGCGGGCGCCTTCGGAGCTGCCGAGGTAACGTCCGTCGCCGTGAAGGGGAATAAACCAGAAGATGTCCATGTGCACTCTCTCCTATGGATGAAGTTGACGTTACTCGACGATGGCGTCCTGAATGTCGATCTTGTCGGGAATCAGCTTGAGGTCGTAGAAGACGTCGGCGATCTTCTGCTGCGCTTGCGCGATGTCGTCCGTGATCGGCTCCACGCCGAAGCCGCGGTGCGACAGCGCCTGCTCCAGCGACGGAACGTCGAGTCCGAGCGAGGGAGCGAGCAGGCCGGCGAGCTCCGACTGGTTATCCTTCGCCCAGGCGTCCGATTGCTGAAGCTGCTCGAGCAGGACGTCCAGCGCAGCCTTGTCGTTCTCGTAGAACTTGTGCGTGGACAGATAGAATTCGTAGTTGCTGACGAGCCCTTCGCCGTCCGCGAGGACACGCGCGCCCGTGGCGAGCTGTGCCGCCGAGTAGAACGGCTCCCAGATGACCCAGGCGTCGACGCTGCCGCTCTCGAAGGCGGCGCGGGCGTCCGCCGGAGGGAGGAAGACGGTCTCGATGTCGGAGTACTGGAGCCCTTGCTGCTCCAGATACTTCACGAGCAGGTAATGAACGTTCGAGCCCTTGTTCAGCGCGACCTTCTTGCCCTTCAGGTCGGCGCCGGTCTGAATCGGGGAATCCTTCGGAACAAGAATCGCTTCCGCCTTCGGGCTGGCCGGCGCATGCCCGAGATAGACGAGCGGCGTTCCTGCCGCTTGCGCGAAGATCGGAGGCGCCTCGCCGACATTGCCGAAGTCGATGCTTCCGACGTTGACCGCCTCGAGAAGCTGAGGACCTCCGGGGAACTCGGTCCACTCGACGGAATAGCCGATGTCGGCCAGCTTCTCGTCAAGGCCGCCCCTGACCTTGAGAATGTTGACCGAAGCGTACTTCTGGTACCCGATCCGGATCTTCTTGTCTCCGCCGGACTTGGCGGTTGAGCTTGACGATGCTCCGGCTGACGAGGACGCGCCCTGCTGCTTGTCGTTCGAGCCGCAAGCCGCCAGCAGCGACAAGCTTGCAATAAGAGTCAAGGCGAGTGCCGCCTTCCTTACCTTCCGTGTTCCGTTCCCCAGTTACATTCGTGCGCACAACCCTTCTTTTTTTATAAAACCAACTAAACAACTTTGAATAATATGTATGAAAAGTATCATCCGCGAACGGCTCTGTCAATACGATGAGGAGGAATGAGGAAGAAGGAGGAGCAACGAGGAGGGAGGAAGCGGATTCGGGCGGGTGCGGAGCTCTTCCAAGCATTGAAATCAAGCGCGGGATCGCTTATGATCAATTTAATTAATAATTCTCATAAAAATAGTATGAATTATAAGTGGAGAAGGAGCGTGAGATCGTGGCGAACGAGAGATGGGGACTGCTCACCCTCCAGGAAGCGATGGATATCTTGGGCGTCAGCCGCGCCACGATCGACCGTTGGCGCAAGGATAAGCAGCTTCCTCATATTAAAGTAGGCAAGGAGATCTGGGTGGACCCGGAGAAGCTGGAGGCATGGGTATACCTGCACGCCAGCCGACAGAGCGAGGCGGGCAAGCCGAAGGCGGCGGTTCGCGAGGTGACGGTCGGGTATCAGAGCGGCGCCGCGCTGCTGTGGAGCACGCTGGTGATCAAGAAGCTCGGGCTGCTGGAGGATGAGCTGAAGCGAACGAGCCCCTCGTTCTCCTACAAGGTGAATTGGGTGAACGCCCCGAACGGGATGGAGCTGGTGGAGAGCCTCATTGGGGGCAAGGTGCACATCGCCTCCATCGGGGACTACCCGATGATCGCGAGCCAACAGCTCAGCAGGATGCTGCCGCTGTTCCGGCCGCTGTTCCTGGCGTTCGACGGGAAGACGGCGGGAGGAGACGGCATCTCGCTGGTCGTGCCGAAGGGGAGCCCCGTCCGCAGCGCGGACGACCTGAGCGGCCGGGCGATCGCAACGGTCGGCCATTCCAGCGCCTCCTACCGGCTGAAGCAGTGGATCGGCGCGAACGGGCTCGAATCCGTCCCCGTTGTCCGGCGGACGATGGGCGAATGCTTAAGCGGCGTTCTCGAAGGGGACGTCGGGGCCAGCTTCATGTGGGAGCCCTATCTGAGCTGGGCGAAGTCGATCGGGGCGGGAGAGCCTTTCCCCTCCGAAGGGATCGGCGGCGACTACCTGACCGGCCTGATGGCGGACGGGAATTGGGCGAACGGCAACAAGGACGTCGTGATCGCCTACCTGAAGGCGCATCTTCGGGCGCATGCCATCATGCGCGGAGACCCGGCGAAGGCGGCTGCGATCATCGCCGAGGCGAGCGGCTACCCCGTTCGGGTCGTGGCGGGCGTCATCGCCGGCATTCGTTGGGACGCCTCGCTGTACGCCAAGGACGTTCGGACGCTGGATCGCCTGCTCGGCGAGCAGGCGCTTGCGGCTCCCGCGGCCGAGCCGGAAGGGCGGGCGGCCGCCGGCTTCGAGGCCGGCCAGCCTTATCTGCTGGATGCGGCGGAGAGCTTGAAGCTGCCGATCCTGTCCGCCGCGGAGCTCGCCGGGGAGTGGTCGGAGGAGGAGCACTATTGAGGGCGAGCGGACGGACTTGGGAGTGGGGCCGGTCAGCACATCAGAACACTTTTCCGCCAGTCCGCCGCTCGCCAGCCCATCACCAACCACAATTCCGCCAGCCTATCGCCCATCGCCCGCCGCAAACCACAATTCCGCCAACCCGCCGCCCGCCCATCGCACGCCAGCCCGCCGCCCATCACCAACCACAATTCCGCCAGCCTATCGCTCGCCGCCCACCGCCAACCAAAATGTTGCCAAATGTCACCATTTTCGTTGCGAAGCTCCATTTATCGGGGAAAATGCTGCCGAAAGTCAACATTTTTCGGTCTAATGGGCCATTTGAGAGCGATTCGGAAGAAAATGTTGACTTTAAGCAACATTTGTCGGGAATCGAAGCTGCATTGCCGGAGAATGTTGACTATTTGCAACATTTCAAGTTCCTATTCCATTTGCCGTTCTCCATGTATGCCCCTCGATCCGGCCGTCCCGCATCTCAACGACCCGATCGGCGTAAGGGAGCATCTCCCCGTCGTGCGTCACCATCAGCGTCGACATGCCGAAGGCTTGCGTCAGCTTCCGGAGCAGGCCGAGAATCTCGTGCGACCGCTCGGAATCGAGGCTGGCCGTCGGTTCGTCGGCGAACAGGATGCGGGGGCGGTGGATGATCGCGCGCGCAATGGCGATGCGCTGCTTCTCGCCCCCCGACAGGGAGGCGGGGTACGCCTTGCGGCGGTGCTCCATGCCGACCAGGCCAAGCGCTTCCGCCACTTGCTTGGCGCGCCCGGCTGCGTCCAGTCGGCTTCCGGAGACGTCGAGCATCAGGGCGAGCTGATCCTCCGCGGTCAGGAAGGGGACGAGATGCGACGATTGGAAGACGAAGCCGAACCGGGTTGCCCTTATGCTTCTTAGCTTCTCCGGAGGCATCTTCGTCATGTCCTCTCCATCCAGCAGAATCTCTCCGCCGGAGGCCTCCTGCAAGCCCGCCGCGATCGTCAGCAGCGTGCTCTTGCCCGATCCGGACGAGCCGACGAGGGCGGTCAGTTGCCCTTCGGCCAGCGTCAGATCGATGCCCTTCAGCACCCGGATCTCCGCTTCCCCGTCCGGGAACGACTTGGCGACTTGCCTCAGCTCGAAGGTTGCCATTCTACATCTCTCCTTGTTGGATCGCCGCCAGCGGCGACACCTTCTTGATCTGAATGCCGGATACGGACGAACCGGCGAAGCCGACGACGAGGAACAGGACCGCCAGCCAGGCCATGGAGGAGCCGGATAGCCGGAAGGGCATCTCTCCCGGAGCGACGGCTGCGAACAACGCGCTGAGTGCAGCGGCGCCGAGCATGGCGATGCCGGCAACGACGGCCATCTGCGTCCACATCATCCGGAACAAGGCGCCGGTTCGCACCCCGATGGCCTTCAGGATTCCGTATAGCCCCATTTTCTGAACATTCATCATGTAGAAAAAGATGCCGAACAGGAGGCCGCCGATTGCGATGAGGAAGACGATGATCATGTTCAGCGTAAGCTGTTCCGCCTTGTAGCTCGGAATCGAGCCCAGCAGCTCGCCCTTGGTGAACGCCTCAAGGCCGGCCGGGGTCTCGCCCGGCGATCCCGGGACGAAGAGCAGCTGCATCTCGGCGCGACCCGTCATCTCCGCGTAATCGTCCGGGTTCACGAAGGCGGCCGGGGCGTGGCTGAACTTCTGCCCGTCGACGAAGCCGGCCACCCGGAACGCCTTGTCCGAGGAGGCGTCTCCGGTCAGCATGTCTCCAATTGCGACCCCCTTCTCGGCCAAGGTGCCGTCGAGCCACACCTCGCCGGGATGAACGGTTGGCAGCATCTTCGCCTTCGCATTCTCTTCTTCCGATACGGAGGCGACGTAAGCGACGCCGAGCTGCTTGCCGTCCGCATCGTTCAGGAAGCCGAGCCGAATCGACAGCGCCATCGAGCCGTCCCGCGATTGCAGGACCTCCGACTGAAGGGACGGATCGATGGCCGAGAACGAGTACGTGCCGTCGGCCTCCCCGCTCATGTAGAATTGCCCCTCGGGCATATCGGCGATCAGGGCGGCGTTGTCCCGGGACAGGCCGTTCGCCAGCCCCGCCACGATAAACGCCAGCAGGCTGATCAGGAATACGATCGAGCCCAGAATGGCGAACCTCGCCCGGTTGCGCTTCATTTCTTGCCAAGCCAGCTTCATATGGCTCTCCTCCTTGCTGTTGTGTGTTGCCGTCTCTCTGTTGTTCCCTTGTCAACTTGCCGTCCTGCCATCTTGTCGTCTCACCGTCTCGTTGCTGTGTCTTGCCATTTTTGTCTTCCTGCCCTCCTGCCCTCTTGCTGCCTTGCCGCTATGTCGTCCTGCCTCCCCTCGAATGTAGGCCCGCAGAATGAACGCACCGTGAACGGCTCCTTACAAAATAGCGATACCGCCGGGCGGCCCGTTGAATTCAAGACGCGAATCGCTCATCATGAAGATACATTGCGCAAGGGAGGCGGAAGCGTTGAGGGTACATCTGCTGGTCGCGGACGACGATCCGCATATTCGGGAGCTGCTGCGGCTTACTCTTACCAAGGAAGGCTACGTTGTCCTTGAGGCGGCGGACGGGGAAGCGGCATCCCTGGCGCTCGAGACGGACAACGTCCATCTGGCCGTTGTGGACGTGATGATGCCGGGCAAGGATGGACTGGAGCTGTGCCGGGAGATTCGGGAGCACTACGATCTGCCGGTTATTCTGCTGACGGCGAAGGGAGAACTGCGGGATAAGGAGCACGGCTTCGATTCCGGGGCGGACGATTATGTGGTGAAGCCGTTCGAGCCCAGAGAGCTGCTGTTCCGGATCAAGGCTCTCCTTCGCCGGTACAAGCTGGTGTCCGAGGAGCAGATTCGGATCGGCAGCCTGCTGATCGACCGAGGCGGCTACGAGATTCGGGTTCGCGGCGAGCCGCGGCCGATCCCGCTGCGCGAATTCGAGCTGCTGGCCCAGCTTGCCAGCCAGCCCGGCCGCATCTATACGCGGGAGCAACTGATCAAGCTCATCTGGGGAGCGGACTTCGCCGGCGACAGCCGCACGGTGGACGTTCATGTGAAGCGGCTGCGGGAGAGGTTCGCGGATTGCGAGGACTCCTTCGCCATACAGACGTTGCGTGGACTCGGGTACAAGCTGGAGGCGAGGGAAGAATGAGGTCGCTCTATGTACGAATTACGGCTACGTTCGCTCTGATCGCCTTCTTCAGCTCGCTGCTGGGTCTTCTCGTCACGAGCCTCTATTACGAATTCTCGCTTAAGTCCCAGAACGAGCGCCGAATGGCGGACGTCGGAGAGACGATTAAGCAACTGTACGAGAGATACCCCGAGCTGGAGCTGGAGAGTGTCTACCTGCCGGCAATGGCGAAGCTCGGGTATCAGCTCTATCTGGTGACGGAGGATGGACGAACGGTTGCCTTCGGCTCCCCCTTCAAGCACGGCAGCCTGTCCGTCGGGCAGGTCGATACGGTGATGAACGGGCGGGTCTATAACGGCATGGGGGAGGAGAATCGGCGTCTGGAGCTGATTGCCTACTTCGAGAACAGCGTGCGCAACACGATCGGGATTCCTCTGGCGACCGACGTCGGCAGGGCCGCGCTGTTTATTCGCCCCGACCTGAAGCAGCAGATCGGGGAGGTCCGGCTGATCGTAGCGGCGCTGCTTCTGAGCACGTTCCTGCTGTCGCTGCTGCTGATCGCCGTCTTCGCCCGGTATATTGTCGCCCCGATCAAGAAGCTGACAAGCGCGACGAAGCGAATCGTGCAAGGGCAGTACGATACGAATCTGGAGACGTCCCGCAAGGACGAGATCGGCGATCTTGCCAATCACTTCTCCCGCATGACCGATTCGATCCGGCGTTCGGAGCTTATGCGCCAGGAGTTCGTGGCCAACGTCTCCCACGAGTTCCAGACTCCGCTTACTTCGATTCAAGGCTACGTTCGAACGATTCGGGAGGAGAGCCTCGTCACGGGAGACAGCGGCAGGTACCTTGACATTATCGAGACCGAGAGCGCCCGGCTCTCCTCGCTTAGCCGGCAGTTGCTGACGCTCGCTTCTCTTGACAAGGGCGACAAGCCGCCGCACCGGGCGGCGTTCCGGCTGGACGAACAGATCCGGCACGTTCTCATCGGCCTTGAATGGCTTTGGTCGGAGAAGCAACTGGAGCTTCATGTCGAGCTGGAGGAGGTTGTCGCGGAGGGCGATCCGGAGCTGCTGCATGAGGTGTGGCTGAATCTGCTGTCCAATGCGATCAAGTTCACCCCGGCAGGGGGCACGATCGGAGTCAGGCTGCGACGGCGGGCGGATTCGATCGAAGCGGAGGTTCGCGACGACGGGATCGGCATCGCGGAGGAGGACCTGCCCTATATCTTCGACCGCTTCTACAAGGCGGACAAGGCGAGGGGACGGCACCGGAACGGAAGCGGTCTGGGCCTGTCGATTGTGAGCCGAATCGTCGCTATTCACGGCGGCACCGTAGAGGCCAGCAGCAGGCTTGGCGAAGGAAGCGTATTCACTGTCTTGCTGCCCGCTGGCGGCTAATGCGACTCTGTTGTCTTTTCCCAGCAGAGGTACTTCGATAAATTGAACAAAAAAACCGGAAAATCGACAAATTGCCTTGAAACATTTGATTTACAACTTAGAGGATTTGAACTAATATGGTTGTTGTCGGTGGACTAGGACGGAAGGATCAGAATAAAGATAGAGAGATAAAGATAGGTATAGATAGAGAGACTATCTTCAAGGCATTCAAGCTCGCGGCAATGCCTTGTTTTTCATTGTTTTTTTATAGCAAGAAGGAAGGGATGAGCTCATGTCGACCTATCTGGTAACGGGCGGGGCCGGATTTATCGGTTCCCACCTCGGCGATAGTCTTCTGGCAAGCGGGCATCGCGTGATCTGCCTGGACAGCTTCTCCGATTCGTACGATTACCGGGTCAAGATGCGCAACATCCTGCCTGGCGGCCTTCCGGACAGTTTGGCGGCCTTGTCCGACAAGGAAGAGGCATTGGCCAAGCTTAAACGCAGTTTGCCGAGCGAACGGTACCGTCTGGAGACGGTCGATCTTCGGGACTCGGAGGCTTTGGAGCGGATTTTCGAATCGGAATGCATTGACGCGGTTATCCACCTGGCGGCTCTGCCGGGCGTACGGGCCTCCATCGAGCAGCCGCTGCTGTTCGACGACGTCAATGTGAGGGGGACGCTGCTGCTGCTGGAGACGATGCGCAAGGCCGGCGTTCGCAAGTGGCTGTGCGCCTCTTCGTCCTCGGTATACGGCCATAACGAGAAGGTGCCCTTCTCCGAGAGCGACCCGGTCGACACGCCGATCTCGCTCTATGCGGCGACGAAGAAGAGTTGCGAGCTCATGGGCTACACATACTACCATTTATACGGAATCGACGGCATGATGCTGCGCTTCTTCACGGTGTACGGCCCGCGGCAGCGGCCGGATCTGGCGATTCACAAGTTCGCGCGCCTCATCGATCAGGATCGGGAGATCCCGTTCTACGGAGACGGCACGACGAAGAGGGACTATACGTATGTCGAAGATGTCGTGGCCGGCATACGCGGCGCCCTCGACTATGTCGAGAAGCACGAATCGGTGTACGAGGTGCTGAATCTGGGCAACAGCCGGACGGTGTCGCTGACGGAGATGGTGGACGGCCTCGAGAGCGCGCTCGGCAAGAAGGCGATTCTGCAGCGATTGCCCGCCCAGCCCGGCGATATGGAGATGACCTGCGCCGATATCGGCAAGGCCCGCCGCTTGATCGGATACGAGCCTCGGACAAGCTTCGAGGAAGGGATACGCAATTTCGTACGTTGGTATGGAGGGAGATCATCATGAAGGAACTATCGGTTGTCGTCCCGATCTATAACGAGCGCGACGATCTGACTCGGCTGATCTTCGCGATCACGGGGGCGCTGGACCCGCATGTCGAGGAATACGAGATTGTTCTCGTCAACGACGGCAGCACGGACGGCAGCGGGGCGCAGCTCGACAAGCTGGCGGAGAGCGATGCGAAGCTTCGCGTGCTCCACTTCGAGCGCAATTGCGGGCAGACGGCGGCGATCGCAGCGGGGCTGAAGGTGGCCGAGGGCCGTTATGTCGCGCTTATGGACGGGGACCTGCAGACGTTCCCGGAAGATATCGTCAAGCTTCTTCCTTATATGGCGGAGTACGACTTCGCGAACGGAACGCGGGTGGACCGCAGAGACACCTTGGTGAAAAAAGTCTCGTCAAAGGTAGGCAACGGGGTGCGCAACAAGATTACTGGGGATCAGATCCAGGATACCGGTTGCCCGATGAAGCTGTTCAAGCGCGAGGTCGCGCAGAGCTTCAACCTGTATGAAGGCTTCCACCGCTTCCTGCCGACCCTGGCGAGAATGAACGGCTTCAGCGTTATTGAGGTTCCCGTCGGGCATCGCGAGAGAACGGCGGGCAAGTCGAAGTACGGCGTGCTGAACCGGGCTTTCGTCGGGCTTATGGACGCGATCGTGATCGGATGGCTGCGCAAGCGCACCATTCGCTATCAGATCCGGGGCGATTAAGAGATGAGCGGCCATGCGAAGGAATGGTTCTGGATCGGCTTCGGCCTGATTGGGCAAATTATGTTCACCGGACGCTTCGTCGTTCAGTGGATCGCAAGCGAGAAGGCGAAGATGAGCGTCGTCACGAAGTCGTTCTGGGTGTTCGGCATCATCGGCAGCACGATCCTGTCGATCTACGCGATCTACAGGAGAGACCCCGTCTATATTCTGGGACAAGTTCCGGGGGTATTCATCTACGCCCGCAACCTGATTCTGATGCGGAACACGGATCGCTCGAACTCGACCCAAGAGTCGGAATGAAGCGATTGAGCAGCGGCGCAAAGAGAATAGAGGCCGATGCGAAGGAATCAAGGATCGGTGCGCGAAAAGATCCAAGGTCGAAGTGAAGAGGTCGAAGGAAGGGGCTGCTTCGAGGGTCGTTGGACTGTCGTGGCGGCCCTTTCCGGCCCGTACGCGAGGGGCGGCAGCCGTCGATCAAGCCGGCGCACCCGCCGAAGCTAACAACCCCCGCTGAACCTGGCGAAGCCTCTGAACCCAACAACAGACACCGCTAACCCTAACAAACTCAGCAACCGCAGCAAACCGCAGCAAACCCGGCAAACCGCGACAAACCCAGCAAACCCGGCAAACCCGGCAAACCGCAACAAACCCGTCAAACCCGTCAAACCCAGCAAACCCGGCAAACCCGGCAAACCCGTCAAACCCGTCAAACCTGGCAAACCCGGCAAACCGCGACAAACCCAGCAAACCCGGCAAACCGCAACAACCCCAGCAACCCCAGCAAACAACTTACCAGCTCCGTCGAACCCGCTGGCCCCCACCGAGCCCCGCCGAACCCAACAAACCTGCTGTGGACCTATCGGACCCACCGAACTCGCTAGTCACTGATTTTTATGTGAAAAATCACATTGGCGCAGCCCGAAACGGACAATTTGGACGATTATATGTGAAAAACCACATTCATGGAGGAATTTCCGGCCCGAAGTGCTGGATGTATGCGAAAAATCACATAAAACACCTCAATTCCCTCCCTAACCAAGCCGACGAATGTGAAAAATCACATAAAATCGCAAGATTCCTCGAACCAGAGGGCAAAAGGCGTCGAACCAGTGGCGCGAATAGTCTCATGGGAGAGGGCACCTGCCGCAACCGAGTCCAGCCCCTGCCATGAGGACGCTCCGCCCGGACTGCCGCCCGGCCGAAGACGCTACTCCTCCCAATGGAAGGGCCGCGCCAGCCGTGCCGGAATGCGGGTGCTTCTGTCCCCCTTGGCCGAATTCAACTGGGACTGCGAGACGAAGAGGGCTCCCGTCAGATCGGCGCCGCGAAGGTCCGCGTCCCGCAGGTCGGCGCCGATGAGGTCGGCCTGCCGCAGATCGGCCTCGCGCAGGTCGGCGGCGATGAGCCATGCGCCCCGCAGGTTCGCGCAGCGCAGATCGGCCTGCCGCAGCTTCGCGCCAACGAGGTCGGCTCCCCGGCCGGCCTTCTTCGGTGTCCGCAGCGGCCCCTTGAACGCGGCCCGGGCACTCGCCCGCGCCAGCTCGCTCGCCTCGAGCAGTAGCGGATTCACCTCCGCGCGGCATGCGGAGACGGACACTCGAAGCAGGCTGTCCGGCTCCTGCAGGGTCAATTCCTCGATCTCCCGCAGCGCTTGCAAGAGCTTCTCCCGGATCGGTCGGTCGACAACGGCCTCCAGGGAGCTCGCTTCGCTCAAGTACCACAGCAGCTCCTGAAGCTGCCACGCGATCGGGAACGCTTCGAACATTCGGGGAGCGGCTTCCGGTTCCTCCCGCCAGCCCCGACCCCGGAAGGTCAGCCGCGACAGCTTCTGGCCCGCGCCGAAGCAGTCATATACCGTGCAGCCGCGATAGCCTTGATCGCGAAGCTCGCCGTGTATGCCGCAGCGATAGTCGTCCCGCAACTGCGGGCAGGGCTGGCCGGCGGCCTTGTCCGCGGCGAAGTCGCTCGAAGCCGCGAACGGCAGCGCTGCGCAGCACAAGCCGAAGCAATTGTCGCAGTCGGCCCGCAATTGGGCGAGGGGAATGGGGGAGAGATTGTCCGCATAGGAAGCCTGGGAATTTGAACTCGTCATGGTTGTTCTCCGTTCAGTCGAGGATAATCCGAGTATAGCATACCGGCCGACGTCCAGGGCTTCCGGCATCGACGGGCCGACGTTAACTCCTTCCCTGCCCAGTCAACATTCGGTCATTGTGATCGATAGTCATATCGTTTATGATGATCTGAGAAAATACGACAAAGAGAGCTGAATCGCGTGAACCCACTAGAGCTGAATTACAGGATGCCGCCCGAATGGGTGGAGCACGAGCGCACCTTCATGTCCTGGCCGGTCAAGGACTCGATGGTGTACCCGGACGACCATGAATCGGTATGCGCCGGTTACGCCGGAATCGTCAAGGCGATCGCCGAGTTCGAGCCGGTGTCAGTGCTTGTCAACGAGTCCGACGAGGAGCTGGCGAAGGAGCATCTGAACGCGCCGAATATCGATCTTGTGCGTATCCCTCATAGCGATGCCTGGCTGCGCGACAACGGGCCGACCTTCCTCATCGGCGAAGGCGGCGAACTGGCGGGCGTGAACTGGACGTTTAACGCTTGGGGCGGCAAGTACGCTCCGTGGGACCTGGACGATGCGGTCGCGCCGCAGATTCTGGAGCGGACGCAAGCCCGCCGCTTCGACGCGCCGCTCGTGATGGAAGGCGGCTCGCTGCATGTCGACGGAGAAGGAACGGTCGTCACGACCGAGGAGTGCCTGCTGAATCCGAACCGGAACCCGGAGCTGAGTCGGGAGCAGATTGAGGAAGAGTTGAGAAGGTTCCTGAACGTGTCGAAGGTCATCTGGCTGAAGCGCGGGCTCGACGGCGACGAGACGGACGGCCATGTCGACAACATCGCCTGCTTCGCTGCCCCGGGGAAGGTCGTCCTGCAGGTATGCGACGATCCGGCCGACGAGAACTACGCGATCACGCAGGAGAACCTGCGCATTCTAGAAGCGGAGACGGATGCGAAGGGGCGCAGGCTGGAGATCGTCAAGATCCCGCAGCCGCCGAAGGCGATTTTCGAAGACAGCCGTCTCACCTTGAGCTACCTGAACTTCTACTTCGTGAACGGGGGCATCGTGCTCCCGGTGTTCGGCGGGCCGGCCGCGGAGGCCGACCGCGAAGCGGAACGCATTCTGCAAGAGACATTCCCGCAGCGCCGGATTCGCACGGTGGACGGCATGGCGATCATCAAGGAAGGCGGCAACGTGCATTGCACGACGCAGCAGATGCCGAGAGGAGGAGCAAGATGAGGAAGGTAACCGTAGCCGCCACGCAGATGGCGTGCTCCGCGAATATCGAGGAGAACATCGCGAGAGCGGACAAGCTCGTTCGCGAGGCCGCCGCTCAGGGCGCGCAGATCATTCTGATCCAGGAGCTGTTCGAGACGCCTTACTTCTGCCAGAAGGAGAAGTCGGACTACTACGTGTACGCGACGGAGCTGGAGAGCAACAAGGCGGTGGCCCACTTCAAGCAGGTGGCCAAGGAGCTGCAGGTCGTACTGCCGATCAGCTTCTATGAGAAAAAAAACTACGCCCGCTACAACTCCCTCGCGGTCATCGATGCGGACGGGTCGGTGATGGGACTCTATCGCAAGAGCCACATTCCGGACGGACCGGGGTACGAAGAGAAGTTCTACTTCAATCCGGGAGACACCGGCTTCAAGGTGTGGAACACCCGCTATGCCAAGATCGGCGTCGGCGTCTGCTGGGACCAGTGGTACCCGGAAGCGGCTCGCTGCATGGCGCTGATGGGCGCAGAGCTGTTGTTCTACCCGACAGCGATCGGCTCGGAGCCGCAGGACGGCTCGATCGACTCGAAGGATCATTGGCAGATGTGCATGCGCGGCCATGCCGCGATGAACCTGATGCCGGTTATCGCCTCGAACCGCGTGGGCGTGGAATCGGACGAAGATTCCTCGATCACCTTCTACGGCTCCTCCTTTATTGCCGGTCCGCAGGGCAATATCGTGAAGGAAGCGGGAAGAGCGGAAGAGACGACGCTTGTGGCCGAGTTCGACCTCGATCAATTGGAGGTTCAGCGCATCGAATGGGGGATCTTCCGCGATCGGCGTCCCGACTTGTATCGGGTTATCGCCTCCTACGACGGAAGCACGATGATTTAAGGCATATTTGCCTTGCATAGCCCGCGTTGGCGCTTGTCGCCTCGCGGGCTTTTCCCGTCGCAGGGACTCCTTGCTCGAATCTAACTCTTTTCTAACAATTTTGCGAGTATGGGGTTAACAGGTTGTCGCTAAGATGAAGGCAATACATATGATTAAGGGGTGTGCCCATGTTCGGTTGGATTACTCGTCGCAAGAGTTTGGCCGTGGTGAGTTCGGTTATTCTGTCGTTGGTGTTGCTCATCTTGATGGGCACGATGTCCACCCTGATGTACAAGTCGGAGAAGAGTGCGGTGCTGCGGGAGTTCAAGCAAGTCGGGGACAAGCTGGGAGACCAGATGCAGACGCGCGGGGAGCGCATCGCGGAGGCTGCGAACGGCTTCCGCGAAGGCAAGATGACGTCGACCGCAGAGCTGGGCGACCTGAAGGAACAACTCGATGCGATGGTTGACGATACATTGATCGCCAACGCCTACTTGGTCCTCCCCGATATCTCGGAGCGGGACGGGAAGACGTATCTCCGCATGATCCAATCGAATGAGAGCCTTACCGCGGCGGATGCCGGAGCCGGGCAGGAGTTCGTGGCCCACAACGCCCTGGTCTCCGTCTTCAAGGGAGCGCTGATTGGCAAGACGGGGCTGTCTGCCGGATATAGAGACGACTTCGGCTCCTGGATGTCCTACCTGAAGCCGATCGTCGCCGAGGATGGGAGCGCGGTGGCGGTATTCGGCGTCGACTACAACTACGGGAATGTTCAGAGTCGTATGAACGGATTGCTCTGGAATGCCATTCTGGTCGGTCTTCTCGTCACCGCCATCGGCATCGCGATCATGGTCGTGCTGGTTCGAATTGCGGTGAAGCCGCTCGGCATTCTGGCCGTCATGGCCAAGCAGGCGTCGACCGGCGATCTGACGGTGAAGGTGCCGGTAACGAGCCGCAACGAGATCGGTCAGGCGGCGGGCTCGTTTAACGAGATGATCGCGAGTCTGAGGGAACTGGCCGCCCATATCGACCGAACGTCGAACGAGGTGACGGAGTCTTCCTTGCACCTGAAGGAGACGGCGGGGCAGACGGCCGCCGCGGCGAACGACATCGCGCATTCAATCCAGGACGTAGCCGCCGGCATGGAGACGCAGCTCGTCAGCTCGGCGGAGAGCCAGACCGCCATGACGGAGATGACGATCGGCATCCAGCGCATCTCCGAATCCTCGCAGGTTGTCGCGGAGCTGGCGGCCGACACCGCGGGGATGGCCTCCGACGGCGATGTTGTCATCTCCCGCACGGTGGAGCAGATGGGCACGATCGAGCAGCATGTTATTGCCGCATCGGATGCGATGAAGGAGCTAAACCAATCGAATGAGAGGATCGGCGACATCCTGGCGCATATCTCCGACGTAGCGAACCAGACGAATCTGCTCGCGCTTAACGCATCCATCGAAGCGGCGCGGGCGGGAGAGCACGGCAAGGGCTTCGCGGTCGTCGCGCAGGAGATTCGCAAGCTGGCCGAGCGCTCGCGGGAGTCGTCGGAGGAGATCTCCACGATTCTGCATGTGATCGGGACAAAGGCTGGCGAGGTGTACGCTTCGCTTGAGGTGTCGGCGGGCGAGGCTCGCGAGGGCACGAAGCTGGCGAACGCGAGCGGGGAGTCGTTCCGCTCCATTCTTCGCTCCATCCGGCAGGTATCGAGCCAGGTGCAGGAAGTGTCCGCCGCGTCCGAAGAGATGTCCGCAGGCAGCGAGCAGATCGCCGCTTCGCTCGAGGAGCTCGAGCGAATGGCGAAGCTGTCGGCGGCGCACTCCCAGGACGTAGCCGCCTCCTCCGAGGAGCAACTGGCCTCGGTCGAAGAGGTGGCCGGCGCCTCCGAGCAGCTCCGGCTGCTGGCCGGCCAGCTCCGCGCAGCGGTCGGGAGCTTCCGACTGTAACGGAAGCGGGCGTCACGAATGCGACAAACCGCATAAAAAGCAATAAAAAGCCCCCATGAGTCCGCTAATCGGATTCGTGGGGGCTTTCTCGGCTGCCATGCGCATATTCGATCGCTCAATGCTCGTCGTCGTCCTTCACGCCGAGTGCGCGGTTGCGTTCTTTGAACTTGGAGTTGTGCGAGGAGACGTAGGCGACCTTCTCGGCTTCGGGCTCGATGAACAGCTTGGCGCCGTTGAGGGCGAGCACGGCGTCGGTGAATGTGCCCGCGATGAGCCGCACCTTGCCTCCATGGTCAACGAAGTCGCCGGCCGCGAACACGCCGGGCAGGTTCGTCTGCAGATCGGAACCGACCTTGACGTTCCAATCCGTCATGTCGAGTCCCCATTCCTTCACCGGACCGAAGTTGTAGCGCAGCCCGTGGCTGACGACGACGGCATCGATGTCGAGGCGCTCGGACTCGCCGCTCTCGACGTGGCTGATCGTCACCTGGTCGATGTCGGCGCCGCTGCTGCTGTGCAGGGACTGGATCGCATAAGGGGTCAGGACCCGCGCCGAGGATTGCTTCATCTTGACGACGTTGCGCTCGTGGCCGCCGAACTTGTCGCGGCGATGCACGACCGTCAGGCTCTTCGCAATAGGCTCGAGCGCGTTCGCCCAGTCGACAGCCGCATCCCCGCCGCCGGAGATGAGCACACGCTTGTCGCGGAACACTTCCAGCTCCTGAACGGTATAGTGCAGATTCGTCACCTCGAACCGATCGGAGCCTTCGATCTCCAGCTTCGCGTGCTCCAGTACGCCGTACCCGATCGCGAGAACGACGGTCTTCGTCCAATGCCGTTCTCCGTTCGCGGAAGTGAGCAGAATCGTTCCGTCCGCTTGACGCTCCAGATTGACGACCTGCTGCCCAAGCACGACAGTCGGGTCGAATGTCATCGCCTGCTGCTTCAACTGCTCGATCAAGCGGCTGCCGAGCGTCGGGGTCAGGCCTCCGACATCCCAGATCATTTTCTCCGGGTAGATTAGGATACGTCCGCCAAGCTGCTCATTCGCGTCAATCAGCTTCGTCTTCAAGTCTCTCATGCCGCTGTAGAAGGCGGTATACATACCGGCGGGGCCTCCGCCAACGATCGTCACATCATAAAGCTCCAGTTGTTCGGTCACGTGTCGGTCCTTCTTCCTATAAGGGAACTCGCCCGTCTCCAGGCGGGTAGATATGCGTGAATATACTTCTATTGTAATTGATAATAATTCTCATCGTCAACGAGAAGAAGGCAATTATTTCAGGAATATCCCGCCTGCCTGTCCCACCTTCACAACAATGACAAAAAGCAACGCGAAAAAAACCGGAAGACAAAGAAGCTCTCCCGGTTCCAGTGCGGCGATCAGTTCTCCTCTTCATCCGGCTTCGGACATGGCTCCGCTTGCTGGAAGATGACGTTCCTCAAGACGCGGAGGGACAAATAAAGCATCTCCTGCTTGTCCGGGTCGAGGCTGGCGATATGCCGCGACAGCTCGTCGTCTTCTTCGATGCCAATGACGAGTTGCTCTCCTTCTTCGGTCAAGGCAATGAAGTGGCTGCGCCGATCCTCGGGATTCTCGATCCGATTGGCGAGGCCTCGCTTCACCAGGGAATCGACAATGTAGGTCATGGAGGCGGCTTTGAGGTGCAGCCGGTTCGCGAGCAGCATCGACGAGCAGTCGTGCTGGCGATAGATAAGATTCAGAACCGAGAATTGGTTCAGGGAGAGGTCGTGCTCCCGAAGATGCTCCGACAATCTGCGAATCCGTTGATGGGAGAAGTGTTTGAAGATCTGGTTGTAGATCTGGATAATCATGTCGGGATCGACGCGGAACTCGGAGTTCACTTCCGTCACCTGCTCTCAAGGGCTAATAATTTATTCTACTGGAATTGGGCGGAGTTGTTCAATCGGGTTGTCCCGGCTTCGGCTTCTTTTTTTGCAACGGCGTTTACCGCCATTTTACCGCATGATGATAGCCTGTGTGATAGTAATCGACATCATTCGGCAGGGAGAGAGATTCACGATGCACTGGGCAAAAATCATGTGGAGAATATACGTTGTGCTGGCTGTGGTCGCGGGGACGGTAAATCTGCTGCCGCCGGGGCAGGCTCATGCGCTGGCAAGCGACGGGATTTATGCAACCGCTATTGCGGCAGGCAACAATCACAATCTGGTGCTTAGAAGCGACGGTACGGTGTTGGCGTGGGGGGACAACAGCAAAGGGCAGTTGGGCGATGGGACAACGATAAGCCGGACTTCGCCTGTACAGGTATCAGGGCTTGATGGTGTTGCCGTGACGGCCATCGCCGCCGGAACGTCGCACAGCCTCGCGCTGGACAGCGAGGGCCGCGTATGGGCGTGGGGCGACAATACGTATGGGCAGATGGGGGACGGTTCGACAACAATCCGTACGACCCCGGCCGTCGTGCCGAATCTGGGCGACGTCACGGCGATCTCGTCGGGCTACAATCACGGCCTTGCCTTGAAGAGCGACGGCACGCTGTGGGCGTGGGGGTACAACAATCGCGGTCAGATCGGGGATAATTCGACGACCAATCGGCTCACTCCCGTGCAAGTGACCGGTCTGAGCGGTGTGACGATCGCTTCGATCTCTGCCGGCGGAACGTTTAACCTGATGTTGGACAGTGCCGGGAATGTATGGGGGTGGGGCTACAACGGCGTCAAGCAATTGGCCAGCAACACGCTGACGACCGCGCCGGTTCCGATCCAGTTGGGCGTGAGCGGAGCCAAGGCGATCGCAGCCGGAGCCAACCACAGCTTGGCGGTTATGAACGACGGCACGGTGAAGACATGGGGGTACAACGGCAGCGGACAGCTCGGCGACGGAGGGTATACGAATCAATACGTGCCGGTGTCGGTCGGAATTGCCGATGTTGCGGCGGTGTCGGGATGGACGTCGCACAGCCTTGCCTTGAAGAGCGACGGCACGGTGTGGGCGTGGGGAAGCAACCTGTACGGCCAGTTGGGAGACGGCACGGTGAGCAGCAGCTACACGCCGGTGCAAGTATCGGGTCTCGGCGAAGTGACGGCGATCGCGGCGGGAGAGACGCACAGTCTGGCGTTGCGCAAGGACGGCACAGTCGCGGTGTGGGGCGACGAGTCCAAGGGGCAATTGGGCCTTGGCACGCCTCTGATGCAGCTCGCTCCCGTGCAGGCTTCCATCGAGGATGCCGTCTCGGTGGCGGGCGGCGGATGGCACAGCCTTGCCATCTCAAGCGACGGCTCGCTCTGGGCATGGGGCGACAATTCATACGGCATTGTGAATGATGGAACAACGACCAGCAATCCGATCCCGCATCGGACATCCATAACGGATGCGATCGAAGCGTCTTCATCGGGCTACCACGTCTTGGCCGTCCGAAGCGATGGCACGCTCTGGTCATGGGGGGCGAATGTGTCCGGGCAATTGGGTGACGGCACAACGACGAACCGGGAGAGTCCCGCCCAGGTAGCCGGCTTAAGCGGCATTCGGGAGGCCGAGGCGGGGAGCAATTATAGCGTGGCTCTCAAGGATGACGGAACGGTGTGGGCATGGGGAATCAATGGATACAACCAGTTGGGCGACGGAACGCAGACGACGCGGTTGTCCCCTGTGCAGGTGTCGGGCCTTACGGATGTCGAGGCGATCTCGTCCGGTTATGCGCACAGCGTGGCGCTGAAGAGCGACGGGACGGTATGGGCTTGGGGATTCAATCAATACGGGCAACTCGGCAACGGCACGGCAGGGGGGAACGGCTCTGTCCCCGTGCAGGTGCCCGGCTTGGCTGATGTCGAAGCGATCTCGGCAGGCGAATACTTCAATCTTGCGCTGAGGAACGACGGAACAGTATGGGCGTGGGGCTGGAACAACAGCGGACAGATTGGCGTCGGATCGGCGGATGCGACGGTGAACTCGCCCACGCAAGTGACGGCATTGGCCGGCATTCGCATCGTCGCCATCGCCGGAGGAACGGCCCATAGCTTGGCGGTGGCGGAGGACGGCTCCGTATGGGCATGGGGATCGAACTCCAAAGGGCAATTGGGCGACGGGACGACGACGAACCGCTCAACTCCGGTGCAAGTGGAGGGGCTTAGCGGCGTAACAGAGGCGGCGGCCGGATCTATCCACAGCTTGGCGCTGCGAAGCGACGGTACGGTATGGACTTGGGGCAGCACCTTGTACGGTCAGCTTGGCGAAGGATCGATCTCGTTCCGCGCGACTCCCGTTCTGTTGTCGGATTTTCCATCGAATGATGCTGACTTGACGGACTTGCAGATCGATGGGACGAGTGTTGACGGATTCTCGTCGGACGACGCAGGGCCGTATGCCGTGAACGTACCGAACGCGACGACATCGGTGAGCGTGACGTACGAGACATCGAACGAAGAGGCGACCGTTGCGCTGACCGGCGGTTCGGACCTGGCCGTCGGCGACAATGCCGTAACCGCGACGGTGACGGCTCCTAACGGGTCGACCAAATCCTACGAGATCATCGTCCACCGAATTTCGATTAGCGCCGAACTGACGGATCTGCAGATCGACGGGACGACCGTCGCCGGGTTCGCGTCCGGCAACGTCGGGCCGTATGCGGCGAACGTGCCGAGCACGACGACGGCCGTGGGCGTGACCTATACGCTGTCGGACAGCGCGGCGAGCGCGATCGTAACGGGCGGTACGGACCTGATGCTGGGCGCGAACGATGTCACCGTCGAGGTAACGGCGGAAGACGGGACGATGAAGATGACGTACGAGATCACGGTATACAGACAGTCGGGCGATGGGTCTCTGACAGATCTTCAGGTGAACGGTACGACGGTGGAAGGGTTCGATTCGGATGATGTCGGCCCGTACGAAGTGACGATAGCGGGTGCGACGTCGGTTAACGTGACGTACACGAAGTTGGATGCGAGCGCGAGCGTTGTCGTTGTGGGAGATACGGGCCTGACGGTGGGAGCCAACACTGTCACAGTGACGGTCACGGCAGAGGACGGCACGGTTAAGGTATACGAAATTACCGTACACGTGCAGTCGGGCGATGCGACTCTGGCGGACTTGCGGGTGAACGGTACGACGTTGTCCGGCTTCGCTTCCGGCAACACCGGCCCGTACGGGGTAACAGTGCCGAACGCCACGACGGCGGTCGCCATTGCTTACACGGCGGCGGACAGCGAAGCGAGCGTAGAGGTGACAGGCGGCGACGACCTGCAAGTTGGTGCGAACACCGTCACAGTAACGGTGACGGCGGCGGATGGCATAACGACGAAGGTGTACACGATCATGGTGACGCGCGAGGACGAAGCAGAGACGCCGACACCATCGGCGGAATTGGCTGACCTTCAAGTGAACGGCGCGACGTTGTCCGGCTTCTCCTCCGGCAACACCGGCCCGTACACGATAACAGTGCCGAACGCCACGACGGCGGTCGCCATTGCCTATACGGCGGCGGACAGCGAAGCGAGCGTAGAGGTGGCGGGAGGCGACGACCTGCGAGTCGGTGCGAACACCGTCACAATCACGGTGACGGCGGCGGATGGCATAATGACGAAGGTGTACACGATCATCGTGACACGTGAGGACGAAGCAGAGACGCCGACACCATCGGCGGAACTGGCTGATCTTCAAGTGAACGGCACGACGGTGTCCGGCTTCGCCTCCGGCAACACCGGCCCGTACGGGGTAACAGTGCCGAACGCCACGACGGCCGTCGCCATTGCTTATACGGCGGCGGATAGCGAAGCGAGCGTAGAGGTGACAGGCGGCGACGACCTGCAAGTCGGTGCGAACACCGTCACAATCACGGTGACGGCGACGGATGGCATAACGACGAAGGTGTACACGATCATCGTGACGCGCGAGAATGCGACTACGCCTTCAGGGCCATCCAGCCCGTCCGGACCGTCGGTTCCGTCGACAGGGACGGATGAACCCGAAGAACAAACAGCGGTTCTTCTAAACGGAGAGTCCGCTCAAGCGGAAGTGACCGAGATTACGAACGACAAGGGGCAGAAAGTCATGAGGGTTGTCGTGGACGGCGCACAATTAAGCAAGGTGCTATCCTCGGCTTCCGACGACGGAGTTGTCTTGGACGTTCATAACGAGGCTCCCGTAGTTGAGGTGGTATTGCCGATGTCGGCTCTGCTCAGCGACGCTGTCGATGCGCAGCGGGCGGTCGTCCGCATTAAGGCAGCGGGGGCGTCCTACAGCCTGCCGATTCGGGTGCTGGCCGGTCTGCCTAAGGATGCCCTGCTCACGCTGACGATCTCAAAGCTCTCCGAGGCGGACTTGAAGCTATTCGGGCAATCGGCGACTCGTCAAGGCGCGCAGGTGCTGTCCGAGCCGATTGCTTTCTCCCTGAGCGTGAACGGGCAGGAACTGACCGACTTTAACGGAACTTACGTAGACCGGACAATCCTGCTGGATGGAGCTGTAGACGCAGATCGGGCGACAGCGGTGTGGATGGACGCGAACGGACAACTGCACTTTATTCCGGCAACCTTCGAACGGGACGGCAACGAGGTGACGGCAACGATCCATTCGCCTCACAACAGTATTTATGCCATTATTCAATCGAGCAAAATATTCGCGGATACGAATGGCCATTGGGCGCGCAAGGACATCGAGTCTCTGGCCTCCAAGCTTATCGTAAACGGCATATCGAACGAGTCGTTCGCGCCGAACGCAACCATTACCCGAGCCGAATTCGCCGCCTTGCTCGTTCGGGCGCTCGGATTGCAGGCGGAAGCGACGGATAACCCGTTCGACGATGTTCAGGCTAACGATTGGTTCGCGGCGGACGTGCAGGCGGCGCTTCAAGCCGGTCTAATCCGAGGCTTCGCGGACGGGACCTTCCGGCCGAACGAGCGGATTACCCGGGAGCAGATGGCCGTCATGATCGCGGGGGCGATAAAGGCTTCCGGCAATCGTCCGGAGACGATCCGGTCCGAAGCCTGGAACGACTTATTCGCGGATGCGGAAGAGATCTCCGCTTGGGCGAAGGAAGGGGTAGAAGCTGCGGCGCGTGCCGGCATTATCGGTGGAAGAGAGGACGGCACGTTCGCTCCGGCGTCCCAGGCCACTCGTGCGGAAGCGGTCGCTATGCTTCGCAGAATGCTGCAAGCCATTGGATTTATTAACTAACCAACAGCCGAAGAAAATGGCGGTACGAGGGATATTTGTCCCTGTACCGCCTTTTCGCGTTCTTCCGAGCGATTCCGTAACTCGTTTCACCGCAGCCTCGCTAACCCGCCGATTGTTCCTCATCCAAAACTAACCATATTGAACGATTTAACCCGGCAAGCTGAAGCCGCATAAAATTGCGAACCGGAAGCTTTTGACCCGCTGGCCAGAAAGAGCGAACTGTATTTCGTGACGAAAGAGGAGAGGGAGATGCGCGGGAAATCGGCACAACGGAGCTCCGAAGAGGCGGTTGGAGCAGGAGATGTGCGGGAAACCCGTACAACGGAGCTTCGAAGAGGCGGTTGGAGAGGGAGATGTGCGGGAAACCCGTACAACGACGTTCCGAAGAGGCGGTTGGAGTAGGAGATATGCGGGAAATCGGCACAACGACGCTCCGAAGAGGCGGTTGGAGAGGGAGATATGCGGGAAATCGGCACAACAGAGCTTCGAAGAGGCGGTTGGAGCAGGAGATGTGCGGGAAACCCGTACAACGACGCTCCGAAGAGGCGGTTGGAGCAGGAGATATGCGGGAAACCCGTACAACGGAGCCCCGAAGAGGCGGTTGGAGCAGGAGATGTGCGGGAAATCGGCACAACGGAGCTTTGAAGAGGCGGTTGGAGAGGGAGATGTGCGGGAAATCGGCACAACGGAGCTTCGAAGAGGCGGTTGGAGAGGGAGATGTGCGGGAAACCCGTACAACGAAGCTCCGGCTCCTCGTCCGGCCGCCATCTCCGAGCTCGCCCCGCATTCAGCCGCTGCGCCACCTCCGAGTCACCCCCCGCAGTTCGCTCCGCGCCGAACCGCCGCCTCCGGGCCCGGAGCTTACCCTTCGCCCCGGGACTTCCTGGCGTAGTCCTCCGGCGAGCGGCCGAGCAGCGCCTTGAAGTCCTTGATGAAGTGCGCCTGGTCGTAGTAGCCGAGCTGCTGCGCGAATTCGGCCCAGCCCGCCGGTCCCGCTCCCAGCTCGCCCTTCTCGAGCCGCTCCGCCGCCTCCTGCAGCCGGAAGCGCCGGAGCACCCACTTGGGGCTCACGCCGATGTACCGGCTGAACAGCCGCTGCAGCGTGCGAACGCCCAGCCCGAACGCTTCGGCGACATCCTGGGTCCGGACGATCTCTCGGTCGTCGATCATCGAGCGGACGATGCGCTCCGCAAGCTCGGCCTGCTCGTCCTTCTCCGGAAGCCGCCGCAGCAGGAAGCTCTCGATCCGGCGCGCCCTCGCCTCGTCGTCCGGCAGCTCCCAGAACCCCTCCTCGACCGCGGCGCCGTCCTCGCCGAACGCCGCGGCTCCGCCGATCCGGCTTCCGGTGAGCGGAGCGAGATCCTGCTTCCAGTACGGGTAGAACCCGCCCGGCCGGAACTTCGCGCCGAAGCTCTGCCCGAATCCCTTCAGATGCCTCGTATAAGAAGGAGTGGGCACGCCGTATACCCAGGAGCCGGTGCCGGTCCAGTCGTTCTCGAACACCCATTGGACGCTTGGGTATGAGAGAATATGCTGGTGGAAGTCCGGCTGCTCCCTCAGGTCCCAGCGCACGAGCCAGTAATGCTCCACGAACGGAGCCAGCGCGGCATCCGGTTCGTACCGTTCCAGCACGAATCGGCGGAAGCCTTCGTCGGCGCGCACGATCCCTCTTGTTGCCTGAAGCTTGGACTCTCTCATAGCCTCCCCCTGACCGCGGCGATGTCGCGATTTTACAATACAAGCCTAATGGGCCATCCTATAGTAAGAGTAACAGCGTATCGCTGGGCAAGCAACGAATCGTCGCCGAACCTTTAACGAATCCAACAACACAATGAATGGAGGAGCCCATCATGGAAAACCTTGAATACACCATCTACGTCAACGCCGAGCCGGAGGACGTCTGGAACGCTTTTATCAGCCCCGAGGGGGTGCGCGCGCTCTTCTTCGGATCGGTGCTGAAGTCCACCTTCGAGATCGGTGCGCCTTACGAATATGTCGGACCCGGCAACGACGGAGACGAGACGGTGCACGTGTACGGAACGGTGCTCGAGTTCGAGCCGAATCAACGAATGAGCTATACCGAGCATCCCGGCCCTTCCTATCGGGAGAATCACGCCGAACTGGAGACCCGAGTAACCATGTCGCTCGAGAAGGTCGGAGGATGCACGAAGCTGACGCTCGTGAACGACCGCTGGCCGGAGGGGCATCCTTCCTACGAGAACACGAAGGCGAGCTGGCCGATGATTCTCAGCAACGCCAAGTCGTGGGTCGAGACGGGGAAGACGATGGACTTCGGCTGGTAACCATTTATTTGTTGACAGATCCGTCTTGACCTTGACGCCGCGTAAAGGTGTATCGTTGCTTTGTCGGGAGGCGATCAAGATGGAGTATACGATACAGAAGCTGGCGCGGATGGCCGGGGTGAGCACAAGAACGCTGCGGTATTACGACGAGATCGGCCTGCTGAAGCCGGCAAGGCTGACCTCGTCGGGGTACCGGATCTACGGCGGGCACGAGTTGGAACGCCTGCAGCATATTCTTTTCTACCGCGAGCTGGAGGTCGATCTGGACACGATCGCGCGCATCGTGAACGCGGACGGCTTCGACGGCGCAAGCGCTCTGTACGAGCACCGCGAGAAGCTTCTCGACAGAAGGCGCAGGCTCGACGTTCTTCTCGACAATGTGGAGAAGACGATCGCGCTCGCGGAAGGGAGAGGGACGATGAGCGACGCGGAACGGTTCGAAGGCTTCAAGGAGCGGATGATCGAGGAGAACGAGGCGAAGTACGGCGAGGAGATTCGTCGGAAGTACGGCGAGAAGGCCGTGGAGGAGTCCAACAAGAAGCTGCGCGGCATGACGAAGGAGCAGCACGAGGAGGCGGCCCGCTTGGCGGAGGAGATTCATGCCGCGCTGGCCGAAGCCTATGCGACGGGAGACCCGGCGAGCGCCGAGGCGCAGCGAGTGGCCGAGCTCCACAAGCGGTGGCTGGCCTTCTACTGGGCCGAGTACAGCAAGGAGGCGCATGCCGGACTCGCCCGGATGTACGTGGAGGACGAACGCTTCCGTGCCTACTACGACAAGCAGACGCCGGGGAGCGCGGAGTTTCTTCGGGATTCGATTGTTATTTTCACAGGGCAGGGCTAAGCAAGCCGACAGCAGGAAGGCCGAGCTCCTCATCGCGAGGGACCCGGCCTTCTTCCTTATTCGTCCGCAAGCTCCAGACAGATCGGACAATGGTCGCTGCCCAGCACGTGAGCGTCGATGCGCGCCTCCGCAATGGAGGGAGCCAGCCGCGAGGAGACGAGGAAGTAGTCGATGCGCCAGCCGACGTTCCGCTCCCGGACCTTCGGCATGTTGGACCACCACGTGTACGCGTCCGCGCGGTCGGGATACAGATAGCGGAAGGAGTCGGCGAAGCCGGAGCCGAGCAGCGTCGTCATCTTCTCCCGTTCCTGATCCGTGAAGCCGGAATTGCCGCGGTTGCCGCGCCAGTTCTTCAGGTCGATCTCCTGATGGGCGACGTTGAGATCGCCGCAGACGATGACCGGCTTGAGCTCGTCCAGTTGCTTCAGGTAGGCGCGGAACCGGTCCTCCCACTCCAGGCGGTAATCGAGCCTCGAGAGGTCCCGCTTCGCATTCGGGGTGTAGACGGTAATGAAGTAGTAACGGTCGAACTCGAGCGTGATGATGCGTCCTTCGGGCTCTTCGTCGTCCTCGATGCCGTAACGGACGGAGAGCGGCTTGACCCTGGTGAAAACAGCCGTTCCCGAGTACCCCTTCTTCTGAGCGTAATTCCAATACTGCGAGTATTCCTCCCCGAGCGCCAGCTCGATCTGGCCCTCCTGAAGCTTGGTCTCCTGCAGGCAGAATACGTCCGCATCCGACTCCTTGAAGTAATCGAGGAAGCCCTTGCCTACGCAGGAGCGCAGGCCGTTGACGTTCCAAGAGATAAAGCGCATGGAAGATCCTCCCGTATCCGAGGCCGTCAGGCCTTCTTGTTAAGTTCCGCTTCGAAGTAGCCGCGCAGCTCGTCCAGCTTCTTGGCGTTGTCCATGTCCACCTTGCCGGTCAGGAACTTCTCCGCCAGAAGAGCCCAGGTCGGCTCCTGCTTCTGCGAGCGGATCGTGCGGATGGCGTTCTTCACGAGCCGCCGTTCCTTCGCGTTCGAATAAGTATCCTTGAACCGCTGCTTCAGGCTCAGGTCAAGCCCGGCGAACACGGCGCGGAACACCTCGGCCGTCATGCGGGCGTCGTCGAGCGCGCGGTGGGCGGAGCCGGAAGCGTCGATCGCCAGCTCGGCGAGAGCGGCTTCGACGCTGACGTCGTTGGTCAGCCCCTTGCAGCGAAGGTAGCCCTTGAGCAGATCGAAGTAGTCGGTGCCCATCCAGTAGGCATCGTCCAGCTTGTGCATCCTCGTGTCGAAGACGATGCGCTTCATGTCCTCGCCGCCCCAGGTGAGCAGCAGGAAGTTCTCGCTCGGGCCAAGCCAGGCGCGGAACCGCTCGCTGACCGCCACGAAGCCGTCCGCCGAATCGATCTCCTCTTGCTGAATCCCCGTCTTCTTCTTCAGGAAGCTGTTGAGCTTGGAGAAGTAGACGGGCTTGATCATCGAAGAGAATTCGCCGACCGGCGCAAGCGACGAGTCGAGGCGGACGGCGCCGATCTCGATGACCTCCATCGGGAGCTCGCTGGCGAACTTGCGCCCGTTGAATTCGATATCCAGAACGATATAGTCCAATTGCGTAACCTCCGAATCGCGTCCTGCCTCCATTGTAGCAAATTCGCGGGGCGCAAGGATAGCGGGGAGGATGCGGATGATGCGAACGGTTGCCGAGAGGGGGCTGCGGAGAGGTCCCGAGGAGAGGTGCCGAGGGGGGCGGAAGGGGATGCACAACTTATACTCCATATCCGATAGGCTCGTGCGGTCTATCCGTGCGGTCTTCCCGGATGTTCCCCTTCTCCACACACCGCACCCCCGTCCCTCCCTGATCCGGCGATTCCTGCGATTTTTATGTGGTTTTTCACATTCGGCGGCTCGGATTTTGGGTGGATCGAGGCGTTTTATATGATTTTTGACATACATCCGGCATTTCGGGACGGAATTGCGGCTATGTATGTGGTTTTTCGCATTCGTTGGACCTCGAAGCCCCTTTTAGCTCCGGACGTATGCGGTTTTTCGCATAAAATCGCCCCAGAGACCGGTCATGGAACGGCACCAACGCGAATTGTCGCCTAAATTCCGGTGCCCGAAGAGAAAGCCGGCGCTCTGTCAGAGCACCGGCTCCACGATGTCGAGGAACAGCACGAGGCGTCTGCCGACCGGGATGGACAAGGTGCGAATCCATCTTCGGGTGTTCAGATCGGCGTATTGCGGGGACAGCTTGGAGTCCGTTCTTCCTTCGATCTGCGACAGATGCGGGATGAAGTACGGCCGCCAGCTCCAGTCCGACCCCCGGTATTCGCTCTCGATGTGCCAGCTTCCGTCGGGATTGCGCACGTGATTCGAGGAGATCTGGGTTCCGTTGTCCAGGCACAGATACACCCGGAGGCAGAACGAGTCGAGATAGGGCACCCACCTCTGCAGAATGCAATCGGCTTCATCCGATGCCGCGGTGCCTTCCTCTTCCGCCTGGAAGCGGTGCTCCTCGGCCTCCAGCTCCTGATGGACGGCGTTCGAATGCATCGAGCGGAACAGCTCGGCCGCGCGCCTGACCCAATAGTGCTCGGTCCGGTGCAGAAGCTGCCGATGCTCCTCCAGCTCCTCTTCGATCAGGCGGGCGAACTCGTCCCCCTTCCGGAAGTCCGGCTCCGCCGGGGAGAACAGGTACCCTTGCACATAGCGGGCGCCGATCTGAATCGCCCTCCGCAGATCCTGCCGGGTCTCCACCCCCTCGACAAGCAAGGAGGCGCCGATCTGCTCGGCCAAGGTCGAGAAGGAACGCAGAACCCCCAGATAGCCGTCATGGCTCGCGCTTCGCTTCATCAGATGGATGTCCACCTTGAGCAGGTGGGGGCGAAGCTGCGCGATGCGGTCGTAGCTGCTGAAGTCGGAGCCGACGTCGTCGATCGCGATGCGGCAGCCTTGCTTCCGATAGATGTCGATGATCTCGCCCAGTTCCAGGAAGGAGCCGCGGAATTCCTCCTCGGTAATCTCGATGCATACCCGGCTCGGGTCGATGCCGTACCGGTCGAGAAGCTGAAGCGTGTGAAGCTCCCCCGTCAGCTTATAATGCCGATAGATCCACGAGGGCTTCAGGTTCAGGAAGATCGACGGAGGCTCCGGAAAGGTGCCGGCCTTGGCGATCGCCTTCTCCCGGAGCAGGCGGTCGATCCGGATCTGCTCGGAGACGTCGACGCGCGAATCGGTGAAGAAGGGGCCGAGGCTCTTGACGCCGCCGTTCTCGTCGACCTGCCGGCCGAGCACCTCGTAGCCGACGATTCGTCTCGTATCCAGGGCCAATATGGGCTGATAATATGCCGCGATCTGCTCTTCCGGTGGAGAGAGGGGCACCGTGCGTGCGGATGCTTGTTCAGTCATGAGGCTGTATCCCCCTAGGCTTCGGACAGCTAATCTTGTTGTTGATATTGTAAAGGAAGTTGACGTGAATGAATAGTAGATTTCGACGAATATTGCTAAAATACTCCAAACATTCGACAAGCAGCACCGAGAATTCCGAAAATACAGCCGAAGCGAATGGGATACGTGTTGTCTCCGTGCGGTTTTGTCCGGGGGCGGATGGTCTCTGTCATCATATCTCACAAGAGATTCGCGGAAGGGGCAGGCAAGGAAGCTACGGCAGCCGGGAACCGATGCCGAGGCGAATCGCCTGCCGGACATAGGAGGCCGCGACGGCGATATCGAACGCCGCCATGCCCATCGGGTTGAAGAAGATCGGCTCCTCGGGCGGGATCGCTGCGAGCGCATTGTCCCAGATCGCCTGCCGGAGCGTCAGCACATCCGCCTCTTCAAGCCCGCAGCTTCGATGCAGCATCTCGATGTCGGTGTTCTCCCGGCATACCTCAAGCCAATCGTCGACGACGACCGCGCTCAAGCGATCGACGGATTCCGGCCGGTAGTCTCTCAGGCTGACGTTCAGAAGCAGCATGCCGGGGCGGGGAGGGCGGTCGATGTATCGTTCGGGAGAGGTGGTGCAGGTCAGGAACACGTCCGAACGCTCATAGACCTCCTGCCAGGAGGAACAGACCCGGACCCGCCGCCGGAGCTCCTTCGGCAGCGACGCCGCCGCAATGCCGCGCACGTCGAAGGCGCGGAGCTCGGCGATTCTGTCGCCATAGGCGGAGTGGAGCATCGCCAAGTGCATCCGTCCGATCGGGCCCATGCCGACGATGCCGATGCGCAACCCCGCGGACGGCTCGGCGCTTCCCGGGCGGCTCTCCAGATATGCGCCCAGCATCGCCCCGCTGACGGCGGCCGTGCGGATGGCGCTCAGCTTGCCGCTGCGGAGGAAGGCGATCGGCTCCCCGGTGTGCGTATCGTTGAGGATCAGGGTGTTGTGCGCGCGGGGGAGGCCTCTCTCCAGATTGCCGGGGAAGCTGGCGATCCACTTGATTCCGCTCGCCTCCACCTCTCCGCCGACGAACGCGGGCATCGCGATGATCCGGTTGCGCGGATCGCGATACCGGAGATAAGGCTTCAAGGGCTGCACGAGCTCAGCGGTGCCCTGCAGCCGCAGGACGTTCCGGACGAGGTGCATGAGCTCCGGCCAAGGGGTTCCGATGCGGGTGATATGACGGTCGTTCAAGTAGATCACGGCGATCTGTCTCCCTCCGTCTTCGGGGAGAGCCCGGCGACCCATTCGTCGTTGTAGACCGTGTCCCAATAGCGGTCGCCGCGGTCCACGAGAATGGCCGCGCAGACGGAGCCCGCCGGGATATCCGCTTGCATCCGGCGGATCGCTGCGAGCACTCCGCCGGAGGAGGCGCCGGCGAGGATCGATTCCGTCCTCAGCAGGTCGCGGCAGCCGCGGACGCAATCGGGATCGTCCACGTAGACGACCCGATCGATGAGCTCGCTGCGCAATTGCTGCGGCACGATGGCCGCTCCGAGGCCGGGCAACCGTCTAACGGCCCGTCCCTCCCCGCCGAAGATTGCGCTGCCCGCGGCGTCGACGGCGACGACCCGCGTCGGCAGTCCGTCGTCGCGCACCCGCTCGGAGCAGCCGCGGATCGTGCCGCAGGTGCTTACTCCGCAGAACAAATAATCGATGCGGCCGAGCGCATCCCGCAGCTCGGGCATCGTCGTCTCGTAATGGGCAAGGTAATTGTCCGGGTTGCCGTATTGATTCGTCCAATAGCTGTCCGGGATCTCGGCGAGAAGCCGCTTCACCCGCCGGATGCGGGCCGGCAAGTATTCGCCGGTGTCCGGGTCCGGCTTGTCGATCCACTCGATTCTCGCCCCCAGGCTGCGGATCAGTCGGAGGTGGTAGGCCGTCGTGCGGGCATCCAGCACGCAGATGAACGGCAGGCCGAGGTATCCGCAGATCTGGGCCAGGCTTACCGCGAGATTGCCGGAGCTGGACTCGATGACGGTCGTCTGCGGCCCGATCTCGCCGCGTTTGATCGCCTGCCGCACCATGTGGAGAGCCGGCCGATCCTTGGCGCTGCCTCCCGGATTCATCAGCTCAAGCTTCGCGTATACCCGGAAGGGAGCATCCTCGAACATTCTCTTCAGGGGGACGAGCGGGGTTCGGCCTATCGTTGCGAGCACGCCTTCGTTCGGTTCCAACATTCACGCCCCTTCAACTGTAATAGATCTTCTTGTGCTTAATGGAGCTCTCCTCCGCAAGGCTGTCTTCGTCCAGCGCAAGCACCTGCAGCTCTTCCAGCAGGCCCCCCTCGACCATTCGTCCGATCTCGGGAATTCGCTCCCGCAGGTCCGCGCCGATGGCGGCAAGCTTCTCCGCCCCGATCCCGCCGCCCACATGCACCCGCAGCTTGCCGCCGGCAACCTCGATCCGGACGATGGCCTGGCCGGCATGTCGGTAAACGACGTCCTCGATGTCGTAGACGCTGATCTTCTCCCCGTGCTTCAGCTCCGGTCCGATTCTTCGGACCAGCGCCTGGAAGCTCTGGCGCAGAGCTCCGTCCACCCGGATGGGCCGCAGGTCCCTTACGACGTCGTAGGTCACGTAACGCACAGCCGGGAACGTCTCGCGAACCGACGAGGTAAGCGTCAGGATCGATTCGTCGTCTGCCAGCGAAGCCGGCTCGCCGCGCGCCGGCATCGGGATCGTGCGCAGCCCTTCGGCCCCGAGCCCCTCTGCGATCACATATCTTCCGTGTTCGTGCGAGTAGGATGCGATCGTTCCGATCTCGATGGAGCCGTAGGTGTCCATCACGTCCGTCTCCCGGATGCCGAGCCGCTCCGCCGCTCCGGCGATCCAGGCCGGGGCGGCGGCTTCTCCGACAAGGATGACCTTGCGTATGCGGAAGCGCAGCGGGTCGTCGGCCGCCCGCAGCAGGTTGTCGAGGATCGAAGGCATCGTATAGAGAACGTTCGGGCGCAGCTTCTCCAGCCTCTCTAGATGCTTCTCCACCGGAAGGCGGAACGAGATCGACTCGGCCTGCAGCCCGATTCTGGCGAAGATGCCGGCCGCCGTATCGGCCGCATGGCCGGTGCCCATGTCGGACAACGCGCTGCGCACGCCCGTTCCCGCGAGGAACCATGCGAACATCCGACTCTTGATCTCGGCATAGGCTCGCTCGTCATTTTCGGAATAATAGATGGCCTTGCGCAGACCGGAGCTCGTTCCGGATGTCCGGTAGCAGCGCAGGTCCGGCCTTCGGCCCAGTGGCTGGTTCGGGGTGTAATAATGCTTCTCCAGCCGCTCGGAGGTCATCAGAGGCAGCTCGGCCAGCGGAACGTCTTCGTCCCGCGCGCGCAAGCACCCCTGCTCCCGGAGCGCCGACTCGTACCAGGGGAACTCCCGAAGCGTCTGCCGGATGATACGTCTAAGCTCGCTTGCTTCCAACTTCGCCAACCCCTCCGCCGTCTCCGTATTCGTTCAAGCCTTCTACATTTTATGAGCCTAATCCGTAATGGTTCTGGGTCCGACTGGGTGCTTGCCCTTGCGAGTCGTGAGATTCGCCATATGGTATGGATACGCATGCGAAAAAAAAGGCTGCAGAGGAGAGGGAGCAGTGGGCGGACAACGGGATGTGCGGAGCAAGTGGGGGAAGACGAGGGTGATTCTGCGTTCGCGGCAGCTCGCCTCGCACGTGCCGGAGACGAGGCCGATGAATCGCGCGTCCCTTAAGGCGATGCTGGGCAAGTACGGCATGGTGTACGTGAAGCCGGATATCGGAGCCCGCGGCATCGGCGTCATGAAGGTGGCGAAGGGGAAGCGGGGGTATATGGTCCACTACGGCACCGTTCGGAAAAGACTGCCTTCGTTCAACGCCGCTTGCAAGTGGATCAAGGGACATCGGAGGAAGCGGAACTATCTGGTGCAGCGGGGGATCGTTATGGTCCGTCTCGGCGGCCGGCCGCTCGACTTCCGGGTGATGATCCAACGCAACGAGAGGAGAAGGTGGGAGGTGACCGGCACCTTGGCTCGGGTAGCTTCCCCGGGGAAGCCGGTGACGAACGGAAGCCAGGGCGGCACGATCTATCCGTCCAAGCGGATTCTGAACAAGGTGGCGGGCAGGGCCGCGGCGCCCGTTCTTCTGAATCGGTTCCGCACTCTCGCGAGGCGTTCGGCGGCTCGCTTGGCCATCCGCTATCCCGAGCTCAACGAGCTGGGACTGGACGTCGCCTTGGACACGAAGAGGAGATACTGGATTCTGGAGATCAACACGGCGCCCGACGCGAAGCCGTTCGTGCTGCTCGACGACCGATCGGCCATCCGGCGAATCGTCAAGCTGGGCAGGCGTTACGGGCGCATCTACGACCTGACGATCCGGAAGGCGAAGAAAGGGTAGCCGCGCTGACACCCGCGACGCCGAACGGAGCTGGAGCCGCTCCATAAGTCATCCCAATGGCGTGGGACGGCTCCTTTTTTTGGCATCGTTGTCCCGTCTGGACCGCTCGCGAACCCTCCGCCGATCACCGAACACCGAACGCCGAATACCGAACGCCGAATATCGAGCACATGCCTCCCGCCGACCACCGACCAACCACTAAAAGAACCGAACAACCAACGACTAACAACCAACAACCAACAACCAACCAATAACCAATCGATTAACAACCATCAGCCGACTATCCGCCGATTATCCGCCCCCTGCCGACCACTAACCAACCACATGCCAATCGCCGACCATTAACCTGCAGATCACCTGCCCGCCAGCCACACTGATCACGGAACACTAATCACCAACCACCAACCACCGACCACCAATCACCAACCACCGACCACCCGCCGATTATCCGCCCATTCCGCCGACTACCGACCATACACCAATCCCCCACCGAAGCCGCTGGCCCCCGATTTTATGTGAAAAATCACATTGGCACTGCCCGAAACCGGGTACTTTGGGCGATTATATGTGGAAAATAGCATAAAATGGGCGGATTTCTGGCCCGAGGTGCTGGATATATGCGAAAAATCGCATAAAATCGGCGGATGGAGGGGGTTCGGAGCGGGATGAGTGTGAAAAATCGCATAAAACCGCAACAGTTAATCGCAAAAGTCCGTGCACGGGAGGAAACAGGGGGAGCTGGAGAGGAGAGGGGGCGAGTGGAGGACGGAGGCTTTTTTCCCAAATGAATAAAAGTGTCTTGAACTTTCGCGGCCCCTATAGTATGTTGGTAATAACTGGACGGGAGGGGGTGAACGGGGTGGAGAAGATGACGATGCAGATGATGATGGCGATGTGTATGGAAGAAATGATGTGCAAGATGAAGTGCATGCAGATGATGATGGATCAAATGAGCGAGATGGGCATGGACGGCATGGACATGGACATGATGATGAATAAGATGCAGGAATGCGACGAGATGATGACCCGCATGATGGCGTCGATGCGAGACATGAAGGTATCCATGTAAGGCGGCTGGCGGGCCGGCGGACATGGCAGCGGCAGAGCCGACTTCGGCATGCCGGATTGAATACTTAACTTCCCCAATAAGTGCGCAGAGCGGATGACCGCATGCGGGCTTTTTTCGTTTGCTGCGAAGTTCCCCCGCGAGTTGCCGAACAAGCTACCGAATCAGCTCCCGGATCTGACGCGAGATGGAGACGCGCTGCTGCTTCAGCTCCAACACCGTTCGCTGCAACGTCTGCCGATGGATTGCGTTCCGGTCCGCCCGAATTCGGTCGTAGATCTCCAGCATGCGTCGGTTGACGGAATCGAATCGGCTCCAGAGCTCCTGCAAGGCAAGATGGTTAGACAGAAGGCGGATAGGCTCTTCCCGCTGGCTTAAGGCGCCGAGAAGCTCATCCTGCCAATCCGAATCCCCGATCCGAACCGCGTAATTATAGAGATCGAGATGATCGTTCACCCAAGTGTCGGCGGCTTGATCGCGCTTGCTGGCCATCGTCGGACTCTCCTGTCGGATTAATTTACCTAGTATTATACTCGGAAATATAAGAATAGCAAGGGGCAACCCGCGAATAGGAATTCAAATTTTCGGCCAGCGAATGATCGAATCGGCCAGCCAACAATCGAACTTCGGCGGAATTTTCGGCAATCGAAGGTTGACATATCCAATGAGAACAATTATCATTTTTACATATCGAGTTTACTGAGAAATATTTTCAATGTCCGGATGCTAAAGCACGTCACGCAACGCTATTTATAGATAAGAGCGGCCGCATTTCTATGCCGCTGCGCGAGGAGAGATCGCATGTCTCGTCTGAGTACGAACCAATTGTCGCTGGCCTACGGCGCCCGCAAGATCGTGGATGAATTGAATCTGTCGGTACCCGATGGCAAGATCACGGCGCTTGTCGGCTCCAACGGCTCGGGCAAGTCGACCATCCTGAAGTCCATGGCCCGAATTCTGAGCCCCCAGAGCGGGGCCGTCTATCTCGACGGCAAGGAGATTCATCGCCAGCCGACGAAGGAAGTGGCGAAGCAACTGGCCATTCTGCCGCAGAACCCGACCTCGCCGGACGGCTTGACCGTCAAGGAGCTGGTCTCCTTCGGCCGCTACCCGCACCAGAAGGGATTCGGCAGCTTGAAGTCGGAAGATATGCGCATGATCGAATGGGCGCTCGAAGCGACCGCGATGATGGCGTTCGCCGAACGTCCGGTCGATCAACTGTCGGGCGGCCAGCGTCAACGCGCATGGATCGCCATGGCTGTCGCGCAAGGCACCGAGGTGCTGCTGCTTGACGAGCCGACGACCTTCCTTGACATGGCTCACCAGATCGAGGTCATGATGCTTCTCGAGAAGCTGAACAAGGAACAGAAGCGCACGATCATCATGGTCGTGCACGATCTGAACCACGCCGCGCGGTACGCCCAGCATATGGTGGCGTTGAAGCAAGGCTCCGTACGGTACGAAGGCGACCCGGCGGAGGTAATGACGCCGGAGATGCTGCGCGTCGTCTTCGGAATCGATGCGGACGTTCTTCCGGACCCCCGCACCGGAACGCCGATGTGTCTGCCATACGGACTCTCGCACGACGCGCTTGCGCAATCGGCGGCGGAAGCTTCCCATGCTGCTGCAGGCGACAGCAGGAAGGCGCTGGAGGCCGAACCGGTCGGCGCCGTCGGCTGATTGCAAGAGTTGACCCCGGAACCCTGGATTCTTCTTCGGAGGAGTTCGGGGTTCTTTATGTTTAATTGTGTTTAATTGTGGAAAATAGCAGTTACTCTGAAGAAGGGCAAGTCGTTGTGAGAACAAGGAGATCGGCATTGGCGAAGAGGGGCTCGGACTTCGGCTTGCCGAGAAGCCGGGCGCTGCGGCAGGGGCCGGCAGGATTTAAGAACGAATACTCCTCCTCTTAAGGCAGGCGGAATCGCCGCCGGCTTAGGGGGAGGTTTTTTTAAAGTTAAATGTTGCATATGGGAAACATTATTGTATAATATAAAAAAATAGTCCTGTGGCTAAAATTATTAGCTTGGGCAAATTTATCGTGGGAGGCAGGGAGCTGCATGAACGGTAGGGGAGCGGGGTTCAAGCGATGGATGGGGCATCTGTTGTGCTTGTCATTGGCGGTTGTTGTTTTGTCCGGTTGCGCGGAATCCGGGTCGACGGCCGGAGAGGGGGCAAGCGGGCCGGAGCAACTGAGGGTTACGGCGACGATAGGCATGATCGCCGACGCGGCGAGAGAGATCGGAGGAGATGCGGCGAAGGTGACGGGCTTGATGGGACCGGGAGTCGACCCCCATCTCTACAAGGCTTCTCAAGGCGATATTCGCAAGCTTGAGGAAGCGGATATCATCCTCTACGGAGGACTTCATCTGGAAGGCAAAATGACGGATATTCTTGAGAAGATGGGCGAGGGGCGCACGGTCAAAGCCGTAACGGACGACATTCCGGAGGAGCGTCTTCGCAAGAGCGGGGATGGGGTCTACGATCCGCACGTCTGGTTCGACGTCGGACTCTGGATGATCGCGGCCGAGACGATTCGCGACACGCTGATCGAGTACGATCCGTCCCGCAAGGCGGAGTACGAGGAGCGGGCGGAGAGTTATCTGAAGCAGCTTGAGGAATTGGACCGTTATGCCGCGGAACAGATCGCTTCGATTCCGGAGGCGGGCCGCGTGCTGGTCACGGCGCACGACGCGTTCGGTTACTTCGGAGCCGCTTATGGAATCGAAGTAGTCGGCCTGCAGGGAATAAGCACCGCTTCGGAATACGGTGCCAAGGATGTGGCTGACCTGCGGGATATGCTCGTGCAGCGGCAGATCAAGGCGGTATTCGTGGAATCCAGCGTGCCCAAGAAGTCGATTGAGGCTGTGCTGGAAGGAGCGCGCCGCCAAGGGCACGAGGTTCGAATCGGAGGAGAGCTGTTCTCCGACGCGATGGGAAGCGAAGGAACGGAAGAAGGCACCTACATCGGAATGGTTCGGCACAATGTGGACACGATCGTTCAAGCGTTGAGATAAGAGGAATCCATGGAAGGAGGTTGTCAGCATGATTGGAGCAGCGGCGCCGCTGGCCGTCAGCGGAATGACGGTCGCTTACCGCAAGAAGCCGGTTGTCCAGGGAGTATCCTTCGAGGCGAAGAAGGGGGAGTTGATCGGAATCATCGGACCGAACGGGGCGGGGAAGTCCACGCTTATCAAAGCAATTCTCGGGTTGATTCCCGCGCTCGAAGGGGAAGTTCGCATTTACGGCAAGCCCTACAAGCAGCAGAGGAAGCTGGTCGGCTACGTCCCTCAGCGGGAATCGGTGGATTGGGACTTCCCGACCCATGCGCTGGATGTGGTGACCATGGGAAGATACGGGCATCTGGGGCTGTTCCGGCGCCCCGGGAGGAAGGAGAAGGAGCTGGCGTTCGAATGCCTGGAGAAGGTCGGCATGGCGGCCTTCGCTAACCGTCAGATCGGGCAACTGTCGGGAGGACAGCAGCAGCGCGTGTTCCTGGCCAGGGCGCTTGCGCAGGACGCGGCTCTGTATCTGATGGATGAGCCGTTCGCAGGCGTCGATGCGGCCACGGAGAAGGCGATCGTCTTGCTCCTTGACGAGCTTAAGCGGCAAGGCCGAACGGTGCTTGTCGTCCATCACGACTTGACGACCGTGACGGAATACTTCGACTCCGTGCTTCTGCTTAACGGAGAGAAGATCGCATTCGGCCCGACCGCGGCCGCATTCACACCGGAGCTGCTGCATCGGGCATACGGAGGGAAGCTCGGCTTCCGCATGCCCGTTCCGACGGCCGACTCCGGGGAGTAAGAGGTGAGCACATGCTGGAGATGCTGAACGACCCCAATCTTCGCTGGATTTTATTCGGGAGCATTCTTCTCGGACTGGGCAACGGAATCGTCGGAACGTTCTCTTATCTGAGGAAGATGAGCTTGATGGGGGATGTGCTCGCTCACGCGGCGCTCCCCGGGATCTGTATCGCATTCATGCTGACCGGAGTGAAGGAAGTCTGGCTCTTCCTGATCGGCGCCGCAGCGGCAGCGTTGGCCGCCTCGGCCTGCACGAATCTGATCTCGAGACACTCCCGGATTAAGCAGGATGCCGCGATGGGCATCGTGCTCTCCGTCTTCTTCGCAATCGGAATCGTCCTTATGACGAGAATCCAGCACAGCGAATACGGCAATCAGAGCGGATTGGATAAATTCCTGTTCGGGCAGGCTGCTTCCATGACCATGGGAGACGTGTACGCTCTTGGCGGGACCGCGCTTGCCGTCAGTCTCGTATGCGGCCTGCTCTTCAAGGAGTTCAAGCTGATCAGCTTCGATCCCGCGTTCGGAAGGGGACTGGGCTATCGGACCGCGGCGCTCGAATATACGCTGCTCGCCTTGGTGACCGTCGTCGTGGTCGCGGGCATTCAAGCTGTCGGCGTTGTGCTGGTCGCGGCTCTGCTCATCACGCCGGCGGTAGCGGCCCGTTACTGGACCGACCGTCTCGCAACGATGACGGTGCTGGCAGGAGCGTTCGGGGCCGCCAGCGGAGCGGCGGGAACCTGGATCAGCTCGGGCGTGAGCCAGCTTCCGACAGGGCCGATCAGCGTTCTGGCGGCCACCGCGCTGTTCGGGCTGTCCGCACTGCTCGGCGTAAGGCGCGGGCTGCTGTCCAAGCTGCTGCTTAGGCGCCGGGCGAAGCGGCTCTGGATGCTGGAGCGGCAGTCGAACGGGGATGCCGGCATTGCGGCGGCGAAGGGCGGCGGCTCCGCCCGTTCGATCGCGGAGAGGGGGAGAATCGGATGAGCGGCTTCTGGATCATTCTGATCGGTTCGCTGGTCGCTTCCTGCTGCGCCATTCTCGGCTGCTTCCTCATTCTGCGCCGAATGGCGCTGATCGGGGATGCGATCAGCCACGCCGTGCTGCCGGGAATTGCCATTGCCTTCCTGCTGAGCGGCTCGCGCGATTCCCTCTTCATGCTGCTGGGAGCGGCCGTGTTCGGCTTCGCGGCGGTATTCCTGATCCAACTGCTGAAGCGCGGGGGCGTTCAGGGAGATGCATCGCTCGGCGTTGTCTTCACCGCGCTGTTCGCGATCGGGGTTGTCCTGATCAGCCTGAACGCGCGCAATATCGACCTGGATCTCGATTGTGTGCTGTTCGGAGAGATCGCTTATGCGCAGTGGAACACGCTGGCACTCGGCGGAGTCGAGCTCGGGCCGAAGGCGGTATGGCTGCTGGGCTTTACGCTCGCCGTCATTCTGCTTGTCGTCTTCCTGTTCTATAAGCAATTCAAGCTGATCTCCTTCGATCCGGCGCTTGCGGCAGCGCTCGGAATTCCGGTCGCCCTGTTCCACTACGTTCTCATGGGACTCGTGTCGATGGCATCGGTCAGCTCGTTCGAGAGCGTAGGAGCGATTCTTGTCGTTGGCTTGCTGATCATTCCGCCGTCCGCCGCTTATCTGCTGACGGACCGGCTTGGCGTCATGCTGGCCATCAGCGTCGCGATCGGCGTCGTCAGCGCAATCGCCGGCTACGGAGCGGCGGCGGCGCTGGACGCCTCGATCGCCGGCAGCATGGTGTGCGCGGCGGGCCTCTTGTTCGCCCTCGCCTTCCTGTTCTCGCCGAAGCATGGCTGGCTGGCGCACCGGCTAGCGCGGCATCGTGCGGCCGCGTAGAACCATAACCGTCCCTCCGGATGGCAACCTTCCTAGAACCCGGCTCCCTTGCGGTAATCCCGCGGGGATTGCCGGGTTATTTTCTTGAACGTCTTGCCGAAGTGGGAGAAGTTGTCGAAGCCGCAGACGGCTGCAATCTCGGCGATCGGCCGATCGGTCTCGGTCAGCAAGCGCTGCGCCTCCTTCACGCGGGTAAGCTGAATGTAGTCGGAGAAGGCGAAGCCGGTCACCTCCCGGAATGTCCGGCTGAGGTGGTACGGGCTGACGAAGAAGCGGGAGGCGATGTCCCCAAGCCGGATCTGCTCGTCGTAATGCTCGTTCAGGTGGCGAACGATCTCGAAGATCTTCGCATGCTTCGGGGAGACGTCCGCGTCCAGGCCGAGATGAGCGTTCTCGCGAAGGGAGCGGGCCGTCGCGAGCAGCAGCTCGGTGACGGCCGCGGGAGGAACGAGCTCGTAGCCGGGAGGCTTCAACCGGATCTCGCCAAGCAGGCGGCGGATGATCGCATCGACGCTTCGCTGGTCGGAGCGGGGGAGCCGGATGACCGGGCCGGCTTGGCGGAACGGCTCCAGCAGCAAGGGGACGTTGTCGCCCGCCAGTCCGTGCAGATACGCATCGGTGAAGTGAATCACAACCCTCTCATGCTCGGGTGCGCGTCCCTGCAGTGTTTTGTGCACGACGGACTTGTCGATGAAGACGAGGTCGCCCTGCTCGACCCGGTACGTGCGATCCTTGACGAAGTAGACGCGGCTTCCGGATAGAAGATAATACACCTCGTAGTAGGGATGGAAGTGGTCGACCGTCATGATGTACGTCTCGGAGCGCTTGACGTATTCGGCGTAGAGGTTGTTCATGTTGCCGAAGCTGAAGGCTTCGATGGACAAGCGTATCATCTCCCGAGGAATGCGCAAGATATGCGGGATGTAAACGGATTAGGGCATCATATGAGCAGAATTATAGCATTCCCATGCGGTAGAATAAAGCCATGATCAGAATCCCAGACAAGGACAGGTGACTTCAGGATGGCATCGCAAGCGAAGAAAACGTATGTATTGGTCGGCACGGGCGGTCGCGCGGAATTTTTCTACGGGGCTATCGCCAAGCATTATCGGGACACGTCGGATCTGCTCGCGTTCTGCGACATCAACCAGACCCGCATGGACTACGCGAACAAGCGTCTGAAGGACGAGTACGACTATAAGGAAGTTGCGACTTATCCATGCGATCAGTTCGACCGCATGATCGAGGAGCAGAAGCCGGACGCGGTTATCGTCACCAGCGTCGACCGCACCCACCACACGTACATCATCCGCGCGCTCGAGCTCGGCTGCGATGTCGTCACCGAGAAGCCGATGACCGTCGACGAGAAGAAGTGCCAGGAGATTCTCGACGCTGTCGAGCGCACGGGGCGCAACGTTCGCGTCACCTTCAACTATCGCTATGCGCCGCACCATACGAAGGCCCGCGAGCTGATCGCCTCCGGCGAGATCGGCAAGGTCACTTCGGTTCACTTCGAATGGCTGCTCAATACTCAGCATGGAGCCGACTACTTCCGCCGTTGGCACCGCGACAAGCGGAACAGCGGAGGGCTGCTCGTCCACAAGTCGACGCACCACTTCGACCTGGTCAACTTCTGGATCGCCTCCCAGCCGGAATCCGTGTTCGCTTACGGCGACCTGCTCTTCTACGGCAGAGAGAACGCCGAGCAGCGCGGCATTACGAAGTTCTACGAGCGCGCGACGGGCAACCCGAACGCCAAGGACGATCCGTTCGCTCTGCAGCTCGATTCGAACGAACACCTGAAGGCGATGTATCTCGACGCCGAGCATGAAGACGGCTACCGCCGCGACCAGAGCGTCTTCGGCGACGGCATCAGCATCGAAGACACGATGGGCGTCATCGTCCGCTACAAGAATCAAGCGATTCTGACGTACTCCCTGACGGCCTACGCTCCGTGGGAAGGCTACCGCATCGCCTTCAACGGAACGAAGGGCCGCATCGAGATGCAGGTCGTCGAGCAGTCCTACGTCAACTCCGGCGGCGACAAGGCCGACGAAGGCGCGATTCTCGGCGCGCAGATCAAGGTGCTGCCGATGTTCGGCGCTCCGTACATCGCGAAGGTGGAAGAAGGAGTCGGCGGCCACGGCGGCGGCGATCCGGTGCTTCTGAACGACGTGTTCGGCACGCCGGTTCCGGACCCGTTCAACCGCGCGGCGAACCATATCGACGGGGCGCGGTCGATCCTGACGGGCATCGCGGCCAACCGCTCCATCCGCACGGGGCAGTCCGTGAAGATCGACGAGCTGGTCAAGTTCTACTAAGCAGAAGGAGGCTCGGAGACGCATGAAGCCATTCCTGGACGAGAACTTCCTGCTCGACAACGAGACGGCGCAGAGGCTGTACCATGATTACGCCGCCAAGCAGCCGATTATCGACTATCATTGCCACCTGAGCCAAGCGGATATTCTGGCGAACCGTTCCTACGACAACCTGACGCAGGTGTGGCTCTACGGAGACCACTACAAGTGGCGGGCGATGCGCGCGAACGGCGTCGAGGAGAAGTATGTCACCGGCGGCGAAGGAGTGAGCGATTACGATCGCTTCCTCGCCTGGGCCAAGACCGTTCCGGCGACGATCGGCAATCCGCTGTACCACTGGTCCCACCTCGAGCTGCGGCGCTACTTCGGCATCGAAGAGCTGCTGAACGAGAAGAACGCGCCGATCATCTGGGAGAAGGCGAACGCGAAGCTGCGGCAGGTGGAGGGCTTCCGCGTGCGCGACTTCATCCTTCGCTCCGGAGTCGAGGTCATCTGCACGACGGACGATCCGGCCGATACGCTGGAGGATCACCTGAAGCTTCGCGAGCTGCCGGACTTCGACGTCAAGGTGCTGCCTTCTTACCGCCCGGACAAGGCGCTCGAGGTTGCCCGCGCGACATTCCTTCCGTGGATCGAGCGGCTGGAGGCGGTCATCGCGGCCAAGGTGTCCACTTACGATGAGCTGCTGGACGCCCTGGAGGCGCGTGCGCAGTTCTTCCACGAAGCGGGCTGCCGCGTGTCCGACCATGCGCTGGACGTTGTCGTCTTCGCGGAGGCCACGAAGGAGGAAGCGGCGGCCGTCTATGCGAAGGCGTTGGCGGGCGCAGCGATCAGCGCGGAAGAGGAACGCAAGTACAAGACGTACACGATGCTGTTCCTTGGCCGACTCTACAGCCGTCTCGGCTGGTCGATGCAACTGCACATGAACGCTTCGCGCAACAACAATTCCCGGATGTTCGGCAAGCTCGGGCCCGACACCGGCTACGATTCCATCGGCGACAGCAACGTCGGCGCGGCGCTTGTTCCGCTGCTGGACGGGCTGGAGCGGGAGGACGCGCTTCCGCGCACGATCGTCTATTCGCTCAATCCGACGCACCTGTATGTGCTCGGTTCCGCGATCGGCAGCTTCCAAGGCGGAGGCATCCCTGGGAAAATGCAACTGGGGTCGGCATGGTGGTTCAACGATACGAAGGACGGCATGCTGGAACAGCTCAGAGCTCTGGCGAATCTCGGCGTGCTCGGCCGATTCGTCGGCATGCTGACCGACTCCCGCAGCTTCCTGTCGTATACTCGCCACGAGTACTTCCGTCGCATCCTGTGCAATCTGCTCGGCGTATGGGCGGAGAACGGTGAAGCCCCTGCCGATCTCGAGCTGCTCGGCGGCCTGGCGGAAGACATCTCCTACCGCAATGCGAAGGAATACTTCAGCTTCTAGGCTTCACTCAACGCGAACGAAACAAGAAGAAGGCTATCGCTCCTCCGCCGAGGATGGTGCGATAGCCTTCTTCTTGTTGTGCTTGTTTAAGAATAACAGAGGACGGGTAAAAGAATTACAGAACTGCCGCGGAGTCGGAAGTGACCTTCTTGTAGGTCTCTTCGCTCATGACGCGGCGTGCGCCGAGGTAACGAGCGGCATAGTACTTCTCATCGAGGCCCGAGATCGTGACGCCCTTGGAAGCCGCATGCGCAAACTTGTTGTCGCCCACATACACGCCGACGTGGGATACTCCCTTGCCGCTGGTGTTGAAGAACACCAAATCGCCCGCTTGCAGATCCGCCTTGGCTACCTTGTCGCCCAGCTTGAATTGCTGTGCGGACGAATGGGGAAGGGTCATGCCGAGCTTCTTGAACACATAGGCCGTGAAGCCGGAGCAATCGAAGCCGCTCGTCGTCGTTCCCCCATAGTCGTAGTCAATGCCGATCAGCTTGCTGACCTCGGTGTCCAGCTTGGACTCCGCGAAGGCGCTGCCTGCCTGGAAGGCGAGCAGCAAGACGAGCCCCGCGAATACGGCAGATAACTTCTTGCGCAAAACAGGTAACTCCTTCCAAAGCCTACGAGGTTAGCTGGAGGGTTCGGTTGAAGGCTCCCTATGATCCCTGTGAGGCGAGATCAATTCACCCGGAATTACTGGTTCCCCCGTTTCCCTTGTGCGCGGGAATTCGGCAATTTTTTGCACTGAGGTTTAGTAATTCGGGCATATGGTCCCTTTTTCCTGCCGCAAAAAAATTAGAATTCCTTAATGAAAATTTAATAATTTTCCTCTGAAAGCGCGATCAACGATCTTAAACGCCAAAAAAGCTTCCCCATGTCGGCCAACCTTGTCGGTTGGCGGATGGGGAGGCTTGTTGGTTCCTGGCGAACGGAGGAGCCTGAAGATGGAGGGCTAAAGAATCAGGGAGCCTGCGAATCGGGTCGCCACACCTCGAATTGCGAGGCGGAGATCCATAGGGACAGCAGGGAACGGACGAACTGGAACGCTTGATGAAGCGCGATTGCGGCGAATCCGGTCCACAGCAGCGCCGCGGTCGTGACGACGGCCGAAGCGAGCAGGCCGGCGCCGATCAGGCTCAGGGAGACGAGCAGCAGCGGAATCGCCTGCTTGCACGCCCGCAGCAGCCCCTGCAGGATCGGTCCTCCCGTCGCCGAGCTGAACTGCATGAACTGGAAGAGCAGGTGCACGGCGAAGCCCCAGGCGAACCAGCAGAGCGCAACCGGCAGCAGGTCGCGCAGCCAGACGGTCATATTCGGCTCCTTAATGTAGCAGGAATAGGCGAAGGGAACAAGCCAGGCGAGCGGCGCCAGCGTCAGCGCGCTCTCTGCCCAGTACAGCGCGGTGACGCCCTTCCAGCTTCGCCGGATGCCCTTCAGGACCGAAGTGCCCCGGCCGTCCTCCGAATGCCGGAACGAATAGAACAGTCCGGCATTGATCAAGGGCGTCGCGATCATCCGCAGGAGGAACATTCCGCCGAGCAGGGCGAGCGGCTCGTAGGAGACGTCGGTCTTGAACAGGCGGAATTGGGCCTCCACGAAGAACAGGCGGACGGCATACGGATTCGGATGGTCGTCCGGATATCGGGCGAGCACGGGAGAGACGATGGAATCCACGAACCGGTAGAGGAAGTAACCCCAGAGAAGCCGATAGAGGAAGAGCACAACAAGAACATACTTATGCCGGAGCGTCAGCGCCCAGCCTTGCGACAGGAATGCGCGCATGTCCATCACCTCACCATGCCAATGTGCCGAGCAGGCCTTCCAGGAACGACGAGAGGCCGATATTGAGACGGGTCCGGCTGCGCTCCGGCACCTCCGTCTTCAGATAGTTGTTGTAGCGAAGGTTATCGAGCACAATCGACATGGACGGATCGATTGCCGCATAAGAGAGCGGAGACGTGTGCTTCAATTGCATCTGGGTATGGTTCTGCTCCCCGTCCCACGTCTGGCGCAGCGTCTCCCCGTTCGCGAAGCGGAACATGACGCCGACCGGCTGCCCGCTGCCGCCGTTCCTTCTGAGCAGCACGGTGGTCAGGTAGCCGCCGTCTGCCTGCGGGACCGACCGGATGGACTCGACGGCGTAATCGGCCATCTGCCCGTGATAAACATACGCTTGGAAAAAATCTCCCCACTTCTCCTTCGTCACCGACTCGACGACCTTCTGGAAGTCGGCGGAGGACGGGTGCTTGAACTTGTACTTCTGGAAGTAGGAGCGCATGATCTTGTTCATGGTCTTCTCCCCGACCTCCCGTTCGATCTCCTTCAGAACGAGCTTGCCGCGCATGTAGACGTTCTCCGCATAACGGTCGGAGCTGCTGTACCGCCAGGATTCAAGCTTCAGCGGCTCGGGGTGGGTCAGATAGCTGGCTTCGACCAGGGAGCTGGAAGACACTCCGTAGATGGCGGACATCAGCTTATCCTCCGTATAGGACGTGAAGCCTTCGTCCAGCCACGCTTCCTCGAATTCGTTCGACGCGACGATGCCGTACCAGTATTGATGCGCGATCTCGTGCACAAGCGTGCGCTCAAGCTCGTAGCCGGGCTTGTCGTCCTTGGCCGCCGCCGCGGTGACGAGCGTCGGGTATTCCATCCCCCCGGCCCCGTTCGCGTCCGGCGGAGGGACGACGACGGAGAGGGTGGAGTAGGGATACTCCCCGTACCACTCCCCGAGCTTGGCGAGCGCCGACTTCGCGGCATGCATGTACCTCTCGGCGAGATCCTTGTGCAGAGGGTCGATGTACAGCTTGATGCGGACGCCCGGCACGCCGACGGAAGAGAACGTATCCTCGACGAACTGGAAGTCCGGCGACGCCGCCCAGCCGAAGTCGTGGACGTCGTCCGCGTAGAACTGGTACGTCTTGCGGCCGCCGGCGACGACCGCCGCCTTCGTCTGGAAGCCGGTGGCGGCGACCTTGTACGTGTCCGGCACATCGATGCTGACGCTGTAGATGCCGAAGTCGGAATAGAACTCCGAATCGCCGTGATACTGATGGGTGTTCCAGCCCTCGCTTGTCCGGCCGCGCGTTCCCGTCGTCTCGTAAACCGCGAGCTTAGGGAACCATTGCCCGGCCATGACGAAGTCCCCGGCCTTGCCCATGCGGGCGAACACCTGCGGCAGCTTCACGGTGTAGGTCATCCGCAGCGTCAGGCTCTGGCCCGGCTTGACGGGGTGAGGGAGCAGCAGGGTGGCAAGCGTCCGATCGGAGGAGTTGCCGTCGTCGGGCTGGACGTAATGAAGGCGGGGCAGCAGCGTCTCCCCTTCTTCGGTCGTGAGAGAGTTCAGCGTCATCGACCCGTAGCTGCCGGCCTGCATCTTGTCTCCGCGAAGCTGGCCGCCGGATTCCTTCAGGAACGTGCTTCCGGGAGAGAAAGCGTTCGGATACAAGTGGAAGTAGAGGTCCGATACTTCCTTGCGTCCGGGGTTCTGCCAAGTGATGGTCTGCTGGGCGGCGAGAGTGCCGTCTTCCCCAAGAACGACGGAGATGTGGTATTCGGTTACCCGGTTGCTGAGCACGTTCGCCGTCGGCGCGAGCGGAGCGTCGGCGTTCGGCTCGGAAGCCGGAACGGAAGAGGGGGCCATGGCGGACAGCTCCTGCTCCTGCGTCCCGGCGGCCGGGGGCAAGACGTACTGGCCGGCCCAAGCGTCCGCGAATCCGAACTTGAAGGATAAGGCGAGCAAGGCGGCGGATAGCGCAAGGACAAGCGTGCGGTACATACGACGATGGGGCATACGGTTAACCCTCCCGTTGACAAGCGTCTAGGGCATGTATATGTTGGTTGTCCCGCGATTATATCTGCGGATTGAACAAGCAGGGGCTTATCCGGTCGAGGGATCAATGGCGACACTGTGGGACACTATGGGCGATATCCCGGATGACGCTCATCGCTTTTCCGTCCGTTTTTCGTTAGAATAGGAGAAGTGAGAATGGAGGCTGGAACGAATGGACAACGAACAACAGCAGCCGGCGCCGGAGAAGAAGAAGCTGTCTCTGAACGTCGTTAGCAATAAGCAGCACAAGGGCTTCGGAGCGGGAAGCATCGACCTGAGCCAGGTCGCCTGCATCATCATCGACCAGGGCGAAGCCTACATCGACGTCGGCGCGATGCATGCGAAGAGCAAGATCGAGCGGGGGATCAAGTTCTCTCCGAACAAGGAGGACGTTCCGAACGGCCGTCCGGCCTGGATCGTCTGGGTTGCGGTGGACCGGGACGAGGAAGGAAGCTTCTATGGAGGAGCGGCGTCCTGCGAGATGCTGGTCGATACGGAGGCGCGCCGCGGATGGAAGATTCTCGCCGATCACGTGAATCGTCTGGATCGCGCGATCAAGCGCAAGTTCCTGCTCGAGAACATCGGCCCGGAAGAGAAGGCGGCGCTCGCCAAGCTGCTGAAGGAGCACAACCCGCAGTGGTGGGACCACTCTCCTCAGGAGCTGAAGGACCTGCTGGCCTGAGCCCCCGGATGGGGATGGGCGCTGCGAACACAGCCTGAACGATCTGACGGCACGTCGGATCGCTCGGGCTTTTTTGTTTGGGTTTGCCATCGCCGCCGCGGCTGACGTTGTCGCCGGATGCCCAAAATTTGGGCGGCAATTCGTAGTGGCGCGGCCCGAGGATGGGTGAGTTGGGCGATTTATATGAACAGTCACATTCGTGCGGAGGATAAAGGGGCTTCGGAGAGGCAGTTGGAGAGGGAGATGTGCGGGAAATCCGTGTAACGACAGATCTTATCGCTGTCGCTGCTTTCGCATTTGTTGTTCTCGCCGCCGCCGTCGCGCCCTGCGTCCACCTCTGTCTCGCTCCTCACCGACATCCGACCGCCGTATCCGGTGCTGGATGGCTGCTAGAATCCAAGCGGATTTTTTGGGGGCGGAACTTTTCCGACGAGTGTGAAAAAACGCATAAAACCGCCTGAGTTAAGGGGGGCGGCATGTCAGGCATCGTTCAGTTTCATCCGCACCATCGTTCGAGCGCTTTCCTTGCGTTTTTTCTAAAAAACTCTGAACCTTTCTGCCTATTTCTGGCGATTTTGTAGTACAATTCAGGACAATAAGAACTAGTCTGATAGACCGGGGAGCGAAACTCGTTTGATGAGGCTGTTAACGGGATCGGCATTCGTAAGGAATTTGGCGGGAGATGCGGAGGATCGCGCGGAGCTTGTGAAGGCCGCCTACCTCTTCTTCTATTTGTTCTGCGTTGTGGCGGCGTCCACGATCGGGAGAACGGCGGCGGACACGCTGTTCCTCAGCCGATTCGACTCCTCCCATCTCTCCATGATGTATCTGCCCCAGGCGGCAGCGATGATTCTGAGCGGCATCCTGTTCCAGCGCTTCGGAGGCAAGCTGCGGATCGATCGGCTGATCGTACTCCTCATTCCCGCGCTCTCCGCCCTGGTGGCCGTATCCCGGCTGGGGGTGGCCGCCGAGCTTAGGTGGGTTTTCCCCGTTATCTATATCGCGTTCGATGTCTTCAACTTCCTGATGATCGTCTGCTTCTGGCAGTTCGCGACCGCGGTCATGGACCAGCGCCGGGCGAAAAAGACGATCGGGATGGTCGGCAGCGGAGGCATCGCGGGAGGCATCGTCAGCGGCTTCGGCTTGAAGCTGCTCGTTCCGTTGCTGGGGACCGCGAACCTGATTCTCGTGTACGGAACGCTCCAGCTTCTCGCGCTGGTGACGGTGATCGCGCTTCGGCGAAGGCTCCCGAATCCGCAGGAGACGTTCGCGGAGCAGACGAGGAAGCCGGCGGAGAAGGGGCAGCGCCAGGCTCCCGCCAAGAAGGAGAAGCTGTTCCGAAGCGTTCCCCATCTGAAGTTCGTCTCGGTGATGGCCGGAACGCTTGTCGTGTCCTTGACGCTCATCGACTATCAATTCAAGGTTGTGCTGAAGGAGACGCTGGCCAATGACGCGCTGGCCGGCTTCATGGGGAGCTTCTACGGCTTCTCGGGCATTCTCGCGCTGCTTGTGCAACTGTTCGTCGCCGGCCGCATCCTGACCCGGTTCGGCGTCATGACGGCGCTGCTTGTTTTCCCGATCGCGCTGCTGGCGGGCAGCCTGGGCCTGCTGCTCTACCCGGTGCTGGCGGTGGCCGTGGTCGTGAAGGGGAGCGACAAGGTGCTCGGGGACACGATTCATTCGTCGGTGAACCAGCTCATCATGTTCCCGGTGCCGCCGGAATGGCGCAACCGGGCGAAGAGCTTCCTCGACGGCGTCGTGCGCAACGGGGCGAAGGGTGTCGCCGCTCTCTGCCTCCTCGGCCTGTCCCCCTTCCTCTCGGCAGCCCAGCTCGGGTATATCGCGCTCGCGCTGCTCGTCATCTGCATCACGGCGGCGGTCATGGTCAAGGGCTCTTACCTGCGCATGTTGCTCTCGACGCTGAAGACGCGAGGAGACGACCTCAGCTCCGACAGCCTGGACCTGATGGACCCTGCCAGCCGCCAGCTTCTGCTCGGTGCGCTTGCGTGTCCGGACTCGCATCAAGCGCTGCATGCGCTGCGAATTCTGCGCGGGCTTCAGGGCGTGGACCTTGGCCCCTATTACTCGGGGCTGATTCGCCATTCCTCTCCCGAGGTGGCGGTGGAGGCGCTGTCCGCGGTGGAGGAGGCGAAGCCGGAAGGGTTCGAGCCCGAGCTGCTGGAATTGATCGCGTCGGAGGCCGGCCCGAAGGTCAAGGGGCAGGCGCTGCTGGCGCTTGCGGCCTACGGCCGCGAGGAGCATCTGGACGCAATCGGCGAGAAGGTCGATTCCGAGATCGTGGAGGAGCGGGCGGCGGCGATTGCCGGGCTCGTGAAGCATTACGGCATCGAAGGGATGTTCCGGGCGGTGGCGACGTTCAAGAGCATGCTCGGCAGCACCCGGGAGGACGAGCGGACGGCGATGGCGGCCTTGTTCGGGCGAATCGGCATCCGGGAGTTCTACAAGCCGCTTATTCCGCTGCTGAAGGATGAGTCTCCGGACGTTCGGATTGCGGCGATCTCGTCCGCCGGAGCGCTGCGCGTCCCCGAGCTGGTGGTTGAGCTGGTCCGTCTTCTGGACGATGGCGAGAGCCGCCGCTTCGCGGTAGAAGCGCTGGCCGCCTATGGGGAAGCGGCGCTGCTGCCTCGGCTGGAAGGGAGCTTCGACAAGAAGCCGGAGCCGTTGCATCTGCCGAAGGTGCTCGAGCGGCTCGGCACTGTGCGCGCGTTCGAGATGCTGCTGGCCCGGTACGAAGCGGCCTCTCCCGAGATGAAGGAGAAGCTGCTCGAGGCGATGGTCCGTATGCATCGCGGGCAGGCATGGGCCGAGGAGAAGGACGTGACGCGGCTGGTCCTCGCGGAGATCCAGGACGGGGCGCGGGTGATCGCGCTGGCTTCGGGGTATGCGGGGAGGACGGAATACGAGGAGATGCTGCAAGCCGTCCGCCAGCTCAGATCGGCTGCGGAGAGCCGGGTGTTCCGCCTGCTCTCGCTCGTGCACGACCCCCGAACGATCGGCGCGGTCTATGCCGGCTGGTCGGAAGGGGATGCGCGCCAGCAGGCGAACGCGGCCGAGGTCATGGACCAACTGCTGCAGGCCGAGCTGCGCACCGAGGTGGCGCGCTTGATGTCGGCGCCGCGGACGCTGGCGAGTCCGCAGGGCGTCGAGCCGAGCGAACGGACGCTGGCCGAGCTTGGCGAGCGGGGAGACGAATGGCTGCGGCTGACGATCGGGCTGGCCGCGCGGAGAGATGCGGGCGCCGGCCGTTCGCCGGCGGAGGAGGCGGCCGAGGGCGCGCTCCCGCTGGCGAAGCGCATGGAGCGGATCGCGGCGCTGCGGCGGGCGGAGCTGTTCGGCGGGCTGCCGGACCGCGAACTGTCGGCGATCGCCGAGCGGCTGAGCGAGACGACGGTGCCCGCCGGAACGACAATCGCCCGCGAAGGCGAGGCGGGCGACTCGTTCTATCTGATCGTCGAGGGGAAGATTGCCGTCGGTCGGGAAGGGCGGAAGGAAGGCGAGCTGGGCCCGGGCGAGGGCTTCGGCCAGACGTCTCTGCTGACGGGGCGGCCGCGCACGGCCGACTTCCGCGCCGAGGAACCGTCGAGGCTGCTGCGGCTCGGCTCGTCGGACATCTACTTGCTGATGTTCGACCGGACGGGCATCGCGCTGGAGATGATGAAGCTGCTGTCGCGGCGAATCAGGATGCAGTTGGACCGGGCGAAGGAAGTCCAGACTCCCGTGCAGGCAGCGGTCGAGGCGGCAGCGGCGGCGGTGCGGGAGCTGTCGGGACCGGCCGCCGGGCCGGGCGACTCGATCCTGCGGCGCGTGCTCGTGCTGAGCAAGATCGGGCTGTTCGCCCAGTTGGAGCAGGAGGACCTGGTGCGGCTCGCCGGACGGGTCGAGGAAGTGGAAGTCGCGGCGGGCCAGCCGATCTGCAAGGTCGGCGAATACGGCGACGCACTCTACGGCATCATCGAAGGAAGCGTCCGCGTCCACCGCGGCGAGGAGCGGATTGCAGACCTTAGAGAAGGCGACAGCTTCGGCGAGATGGCGATTATCGACAGCGGCCTGCGCTCGGCGGACTGCACCGCGTCGACGGATGCGGTGCTGCTCGTCCTCCATCGCGATCAAGTCACGTCGTTCTGCTTCCAGAACATCGCCGTTCTGCGGAGCATGATGCAGGTGCTGGCCGAACGCCTGCGCGGCTTCTCCTGAGCGCACTCCGCCGCCTCACGGCATCGTCTGATCGAACGGCCAAGCGAAGCGGCGAAGCGAACCGCGAACGGGATGCGAACGCAAGCTGCGGAATGTAATCGGAATTCCGATCATAATCGCTCGATTCGGGGGAGAGTCGCGAAATGTAATCGGAATTCCGATCATAATCGCGCGGTCTGGGGACGAATCGCGAAATGTAGTCGGAATTCCGATCATAATCGCTCGATCCGGGGGCGAACCGCGGAATGTAGTCGGAATTCCGATCATAATCGCTTGATCCGGAGGCGAACCGCGGAATGTAATCGGAATTCCGATCATAATCGCGCGGTCCGGGCGTGAATCCCGGAATGTAGCACTAGCATTGCATCAAAGCTGACATGACAGTTTATGCCTAGCCTAAAATAGGCATTCTTACATTGCTTGCCTCCTCCGTGCCGTCGAGAGCGAACTGAATGCTCAAAAAATGAGCATTCAGCGCCGTTGTGCCGCTGAGAGCGAGCTGGATGCTCAAAAAATGAGCATTCAGCGCCGTTGTGCCGCCGAAAGCGAGCTGAATGCTCAAAAAATGAGCATTCAGCGCCGTTGTGCCGTCGAGAGCGAACTGAATGCTCAAAAAATGAGCATTCAGCGCCGTTGTGCCGCTGAGAGCGAGCTGGATGCTCAAAAAATGAGCATTCTCATTCATGGAGTGCCTCCTCCGAGTCGATGTAAGCTTCCGTGCAAGGCTAGTGGGAATGTAGCCGGAATTCCGATCATAATCGCTCGATCCGAGCACGAACCGCGGAATGTAGTCGGAATTCCGATCATAATGAGCCTTTGTAAAGAAAATGGACACGTCCACCAAACGACGCTCCGTCCCGGCCATGTGCGCAGTTAAACTACCATCTTCCCCTCTTCGCCGCTCAACCCGGCTCAGGTGCGCAGTTCGGCGCCCGTTCGAGCGGGAGTGACGCCGCCTTCAGCGTTTCCGCGAGAGCCGCGGCTCCGCCACACTCTGCTTCTCCATCAACACCGGTTCCACCATCTTCAGCTTCTCCATCAACACCGAGGTTCCACCATCTTCAACTCCTCCATCAACACCGAGGCTCCACCATCTTCAGCCCATCCATCAACACCGGTTCCACCTTCCTCAGCTCTTCCACCAGTGACGCAGCTTCTTCCACCAAGGGGAAGAGTTGGTGTCGCTCTCTTGCTGGAGGCTGCGGATGGGGGCGCAGCTCTCGGTCGGCTCCGTGCCGGCGATGAACGACTCCAGCACGCGGTGCTCCGGGCAGTCGGCCGTCGCGAGCAGGCCTGTTGCCGAGTCGACGTACGTCTGGACGACGCCGTCCGGCAACGGGAAGGAGTGCGGGGCGATGTCCGCCAGCGCCTTCTCCGTGAAGTCGGCGAAGATCGGCGCGGCGCGATGGGCTTCGCTCTGCGTAATCGTCCGCCCCTTGTCGTAGCCGACCCACACGGAGGTGACGAGCTCCGTCGTGTAGCCGACGAACCAGGCGTCCGAAGGGGTCGTGCCGGACTTGGCCGCCACCGGGCGGGTCAGCATACGCGAGATCCGGTGCGCGGTGCCGCCGGTGTCGAAGACGCTTCGCATCAGGTCGCTCAGCACGTAGGCCAACTGGGGAGAGACGATCTGCTCCCGGCGCGGCTTCGCCGAGTACAGAACCCGCCCGTTCCGGTCGGCGATGCGAACGATTGCGACCGGCTCCGCCCGGTCGCCCCCGGCCGCGAACGCGGAATAGGCGGACGCCATCTCGAACGGGCTGACGGGGAACGTGCCGAGCGCCAGCGAAGGGACGGCGTCGAGCCGGGCGGTGATGCCGAGCTTGCGGGCCATCTGGATGACCTGCTCCGGGCCAACCTTCATGATCGTATTGACCGCGTAGATGTTGTCCGACGAGCGGATGGCCTGGCGCAAGCCGATCTCGCCGTTAAAGTAGCGGTCGTTGTAGTTGCTCGGCCGATAAACCTTGCGATAATCGTCGTAGTAGAACAACGTCGGCTCGCTGCGGAACCGGGTCGTCGCGGTCACCGCGCCTTCGGAGAGCGCCGCTGCATACAGAATCGGCTTGAAGGACGAGCCGGGCTGGCGCGTCGTGGCGAAAACCCGATTGAATTGGTTCTGGCCGTAATCCCGGCCCCCGACCATCGCTTTGATGTAGCCGGTCGACGGATCGATCGCCACCAGCGCCGCCTGCAGCTCGCCGTTCTCCGGCAGCTGCTTCGCGACGGCGGCCTCCGCCGCGCTCTGCACCCGGCTGTCCAGCGTCGTGACGATCTGCAGGCCGCCTTCGGTCAGCAGCTTCTCGTCGGTTCCGAGATACTGGGCGGCCAGCTTCCGAACGTAGTCGGCGAAGTAGGGGGCGATCTGGCCCTTCCCCTTCGGGAGCGGCTGGATCGCGACGGCTTCGGACCGGGTTCTGGCGGCGAGCGCGGCGCCGATGTAGCGAGTCTCCGTCATCGTCTGCAGGACGGTCGCCTGGCGCGCCTTCGCTTGCTCGTAATGAAGATGGGGAGAGTAGTAGCGCGGTCCCTTCGGAATGCCGGCGAGCATGGCGCTCTCCGCGAGGTTCAGCTCGCGGGCATGCTTGCCGAAGTAGAGCAGCGACGCCGCCTCCGCCCCGTAAGCTCCGTGCCCGTAATAGATCTGGTTCAGGTACATCTCCAGAATCTCGTCCTTGGAGAAGCGGCGCTCCAGCTTGGCGGCGTACAGCGCCTCCTTCAGCTTGCGGGTCCACGTGCGCTCGTGCGACAGGTAGAGGTTGCGGGCGAGTTGCTGGGTGAGCGTGCTCGCGCCCTGCTCCTTGGACAGATGCCGCGCATCGATCCAGGCAGCGCGAAGCAGACCGCGCGCATCGAGGCCGGAGTGCTCGTAGAACCGGCGGTCCTCGGCGGCGATCGTCGCCTTGATCAGCCACGGGGAGATGTCGCGGAGCGCGACGGTTCGCCGGTTCACGCCGCCTTGCAGGGCGGCGAGCACGTTGCCTTCGGAATCGAGGATGGTCGTCGATTGCGGAATGGAAGCTTCGGGAAGCGGAGTATATTCAACGAGGGCGGCCAGGGAAGCGGCGGCGAGCACAAGGAGCGAGAACGCGGTGGCGAGCAGCCATAACCAGCGGCCGGCGCGCCCGGAAGCGGCCGATCCGGCGTCGGTTCCTGTCATTTCCCGGGACATGACGTCGCTCTCCTCGCTCGTTCGCACCGGCACCGCATGGATCGTATCCGTCTCTGTTCGGGTCTCGCTCATAAGGTCCTCCTTTTGCCCACACTCGGCAGTTTATTCGGATTAGCAATCTCCCCTTATTATGGAAAGGGGCGGCTCAGCTTATTCCTCTGCCCGGACGGTTGCAATCGGAACGCGATTCTCTTCATAATACGTTGTGTACGGACCAATTCTTGGCGGAAGAGAGGGGGCCATTCATGTCCTCGATGGAACTGTGGTACACGGAGAAGCAGACCGAGAGCTTCGGCATTACGGCCAAAATCAAGCAGACTTACGTCCACGAGCAGACGGACTTCCAGGAGCTGGCGATGATCGAGACGGAAGAGTGGGGCAACATGCTCGTGCTCGACGGAATGGTGATGACGACGGTTCGCGACGAGTTCGTGTACCATGAGATGGTGACCCATCCGGCGCTGTTCACGCACCCCAATCCGGAGAAGGTTCTGGTTGTGGGCGGCGGAGACGGCGGCGTCATTCGCGAGGTTCTGAAGCACCCTAAGGTGAAGGAGGCCGTGCTCGTCGATATCGACGGCAAGGTCATCGAATATTCGCGGCGGTACTTGCCGTCCATCGCCGGCAAGCTGGACGATCCGCGCGTATCGGTGCAGGTCGGCGACGGCTTCAGGCACATCCACGAGCGCAAGAACGAGTACGACGTCATCCTGGCGGACACGACGGAGCCGGTCGGCCCTGCGGTGCAGTTGTTCACCCGCGGCTTCTACCAAGCCATCAGCGAGTCGCTGAAGGAAGATGGCTTGTTCGTGGCGCAGACGGATAATCCTTGGTTCAAAGCCGATCTGATCCGGAGCGTCAATCGCGACGTGAAGCTGGTGTTCCCGATCGTGCGCGTGTATACGGCGAACATTCCGACCTACCCGAGCGGCCTCTGGACGTTCACGATGGGCAGCAAGCGGTACGACCCGCTGAGCGTCAGGACCGAGGATATCGCGGAGCTCGAGACGAAGTATTACACCCCGAGATTGCACCACGCCGCGTTCGCGCTGCCGAAGTTCGTCGAGGATCTCACGAAGTAAAGGTCGGATTGCGCTGGCGCCGAACCCCGGTACCGCCCCTGCACAGGGCGTTCCGGGGTTGTCTGCGTTTCGGTCATTCTTCGATGTCAGCTTTGTTGTGAAAATACAGCCGAGACGGAAGGGTAATTGGCGCGGCGGACAAACAATGTTCGGTTTTATTCCCTAATCTATCGAAATTTAAACCAAAAAATTCCAAACAAAACCGAAAACATGATCGAAAAACGCGCCGAAACCTACATTTTCCAAGAAAATAAGACAAAAAGCCTATTCACTATGATATAATTACTGACATCATGAGGTATTGCGATAGCGGGGGGAAAACATCATGTTCGATTGGCTGGGATGGAAAAAAGGGTTGCCGCTGTGGTGGTCTTACCGTCTGAATGCGGCGACGAAGCGGGACGTCGAGGATATCTTCGAAGGGATCGCCGAGACGCGGATGGAGGTTCTGAAGGATTGGACCAATGAATACTGGCGCTCGCTCGAACGGCTGCGGGATCAGCTTGTCTCGGCCGGTTCGCGAGGGGCTGCGGGAGCGTCGGCGTCGGCGTCGGAGGAGAAGGACCAGGCGGCGTGGGACAAGCTGTTCGGAGACATCTACACGCGGGCATCGGACTTTACGGAGATTTTTATGCTGGATTCGGAGGGACTTGTCATCTATTCGACGCACCTTCCCCATAAGGGAAGAAGGTACGAGCAGGATTCCCTTCTGGCTCCCGGAGTGCGCTACTCGGCCGGAGACGGCGGCGGAGCCCGCCCTTGCCTGTTCGGTCCGTATCCCGATCCTCTGACGAAGGAGATCGGTTCCCGATCCTCTTCCTTCCACGACAAGATGACGCTGCTCTTCCTGCTGCCGGTGACGCTTCCGGACGGAATGACCGCGGGCCTGCTGTGCGGCCGCGTCCCGAACGATGTGATCGGGGACTTGATCCAGCGGGAATCCGGCCACGTGTACCCCGATTCGGGGGACAATTACCTGTTCATGGCGAAGCCGGCGCTTAACGTCCATATCGCCCCGGGAACGGCGCTCTCGCGCAGCCGCTTCGAGGACCGCACCTTCACGCACGGAGAGAATCTGAAGGACGGGGTGACGACGGATTGGGGAGTCGTGTCGGTCAAGGAGCATACCGAGCTGGAGATCATGTTCACCGACCCGGCGACCGGCGAGCTTCACCCGGGTGTCGCGAACACGATCCGCAACGGCAGCAATCTGTTCGTCGAATTCCCCGGCTATTCGGACTACCGGCACATTCCCGTTATCGGGAAGGGAGTCACCTTCCAGCTTCCGCATTGTCCCGACGTCTGGGGAATGATGTGCGAGGGCGATCTGGAGGAGGTATACCGGATTCGGAGCATCTCGCTTCGGCTGGTAAGGCCGCAGCTCATCCAATTCGGCTTGTTCGGGATCGTATCGGCCGCTGTCGTGTACATTGCCGCGAGGGAGGTGTCCCCGCTGCTGACGGCCGTGATTGCGCTCGCTCTGAGCTTGATCGCCGGCTTGTCGTCCGCCGCCTTGACGCGCCGGCGAAGCGACCGGCGGGTCGTGGAGCCGCTGCGCAGCCTGAACCGCTTCATTCGCATCAATGCGGAGGGCAAGGGCGACCTGACCAAGCGAATCCATACGGAAGAGTTCGACAACGACGAGATTCGCGATCTGGCGAAGTGGATCAACAACATGATCGATTCGCTGGAAGGCATTATGCTTCGGGTCAAGTCCGCGTCCTTCGACGTCTCCCTGAGCCAGCACCGGCTGAACGAATCGACGGCGACGACGGCGGTGACGACCGAGCGGGTGAGCGGCCGGGTTCACGACATGATCCGCAGCATCCGCAGGCAGCTCAAGGATATCGACGTCGCGAAGGATGTCGCGGACGAGATGCGCCAGACGCTGCAGATGCTGGAGGAGAAGGCGTCCGAGCAGATCTCGATTGCCCAGAGCGAAGTCGAGCGCATCGGCGACAAGATGGCGCACATCTCCCATCGGGTCGCCCAGACGAACGGCGCCATTCGCGTCTTCATGGACACGGCGAACGAGATTCGCGGCGTGCTCCAGGTCATCGGAGAGATCTCCGCCCAGACGAACCTGCTCGCGCTTAACGCTTCCATCGAAGCGGCGCGGGTCGGCGAGCACGGCAGGGGCTTCGCGGTCGTCGCCTCCGAGATTCGCAAGCTGGCGGATATGACGCGCAGCTCGACCGAAGAGGTTCACGGCATCGTGGAGAAAATTTACAATCACGCACAGGAGGCCTACGAGTCGATGGAGGAGGGGACGCGGGTCGTTGCGGAAGGGACGGAGCTCGTGGCCGTCGCCTCCGAGACGCTGGGCTCCGCCAAGGCGGAGGATTCGCTCAAGACGCAGGTCGTCGACGAGGTCGTCGCCTTGATGGAGAAGATCGCCGCGGTCAGCATGGAGAACCGCGCGATCTCGACCGAGGTCGAGGCGAAGCTTCAGGAGCTGACGGGCGGCATCCAGGGCGTCCGCCACACCTCGAACACGGTGGAGAGCATCACCTCGTTCCTGCAGCAGCTCGTCGGCCAGTTCCATCTGACCGAGACTCGGCAGCGGTAGGGGGAGGGAGTCGCGGGGATTGGGGCGGCGGGGAAGGCCGGGGGATGATCTCAGCAGCGGCGGTCCGGAGAAATCCCGGCTTTTCTTTTGCCCCCGGTTATCCTATAATGAAGGCTAACATATCCCACCGACGTGGATCGGGAGAGTACCTCAGCGTTTGGTCGTCGCAGCGAGCCGGGATGGTGGAAGCCGGTACGAGAGCCTGAGGGAAGCGCACCCGGGAGTCGATTCCCAGAGCCCGGCTTCGGCCGAAGTAGGGGAGTCCGGCCAAGGCCGTTATCCGATCGAGAGAATGCCGTTGAAGCAAGCGGGGCCGCCCCGTGAATTCGCGACATTCAGAAGAGTGGCACCGCGGAACCTATCCGTCTCTTTATAGAGGCGGATTTTTTGTCGTTCTTGGGGGCATTCGAAGAGGTCCGGGAGGGGCTCCGGGGGCCAACGGGGCTGCAGGGAGATAGAGAGGAGTTGAACCGATGCGATGAACGGTTCGGAACCGAGGCGAGTTCGTATCGAGCTGCACAGCGGCGGGGCGAACGGGAACGGCGTCGCCGAATACCGCGGCATGCTGTACCCGAAGCCTGGCGGCTGCTACATTCGATACGAAGAGAACGACGAGGGACGGGGCCGCTGCTCGGTGACGTTCAAGCGGGACGAGAGCGGATTGACGCTGCTGCGGCACGGCGAGGTTCAGGCGGAGCAGAGTTTCCGCCCGGGGCAGCGGACGGCGGGGTGGTATGCCTCGCCCGCAGGCAGGCTGCGCCTCGAGATGGACACCTTCGCGCTGGTGTCGAAGGAGCGGGCGGCGGATGGCCTTGCGGACGGTCCGGAACAGGGCGATGAAGACGGCAAGGGGAACGATGCGGCGGATGGACTTGAGCTGTCGATTGAATGGCAATACGACCTGTGGGTTAATGATGAGAAGACGGACCGCTTCGACTTGCGGTTGATGATCTGGGAGGATAACGAATCATGAGCGAATATGCGTTGGAACGCCTGTACAGGCAAGTGAAGGAAGCGATCGGAGATGCGGCGGTGGCTGCGGGCTTCGCGACGAGGGAGGAGCTGCCCGACTTCGCTATCGAGGTGCCGAAGGAGAAGTCGCACGGAGATCTGGCGACGAACGCGGCGATGCAGTTGACGAAGCTGGCGAAGAAGAATCCGCGCCAGATCGCGGAAGGCATCATCGCGAATCTGGACCAGGCGAAGGCGTCGATCGTCTCGGCGGAGATCGCGGGACCGGGCTTCATCAACTTCCGCCTCGACAAGGGATACCTGTATCCGATTATCGGCGAGGTGCTCGCGGGCGGAGAGCGATACGGCTCCGTTCAGGATGGAGCGGGCCGCAAGGTGCAGCTCGAGTTCGTCAGCGCGAATCCGACGGGCAGCCTGCACCTAGGGCACGCGCGCGGCGCGGCGGTCGGCGATGCGCTTGCCAACATTCTCGACTTCGCGGGCTATGAAGTGACCCGCGAATACTATATCAACGACGCGGGCAACCAGGTCGCGAACCTCGCCCGGTCGATCGAGGCGCGGTACCGCCAGGCGCTCGGCCAGCAGGCCGAGATGCCGGAGGACGGCTACCACGGCGAGGACATCGTCGGCTTCGCGAAGGAGCTGGCGGAGCGCGAGGGCGACAAGCTGCTGGCGCTGGGCGACGAGGAACGGTTCGAGTACTTCCGCAGCTACGGGCTGGAGAAGGAGCTCGACAAGATCAAGCGCGACCTCGGCCGGTTCGGCGTCGGCTTCGACGTCTGGTTCAGCGAGACGTCCCTCTACGAGAAGGGGCTTGTCGTGAACGCGCTCGATGCGCTGCGGGCCCAAGGAGCCGTCTACGAGAAGGACGGAGCCGTCTGGCTGGAGACGACGAAGCACGGGGACGACAAGGACCGCGTTCTGGTGAAGAACGACGGCAGCTATACGTACCTGACGCCGGATATCGCTTACCACATGGATAAGTACGGCCGCGGCTACGATCAGATGATCAATATCTGGGGCGCGGATCACCACGGCTACATCCCGCGGATGAAGGCGGCGATGGCTTCGCTCGGCAACGACCCGGAGAAGCTGAAGGTGCTCATCGCGCAGATGGTCAGCCTGTTCCAGAACGGCGAGAAGGTGAAGATGTCCAAGCGGACCGGCAAGGCCGTGACGATCGAGGATCTGATGGACGAAGTCGGCGTCGACGCCATCCGTTACTTCTTCACGATGCGCAGCATGGACTCCCATCTCGACTTCGATATGGATCTGGCGGTGTCGACGTCCAACGAGAATCCGGTTTTCTACGTTCAGTATGCTTACGCTCGGATCTGCAGTATTTTCCGCCAGGCGGAGGAACAGGGCATTGAGCTCGTTCCGTTGGCGGAGGCGCCGCTCGGCAAGCTTGTCGCGGAGCACGAATTCGAGCTGCTGCGCAAGATGGGCGAGCTGCCGGACGTCATCGCCGATGCGGCGAGAGGCTACGCCCCTCACCACATGATCCGCTATATCTATGAGGTGGCGTCGCTGTTCCACAGCTATTACCGGGCGGAGCGCGTCATCACGGAGGACGCGGAGCAGAGCCAGGCGAGGCTGCAACTGCTCGCCGCGCTCAAGATCGTGCTCGGCAACGGCCTGCGGCTGGTCGGCGTCTCCGCTCCGGAGAAGATGTAAGAAGCGAAGGGCTGGGTCGAGGCCTCGTTCGGGCGATTGCGGGGGCCGAAGGCGGACGGTAAGGGCGACGACGGCGATAGAGGCGATGAAGCCGCGCGATGGCCTCCGATGGCCTGCCGAATTTTATGTGAAAAATCACATTCGCGCGGCTCGGAAACGGGTGCTTTGTCCGGTTTTATGCGAAAAATCACATTCGTGGAGGAATTTCCGGGCCGGAGTGCGGGATATATGCGAAAAATCGCATAAAACGCCGAAATTCCTTCCCGTCCAAGCCGATGAATGTGAAAAACCACATAAAATTGCAAAAGCCGGCCGGGCGGCGGGATAGCGATGGAAGGCCGCCGGACCAGCGCAGAAAAACCGGCGGTTCAGCGCAGAAAACTCGCCGTACCGCCGAGCAATAACCGCTGGATCGCCGAGCAAACTCGCCGGATCGCCGAGCAAAAACCGCCGGATCGCCGAAGAAAAATCGTCAGGGCAAGCTGCCCTGACGATTTTTCTTATCCGCGTTGCGAAGCAGCCGCATGATGTCCAGTTCTCCGCCAAGCCGGGGGGATCTGGCGGGCCGGAGGGGGCGGGTCGAGCGGCGCAGCAGGTTCTTCACCTCGGCCGGGCCGAGTCCGGGGCGGTGGGCGAGCAGCAGCGCTACCGCCCCGGTAACGTGCGAGGTCGCCATGGACGTGCCGCTCATGCTCCGCCGGATTCCCCGCAGCCAGCAGGAATCGATCTTCTCGCCGGGCGCGTAGACGTCGATGCGACTGCTGCGGTTGGTGAAGGCGGCGATGCGGCCGTCCCGGCTCGTCGCGCCGACCGCCACGGTGTTCGGATAGCGGGCGGGATAGTCGATCTCCCCTTGCTTGCCGTCGTTGCCGGACGAGGCGACGATGAGCACGCCGGAACGATAAGCATTCGTCACTGCGTTCAGCAGAGCCCGGCTCCGGGTGCGCATGCCGAAGCTCATGTTGACGACATCCATGCGGTTGCGGACACACCAATCGATGCCGAGGATAATATCCGATACGTAGGCGGTGCCGTTGTGATCGAACGCCTTGACGGGATAGATGGACGCTCTCGGGGAGACGCCGATCATGCCGTGCAGTTGGTTGGCCGCGGCGATCGTCCCTGCGATGTGCGTCCCGTGCCCGTTGTCGTCGCTCGGGAGCATCGTCCGCTGCAGGAGGTTAATGCCGCGTTCGAGCGAATGGCGAAGATCGGGATGCTGGAAGTCGACTCCGGTATCGATGACGCCGATCTTCACCTTGTGGCCGGTCGTGAGGCCCCATGCTTCCGGGGCGCGCACCTTGCGGATTCCCCACGGGACTCCGTTGACCGTGCCGGAGCGAGGCCGCGAGGCTTTGGGCAGCGCGTGGGTCGAGACGCGGATGTCGTCCTCCCAGGCGATGGAGCTTGAGAATGCCTTCGGTAACTCGAGGTCCGGAAGTGCGCACGTGTAAGCGCGGATGATGCCAAGCCGCCTGACCGCTTGCAGAGAGCGGTCGTTCTTGCGCCGCTGTCGCCACTCCCGAAGGAAACGCTGTTCCTGTTCGGGCTCCAGGAACCGGAAGATTCGGCGGGCGCGGTGCTCCGGGGAGGAGAGGGAGCCTCTCAGCCATTCCAGCAAGCCGCTCATGTCCATTGCGGTGATCCCTCCCGGCGAATGTGCTTCCCTATACTATGAGGCCGTCCTTCCGCTTGTATGGGAGAACGGCCTGATTCGCGGCGAAATGGGCGCAGTGCAGTGTCAAAATCGGGAGCGCTTCATAGGATGAAGAGAGAGTTTCCGGCGAGACTCTTAACCGCGTCGGCCGCGCCGATAGGAGAGGCCGAGGGGGTACAGTCGAGAAACGAAGGCGCCGTCTTGCGGACCCGTCTTCGTTTTTTCGCTGTTCCGGGGCAGCGGCGGAAGCGCACTTGCATTTTCGTGGAAAATGCGGTTAACTAAAGGGTGACACAAAACGATGTGCGCTTGATTTTAATGATCATCCGGGGCCTGCCTGCTTCGAATTTATCGATCTCCGGGTGATTTACGCTTACATAAAGAGAGGATGAGCAGTAACGTGAGTGCGGAATACGTCCTGAAGTTCGATGCCGAGAAGATCCGGGAGATGCCGATGGTTGACCTTGCCTTCGAGGTGCTTAAAGCGTCGAACACCCCGTTCTATTATCGGGATCTCATGATGGAGATCGCCAAGCTGAGAGGGTTCTCCCAAGAACAGATCGATGAGGTGATCGCGCAGCTCTATACCGAGATCAACATCGACGGCCGCTTCGCATGCGTCGGCAGCAACGTGTGGGGCCTCAAGCGCTGGTATCCGGTCGAACGTTCCGACGACGCCGTTGCCGGCAGCAGCAAGCGTCCGCGGATCATCAACGACGACGACGATCTCGACGACGACGATCTGTACGGCGAGGATGAGGAAGAGACCTTCACGGCGGACGAGGAAGGCTTCGATCTGTTCGACGAGGATCGCGAAGAGATCTTCGACGAAGGCGAGGAAGCCAGTGAAGTCGACGAAGAAGTGGCGATAGAAGAAGAGGAAGAAGCGGAGATCGACGAAGAGATCGACGAGGAAGCGGAAGAAGACGATCTGGACGAGGACGAATTCGACGATTCCGACGACGAGGAAGACGATAAATAGAACCTCGCAAGCAGGCTTGACACCCAAGGTGCGAGAAGTTAAACTTATGCTTGGGCTTTAAGAGCATGCTTTTCCATAAGACCATTTCGGTTAAAAAAGTGCCCCCATTTCTATGGGTGACACTTTTTTGTTTTGTAGGGCGATTCATTTCCTTATTTATGGGAGAGCGTGAACGGACTTAGTGAGGCTTCATGTTTGTTGGAAATGCGGGTACGCTAAAGATAATGCCTTAGGCATGTGGTGGGAGGTTTCGTACAGAGTGACCAAATACATTTTCGTAACAGGCGGCGTCGTGTCGTCGCTTGGGAAGGGGATCACCGCCGCTTCTCTCGGACGGTTGCTGAAGAATCGGGGATTAAAGGTAACGATTCAGAAGTTCGACCCTTATATCAACGTCGACCCGGGGACGATGAGCCCTTATCAGCACGGGGAAGTGTTCGTGACGGACGATGGCGCGGAGACCGACCTCGATCTGGGGCACTATGAGCGCTTCATCGACATCAACCTGTCGAAGAACAGCAACGTGACAACGGGCAAGATTTATTCCACGGTCATCAGCAAGGAGCGCCGCGGCGAGTACCTCGGCGGCACGGTTCAAGTCGTTCCGCACATTACGAACGAGATCAAGGACCGGGTGTTCCGCGCGGGCCGCGAGACCGGTTCGGACGTCGTCATCACCGAGATCGGCGGAACCGTCGGCGATATCGAGAGCTTGCCGTTCCTCGAAGCGATCCGCCAGCTTAAGTCCGATATCGGCCGCGAGAACGTGATGTACATCCACGTCACCTTGATTCCGTATATCAAGGCGGCGGGAGAAGTGAAGACGAAGCCGACGCAGCACAGCGTGAAGGAGCTGCGCAGCATCGGGATTCAGCCGAACGTCATCGTCTGCCGCACCGAGCACCCGATGGCGGAGGACCTGAAGCGCAAGATCGCTCTGTTCTGCGACATCGACGCCAATGCCGTCGTGGAATGCCGCGACGCTTCGACTCTGTACGAAGTTCCTCTGATGCTGAACGAGCAAGGCCTCGACGATTACGTCGTCAGCCACCTGGGTCTGACCCAAGCGTCCCCGGCTCCGAACATGGTGGAGTGGGAAGCGCTTGTGCGCAAGGTCAAGTCGCTCAGCAAGACGACGGAGATCGCGATTGTCGGCAAGTACGTCGCCCTGCACGACGCTTACCTCAGCATCGTGGAATCGCTCGGACATGCCGGCATCGATTCGGACGCCGAAGTGAACATTCGCTGGGTGAACGCAGAGGACATTACTCCGGCCAACGTGGACGAGCTCCTCGGCGGAGTGAACGGAATTCTCGTTCCCGGAGGTTTCGGCGATCGCGGCATCGAGGGCAAGATCACCGCGATTCGTTATGCGAGAGAGAGCAAGACGCCGTTCTTCGGAATCTGCCTCGGCATGCAAGTGGCGGTTATCGAATACGCGCGCGGCATGGCCGGCCTTGACGATGCGAACAGCTCGGAGATTCACCCGGCGACGCCTTATCCTGTCATCGACCTGTTGCCGGAGCAGAAGGATATCGAGGATCTCGGCGGCACGATGCGCCTGGGCCTCTACCCTTGCAAGCTCGTTCCGGGCAGTCTGGCTGCCGAATGCTACGGGGAAGAGCTAGTCTACGAACGCCATCGCCATCGTTATGAATTCAATAATGAATATCGGGATCGCATCGAAGCCGCAGGGCTTCGCATCTCGGGAACGTCGCCGGACGGGAGGCTGGTCGAGATGGTCGAGCTCCCGGGCCATCCGTGGTTCCTCGCGGTGCAATTCCATCCGGAATTCACCTCGAGACCGAATCGTCCGCAGCCGCTGTTCCGCGAATTCGTTCGCGCCTCGCTGGCAGGTTCGGCCAACTGATCGGAGAAGGAACGTTCTGGGTAAATCCGGGACGTTCTTTACTTTTTTTCCAGTGAAATAAAGGATTTCCGCAATCCTATCTCGAATACGGGTTAGATATCCGAATGGAGAAACGGAGGCTACATCGAATGGGTAGGAAGAAGTTGCTGATCGTGGACGATCAGATCGGAATTCGAATTCTGCTTCTCGAAGTGTTCGCGACGGAGGGCTACGAGACCTTCCAAGCGGCTAACGGACGAACGGCCTTGGACATCGTGCGCAATCACACTCCCGATTTGGTGCTGCTGGATATGAAGATCCCCGGAATGGACGGGCTTGAGATCCTTAAGAAGATAAAGGAGATGAATAAGGAGATCAAGGTGATCATGATGACCGCGTACGGCGAGCTCGACATGATCAAGGAAGCGACCGACCTTGGGGCGCTGATGCACTTCACGAAGCCGTTCGACATCGACGAGATGAGGCTTGCGGTCAACATGCAGCTCGGAGAAGGGGATTCCCGCTCGAGATTCGCGTCCGGAACGTAACCTCCGTTCGGGCGGGTTTACCATACGAAGTTCGTTTGTGATATAATGATTCGGTATACAAGCCGAATGCTTTGAAGCGGATGCAGGCGGCTGCACGGCAGCAGGACTTTGTCAGCGGCTTGCGCGTCGCCTACCAAGGAGTCCTCGCTTGAGTTGTTCGAGTTATTGACCCTCGCCTATCGAATTTCTGACTCATTCCAACGGTTAACGCAATTTGGCAAGCCCTCTGATATTTTGGGAAAACGTCGTGCGCGTTTTCCCTTTCCTTCATTGTGTCGGCAGTGTGTGTCTCGGGCCGGCGCAGGAGCAGCAGACTAGGAGGACCATGCATTCATGGAGAAACTGATGATACGCGGAGGTCGGCCTCTTCGGGGAACGGTCGGCATCAGCGGTGCCAAGAACAGCGCCATCGCATTGCTTCCTGCCGCCATTCTGGCGGAATCGGAAGTCAGACTGGACAACCTGCCGCATCTGAGCGATGTGGCCATTTATACGGAACTATTGGAAGAATTGGGAGGCAAGGTTCGCTGGAACTCCGATTCCATGTCGATCGATCCTTCGGGCATGAGGTCGGTTCCGATGCCCAACGGGCGCGTCAAGCTTCTGCGCGCTTCCTATTATTTGATGGGGGCGCTGCTCGGGCGCTTCGGGGAGGCGACAATCGGCTTGCCGGGGGGCTGCAACTTCGAGCCTCGGCCGATCGATCAGCATATCAAAGGCTTCGAGGCGCTTGGCGCCGTCGTCAGCAACGAACATGGAGCGATCCGCATCAGGGCCAAGGAGCTTCGCGGCGCGAAGATCTATCTTGATGTCGTCAGCGTCGGCGCCACGATCAACATCATGCTTGCGGCATCCCGGGCCAAGGGCTTCACGGTGATCGAGAACGCGGCGAAGGAGCCGGAGATCGTCGATGTCGCGACACTGCTGAGCGCCATGGGGGCGAAGATCAAGGGGGCCGGCACCGAGACGATCCGCATCGAGGGCGTCAGCTCCATGCACGGCTGCCGTCATTCCATCATTCCCGATCGCATTCAAGCCGGAACATACATGCTCGCCGCAGCGGCTACTCGCGGCGACGTTCTTATCGATAATATTATTCCTAAGCACATGGAAGCTTTGACGGCCAAGCTTCAAGAGATGGGCGTTCACGTCTACGAGATGGACGAAGCCATTCGAGTCATCGGCCAGCCGCACTACGAGGCGGTTGACGTGAAGGCGCTCGTATACCCGGGCTTCGCAACCGATCTGCAGTCTCCGATGACGAGCCTGCTGACGCAGGCCCAAGGGGTCAGCATCCTGTCGGATTATGTGTACAGCAATCGCTTTAAGCATGTGCCGGAGCTGATGCGGATGGGCGCGAACATCCGCGTGGAGGGCCGGTCCGCCATTATCGAAGGCAGCCGCCTGAACGCGGCGAAGGTGCGGGCGACCGATCTTCGCGCGGGAGCCGCGCTGGCCGTCGCCGCCTTGACCGTAGAGGAAGGCACGACGGAGATTACCGGAGTGGAATACATCGATCGAGGATACGAGCGATTGGTGGAGCACTTAAGCAATTTAGGCGCCGAGGTATGGCGCGAAGGGTGATTCGGATACCGGATCGCCCCATTCGGATAGCAAAGAGGGGATACTATTGACGGACTTGATGATGGCAGACCTGGAGGGCATGTCGCTTAACGATCTGACAAGACTGGCCCGCAACTACCAGGTTGCCGCTTATAACCAGATGAAGAAGAAGGAGCTTATCGTCGCCATCCTGCGCGCGCAGGCGGAACGGAGCGGCCTGTTGTTTATGGAAGGCGTGCTTGAGGTTCTGCCGGAAGGCTACGGCTTCCTGCGGCCGATCAACTATCTTCCGAGCGCGGAAGATATTTATATCTCGGCTTCGCAGATTCGCAAGTTCGATCTTCGCACGGGAGATCTCGTATCCGGCAAGTGCCGGGCTCCCAAGGAGAGTGAGCGCTACTTCGGCCTGCTGCAGGTGAACGCGGTCAACGGCGTAACCCCGGAGACGGCTGCGGAACGCCTCCACTTCCCTGCCCTTACCCCGCTCTTCCCGGAACAGAAGCTTGTTCTGGAGACGACTCCCCATCGCCTGTCCACTCGAATCATGGATCTGCTCGCTCCGGTTGGCCTCGGCCAGCGCGGCTTGATCGTCGCGCCGCCGAAGGCGGGCAAGACGCTGCTGCTTAAGGAGATCGCGAACAGTGTCTCGACGAACCGCCCGGACATCGAGCTGTTCGTGCTGCTCATCGATGAGCGGCCCGAGGAAGTGACGGACATGCAGCGTTCGGTGCGCGGAGAAGTGGTGGCTTCGACGTTCGACGAGGTTCCGGAGCATCATATCAAGGTGGCTGAGCTTGTCCTGGAGCGGGCGCTTCGTCTCGTGGAGCATAAGAAGGACGTCGTTATTCTGCTCGACAGCATCACGCGTCTGGCTCGCGCCTACAACCTGGTTATCCCGCCGTCCGGTCGCACGCTGTCCGGCGGTATCGATCCCGCGGCGTTCCATCGTCCGAAGAGATTCTTCGGCGCCGCGCGCAACGTCGAGGAGGGCGGCAGCCTGACGATTCTGGCGACGGCCCTCATCGAGACAGGTTCGCGGATGGACGACGTCATCTATGAGGAGTTCAAGGGAACGGGCAACATGGAGCTTCACCTTGACCGCAAGTTGGCTGAGCGCCGTATCTTCCCTGCGCTCGATATCCGCCGTTCCGGCACCCGCCGCGAGGAGATGCTCCTCACGAAGGAAGAGCTGGACAAGGTGTGGGCGATCCGCAAGGGCATGAACGATTCGATCGAATTCGTCGACCAGTTCCTGCGCAAGCTGGCGAACACGAAGACGAACCTCGAATTCCTCGAATCGCTTGATGCCGGCACGTCGGGCTCCGCTTCGAGAAGCGCCGGCAACGGCGGCGGCTCGAACGGAGGAAGCGGCGGGAATGCCGGCTCATCTTCCGGCAGCTCGTTCTCCTCGTCCGGTTCCGGAGCCGTCCGCACGGGCGGATATTCGAACACGTCCGTCCGGACCGGTTCCTCGGGAATGGGGATGCGAACCGGCTCCGCTCCGCGAGCCGGCACGGGCAGCTATTCGAGCTCGTACGGCGGCAATGGCGGCAATGGCGGCAACGGGAACGGCAACGGTTCGCGGCCTTCGAACGGGGGCGGCTACTCCTCCCCTTCGAACGGCAATGGCTATTCGCGTTCTTCCGGATCGGGGACGAACGGCTCTTCGTACTCCTCGGCCTCGGCTTCGTCGACTTCGGCGGCATCGGCATCTGCCTCTTCGTCCGCGTCGTCCGCAGCCGGTGCATCAGGCGCAATCGGCGCTTCCGGCACATCGCCCGCTTCTTCGGCTCCGACGTCTCCGGCGAGCCCGGTGCCGCCGACCGGCTCGACGCCGCCGGCAAGCTCGCTGTCTTCGGCGGCTTCGACGCCTGTTGCTCCGCGACCAAGGACGCCGAGCGCTCAGCAATTGCCGGGCGAAGTGATCGGCCGCGCGCCGTCGCCTAGAACGTCCTCGTCCTTGTCGAGGACGACGGCCTCCTCCGCGGCGCCGTCTCCGGCTGCGCCGACGGCCCCGATCGCTTCGATCGCGGCAACCCCGACCGCCGCCGCTCCGGCGCCGTCCGCGCCTGAAGCGGCCGCGAAGGTCGAGGCTTCCTCCGCCGCCGGCGAACCGGCGATCGCCAAGAAGACGACGCGGGCTTCCTCGTCGCGTTCCGCCGCCGCTGCCTCTTCGGTGACAGCGCCTGCGAAGGGAACGACGAGAAGCGCCAAGTCGTCGGCTTCGACGCCGATTGCCGGCACGGAGAGCGTCTCTTCCGCGGCTGCGGAAGAGACGGCGCCGACGGCCACGGCTGCGAAGACAACCCGCGCCGCGAGCACCCGGGCCAAGAGCAAGGCCGCGGCTCCGGCAGACAGCGCCGCGACGCCAAGCTCCGGCACGGCCGCCGAGCCGGCCTCGGAAGGCGCCGCCGCTCCGGCCAAGCGCGCAGGGACGAAGCGCGCTCCCCGGAGCAGCTCGACGTAACTCGTCGGGCGGCAAGAGAGAGGGGCAATGAACGATGCATCTTGTATATGCAGACGATAAAGACAACGTATACGACCACCCCGATCTGTTCGGGGTGGCGCGGAGCGGCGACGATCTGGTCGAGATCCTTGAGGATGACTTGATCCCACTGCCGCCGGGCGCGACCCTTGTCGGTCTTCCGAACACGCGGGCCATAGGCATGGACCCGAGGACCGGCAGAATGATGCCGGTGCCGGGCAACTATCACGCCGTGGGCGCGCTGCTTCCTCAGGGGTATACGCGGTATTACGTGCCGGGCTACTCGAAGACCGACAAGTCGCAGGTGTTCCCGCTCTTCGGGTACACGGCGGTCGTCTGGAAGGACGGCGCCTTCTATGTAGCGGCAGGCGCGACGGACGATCCGGAGAAGTGGAATCCCGAGAACTGCGATCGCGGCGAGGTCCGACGCGGCGTGGAGAGGCTGCTGGAGAAGTACCCGGACAACCGGCTGTACCAGCATCTGTCCAACTGCGCGCTCGGCTACGAATGCCTGACCTCGTCGAATACGTTCCTGCAGCGCTGGGAAGGCGGCGTTCCCGTGTCCTTCGCTTGCAATGCGGGCTGCTTCGGCTGCATCTCCGAGCAGCCGGAGGACAGCGGCTTCGTCTCCCCGCAGACACGGCTGCAGTTCAAGCCGACGGTCGATGAAGTCGTCGAGATCATGCTTGAGCATCTGCGCACGCCCGAATCGATCATCAGCTTCGGCCAAGGCTGCGAGGGCGAGCCGTCGACCCAGGCGAAGACGATCATCGAGGCGATCAAGCGCGTGCGCGAGCAGACGTCGATGGGCTACATCAACATCAACACGAACGGCGGGCTTAGCGACCACATGCGCGCCATTGTGGACGCCGGCCTCGATCTGATGCGGGTCAGCACGATCAGCGCGCTCGACGATCATTACAACGCGTATTATCGTCCGCGCGGGTATACGCTGAAGAACGTCGAGAAATCGCTCAAGTACGCGACCGACAAGGGAGTCTACACGTCGATCAACTACCTCATCTTCCCGGGCGTGACCGACCGCGAAGAAGAGATTGAAGCGATGATCGGCTTCGCGAAGCGAACGGGCCTTAAGCTGATTCAGATGCGCAACCTGAACATCGACCCGGAAGCGTACTTGAACCTCATTCCGAAGGCCCAGGGCGAGATCTACGGCATGAAGACGCTGATCGAGATCTTCCGGGAGGAGCTGCCGGACGTGGTGATCGGCTCGTACACGCATCTCCCTTCGGTTACTCGTCAGCAGCGTTGAATGTTTGCAACTTGAACTTGCTGGGTTAAATTTGTTCGTTCAGCTTATATGAACTCCAAACCGCTATCTTCCGCCATTCTCGTTGCGGGGGGATAGCGGTTTTTTGACATAAGTTTTGGGGCAGTCCATGTTGAATCGTGCGGGAGGGGGACCGGGCATCTCGCCGGACTCGCCGGATACAAGAAATTTATGTGAAATATCACATTCGAGCGTTGCGATAACGGGCAGGTTGGACGATTCTATGTGAAAAATAGCCTATATAGAGAAAATTCCGGCTTCCGTTGCTGGATATATGCTAAAAATCACATAAAACGCCGAGATAGCGGCTCATTCGAACCGATGAATGTGAAAAACCGCATAAAATCGCAAAAGAGCTGGCGGATCAGAGGGCAAAATGGGCTCACGGAGCGGGAGAGGAGCGCCGCGCACCACGCCTAGCGATCAGCTTGCCGTGCATCCACTTGTCATGCATCCGGTACGCGGCGCCTCCTTCCCCCGCAACTCCTCTCCCCGCACCTTCTCCCGTCCGCGCCTTCTCCCCCTCTGGCGGCATTAGGTCTCCTCTCCCGTTCGTTCAGGATGGGGAAGAGTGGGGATCACCCGGCGGCGGTTGGGGGGGCGGCGAAGAGCCAAGAGGCTCCTGAACCGCGGGGAGAAGAGGCATAAACGAGCAGAAGGGGGATAGCGCCTTGCTGCATGACGCTGGAGTCGATGGAGTCACGGGGTGGATTGCCCGTGACTGGCGAATAGGCTCGCATAAACGGATACGCTCGCACTCAAAGGACGCCGTTAGGCATTTTTCTTAGTTTCTCCTTGTACCGAAAGGAATTTTCATTTATTATTCGGATTATAAATGGAATATTTCTTTCTTCTGCTGGAGGAATTCGCATATGTCCAAGATCAAAGGCTCTTCCGAGAGCGCGAACACCCTTCTCGTGCTCGATACCATCTATAATTCGCTTACCCGCACGGAGAAGAAGATTGCCGACGTGATCCGCGAGGACCCGGAAGCCGTCGTCTACGTGACGCTGACGGATCTGGCCGAGAAAGCCGGGACGGGGGAGACCTCGGTGCTTCGTCTGTGCCGCAAGATCGGCTTCAAAGGCTACCAGGAATTCAAGCTGTCTCTCGCCCAGGACCTCGTCGTTCCCATCAAGAACGTCCACAGCGAGATCGAGGAGACGGACGACCTTAGCTCGATCGCGGCGAAGATTACTGCGGAGAATACGCGGGCGATCGAGAATACCCTGAACCTTCTGGACATGAACCAGATGGAGAAGGCGATCGAAGCGATCGGCAAGGCGCATAAGATTTACTTCATCGGCGTGGGCTCCTCGGCGAATACCGCGCTGGACGGCAAGTATCGCTTCCTTCGTCTCGGGTTCGATACCGAAGTGGTGACGGACCCGCATATCATGGCGATGACCTCAACGCTGATGAGAAGCGATGACGTCGTGTTCGCCGTATCCACCTCGGGAAGCACGAAGGATGTCGTCGATGCCGTGCGTCTCGCGAAGAAGAAGGGAATCTTCTTCGTCTGCCTGACGAGTCATCTGCGCTCCCCGCTGACGCAATACGCCGACGTCGTGCTCTTATCCAAGTCGAGGGAGACTCCGCTGCAGGGCGGCGCCTTCTCTTCGAAGCTCTCGCAGATTCATGTGCTGGATATATTGACGACCGCGGCGGCAATCCGCTTCAAGGATCGAACCTATGACGCTTTGGAGCGAACCTCGAAAGCCGTCGTTGACAAAATCTATTGATGTCAAGAAACTTCACCCGTATAATGGATTTATACTCCTTTTTATCTTGGTAAAATGGTGTAAATATCCTAAATACGGGTGAAGCTTATGAGCAGCACGACTGCATTCAACGAATCGCGGACGACCGGGCGCCCGGATGACGACCGCATCAAGGTTGTTTATCTTCCTCTCGACGAGAGGCCGTGCAACTACGATTATCCGATCGCTCTCGCCGGAATGACCGATCTTCGGTTGATCGTTCCCGACCGCGGCCTTCTTGGCGACAAGAAGCAGGCTGCCGACACGGCAGCTCTGGCTGCGTGGATGGAGGCGGCCGCCGCGAATGCCCAATATGCCCTCCTCTCGATCGATATGCTCGTCTATGGCGGTATCGTTCCTTCGCGCCTGCACGAATGGAGTCCTTCCGAATGCCAAGCGCGTCTGGCTATTCTCCGCCGCTTGAAGCTGCACAATCCCCATCTGCGACTGTTTGCCTTTAATCTCATTACCAGAGCTCCCGCTTATTCCAGCAGCGAAGAGGAGCCCGATTATTACGCCTTGCACGGCCGCGAGCTTAACGTTTACGGGAAGCTGCGCGACAAGGGAGAGCGGGAGACGCTGTCTCCGGAAGAGGAGCAGGAGCTCGAGGCTGCGCGCCGTTCCATTCCCGTGGAGATTCTCTCCGATTTTCTGACGCGCAGACGGACGAACGCCTTCGTGAACGAGCAAGCGATCGGGCTTGCGCGCGAAGGAATCATCGACTTCCTTATCATCCCGTTGGACGACAACGCCAAATACGGCTATACCTCCGCCGACCAGCGCAAGCTCACGTCTCTCGTCGAGAGGGAGAACCTGACGGGGAAGGTGCATATCTACCCGGGCGCCGACGAGATCGGCTGCACGCTGTTCGCCAGAATCGTCTGCGAGACGGCCGGCTTCCTGCCGACCTTCCATCTGCGGTTCTCATCTTCGATCGGTCCTTCCTGCATTCCCAAGTACGAAGACCGGAGCCTTAACGAGAGCATCAAATGCCATCTGACGGCCGCCGGCGCGGTTATCGGCGATTCCTCCGACCCTGCCGACGTCTATCTGATGGTGCACTCTCCTCCCGTCGGCCAGGCCGATATGGCGGAGACGACCGACCGTTACGAGGATAGGCACCGCTCTTACTATTCCGAGGTCAACGTTCGGGAGTTCGTGCAGGCCATTCGTCATTATGCGTCCCGCGGGCGATTGATCGCGTTGGCGGACGTGGCGCTGTGCAACGGCGGCGATCACTCCCTCATGAAGCTTCTTAGCGAAGAGGGGCTGCTTGGCTCGATCTCTTGTTACGCGGCTTGGAATACGTCCGGCAATTCGCTCGGCACGGTCATCTCCCATGCGATTATCGAAGCGTACAACCGATCGAAGGCGGAATCGGAGCGCGTTCCGGAAGCGGCGGCGAAGAGTCGCGATTATTACTTATATCGTTTGCTGGAGGACTGGGGCTACCAGTCGATCGTTCGCCAAGAGCTGTGCGAGCGGGAGCTCCCGGCTCTTCATGCGGATTACTTCCGGATCTCTCACGTTCAGGAGCAGATCGAAGCGATGATCGGCCCGAGATTGGAGCAATTCTCCCGGAAGTACTTCCCGGAGTTCGGCGAACTGCGAGTGAGCGAGGTTCGGTTGCCGTGGAAGCGGATGTTCGAGGTCGGGTTCCGGTTGGAGACGACGACTTTATCGCTTGCCGAATAGGGATTGTCGACAAGTCGATCCCCCGGATGCGTTTGCTCTTTAAATTAAAAAGGAGAAAACCTCCAAAAATAAAATAAAAAACGAAAAAATCCTTTACAATGGCGAGCGACGCCCCCTATAATTGGAATCAGCAAGGGAGAACTCATTTTCTTGAAGGGGTGTTTCATAGCTATGTGGACCAAGAAGATGGCACTGCTGCTCGCAACCGCAGTACTTGCGATGACGGCAACGGCGTGCGGCAACGACAATTCGAACGGCAAGGCAGCCTCGGAATCCGGCAGCACAGCTTCTCCGGCAGCCTCCTCGGCGACGCCGGCCAAAGAGAAGACGAAGGTCAAGTTCTGGTACCTGTGGGGCGGCGTGGAAGGCGAGAACGTAGAGAAGCTGATCGCCGAGTTCAATGCAAGCCAGGATCTGTACGTGGTCGAAGGTCTCTCCGTGCCGGACGTGCAGAAGGTTGTCGTCGGCATCTCCAGCGGAGACGGCCCGGACGTGACGGACAACTTCAGCAACAACACCGCTTCCTATGCGACGAAGGGAATGCTCGAGCCGCTGGACGACTATATCGCGAAGTCCGGCTTCGACACCTCCGACTTCGTGCCCGCGGCGCTTGAAGGCGGCAAGTACGACGGCAAGCAATACGCGCTTCCGATCAACGTGAACTTCAACCTCCTGTTCTACAACAAGAAGATGTTCGCCGACGCGGGAATCACCGAGGTACCCAAGACGTCCGACGAACTGCTCGCGGCCGCGAAGAAGCTGACCAAGGTGAACGCCGACAAGTCGCTCGAAGTGCTTGGCTTCCCGGACTTCCCGTTCGTCTACTACACGACGGGCATGTCGATGGCGTTCGGAGGAAGCTTCATCTCCGAAGACGGCAAGACGCTGACGCCGGACAACGCGGGAACGATCGAAGCGATCAAGACGATCCAAGATTACCGGAACGAATTCGGAGTCGACAATATTCTGAAGTTCAACTCCTCCGCCAAGTACCTGGACGCGACCGATCCGTTCATTCTCGGCAAGCAAGCGATCCGGATCGACGGTCCTTGGTTCGGCAACACGGTCAAGAATGTTCTGCAGAAGGACATCGACTACGGCGTGGCTCCGCTTCCGGGACCGGCCGGACATCCCGAGCTCGCGGGCGGCGGAGAAGTCAGCTCCTCGACCTTCTTCATCCCGAGCAACGCGAAGAACAAGGACGGCGCCTGGGCATTCCTCAGCTGGCTGATGGCGAAGGAGAACATGATCAAGTTCAACGACATGTTCGCGAACCTTCCGGCTCGCACGTCCGCTTACGACGATCCGTCGCTGCAAGACATTCCGGACTTCCAGACGTTCGCCGAAGCGGCGAAGAACCCGAACCTCAAGTCGTTCCCGGCCTTCGAGGGACAATCGGAATACAACAAGATCATCAACGACGAATTCGAGCTCGCTGCCGGAGGCAAGCAGTCCGCGGAGGATGCCGTCAAGCACATGAAGGAGAAGTCGGCCAACCTGCTGAAGTAACTCTCCTTACGATTCCGCTCTCATTCCGATCGCGTCTCGACCTCATCTTGACCACATCTCGACCTCATCGCAGCATCGCTTAGTACGAATAAGGCACCCGTTCCTTCCGGAAGGAAGGGACGGATGTCTGTCGATCTCGGATCACACATGGGGGAAACGCCGTGAAAAAAAACCTGACCGGCCTGGCCTTCGCCAGTCCGTGGATCGTCGGTTTCTTGGTTTTTACGCTCTACCCGCTAGGCGCCTCCTTCTATTATGGACTGACGGACTTCAACGTCTTCCAATCTCCGAAGTTCGTTGGCTTGGATAATTACTCCGAGCTGATGCGCGACGATCTGTTCTGGAAGAGCGTGCGCAACACCTTGTACCTCACTGTCATCAGCACGCCGGTGAACTTGATCTTCTCTTTGTTGATGGCGCTGCTATTGAATAGGAGAATCCGCGGTTTGTCGTGGTATAGAACCGTTTATTATATTCCGACGATCATTCCGCTGGCGGCGACTTCGCTCCTGTGGATGTGGATCATGAACGCCCAATACGGCCTGCTTAACGCGATGCTGGGGCGGCTCGGGCTTCCTCAGCCGAACTGGCTCGCCGATCCGGCGCTGACGAAGGCGTCGCTCGTTCTGATGGGGCTATGGGGAGTGGGCAATATCATCATCATCTTCCTGGCTTCCTTGCAGGAGGTGCCGAGATCGCTTTATGAATCGGCATCCATCGACGGGGCCGGAGCCTTCCGCAGCTTCTTGAACATCACGCTTCCGACCATATCGCCGATCATTCTTTTCCAATTAATCATGCAAGTTATTAACAACCTTCAATACTTCACGCAAGCCTACTTCATCGTATCCAGCACGAATCTCAATGCAGGAACAAGCGGCGGGCCCGAGAATTCGATGCTGATGTACGCCATGTACCTGTATCACAACGCCTTCCAGTACTTCAAGATGGGCAAGGCTTCGGCGATGGCCTGGATTCTCTTCGTCATAGCCGGCGCGATCACCTGGCTGATCTTCCGGTCGTCGAAGCGCTGGGTATCGTACGGAGGTGGAGACTGACATGAGAAGCCGCATAATGACCCTGAATGGGGCAACCCACCTGATTTTGCTTCTCGTGGGGATCGCGTTTATCGGACCGTTCCTGTGGATGATCCTGACCTCTCTCAAGTCGCTGGAGGAGATCTCATCCCTGCCGGTTACGATTCTCCCGGATGTGTTCAAGTGGGACAACTACACGCAAGTATTCGACGTCATTCCGTTCGGGCGTTACTTCTGGAACACCCTGATCATTACCGTCCTCAGCGTAGCGGGACAGTTGATCTCGGCTCCGATGGTTACTTATTCGATCACGAAGATCGAGTGGTTCGGAGCGAAGTGGATCTTCCCGATCGTTATCGGAACGATGCTGCTGCCTTATCAGGTAACGATGATTCCGGTCTATCTGATCTTCCAGAAGCTTCATCTGACCGGGGGCTACTGGCCGCTCATCATTCCGACCTTTACGGCTGCGCCGCTGTACATTTTCCTGCTTCGGCAATTTTTTATGCAACTGCCCAATTCCTTGATTCACGCGGCGAAGATCGACGGAGCTTCGGAATTCCGGACGTATTGGAACATCGTGCTTCCGCTGTCCAGACCCGCTCTGACCTCCGTAGGGATCTTTACGTTCTTGTACACCTGGTCCGACTTCCTGGGGCCGCTGCTGTATATCAACAATTCGTCGAAGTACACGCTGACGCTGGGCCTGCAAGCCTTCTTGGCGGAGCATTACACCGAGTGGGGACTGCTCATGGCCGCCTCCTTGATGTTCACCCTGCCGATCGTCGTCATCTTCTTCTTCGCGCAGAAGCAATTTATTGAAGGAATTTCCCTTACGGGCATTAAAGGCTAACGGAACGGCTATTATTCAGATGAATTATTCGAGGTGATGAGCGTGCATAACATGGATATCTTATCGTCTTTAAAAGGCGGGCTCGTCGTCTCTTGCCAGGCTTATCCGGGAGAGATTTTGTTCGGTGCCGACGTCATGGCGAGAATGGCCTTGACCGCCAAAGCGGGAGGAGCGGTCGGCATCCGCGCCAACACTCCGGAGGACGTCGCCGAGATCAAATCCCGCACGGGGCTTCCGGTTATCGGAATATGGAAGGCAAGCTATTCGGATTCCTCGGTCTATATCACGCCCACGTTGAAGGAAGCCGAAGCCATCGCGCAGGCCGGGGCGGATATCGTCGCGCTGGATGCGACGAATCGGGAGCGTCCTGGGCAAGAGCGGCTAACGGATATTATTCGGGTGCTGCGTTCGAAGTACGAGGTCATGCTCATGGCGGACGTCTCTACCGTTCAAGAAGGAATAGAGGCGGAGAGAATGGGCTTCGACATCGTGTCGACGACACTGTCCGGCTACACGCCGTACAGCCCGAACCACGCGGGGCCGGACATGGAGCTCGTCGGGGAGCTGGTCAAGGCGTTAAGCATCCCGGTCTTCGCGGAAGGAAGAATCCAGACGCCGGAGGAAGCTTCGGAATGCTTGCATCGCGGGGCTTACACCGTGGTGGTCGGCAGCGCGATCACCCGCCCCGAGCTGATTACGAGGAAGTTCGTCGAAGGAATTCGCCAATCGGCCGTATCCCAGAGCGGTTGATCGATCCGATAAGGAACTCGGGAGGCGGAAGCGGAGGAGGAGTGTCGTCGTGACTAGCGCGGCTATTGGAATCGATATCGGCGGGACGAATATCAAGGCGGGCCTCGTCGCGGAGGACGGAAGCCTGCTCGAACGCTTCACCGTGCCGACGGAAGCCGACGCCGGACCGGATGCGCTGAGAGCCAAGCTGCTGGCGATTGTCGGAGAGGCGGAGAGAATCGCATCCGGCCGCGGAATCGGGATCGGAGGAGTCGGAGTCGGCACGGCGGGCCAGGTCAACCGGCATACCGGCGGCGTCGCGGGGGCGACGGGCAATCTTCCCGGCTGGGCGGGGACTCCGCTGGCGGGCTGGCTAACGGCGGAGACGGGGCTTCGCGTCGTCGTCGATAACGACGTGAACATGATGGCCGTCGGCGAAGCTTGGCTGGGCGCGGGGCGGTCGTGGCAAGACTTCGTCTGTCTCTCGCTCGGAACGGGGATCGGCGGGTGCCTCATCATGAACGGCGTCCCCTACCTGGGGAGAGACGGCTACGCCGGCGAGCTTGGCCATCTCGTGATTCAGGCGGACGGTCTTCCCTGCAATTGCGGAGGACAGGGCTGCTGGGAGCAATACGCCTCCGTCAACGCCTTGAAGCGGCAGCTGAGCGAATGGCCGGGCGGAGCCGGTTGGGATAGCCCGGAGGAGTTGTTCGAGTCGGCCCGGAAGGGCGACCTGGAGGCGTCGCGGATCTTGGATCGGTACGCTTCCTTCGTAGCCGTCGGCCTGACGAACGTCATTCATATCTTCAACCCTCCGGGAATCGTCATCGGCGGCGCGATCGTCGCCGGGCAGGGCGATGCCCTGCTCGAACGGATACGCAGCCAAGTGTACCGGCGTGCGATGAAGGTGTTCAACGAGCCGGTCCCCGTCCGGATCGCGGGAGCGGAGCTTGGCGATCACGCGGGCGTATTCGGGGCGGCCGGAGCGATTCTGCGGGGATAGGCTTTAGAATCCGCCAAGGCTTCGTCGGGGGGAGAATGGAGTCGAGCCAGCTTGTCTGCCCTCTATGAGTTCGCGTTTCTCTTGCATCCCGGTCAGTCAGAAGAAGAAGCTTCTTGCACGAGGCGCTCGATTCTAACTTGAATGGGAGGAACGGAATCATGAAGAAGGGGTTTACTCTGGGTTTGATAGGGGCGTTGCTGTTGGGGACGATCGGACTGTCGCCGGATCGTTCCGACGCCGCGCAGACCAATGTGCTGAGCGGCATCGGGTATACGGCATCGGTCGCGGCGGATAGCGGGTATCCGGACTCGGGCGGGACGGAGCTGACGGACGGCGCCTATGCCGCGCCTTATCTTGCGGATGCCGCATGGCAAGGGAGATTCAACCAAACGAGCTATTCCTTCACGGCCAATCTGGGCTCGGCGCAATCGATCCAGGACTTCAGGGCGAACTTCTATAAATACACGGGCGCGGCGGTGCAGACGCCGACCTCTGTTCAGTTCCAATACTCGACGGACAATGTTGCGTATTCGACGGCCTGTTCGCTGACGCAGCAAGGAGCCGGAGTTGACATAGCGGCCGTGCCGTACGCGTGCTCGGCGGCTTCGCCGGTTAACGCCCAATACGTGAGGCTGGTCGTGGGCAGCGCCGCGAGCACGTGGTCCTTCCTCGACGAGTGGGAGGTTCTGTCCGCGGAAGCGGAGGATACCCTCAGGCTGTCCGGCACGTTCCTTCAACCGGATCTCGGAGACGTCTGGACCAATTCGCAATGGACTTCGGAGTTCGACGATATGGAGGACGCCGGCATGGATCATCTGATTCTCCAATGGTCGGCGAACAGCAAGCATAACACCGCGGTGTACCCGTCGACGCTGTCCGGCTATGCCCAGAACACGACGCGGGATGTCGTCGGCAAGTCTCTGGAGATGGGCGACGCTTACGGCATGGACATCTATATGGGGCTTCAGCTTAATGAAGATTGGTTCGTCAACTACACGAACGATCCATCGTGGCTGAACGACGAGGAAGATCTCGCCATCGAGCTGGCGGAAGACCTGTGGGAGCAATACGGGGACCACGATTCGTTCGCGGGATGGTACTTGAGCTTCGAGGTCGACAATTGGAATCTTCCTTCCTCAACGGAATGGCAACGCGTCGCCGACTTCTACGATGGGGTAGCGACGGCACTGCACACCTTGACGCCGGGCTTGCCGATTATGATCTCTCCCTTCTATAACGTATCCGGCGGCCTGTCGACCTCCGGCTGGCAGACGATGTGGGAATATATTCTGTCCCGTGCGGACATCGACATCTTCGCTCTTCAAGACGGGGTAGGAGCGGCGCATGCCGTGACGGCCGATCTGGACGATTGGTTCGCGGCGACCCGGGCGGCTATCGACAACGCCAGCCCTTCGACCGAGCTGTGGAGCGATGTCGAGACGTTCAACATGGACGCGAAGCCGATGGACATCAAGATGCTCGTCGCCGACATGGATGCCGTCGCTCCCTACGTGGATGCGTATACCAGCTTCAGCTTCAACCATTATATGAGCCCTCAGCAAGTCAACCCGTTGTATTACGCCACTTATCTGAATTACTTGGCGAACGGCGCGGTCGAGTCGGTTGCGCCTTCGGCTCCGAGCTCCTTGACGGCGGCGGCTTCCGGCTCCATGACCGTCAACCTGAGCTGGACGGCCTCGACCGACGCGATCGGAGTGGCGGGCTACCGGATTTACCGGAATAACGAGTTGGTCTACACCTCCTATACGAGCGCGACCTCCTTCTCCGACGAACAGCTGACTCCTTCGACGACCTATGCTTACAAGGTGATGGCCTTCGACGCGGCCGGCAACGAATCCGCCTTCTCCTCCGCCGTGTCGGCGACGACGGGAAGCGGGACGACGTACAGCAATATTCTCTCTTCCGGCAAGTCGTACGTCTCGACGCTTGCCCCAAGCTCGACGTATCCCGATACGGGAAGCGCGGAACTGACGAACGGAGCCTTCGGAACGACATCCTACAGTGATGCGGCTTGGTCCGGCTTCAATACCGGCTCCCCGTTCAGCTTTACGATCGATCTGGGCTCGTCCCAGACGATACGGGAAGTGACGGCCGACTTCCTGCAAGTCAAGTCCGTCTACATCTTCCTGCCGTCTTCGGTCACCTTCGCCGTGTCGAACGACAATCTCAGCTTCACGACGGCAGGCACGGTGTCGAAGCCTGCGGTGAGCTCGTCGGATCAGACGAAGACGTACCGCCTCACCGGATTAAGCGGAATCGCGGGACGTTATGTCAAAGTAACGGTCGCTCCTCTCAGCAGCGCGTGGACGTTCGTCGACGAGCTGCAAGTCAAAAATTAACGCGAGCTTGCTGTTGTTATTCCGGAGCTTGCCGTGCTATAATCCGTTTGTGTGTCTATTACTCTGGTTCCGCATGAGTTCCAGGGCAGGAAAGAAGGTGAACGCATTGAAAGAAGCCATTCAACCGAAGTACCACGTGACGACGGCTACGTGCGCTTGCGGCAATACGTTCGAAACGGGTTCGGTTCGTCCGAACATCCGCGTCGAAATTTGCTCCGCATGCCATCCGTTCTTCACCGGCAAGCAGAAGTTCCTGGATGCCGGCGGTCGTATCGACAGATTCAAGAAGAAGTACGGAATGTAAGACCACGCGGTATAGAAATAGACCTCCCTTAACATCCTACGGGATAAAGGGAGGTTTTTTTCATGTCAGGACACCGGAATCAACGTTGGATCGCGGCAGCGACACTCGTGCTGTCCATTGCCCTCGTCGGCACCCAGGCCGGATGCGGGGCCAAGAGCCATAACGAATCGAGCGGCTATACGGCGAACAGCTATGGGAACGACGGCTATCTGGGCCGGACGAACAGTTATCCGAGCATCCCCGGCCGGCATATGGCGCTGAACTACAAGAACGACGCCAATCTGGTCCAGCAGGCCATCAAGGATGTGCCTGGCGTGGCGGGAAGCAGCGTCACCTTCAACGGGGCGGACGCCTACGTGACGATCAAGCTCGATCGCGGGGTCGCCCAGCGGGAGGTCGCCACGGTGGAACGGCAGGCCGCTTCTGTTCTCCGGTTTAATTTTCCAAGATACACGATCCACGTTAAATCGGCCCGATGAATGAGGAGCAGGACGCGGGGCTGAAGGGAATTGCCCCCTGCAAGAGGAATCATTCCCTTCGGTTGCGTTAACGCCCGGAATTCGTTATACTAGGTCATGCCGTGCTAGACGGGGAGGTAGCGGTGCCCTGTAACTCGCAATCCGCTATAGCGAGGTTGAATTCCTGTTTGAGGTCTTGTCACGCAGGTTCCGGCGCGTTAGGCGTTGTGTCGATAGCAAGGTCCTTCGCAAGGGACGCCCATGAACCCGGTCAGGTCCGGAAGGAAGCAGCCGTAAGTGGTCACGTTCTTGTGTTGAGGGGCAGCCTTGAAGGAGCAATGCCTGCGCGTCCGGCTGGATGGCAACGATCGGGAGCAGGTGCACGGTCCTGAATCATTCACTTGAATATTGACGCGCAACATTAATCCTCAACTACTTCAGATAAGCATCTCAGCGTAGATTACCTACTGCGCGGAGGTGTTTTTTTGTGTCTATCAGACAATATAAGTTCCGGCTATCCTTAGCCTATCCGATACCGACGCAAAGCTTCTTTGGCGTCCATTGACGTCGAAGGCGCTGCGGCTTGCGTCATGCGACTTGTTCGACGTGCAGACTGGGAGACTGGGGGGGACCGAGGTCCATGCGTGATTCTGACGGCAGTACCAAGCGCAGTTCCAAAGGCAACGCGGAATGGAGAATTGTAGAGGGAGATCGTGAGGCCAGCATGACCGAACGGCTCTTGCAGAGCATCCTGGACGACGAGAATACGGGTGTTCTGCTTCTCGATGCGGAGCTTCGAATTCTGGAGGCTTCCGCCACCGTATGTCGGATTCTGCACAGCGAGCGGAGCCGGCTCTTGCATATGACGATAGATGAAGCGGCGCACGGGACGGGGGCGGAGCCGCTGCCGATCGACGCGAGTCTGCTGGACGGTGTGCCGTTCCGCGGGCGGAGCTACTCCTTCGGTTCCGGGAAGGATCGGAGGGAATGGCTGCTGGACGGCCATCCGATGTGGAGCGGCGCCGAGGTGATCGGGGCTCATGTCATGTTCCGCGATGTCACGCAGGTCATACGCCTCGAAGAGCAGATCCGGCATTCGGATCGGCTGAAGCTGATCGGGGAAGTGGCGGCGGGCACCGCGCACGAGATCCGCAACCCGCTGACGGCGATCAAGGGCTTCATGCAACTGATGGACAAGTCCCTGATCGACCGGGAGATGAACCGCGAGCGGGACTTCGTGCAGATCGTTCTCTCCGAGCTCGAGAGGGTGAACGGACTGGTTAACGATATTCTTCTCCTGAGCAAGCCCAAGGAAGTGAAGCTAAGCCCGACCCGGGTCGGCAGCATCGTCAAGGACATGATTCCCATGCTGCGGAACGAGGCGATCATGCGCGGCGTCATTGTCCATTACGAGCCGTGGACGGAGGGGCCGCTGATTCTGGCGGATAAGGAGATGCTGAAGCAGGTGTTCCTGAATCTGGGCAAAAACGCGATCGAAGCCATGGACGGAGGAGGCGTGCTGACAGTCCGGGAGCGGAGAGGCGCGGCTTCGGAGGTGGAGGCGACGGTCGATATTATCGATACGGGGCCGGGAATCGAGCAGGAGTATCTGGAGCGAATCTTCGATCCGTTCTTCACGACGAAGGAGCAGGGGACCGGTCTCGGCTTGTCGATCTGCCGCCGGATCGTCCATGAGATGGGCGGGGCGATTCAGGTCGAGACCGGGCCGGAAGGGACGATGTTCTCGATAGCGCTTCCGACTCTTGCCAGCTCGGATAAACGAATGACAGGGTTCGGTGGAGCGCTGCCGTTCGATGTTGTATAATGGGAGGAACGACAAGATACGACGGGAGCGGGATGGAATGGCCCATATTGCCTTGTACCGAGCCTGGCGCCCGCAGACTTTCCATGACATGGTCGGCCAGCAGCATATCGTCCAGACGCTGCAGAACGCGATCCGCGAGGATCGGCTCTCGCACGCCTACCTGTTCAGCGGACCTCGCGGGACGGGGAAGACGAGCGCGGCCCGGCTGCTTGCCAAGGCGGTCAACTGCGAACGGGGACCGACTCCCGAGCCGTGCAACGAATGCGAGGCTTGCAAGAGAATCGCTGCGGGCTCGGTAGTCGACGTCGTCGAGATCGATGCCGCCTCCAATCGCGGGGTCGAGGAGATACGCGATATTCGCGACAAGGTCAAATATTCGCCGACCGAAGTTCGGCGCAAGGTGTATATTATCGACGAAGTGCACATGCTGACGACGGAAGCGTTCAACGCGCTGCTCAAGACGCTTGAGGAGCCGCCGGCGCACGTTATGTTCATGCTGGCGACGACCGAGCCGCACCGGCTGCCGCCGACGATCATCTCCCGTTGCCAGCGCTTCGAGTTCCGCAGGGTATCGCTTGAGGAGCAGGCGGAGTGGCTTCAGGAGATCTGCCGCAAGGAAGGAATTGCGGCCGAGGAGGCCGCGCTTGTCTACATCGCACGCTTGTCCGACGGGGGGATGCGCGACGCGCTGAGCCTGCTGGACCAGATCTCGTCCTTCTCGGACGGGAAGGTCACTCTCCAGGAGGCGATCGACGCAACCGGAGGGCTTCCGGCCGAACAGTTCTCGCGCCTGGCGACGGCGGTGCGCGACTCGAACGCGTCGGCCGTGTTGCAGGAGATCGACGAGATGATGCGGGCGGGCAAGAGCGCCGACAAGTGCCTGGAGCAGCTCATGCATTACTTCCGCGATCTGCTTCTGGCGCAGCTTGCGCCGTCGGCTTCGGCTTCCGCGGGGAGAATCGCATCCCCCGCCGAATTGAAAAGCATGGCGCAAGGATTCCCGAGAGAGCGGCTGTTTGCTATTATTGATGTGTTGAACCGCTACCAGGCGGAGATGAAGTATGCTGCTCATCCTCAGACGATGTTCGAGATCGCTCTTCTGAAGCTGTGCGCCGGCGAGTCTGCGGCGGACGGCGGAGCCGCCCAAGGGCAGACGGCTGCGGCTTCCTTGCTCTCTCCCGCCGCCGGAGGGGCGGACGTTCAACAGCTTCAGAGGCAGGTTGCGGCGATGGAGCGTAAGCTGGAAGAGCTTCAGCGCTCCGGAGCGGCGCTTCCCGCCGAGGGGGACGCCGGCGGGCGTTCCGGCGGTGGCTCCGCCGTTCGCGGCGGCGGGGGTTGGAGCGGCCGCGGCGGCTCCGCGTCCGGAAGCTCCGGAGCGCCCAAGGTTGCCAGGCAGCGGATCAAGCTGGACCCGTTCGTCGCTTCCCGCAGCTCGCCGCTCACGCTTCAAGCGCTGGGCAAGTGGCCGCAGGTGCTTGCTCGCGTGAAGGAGGAGCGAGTGACGGTTCACGCTTGGCTTGTCGACGGCGAACCGGTCGCTTATGCCGAGGATACTGTCCTGGTGGCGTTCCGGAACTCGATCCACCGCGAGACGACAGAGAAGCCGGCGAACAAGCAAGTGATCGAGAAGGTTCTCTCCGCGGCTCTCGGGCATGCGACGCAGCTCGCTACTCTCTTGCAGAAGGAGTGGCAGGAAGCGCTGGCGGACGGTTCACGGGCGCAGGCGGATCAGCCGGAGGAGCTGCAGCTCGGAATCGACGGCGGCGGGGCTCCGCCGGGAGAGCCTTTGGTCGAGGAAGCGTATAAGCTGTTTGGAGAAGATCTGGTTGTTATTCGAGACGAATAGGGAGGCCATACTCTAATGAACAACATGAACCAAATGATGAAGCAAGTGAAGAAGATGCAGGAACAGATGCTGAAGGCTCAGGAAGAGCTCGGAACGAAGACGATCGAAGGCTCCGCCGGCGGCGGAGTCGTTACTGTGCAAGTTAACGGCCATAAGAAGGTTCTAAGCATCAACATCAAGCCGGAAGCGGTCGATCCGGAGGATGTCGAGATGCTGCAGGACCTCGTGCTGACGGCGGTCAACGACGCGCTCGGGAAGGCGGACGAGTTGGCCAACAACGACATGGGCAAGTTCACCGGCGGCATGAAGATTCCCGGCCTGTTCTAAGCCGCCCGAATTCCATTTAAGTAAAGAATCGATTCGGCCCACGCACGATGGAAGGTGCGTGGGCCGAATGAGATTAGAGGAGTTTGAATACTTTTGTTCTATCCAGAACCGATAGCCAAGCTGATCGATTCTTTCTCGAGGCTTCCGGGGATCGGGCCGAAGACGGCCGCCCGGTTGGCCTTCCATGTGCTGCGAATGAAGGAAGAAGACACGATAGACTTCGCGAAGGCGCTCGTGAACGTCAAGCGGAAGCTCACCTATTGCTCGGTCTGCTGCAACATTACGGACACCGATCCTTGCCGGATCTGCTCCGACAAGACTCGCGACCATTCGGTCATCTGCGTCGTTCAGGAAGCGAAGGATCTTGTGGCGATGGAGCGAACCCGCGAGTTCGCCGGACAATACCACGTGCTTCACGGCGCGATCTCCCCGATGGACGGGGTCGGTCCGGAGGATATCAAGATCGCGGAGCTTCTACAGCGATTGAGCGACGAGCGGGTTCAGGAGCTGATTCTGGCGACGAATCCGAATATTGAAGGCGAAGCGACGGCGATGTACCTCTCCCGGCTGGTGAAGCCGTTCGGCATCAAGGTGACGCGAATCGCCCACGGCTTGCCGGTCGGCGGCGATCTGGAGTATGCGGACGAAGTAACGTTGTCCAAGGCTCTGGAAGGGCGCCGCGAACTCAACTAAACCTTTTGCACCTTTTACGCTCCTGTGGGACGGCTCCCTGCGTCATCGATCCATCGATGATGGCCGGGGCGCTGTCTTTTTTTAATGATTCAGAATTTATAAGTTTCACGCTTATTTATTGCCTGAATCGTCTCCGCAAAGCTTCTCCGGCGTCGTAAGGACGCCGAAGGCGTTTTTGCTTGGGGGGCCAGTGGCGGGCCGAGGTGCAAATGTAATCGGAAATTCAGGCTTAATTGCCGGAATCGGACGCCGAACGCAAATTGTAGTCGGAATTTCAATCTTAATTGCCTAGAGCGGGCGATCAGATGCGAAATAAAGGCGGAATTTCAATCTTATTTGACTGCAACGAGCAAATGGAGAAAATTATGATTGAAATTTCGATCATAATTGCCGCAGCGCTCCATTCGTGCTCTTACAAGCGAGAGCTGGAGTCCTCCGAGAAAGCGAGCGAGGCCGCGGATACCGCCAGATACCAGGAACTTGCATGAAGCTGGGCCTTTGCCAGGAAAGTAGACGCCCCCACCATCCGCCGCTCCGCCGGGCTCAGGTGCGCAGTTTGTTTACTCTGTCCGACCATCCGCCGCTCTGTCCCGCCTATGTGCGCAGTTTCGAACCCATCCGAGGCTGGAGTGCGACGTTTGGTAGGCTGGAGTTTGAGTTGAGTTCGCATAAACGCGGCGAGTGCCCCTGTCGGCACAATGAATGTGAAATTTCACATTCATGGGATCGATAGTGGGCGGTTTGGACGATTATATGTGAAAAATAGCATACATAGAGAAAATTCGGGCCCGAGTTGCCGGATGTATGCTAAAAACCGCTTTAAACGCCGCGATTCCCTGCAAATTCACGCCGACGAATGCGAAAAACCGCATAAAATCGCAAAATCGCAACGGCAACGGACCGAAGGGATGAAGGATAAGGGGGCTGCGGGGAACTGCCAGGGCGATCAAGGCGCCTTCCCGGACGGTTCATCATAGGAGTGTCGGAAAGTATAAGCTCCGCCGCCGCCTCCTATCTTTTTGCTGGCTGGTGCACGTATAGTCTCTTCTCAATGCTTCCTCCCGGATTCTAAGCCTTCCGCAGCGGACATATATCTAGTAACAGGTTGTCTGCCTGACGGCGGACGGTTCGCGGAGGAGGGGAACGGCGATGTTGGGGAGGACAAGCAAGCGCAAGCGGTCATCGGCGGACGAGGCGAGAGCGCAGCTTCGGGAGGAGATTCGGCAGGCGCGCAAGGAGCGGGAGGTTGCCCAGTGCCTGTTTGAGAATGCGATGGAGTTCGAGCGGATCGATCATGCGATCTACACGTTGGAAGCGGCGGAGAAGAGGCTGGATATTCTGCTACGCGAAGCGAAGCAGGTATGGGGAGACTCCGGTGAGGACGGATATTCCATGCAGAGGGTGAGCCTATGAAAAACGTGTGGTTAGCGTTATTGGTTCTCTCGTCGGGAGCGTTGGTGTTCCTTATGATAAGGCGGCAATTGCCCAAGGGGTGGTTCGTGCGCTTCGGCACTCACCTGGTGTTGGCGGCGCTGGCCATCTATGCGATCAACTTCTCCGGCCTCGCGCCAGGCTGGTATATGCCGATCAATCCGGCCACGGTAGGCGTTGTCGCGGTGCTCGGCGTGCCGGGGATCGGGCTTATCTATGGGGCCCAGCAGCTTCTTTTGTCGTAAAGTGCTCGGAAATGGCAAATTAACGATTGACGATGCCCCTTCGGATGTGATACATTAAATCCCGCGCCTGATAGGCGCCGAGGTTGACCGGAAGGGCAGTCGAGCAAGTGGAATAAATTGCTTGTTGCAATCTGGTGGCCGGATGTGATACATTATAAAGGTCGCTGCTGAAAAGCAAACGACAAAAAGAGAATCAAAAAGCAACAACCTTGTTCCTTGAAAACTGAACATCGAGCGTAATGAAATAGTCGAGCGGAGCTTCGGTTCTGCGAGACAAACCAGCAGTACAGAACGAGCCTTCAAGGTTCTTCACAGTTGGACATTTCGACTCTCGGGATTTCCTCACGGAAACCCTGCCGTCGAAAGTCCCTTTATGGAGAGTTTGATCCTGGCTCAGGACGAACGCTGGCGGCGTGCCTAATACATGCAAGTCGAGCGGAGTTATTCCTTCGGGGATGACTTAGCGGCGGACGGGTGAGTAACACGTAGGCAACCTGCCCTCAAGACCGGGATAACATTCGGAAACGAATGCTAAGACCGGATACGCAAGCCTGGGGCATCTCGGGCTTGGGAAACACGGTTTCGG
>NZ_SSOB01000009.1 GCF_004801405.1 Cohnella fermenti
CATTGAGCCTGAACATCTCAATTTTATCGGAATGGTCTTGGTGGTCAAACCCTCGTTCCCTCCACCCGCATAGCGGGTGGTTTTTTGTTTCGCGCGTTTCACGCACTCAACAGGCTAAAGCCTATAACAAAAAGAACGCCGATCTCCGATCGACGTCCTGTTCACCATTCGCGATATAGAATTATACGAATCCCTCCTGCGCACGTTGTTGCTTCTCCCTATCCCCTTTGCGGCTCATGCTTGACATCGACTTTCTCCCGCGTCTCTTCCATCCAACGCACAGCCTCGCCTCGCTCCGCTACCTCCTGCAGTTCGCTCATTCGCGCATCCCGCTGCAGCCCCGCCTGCAACTCGCTCATTCGCGCATCCTGGCTCAACACCGCTTGCGCTTCATCCCCTATGTCCTTCTCCTCTGCCGCCGCGACTTCCTGCGACAGCCCGACTTCCGTCACCCTCTCGCTCCCAGCCGTCCTCCCTCCAAGAGTCCCTCTGCCTACTTGGCCAATCGTCCTCCCTCCAAGAGTCGTTCTCCCTACTCCGTCAACCGCCTTCCCCACGAGAACCGTCTTTTCCCTCTGGCCAGCCGCTCTCCCTCCGAGAGCCGCCCGCACTCCTCCGACAGGCTCGTCTTCCTTCGCCTTCCTCGCTCCCTTACCTTCCACGAACCAGTAAGCCGCTCCGACGAACAAAGCGCCGCCTACGATGTTGCCCAGCGTGACCGGAATCAGATTATGCGCAAGTCCCGCCACCGTGACCGTATCCGGGTGGGGCAGCAGCAGGGCGAGCGACAGCGTCGTCATGTTGGCGATGCTATGCTCGAAGCCGGCAGCCACAAAAGCGCACAGGCACCAAGCGATAGCCAGCATCTTCGCCGTCTCGCTCTTCAGCTTATAGGTGAGCCACACCGCCAGGCAGACGAGCCAGTTGCACACGACTCCTCTCCAGAACAGTTGCTCGAACGGCAGATGCATCTTTTTCCCGGCCAGGACGAACAGTTGATGCTCCGCGGAGATGCCCGCGAACGCGCCCGATCGCCAGACGATCCACGCGAATGCCGCCGCCCCGGCGAAGTTCCCCAGCCAGCACCACAGCCAGTTGCCCGCCGCATCCTTCCACTTCGCCCGCCCTGCCAGCATCCCCGCCGCATAGACCATATTGTTCCCGGTAAAAAGCTCCGCACCGGCAAACATAACCAAGATCAAAGCGATGCCGAAGGAGGCGCCCATCACCAACGAAGTCCATGGCGAGTGAACGGCGTACAGCGGCGCGGAGACGGCGAACATCAGCACGACCGCCATGCCGACATACGCGCCCGCGAGCGCCGACGACACCGCATACCGGACGGGACTGTTCTGCAAACTTTTTCTCTTGGCTTCCGCCTTAGCGACGACGGCTTCCAACGCCGAGGCATCCATGGCGGCCGCCTAATACCCGAACGAGTTCGAGCGGTCCGCGAACGCCACGAGAATCTCTTCCTCTTCCTGGAAGTGATTCTTAAGGAGGGCATAGGCTTGCAGCAATTGCGAAGCCAAGTGCATCGCGTCGGCATGACTGACGGGAATCAGCTTCTCGTCCGCGAGATGCAGGAACGCATCGATGCGTCGTTCGGCCTGCTCGTGCTCATGCTCCATAATCGTGAACAATTCCATATCGTTGCCGAAGTACCAGGCGGCCATCGGGAACAGCTCCGTCTCTTCCCACTTCGAATGCTCGGCGAGCACCTTCTTGAACTCCAGCACCGTGAAGCGCAGCGTTCTCAGCTTGTAATTGAGAATCAGCAGGTCGTCTTCCCTGCGAAGCGCGCACACTTTATCGTAGATCTCCTGCAGCCCCTCCTGCAGCAGCGCATGCTCCTCCTTCAACTTCTCGATGGCATCGTTAAGCCGATAGAGCGGATGGTTGATCTCTTGGGCCGATGGTTCATAAGGCAGATGGACAGTCATGCGAATCCCTCCAATATGTTCTCTTAAGCCTGATTCCACTATAGGAAAAAAATCGCCGAAAGTATGTGAAAAAAATCACTTTCCGGCCGAAAAATAAGATTGTTCGCATAGAGAGCGCCTGCACGCCTCATACGAGCAATCCCGATTGGTCCGATCCATCCAGCCGGCCGCGCGCTTGCTCCCGCTTCGACCGGCGACCGGCGTATTCAGCTACTCTTCGGCATCTGCCTGCCGTTCGAGCCCCGTCCTCGCGACATGCGCCATTCTCACGACACTCGCCACCTTCACATCGCACGCTATTCTCACGACACTCGCTACCTTCACATTGCACGCCACTCTCGCGACATTCGCCGCCCTCACATCATACGCCATTCTCGCGACACTCGCCGCCTTCACGTTGTGCGCACCCTTACGACGTGCGCTGAGCCCATTCGCTCGTCTCGCGGTACACGTCCGGCGCGTTGCCGGTGTACTTGCGGAAAAGCTTGCTGAACAGGGACGGGTCCGAGTAGCCGACGCTGCGGGCGATCTCGCTCACGCGTCCGTCGCTTGTCGCGAGCAGCTCCTCCGCCTTCTTCATCCGCCTCTGCTCGAGGTAGATCATCGGGCGAACCCCGGTGTAGCGCACGAACATCTCGGTGAACGACTTCATTCCCATGCCGTGCAGGTTCGCCAGCTCCCTCAGCGTCAGCGGCTCGCGGAAGCGGTCGTTGATGAACTGGATCGACTGCTCCATGATGCTCTTGTCGACCCTCTGCCGCTCCGTGCCCGAATCGTTGCACAGCTCGTGCAGAACGCTGTAGAACAGCTCCTTCGAACGGAACGCGGACATCGGCCCCGGCAAACTCGCCACATGATGCAGCTTGCGCAGAAGCTCGACGATCTTCCAACTGTTGCTCATCGGGAACTCGGACGTTCCTTCCGGCAGCCGGCGAACGCTTCTCCCCGTCCCCGAACGCAGCGTATAGAAGATCAAGCAATATTCATAATCGAGAGAACCGCTCTTCAGCACCGGCTTCAGCCCCGGTCCCCCGTGTACAATCTTCTCCGAATGCAGGCTGCGGCCGCCTTCCTCAAGCAACAGCTCCGCTCTGCCGCGCAGTGTGAACAGCAGATACGAGCCGTACGAAGACGGAATCCGATTGCCGATGCTCACGCTCTCCGCCGGAACAACGTTCTTGAACACGCCCGTAATCGTAATGCTGCCCTCTGCGATTCGCTCCGCCCATTCTCTCATCTCGTACATGCTCCTTTGACTCTGTGTTAACCCTATTGTAATTGATAATGATTATCACTGTCAAACCCTTCGTTGAGAAAACGTTGAGAAAAATTGTGTCGTAGCCGAAAAAAGCGGAACAATGCGGGCAGCGGAGGGTGCGAAGCAAGCTATGGGCACTGCTCCACAGCGATGAAGGACCGTTCGTATCCCCCCTTGATCCGACGATCGCCGCGAATTTATATGATTTTTCGCATTCATCGTCTTGGGTTTGAACAAATCGAGGCGTTTTATATGATTTTTGGCATATATACCGCAATTCCTGCCGGATTTTCCTTCACGAATGCAGTTTTTCGCATAAAACCGTCCAAACAACCCCTTATCGCGCTGCACGAATGTGAAATTTCACACAAAATTCGCGCAATTCGCGGCAGCCAGCCCTCGGCACCATCCGTATCGACGGCACCATCGGCAATCGGCATCACCGCTATCATCGCCATTACCGCCAACAACGCCAAAAAAGCCCGGGCAACCGCCCGGGCTCCATCTTCCTTGCCCTACACGATAGTTATCGACAGGCCGAGATCGCGCAGACGCGCGACCGACTCCTCCTCGACCCTGCGGTCGGTGATGATCGCGTTCACGTCCGCCAAGTCGGCAACGCGGGTGAACGCCTGGTTGCCGAACTTGCTGGCGTCGGCCAGGACAATCACCTCGTCCGCCATGCCGACCATCTTGTTCTTGATGCGGGCCTGCAGCTCGTTGGACTCGCTGAAGCCGCGCTCCAGGTGCACGCCCTTGCAGGACAGGAACGCCTTGTCGACGTGGTACGCGTCGAGCGAGCGCTCCGCCAGCGGCCCCACGAACGAGAGCGAGCGCTGCGCGAGGATGCCGCCGGTCGAGATGACCTCGATCCTCTCCTTGGCGGCCAGCTCCGTCGCGACCTTGATGGAATTCGTCAGTACGGTCAGCGGAATGTCCGGCATCGCCATCGCCATATACCAGGCCGACGAGCTCGCATCCAGCAGGATGCGGTCCTTCGGACGAATTCGCTTGATCGCCTCTTCGGCGATTCTCCGCTTCTCTTCGGCGAACGTGATCTCGCGCTCGGCATACGGAATCTCCGGCTGCTGAGGCTGGTCCTTGACGCTGACGGCGCCGCCGTGCGAACGGCGAAGACGTCCCGCCAGCTCCAGGCGGTCGAGATCGCGCCGGATCGTCTCCTCCGTCACCTGGCACAGCGTGCTCAGCTCGGATACCCGGATGCTCCCTCTGTCGTTGACAAGCTGCACGATCCTCTCATAACGTTCCGCGACTAACATGGAATTCCCCCCTCTCTCCCGTGCGGCCGATTACCCTCTCTTTGATTAGGCTCTCAAAGAAGTGACGGTCAGGAAGCGGCCGTACGCCTCCTGCCACATCTCCGTGTCCGCCGGCTCGTAGACGTCAACCGGGAACGAGTCGCGGATAACCTTCCGCGCTTCCCAGATGTCCGCCAGCTCGCCGCTCGCGATCCATTGGACCGCGAGATTGCCGATGGCGCTGCCTTCCGCCGGGCCGGCCCAGACGGGCTTGCCGATCGCGTTCGCGGACCATTGGCAGAGCAGCTTGTTCTGGATGCCGCCGCCGACCATGTGCAGGCCGCCGAACCGCTTCCCGGACAGCTCTTCCGTCAACTCTAGCACATAACGGTACTTCAAGGCCAGACTCTCGAGGATGCAGCGAACGATCGCCCCCGGTCCCTCCGGCGCCCGCTGGCCGGTCCGTTCGCAATACTTGCGAATCTGCCCCGGCATGTCGCCCGGATGAAGGAACAGGTCGTCGTCCGGCTCGATGAACGCCGCGAGCGGATCGGCCCGGTTCGACATCTGCACCAGCTCGGGGAAGGAATACGATTGTCCCGCCCGCTCCCACTCGCGGCGGCATTCGTTCAGAATCCACAGCCCCATGATGTTCTTGAGCAGACGGAACGTGCCGTAGGCGCCGCCCTCGTTCGTGAAGTTCAGCTCTCTCGCCCGTTCGCTGATGACCGGCTGCTCGACCTCGGTGCCCATGAGGGACCAGGTGCCGCAGCTAAGATACGCGAAGGAGCGGTCGAGCGCCGGCACCGCGACGACGGCGGAGCCGGTATCGTGCTCGGCGACGGCGTAGACCGGAATCGAACGGACGCCGAGCTCTTCCGTCAGCGAAGGGCGCAGCGAGCCGACCGCCTGGCCGGGCTGCGCGACCGGGCCGAACAGCGATTCGGACAAGCCGAGCTTGCCGAGAAGCTCCCCGTCCCAGCCCCCAAGCTTCGGATTGTAAAGCTGCGTTGTCGTCGCGTTCGTGAACTCGTTCACCTGCTCGCCGGTCATGAAGTAGCGCAGCAGGTCCGGAATCATCAGGAAGCGCTTCGCTTCGCGCAGCAGCGGCGAATTCGCTTGCTTCAACGCATAAAGCTGGAAGATCGAGTTGAAGGACAGGAACTGAATGCCCGTCCGCGCGAAGATGTCCGCCGCGGGAATGTCCGCGAACAGCTTCTCCATGATGCCGTCCGTATGCCGGTCCCGATAGTGATACGGGTTGCCGAGAAGCTCGCCGCTTGCGCCGAGGAAGCCGAAGTCGACCGCCCACGAGTCGATCGCCAGGCTCGACACCTCGACTCCTTGATGCTTCGCCTTCAGCAAGCCTTGCTTCAGTTCGTGATAGAGACGAAGGATGTCCCAATGAAGACGATCGGCTACCTGAACCGGATCGTTGCCGAAGCGGTGAAGCTCCTCCGTCTCGATTCGATTGTCGGTCAATCGGCCAAGCAGCGCCCTGCCGCTGCTCGCGCCGAGGTCGTACGCGAGAATGCTCGCCATGGGAATCCCCCTTGCCCGCTAACGATTATCGCTTGAGCAGAACTTCCTGCTCGTAGTTCTTCACTTCGGCGAGCCACTCTTCGCGAACCGGAACGCCGGACTTCGCGCAGTAGTAATCCCATACCGCGCCGAACGGATACGTCTTGAACTCTTCCGTCAAGGCGAGACGGGTCGTGTAGTCGCCGGCCAGCTCCGCCTGGCGCAGCGCTTCGATCGGCTCCAGCATCGCGCGAAGCAGCGCCTTGATCGTGTTGCGGGTGCCGATGACCCAAGCCGCCACGCGGTTGATGCTGGCATCGAAGAAGTCGAGGCCGATGTGCGTCTTGCCGAGCAGGTCGCCGCGAACGAGCTCCTTGCCGATGTCCAGCAGCTCGTCGTCGAGGATGACGACGTGGTCGCTGTCCCAACGGACCGGACGGCTCACGTGCAGCAGAATGCCTTCCACGAACAGCGAGAGCGCGGACAGCTTGTTCGAGATCACTTCCGTCGGATGGAAGTGGCCCGCGTCGAGGCAGATCAGCTTGTTGTTCTGCAGTCCGTAGCCCATGTAGAACTCGTGCGAGCCGACGGTGTACGCTTCCGCGCCGAGGCCGAACAGCTTGCTCTCGACCGCGTCCAGATGGTAAGACTTGTTCAGCTCCTCCGCGAACGCTTCGTCGAGCGATTCCTTCAGCCGCTTGCGCGGGCCGAGGCGGTCGGCCGGGATGTCCTTGTAGCCGTCCGGAACCCAGACGTTCATGACGCTTGTCTGGCCAAGCTGCTCGCCGAAGGAGGCGCTGATATGGCGGGACGCCTTGACGTGATCGATCCAGAAGCGGCGGATCTCTTCGTTCGGATGGCTCAGCGTCAGGCCGTCGCTCGACTTCTCGTGGGAGAAGCACGTCGGGTTGAAGTCGAGGCCGAGGCCGTTCGCCTTCGCCCAATCGATCCACTTCTGGAAGTGCTTCGTCTCGAGCTTGTCGAGGTCGACCTTCTCGTCCGTGTCGGCGTAAATCGCGTGCAGGTTGACCTTATGCTTGCCGGGGATCAGCGAGAACGCTTTATCCAGGTCGGCGCGAAGCTCCTCCGGCGTCCTGGCCGCTCCCGGATAGTTGCCGGTGGCCGCGATGCCGCCGGACAGGTCCTGATCCTTGAACAGGAAGCCCTTGACGTCGTCCCCTTGCCAGCAATGCATCGATATTTTGATCTTCGCAAGCTGCTCCAGCGCCTGATCGACGTCAATGCCGAACTCCGCGTATTGCTCCTTGGCGATCTCGTAGTTTCGCAGTATTTTCTGATCCATGTTCCGCTTCTCTCCTCCTTGGTTACCGTAACGGATAAGCGACGACCGACATGAGAGCGTTCTCAGCCTGGGTCGAGTCCAGACGGCTGTATTGCACGATAATCGGAATGTCGCTTCGCACCTCGATGGCGTAAGGAACGCCGACCGGAATCGGCGTTCCCTCCTTGTTCAGGGACGAAGTGCGAATATGCTTGGTGCGTCTCGGCGCAACGACGACAAGGATGTCCTCGATCGGGTCGCGGTCCTCGAAGTAGATCGTGAAGTTGATGAGCGCTTCCTCCGACGACACGTTCAGCACGCAGACGGATTCATGGCTAAGCAGGCTGCCGGAGCTGATCTCCGGAATGTACGCATCGGGAATGATCCAATGCTTCTCTCCTCTAGCGGAATGCACGTTCGTCCCTCTCCCTTCTGGGTCTTGACGGATTAGCGCGTGAACGCCGCAGGCACGCCGCCGTCGATCGTCAGCATGCAGCCCGTCGTCTTGGCCGACTTCGACGAAGCGAAGAAGGCGACGCCTTCCGCGATGTCGCGCGGATAGATGTTGACGAGCAGCGTCGTGCGCTTGCGGTAGTGCTCTTCCAGTTGGTCCGGCTCGATGCCGTAAGCGGCCGCGCGCTCGTTGCGCCAGTTGCCGTTCCAGATCGCCGAGCCTTGCAGGATGGCGTCCGGAAGAATCGTGTTGACGCGGATGCCGAATTCGCCGCCTTCAGCCGCGATGCAGCGGGCCAGGTGAGCTTCCAGCGCCTTGACGGAGCTGTAGGCGGTCACGTTCTTGCCGGCATAGACGGTGTTCTTCGACGCGATGAACACCATGTTGCCGCCGATCGCTTGCTGCTTCATCAGCTTGAACGCTTCGCGGGCCACGAGGAAGTAGCCCGTTCCGAGCACGTTCATGTTCAGGTTCCATTCCTTAAGCGACGTCTCGTCGAACGGGCTGGACGTCGCCAGGCCGGCGTTGTTGACGATGATGTCGATGCCGCCGTACACCAGAGCCGTCTGAGCGACGGCATCCATGACCATCTCTTCGCTCGTTACGTCCATCTTGACCGCGATCGCGCGGTTCTCGCCGAACTTGGCGTTGATCTCGTCCGCGACCTTCTGCGCGCCTTCGAGGTTCAGGTCGGCCAGGACGACGTGAGCGCCTTCGGAGACGAGGCGGCGAGCCGTCTCGCTGCCGATGCCGCCCGCGCCGCCCGTGATGAACGCCACCTGGCGGGAGAATTCGGCTTCCGGCGGTGCGAGGGACAGCTTGTAAAGCTCAAGCGGCCAGTATTCGACGTTGTAGGACTCGTTCTCGCTGAGGGAGACGAAGTCGCCCAGCGCCGTTGCGCCGCGCATAACGGCGATCGCACGGTGATACAGCGCGCCGCTCACCTGCGAGTTCGCCCAGCTCTTGCCCGTGTTGATCATGCCGACGCCCGGAATGAGGATAACGCGCGGAGCGGCTTCGAACATGACGTCGCCTTCGTTCTTGTTGCGCTCGAAGTACGCTTGATATTGCTCCTTGTACGCCGCGATGCTCGTCTTCAGGATGTTCTTCAGGCCTTCGATGTCTTCCGCGTCCGGCGTCCAATCGACGAACAGCGGAACGACCTTCGTGTGAACGAGGTGATCCGGGCAAGCCGCGCCGACTTGGGACAGCTTCGGCGAATTCTCGCCGCCGACGAAGGCCAGCACGTCGTCCTGGTCGTCGAAGCTGAGGATCATCTTCTTGGCGTCGCTGACCGCGCCGCGAACGGTCGGCATGACGGCAGCCGCAATCTTGCGGCGAATGTCGGCCGGCAGAGCCGCGTGGCGCACGCCGCCGAACAGCTTGTCTTCGCTCGCGCGGGCTTCGATGAACGCTTCCGCTTCGCTGATGATCTTGATCGTCTGCGCGTAAGCTTCCTCGCTCGTCTCGCCCCAGGTGACAAGGCCGTGCTTCTCCATCAGAACGAGCTCGGCCTTCGGGTTGCCCAGAACGCCTTCGGCGATCATCTTGGACAGCGTGAAGCCCGGACGGATATAAGGAACCCATACGAAGCGGTCGCCGAAAATCTCCTTGGCCAGTTCCTTGCCATTATGAGCGCAGCACAGGCTGATGATCGAATCCGGGTGGGTGTGGTCGACATGCTTAAACGGAAGGAACGCGTGCAGCAGCGTCTCGATCGAAGCGCGCGGATGCTTGGTGTCGATCATGCAGTTCGCCAGGTACGCGACCATCTCTTCGTCCGGCATCTCGCTTCTCTCGAACAGCGGACGGATGTCGTCCATGCGCAGGCCTGTGAAGTTGCCGGCCTTCATCGACGCCAGGTCGGAGCCGCTGCCCTTAACGTACATAACTTCAACGTCGCGGCCGCGGAAGTCCTTGACGACCGTCTTCGCGGACGTGTTGCCGCCGCCCCAGTTGCACACGCGGCGATCCGCGCCGATGATGTTGGAACGGTAAACGAGCTGGTCGAGTCCGCTCTCGAATTGAGAAGCCTTCGAAGAATCCCACAAGCTTTGTACCATGTTTCGAACCTCCGGATTGTTGGTTTTATTTTTGTTTTTATGGCTATATTCCGGATTATATCATCTTTGTTTTGTTTTGAATACGCAAAATCAAACAAAAACAAAAATTCATCCTTCCGAACGTTTATGTTCAAACAACCAATCGCGGGCGTAATCCACACCTTCCCTCACATCGAAGAACCGCGACTCTGCTACCCCGATTTTCCCCTTGACGACGGTCCTCTCGCTCTCGAACGCGGCTCCGATCTCTTCGAACCGATCCGTATCGAAGTCGATCTCCCGATATTCTCGCCACTCCCGCTTCCCATCCGCAAGCACCGGCGCGCCTTCGATCGTCTCCGGCGCATTCGGCACCCGATTCTCCGCCAGATGGAACGAGGTGTTGCTGTCGTAGCCGACTCCGATCAGCAGCGCCTTCGCGCCTAGGTCATACAGCCTTGCAAGCGGGGAGCATTCTCCGAGCGCATAGCTCAGAGAGTGGTCCATCGTAATCGTCTGCGCATGCTTGCCCCGCGCCGCGAATGAGAGCGCCGGATGGTCGCTGCGCAGCGTTCCCGGCCACGTCCGGAAGCATTCGGGAATCGCCCCCATGCCCCGCGTCGGCGTCACCCTCGGATCGAAGACCGGCATCGAGGCCCTGATCCCTTCCCACCAGCTCTCCGGCACGGGCGGAAGCTGCCACTTCGACGGCTCGGAATAATCGCCCGAATGGGTCGGCATGACAAGCGTCCCCTCGTCCGTCAACACGTCCAGCAGCGCCTGCACGACCGCGACAGGCCCGCCGCATACCCAGCCGATCCGGCTCAGTGAGGAGTGGACGATGACCGTCTGCCCTGCCCGAAGTCCCAGCCTTCGCAGATCGTCCGCCAACGTCTCCACCGTTACCAGCTTGTTGCTCCTTAGTATCGCCTGCTGCTCGAACATGCTTGCTCCTCCAATCAACAGTCGGCCTCCGGCCCCGTCTCGCACCCATTCTCGCCCTCGCCCTCCTCCTCATCTTCGTCCAGAACGGCGACCGCCCGCACGGGCGACCCGTCCCCTCCTTCGATGCGCAGAGGGAAGCCGAAGAATTGGAAGCTCTTGTTCCGCGGAAGCCGCTCCAGCCCCCACAGATCCGTGTACGTTACAATGCCCTCCGCGAGCAATGCCCGCTCAAGCGGCTCCGACAGCTCTCCCCCGACGAACCTCGGGCGGTGTCGAATCAGCTTCTCAAGCAGCTCCAGCCCCGCCGGCAACGCGAAGAACAGGCCGATTCCGACCGGCCAAGCTCCTTCGGGCTCGACGAGGCGCGACACCCCGCAGAAGCGCTCGACAGGAAGCTCGTCCAGAGTGGCGGCCCCTTCGTGCATATGAGAAGGAGCATCCACATGGGTGCCGCTGTGGCTTCCCATGGAGAGGCTCCGAACTTCCCAGCTATTCCGTTCGTAAGTATGAACGACGCGCACCTCTACCGGCGGATCGCCCGGATACACCGGCATTCCGTCCCGCAACGGTGCGCTCAGATCGATAAATCTCATGAGCTCGTTCCTCTCCGCAGACTTATTCGAACGATCTCTTCGCGGGCCACGACTTTTGCATTTTCCTCAGTTGAATGATCTGTCCGGTGTGATACGCATCGTGCAAAATCAAACTGTTCACCCAGAGCCCGATCGGCGTGGTCGGAATTCGGCGTTCGAAATCCTTCTTGTCCATGTCCTCCAGCAGCGCCCGGATCGCCTGATGAACCGTGTCCAGCCTCTGCAACGCCTCCTGCCAAGCCGCCTCGTCCTGCACGGGAACGCCGAACGTGTCGTCGTTGCTGATCCCTTCGGGGTACTCGGACTCCTCGCCCGTCAGCCGGAGATAGAGCCTCATCTTGTAGAAGATCAAATGCTGCACCGTCTCCCAGATCGTGTTCACGCGCGCGGTGCGCGGCTTCCAGGCCGCCTGCTCCCAGGTCAGCCCGTTTAAGGCATCCTTCAGCGGCGGATACCAGTCCTCCCTGTCGTAGCAGCTATCCCATCCGTGAAGCAGCAGTTCCATCTTGTTCATGAACGGTTCCCCTCTCCTTCGATCGGTACTGTGCGGCTCAGCTCTCGCTGCCATTCCAATTATACCCTTTTCGCCGGCGGTTTCGCACCCCTCATCTTCTTGCTCGCGTATTGCCCGTTGAGCTCTTGTGCCGACTCCGCTTATAATGTAGCGTTAGAGAGCGATAATTCGCCAACAATTCACTGAGGGAAAAGGTGTCATCATTCCATGAGCATACTGACGGTAACAAACTTAAGCCACGGCTTCGGCGATCGCGCCATCTTCAACGATGTCAGCTTCCGGCTTCTCAAGGGCGAGCATGTCGGACTCGTCGGCGCCAACGGCGAAGGCAAATCCACCTTCATGAACATCGTCATGGGCAAGCTCGAGCCCGACGCCGGCAAGATCGAATGGTCCAAGAAGGTTCGGGTCGGCTACCTCGACCAGCATTCCGTGCTGGAGAAGGGAATGACGATCCGCGACGTGCTTAGGGGCGCGTTCCGATACTTGATGGACGCGGAAGCCGAGATGAACGCGATGTACGACAAAATGGGTTCGGCCGACCCGGACGAGCTGGAACGGCTGCTCGAGGAAGTCGGCACGATTCAGGATCTGCTGAACAGCAACGACTTCTACCTGATCGACGCGAAGGTCGAGGAAGTGGCGCGCGGGCTCGGGCTCGGCGACATCGGACTCGAACGCGACGTGAACGATCTGAGCGGAGGCCAGCGGACGAAGGTGCTCCTGGCGAAGCTGCTGCTCGAGAAGCCGGACATCCTGCTGCTCGACGAGCCGACGAACTACCTCGACGAGGTTCATATCGAATGGCTGAAGCGTTACCTGCAGGAGTACGAGAACGCGTTTATTCTGATCTCCCACGACATTCCGTTCCTGAACAGCGTCGTCAACCTGATCTACCACATGTTCAACCAGGAGCTGAACCGCTACGTCGGCGATTACGACAACTTCGTTCAACTGCACGAAGCGAAGCAGTCCCAGCTCGAATCCGCCTACAAGCGGCAGCAGCAGGAGATTGCGGATCTGAAGGACTTCGTCGCGCGGAACAAGGCCCGCGTCTCGACCCGCAACATGGCGATGTCCCGCCAGAAGAAGCTCGACAGCATGGACGTCATCGAGCTGGCCAGGGAGAAGCCGAAGCCGGAATTCAACTTCAAGGACGGCCGGACGCCGAGCCGCCTTATCTTCGAGACGAAGCAGCTTGTGATCGGCTACGACGAGCCGCTCTCCCGCCCGCTGGACCTGAAGATGGAACGCGGCCAGAAGATCGCCCTCGTCGGCGCGAACGGCATCGGGAAGACGACGCTGCTCAGAAGCATTCTCGGCCTTATCCCGGCGCTGTCCGGCTCCGTCGAGCGCGGCGACAATCAGCTTATCGGCTACTTCGAGCAAGAAGCCAAGGAAAGCCAGGAGCTGACGTGCATCGAGTCGCTCTGGAACGAGTTCCCTTCGTACAGCCAGTTCGAGGTGCGCGCCGCCCTCGCCAAGTGCGGCTTGACGACGAAGCATATCGAGAGCCGCATCTCCGTCCTGAGCGGCGGCGAGAAGGCGAAGGTCCGGCTGTGCAAGCTGATCAACCGCGAATCGAACATCCTTGTGCTCGACGAACCGACGAACCACCTGGACGTCGACGCGAAGGACGAGCTGAAGCGCGCGCTGAAGGCGTACAAGGGAAGCGTCCTGCTCATCAGCCACGAACCGGAGTTCTACCGCGACGTCGCAACCGAGGTATGGAACTGCGAGTCGTGGACAACGAAGGTGTTCTAATGTGGAGGAGCCGTCCGGAAGTCATTGACTTCGGAACGGCTCCTCTCTCGTTCTCCGGCGCCCTCTCCGCAGCCGTCAGAAGCCGGTCCGCGGCGTCTCTCGCAGGCGGGCGAGCGCCCTGCCCATCTTCTCCAGGTAATCCGGCTCGCCGCCTGAGCACAGGAAGCGGACTTGTCCGCCTTCGCAGCCGGGCGGGATGCCCAGCCGGTGCACCAGCGCGGCCAGACGCCTCACCGTCCCGGCATTGCCGTCGACGATGCCGATGTGCGGCGGCAGCACCTCGCGCAAGAGCTCGGCATAATAAACATAATGCGTGCACCCAAGCACAACGATGCCGTATCGGTCCAGATCGTAGTTCGCCAGCTTGGCGCGGAAATACGCCCGGATCACATCCCGATCGAATTGCAAAGCCTCGCCGTACTCGACGAGCTCCGGCAGCGGCAGCGAATCGACGATGCCGACCTCGTCCACGCGGGACACGAGCGCGTAATACTTGGGCTGCTGCAGCGTCAGTTGCGTCGCGAATACAAGAACCCGCTTGCCGGTCGCCCGGTTCATCTCGACAGCCGGCTTGACGGCCGGCTCCATCCCGACAATCGGGAACGAATAGCGGGCCCGAAGCTCATCCACGGCGATGCTGGTGGCCGTATTGCATGCAACCACCAGCGCGTCGATTCCCGTCTGCACCATCGTATCCACAACCTCCAGCACGCAATGGCGCACCTCTTCGGCGGACTTGGGCCCATAAGGCACATGCAAGGTATCCGCCATATATACATAATTCTCGGTCGGCATTCGCCGAAGCGCTTCGGCCAGCACGGTCAAGCCGCCGAGCCCCGAGTCCATCACACCGATCGTCACTGTTATCGAATCCTTATATTAGGTTATTGGGGTGGGACATCCTTAGCATACTGCGACAACGTCCCTGCGGCAATACCCATTCACGACGAATTTATTGTCCCTGCCTGGTCATTGCGAACGACTCCGCCCGCCTCGCGCCTCGCCCGCCAGGTGCTATCCCGCGTCCCTCCCTCCCCGTTGTTCTCCTGCCTGCTTTCTCTCCGCTCTTAATTCTCGTTTCCATTCTCGCATAGCCTTTTCCAATTCAGGAAATTCTACCGCAAGCGACATTGCGCACAATGATGCAGAATCAGGGGGATCGAGACATGGAACCGACCAATCGCAACAACACCGATGGCGGCGACGACGGAACGCTGACGAATCGGCAAGGCCATCCGATCACGAACAACCAGAACATCCGCACGATCAGCAACCGGGGCCCCGCGACGCTCGAGAATTACGACTTCATTGAGAAAATCAGCCACTTCGACCGGGAGAAGGTGCCGGAGCGGATCGTCCATGCCCGGGGCGCCGGCGCTCACGGGACCTTCGAGGCGTACGGAACGGTGGGCGGCGAACCGGTGTCGAAGTATACCCGCGCCAAGCTGTTCCAGCAGCAGGGCAAGATGACACCCGTCTTCGTCCGCTTCTCGACCGTCGTGCACGGCCTGCATTCGCCCGAGACCGTCCGCGACCCGCGAGGCTTCGCCGTCAAATTCTATACCGAGGACGGCAACTGGGATCTCGTCGGCAACAACCTGAAGATTTTCTTTATTCGGGATGCGATGAAGTTCCCCGACATGATCCACGCGTTCCGGCCGGACCCGGTGACGAACATCCAGGACGCGCGGCGGTTCTTCGACTTCTGCGCCCATTCGCCGGAATCGTTCCATATGGTCACGTTCGTCTATTCGCCTTGGGGAATTCCGGCCAACTACCGCATGATGCAGGGCTCGGGCGTGAACACGTACAAGTGGGTCAACGACGACGGCGAGGCCGTGCTTGTGAAGTACCATTGGGAGCCGAAGCAAGGGATCAAGAACCTGACCTCGGCGGAGGCGGAAGCGATCCAGGGGAAAAACTTCAGCCACGCCACGCAAGACCTGTACGAGGCGATCGAACGCGGCGATTACCCGGAGTGGGAGCTTCTGGTGCAACTGATGCCGGACGGCGCCAACCCGGAGCTCGACTTCGACCCGCTCGACGACACGAAGCTGTGGCCGGAGGACAAGTTCCCGTGGAGGGCGGTCGGTCGGATGGTCCTGAACAAGAACCCGGACAACTTCTTTAACGAAGTGGAGCAGGTCGCCTTCGGGACCGGCGTGCTCGTCGACGGACTCGACTTCTCGGACGACAAAATGCTGCAAGGGCGCACATTCTCCTACTCCGATACCCAGCGTTACCGCGTCGGAGCCAACTACCTGCAGTTGCCGGTCAACGCGGCGAAGAAGCGGGTCGCGACCAACCAGGAGGGCGGCCAGCTTCGCTACTTCAACGACAAGGCGCCGGGCCAGAATCTTCACATCAACTACGAGCCGTCCAGCATGGGAGGGCTCGAGGAGGCGAAGCAGGCCGGCACCGAATATACGCCGCACGTCGAAGGCAATCTCGTCCGCGAGTCGATCGATCGCCAGAGCAACACGAAGCAGGCCGGCGAGACGTACCGCGGCTTCGAGGCCTGGGAGAGAGACGAGCTGCTCGGCAATCTCGTGAACGATCTCTCCATCTGCCCGAAGGACATCCAGGACAAGATGATCGCCCTCGCGGAGCAAGCGGACGAGGAGTACGGCAAGCGGCTGCGCGAAGGCCTGACCCGCCACGGCGTGCCGGTCGGCTCGCGCACCCGCGTCCGCGGCATGGAGATGCACCCGCTCGCCGCGAAGCACGCGCAGGAAGCCGTTGAAGAAGCGATAGACAAAGGACACGATCAAGAGCCTTATTGAGACGAAAAGCCGTCGCATTGAGAAGAATGGCCGCCATATTGACCTCAGGATTCGGCCTGGATTTCCGAACCGGACGCCCGGTTGAGGGCAGACTGCCCCGACAGGAAGCGGCGGAGGAGGATGGACGGCGGGGGATGATTCGATGGCGGGGCGCGGGGGATGGACGGCGGGGGATAATTCGATGGCAGGGCGCGGGGGATGGACGGCGGGGGATGATTCGATGGCGGGGCGCGGGGTATGGACGGCGGGGGATGATTCAACGGTAGGGTGGCGAACGGTTGGGTCTTGGTCTTGGAGTTAGTTCGAGGACTGGGACGATACGCGGGGATGCGGATGATTTGGTGGGTGGTTCGGAATTGGTTTAATGGCGGATGCGGATGGTTAGGGGACAAGCTTGAAGTTGGTTTAATGGCGGGGACGCGGTGGTTTGGTGGTTGACACGAAATGGACAGCAGCAGCGCGTACTGCGAGACCGTCAGGGAAGCTCGCCCTGATGGTTCCCCGCCATACTATTCGCACCCTGGTCCTCCGCCTTTTGCGATTTTATGCGGTTTTTCACATTCGCTGGCTTGAATTAGCGGGAATCGCGGCGTTTTATGTGATTTTTAGCATACATACAGAAAATCGAGGAGGAATTTCCTCCATTTATGCTATTTTTCACATAAAATCGCCCAATCTGCCCCTTATCGCGCTGCACGAATGTGAAATTTCACATAAATTCCTGGCATTGGCGGTATCGGCGGCATTGGCAGCTTCACCGACTTCATCGGAGGCACGCCGCCACCTCTTTCTCTGCCCCCCTCACTGCCCCTCGCTCAATCCTCTCTCCCTCGTACTCCCTCCCTTCCCCCCATCTCTCACATTCCGTCGCGCTCCCTCATACTCCATCATTCTCCCTCACACGCGCTCATTCTCTCTCAATCTTCCCCACCTTCATCCGCCGCCACACGATTCGCGCCTTTGGTCCGGCGGCTTTTGCAATTTTATGTGGTTTTTCACATTCGCTGGCTTGGATTTGGGGGAATCGCGGCGTTTTATGTGATTTTTAGCATACATACAGAAAATCGAGGAGGAATTTCCTCCATTTATGCTATTTTTCACATAAAATCGCTCGAACCGCCCATTATCGTGCTGCATGAATGTGGTTTTTCGCATAAAATTGTGGCGTCCTGCCGGTTTGCACAGCGTTGGCGCGGGATCGGAGGGATCGCTGACTTGGCCTGCCGCTTCCGAGGCCTTGACGCAGGCGCGGCGCAGCTTCGGCGATTCACCGGCTTTATCGACGGGACTACTCGCTGCCGAACTCCTTATGCTTCTCGAGCATGTCCATCTTCAGCCGCCACGTCTTCGGGCTGAGCACGACCGGGTAGCTCTCCGGGTTCAGCTTCCGGAGCAGCTCCGGCCGGAACAGCTTGAGCTGCTTCGCATGGTACGCCCGCAGCTCCTCCAGCGAAGGCAGCTCGTGCACGAGCTCGCCGCCGGCGAAGATCGGCTTCAGCAGTGCCTCCGCGTCGTAGTTCGCGGCCGTCCGCCGGATGTAGGGGCGCACCGGGTCGAACAGCTCGAGCGGCTGCCCGCTTAGCGCCTCCGGCTCGCCCGTCAGCGCCTCGTAGTCGGCGATTGCCAGCCCCGTCGTCCGGCTGACGATGCGGTAGACGTCCTTCGCGCCGGGAGTCGTCACCTTCTCCGGGTTGGCCGAGATCTTGATGACCGGCTCCCGCTGCCCGTCCTTCTCCCGCTCCACCAGCTTGTAGACGCCTCCGAGCGACGGCTGATCGGCCGCGGTGATGAGCTGTGTGCCGACTCCCCAGCTGTCGATGCGCGCTCCCTGGGCTTTGAGGTTCATGATGATGTTCTCGTCGAGATCGTTCGAAGCGACGATCTTCACATACGGCAGCCCCGCCTCGTCGAGCATGCGGCGGGCTTCCTTCGAGAGGTAAGCCAAGTCACCGCTGTCGAGCCGGATCGCCTGCATTCGCTGCCCGCGTTCCTCCATCCGCTTCGCCGTCCGGATCGCGCCCGGCACTCCGCTCGCGAGCGTATCGTACGTGTCCACGAGCAGCGTCACCTGGTTCGGGAGCGCCTCGGCGAACCGTTCGAACGCCTGCTCCTCCGAGTCGTGCTGCTGCACCCACGCGTGAGCGTGCGTTCCTGCCGTCGGGATGCCGAACAGCATTCCCGCCCGAAGGTTCGAGGTCGAGTTGAAGCCCGCGATGCAAGCCGCGCGCGCCCCCCATACGGCCGCATCGGCTTCCTGGGCGCGCCGCGTTCCGAACTCCATCAGCGGATCGGTGCCCGCGACCTGCCGGATTCGCGCCGCCTTCGTCGCGATAAGCGTCTGGTAGTTGATGAAGTTCAGCAGCGCCGTCTCGAGCAGATGCGTCTCGAAGACGGTTCCCTCGATCCGGACAAGCGGTTCGTTCGCGAAGACGATCGTGCCTTCCTCGACCGACCAGATGTCGCCGCTGAACCGGTAACGCCGCAGCTCGTCGAGGAACGTCGGGTCGTAATTCTCCTCCTGCCCCTTCAGATAGGCGATCGTCTCCTCGTCGAACCGGATCGAGCGGACATATTCGACGAACCGCCGAAGTCCGGCGAAGACGGCGAAGCCGTTGCCGAACGGCAGCTTGCGGAAGTAAGCCTCGAAGACGGCCCGCTGCTTGGCGGTGCCGTGATGCCAATGCGCGTACATCATGTTGATCTCATACTTATCCGTATGCAGCGTTAAGTTCTCGTATTGCATGCGCTTTCCTCCGATCCGGCCGCGTCCGCTGCATTCCATTTTGCGCTCATATGCTACATATAGTATGAAAATGGAAATTTTTTCGCGAAATATGGACAGTATCTTAGATTTTCGTGGATAAACCCTTGACACAGATACGTTTTGTATCATAAATTACTAATAGTACAACTTTAGCTACTCACGCCAACTCACGCGCCAACTCGCGCAAATTCGGATCGAAAACGATCCTTTCACCGTTCCACGTCTTAATTCCAAGGTCGCAAGGAGATTAAATCATGAACATGGGAGAACGTCTTCGAGAGCTTCGGCTGAAACGGAATGTATCTCAAGAGGAAGTTGCCCGCCACATCGGGATTACCCGATCCGCGTACAGCCATTACGAGATCAACAATCGGCAACCTATCTATGAGACGTTAATCAAGCTGGCCGCCTACTTCGACGTCTCCCTCGATTACATTATTGGCGGCAATGCTCCCTCCCAATCCATGCACATCATTGATTTGCCGGATGCGACCGATTCCAAGGAGATTCTTATGCTGCTTCGGGGAATGAACCATGAACAGCGGAAGCAGTCGCTCAGCCTTCTTCACGAGATGATGAGGCAGGACAATCCGGCGAGGGGCAGACGCTAGTGTTGCGGAGGAGCCGCGGGCAATTGACCAAAACGGGATCATGACGGCTCATGAAGTGATCTGCTCCGCATCCGGCATGCTCTCTTCCGTCAGCAGCGGCAGCCGAATCGTAAATATGCTTCCGCCGGACTCCCCGTTCCGTGCGGACAGCTCGCCCCGGTGCGTCTCCACGATCTCCCGTGCGATGGAGAGGCCGAGCCCGCTACCGCCTGACGAGGAGTGGCGCGACTTGTTGCTGTTATAGAAGCGATCGAAGATGAGCGGCAGCTCGCTCTCCCGAATTCCCGTCCCGCTATCGATCACATCGATATCGACATAGCCTTCCGAAGGAGCGACTCCGAAGCGGAGCGAGATGTTCCCTCCCTGCGGCGTATGACGCACCGCGTTGTAGATCAGATTGGCGAACACCCGGTCCATCCGATGCTCGTCGATCAGCACCGTCGCCGACATCCGCTCTTCGTCCGTTCCTTCGCAGCCGAACTGGATGCCCTTCTCCGTCAGCTCCGGCTCATACTCGGCACAGAGCCGATCGCGCCATTCGTTAAGCCGCGTCGGTTCGAAGTTCATCCGCATTCGCCGCGCTTCGAGCATCGACAGCTCGAACAGGTCCTGGATCATTCCGTTCAGCCCTTCGACCTTCGTCAGCATCAGGCGGACCGTCCGATCCCGGTGCTGCGGCTCGCTGATGACACCGTCGCGCAGCGCCTCCAGATAACCCTGCAGCAGCGTAATCGGCGTCCGCAGGTCGTGCGAGATATTGCTGATGAGCTGCCTTCGGGACTGCTCCATTCTCTCGAGACCGCTTTTGCTCACTTCAAGCTCCATGTAAGACTTCTGCAGTTCCTCGGTTCGCTTCGCGATTCTCTCCTCCAGCGAATGGTTCCACTCGGTCAGCTCGACCTTCATCTGCTCCGCCCGCGAATACGTCATCGAGAACCGGTGCGAGATGGCGAACGAATTCATCAGAACAAGGAACAGCATCCCGAACGAGACCAGATCGAACGACCGAAGCCACCCATTGTAGAAAAAGATATCGTTCACGACGGAGAGAACCAGAGCGGCGGCCCCCACTGTCGCCAGCTTCGCCCCTTCCCGGCGGCGGTAGAGCGCCCGGCTCAGCCCGAACAGACAGGCGAAGCTGAGCAGAACAACGTATGCCTGATAGGCCGCGACGCAGCCGCTAAACGTCACGGCCGGAAGAGACAGACACAGCAGCACCAGCGCGCCTCCGACTCCGGCGGCCAGCTTCAGCAGGCCGGAGGGGATTTCGTCCGGGTACATTTTCTGATAGTAGGTGAATCCGAACAGCGTGCTTAACGCGAACGCCGAATATTCGATCCGCATGGCGAACGTCCACGTAATCGACGGAATCCAGTGCGCGAAGATCCCTTCGCCGATCGTTCCCATCCGGCAGGCGATGCCGATGCAGAGCAGCGCAAGGAACAAATTCGCCAGCTCGCGGCGCCTCAAGACGAACAAGCCGATATGATAGAAGCCGATGGCGAGAAGCGCTCCGAGCACCACCCATTCCTGCGACTGCAGCTGATAGCGCAGCGTCTGCACCTGGCCCAGCGTGCCGAGCTGCAGCTCCGTGCGAATGCCCCCGTTGCGGTGATGGTAATTCGCGACCTCCAGCACGAGCTCGGTCTTCTCCGCAAGCCCGCTGAAGTAAGCGATCGCCGGGAGCTGGTACGGGGTCGTCGTCTGCGCGGAGTCGCCGACGACTCCTCTGGAGATCTGCAGATTGCCGTCCACGTAGAGACGGTAAGCGGTCGACAGGTTCGGAATGCGTATCGCCAGAAGGCCGTCGAATGGCGAATGCAGAATCGTCAGCCGATAGACGCCCCTGCCGTGCGAAGTCAGCTTCGTCCCGTCGCCCATCGGCGTCTGCCCCCACAGGCCCGGCACCTGGATCGTTCCTTCCTTCGGCGTCTCCCCCTCCTCCCCGTGCCATTCGAAGGACCATTCGCCATTTAGCGGAAGCAACCCTTCCTTCTCGACGGCTCGGCCGCGGAGATCGAGAACGCCCGCAGCGGCGGATGCGGTCTCCTCCTTCTCCCCCGCATTGCAGCCGGAGATCGAGAGCAGCAGCGCAACCACCGTCCCCAGAACAATAACGAGGCGAATGCCGACACGGAACGGATGCGTTATATTTCCAAGCATGACAATCTCTCCCGAGTAAATTCAACTCCCATCATCGTAAACGCGCATTGATTCTCCGTCAACGCTTTAAGTATAATAAATGCTATATGTACGTAAGATTGCTTACTATCGCATGGGGGATGAAGCCGTGAGTTTGGCTAACGCTTCGGTTCTTGTCGTCGACGACGAACTGGAGATTACGGAATTGATTGCGTTATATCTGGAGAGAGAGGGCTTCCGCGTCCATACGGCGGACAACGGGTCGGAGGCTATCCGGCTGGCCGATTCGATCGCTCCCGACCTCATCATTCTCGATATCAACCTGGGGCAGCCCGACGGCATCGAAGTTTGCCGAGCCCTGCGCAGAGGGTCCGGAGCGAATATTCCGATCCTGTTCTTAAGCTGCAAGGGCGAAGACGGCGACATCATTCACGCCTTGTCCGAGGGCGGCGACGACTACATCACGAAGCCGTTCAGTCCGAGCACGCTCGTGGCGCGGGTCCGGGCCCATATCCGCAGGCGCAGGACACGGGAGCGGCCTCCGGAAGCGCTGGAATCGACGCTGACGTTCGGCGAGCTGGAGATCGATCTGCAGCGGTTCGAGGTGAAGCGCGGCGGCGAGACGATTCCGCTGTCCGTGAAAGAATTCGAGCTGCTCACCGTCCTGGCGAGGCAGCCGAACCGCGTCTTCCCGCTCGACGAGCTGTATCGGCTTGTCTGGCATTCGGACAGCATGGGCGACACCCGCACCTTGATGGTGCACATCAGCAACCTTCGCAAGAAGCTTGAGCCCGATCCTGTCAACCCGACCTACATTCTGACCGTGCGCGGGTTCGGCTACCGCTTCTCCTACGGACAGGAGACCTCCCGCGCGGAAGCGTGAACATCTGCCCTGCCGAGTACGACCTATACGAATTGGAAAAGGAAGTTAACGACCGATGAGACTGGCTAGCGAATGGAAAGACTACGAATTGCTCGATACCGGGAACGGAGAGAAGCTGGAGCGCTGGGGCGAATACGTTCTCCGTCGCCCGGACCCGCAGATTCTGTGGCCCCTGCAGAAGGAGACGGCGAACTGGCGCCAAGCGGACGGCCATTACTTCCGCAGCTCCTCCGGCGGCGGTCAGTGGCAGTTCAAGAAGACGCTGCCCGAGCGCTGGACGCTGCAATACGGCCCGCTGAAGTTCCATATCAAGCCGACGAACTTCAAGCATACCGGGCTGTTCCCCGAGCAGGCCGTGAACTGGAGCTGGATGATGAACCGGGTCAAGAACGCGGGACGCCCGATCCGCGTGCTGAACCTGTTCGCTTACACCGGAGGAGCGACCGTTGCGGCCGCCTCCGCCGGCGCCGAGGTGTGCCACGTCGACGCCGCCAAGGGCATGGTGCAATGGGCGAAGGAGAACGCGGAGCTGTCCGGCCTCGAGTCGGCGCCGATTCGCTATATTACGGACGACGTGTTCAAGTTCGTGCAGCGCGAGCAGCGCCGCGGCCGCCAGTACGATGCGATCATCATGGACCCTCCGTCCTACGGGCGCGGACCGGGCGGCGAGATGTGGAAGCTGGAGGAGAACCTGTTCCCCTTCCTCGAGAGCTGCGTCAACATCCTGTCGGACAACCCGCTGTTCGTGCTCGTGAACTCGTACACGACCGGCTTCTCGCCGACCGTCCTGTACAACATGCTGCACATGTCGATCGGCCGCAAGTACGGCGGCGTCATCGACTGCGGCGAGGTCGGCCTGCCGATCACCGCCAGCGGCCTGAGTCTCCCCTGCGGGATTTACGGGCGTTGGGAGAGCGAGTCCTGAAGCTCGGCTGCCGACCAGGCGCTCGGATACCGATAATGGGAGGGATTCCGAACATGAAGACGACATCCAGCATACGGGGAACCGTAAGAGGGCTGCTGCTTGGCAGCCTTCTTCTTCTGTCCGCCTGCACGGCAGGACTGCCCGGGGGCTCGACAGCGCCTTCGGCTTCGAAGGACGCTTCCCCGTCTCCGTCCGCCTCCGCCTCCTCCCCCTCCGCTTCCGCCGCTCAGCCTGCCTCCTCGCCTCCGCCCGCCTCCTCCGTCCCTGAGACGCCGGAGACGACGGAACCGGTGACGACCGAAGCCGAACTCCTTGCCGTCGGGGACATTATGGTTCACTCTCCCCAGTTGCCCGGCTATTACGATGCCGTCGCGAAGAGCTACGACTTCACCCCCTGGTTCCGCATGGTCAAGCCGATCTTAAGCCAAGGGGATTGGGTCGTCGCCAACCTGGAGACGCCGATCGCGGGCGCGGACCTGAAGTATTCCGGGTACCCCCGCTTCAACGCGCCGAACGCGCTGGCGGACGCGCTCGTCGACGCGGGCTTCGGTCTCGTGTCGACCGCGAACAACCATGCCCTCGACCGCGGCTATGCGGGCGTCCAGCGCACGCTGAACAACGTCCGGGCGGTCGGCTTGATTCCGTTCGGCACGTCCGAATCGCTCTACGACTCGCAGCGGCTGGTCATCGTCGAGAAGAACGGCATCAAGCTCGGCTTCCTGTCTTATACCTACGGAACGAACGGCATTCCGATTCCCGAAGGCAAGGAGTACAGCGTCAACCTGATCTCCCTGCCGAAGATCCAGGGCGACATCGCCAAGCTGAAGGCGGCCGGGGCCGACGCAATCGCCGTGTCCCTCCACTTCGGCGTGGAATACCAGAGAATGCCGAACGACGAGCAGAAGACGCTCGCCCGCTCCGTCATCGAAGCCGGCGCGGACATCATTCTCGGCTCTCATCCGCATGTGATCCAGCCGTACGAGACGATCGAGGTCGACGATCCCGAAGCGGAAGGCGGCAAGCGCGAAGGCTTCGTCATCTACTCGATGGGCAACTTCATCTCCAACCAGAAGGAAGAATGGAAGGATGTCGGCGTCATCCTGCACCTCAAGCTGACGAAGACCGTCTGGCCGGACGGCCGCACGGACACGGTCTGGAGCGATGTCGAGACAACGCCGACGTGGGTGAACCAGCGCGTCGCAGGAGAGACGAAGCGGTATACGATTGTGCCGCTGGAGCAGGCGCTCGCGGACAAGGCGAGCAAGGAGTGGACCAGCGCCGAATACGCCAAGATGAACAGTTACCTGAATGCGATCAGCCTGCATCTGAAGCGACTGTCGTCGCCGGATGCAGGCTGATCGGGGAGCAATGATGGGACTTTAGATATCATGGAAACGGAACTGCAGATTGGGATCAGGGGTGCAAGAGGCGACGCAGCCCCCTGAATACCCTCACTCAGCGCACAGAGCCCAACTTGCCACCCAGCACGACAACCCCTCGCCCCTCCGCCCTATCTATTCCCTCTGGCCGCATTATGTCTCTTCTGGCACTCGTTCAGGATAGGGAAGCGCCGTGAACATCTGGCAACGGTTGAGGCAGGGCAGGATCGGGCCGAGGATGGGCCAAGCTGGCTCCCAGGTGCCCGCTCAGCCGATCCGGATCGCCAAGCAACAGACTCTCCCCTTTGCAGGAATGGATGACGAGCGCCTGCAAAAAAAGGTTGGCGCGAGAGAGCCGGTAGAGGAGGTTCCTGAGTCAAAGGGAGAAGGGGCATAAGCGTCTAGAAGGGGAATAACAATCACACGCGAACTATAATCGAAAATTCGATCATAATTCCCCGAATTCATCTGTTTCACGCGAATAAGAGTGGAATTTCGACTCTATTTCGCGAGTAGTCGCCCCGTACTGGCTATTAAGAGTGAAATTTCGACTCTAATTTGCGTTTTGCGCCCAATCTCGGAAAATAAGATCGAAATTCCGATTACATTTTGAACTTCGCCCCTCCGCATCGCCTTATCCCCTCCAATCAGTATCCTAATTATTGGAAAATAGAGCCTGAACAGCAGGGATAAGGCACCCTTTTGGGAATAATAGATGATGCCTTCGAGTAAGCGGCTCTAATAAAAAAAGCTGCTTCGTAAAGAACAGAATCCCGGGTTGTTCTACGATTTGTTCTACGAGTTGTCCCCGGAGGTTGTCTCCGAGATCTCTTCCAAGGACGCCCCGGTCTCGGAGACCGTCTCGGACAAGTCGGCGGGAGCGGAGGCTTCCGCCGACTTGTCCGTTCCTTTGTCCGTTCCCTTATCCGACGGAGAGGAAGCGCCTGCCGGCGGCTCCCACGTTCCGGCGACCTTGCCGATCAGGTAGATCAGCAGTTGACGATTGTGCAGCGACAGCCGCTCCAGCGATCGCGTCACGATGTCGCTGCGCACCTTGAGCCCCCGTTCCGCCTCCGAACGCCCGAGATCGGTCATGCGGACCCAGACGATTCTCCGATCCTGCTCGTCCCGGTCCCGTCTGACGAGCCCGTTCCGCTCCATCCGGTCGAGCAAGGTGGTGACCGCGGCCGGCGTCGTCTCCAGATAGGGCAGCAGATCGGACGGCTTCATCGGCTCGAACTGCTTCAGCAGCTCCAGCACCTGCAACTGCCCGGCCGTCAATTGGGGAGCAAGCTCCGCGTCCATCTCCGTGCTCCAATCCTTCGAGAGCTTCAACCAGCTTCGCACAAATTCCGCCGCTATCTCCATCTTATCCCCTCCATCTCCCGAACAATGCCTTCTCTTTCTATTATACTGATCGCCCCTGTCGAATGATAGATTAATGAAGTTAAATATTTACGACCTAAATCCTCATAATCAGGTACGATGCGACAAGCGAAGACATATACTGGTGACAGACCGTGTTGAAAATATTGGATACGTGCAGGATCGCATCGCGGAGGCGAATCGGAATGAACAAGCTGGACGAACGGAAAAAGATGATCGGGCAGATGGCCAAAGAAGCCGGAATATTGGAAGACCCACATTGGCTGGAACGGCTTGACGAGCCGGTGCCGCTGTGGGTCGTATTGGATATGCTGCTGAAATGGCTGGATCGTGCGGAGCTGCGGGACGGCCCCTACGATTGAGCCTTATGGATCGGCTTATGGAACGCTTCCGTCAGCAGATCGCCCCGCTCGACTTGCCCGATCGCCTTCCCGTGCGCCTTGCGATCGTCGATCGGCGCCGCTTCGGAGTCGAATTCGAGGGACGTGCCGCCGGCGGTCACCGCCTCAAGCACGACGGCTTCGCGGACGAAGAAAGCGCCGACAAGAATCGTTCCGTTCGGCTTCACACGCTTGCCTTCCTTGAACTCGAATGTCTGAATGCCCTTGCCTCCGCGCCCTTGCTGCGGATAATCGAACAGCAGCGAACGCTTCGCGTAGCCGAGATCGGACAGGACAAGAATCTCCCCTTCATCGCCGCCGACGGCGAAGCCGCCCGCAACCGCATCCCCTTCGCGGAGCAAGATGCCGCGCACGCCTCCTGCCACTCGGCCCTGCTGGCTGACTTCGCTCTCGAGGAAGCGAATGCTCATGCCTTGCTCCGTGACAAGCATCACCTCGCCCGTGCCGTCGCTGAGGTAGACATTCACGACTTCATCCCCTGCGCCGACCTTCACGGCGGCGATCGCGCTGCTGCGGGTCGTGAAGTATTCCGCGAGCGGCGTTCGCTTCACCTGGCCGCCGCGCGTTACGAACACGAGCGAGGACAAGCTGCCGCCCTTCCCTTCCGCATCCGGCCAATCGCCCGGCTTCACATGGATCAGGCTGACGATCCGGTCGTCCTTCGTAAGCGGAAGCACGTTCACGATCGCGGTTCCCGTGTCCTTCCACTTGAACTCCGGAATCTGGTGAACCGGCAGCAGGAAGTATTGCCCCTTCTGGGTGAAGAGCAGGAGCGAATCGAGCGTGTTCGGCGTCAGGCTCCAGCGGATGCCGTCGCCTTCCTTCACGCCAGAGCTGCCCATGTCGCCGCCGGAACGGGTGAAGCTGAGCAGACTCGTGCGCTTCACGTAGCCTTGGCGGCTGAGCGTCACGATGACCTCTTCCGCCGGCACCGTCACCTCCAGATTCACCTTGAGCGCTTCCACCTCGCCCTGGATAACGGATCTGCGGTCGATGCCGTACTTGCCGCGAATCTCGCCGAGCTCGTCCTTGATGACGCCGATGAGCTTCTTCGGGTTGTCGAGAATGGCGCGGAGCTGCTGCATCTTCTTCAGCGTGTCCGCGTGCTCCTTCTCGAGCGACGTGATCTCGAGGTTCGTCAGACGGTACAATTGCAGCGTCAGAATGGCGTCGGCTTGCCGTTCCGAGAAGCCGAACTTCGCCACCAGGTTGTTCTGGGCGTCCTGACGGTTCTTCGACGCCTTGATCGTCTCGATGATCGCGTCAAGCAAGTTCAGCGCCTTGACAAGCCCTTCGAGCACGTGCGCGCGGTCCTCAGCCTTCTCCAGGTCGAACTGCGTGCGGTGCGTGACGACTTCCTTCTGGTGGGCGATGTAGGCTTCAAGGATCGCCTTCAGCCCAAGCTGACGCGGCGCCTTGTTGACGATGGCCACCATGTTGAAGCTGTACGTTACCTGCAGATCGGTTTTCTTCAGCAGATAAGCCAGAATGCCTTCCGCATCGGCGTCCTTCTTCAGCTCGATGACGATCCGCATCCCCGCGCGCCCGCTCTCGTCCCGTACCTCCGCGATTCCTTCGACTTTTTTCTCCAGACGCAGGTTATCAATCGCATTCACGAGTCTCGCCTTGACGACCTGGTACGGAATCTCGGTGATGACGATCTGCTGCTTGCCGCCCCGCATGTCCTCGATTGCGGTCTTCGAGCGGATGTACATCCGGCCCTTGCCGGTCTCGTACGCCTCGCGGATGCCCTCTTCGCCCATGATGATGCCGCCCGTCGGCAGGTCCGGCCCCTTGACGATCCCCATCAGCTCGGCCGTCGTCATGTCCGGCTTGTCCATGAAGGCGACGCACGCGTCGATGACCTCTCTCAGGTTGTGCGGCGGAATCTCCGTCGCGAAGCCGGCCGAGATGCCGCTGACCCCGTTGACGAGCAGATTCGGATAACGCGCGGGAAGCACGACCGGCTCCTTCGCCGTATTGTCGAAGTTGTCCTTGAACAGGACGGTCCGCTTCTCGATGTCGCGGATCAGCTCCATCGCGATCGCCGACAGCCGCGCTTCGGTGTAGCGCATCGCCGCCGGCGGATCGTCGTCCATCGAGCCCCAGTTGCCGTGACCGTCGACGAGCGTATGGCCCATCTTCCACGGCTGCGCCATGCGCACCATGCCCTCGTAGATCGACGAGTCGCCGTGCGGGTGGTAGTTGCCCATAACGTCGCCGACGGTCTTCGCCGACTTGCGGTACGGCTTGTCCGGCGTGTTGCCTCCGTCGTACATCGCGTACAGAATGCGCCGCTGCACCGGCTTCAGACCGTCGCGAACGTCGGGAATGGCGCGGTCCTGAATAATATATTTGGAATAGCGTCCGAAGCGGTCGCCGACGACCTCTTCCAGGAACGCCGGCAGAAATTGTTCGAGCATGCTCATCGCTTAGGTTGTTCCCCTCTCCGAGGTTATTCTTCGTATTCGGTGAAGTCGACGTTGTCGATAATCCAGCGCTTGCGCGGATCGACCTTGTCGCCCATCAGTGTCGATACCCTGCGCTCGGCCTTCGCCGCGTCCTCGACCTGCACCTGAAGAAGCGTCCGGGATTCGGGGTTCATCGTCGTCTCCCACAACTGCTCGGGGTTCATCTCCCCGAGCCCCTTGTACCGCTGAAGCTCGGCGCCCTTGCCGATCTCCTTCATGTAATTCTGCAGTTGCTCGTCCGTCCACGCGTAGCGGACCGTCTCGAGCTTGCCCGACTTCCGCGTGATCTTGTAGAGCGGCGGCTGCGCGATAAACACCTTGCCGTTATCGATCAGAGGCTTCATGTACCGGTAGAAGAAGGTCAGGAGCAGCACCTGAATATGGGCGCCGTCCGTGTCGGCATCCGTCATGATGACGATCTTCGAATAATTGCTCTCCTCGACGTCGAATTCCGAGCCGATGCCGGCTCCGATCGACGCGATAATCGCCTTGTATTCCTCGTTCTTCAGAATGTCGACGAGCTTCGCCTTCTCCGGGTTCATCGGCTTGCCCTTCAGCGGCAGAATCGCCTGGTACTTCGAATCCCGGCCCTGCTTCGCCGAGCCGCCGGCGGAATCGCCTTCGACGATAAACAGCTCGTTGCGCGATGCGTCCTTCGACTGTGCCGGGGACAGCTTGCCGCCGAGACTCGGGCTGTCGCTTCGCTTCTTCCCGCTGCGGATCTCTTCCCGCGCCTTGCGGGCCGCCTCGCGCGCCTTGGCCGCCTGAACCGACTTGCGGATAAGCTGCTGGCCGGTCTGCGGATTCTCCTCAAGGAACACGGCCATCTTCTCGGAGACGACGGCATCGACCGCGCCGCGCGCGGAAGCGCTGCCGAGCTGGTCCTTCGTCTGCCCGACGAACTCCACGTCCGACATCTTGATGTTGATGACGCACATCATGCCCTCGCGCAGATCGCTGCCCTCGAGGTTCTTGTCCTTCTCCTTGAGCTGGCCGATCTTGCGCGCATACTCGTTCATGACGCGCGTGTACGCCGTCTTGAAGCCGGTCTCGTGCGTGCCGCCGCCGCGCGTCGGAATCGAGTTGACGAACGATGCGATCGTCTCCGTGTAGCCGTCGTTGTACTGGAGCGCAACCTCCACCTCGATCTCGTCCTTCTCGGTCGTGAAGTGGACGACATCGGTCAGCACCGTCTTGCCTTCGTTCAGGAATTGCACGAACTCGCTCGCGCCGCCCTCGTAGTGGAACGTCTCCTCCTTGCCCGACCGCTTGTCGGTCAGCACGACCTTCAGGCCGGAGTTGAGGAACGCGATCTCCTGCAGACGCTCGGACAGCGTATCGTAGTTGATGGTCACATTGCCGTGGAACACCTTCGGGTCGGGCTTGAACGTAACCTTCGTCCCGGTCTTGGACGTATTGCCGAGCACCTTCAGGCCGCCCACCGGCTCGCCGACGTGCTCCTTGCCGGCGCTGTCCGTCCAGGTCTCGAATCTCATCTTATGTATTTTGCCTTCACGGTAAATCTCGACTTCGAGCCATTCCGACAGCGCATTCGTCACCGAAGCGCCGACGCCGTGCAAGCCGCCTGACTTCTTGTATCCGCCGCCGCCGAACTTGCCGCCCGCGTGCAGAATCGTGTAGACGACCTGCGGCGTCGGAACGCCCGACTTGTGCATGCCGGTCGGAATGCCGCGGCCGTTGTCGACAACCGTTACAGACTGATCCGCATGAACCGTCACGTCGATCCGGGTGCAGAACCTCGCCAGATGCTCGTCCACGGCGTTGTCCACGATCTCCCAGATCAGATGGTGAAGACCGGTGGAAGTGGTGCTGCCGATATACATGCCGGGGCGCTTGCGCACCGCTGTCAGGCCTTCGAGAATCTGGATATCGTCCGCGCCGTATTCCGTTCCGGCCTGCGCCGCCGCTTCGGCGAATAGGTCTAATTGATCGGCCACGTAGGGTCCTCCTTGCTTACTGTTCGCTTGAACTCACTGACGTATATTCTAATTCAACACATCGCGCTTCGTAAAGACCGCAAAAGCCGCCGCCAGCGCCCCGATCCCCCAGACCGCTAGAACCGCAAGGGAAAACCCGAGCGACATTCCTTCGATCGGAGGCGGCGTTCCCCGCAAATAAGCGGGTAAATTCAGGTTCACGTTAAACAGGAACCTGGCGCTGTGCCACGATGACGCCATGCTCGCCAGAATCGTTCCGGAGATGACCGCGGCCATCATCGTGACGAGACTTGCGGCGGCGCTCTGCAGCAGAACGGACACCATCAGGGCGATCGCGGCGACCGTCATGGCCGAGAACCAGACGAGCCCCATCTCCATCAGCAGGTACACGCCTTGCGGAACCGCGTGAACAAGCGAGGTGTCGATCGCCGTCCCGTGGAGGCGGAAGCCGACGAACACGGGCGCCCCCCATCCCTCGTATCCGAACGCAAGCCCCGAGATCAAGTAGCAGAGAAGCGCCGTCGTCGGAATGACGAGAGACACGTACAGCGTCAGGGCGACCAGCTTGGACGCGAGAATTCGCCACCGGCGCACCGGCCGGGTGAGCAGCATCTTGATCGTGCCCGAAGCCCGCTCGGACGAGACGAGATCGCTTGCGATCGCGAGCACCATCAGAGGGATGAACAGCGTCACCGCATTCGCGAGAAAATCCGCCGTGAACGTCACCGCATTCGGAGAGTCCGGGTTGATGCCCTTGTCCAGATAGTATTGCAACTGCTGCACGAGAGCGCGCTTCCAGCGCTTCCATTCCTCCGGGATGCGGTCGCTCGCCAGCGCGTTCATGTTGTCCGCGATGCGCTGCTGCACCACGGAACGCCAGTCCGTGAACTTAACCGCGTCGCCGTGCGCAATCTTCATCTGAGCGTATACGAAAATCGGAATAAGAACAAGCAGCACAAGCACGAGAACGGCGAAACGTCTTTTTCTCCACACCTTCAGAACCTCGTTCTGCACGAGCGCGAACCAGTTACCCAACCGTCTCTCCCTCCGTCAGCTTCAAGAATAGCTCCTCCAGCGACGGGGCCGTCCGGTGAACGGCTTCCACCCCGATGCCTTCGTCCGTAAAGCGGCGAATCCACTCCGGAATCGTCCCCTGGTCCATCTCCGTCACAATCGCCCCCGGCAGCGCGGCCAGCGCCGAATCGTCGATCCGGTGCCCGTCCTCGCGGACCAGCCGAACCGCCTCGCTTCGCGCCAGCAAGCTCCTTCCCGCCTCCGGCCGATCGAACTGCCACACCGTGTACGACACCGCCCGGCTCGCCAGCCGCTCCACCGGTCCCGTCGCAAGGACCTCCCCCCGGGCGATGATCGCGACCCGGTCGCACAGAAGCTGAATCTCGCCGAGCAGATGGCTGGAGACGAACACGCTCAGCCCCTGCGCGGCCAGCTCGCGGATGAAGGCGCGCAGTTCCCGGATTCCCTTCGGGTCGAGGCCGTTCGTCGGCTCGTCCAGAATGAGCAGCCGCGGCTTGCCGAGCAGCGCCTGCGCGATGCCGAGGCGCTGCCTCATGCCGAGCGAGTATGTCTTCGCTTTGTCGTGGATGCGATGGTCGAGGTGGACGATCCGCGCGACCTCCGCGATGCGCTCCGGCCTCACGTCCGGCAGCATGCGCGCGAAGTGCTCGAGGTTCTCCCAGCCCGTGAGGAACGGGTACATCTCCGGGTTCTCGACGATGCAGCCGACATGGCGCAGCGCGCGCTCCGGCCTGCGGTTCACATCCTCCCCGCAGATGAGAATGGCGCCCTCCGTCGGTCTGACGAGGTCGACCAGCATCCGGATCGTCGTCGTCTTGCCCGAGCCGTTCGGTCCGAGGAAGCCGAACACCTCTCCGGCCCGCACGTCGAACGTCATGTTGCGGATAATCGTCCGGCCCGAGACGACCTTCTTCACGTTCTGCACCGACAGGACGACCTCGCGCTCAAGGGTATGCATCTTCATCGGGTATCCTCCTGGTTGAGAGTGGAATCGACGGGAGCCCTGCCCCGCGAGGGTCAGCTCAGCGCCTGCACGACCCGCTCCGCGATTCGCGAATAACCAACCCCATTGGGGTGAAAATGATCGGACGACAAATAGCCGGCCACGTGCGCTTCGAACAGGTCATAGGTCGGCACGACCGTCGCGTTGCCGTCCTCGATCGCGAGGTCCTGCGCGTACTCGTTCCACGCCGCGATCGTTCCGCTGATCTGCCGCGCTTGCGGAACGTCGTAGAACGGATTGTACAAGCCGACATAGACGAGCCGGGCTCCCGGATTGATCTCGCGCAGCAGCTTGAACGTCTCCGCCAGCCTCGGCTTCGTCGCCGGCAGCTCGTCCGCCAGCCGCTTAAGCGACAGATCTCCGCCCTGGTCGAGCGAGCCTCCGGTTCCGGCCGAGCGGAACAGATCGTTGCCTCCGATCGTGAACAGGACGAGATCGGCCTGCGCAACGGAGGAGGCGAAGCTCTTCGTTCGCAGTTGCTCGTTCAGCTTCGTCGCCGTAAGGCCGCTCACCGCCATGTTGGCCAGAAGCCGCACCTTCTTCGGGGCGCGCGCTTCGCCGAGCAAGTCGAGCGCACCGCGGACGTACCCGTTCCCGGTATCGTCGCCCATGCCCCGGGTCAGCGAGTCGCCGATCGCAATCGCCAGCGCCTCTTCCTTGGACGCCCAATCCCCCGCTGCCGCCGCGGGAGCGGACGATTCGGGGAGCGCGATGCCGCGGGACGGATTCCACGTATCCCGCACCGCCCAGCCGAAGCCCGCCAGCATCAGGAACAGGCAGCCGAGCATCGTGAAGCCGAGCACCGGCCACAGCCGCCGCGACCGCCTGGACGGCTCGCGCGGGCCCGGATAGAGGCCGGGATCGAGGCCGGACCCATTGGCGCGTGTCGGGCCAGCATTGGGTGTATATTCAGTTGGCGACCTGGAATCGTCCGCCATTGAAGCCATATGTAATGCTCCTTCCTTCTCGCCAAGATCCTTTGACTCGGATTTCGCATGATTCCACCGTCAGGCAGGCTCAGTTGCTTCGTTGCGATCCATCCGGGGGCATTATGCGGCTATCGGTCTTTCTGATAATCCAAGATACTCCTTCTTGTCGGTATTTTCAAATTTGGGAAATGTTGTTTGTTTCTCCGGTTAGGTTTATCCGCCAGATGTCCGTTGATACGCGCAAGTTTGATTGTCTCTCCCACAGTTGAGTGTTCGGCACCTCTTCCAGACGGCAACTGCCGACGAACTGCGTTTGGTGCCTCGTCCCTCGCTTCATCTCTTCTTCAAAGTACAATCTCCCCTTTTTTTTCGCCCATGCAGCTAACTTAGCTCTCTCGCCCTTTCTCCTTCTCTCCACGCCTCTTCAAGCGGAAGGAAATTGGAGCTGTACGGAGTTGTTGCAGGAATAGCTTGGTTCTTGGTTCGTTGTCCGCGCACGGCAACCAGAGTCCCGAATGTGGATAATATATCCATATCGAACAAAAATAAGATTATCCGTCACATGCGCCTTTCATCCTCCCAAAAAAAGGGTGCCTTATCCCTGCTGTTCAGGCCCCCTTTTTTTCCAGTAATTAGGACACTGATCAGATGGGATAAGGCACCCTTTTGCGAAAAGGGGAGGGGCGGTAGCCGGCAATGCGGCGCCATATACAGGGTGGGGGTATGCAGACCACTCTGTCCGCCCGCCTATCGAGAACCCTCGGCCATTCCGCTGGAAGCATGGGTTTGAAGGCTGGCTGTCACAGGCTCACATGCAAGTATTGCAGGGTCGTCCTCAGAACGCAACCGCCCCAAAGCCATCGAGGATGGCCTTGGGGCGGTGTCTCGTGCAGAGTGCATAGCATAGCTTACTTTACGCCGACAAGAAGCGGTACTGGGCGTCGATCAGGTTGCGATAATGGCCGCCGTGCTTCATCAACTGCTCGTGGTTGCCCTGCTCGACGATGACGCCGTGATCGAGCACGACGATCAGGTCGGCGTGGCGGATGGTGGACAGGCGGTGGGCGACGATGAACGACGTCCGATCCGCGAGCAGCGTGCGCATCGCTTCCTGGATGCGCAGCTCGGTCTCCGTGTCGATGCTGGCCGTTGCCTCGTCGAGAATGAGAATGCGCGGGTCGGCGAGCAGCGCCCGGGCGAAGCTGAGCAGTTGCCGCTGTCCCATCGACAGCGCGCTGCCCCGCTCCTCCACCTCGGTGTCGTAACCGCCCGGCAGGTTCGAGATGAACTCGTGCGCCCGCACCGAACGGGCGGCCGCTTCCACTTCCGCGTCGGTCGCATCAGGGCGCCCGTACCGGATATTGTCGCGGATCGTCCCCGAGAAAATAAACGTGTCCTGCATGACAATGCCGATCTGCTTGCGCAAGCTGTCGAGCTGGATGTCGCGGACGTCGATGCCGTCGATCCGAACGCTTCCCTTGACCGTGTCATAGAACCGGCACAGCAGGTTCACGATCGTGCTCTTGCCCGAGCCGGTGTGGCCGACGAGCGCCACGGTCATGCCCGGCTTGATGTTCAGGTTGATGCTGCGCAGTGCCGGACGGTCCGCCTCGTACCCGAACTCGACCTGGTCGAAGACGACCTCGCCCTTCACCTCGGGCAGCTCGATCGCCTCCTCCTTCTCCGCAACGGCCGGCTTCTCGTCCAGATACTCGAAGATGCGCTCGGCCGAGGACATCGAGATAAGCAGCTGCGAGTACATCTGCCCGAGACGGGTGATCGGCTCCCAGAAGTAGCCGATGTACGTAATAAAGGCGACCAGAAGGCCGACGGTCATATCCCCCGTACGGATCAGGTGCGTGCCGTAGAGCAGCAGAATCAGCGTGCCGACCGCGGACGTCACCTCGATGACCGGCCCGAACAGTTGGTTCAGCGCGGAAGCGAAGTTCCACGAGCGGATGTTGCTGCGGTTCATGCCGTCGAAGAACGCGATGTTCTCGTTCTCTTGGGCGAACGCCTGCGTAACGCGAATCCCCTGGATACTCTCGTTCAGATGCGAATTGATGCGGGACTGCTTGATCCGCACCGTCTGCCAGGCGAAGCGGATTTTTTTCCGCAGGGCGGTTGAGACAAGGAACATGAGCGGCACCGTGATCATGATCGCAAGGCCAAGCTTAAAGTTAAGTGCCAGCAGAATAAGGATAATGCCTGCGAGCTGGGCGATATCGATCGCCGAGTTGACGACGCCGTTCGTGAACAGGTCCTGCAGCGAATTGACGTCGTTCGTGACGCGAACGAGCACCGAGCCGGCGGGACGCTTGTCGAAGAAGCGGAAGCTCAGCCGCTGAATGTGATTGAACAGCCGGGTGCGAAGATCGTAAATCACCTTCTGGCCGATCTCGTTCGTCTTCAGGATCGTGTAGCGCTGCGCCCACCACCGGAGCAGGAACATCGCCAGCATAACGCCCATGATCCCGGCCAGCAAGCCTCGGCTCCCCGTTCCGTCCTCGGGGCTCAGCGCCTTGTCGATCGCTTGGCTGATGAGGAACGGAATGGCGAGCTTCGTCAGCATTCCGAACACCGTCATGACGAAGACGACCTTGTTCACGTCGCTACGGTAAGGCTTGACGAAGGTGAACAGGCGCCCCATCTGCTTCCAGTTGAATGCCTTCTCGATCAGCTCGTCGTCTTGATACTTGAACTGGCGGCTCATCCCGTCACTCTCCTCTCTTGCCCGTTCGGCCGTTCGCGTTCGCTCTCTTCCGGTCGATCCGCATACTGCGTCTGATACGTCTCCCGGTAGAGTCCGGGCTGCCGGATCAATTGCTCGTGCTTGCCGCGCTGAACGACGCGCCCCTTCGCCATGACGAGAATCTCGTCCGCTTGCCGGAGCGAGGAGATGCGGTGTGCGATGATGAACGTCGTGCGGTCCTTCATCACCTCGCGGAGCGCCTGCTGGATGACGTGCTCCGTCTCCATATCGAGCGCGCTCGTCGAATCGTCCAGAATGAGGATGCGCGGCTGGAGCAGCAGCGCGCGGGCGATGGCGATCCGCTGCTTCTGACCGCCCGACAGCCCCATGCCCCGCTCCCCGACAATCGTATCGTAGCCGAGCGGCAGCTCCATGATAAAGTCGTGAGCCTGGGCCAGCTTGGCCGCCCGGACGATCTCCTCGTCCGATGCGTCCGCCTTGCCGTAGGCGATGTTCTCGCGGATCGTCGTCGAGAAGAGGAACGATTCCTGGAACACGATCGCCGATTGCCGGCGCAGCGTCGCCAGGTCGAGATCGCGGATATCGATGCCGTCCAGCGTAATCGAGCCGTCTCCGACATCGTACGCCCGCAGCAGCAGCTGCACGATCGTCGACTTGCCCGAGCCCGTCCCGCCGAGCAAGCCGATGACCGATCCGGGAGGCGCATCCAGATCGATGCCCAGCAAGGCGGAAGGCTGCTTCTCGTGGTTCGGATAGCGGAAGCTGACGTCGCGGAACCGGATATGGCCGCGGATGTCCTTATCTTCAAGCACGATGGCGTGCTCGTTGTTCTTCACATGAATCGGCTTGTTCAGCAGCTCCAGCAAGCGCTCTCCGGCCGCTTTGGACTGCGTATAGTTGTTGATCTGGAAGCCGAGGTTCCAGAGCGGCGCAACGATCATGCCGAGCATCCCGTTCATGGAGACGAGCGAGCCGAGCGTGAGCGACTTGTTGATGACCATGATTCCGCCCACGAGGAGCAGCAGCACGACGCTTGCGTTCGCAATAAATTCGATAGCGGGAAAATACTTCGCCCAGACGGAAGCGAGATTCAGGTGGTTGTCCCGATAGTTCTCGTTGCCGGAGCGGAACTTCTTCATCTCATGCTCTTCGCTTGGGAACGACTTGACCGTCCGGACGCCCATGATGTTCTCCTGGACGCTGACCGTCAACCGGCTCACAGCCGCCCGGATCGAGCGGAATACCGGATGGATGCCGAGCTCGAACTTCACCGCGATGTAGCCGAGAACCGGAATGATCGCCATCGTCATGAGCGTGAGGCGCCAATCGATGGTCGCCATCATGATGAAGCCGAACAGGACGAGGAAGGCGGTGTTCAGCAATTGCGCGAAGCCGAAGCCGATGAAGTTGCGAATGCCTTCGATGTCCGCCGTCAGGCGGGACATGAGGTCGCCCGTTCGTGCCGTGTCGTAGAAGGGGAACGACAGCTCCTGCAGTTTCTTGTAGCTGGCCTGCCTTAACCGGTAAGCAAGGCGATTGCCGAGCCGCCCCCCGCTGAAGCCATGGACGTATTGGCTGCACGCCTTCAGGACGATAATTCCGACCGCGAGCAGGGCGAGCCCTGTGAGACCCGCGTATTCGCCCGGTACGATCATGTCGTCGATCAGCACCCGAAGCAGCAGCGGGTAGCCAAGCCCCAGCGCCGTAGCGACGGCCAGCCCGAGCACGGCGCCCAGGAGAAATCCTTTGTCTTGCCAGAAAAACGCCCGCAATCCGCGAAAAACGTTCAAAACAGCCACTCCTCCTTGATGTCGGTTACGTGCGCAGTGTAACAGGAAGCGCTCTCCCCTTCAAACGACAAAGGAAAGGATATGGCGTCCTGGGGAGGGAGGAACTTCCCCGAACGCCCCGGTTCCCTTGGATTTCTTCGAAATGATGCCGTATCCTCCCCTACTTGCCGCAGTCAATTCCCATTTCCGTGCAAAGAAGCGCAAACATAAGGAAAGGCCTTCCTCTATCGACGACACGATAGAAAAAGGCCGAATTTGAACCTATTCGAGCGCAAACGTGAACTAAACGTGAACTTTCTGTGACGATAATGTGATCGTTGCCCATTGCTTCCGCAGGTCGTCCAGCTTCCGCTCCTCGCCCGCTTCCCCAATCGTGATCTCCAGCCCTTGCGCGAACGCGGTCAGTTCGCCCGCAAGCCCTTCGGCGGCGCGCGCCGAATCCGTGCGGAACGCGGCGGCGGTCCGCTCCGTCCAAACTTGCTTCACCTGCTCGAGCCAGACGTCGGCCTCGCGCAGCAGCTCCGCCTCCAACTCCTCGCGCAGCGCGGCCTTGGCGTTCTTCTCGAAGAAGTGCTTCGGGCTGCGGAAGGCGTTCCACAGCCGCTTCGCGTCTACGCCGAGCGCCGACGGGAACGGCTCGGAGAGTGGCAGCTCCAGCTTCGACTTCGCCGGAGCTTCGGGAACGAAGCCGTCGAGCGAAGCGGCGGCCGCCTCCTCTTCGATCCGTCTCGCCACAAGCTTATGAAGAGCGTTCTCCACGCGCAGGCCGGCCGAACGGAGCTCCTGCAGCAGATCTTCGCCGACGCTTCGCTGCAGATCCGCCCAGCAGGCCGGCAGCAGCTTTTTCAGATCGCGCCCGTCGTCCTGCAGCACCGACGGGTGGAAGGCGGCCATGAAGTGCTCGCCGAAGCGATACTTCACGCGCTGCCGCAGATGGTACAGTTGATCGCCCATCTCCTGAACGATCGGCTGCACGGCCGCCTCGTTCTTCGACGATTCCATGCGCTCCTGCAGCTCGCGGGCGACGCCGAGCATCCGCTGCTTGCGCGCCTCCCTCGTGGCGGCATCCTCGTTCGCCGATTCCAGCAGCTTCGCCAACAGCCCGTCGATGCGCGCCAGCTCCTTCTGCGCAGCCGCGACGGCGAGGCCGCCGAGCTCCTCCTCGGAGAATTCGCGGAACGCCTTCTCGAAGGCTGCGAGGCCCGACGCCTGCAGCGCCGCAGCGGACCGCTCCCGCTTCGCCCGCAGTCCGTTCAGGCTCGACACCGGATACAGCCGCGGTTTGCGAATTCCGTGCTTCAGCAGTTGCGTCTCCACGTGCTCGGCGACGGAGTCCAGCTCTTCCCGCGAGGATGCGAGATCGGCGGCGTTGATGAGGAAAAACATTTTGTCCAGCTCGAACACGTCCTTGACGCTTCCGAGCTGGTTCAAGAAGTTGCGGTCGGCTTCCGTGAACGCGTGGTTGTAGTAGGTCACGAACAGCACGGCATCCGCATCCTTGATGTACTGGAAGGCGACGCCGGTATGCCGGGCATTGATCGAATCCGCCCCCGGCGTATCGACGAGCACCGCCCCGCTCCGCGTCAGCGGAGCATCGATATGAAGGTCCGCCGAGGTGACGAAGCACGAGGCTTCCTCTTCCGCCACGAAGCGGCGATATTCCTCCTCTTCGGCCTTCAGCTCGAGGCCGAGCTTCTCCCCGTACCGGCTCCAGCCGGACGCGGCGGCGCGCAGGAACGCAAGATGCGGCCGTCCCTTCGGGTGGAGCTCATCCGGAGACATCCGCGCGGCGAGCCTCAGCAGGGAGCCGACATCGCCCGCCGCCCCTTCGATGTCCTTCTCCGGAATGCCGATCCGGTTCAACGAATGAATGACGTCCTCTTGCATCGCCTCCGCCGTCTTCATCCGGATCAGCGCCGTTCCATGCGGATAGCCGTCCTCCGGCGGCACGATCCGGTTGATCGTCGCCGTCGTCGGATTCGGCGACACGGGAAGCGCGGGCATGCCGACAAGCGCGTTGGCGAACGACGACTTGCCGGCGCTGAACGCGCCGAACAAGGCGATCGTGAAGCGGTTCGCCCGGAACCTCTCCGCCTTCGCCTTCAGCCCCTCCGCCTGCTTCCGCAGCATCGGGAACGGCGCCAGCAAGCCTGCCGCGCGCTCCAGAAGCTCTGCCGCGCCCTGCTGCGCGCCGATAAACGCCGTCTCCGGCTGGGCCGGCTCGCCCGCCGCCCGGTTCAAGGCTCCGCGCTCCGCCCCGGCCGCCTCCGCGATCGGCACTGCGGCCGTCTCGCCGCGCGCCCAATCCGTGCGCGTCGCCAGTTCGGCGGCATCGATCTCGCGCGGCGCCGGAAGAACCGCGTTCGCCGCTTCCGGCGCGTCCGGAAGCAGGCTGAGCAGCCCGCGCTCCGCCTCGCGTTCCTCTTCTTCCAGCGCGGCAAGCTGCGCCGCCGCCTCCTCGCCGGACGACAACTGTCCGCGTTCGGCAAGCAGCGTGCCGCGCTCCGCCTCGCGGGCCGGCTTCCGCGCCTCGTCCAGCTCCTCGGCGAGCAGCAGCGCCTCCCTGCGGACGAGCCCCTTAAGCGCCGCGCTGAGCTCCGAGGAGAAGTGCAGCGTCGCCTGGCCGTCCGCGGCCGCTCCCGGCTTCGCAACCTGGCGAATCCAGTCCGGCGCGACGACGGGCGTCAGCTTCTCCAGCTTCGCCTCAAGCTCCGGCCCGCTCCGCCCGATCTCCTTCGCATCCTGCCGCAGCAGCTCCGCAACATGGCTCTGCACGTTCGCAGCCAACTGCCCGTTCAAGTCGCGGGCCAGCTCCTGCAGGCGGCGCTCGCGCTCCGCTTCGGTCTTGGCCGCGCCGCCGAACCAGCCGCCGGCCTTGAAGCCGCTCTGCAGGCACTCGAGCACTTCCCTGACGCGCTCGCGCGTCTCCGCCGGGGTCAGGTTCGCGTTGCCGAGCAGCTTGTCGAGCCGGTCGCGGAAGCCCAGCAGCCTCGTCTCGCCTTCCGCATCCAGCTCTGCCAGCCGCGCCTCGACCCGCTCGCGCTGCGCACCGAGGCGCGCGATCTCCTCAAGGCCTCCCGCTTGCTCGGCCAGCTCGTTCGCGCGCTCGGCATGGCCTTGCTTCACGTGCTCGCGGAACTGCTCGGCGAGGTACTCCGCCGACCTCCCGGCGCTGCGCAGCATGAGCGGCGCCCGGAGCGGCTTCAGCGCTTCGATGACGCCGATCAGCTCCTCCCATTGCGAGAGCGGATGCTCCGGCTCGCGCAGCGACAGGAAGAGAATGCCGGCCGGCTCGATCTGCCAGTTGCTCATCGCCTGGCGCAGTCCATCGCGGAACGCCGCGAAGCCGACCTCCTCTTCCCGGTGCTTGTCGATCATATTGACGATCAGATAAGTAGGCTTGCCCCAGCGATGGAGCGTCCGCATGAAGCGGAAGTTCACTTCCGAGAGCACGTGGTTGTAGTCGCTGACGAAGAACACGACGTCAGCCAGATGAAGGGCGGATTCCGTCGCGGCGCGGTGGGCCCCGTCGGTCGAGTCCACCCCCGGCGTATCGACGAGCGCCAGCCCCCCGCGCAGCAAGGGAACCGGATAAGTCACGTCGATCGACGCGACACCCTCTCCGTCGATGGCCAGATCGCTAAGCCGTTCGACCGGCAGGTTCGGCGTCTCGACGACGCTCCCGTCCTTCGCGCGGAACAGAACGTGGGCGCCCGGCTCCCCATCGCGGACGGTGACGACGTTAGCCGTCGTCGGAATCGGCGACGACGGCAGCAGCGGCGCCTCCATAAGCGCGTTGACGAGCGTCGACTTGCCGGCGGAGAAGTGTCCGCAGAACGCGATCGTGAGCAGCCCCCTGTCCAGCTTGTCGGCGAGTTCGCCGAATTTCTCTTCCTGAATGCCGTCGCCTGCCGCTCCGGCCGTCTCTCCCATTCGCCGCAGCGCATTCCCGTACTTCGTTAATTCCATCTGATTCGTATCCGTCCCATGTAGCGTCATTTCGATATCCTTTCCCCGATGCGGAAGCGTCTCCCGACGCTCGATCCTCAAGATTCGTTGGCTTGCTTCGCCTTGCTGCTTGCGCGGCTGCCCGCGGCCGCCTTCGGCTTCTCGGCCTTGGCAGGCTTGCGGGCGGGAGCCGGCTTCAGCGCCGCCTTCATCCGCCGCTTGCCCTCCGGACAGACGTCCATAAGCGGACACACCGGACACGCGGGGTTCTGCGCCTTGCAATGATATCGCCCGAAGAAAATAAGCCGGTGATGCGTAATCGTCCACTCCTCGCGAGGAACGAGCTTCATCAGCCGCTTCTCCACCTCGAGCACGCTGTCGTCCGCCTTCGCGATGCCCAGCCGCTTGGAGACGCGCTCCACATGGGTGTCGACGGCGATCGCGGGCACGTCGAACGCATTGGAGACGACGACGTTGGCCGTCTTCCGCCCGACGCCGGGAAGCTCTGTCAGCTCCTCATGGCGGCGCGGCACTTCTCCGTCGTATTTATCGATAAGAATCCGGCTCAGCTTCTGGATGTTCGCCGCCTTGTTGCGGTACAAGCCGATACGGCGAATGTCGTTCTCGAGCTCCTCGAGCGGAACGGCCAAGTAATCGTCCGGCTTCCGATACTTCTCGAAGAGCGAAGCCGTCACCTTGTTGACCGTCTCGTCCGTGCATTGGGCAGACAGCAGCACCGCGATCGTCAGCTCGAACGGGTTGCGATGGTTAAGCTCGCAGTGCGCATCCGGGAACATGCCGGCTATCGTATCCAGTATATGCCTCATTCTCGCAGCGTTCATAAGATAACTCCAATCTTCCTATCGACAGGAATATAGCAAGACGATTTACCTTCCCAAGTGTACCGAATCTTCGGACGGGCGGCAACACCCTTCCCGAACGGGAATGCCCCGGACAACGTATTATTTGTGGAAAAGACCGCCCTCCCGATCCCGAAGGATCGCGGAGGACGGCCTCAACGGCGCTCGATTGCGATTAGTTCTTGACGATCTCGACCGCCTTGCTGCGAATCGAGTACACGGTAACGGAGTCTCCGTTGCCAAGGCTCGACAAGGCGATCGTCGTGTCTCCCGAATGAATGTAAGCGGAAGAGCTGACGGTAACGCTGTCCGATACGCCGGTCGACGACTTCAGGAAGTTCAGAATGCCTGTCGATGCGTTCACATACCAGACCGTCTTCGTCACCGGAGCCAGAACGGTGACGACCGTCTGCCCGGCTTCGTTCAGGCGCACTTCAACGCGGTCGCCGGCTTGCAGATTGGACAGCGAGCTGAATGTCGCGCCGTTCTTCGTGACGACCACCGTCGAGGTCGTGTTGACGACGGTCGACGCCCCGCCGTAAGGCAGAACGGTAAGCGTGCTCGCCGCGGCGTTCACCGACTCCAACTGCCCGAGGGTGACGCGCACCGTCTGAACCGACTTCAGCGTGTTGCCGAGCAGCGCCGCGTTGATCGTCATTCCCGCCGTGAGTGCGGACAACGTCGAGGCGGCTCCGCTCTCGCCGTAGAACTTGATGGACGAATCGATCGTCCACGTCGTCTCGACGCCGGTCGTAGCGTTCTTCGCCGTCAGCTTGTTCGCGCTCGTGTCGACCGACACGACTTCAAGCTGGGCTGTCTTGTTCACCTGTATGGTGACGACATTCAACAGATCGCTCGTCAGGTATGCTGTCACGCTGTCGCCGACAGCAATGCTCGCGTACGTAGCGCTCGAGTTCCCGAACAGTTCGACCGCAGGCGAAGCGTAATAAAGCGTCTGTGTGGAGCCGTCCGCAAGTTCGAGTGTCAGCACACGGCTCGTTGTATTGTTAGCGAGGACGGTACCGCTGTATTTCGAGATGATATCGATATAGTACAGATTGGAATCCGAATAGCCGATATCCGCCTTGCGTCCCTTAATGAAGTAGCTCACGGCGGTTGCTTTCGTGATTGTGTTGCCGTTATAGCTGTATCGAGTGCCAGAGCCCAAAGAATAGGCTGTCGACTTGCCATCGCTGTCCTTGATGACCAGAATGCCGTCGTCCGCTACGTACGAGGAGATCGTTCCTCCCGTCAACGTCTTGATCGAGCGGTTGGTCACTTGAATGGCGACGACGTAGCCGGATTCGTCAAGGGTAAGCTCAACCTGATCGCCCTTGTACAGATCGTCAAGATCCGCGTCCGCAACTCCGGTGATCGACACCGTAATATCGTCGTCATAGAACTTGGCCTTGATATCGCTCGAGTTCAGAGCCGATGTATATTGGATCGTCTGCTCCGTCGTATCCGCCTTGAAGAAATAACCGGTTACCGCTTCCGCAGGAGATTTGGTGATGACGATGTCCGTATATTGGCCGTCCACAACCTTGTAGGAGACGGACGAACCGGCCTTCAGCTCGCTCTTGCCGACATATTGGCCGTCCTTCTGGATGGTTGCCGTCGCCGCGATATTCCGCGATTCTGCAACCGCCGTCGCATCGTCCTTGACCGTAAGCGTACCGAGCGTCGAATCGTATCCGACGATCGTGCCGCTGCCGGTCTTGTTCACCGTCGAAGTCGTCAGCGACACCGCGACGACCCGCTTCGAGCTGCTGAAGCCGTCGATCAGAAGCTTCAGCTTCGCTCCCGCCGGAATGTCGCCAAGCGCGATCGAGCTTCCTTCCGAATCCGTAACGACCGGAAGCATCTCCGAATCGAACGAATACGAGCTTACGTCTTCGCCCGCGAGCAGCGAGATCAGGCTCTTGCTCGAATTGACGACGACAAGCTCTCCTTCGACGGCCTGGACCTGCGCGGTATCGTCAAGCTGCTCCGCATACGCGGCCGTGCCGTCGCCGGAGCCGATGACGATCGCCTTGCCGTAAAGCGTAAGGTCGCTCTCGCTCAGCAGACTCTCGGAGTCCGCCCGCGAGAAAAGCGTGCTGTCCGTCACGCCGTACGTCGTGATCGTGCCGTCGGAATGGAGCATCTTCAGCTCCGTCGGGCTGATCTTCAGCCAGATGCCGGACGCTTGTCCCGAGAAGGACGTTGCGATCTGCGACTCCGCCCGGCTGAACAAGGTGGCGGCGGCGGCACGCGTCAGAGTGCCCTTCGGATCGAACTTGTTGCCGTCGGTGCCCTTGACAAGCCCGTGCTGCACCGCCACGTTCACGTAACCGAGATAATCCGGGTCAATCGCGGAATTGTCCGCGAACGAGGTTGCCGTCGAAGCGGCGGCGCTTGCGTCCGCATCCATGCCGATCGCGCGGACGAGCAGCCGGGCCACCCATTCGCGAGTTGCCGGGCTGCTTCCCCAATTCTTGCCGGCTTCCGCGCTCGCCAGCTCGAACTCTTCGGCCATATCGATCAAATTCTGCTTGAAGGCGAAGTTGATATACGTCTTGAAGTAGTTATCGACATAGAATGAGTCCGGGAACGAGACGGCGCTCGAATCCACCTTGTCTTCCAGCCCCATGAAGCGAATTGCGATCAGAACCGCCTCTTGACGGCTCAATGCGGCATTGGGGGAGAACTTCCCTTCGTTGCCCTTGAGCAATCCTTGAAGAGCCAGCTTGGCAATGTGCTTCTCGGCCCAATGCCCCGCCGCCACGTCCGAGAACGGCGTCGCCGCCGCGGCCGAAGCCCGCGGAGCTTGCAACGCGGACCCGGTCCATACTAGAGTCAGAATCACGATCAAGCTGATCCAGGACTTGCCTCGCATAGCAATCGCCATATCTCTATCTCTCCTATTCCATCATTATGAATGCGGCAGCCTGCTACTCGAGCTGCAAATACTTCTTGATAGCCTTGGCCAAGCCTTGGGCGACATTGCTCTGGAACGTCTCCAGGAACATGACGCTCTCGTCCCCCGCGTTCGATAGATAACCGGCTTCGAACAGAACGGCCGGCATCTTCGTCTCGCGGGTAACCGCCAGACTCTGCTTGATGACGCCGCGGTCCTTGAGGCCGGTCGTCGGCGTCGCGTACGTCTGAACCGCCTTGGCGAAGGCGAGGCTGTCGTCTCTCGTATAGTAGACTTCCGTTCCCGTCACCGTGCTCTTCGTATTGCTGTTGCCGTGCACGGACAGGAACAGATCGGCGCTGATCGAGTTCGCCAGATTGTAGCGATCCGCCAGCGTCGGGTATGTATCTCCCGAACGGGTCAGGACGATGTTCAGCCTTGTGTCCGCCGCCAGAATCGCTTGCAGCTTTAGAATAACCGCCAGATTGAAGTCCTTCTCGAACTTGCCCGTAATGCTCGGCGCACCGGGGTCGCTTCCGCCGTGTCCGGCATCCAGAACAACCGTGTACGTTCCCGCTCCCACGTCCGGCTTCGTCGTCGTCACCGTCGACGGATCGACGAGCTTGACCGTAAGCGTTCGAAGCGACGCGTCGTTCACGATCTCGTAGCTCCACTTCTGGCTGAGATCGAGCACGAACCGCAGCGTCTTCGGACTGTCCGAGAAGAGCGAGTAGCGGATCTTCGTCAAGGCGGCGTGATCGGTTACCGCCAGCTCCCCGAGCGACTTCACCACCGAATTCGCGTCAACCCCCAGCGCGGGTTCGAAGTTCGTCGCGAACTGCGACGAAGGCAGGTCGATGACGATCCGGTCGGGTCCCGTCAGGACGGACGTCTTCGGCACGAGGAAGCCGCCTGCGTACTTGATGACGATCGAATTGTCCGCGTAGCTGACCGATTGAACTTGCGTGATCGTCGTCTGCGGGACCGTCGTCCCTCCCGTCGATCCGTCCGTGCCGCCAGTCTCCGTGCCTCCGGATTCCGGCAGGCTCGCTTCGCCTCCCGTACTGCCGGAATCGCTTCCACCTGCGGAGCCGCCGGATTCTCCCGAGCTCCCGGTGCTCCCCGCCGGCGGGGTAGGGCTGTACAGGTACACCGACTTGGTCGGATTGTCCCAGTACACCTGCAGTCCGAAGGCTTCTCCAACGAACCGCAACGGGATCATCGTGCTGTTCGACTTCGCAGTCGGTGCCGCCTGCAGGGCGACGACCTTGCCGTCGACGAGCGCCGACTTCTGCTCGAGCACCATCTCGACCTTCGAGGTCTCGCTCGACACCGTCACTTGCTTCTTGCTGCTGTCGTAATCGACTTTGTAGCCCAGATTCTCCCCGACGATCCGCACAGGCACCATCGTGTAGTTGCCGATCAAGGCCGGAGGCTCAACGGGGTTCAGAATTTTGCCGTCCAGCACAAGCTTCGGAGCCACCGTCTCAGCAGAGGCGGTTCCGCAAGCCATGAACAGCATGACGGCAACGACAAACAACAGGGACGTCCACTTCTTCATGCTTCACCTCAGTGTGTAATGTTCTGGAAGTCTATCTTGCCGATGGGGTACCCACCCAGCTTGTCCATGAAACATTAGACGAGGGTATTCGTCAAAAGTTGCGAGAAGAAGAGGAAAAAAAGACTCCGGTTCCCGAATATTGCCGTATCGGAAACCGGAGCCTTGCTTGCTGCCGTGTATCTCGCCAGAAGAGCGTTTATCGCTTCCTGACGCGTTTAATCAGAACTTGTTCGCCAGACGCGCTTCGTACTTGGACTCGTAAGCCGCGATCAGATCGCTGTGCTGCAGAGTCAGTCCGATGTCGTCCAGGCCTTGCAGAAGGAATTGACGGCGGTGCTCGTCAAGGTCGAAGTGGATCGTCAGATCCGCGCCGTCCGTCATCACCTTGTTCTCGAGGTCGACCGTCAGCTTGTAGCCGACGTTCGCGTTCGTGCGTTGGAACAGGTCCTCGACTTGCTCTTCGCTGAGCTTGATCGGAAGGATGCCGTTCTTGAAGCAGTTGTTGTAGAAAATATCCGCGAACGAAGGAGCGATAACGACGCGGAAGCCGTAGTCCATGATCGCCCAAGGAGCGTGCTCGCGCGAGGAGCCGCAGCCGAAGTTCGCGCGGGAGATCAGGATGCTGGAGCCTTGGTAACGCTCCTGGTTGAGGCTGAACTCGGGAATGACATTCCCCTGTTCGTCCCAACGCCATTCGAAGAACAGGAATTGGCCGAAGCCGCTGCGCTCGATTCTCTTCAGGAATTGCTTAGGAATAATAGCGTCTGTATCCACGTTCACGCGGTCGACCGGCGTGACGATGCCCGTAAGTTGTTTGAATGCTTCCATCGTATCGAATCTCCCTTCTTATACCGTGACTTCGGAACGGAATTCCCAGCCACGAACGTCGGTGAACTTGCCCTGGACCGCTGCAGCGGCAGCCATCTCGGGAGATACCAGGTGCGTGCGTCCGCCGCGGCCTTGACGTCCTTCGAAGTTGCGGTTCGAAGTCGAAGCGCAGCGTTGGCCCGGCTTCAGAACGTCCGGATTCATCGCGAGGCACATCGAGCAGCCCGCTTCGCGCCATTCGAAGCCTGCCGCGGTGAAGATCTTGTCCAGGCCTTCCTTCTCGGCTTGAATCTTGACGCGGCCGGAGCCCGGCACAACGATCGCCGTTACGTTCGGGCTGACCTTGTGGCCTTGGGCTACCTTGGCAGCCGCGCGCAGGTCTTCGATTCGACCGTTGGTGCAAGATCCGATAAAGACGTAATCGATCGGGATCTCGGACATCGGAGTGCCCGGCTTCAGATCCATGTATTCCAGCGCCTTCTCGGCGGCCTTGCGTTCGTTCTCCGTCGGCAGTTGCTCCGGATACGGAACCGTGGAGGAGATGCCGGTGCCCATGCCCGGGCTCGTACCCCAGGTTACTTGCGGAACGAGAGCTTCGACGTCAAGCTCGACAACCGTGTCGTACACGGCGCCTTCGTCGGAAGTAAGAGCCTTCCACTGCTCGACCGCACGGTCGAAATCTTCGCCTTGCGGAGCGTATTCGCGGCCGCGCAAGTAGTTGAAGGTCGTCTCGTCCGGAGCGATCAGGCCCGCGCGAGCACCGCCTTCGATCGACATGTTGCAGACGGTCATGCGCTCTTCCATCGACAGATCGCGGATCGCTTCGCCCGTGTATTCGATAACGTAGCCGGTGGCGAAGTCCGTGCCGTACTTGGCGATCAGGCCGAGGATGAGGTCCTTCGCCGTGATGCCGGCCGGACGCTTGCCGACGAAGCGCACTTCCATCGTCTTCGCCTTCGCTTGCTGCAAGCACTGCGTAGCCATAACGTGCTCGACTTCGCTCGTGCCGATGCCGAACGCCAGGGCGCCGAATGCGCCGTGCGTCGAAGTGTGGCTGTCGCCGCACACGATCGTCTTGCCCGGATGGGTCAGGCCCAGCTCAGGTCCCATAACGTGAACGACGCCTTGGTCGATCGTGTTCAAGTCGTACAGCTTGACGCCGAACTCCTTGCAGTTGTTCGTCAGCGTATCGACCTGCTGCTTGGAGATCGGATCGGCGATATTGAAGCGATCCTGCGTCGGTACGTTGTGGTCCATCGTTGCGAACGTCAGGTCCGGACGGCGAACCTTGCGGCCCGTCATGCGCAGGCCTTCGAACGCTTGCGGCGACGTTACCTCGTGTACCAGATGCAGGTCGATGTACAGAATGCTCGGCTTGCCCGCTTCGGAATAAATCTCGTGATTGTTCCAGATTTTCTCGAACATCGTCTTCTTGCTCATTGTTCATTCACCCCGTCGTATGATCATGTCTCTACTATATCACCGCTTCGTTCATTGCTCCAAGATATAATAACTATAAGGGTTATAGGTTGAACCTATCCACCTAAACGCCGCATCGCTTGCCCAGTACGGGTTTTCCCCTATTGGCCGATTCAGATCAGATCAGCTCCCCTTGGAAAATGTGTCCGAATCGTGAACGAGCAATCCCCCGCTTCGAGACATTGTTCAATTAATTGTAGCCGGCCCCGGCTTCCGATTCTAGCGGAAAGGAGATCCAGCCTATCATTTATCATTCTTCTATAGTTTCGTGCTATAATGATTCCAATTCACCCAAGAGAGGAGACCGGGAATGGAGCTCCGTCTTCTTCATTACGTCATCCAGATCGCGATCGAACGCAACTTCTCCCGTGCCGCCGAGAAACTTCATATCGCACAGCCGTCGCTCAGCCAGCAGTTGTCCAAGCTCGAGAAGGAGCTCGGCATCCTGCTGTTCAAGCGGAGCACAAACTCCGTCGAGCTGACCTATGCCGGTTCCATCTTCGTCGAGAGAGCGAAGCAGATCGTCGACATGACCGAGCAGCTCCGCCAGGAGATGGAGGACATCGCCGACCTGCGCAAAGGCCGGATTCTCGTCGGAAGCCTGCCGATTACCGGAGCGCACGTCCTTCCCGACGTGCTTACCGCCTTCCGGCTGTCGCACCCGAACATCGAGATCGCCCTCGTCGAAGAGACGACAACCCAGCTTGAACAGTTGACCGCCAGCGGCGGCACCGATGTGAGCCTGCTGTCGCTCCCCCTTATCGAGCCCTCGCTCGCGTACGAGCCGATCATCGAGGAAGAGATTTATTTGGCCGTCCCTCCCGACCATCGCCTTGCCGCCGCTGCCAAGGAGGCGATCGACCTCGCCGACATGAAGGACGAATCGTTTGTTCTGCTCAAGCGGGGCCAAGGCTTCCGGGCGATCGCCTACGACCTGTGCCAGCAGGCCGGATTCGCGCCGCGCGTCGTGTTCGAGAGCAGCAACATCGAGACGGTGCAGTCGCTCGTCGCCGCCGGGATGGGCATCGGGTTCGTGCCTCACATGGTCGCCAGAAGCGGACTCGGCGCCGTCCATGCCCCCGTCTACATTCGTTTGAACAACAAGCCGACACGCACCCTCGTCATCGCCTATCGCAAAGGCCGTTATTTGTCCAATGCGGCCGAAGCTTTTATCGAGATTTTCCGCAAGACGATGGAGGACCTCAATAAACAGAAAGATTAACTTATTCGTACAGGCTCGGGCGGCGGTCGGCGAACACCGGAATGCGCCCGCGCACCTCGTCCGCGAGGTTCAGGTCGATGTCGGCGGTCAGAATCGTCTCCTCTTCCCCCGCTTCGGCGACAACCTCTCCCCAAGGATCGATAACCATCGAATGGCCGAAGAAGTGCGTCGTTCCGCTGCTGCCCGACCGGTTGCACGCCACGACGTACATCTGGTTCTCGATCGCCCGCGCCTGGAGCAGCGTGCGCCAATGATGGAGGCGGGGATGCGGCCATTCCGCCGGCACGAACAACACCTTGGCTCCCTGGAGAGCAAGCATGCGGGCCAGCTCCGGGAAGCGGATGTCGTAGCAGATCATCACGCCGGCCGGCACTCCCTCCAGCGTGAAGCGTCCGGGCTTCTCCCCCGCTTCGAGATGAAGATGCTCGTCCATCAGCTTAAACAGATGGATCTTCGAATATTCGGCAATCTGCCCGCCGTCGCGTCCGAAGCCGTACACGGTGTTCGTCACCTTCGCCGGCTGCGCTTCTTCACTCTCATGCAGCTCCGCGATCGAGCCCGCGATAATGTTGACGCCGTGACGCTTCGCGAATTCGGAGATGAAGGCGCGGGTTCGGCCCCCGGCCGGATCGGCCAGCTCCCGGATGCGCTCCAGCGCGTAGCCGGTGTTCCACATCTCCGGCACGACGATGACGTCCGGCTGCGGCGAGGCGGCGACCGCTTCGTTCAGCCGCTCCTCCAGGCGGGCGAAGTTCGACTCCGGCTGTCCGGCGTCGATATGCATCTGGATAAGCGCGATGCGCAGCGGGTTGGGATTCGGATTGGAATTGGAATCGGGATTGGGATTAGACATGGGGCAAGCTCTCCTTCGGGTTCAATCGTGCGGCCATACGCGGGCCTTTCCTCTAATCGTATCGTACCTTATTCCTGGCGGAGGCGACAAGGTCCAGAGTTCCGCGGCCAACACACGATCAACTCACAGTAAACTCGCGCTAAACTCAGGGGCACGCGCCTATCCCTTGCCTCCACGCCCCTATCTCCCCCCGCGACCCTTTCTCCCTCCATGCCTCTCTCCCTCCACGCCTCTCTCGCCCAACCTGACTCATTCCCGGCTTTTCCGATTGCTCATTGCGCCTTCGTTGTGCTACAGTTTTTATATTCCGGACAAGCTGGCTTTGTGCGATTAACGATTTCGGGATTGCGCATGGCAGGAGTCAAGGGTTCGCGTATTATATGTGATTTTTAACATTCATTTGGCGCCAGGGGCTGTTATTCGCGAGATGAATACGGTTTTTAGCATAAAAACGGCAAGCAACGGCTCATTGGGGACGATTGTATGCGGTTTTTAGCATAAAAGCGGTTGTCGGAGGCGATTTGTCGGAAAATGAATGCGGTTTTTAACATTCATGAGCACGACAGCAGGACGCGCCGCTCCTTCAAGGACAAACCAGATACGACAAATTGCACCGAAAGCTGAGTGAACGAGCAATTATGACGATTCGAATCGAACCGGCGCGCCGTCTGACGTCGCTGCCTGAACAGTTTTTTGCCGCGTTGGTCGGCAAAGCGAACGCAAGAGCGGCGACCGGCCGCGATGTAATCAATCTGGGCCAGGGCAATCCGGACCGCCCCACGCCCCGGACGATCGTCGAGAAGCTGAAGACGGCCTCCGACAATCCGCTGTACCACAAGTATCCCCCCTTCCGCGGATTCCGTTTCCTGAAGGAGGCGGTTGCGAAGCGTTATAAGGAAGATTACAATGTCGACCTCGACCCGGACACCGAGGTGGCGGTGCTGTTCGGCGGCAAGACGGGACTCGTCGAGATCAGCCAGTGTCTGCTCAATCCCGGCGACGTCTGCCTCGTTCCCGATCCCGGCTATCCGGACTACTGGTCCGGCGTTGCGCTGGCGGAAGCGGAGATGGCGTTTATGCCGCTGCTTGAGAGCAACGGCTTCCTGCCCGATTACGAGGCGATCCCGGCAGACAAGCTGGCACGCGCGAAGCTGATGTTCCTGAACTACCCGAACAACCCGACGGCGGCGGTCGCCAGCCGTTCCTTCTATGAAGAGACGGTTCGCTTCGCGGAGCAGAACAACGTCGTCGTCGCCAGCGACTTCGCATACGGCGCCATCGGCTACGACGGCAACCGGCCGGTCAGCTTCCTTGAGACGCCGGGAGCGAAGGACGTCGGCATCGAGTTCTACACGCTGTCCAAGTCCTACAATATGGCCGGCTGGCGCGTCGGCTTCGCGCTCGGCAACAAGCAGATCGTCGAGATGCTCAATCTGATCCAGGACCATTATTATTGCAGCCTGTTCGGCGGCATCCAGGAAGCTGCCGCCGAGGCGCTCGCGGGGCCGCAGCATTCCGTCGCCGAGCTCGTGCGCGTCTACGAGAGCCGGCGCGACGCACTGTATGACGGCCTGGCGGCGATCGGCTGGCATGCGCCTAAGCCGGCCGGCTCGTTCTTCTGCTGGCTCCCCGTTCCGCAAGGGTTCACATCGGCATCCTTCGCCGACAAGCTGCTTGAGGAAGCCGACATCGTCGTCGCTCCCGGCATCGGCTTCGGCGAGCACGGCGAAGGCTTCGTGCGCCTCGGCCTGCTCGCTCCGGAAGAGCGGCTTCGCGAGGTCGCCGAGCGAATCGGCCGGCTGCGGATATTCGGATAATTCCGGACGGCTTCTCCAGATGAGCAGCCATTACTCAAGCGCGGGCTCCCAGGCAGCTATGGCAGGTGCAGATGAGTTGCCATGGCGGGCGGAGAGCGCACCATGCCTCCCCCCGCGTGAAGAGGGCTGAACAAGGCTTGAACAAGGCCATCTTGCCTTTACAAGGCTTGCGGCGCGTGATATGCTAAGCAGTACATGAAGCCGTCCGGCGTCCGGGCGGCTCCCGATCGTAAACGCTATGAAGGGGAATGACGCGGACCCGATTCGCCAGAGATCGAATTCCTTGGCTGGAAGAATTCGACGAATGCGACCGCTTCTCCCGCCCCCGAGCGGCCGGCGACGAGCCGGACAGCTCCTGCTGTTACCAGGATCTCGAGAGGCTGACGCCCCGTTGGTTAACGGAAGCTATGGCGGCAGCAACGAAGGTGGTACCGCGGAAGGGAACTTCCGTCCTTTGTGTGAAGGACGGAAGTTTCTTTTTTTGTATCCGGATGCCCCTTCCCCCTATCAAGTTCGCACGAGAGGATTGTGATGGCAATGACGCGACGAATCGTCGTTAAGATAGGAAGCAGCTCGCTTACTTCCGAGGAAGGCGGCCTCAGCCGCGAGAAGGTGCGCTTCTTCGCAACGGAGATCGCTGGGCTTAGGCGAAGCGGCTATCAGGTGCTGCTTGTCACAAGCGGCGCGGTGGCGGCCGGCTTCAAGCGCATCGGCTACACCTCCCGCCCCAAGCTCGTCTACGAGAAGCAGGCGGCCGCCGCAGTGGGTCAGGCGCTGCTGATGGAAGCTTATCAGGAGGCGTTCTCCGTCCACGGCATCGCCGCCGCCCAAATTCTGCTCACCCGGCCGGACTTCAGCGATCGGTCCCGGTCGCAGAATGCGCAGCGCACGATCGAGGAGCTGCTGCGGCTCGGCGTCGTTCCCGTCATCAACGAGAACGACACGGTCGCCATCGACGAGCTGAAGTTCAGCGAGAACGATACGCTGTCCGCGCTTGTCGCGGCGCTGGTCAAAGCCGACGAGCTCTACGTTCTGACCGACATCGAAGGTCTGTACACCGCCGACCCGCGCAAGGACCCGAGCGCACAGCGAATCGACCGCATCGAGGTCATCTCCGAAGAGCTGTACCGGATCGCCGGCGGCGCCGGCTCCGCGGTCGGCACGGGCGGCATGCGCTCGAAGATCGAGGCGGCGCGGATCGCGATGGGCGGCGGCGTGTCGACCTTCATCGGCCGGGTGACGGAGCCCGGCGATCTGCGCAAAGCGGCGGAGGGCGAAGGACGCGGCACTTACTTCACGACCTCCCTCCACTCGCTTCCGGCGAAGAAGAAGTGGATCGGCTATCTTGCCGTTCCGCAAGGCCGCATCATCGTGGACGCGGGCGCCGAGGAAGCTCTGCTTGTCGGCCATAGGAGCCTGCTCCCTGCCGGAATAACGGGCATCGACGGGGAATTCCATCCGCGCGACGTCGTCGAGGTCGTGAACGCGGCCGGACGAACGCTTGGCAGAGGCGTCACCAACTACGCCTCCTGGCAAGTGACGGCGGCCGCCGGCCTGTCGAGCGACGAGGCGCTGAGGCGCGTCGAGCCAAGCCGGATCGAAGTGATTCATCGAGACGAATGGGTAACGACCCACGTGAAGGAGGCGTCACAATCATGAGCGAAGTCAAAATTAGCGAAGCGAGAATTAGCGAAGTAAGAACGAAGGCGGCGCTGGCGAAGGAAGCTGCGGCAGCCATGAATCTGGCGACGACGAAGGAGAAGAACGAGGCGCTGCTCAAGCTGGCGGACGCGCTTATCGCCGGGCAGGACGCGATCCTGGAAGCGAACGCGAAGGATATCCGCAGCGGCGAAGCGAACGGCACCAGTTCGTCGCTGCTCGACCGGTTGAGGCTGAACCCGAGCCGGATCGAAGGGATTGCCGACGGCTTGCGGCAAGTCGTCGAGCTGGACGATCCGATCGGAACGGTGCTTGAGTCGTTCGATCGGCCGAACGGCCTCCACATCGAGAAGCACCGCGTTCCGCTCGGCGTGATCGGCATGATCTACGAGGCGCGGCCGAACGTGACCGTCGACGCCGCCGGCCTCTGCCTGAAGACAGGCAATCCCGTCGTTCTGCGCGGCGGTTCCGCCGCCCTCGAATCGAACCGCGTCATCGTCGAATTGATGAGGCAGGCGCTTGCCGACACCGCGCTTCCGGCTGACGCGCTGCAGATGATCGAAGACGCCAACCGCTCTTCGGTCGACGAGATGCTGAAGCTGAACGGGCTGATCGACGTCATCATCCCCCGCGGCGGAGCCTCTCTTATTCAGAACGTCGTTCTGAATGCGACCGTGCCCGTCATCGAGACGGGAGCCGGCATCTGCCATACGTACGTGGACGCCACGGCCGAACCAAGCATGGCCGAAGAGATCGCGCTTAACGCCAAGGTCCAGCGGCCATCGGTATGCAATGCGATGGAGACGCTGATTATCCATTCCGCTTATGCCGAGAGCCGCCTCGCCGCCATGGCGGAACGATTCCGCGAGAAGAACGTGGAGCTTCGCGGCTGCGAGCGCGCCAAATCGCTGCTTCCGTGGATCAAGAGCGCAACCGAGCAGGATTACGCGACCGAATACGGCGACTACATTCTGAATGTGAAGCTCGTGGACAGCGTGGACGAAGCGATCGCCCACATCCGCCGCTTCGGCACGATGCATTCGGAGTGCATCGTTACCGAGACGCAAGCGAACGCCGAACGCTTCCTCGCGGAAGTAGACGCGGCGGCCGTATACCACAACGCCTCCACCCGCTTCACCGACGGCTTCGAGTTCGGCTTCGGCGCCGAGATCGGCATCAGCACGCAGAAGCTGCACGCTCGCGGGCCGATGGGGCTGCCTGCCTTGACCTCGACGAAGTACATCATCAAGGGCAACGGTCAAGTGCGCGGATAATTGGCTGGGTTTAACAAAACTATAAATCGACCAGGAGTGATTAAGCGCCATGACAACCGCATCAGCTTCATCTTCTTCACTGCTTAATAAAACAATTGTTTTCTACGGAGCCGGTTCGATGGCGGAAGCGATCGTTCGGGGAATCGTCGAGACCGGCGTCGCCGCTCCCGGCAACGTGACGGTTCTTAACCGCTCCAACGGCGACCGTCTGCTCGAGCTGCAGAAGCGTTACGGCGTCGTGCCGGCGCTTACCGAAGAGCAGAAGAACGCCGCCCTCGCGGAGTCCGATATCGTCGTGCTCGGCATGAAGCCGAAGGATTCGGCGACGGCGTTGCTCGCCCTGAAGCCGCATCTTCGCCCGAACCAACTGATCGTCTCCCTCATCGCAGGCCTGACGATCGGCACGATTCAGCAATTGCTCGCGAGCGAGCAGCCGGTCATTCGGACGATGCCGAACACGTCGAGCTCCATCGGGCTCGGGGCGACCGGCATCAGCTTCTCGGCTTCCGTGCCGGAGGATGGACGCGCCCTCGCCCTCTCGATGTTCCAGGCGATCGGCATCGCCGCCGTCGTCGAAGAGAACCTGCTTCAGACGGTGACCGCCGTCTCGGGCAGCGGACCGGCTTACATCTATTACATGATGGAAGCGATGATTCGCTCCGGCATCGAGCAAGGGCTCAGCCTTGACGCCGCAAGCGAGCTCGTCGTGCAGACGGTGCGCGGAGCGGCGGAGATGGTGCGGACGACGGGAGAAGACCCGGCCGAGCTGCGCCGCAAGGTCACCTCGCCGAACGGCACGACCCAAGCGGCAATCGAGACGCTCGAGCGGCTCGGCTTCCCGGAAGCGATCGACAAGGCGATGCTCCGCTGCGCCGAGCGCGCGGAAGAGATGGGGCAAGCGATTGCCGACGAGGCGTTCGCCCGCAAATAAGGCATTCGCCTTACTCAGCCGCTCGTTCAGCCATATGCCGCATCCCGTTCGCTCCATTGATTTTCCACAATTGCACATTCATTCGTCAATTAACCATACGGAAGCAGGTGTAGAGCAATGAACGACAACAAGAAGCCGAATCCGGGCTGCAGCACCGCTACCTATCGCTTGTTCGACGACAAAGCCGACTTCGCGAAGAAGGCGGAAGGGATCGCGGTCGGCCTGACCGTCGGCAGTTGGACCGAGCTTCCCGAAGTGGCCAAGCTGAAGATGGAGAAGTACCTGGGACAGGTTGTCTCGATCAAGGCGCACGAGCCGGAAGGCGCGGCAGCCGGAGAACGGTATGCGGACATTACGATTGCCTACCCGGACCTCAACTTCTCGAGAGACATCCCCGCCCTCCTCGTTACGACGTTCGGCAAGCTGTCGATGGACGGCCGCATCAAGCTGCTCGACCTGACGCCTTCGTCCGACTTCCTGTCGGCCTTCCCCGGACCGAAGCTGGGCATGTCGGGCGTTCGCGAGCAGCTCGGCGTGACGGACAGGCCTCTGCTTATGAGCATCTTCAAGTCCGTCATCGGCTACGATCTGCCGAACCTGCGCGAGCAATTCCTTCAGCAGGCGCTCGGCGGCGTCGACTTGATCAAGGACGACGAGATTCTGTTCGAGAACCCGCTGACCCCGCTCGAACGCCGCGTGGAGACGTGCATCGCTGCGGCGCGCGAAGCCGAGCAGACGACCGGCCAGAAGCTGATCTACTTCACGAACCTGACGGGACCGACGTCCAAGCTGCGGGAGAACGCGCTGCGCGCAATCGATGCGGGAGCGAACGGCTTCCTGTTCAACGTGCTGGCCTACGGCTATGACGCGCTGGCCGAGCTTGCCGCAGACCGTGCGATTAATGTGCCGATCGCGGCCCATCCGGCGCTCGCCGGCGCCTCCTATCCGTCTCCGCACCACGGCATCGCCGCTCCTCTGCTGCTGGGCAAGCTGACGCGGATCGCCGGGGCGGACCTGTCGCTCTTCCCTTCCCCATACGGCTCCGTCGTTATGCCGAAGGAAGAGAACCTCGCCGTCCAGGCGGCGCTGATCGACCCTTCGCTTCCGCTGAAGGCCTCGTTCCCGGTGCCGTCCGCGGGCATTCACCCCGGCCTCGTGCCGCTTATTATGCGCGACTTCGGCGAAGCGGTCGTCGTCAACGCGGGCGGCGGCGTGCATGGACATGCCCAGGGGGCCGCGGCCGGCGGCCGGGCGTTCCGCCAGGCGATCGACGCGGCGAAGGCGGGCATCGGCCTTGCCGACTATGCGAAGGAGCATGAGGAGCTGCGGCTCGCCATCGAACGGTGGGGGGTACGCGAGGCATGACGGACAGCGCGACGAACAGCCTTGCGAATCAAACGACGGAGCTCCAAGCCAGTGGCGCCGCAAGCGCCCAGGCAAGCGGAAGCGGCGGCGCCAAGCCTCCCGTTCTGTTCTGCGACTTCGACGGGACGATCACACTGAGCGACAACATCGTTGCCGTCATGAAGCACTTCAGCCCGCCCGGCTACGAGGCGATCATGAGCGACATCGTCAGCTTCAAGAAGTCGCTGCGCCAAGGCGTCGGCGAGATGTTCGCCCTCTTCCCTTCCTCCATGAGGCAGGAGATTACGGACTTCATCCTCCGCAGCGCCGGCATTCGCGCGGGGTTCCAGGAGCTGCTCGACTGGTGCAAAAACAACGGCGTGGCGTTCTTCGTCACGAGCGGAGGCATCGACTTCTTCGTCCAGCCGCTGCTTGCGCCGTTCGGCATCCCGAGCGATCATATTTATTGCAACGGAAGCGACTTCAGCGGCGAACGGATCGAGATTGTTTGGCCGCATCCATGCGACGAGATTTGCACGAACGATTGCGGCATGTGCAAGGCAGCGGTCATCCGCCGGTACCCGAAGGAGCAATTCACCCGCATTCTGATCGGCGACAGCATCACCGACTTCGAAGGAGCGAAGCTCGTCGACCTCGTCTTCTCCCGCTCCCACCTGACCGAGAGATGCCGCGAGCTCGGCCTGCCGCACATTCCGTTCGAGAACTTCCACGACATCGTCCATCATCTGGAGCAAGGAGACTGGAGAAAATGAGCGAACATCCGAGCAAGTCCATCCTGCTGGAGGAGAAACAGCGCGTTTATCGCGAGCTGGATCGGGTGAAGACCGACTTCGCTTCCCGCGGCTGGTTCCCCGGCACGAGCGGCAACCTGTCGATGCGCGTCGGCGCGTTCACGCCCGAGCAATTCACCTTCGCCGTCACCGCGAGCGGCAAGGACAAAGCCGCATCGACGCCGGACGACTTTCTGCTCGTCGACGAGACCGGAGCGGCGTGCGAGCCGACTGCGCTGAAGCCGTCCGCCGAGACGCTGATTCATTGCGAGATTTATCGCCAGACGGGATGCGGCGCTATTTTCCACATTCATTCCGTCTACAACAGTCTCGTCTCCGAGCTGTTCTGGGACCGCAGGTCCGTTCCGGTGGAGGGCGTCGAGCTGATCAAGGCGTTCAACATCTGGGACGAGGAAGCGGTCATCGAGGTGCCGATCGTCTCCAACTTCGCGAACATTCCGCTGATCGTGCCCGAAGTGCGCGACCGCCTGGACAAGCGCATCCCCGGCATCCTGCTGCGCAAGCACGGCATCTACGCCTGGGGCCGCGACGCCTTCGAAGCCCGCAAGCACCTCGAGGCGTTCGAGTTCCTGTTCGAATACGTGTACAAGCTGAAGCTGGTCCAGGGACGTTAAGATTAGGATCGTGCGAATTGCAGCGCAGCCCTCTCCGGTGGCCGTTTGTGTCCGGGAGGGCTGTTTTTGCGATTTTATATGATTTTTCACATTCATCGTCCCGGAATCCGGATGGATCGGGGCGTTTTATGCGATTTTTAGCATACATACGGCAACTCCATCCCGGAATTTCTCCATTTATGCTAATTTTCACATACATCCGCCCAAACATCCTGTCATCGGACCGCACGAATGTGATTTTCCACATAAAACTCCGCTGCTGCCGGCCTCGACGGGTCCGCCGACGTTATCGCCGCCTTCCCTCGCTCGTCGCCCTCCGCGGCTCTGCCTGCCCATTGCGGAATAAACCTTCACGCAGGGGCAAGGTTCTCCCGCTCACCGGATAGGCACCGCCAACACGACATGAAGCAGCTCGTTAAGCCGAAGATGCTTCGTGATGTAACCGCCAAGTTCAAACAACTCAAAATGTTACATCTGATCCCAACATCATTCCAACCTTACGGGAATGACGGGTATCCGAACTATCCAGGAGACCGATGAATTCCCGGATCGGCTGTCGTCTATATAAATGAGAGCATAGATGAACACAAACTAAATTGACGAAGAGGTGTATGGCAAATGGCATTAACGTCCGCATTCACGAGCTTCAACCTGCCTGTAAACAACGTAGAACAATCGAAAGCGTTCTTCACCGGACTCGGATTCGAGCTCAACCCGCAATTCCCCGATAACGAGAATTCGGCAGCCATCGTAATCGGCGACAACCTGCAGGTCATGCTGATCAATCAAGCATTCTTTAATACGCTTACGGAGAGGGAATCCGTCGATACGAGCAAGTATGCGCAGATGACGATCGCATTGGCCTTCGAGAGCCGGGAAAAAGTCGATGAAATCGTGAATGCCGCGGTCTCCTTGGGCGGGAAGTTGCACGCTGAACCTGAAGAGCATGGGGTAATGTATCATTGGGGCTTCGTGGACTTGGACGGGCATCTGTGGGCCATTAACTGCATGAACATGGATGCGGCGCAAGGTTAAGGCTAACGAAGGGCACGCTCGTACTAGGGTTCAAAAAGAAAGACGTCGGGCAGCTTCCCCCGGCGTCTTCTTCGCGATGCTTAGTTTTGTTCGGTATAGGCTTTGAAATTGTCCATGATCGCTTGCCAGCCTGCTTGCTGGAACTCGACGGGATTGGTGCTTTCCGCATCGAATGTCTCAATGACCTTCGTCTCATTCCCTTGATCGACAAAAGCAATATCCACTCTTCTTCCGTCTCCCATGGTGTAGCCGATCGCCTCATGCCGATTCACGACATCGTAGACGCCGCCAAAATCAAAGCCCATGCTGCCATCCTTCGCTTCCATCCGTGTCAGAAACTTGCCGCCAACCCGCAGATCGTTGTCGGATCTCGGCGCATGCCAATCCTCGGATGCACGATATTCGTCATTTGGTTATTCTCGGGTGATATAGACGTAAGTCAATGGCGAATTTCATCGGTCCATTCGCTCAGGCAGCCCGAATCGCGAAAATAATGGCGTATGAATAAAGTTTTGCACGTGCAGAATTTGATTTTCTTTGGTTTCGATGACGTGGATGCCCCAGGGTACCAGGCCGGAGCCTTCTTTGCCCGGCATATACTGGGCCAACGCCGGATAACCGCCATTCACCGTAATGGGCACAAATCGCGAACCTTCGCAATGCCAACGAGTAAGCGAATAGAAGGCGGACAAATCTTCCTTGCCGCGGACCCACATCTCGAAGGGCGGCATCGACATGCAGCCTTCCTCGTGGAACAACGCGACGAGCGCAGCAATGTCGAATTGCTCGAAGGCCTCCACGTACCGGGACAGCAACTGCTGGTCCGGTTGAACGTCCATGCTGCTGAGTTCATCCGAGCGAAGCTGCGCCCGGTCCATCGTCTCTCGGGCTCTCTGCAAGGCGCTGTTCACCGCTGCCGGCGACATCGCCAACGTCTCCGCGATCTGCTTGGAGGACCATTCGAATACATCCTTCAAAATAAGTACCGCGCGCTGCCGCGGAGGCAAGGTTTGCAGGAGAGCGATGAAGCACAGTTGAAGGGTATCTCTGCGGACGAGCCGATCCTCCGGATTGCCCCCAAAGTCGGGAGACGGCCAGATCCAGGCAGAGTCCGGCAGCGTGGCGCGCGGCTCGACGATCGCGACAGCCGGATCGAACAGGTCAACGGGAAGCGCGCGGCGTTTGGATTGTCTCAGCTTGTCCACGCACAGGTTGGAGGCAATCCGATAAACCCAAGTTTTGAACGAGGAATCCTGTCTGAACGTGCTCCAGCTCTGCCAGACCCGAATACTCGTCTCCTGAACGACATCATCCGCATCGTCCATGGAGCCTAGCATCCGGTAACAGAACGAGGTTAAGCCCGGCTTCAAGCTGGCAAATAATGATTCGTCAAATGCGGTCTCGTTCATCGCGTCCTCCCTTAACGATCTCCCCGAAGGGCGGTGCCTTCATCCTGTTTTAGATCTGCTCCTTCAATGAATTTGACGCTTAATCCATAACGTTCTTTATCTTCATTAATCTTTTTCATACACCATGAGCATCGAAGCATGATAATTTATCTTCCTTTATCTTCCTTTCTGTATGCATTCTTGTGAACGATTAGCTTTATTATTGCCCTTACATCAATTTCATTGTCAGCGTTTGCATCTGATGCCATCATATCATACACACAACGAATCTTGCAGAAATAGCCTACAAAAAACAAAACCGAGCCCGTCACGGAATCTCGTCTCCGTAACGGAACTCGGTTTATGCTCTTCAAGGATCACTATAAAGTGCGGTTACTTGCCCGTATGCCCGAAGCCGCCTTCGCCGCGAACGGTGTCGGACAGCTCCTCGACTTCCGTCAGCTCCACCTGCGGAACGAGCTGGAACACCATCTGCGCGATCCGTTCGCCGCGTTCGATCGTGAACGGCTGCTGCCCCAGATTGACGAGCAGCACCTTCACTTCGCCGCGATAGTCGGCATCGATGGTGCCGGGCGAGTTAAGGCATGTAATTCCATGCTTGAAGGCCAGGCCGCTGCGCGGGCGCACTTGCGCCTCCAGCTCGCGGGGCATCGCCATCGCGAAGCCTGTCGGCACGAGCGCTCTCTCGCCCGGCGCCAGAATCATAGGTTCGACTACGGCCGCATGCAGGTCAAAGCCCGCCGCCCATTCGGACATTCGGCGCGGCAGGGCGATGTCTTCATTCCCCGGCAGCCGCTTCAACTGTACTGGATACAACGAATTCCCTCCCCAATCCATTCAAGACCTTCTCTTGGGCTCCAACGACGGCGATGGCGCACGAATCGGCTCCCATCACCCGGTCGATCATCTCGGCGACGTCGTCCTTCGTGACGGCGTCGATCCTCTCGATCATCTCGTCGAGCGTCTGATGACGGCCCAGCATCAATTCATTCTTGCCCTGGCGGTTCATGCGGCTTCCGGAGCTCTCCAGGCTGAGGATCAGGTTGCCCTTGAGCTGCTCCTTGCCGCGGTGAATCTCGGCGTCCGTCAGTCCCTTCGCCTTCACGTCGCTAAGCATCTCGAGCGTGAGATCGTATACGTCCTGTGTCTGCTTCGGCGCGGTTCCGGCATATACAGTGAACAGCCCGCTGTCCGCATAGGACGTATGGTAAGAGTACACCGAATAAGCGAGGCCGCGCTTCTCGCGGATCTCCTGGAACAGCCGCGAGCTCATGCCGCCGCCGATCGTGTTGTTGAGCAGAATCATCGCGTACATCTTCGGCTCGTGAATCGAGCAGCCCGGGAACGTCAGACAGAGATGGTTCTGCTCTGTCTTCTTCCGGTGGAACAGCGCGTCCGAGCGATACGTCGGAACCGTCAAGCTGGCCTCTCCGCCGCGAACGGCGAAGCCTCCGAAGTGGTGCTCGAGCAGGTCGATCACCTTCTCGTCGACATTGCCCGCGAGGCTGATGACCGTGTTCTCGATCGTATACCTTCTGCCCATGTAGCCGCGAAGATCGTCGCTCGTCATCGCATTCAACCGCTCGGCCGTACCGAGAATGGAATACGCAAGCGGATGGTCGCCGAGCGATGCCCGCGTCACCAGATCGTGGACCATATCGTCCGGCGTATCTTCATACATCGAGATCTCCTCGATAATGACGTTCTTCTCCTTCGCCAGCTCCTCTTCGTCGAACAACGATTCGAAGAACATATCGGACAGGACGTCGACCGCAATCGGGAGGTGCTGATCAAGCACCTTCGCGTAATAGCAAGTATATTCCTTCGACGTGAACGCATTCACGTTGCCGCCGATGCCGTCGAAGCGGTCGGCGATCTCCTTGGCGGAATGGCGCTTCGTGCCTTTGAAGAGCATGTGCTCGATAAAGTGGGAGATGCCATTGTCCGCCGGGGTCTCGTAACGGGAGCCGGTCTTCACCCAGATGCCGAACGATACGGAGCGGCTGGTCGGAATCGGCTCAATCATCACTCGCAGACCGTTCTTTAACGTAAACTTTTCCACCCATTCTCCCCCTACAACAGATCAATAGTACCACTATATCAAATATCGGGAGTCGGAACAACAGACGGACAACACCCTGCAAGACCCGCTTGCGGCGCTACTTCGGCTCCTCGATGCGCTCCTCGGAGAGCGTCTCCGATACGGTTCCCGGGGTCAGGCCCTTCGATCGAAGGACACGGATCATGCCCTTCAGCGCATCCTTCGTCGTCTGCGTCGGGTGCATCAGGATCAGCGTTCCGGCGCTTGCGCGAGCCGATACTTTATCGATAACCTGGGAAGCCGGCGGCTTCTTCCAGTCGATCGTATCAAGCGTCCACAGCACGGTCTGAAGCCCCTGCTCCCTTGCGATGTCGACGGTCGTCTGGTTGAAGTCCCCCGAAGGAGGCGCGAACCAACGGTTGTTCACCCCAAGCTTCGTCGTGAGCAGGCCCTCCGTCTTCGCGATCTCCTGCCGCTGCCGCGCCGCCCCGAGCGTGCTCATGTTCGGGTGCGTATACGCATGATTGGACGCTTCATGACCCCGCTGAACGATGTCCCGGGCGATGTCGGCATGCTTCGCGAGCCAACTGCCGTCGAAGAAGAACGTCGCCTTCACCTTCTCCTCGTCGAGGGTCTGCAGGATCGAAGGCAAGTACTCCTCGCCCCAAGCGACGTTGATCATGAGGCCGACCATCGGCTTATGCGAGTTGCCCCGATAGATCGGGCTTGCCGGAAGATCCCGCAGGCTGACGGACGGCTTCAGTTCCTTGTACACCCATGGAAAAGCACCGTCTCCAGCTCCTCCCCCGCCCCCTGCTTCCCGGTAGCCTTGGCCAAGCGCCTGTTCGTAAGTGGCTTCGATATCGACCTCTCGGCCGCTATAACCGGGAATCGCCTTCCACACTCGGTCCACGACCGCGTTAACCGGCGCTTCATATCGCTTCTTCGCCTCGGAGACGATCCATTGCTTCAGTCCGGACGCGTTCGGGTTGTCGTTGTCAAACGCGATGGTCGCAGATGGACCGTTCTTCACCTGGCGGACATATTCGCTTACCGGGCCATACCGGCCGGCGGCCAGGATGGCAACGAGACACAGCAGCATCGCCGCAGGCACGAGTGGCGACGTGACTCTCATCGGACCTCTCCTTCCGCTCTCTTGGGGTCCGCTCGCAGGCGGCCGAATGGCGGGGCGGCTGGCTTGGCCGATCCCGTCTCGCCTCCATCCTATGCCAAAGTCGGCCGAATTATGTGTTTGTCCGAATTCAGGGGGCGATGGCGGAGAGATGCAGGTAAAGGGACGAAGACGAGAGGTGACGGCGGAGGGCGATGGCGGAGGGACGAGCAACAGCGCCTTCGGCAAACTCCGCCGTGTCAAGGTCTTCGGTTGCCGGAAACCCGGGGACGCTTGGCGTTTATTCGGTTTTATGCGATTTTTCACATTCGCTGGCGTGGATTCCGGCTGAATCAAGATGTTTTATGTGATTTTTCGCGTACATCCAGCATTTTGCGCCGGAAATTCCGCCATGTATGCTATTTTTCACATATAATTGCTCAAAGTGCCCGATATCGGTGGGATCGAATATGATTTTTCACATATAATTCGGCGTCCATCGGCTCCTTCCGCCTCAAAGTCCCTAGTTCCCTCCGAACGAAGGGGAGTTCCCGCATGTAATCGTCTACATAGTCTAGCCGACTGTCGCACAGCTTCAATGCAAGTTGTCGCTTAGCGGCGGCGGCCGCATAGTGTGCTGCATTGCGTCGCCTTGTGCGCTCCGACAGCATGTGTGCGCTCCGACAGCTTGTGTACGCTCCGGCAGTATGTGTGCGCTCCGGCAGCATGTTCTGGTGTGTTGCAGTGCGTCGTGGTGTATTTGTAGTGTGTTGTGGTGTGGTGTGTCGCAGGGTATCGTGGTGTGTTGCAGTATATTCCCGCATGGTGCGACGCAGTATGTCACAGTGCGCTTTGGCATAGTGTGGTTTGTGTTCCGTTTTGTCCTCCAGCGGGTCGTCGCATAATGGAAAAATCGCACAAAAAAAGAGACTGACGGAATCGGTCTCTTCTCTCTTCTAGCCTAATCGGTCCCCTGAGGGGCTCGTCTTCCTTCTTATCCTACTTCTTCACGGGTTCTTCCGGTGCAAGCAGCACCTTGCGGGACAGATTGACGCGGCCCATCTGGTCGATCTCGGTCACCTTGACCTGGATCTTGTCGCCGATGTTCACGACGTCTTCCACCTTCGCAACTCGTTCGACCGCCAACTGCGAGATGTGCACGAGGCCGTCCTTGCCCGGCAGAATCTCGACGAACGCGCCGAACTTCTCGATGCGCTTGACGGTGCCGAGGTAAATCTCGCCGACGATGACTTCACGGACGATGCCCTCGATGATGGAGCGCGCCTTCTCGTTCGCCGCCGCATCGGAAGAAGCGATGTACACCATGCCGTCCTGCTCGATGTCGATCTTGACGCCGGTCTCTTCGATAATCTTGTTGATGACCTTGCCGCCCGATCCGATGACATCGCGGATCTTGTCCGGATTGATGCGCATCGTGACGATCTTCGGAGCATACTTGCTGAGCTCGGTGCGCGGCTGCTGGATGACTTCCATCATCTTGCCGAGAATGAACATGCGTCCTTCCTTCGCCTGCTCGAGCGATTGCGTCAGAATCGAGCGGTCGATGCCGTCGATCTTGATGTCCATCTGGATCGCCGTAACGCCCTTGGCCGTTCCCGCAACCTTGAAGTCCATGTCGCCGAGATGGTCTTCCATCCCTTGGATATCGGTCAGGATCGTAAAGTGGTCGCCGTCCTTGATCAGACCCATCGCCACGCCGGCAACCGGAGCCTTGATCGGCACACCGGCATCCATCATCGCGAGCGTGCTGGCGCAGATGCTCGCCTGGGAGGTGGAGCCGTTCGATTCGAGCACTTCGGAGACGAGGCGGATCGTATACGGGAATTCGGACTCCGAAGGAATAACCTTCAGCAGCGCGCGCTCGCCGAGCGCTCCGTGGCCGATCTCGCGGCGTCCCGGCGGACGAAGCGGACGGGCTTCCCCGACGGAGAACGGCGGGAAGTTGTAATGGTGCATGAAGCGCTTCGTCTCTTCGGTCCCGATACCGTCGAGAATCTGAACGTCGCCGAGCGGGCCGAGCGTACAGATGCTGAGCGCTTGCGTCTGGCCGCGCGTGAACAGGCCGGAGCCGTGTGTGCGGGGCAGCAGCGAGACATCGCCGGAGATCGGGCGGATCTCGCTCGGCTTGCGTCCGTCCGGACGAACCTTGTCGTGCGTGATCAGGCGGCGCACTTCGTTCTTGACGATGTCGTAGAGCACTTCCTTGACATCGGCCAGCTTCTCCGGAGCATCGGCGTAGACGCCCGTGAAGTGGGCTACGGTCTCGTCGTTGATCGCGTCGATCGCTTCCTGGCGGGCGTGCTTCTCTTCGATACGCACTGCTTCGACGAGGCGCTGCTGCGCGAAGGCGTTGACGTCCGCGGCAACGGAAGCGTCGACCTCGTGGAGCACGACGTCCATCTTCGGCGATCCGGCAACGGCCGTGAGGCGGTCGATCGTATCGACGATCCGCTTGATCTCTTCATGGCCGAACATGATCGCTTCGAGAATGTCCATCTCCGGCACTTCGTTCGCTTCCGCTTCGACCATCATAATCGCGTCGCGGGTACCGGCGACAACGACGTACATGTCGCTCTTCTCTTCTTGAGCAACGGTAGGATTGATGATGAATTGGCCGTCGATTCGGCCGACAACAACGCCTCCGACCGGTCCGTTAAACGGCACGTTGGAGATCGACAGGGCGGCGGACGTACCGATCATGGCAGCAATCTCCGGCGAACAGTCCTGGTCGACGCTCATGACGAGGTTGACGATCTGCACGTCGTTCCGGAAGCCTTCCGGGAACAGCGGGCGAATCGGACGGTCCGTCAGGCGGCTGGCCAGAATGGCCTTCTCGCTCGGGCGTCCCTCGCGCTTGATGAAGCCCCCCGGAATCTTGCCTACCGAGTAGAGCCTCTCTTCATAATTGACGGTCAATGGGAAGAAATCAAGATCCTTCGGACCGGGCGAAGCTGTAACGGTGGATAGAATGACGGTATCGCCGTAACGAACGACGACGGCGCCATTGGCCTGCTTCGCGAGACGTCCCGTCTCGAGCGAGAACGGACGTCCTCCCAGCAGCATTTCTACACTTTGAGCCAACATAATCCCTCCTCAATAAGTAGACTTATGTAATTTCGACACATTACCCATTATTTCCTGCTTGGCGCTTCTTAGGCATGCTCGCCGTGCGATAGACGCCGATTTGTTCCCGTAAATTAGGAAAAGCAACCCGGAGTCGGTCGGGAACCTTCCCTCGCGACAAGACCAGGTTGCTCTCTACCAAGCGAATTAGCGGCGCAGGCCGAGCTTCGCGATCAGTGCGCTGTAGCGGTTAACGTCCTTGTTCTTCAGGTAAGCCAGAAGCTTGCGGCGTTGACCGACCATCTTCAGCAATCCGCGACGGGAGTGGTGATCCTTCTTGTGGGAACGGAAGTGTCCCGTCAAGTTGTTGATGTTCTCCGTCAGGATAGCGATTTGGACTTCCGGAGACCCGGTGTCCGTCGCGTGAGTCTTGTGTTCCTCGATCAACTCTTGCTTGCGCTCTTGCGTAAGTGCCATCCTCATTCACCTCCTAGAATTGTTCTTGCCAAATAATCGCCGTTAGCCTCGCCGCCGCCGGTGAGAGCGATCGGCCAAGCCAAGGTTCGATTGCGCTGCGGGCGAATGCCGCGAATCGCAACGTTTATCAGTATAGCACAGTCGAATGACCGTTACAACAACTCCAACCTTTTTCTAGCATTCGCCGCATCCCTGCCGATCTGCTCGACGAGGGCGTCAAGGGAACCGAACTTCATCTCCGGCCGCAGGAAGTCGTGGAACCGAACCTGCAAGCTCTTGCCGTACAGGTCCCGGTCGAAGTCCAGCAAGTGCGCCTCCAGCTTCGGCTCGATCGCGCCCTTGTCCACGGTCGGACGAAGGCCGACGTTCATAACGCCCTTATAGACAGGGGCATCCGGACCATCGTCCGTCCGCACCGTAACGGCATAAACCCCATGCTTCGGCAGAAAATAAGAGTGCGAGGGATCGATGTTCGCCGTCGGGAACCCCAGCTGTCTGCCGAGCGCCTTGCCGTGGACGACTTCCCCTCTGACCTCGTAAGGACGGGCCAGCAGCTCCGCCGCTTGCCGGCATTCTCCGTCCGTCAGAAGCTGGCGAACCCGAGAGCTGCTTACCTTCGCGCCGTCCCGGTATACGGGCTCCACCACCTGCACGTCGATGGCCGCTCCGCCGATCTGCCTCAGAAGCTCGGCGGAGCCTTGCCCGCGATGGCCGAAGTGGAAGTCGAAGCCGACGACGATCGTCCTGACGCCTAGCGGGAGGAGCAGCTCGCGGATGAAGCGCTCCGCCGTTACCTCCGAGAAGGCTCTGTCGAACGACATGACAAGCGACGTCTCTACCCCTTCCGCCGCGAACAGCTCCAGCTTGTGCTCCATCGGGGTGAGCACCGAATGGTATTGGTCCTTGCCGAGCACGACCCGCGGGTGCGGATCGAACGTGAGGACCGCGGGGGTCTCTCCCCGTTCCCGCCCGAGCGTCACCGCTCGCCGGATGACTTCCCGGTGCCCCAGATGCACCCCGTCGAAGAAGCCGATTGCGAGCGACAAGCCTTGCGGCTTCGCGGCTTGTTCCGGCAAGTCAAAAACGTCCGATTGCGGCGAATACGCGATTCCGTAAAGTTCCACCTGCTGTCCTCCTGCATCCAATCTAGCGGCTTCCCGTCAGCGTCAGCCGTTCTGCTCCGAAGGATGGAACACCTTGAGCGGGCGCAACGTTCCCCGGGCCGGATCGCTGTCGAACAAGCCCAGGAAGACGTCGTCGCTGCCGCGATACAGCCTCCAGATTCCTTCGCGGTCCGGAGGAGGAAGCAAGTCGGCGCCCGCAAGCGTCTTGCCCTGCAGCGCGAAGATTGCCTCCCGCTCCCCCGCCTCGGTTCTCGGGAAGCCGAGCATCTCGTCCGCCGGCACGAACCGCTCGGCCAGACGGCCTTCCCGCTTAAGCTCCTCCAGCTCTTCCAAGGTGACGCAATCCTCTTGGGTTAATCCCGCGCTTACCGTCCGAATCAAGCCGGCCATGACGGCGGGAACGCCCAGCTTGCGTCCGATATCGACGCAGAGCGTGCGAATGTAGGTTCCCTTGGAGCAGCGGACGGAGAAGCGAACCTCCGGCTGCGGCTTCGAGACGTCGATCTGCAGCAGGTCGATCCCGTGAATCGTAACCGGCCGCGCCTGACGCTCGACGGTCACGCCTTCGCGCGCCAACTCGTACAGACGCTTGCCGTTCACCTTCACGGCGGATACCATCGGGGGAATCTGAACGATGTCTCCGACGAAGGCGAGCACGGCGTCCCTGATTTGCGCTTCCGTCAGATGGCTGACGTCCGCGGTCTCGATGATGTCGCCTTCGGCATCCTCCGTATCGGTCGCAATTCCGAAGCGGAGCGTCGCCTCGTACGTCTTCGGCATCTCCTGAAGGTATTCAACCATGCGGGTAGCTCGTCCGACGCAGATCGGCAACACTCCGGTAACCGCCGGGTCGAGCGTGCCGGTATGACCGATCCGCTTCACGCCCACAATCCGCCGCGCCTTCGCGACAACGTCATGGGACGTCCAGCCGGCAGGCTTCCAGATGCCGAGAACTCCTTCGGGAACGAACGATAAAGGTTGAGTCATTGCGCTTCGTCCAGCGCCTGCCGTACCGCCGCAACAACGAGCGGAATCGCTGCGGAGAGATTCGCGCCCACTCGGCAGCCGGCCGCGCGAACGTGTCCCCCCCCTCCGAATTGCTGAGCGACTGCGGCGACGTCGACCTTGCCCGCCGACCGCAGACTGATCTTGACCGAATCCGGGGCGTTCTGCTTAAACAGAATGCCGACCTCCACCCCTTCGACGTTGCGGGGGTAGTTGACAAGCCCTTCCAGGTCTTCGTTCGAAGCCCCTGTCTCGGAGAGGTCTTCGGTCGTCACCCACAGCCATCCGACCCGGTTGTCCGGGCTGAATTCCAGCCGGGCTAGCGCGGTCTGAATCATTCTCATCTGACCGAGCGTCATGCGCTCGAGCAGCCGCTCCGCCAGATCGGGGCCGTTCGCTCCCGCCCGAAGCATGGAGGAGGCGATGTCCATCACCTTCGCGCTCGTATTCGCGTAGCGGAAGCCCCCGGTATCCGTCATGAGCCCGGTGTAGATGGCCGTGGCGGTTCCTTCGTCGGGAGCGAGCTTTGCCGATTCGATCAGATCGTGCAGAATCTCGACGGTTGCGGCCGCATTGCTGTCGATCAGGTTGACGGTGCCGAAGCCGTCGTTCGTCGGATGATGATCGACGTTAAGCAGCTCGAAGCCGTCCTCGAACAGCTCCTGCGCCGTCCCGCAGCGGGAGAAATCCGCGCAATCGACGGTAATGACGTGCTTGAACTTCCGATCGGGCCTGCTTGCGGCCGTCGCGATCGAATCGCTGCCGTGCAGATAAGCGAGCCGCGACGGAATCGGGCCGTCGTTGTACATCGTGTACGTCTTCCCCAGCTTCCCGAGCAGCCATGCGGCCGCGACCGTGGAGCTGATGGCATCCCCGTCCGGCTGGACATGGGACACCACCAGGAAGTCGTCCCGCTCACGAATGAACTCGGCTGCCGCGTTGAGCTTGTCGCCCCACGTCATCCGTTGCGATTCTCCCGATTGATCTCCTGCAGAAGCGACTCGATGTGGCTGCCGTACTCGATGGAGCTGTCGAAGCGGAATTCGATCTCCGGCGTATGTCTGAGTCTCATTCTTCTGCCGAGCTCGGAGCGAAGGAAGCCCTTCGCCTTGGCAAGCGCATGAAGAGTCGCTTCCTTCTGCTCTTCGTTGCCAAGAATGCTGAGGTATACGCGCGCGAGAGACAGATCGCTCGTCACGTCGACGCCCGTAACCGTTATGAACCCGATGCGAGGGTCCTTAAGCTCGGTCTGGATAAGGGAGCTGATCTCTTTCTTGATCTGCTCTCCTACCCGACCGACGCGGAATTTCGCCATGCGGCCTTCACCTCTTTTTTCCTGTCGCGGATTATCGCTCGACGGACTCCATCACGAAGGCTTCGATCACGTCGCCGATCTGAATGTCGTTGAACTTCTCGAGCGTAATGCCGCATTCATAGCCTTCCGATACTTCCTTCGCGTCATCCTTGAACCGCTTCAAGGAATCGAGCTTGCCTTCGTGCACGACGATGCCGGAGCGAACGACGCGGCATTCGGCGTTGCGGCTGACCTTGCCGTCCGTGATCATGCAGCCGGCGATCGTGCCGACCTTGCTGACCTTGAACGTCTCGCGAACTTCCGCGTGGCCGATGACCTTCTCCTTGAATACCGGATCGAGCATGCCCTTCATCGCCTGTTCGATCTCTTCGATCACCTTGTAGATGATTCGGTGCAGGCGCACATCGACCTTCTCCTGATCGGCGGTCGCCGCCGCGCGAGGCTCCGGACGGACGTTGAAGCCGATAACGATCGCGGAAGAGGCCATGGCGAGCGAGATGTCGGATTCGGTAATCGCGCCGACGCCGTTGTGGATCGTCTTGACGCGCACGCCTTCGACCTCGATCTTCTCGAGCGAGCCCTTAAGCGCTTCGAGCGAGCCTTGCACGTCCGCCTTGAGGATGACGTTGAGGTCCTTGATCTCGCCTTCCTTGATCTTGCTGAACAGGTCGTCGAGCGTCACCTTCGAATTCGCCTTCATCGTCTCCTGTCGCGTCTTGATCGAGCGCTTATCGGAGATCTCGCGAGCCTTCCGCTCGTCCTCGAACACCATGAACGGATCGCCCGCTTGCGGAACTTCCGTCAGACCGGTGATCTCGACCGGAGTCGACGGCCCGGCTTCCTTGACGCGGCGTCCGCGGTCGTTCGTCATGGCGCGGACACGGCCGAAGCAGTCGCCGGCAACGAACGCGTCGCCCACCTTAAGCGTGCCGTTCTGCACGAGAATACGTGCGATCGGGCCTTTGCCCTTGTCGAGCTCGGCTTCGATGACCGTGCCGCGGGCGCGCTTATCCGGGTTCGCCTTGTAGTCGTTCACTTCGGCGACAAGCAGAATCATCTCGAGCAAGCCTTCGAGGTTGATGCGCTGCTTGGCGGACAGCTCGACGAAGATCGTATCGCCGCCCCACGCTTCCTGAACGAGGCCGTACTCGGTCAGCTCCTGCTTCACCTTGTCCGGGTTCGCGCCCGGCTTGTCGATCTTGTTGACCGCAACGATGATCGGCACGTTCGCCGCCTTCGCATGGTTGATCGCCTCGACCGTCTGCGGCATGACGCCGTCATCCGCCGCGACGACAAGAATCGTAATATCGGTAACCTGGGCTCCGCGGGCGCGCATCGTCGTGAACGCTTCGTGGCCCGGGGTATCCAGGAACGTAATCTTCTGGCCGTGAACCTCGACCTGGTACGCGCCGATATGCTGCGTGATGCCGCCGGCTTCGCCGCTCGCCACCTGCGTCTCGCGGATCGCGTCGAGGAGAGTCGTCTTCCCGTGGTCGACGTGGCCCATGATCGTTACGACGGCAGGACGGGTAATCAGCGCATCCGGGTTGTCGTTCTCTTCGATCGTCTCGAAGTTCGAGTCTTCCACGACAATCTTCACTTCGGTCTCGACGCCGTATTCGCCTGCGACGAGCAGGACGGTATCCAGATCCAGCTCTTGATTGATCGTCGCCATGACGCCCATCATAAGCAGCTTCTTGATGACTTCGGAAGCGTCCTTATGCAGCAGCTTCGCCAGCTCGCCGACGGTCATCTCGCCGCGGACGATAACCTTCTTCGGCGTATTGTCGATCTTCTCGCGTTGAGGCTGGCCTTTGCCTCTGGCGCCCTTGCCTTTGCCCTTCGAACGGAACCGATCCTCGCCGAACCGGTTGTTGAATTCGTTGTCCTTCCGCTTGCCGCCGCTGCGGTTGCTGTCGGAATCCTTGCGGCCGTCCGTACGTCCGCCCGGACGGCCTGCGCCGCCGCGATTGCCCGCTGCCGCCGGCTGCGACGACGAGCGTCCCGCGCCGGTGCCGACGCCGAATCCGCTCTGCGCGCGACCGCCGAAGCTGCTTCCGCCGCCGGCTGTCTGACCGCCTTGCGGACGATTGAAGCCTCCGCCTTGACCTTGCGGACGGTCGCCCTGCGGACGATTAAAGCCGCCGCCCTGACCCTGCGGACGATTGAAGCCTCCGCCTTGGCCTTGCGGTCGATCGCCCTGCGGACGATTATAGCCGCCGCCTTGTCCCTGCGGACGATTGTAGCCGCCTTGACCTTGCGGACGGTCGCCCTGCGGGCGATTGTAGCCGCCTTGGCCTTGCGGACGGTCGCCCTGCGGACGATTGTACCCGCCTTGGCCTTGCGGACGGTCGCCCTGCGGGCGATTGTACCCGCCTTGGCCTTGCGGACGGTCGCCCTGCGGACGATTGTAGCCGCCTTGGCCTTGCGGACGGTCGCCCTGCGGACGATTGTAGCCGCCTTGACCTTGCGGACGGTCGCCTTGCGGACGATTGTAGCCGCCTTGGCCTTGCGGACGGTCGCCGCCTTGACCGCGGTTGTACCCGCCCTGACCTTGCGGACGGTCGCCGCCTTGGCCGCGGTTATAGCCGCCTTGGCCTTGCGGACGGTCGCCGCCTTGGCCGCGATTGTAGCCGCCTTGGCCCTGCGGACGATCGCCGCCCTGGCCTTGCTGCGGGCGGTCGCCCTGAGCGCGCTCGCTGTGCGGACGCTCGCCGCCTTGGCCGGAAGCAGGCGCACTCGGCGCCGGCGTGGAAGCGATGGACGCTTGAGGCGCCGACGATGCCGAAGAAGCGGCCGAGTTGGAAGCGGTGGACGCCTCTTCCGAACGGCGCGGCTGCGAGGAAGAGCTTTGGCCTTGCGCGCCTTGCCCTTGTCCTTGCGCGCCTTGTCCTTGGCCGCCCTGGCCGCCGTGATTGCCTTGCGCCGGACGGGACGAAGCCCCGCCTTGGGAGCCGCCGCCTTGCTTCGGCGCTTGCGCCATCTTCGCGGCGGCATTCGCCTTCACGTCGCGGAAGAACTTCTCCACGGCGCCGACCATATTGTCTTCCATCACGCTCATATGGTTGTTAACGGGCAGATTAACCCGCTTCAGAATCGTGATGACTTCCTTGCTGCTCATATTGAGCTGCTTCGCATACTCATACACGCGCAGCTTATCCTTGTTGTCTTCTTGTTTACTCAATATTCTCCACCTCCGAATGTTGAACCCAGCCGCTTCGAATCATGTCCGCGAACCCCTTGTCCGTTACAGCGAACAATACCCGTTCGGGTTTACCGACGGCTCCCCCAAGCTCGAAACGGGTGAAACCGATTAACAGCTCTACCTTATAGCTTTCGCATTTGTCGGCAACTTTTTTCTTCGTGTTGTCCGAAGCGTCTCCCGCCAGCAGAACAAGCCTCGCCTCGCCGGAACGGATCGCCTTCAGCACGATCTCTTCCCCGGACACCAGCTTGCCGGCCCGCATGGCGAGACCAAGCCGCGACAATGCCTTATTCGTCGTCATCGTCTTGCATGAGCTCCTTGTTCGCTTGGAACTCGTCTTCCACCTGAATGAAGTCCGCTTCCAGCTTATCGTAAATCTCCGGCGCGACGGGAGTCTTGAGCGCCCGTTCGAACGCCTTCGACTTCTTCGCCAGCTTGAAGCAAGCGCTCTTCCCGCATAAATAAGCTCCGCGCCCCGGCTTCTTGCCCGTCAAGTCGATCTGAATGTCCCCTTGGGGCGAGCGAACGATGCGAATAAGTTCCTTCTTCGGCATCATCTCTTGACAGGCCACACACTTTCTCTGAGGTATCTTCCTCGTTCTCAAGGCTCCACTCCTCCCCCTTGAAGCTTCGGAAGCAGGCGCCTCCGCAAGCCGGAACACCCCGCAAGCCGCAATCAATCGATCGAGACGCTGTCCTGGTGCATGACGTCGGCGCTGGCCGTCTTCGGACGTCCGTATTCCTGCTCCGCCTGCGTCTCGCTCTTGATATCGATCTTCCAGCCGGTCAGCTTCGCGGCCAGACGGGCGTTCTGCCCCTTGATGCCGATCGCGAGCGACAACTGATAATCCGGCACGATGACGCGGGCCATCTTCTCGCTCTCGAACACGATGACCTCGAGCACCTTCGAAGGACTGAGCGCGTTGGCGACATACTCCTCGACGGATTCGGACCAACGGACGATATCGATCTTCTCGCCTCTCAGCTCGGTGACGATCGTCTGCACACGAATTCCCTTCGGACCGACGCAGGAGCCGATCGGATCGACCTCCTCCGCGCGGGAATGAACCGCGATCTTCGAGCGGAAGCCCGCTTCGCGCGCGACCGAGCGGATCTCGACCGTGCCGTCGAAGATCTCGGGAACCTCAAGCTCGAACAAGCGCTTCAACAGGCCGGGATGCGTGCGGGACAGAATGATCTGCGGCCCCTTGCTCGTATTCTCCACCTTCGTGATGTACGACTTGACGCGGTCGCCCTGCTTGAACTTGTCGGTCGGCATCAATTCCGTGAGCGGAAGAGCGGCTTCCACCTTGCCCAGGTCGATGTACAGATTGCGCAGGTCCTGGCGCTGGATAATGCCGGTGACGATGTCCTGCTCCTTGTCGACATAAGCGTTGTAGATCAGCCCGCGCTCCGCTTCGCGAATGCGCTGGGTGACGACCTGCTTCGCCGTCTGGGCGGCGATCCGCCCGAAGTCGCGAGGCGTCACTTCGATCTCGGCGATGTCCTCGAGCTGGTAGTGCGGGTTGATGCTTCGCGCCGTCTCCAAGGAGATCTCGAGCCGGGGATCGAGCACCTCTTCCACGACGGTCTTGCGCGCATACACCTTGATGACGCCGGTCGTGCGATTGATATCGACACGCACGTTCTGCGCGGTGTTGAAGTTGCGCTTGTAGCTAGAGATCAATGCCGCTTCGATCGCTTCGAGCAGAACGTCTTTGGTAATGCCTTTCTCACGCTCGATCTCCGACAATGCCTCGATGAACTCCATGCTCATTGGGGAATGATTCCTCCTTCCAAGATTAGAAAACAATGGCCAGGCGAGCCGAGGCCACTTTATCGTAAGGGATGGAAATCTCGCGGCGGCCGATCGTCATCGCGATCGTCTGCCCGTCGAAGCTGTCCAGCCTTCCTTCGAATTCTTTGGCGCCGCCGACCGGCTCGTAGGTCGTGACGAACACGTGCTTGCCTACGGCCTTCGTCACATCCTCCGGCTTCTTGAGCGGGCGCTCCGCCCCCGGAGAACTGACCTCCAGGAAGTAAGGATCGGCGATCGGGTCCAGCTCATCCAGCTTCGCGCTGACGAATTCGGTAATGCGGCTGCAATCGTCCAGATCGACGCCGCCTTCCTTGTCCGCGAAGATGCGCAGGAACCAGTTGCTTCCTTCCTTCACATACTCGACATCCACAAGCTGATAGCCGTTCTCGTCCAGGTATGGAGAGACGAACTCTTCTACGATGGACTTGATCTTGGGTACGCTCAAATCATGACCTCCCGCTTGCTGCGAATGGCTCTACCGCTTCCGCCGCGTAAGACCTAAAAGTCCCATGGCAAAACGGAAAGAGTGGGTTTCCCCACTCTTCTGCAGACAGTGATATCCACATGATTACCAGAAATAATATACCATAACCTTGATTCGGATGGCAATTGGAATTTTGGAAGAGTCCCGCTGGCGGTGGCCGATCAGAACAGCGCCAATTGATTGGATTCCGGCAGCCCCCGGAAGCAGCCCATGCCGGTGAGCAGCTCGATAATCGTTTTGCTCGCCTTCGATCTTCGCTGGAAGTCTTCGATCGACAGGTACTCGCCGTCCTCGCGGGAAGCCACGATCGCCTTCGCCGCGTTGTCGCCGATGCCGGCGATCGCCGCGAACGGCGGAATGAGCGAGTCTCCGTCGATAATGAATTCCGTTGCATCGGATCGATAAAGGTCGATCGGCTTGAACTTGAAGCCGCGCGCCGTCATCTCCAGCCCCATCTCGAGAATGGAGATCATGCTCTTCTCCTTCGTCGACGCCTGAAAGCCCTTCGCTTCGATCTCGTTGATCGTCTTCAGGATGGCGTCATACCCCTGGCAGAAAATATCCACGTCGAAGTCGGCCGCCCGAACGGAATAATAAGTCGCGTAATATTGAATCGGATAATACAGTTTGAAGTAGGCCGTGCGGACGGCCGAGATGACGTACGCGGCGGCGTGCGCCTTCGGGAACATGTACTCGATGCGCAGGCACGAATCGATGTACCATTGCGGCACTCCGCACTTCTTCATCTCTTCGATCCATTCCGGCGTAAGGCCTTTGCCCTTACGCACGCTCTCCGTTATCTTGAATGCGAGCGAAGCGTCCATTCCCGCCTTGTAGATCAGGAACAGCATGATGTCGTCGCGGCAGCCGATAACCGTCTTGATCGTGCACGTTCCGTTCTTGATAAGCTCCTGCGCATTGCCGAGCCATACGCCCGTTCCGTGCGACAGCCCCGAGATCTGCAGCAAGTCGGCGAAGCTGGACGGCTTCGTCTCCTCGAGCATCTGGCGAACGAACCGCGTGCCCATCTCGGGCACCCCGTAGGTGGCGACCGGCGTGCGGATCTGGTCCTGCCGAACCCCAAGCGCGTCGACCGAGCTGAAGATGCTCATCACCTTCGGATCGTTCATCGGAATCGTCGTCGGGTCGACGCCGGTCAAGTCCTGCAGCATCCGCATCATCGTCGGATCATCGTGCCCCAGAATATCGAGCTTGAGCAGGTTCGCGTCGAAGGCGTGATAATCGAAGTGCGTCGTCTTCCATTCGGCGCTCGTATCGTCGGCAGGATACTGGACGGGCGTGATGTCCTCGACTTCGATGTAGTCCGGCACAACGACGATGCCGCCCGGGTGCTGGCCGGTGCTGCGCTTGACTCCGGTACAGCCGGACGCCAGACGGTTCAGCTCCGCTCCGCGCCACGACTTCTGATGCTCCTCCTCGTACTTCTTCGCGAAGCCGTACGCCGTCTTCTCGGCGACGGTGCCGATCGTGCCCGCACGGAAAACGCTTTTCTCCCCGAACAGAACCTTTGTATAGTTGTGGGCTTGCGGCTGATAGACGCCCGAGAAGTTAAGGTCGATATCGGGAACCTTATCCCCCTTGAACCCAAGGAACGTCTCGAACGGAATGTCCTGACCTTCGCCGCGCATGATCGTCCCACAGTTCGGACACGCCTTGTCCGGCAAGTCGAAGCCCGAAGGGACGCTTCCGTCCAGAATCCATTCGCTGTGCTTGCATTCCGGATTCTTGCATAGGTAATGCGCAGGAAGCGGATTAACCTCCGATATTCCCAGGAACGTCGCGACGACGGACGAACCGACGGACCCCCGCGAGCCAACGAGATAGCCGTCTTGGTTGGACTTCTTGACGAGCTTCTCCGAGATGAGATAGTTGGCCGAGAAGCCGTACTTGATAATCGGGACAAGCTCCTTCTCCAAGCGAGCCACGACGACTTCGGGGAGCTCTTCCCCGTACAAGGTCTTGGCGGTTTCGTAGCAGGTGTTCCGAATCTCATCATCCGCCCCGTCAAGGATCGGCGTGAACAGCTCGTCCGGGAACAGCTTGATCTCCTCGAAGCGATCCGCCAGCTCGTTCGTGTTCGTCACGACGACCTCGCGCGCCTTCTCGGCTCCGAGGAACGCGAACGCCTCGAGCATCTCCGGCGTCGTCCGGAAGTGCGCGTCCGGCTTGCGCTGATCCTTAAGCGGGCTGAAGCCGGTAATGCCGTGGATCGTGATGTCGCGGAACAGCTTGTCTCTCGGCTCCAGATAGTGCACGTTGCCGGTCGCGATGACCGGTTTGCTCGTCTTCTCCCCGATCCGCACGATCTTCCGCAGCGCTTCCTCCAGCTCCGCCCGGCTGCCGACCAGCCCCTTGTCCAGCAGGTGCATATAGAAGTCGAGCGGCTGGATCTCCAGCACGTCGTAGAATTCGGCAACCTCTTCGGCCTCTTCCACCGACTTGTTGAGCACCGTCTCGTACAGCTCGCCCCTCTCGCAGCCGGACAGAATAAGGAGCCCTTCGCGCAACTCGATCAGCTTGCTTCTCGGAATGCAGGCAACGCGGTGAAAATACTCCGTGTGAGACATCGAGATCAGTTTGTACAGGTTCTTCTTGCCGACTGCGTTCAGCGCATAGATGCCGCAGTGGAACGGGCGAGTCGTCTTCCAACTGTTCCCGTTCGCTTCGTTGAGCCGATCCAGCATCGTGACATTGCGCGAAGCCGCGTCCTTGATCAGCCCGTTCAAGATGCCGCCGAGCGCGAGCGTATCGTCGATGGCGCGGTGATGGCTCTCGAGCGCGACCTTGTACAGATCCGCAAGCGTGTTGAGCCGGTGATTCTTCATCGTCGGATAAATATAACGGGCCAGTTCGAGCGTATCCAGCACCGGATTCGGAATCGGCGGAAGGCCGAGCTCCTTGCAGTTGTGCTGCAAGAAGCCGATATCGAACCGCGCGTTGTGGGCAACGAGAATGGCGTCGCCGGCGAATTCGAGGAACTCCTTCAGCTTCGGCTCGAGCTCCGGCGCATCTTTCACCATCTCGTCGTTGATGTTCGTGAGCTGCTGAATGTTGTACGGGATCGGCTCGTGCGGATTGATGAACGTCGCGAACCGGTCGATCTCCTTGCCGTCCTTCATCTTCACGCCTGCAAGCTCGATGATCTTGTTCGCCGTAACCGAGAGACCGGTCGTCTCGATGTCGAAGACGACGTAGGTTGCGTCCATGAGCGCTTCCTCGCGCGGGTTCAGCACCATCGGGACGGAGTCGTTCACCACGTTCGCCTCGACGCCGAACATCACCTTGATGCCGTTCTTCTTGCCCGCCTTCGCGGCATCAGGGAAGCATTGCACGTTCGCGTGGTCGGAGACGGCGATCGCCTTGTGTCCCCACTTGGCGGCCGTCTTGATGTACGCATCGACCGGCGTGACCGCGTCCATCGTGCTCATCGTCGTGTGCAGATGGAATTCGACCCGCTTCTCTTCGCCTTCGTCCTTGCGCGGCGGACGCGGATTCATCTCCCGGGCGTCGCTCGGCATCATGATCAGCTCGGGCGGGTTCATGAAGCGATCATACTCGACCCGTCCGCGCAGCTTCAGCCACTTGCCGTTCTCGATCAAGCCGAACATCTTCAAGTCTTCCTTGTTCTTCGCGAACAGCTTGACGCCGAGAGAATCCGTATAGTCGGTAATGTTGAACGTGAACAAGGTGTTGCCGTTGCGAAGCTCCTTGACATCGAGGCCGAACACGGTTCCCTGAACGGTGATCTTCTTCTCCTCTTCCCGAATGTCCTGGATTGGCACGGGAGGGTCCTTGATCTCGTAGCCGTGCGCGAACACGCTTGGCGCGTCTCCGCCCTCGTCCGGAGGAGGCGCGTCGTCCCGGGCGCTCTCCATGATTTTCTGAATGGCGACCGTCTCTTCCTTCTTGACCTTCTGGTTCCATTCCTCGTACGCCTCCTGCCGGGATTCCCCGACGGCGAGCTTCACCCGGCACGACCGGCCGAACCGGCTCTCGTAGAATGCGACCGCGCAACTGTCGATGTTCTTGCGCCTGGCCATCTCCAGCCCCGTCTGGTCCAGCATGAAGAGCGTGATCAGATCGCCCTCGACCTCCGGTCTCGCCTTCGCGAGCCAGCCGTTGACGGAAGCGACCTCCGATTGCATCCATACGACGAATACCGGCCAATATTGCTCCAGAACGGCCCTCGTCGCCACCTCTTCGGCATAGCGAAGCGAGAGCTGGATCGCCTTCACCGGATTGTTCGCCATCTCGCCGCGCAGCTTCGACCACACTTCCCCATATACGTTGGCCGGCAGCAGAGTCGTTCCTTGATAGAGATAGAGATGCCATTCCTGCTTGCCGCGGTCGATCTCGACCCGCTCTATGTACCCTTCCCGGAAAAACTCATCGATCCACTGTGCCGAGACGCCGGACTGCTTAAGCAGCAGTTCATATCGCTTCCTCTGATCCGCTGTCGGTTGCATGTACGTTCCTCCCCGCATTCCATCGCCAAACCTATTGCCTCGAACTATCTATTGCTTCAAACCTGCTATTGCCTCAAATACCTCGAACATTTATTCTACCGCACCTTCCCGAACCGCTCAATAGACAAACATCGACAGAACCGATGCGACACGCTATATACTGTCCGCGATCTGTCGCTTGCCGTCTCCCGCCTGCGATCTCCCGCTTGCCGCCTGCCATCTCCCGACTGCGATCCACCGCTTGCCGCCCACGACTCACGATTTTATGCGATTTTTCACATTCGTTCGTTTGGATTGGGGGCAATCACGGCGTTTTATATGATTTTTAGCATATATACGGCCACCCGCGTCGGAAATTCCTCTACGAATGTGATTTCTCACATATATTCCTCCACCTTGCCCTTATCGAGCTGCACGAATGTGAAATTTCACATAAATCCGTGGCATCGAGCAATCGAGCGACGTGCGCGCGAACGCGAATACGAATGCGAATGCGAATTTGCGCATAAATTCCGGCAACGACCGGCGCCACATTCCCCCGCCTCGCTGGCTCGCGCGACGAACACCGGCCCGCCACCATTCCCAACCGCATATTCGCACAAAGCGCCCCGCGTCATCGCGACGCAGGGCGCTCTTGGGGCTGCCTGAGATCAATAGGCCTTGGCGAACACGACCGTATGCTTCGAGGCGTCGCCGCAGACGAGGCACTTCGCCTTCGTCTCGGCCGCCTCGAACGGAATATTGCGGCTTGTGTAGCCGGTCTCTTCCTTCACTTGCTGCTCGCAAGCGTCGGAACCGCACCAGCCGGCAAGCGCGAAGCCTCTCTTCTCGTCGGCGGAAGACTTGAGCTCGTCCAACGTCTCGACGGAATAAAAGTGGTCCTCGCGGAACTGACGGGCTCGCTCGAACATCTCCTCATGAACCGCGTCGAGAGCCGCCTTCACCTCGGCGGCGATGTTGTCCAGCGGAACCTGCTTCTTCTCGCCGGTCACGCGGGAGACGAGCACGCAGACGCCGTTGTCCAGGTCGCGCGGACCGAGCTCGAGACGGATCGGAACGCCGCGCATCTCGTACTCGTTGAACTTCCAGCCCGGCGACACGTCGGAACGGTCGTCGACGCGCACGCGCACGCCGGCCGCCTTCAGCTCGGCGAACAGCTCGTCCGTCTTCGCGATGACCTGCTCGCGGGTCTTCGGCGGGCCGATCGGAATCATGATCACCTGCGTCGGCGCGACCTTCGGTGGCATGACAAGCCCTCTGTCGTCGCCGTGAACCATGATCAGCGCGCCGATCAGGCGCGTGCTCACGCCCCAGGACGTCGTATGGCAATATTCCAGGTTGTTGTCGCGGCTCAGGTACTTGATATCGAACGCAACCGCGAAGTTCGTGCCGAGATAATGCGATGTGCCGGCCTGCACCGCGCGGCCGTCCTTCATCATCGCTTCGATCGAGAACGTATCGACCGCACCCGCGAACTTCTCCGAAGGAGTCTTCTGGCCCTTGATGACCGGAATCGCCAGCACGTTCTCGGCGAATTCGGTGTAGACGTCGAGCATCTGCATCGTCTCCCGGCGGGCATCGGCCTCGTCTTCGTGAGCGGTATGGCCTTCCTGCCAGAGGAATTCGCTCGTGCGCAGGAACGGCAGCGTCCGCTTCTCCCAGCGAACGACGTTCGCCCATTGGTTGATGAGCAGCGGAAGATCGCGATAGGATTGAATCCACTTGGAATACATGTGGCCGAACATTGTCTCCGACGTCGGACGGATGGCAAGCTTCTCTTCCAGTTGCTCGCCGCCGGCCTCCGTTACGAACGGAAGCTCGGGATTAAAGCCTTCGACGTGCTCCTTCTCCTTCTGGAAGAAGCTCTCCGGAATGAACAGCGGGAAGTACGCATTGCGGTGGCCCGTATCCTTGAAGCGCTGGTCGAGATCGCGCTGGATGTTCTCCCACAGCTCATAGCCTTCCGGACGGAAGACGATGCAGCCGCGAACGGGCGAATAGTCCATGAGCTCGGCCTTCTTGATGACGTCAATATACCAGCGGGAGAAGTCTTCCGCCTGAGGCGTAATTTCGCTGACAAACCCTTTATCCTTCGACATATCGGTTCTCCAATCCCTGACTGCGGCTAATTTTTAACCAATCGTAAAATATCGTTGTACGTCACGACGACCATCAGCAGCATGAGCATCGCGAAGCCGATGAAGTGCACCATGCTCTCCCGGTTCGGATCGACCGGCTTGCCCCGTACGGCTTCCAGGCCGATGAACAGAAGGCGGCTGCCGTCGAGCGCCGGAATCGGAAGCAGGTTGAAGATGCCGAGGTACAAGCTTAAGATGGCCGCCCACGAGGTCAGCTCCGGAATGCCCTGCTTCGCGATCTGTCCGGTCATCTCGGCCGTGCGGACCGGTCCGCCCAGATCGTCCAGCTTGAATTCGCCGAAGATCAGCTTGCGGAAGCCTTCGAAGATCCGGCCGGTCATGTCGACCATCGTTGTGCCCGCGAACTTGAACGTCTCTACGAAGCCCGCCTGCCGCGTCTCGGGGCTTAGATACATGCCGACCTTGCCGGTCGACGCATCCGGCGTAATCCGAAGCGTCACGTCCTGACCGTCGCGCTCGACCGTCCATTCCATCGGCTTGCCCGCGGACGCTTGAATCTTCTCGACCAGCTTGGTGCTGTCGCCGCCGATCGTCTCGCCGTCCACCGTCTTGATCCAGTCTCCCTTATGTAAGCCGGATTCCGCCGCCGGCATGCCGGACTCGGTTCCGCTGACGAACACCTTGGACGAATTCTCGACGGCGACGCCGGCGAGCTGCAGATAAAGCGCGAACAAGAAGAAAGCGAGAATAAAATTCATCATCGGACCCGCGAAGATCGCCATCGCCCGCTTGCCCGTCGAGACGCTGCCGAACTGTCTGTCGCGCGGCGCAATCTGCGTCTCCTGGCCTCTGGCCACGATAAGCGCCTGCGGATGGACGTCATAGCGTTCCGTCTCGCCGTCGACGTCAAGCGTAACATACAAGCTCCGTTCGATATCGAGCGAGACGATCTCGCCCCGGACGATCTGCGAGCGCTCATCCAACCGGTCGAGATAGAAGCGGGTGACCTTGCCGTCCTTGACGCGGAGGCCGACCGTCTGTCCCGGCTGCATCTCCACGACCTCCGGGTCCTCCCCCGCCATGCGGACGAAGCCGCCGGCCGGAAGAAGGCGCAGGGTGAATCTCGTCTCTCCTCTCTTGATCGAGAAGAGCTTCGGGCCGAAGCCGATCGCGAACTCTCGCACAAGAATTCCCGCGCGCTTCGCGAAGTAGAAATGCCCGAATTCATGAATCGTGACCAGCACGAAGAACACCAATACCGTCAGAAATACGATCCTTACCATTTCCATGCGATTCTACCCCCGTTGCCTGTAACGGCTGTCCTTAGATTAACATTATTCTCCGAGCCGTTACAAGAGAATACGGACTGGGGGAAAGATTGTCTCAATTATTTAAGCGCCTCGCGGCGCGCCCAGTCGTCGGTCCCGAGAATCGTCTCCAGATCCGGATTCGTTATCGCATCATGCTTGCCAAGCACACTCTCGATGATCGATTCGATCGCGAGGAAGGGGATCTCGCCGCGCAGGAACCGGCCGACCGCCGCCTCGTTGGCCGCGTTGAACGCCGTCGTCGCCGTTCCGCCCGCTCGTCCGGCCTCGTAGGCCATGCGCAGGCAAGGGTAACGGACGAAGTCCATCTCGCGGAAGTGAAGCGCTCCCGCCTTGACCAAGTCCAGCGGAGAAGCCGGCGACGGCCGGCGCTGCGGATACGTGAGGGCGTATTGAATCGGCACCCTCATGTCCGGGTTGCCGAGCTGCGCGATGACGCTCGTGTCGGAGAACTCGACCATCGAGTGGACGATGCTCTCCGGGTGCAGAACGACGTCGATCTGCTCGTACGGGAGCCCGAACAGCCAGTGGGCCTCAATCACTTCAAGCCCCTTGTTGACCATCGTCGCCGAATCGATCGTAATCTTCGCTCCCATCGACCAATTGGGATGCTTCAGCGCGTCTTCGACGGTAACGTGAACAAGCTGTTCCCGCGTTCGATCGCGGAAGCTGCCTCCCGAGGCGGTGATGAGCAGCCGCTTGACCGCTCTTCCGTCTTCCCCGTTCAAGCATTGGAAGATGGCGGAATGCTCGCTGTCGATCGGAAGCAGCGGAACGCCCTTCTCGCCGGCGCGCTTCGTCACGATGTGACCCGCGGTGACAAGCGTCTCCTTGTTGGCAAGCCCGATCGCCGCTCCCGCGTCGATGGCGGCGAGCGTCGAACGAAGGCCGACCGCCCCGACAAGGGCGCAGACGACATAATCCGCGCCGCAGCCCGCCGCAGCTTCGGTCAGCCCCTCCTCCCCTATAAGCAGGCGGGTTCCTTCCGGAAGCTCGCCCCGCAGCCGGGCGGCCGCCTCTTCGCTCGCGATCGACACGAGCTTCGGGCGGAACGCATGCGCCTGCGTCAGCAGCAGCTCGGCGTTCGTTCCGGCGGCCAGCGCAACGACCTCATAAGCCTCGGGATTCCGGGAGATGACGTCCAGCGTCTGTGTACCGATCGAGCCGGTGCTTCCCAGCACCGCTATTTTGCGAATGGTCATGTCAGTCCTCCATCAATGTTGCGACTTGGCGGCAGCCCGGTCGGTTCCGTCAATTCGCCCGGTTCCCCGTCCGCTCGTCCGTTCCGTCAGTTCAGCCGTTCCGTCAGTTCGACCGTTCCGTCAGTTCGGAAGCAGGCCGAGCACATGCACGAAGGGGAATACGATGAGCCAACTGTCGGTCCGATCGAGCACGCCGCCGTGACCGGGCAGCAGATTGCCCGAATCCTTCACGCCGCGGAGCCGCTTGTAAGCGGATTGCACCAGATCGCCGAGTGTGCCCGCGATCGCGGAAGCAAGCGCAACGCCCATCGCCTGCCACAGTCCGACCCAATTCGGATGGAGGAAGTAGAACACGAGGCCGACGATGACCGAGATGACAAGACCGCCGACAGCTCCTTCCACCGTCTTGTTCGGGCTGATGGCCGGCCACAGCTTGCGCTTCCCGACGGCTCGTCCGACGAAGTAAGCGCCGGCGTCCGAAGCCCAGATGCAGAAGAAGGTAAGCAGCGTCCAGAAGACGCCGTGCTCGAGATCGCGTGTGACCACCATATAGCGGAAGCCGATCCCTATGTAGAATGCGCCCAGGAAGAGCAGGCTGGCGTGTTCGAGATGGATTTTGTTCTTGCTAAAGACGGTGCTCGACAGAAGCAGGAACAAGAGCAGCCACGTGCAGCCTTCGATGGAGACCGGGTCCCAGCCGAACGGGGGAACCGGCACGGAGAGCAGCAGCACCGCCGCGTACCCGGCGATCACGTCCCACCTGAAGGGAGGGAATCCGTTCAGCCGGGCGAATTCGTGGTACCCGAGCAGCGCTACTATCGTAAGAAATGCGGAATAATACCCGTCGCCTAGAAGAATGACCCCGAGAAAAATTAGACCCGCTATGACACCGGATATTAATCGCTGAACCATCGATTACAGCCCCCCGTAGCGCCTTGCCCTGCGTTGATATTCGTTTATTGCCTCGTTCAGATGTTGTTCGTTGAATTCCGGCCAATAGACGTCGGTGAACCAGAATTCGCTGTAAGCAATCTGCCACAGCATGAAGTTCGACAGGCGCAGCTCTCCGCTTGTGCGAATGAGCAAGTCCGGGTCGGGAATGTCGCCGCTGAGCAGATTCGCTCCGAACATTCGCTCGTCGATGGCTTCGGGATCGAGCTCGCCCTTCGCGGCCTGTCTGGCCAGCTTGCGGGCGGCTTCTACCATCTCCATGCGGCTGCCGTAGTTTAACGCGAAGTTAAGAACGAGTCCCGTGTTGTTCGCGGTCTTGCGCGCGGCTTCCTCGATCGCGGCCAGCGTGTAATCCGGCAGCAGGTTCTCGACTCCCATCATGCGAACCTGGACATTGTTCTCCATCAGCTCGTCCAGCTCAAGCGCCAGAAACTCTTGGGGGAGCTTCATGAGGAAGTCGACTTCGGCTTTGGGACGCTTCCAGTTCTCCGTGGAGAACGCGTACAAGGTCAAGTACCGGATGCCGAGGCGATCCGCTTCTCTTGTAACCCGCTTGATCGCCTTCATGCCGCTGTGATGGCCGGCTATTCGCGGCAATCCTCTCGCCTTCGCCCAGCGTCCGTTGCCGTCCATGATGATCGCTACGTGCTGCGGCACCTTGACTGCCTGTTCGTCGCCGTTTCCCGGGTCCGCCCGTCTCTGCCGTTCGTTCTCCTTATGAGCCTTGCCGCCTCGCAGGCGCCGTATCCAGCCGAAGAAACGGTTCGTCATGGTTGTCCCCCTTGGTTCAAGAACAATAAACCCCACCTGACGGAGGGGTCGGAGTAGAAGGCGTTACACGTCCATAATTTCTTTTTCTTTAGCGACAAGGATCTTATCGACTTCCGCGGTATAGCGGTCGGTAATCTTCTGAACGTCTTCCTGATGGCGCCTCGACTCGTCCTCGGAGATCTCGCCTTTCTCCTTCTTCTTGATGTCGTCGTTGGCGTCGCGGCGAATGTTGCGGATGGCAACCTTGGCTTCCTCTCCGAACTTCTTCGTCGCCTTCACGAGATCCGCACGGCGTTCTTCGGTCAGCGCCGGGATATTCAGGCGAATGATCGTCCCGTCGTTCGCCGGCGTCAGACCGACGTCGGACTTGAGGATCGCCTTCTCGATCGCCGCCAGCGCCGACTTGTCCCACGGCTGAATGATCAGCGTGCGGGAGTCCGGCGTATTGATCGTACCGAGCTGGTTGACCGGCGTAAGCGCGCCGTAATATTCCGCTTGCACGCGATCGAGGATCGCCGGAGACGCGCGGCCCGCCCGCAGCGTCGCAAGATCCCGTTTAAGCGCTCCGAGCGCTTTCTCCATTCGGTCTTCCGCGTTCTTCTTGATCGTTTGAGGCACTTAATTCACGCTCCCCTTTACAATCGTTCCTATTTTCTCGCCCATGACCGCACGTTTAATATTGCCTTGCTCCGTAATCGCGAATACGAGGAGCGGAATATTGTTGTCCATGCAGAGCGACGAGGCGGTGGAATCCATGACGCCCAGGTTCTTGTTCAGAACGTCCAGGTACGTCAGTTGTTCGTACTTCTCGGCGGTCGGGTCCTTGAACGGGTCCGCGCTGTAGACGCCGTCTACCTTGTTCTTCGCCATGAGAATGACTTCGGCCTCGATCTCCGCGGCGCGAAGAGCGGCCGTCGTGTCGGTGGAGAAGAACGGATTGCCCGTTCCCGCGGCGAAGATAACGACGCGTCCCTTCTCAAGGTGGCGAATCGCCCGCCTGCGAATATAGGGCTCCGCGATCTGCTGCATGGCAATGGAGGTTTGAACGCGTGTCGGCACTCCGATCTGCTCAAGAGCATCCTGCAGAGCAAGCGAGTTCATGACCGTCGCCAGCATGCCCATGTAGTCGGCCGTTGCGCGATCGATCCCCTTCTGGCTTCCGGAAATTCCGCGCCAAATGTTGCCTCCGCCGCAGACGATCGCTACTTCTACCCCCAGCTCGACAACTTCCTGCACTTGTTCGGCGATCGATAGAATTGTCGCGGCGTCGATGCCGTACCCATTCGACCCGGACAGCGATTCTCCGCTGACCTTCAGCACCACTCGTTTGTATTCGGGACGATTCAACGTTTGTACCTCCAGCATTCGATTTGGCCCGCGCGAAGCATGGACCGATTAGGTTAAGAAAAAGGGAACACGCTGTGTTCCCTTCTGATTCGGGTTGCTTATGCTTTGACTTGAGCCATAACTTCTTCTACGAAGTTGTCTTGCTTCTTCTCGAGACCTTCGCCCAGTTCGAAACGAACGAAGCGACGGATGGAGATCTGCTCGCCGATCGTTGCGATCTTCTCGTTCAGCAGCGTCTGGATCGTCTTGTCCGGGTCCTTGACGAACGATTGCTCAAGCAGAACGACTTCTTCGTAGTACTTGTTGATGCGGCCTTCGACCATCTTGTCGACGATCTTCTCCGGCTTGCCTTCGTTCAGAGCTTGGTTGCGCAGGATTTCGCGTTCCTTGTTCAGGTCGGCTGCCTCGACTTCTTCGCGGCGAACAACCTTGGGAGCCGCTGCTGCGATGTGCATCGCGAGGTCGCGCACGAATTCCTTGAATTGATCGGTCATCGCCACGAAGTCGGTCTCGCAGTTGACTTCGACAAGGACGCCGATGCGGCCCGCGCCATGAATATACGATTCAACGCGGCCTTCGGTTGCGACGCGGTCGCCCTTCTTGGCTGCCGCTGCAAGGCCCTTCTCGCGCAGGAGCTCGGAAGCCTTCGTGATATCGCCGCCCGCTTCTTCGAGCGCCTTCTTGCAATCCAACATGCCCGCTCCCGTTCTCTCGCGGAGCGTCTTGACGTCTGCTGCATTTACTGCCAAGTGAATGACCTCCTGTATATGCCGCGCGGCGTTTCCCGCCGGACGGACGAATCGATTTTGTTCTTCAAAAAAAGGGCGGCGAGAAGGTTCACTTCTGACCACCCTTGCTTGATTTGCTTATTGGCGTCGGCCTCGCTTAGACCGTCGCTTCTTCGCCTTGGCGCGATTCGACGATGGCATCAGCCATTTTGGACGTCAACAGCTTCACGGCGCGGATGGCGTCGTCGTTGCCCGGGATGACGTAGTCGATCTCGTCCGGGTCGCAGTTCGTGTCGACGATGCCGACGATCGGGATGCCCAGCTTGCGAGCTTCGGCTACCGCGATGCGCTCCTTGCGAGGGTCGATGATGAACAACGCGTCCGGAAGCTTGCGCATATTCTTGATGCCGCCGAGGAACTTCTCGAGACGATCCTTCTCCTTGCGGAGCAGGATAACTTCCTTCTTCGGAAGAACTTCGAACGTGCCGTCTTCTTCCCACTTCGTCAGTTGATGCAGACGATCCGTACGCTTCTGAATCGTAGAGAAGTTCGTCAGCGTACCGCCGAGCCAACGTTGGTTGATGTAATATTGGCCGCTGCGCTCAGCTTCTTCCTTAACGGAATCCTGAGCTTGCTTCTTCGTGCCGACGAACAGCATCGTTCCGCCTTGCTCGCCGAGCTGGCGAACGAAGTTGTACGCTTCGTCGACTTTCTTGACCGTCTTCTGCAGGTCGATAATGTAGATGCCGTTGCGTTCAGTGAAGATGTACTTGTCCATCTTAGGGTTCCAACGACGGGTTTGGTGACCGAAGTGTACCCCGGCTTCGAGAAGCTGCTTCATGGAGATTACTGCCATCTTTACTGCACCTCCTAGTGGTTTTGTGTAGGTGAATCCCTCCGCCGATCGCGTCTTCCGCCGGAACTTCTCTAGCAGAGAAGCACCGCCGACGAAATTGAACGGCGTGCGTTTTTTCACACCGGGGAATACTATATCATAACTCCACTGCGTTAGCAATGGCTTATGCTCAATTTCACTGTGAAAATAAGGCAGGCAAGTCGGTCGCAGCAGGACGACTTGACCTCGGCGGCGCTCGGAATGCGCGGAAAAAGCGAACATGAGTTTGTTTGCGTCAATACTTGGCTCTGGTAATCTCCGCGATAATCTCCTCGTACGTCGGCTTCCCGACGAACAAGCACGTGCCGACTCTCAGGCTCTTGCTGTATGCGGCAGCCTGCTTCGCGAACTGCTCCTTGTCGTCGATAAGTCCGAGCTCTTCGAGCCCTGTCGCCACCTCGAGCAAGCTGGCTTTGGCGCGGATGTAGAACGAATAGGTGTGTTCTTCTTCACTAGAGGCAGCGGAAGAGTCGGCGGGAGAGGATGCAGGCGAAGCGGCTGAAGAAGCCGGCCCGGTCGCCGCTTCGTCGGCGCCGCTCCCCGCTATGCCGTCGGTGCCGCCGGCCGCTTGCGCGTCGCTGCCGGCCTTCTGCACGGCCGCATCGAGCTCTTCCTGGGTGTACGTCTTAACGGCAGCGTCGACAAGCGCGAAGCCTTGCGCCTCGGCCGCTTCCCGCAGCTCCTCCCGCGTAAGCGAGGCATCGGACAGGTTAAGCGACGATGCTCCCTTCTCCGCGGCCAGCATCAGTTGCAGCGACGATGCGCCGATCATCAGGCCGAGTCCGAGTCCGATCAGCAATCCCCGACGTTTAAGCACGGTCCTTCTCCTCCCGTCTGGCCAATTGCAGAATCAATTGGATCTCGCCTTTGTTCATGCTGAGCTCCTTGGCGATCTGTTCGATCGAACGGCCCCGGCCGTGCAGCTCCATTAAGGACGCATAACGCTCCTTAATGCCTGCGGGAGCGGCCGGAGCCTCCTCCGGCTCCTTGGCGGCCGCCGCCTGCGCATAGGCGTCCTCCTGCGCGAGCTTGTCCGTGCCCGGCGGCGACGGGCATGGCAGCGGCGCGGAAGACGCTTCGCTTGCCGCAGCCGCTTGAACGGCGGCTGCGGGAACGAGAACGGCGGCGGCAGTCGGAAGCTTCGCTTCCGCGGTCCGCTCGCGATCCGCCAACTCCGTCATCTGCCGCTCCATCTCCCGAATTCGGCTGCTCAGCTTATCCACCGTCGCGTCCTGCTCTCGCTTAAACTCGGAGACGGCATCGATCAATTCCCGATTCTCCGCTTCGAGATCCTCGAGCAACCGATCGTATGCCGCCTCCGCTTGATACGCCGCCTGGTCCGGCTTGCCGGCCGCCGCGTTCTTCGGAAGCAGCAGGCCGTACCCGGCGATCGCGGCTCCCGTTATGACGATTGTGATCCATGACTCCACCTGGCTGTCTCCTTTCGATGCCATCCGCTCACAGCGATATGTCGAGATGCTTGCCCTTGTACGGATGCGCGGAGACGTTCTCCGTCCCTTCCGGATCGTCCGGATTCGTCTTCTTGCGAGTCGATGCCTGCTTCTGCTTCTGCTTCGGTTCCTTATCGGAGATTGAGCGCTTCTCCGCCCCCTCCGCCTTCGTGTTGCTGCGCGCCTGCTTCTCGGCCTGCTTCACCGCTTGCTGGCCAAGCGCGGCTTGCTCCATCGCCGGCCGCTGCTGCTGTTGCTGCTGCAGCGGGGACATCTCCACCGTACGAGGCATCGACACCTGCAAATCCAGCGGCTTATACGCCATCCTCTTGCACCCGCCTTCCCGAATCAGAGATTGTTCGTTTTATTTCCCGACATAAGGAACCGGAACGATCTCCCCTTCAATGAAGCGGAAGGATACCCGTTGCATGCTGTCCTTGACGAATCGGGTATATCGTCCGATCACAAGCTTCGTGCCGCCGAAGATCGTATGGGCCGCATCGATTCGCGAGTTCGACGCATCCTCGAGCACCTTCTCGATCTCAAGAATGCTCTCCTTCGCCTTAAGCAGCTCCTCCGCCGTTATTTTGCGCGTTGCGTTCAACTGAAGGCGCATCGCCATCCGCTGAGGCGGCAGTTGGCCGGTCGCGGCCAGTTGGTTCAGGAGCGCAAGCGCCTTGTCCGTCTTGTCCAGCGAATCCGTAAGGGTGCGAATCGTTGCCCGCAGCTCGCCCAGCTCGTTCCTGAGCTCCGGACGGACCCCGACCTCGATCGTCGTTGCGGTCGACATCGAGTTGCCGATCATGCGGGCGGCAACCCGATCTCCCGCTTGCAGCGAGCCGCCGACGATCAGCCCTTTGGCGCCGAGGCAGATGATCTCCTTGCCCGCCCTCACGTTCGAGTGCATGATGCTCTGGGTGACCACCACGTCCTCGTTCGCGTGTACGATTCCTTCCTGAATGAAGGAGCATCTCACGGCCCGTCCGGCCTTGACCAGACCTTTGTTGTTGCCGATAATGCCGCCGCTGATCTCGATCGACCCGTCGGATTCCACTTCGGCCCCCTCGATCCCTCCGGTGACGCGAATGTCTCCCGAGGCCCGAACCTTGAACCCGCTCAGCACGTTGCCGCGAATGACGACGGTTCCAACAAAGTCGATGTTGCCGGAACGATAGTCGACGTCCCCGTTCACTTCATAGACGGGGAAGACGTTCAGCTTGTCCTTCTCCGTCTTCGTAACGAGCCCGTCCACCGCGGCGTACATCGCCGTTCTCTCCGCATTGACGACCACGTTCTTCCCGACCTTGAAGTGAGCCTCCTTGCCGTCCTTCGGCTTCAGCTCTCCCCCGGTCACATCGGTGCCGGACGCTCCCGGCAGCGGAGGGTATCGCTCCGCGATCAGTTGGCCCGCCTTCACGTTGGCCAGTTGGCTTACCTCCCGATAATCCACGCTTCCGTCGGAGCGCTCCGTCGGCCTGCGATCCTGCGCCGCCTCGTCCTCGAAGAGCACCTTGATGTACCCGTCCGTGCCGTTCTTCGCAGGCGTCCCCTTCGCGACAATGTTCTGGCTGAAGTAGAAGTCCTGCGGCCGAGCAGAGATCATGCCCAGAACGTCGCGCTCGATGCCGTGCTTCACGCCCCGTCCGGCCAAGATTCTCTCCAGGTCCTGAACCGATACCTGAATCGCTCCTTCCACGCGCTTGAAGATGAGAAAAGCCGACATCTTATCTTCGGAGAGCTCTATCTGCATGGCTTCATCCAAGTTCGTCATCTTCTCGTTAGACATGATTCGCCCCTCCAGTCCGAGGTTCTCATTTATGCATGAGCTGATCCTTCTGCTTGCTTAACGCCGCTCTTAATCTCAGGATGGCTTTGGAATGCAATTGAGAGATTCTTGAAGGCGACAAGGACATCACTTCGGCAATCTCGCTCAGCGACAAATCTTCATAGTAGAACAGCGAGACGACAGTTCGCTCCTTCGGCGTCAGCCGGTCGATCCCTTGCATGAGCGTCTCCTTCAGGAACGTCTCGTGAACCTTGGATTCCGGATTTACCGCCTTGTCGTCAACGAGCAAGGTCAGCCGGGTCTCCGATTCCTCTTCGCGAATGGGATCTTCCAGCGAGCAGATCGTCGAGACCGCCACCTCCTGAAGCATCTGTTGGAATTCCTTGTCCGTTATGTTGAGGTAGTCGCACACTTCCTCGTCCGTGGCGGAGCGCAAGTTCCGCTGCTCCAGAACGGTATATGCGTCTTCCATTTTTTTCGCTTTATCCCTTACCGATCGGGGGACCCAATCTCCTTGACGAAGTCCGTCGATAATCGAGCCGCGAATTCGCCAGGAGGCGTAAGTCTCGAACTGCAGTCCCCGCTGGTAATCGAATTTCTCGATGGCGTCGATCAGCCCCATCGCGCCGTTGCTGACCAGGTCGTCCTTCGTGACGTTCTTCGGAAGTCCGACGGCCATCCGGCTTGAGACGTAATCAACGAGCGGCAAATAATGTTCGATCAGTTGCTTCTTCGCTTCCAGATCCCCATCTTCCTTCCAACGCTGCCAGAACGATTGGTGGGAAAGCCGCGAACGTTTATGATCGATCATTTTTGCTTCACCTTCCTTATTCGTCCTTCATCTGTCGAACCGCCTGTACCATCCGTTCGTCATTCGCATTGTCGATCGATACGAACCTTGCAGGCTGCAAGGGCTGGAATCCGGCCACGGGAGCCTGCTCCCCGGACCACTGCCCCTTCATCAAATCCGTCAGCTCGGCGTCGTCGCTTGGCGTCGCCAGATCAAGATGCGCTCCCCGCGCCTCCTCCGACTCCTCTTGAGGAAGCGCGGCCGGGCGGAGTAGCACCGACAGCACGATTCGAAGGACAAGCGCAAGCGCCAGGAAGGCGGCAAAAGCATAGAAACTGCGGATAATCGTGGTCCCCGGCGGATTGCTTCCTATCGAGAACAAGAACGTCAGCAACGCCCCGAACCCGCCGAATCCCAAGACGAAACGCCAAGAAAGAGCCATGTCAAATCTCCTTTACACCATGCTGCACGCTGCGAATGGAGAGAATGCCGGTCTGGCTGTTCAACTCCACGGTACGTCCGAAGTTGCCCCCCGTATCTTCCGAGGCGATCGGAATTCCCATTGCGGCCAAGGTCAGCTTGCTCGATTCGACGTTGCGCGGTCCGATTCGGAGGCTATCGCTGCCTCCGGCAAAAGCGAACATCTGGGCGCCGCCGGCCAGCTTGGCGATCAGCCTGCGCTTGTCCGCTCCCAGCTCCAGAAGCCTGCGAAGCAGCTCCGGGATTGCCGTATCCGCGTACTTGGCAAGGTTGAGCTGTCCTTCGCGCGCAATCTCCGAGGAAGGCAACATAATATGCGCCATTCCGGCAATCATCCGGCTCGGGTCGTACAAGGTTAATCCTACGCAAGAGCCAAGCCCCGTCGTCTTAAGGGAAGCTCCGTCGGAAGCGACATTCAGGTCGGCCATTCCGACCTTCACAATATGGACTTCTATCATTCGATAGGCACTCCGAGAGAGACGAACATTCGTTCGAAGGATTGAGGGTCCGGGATGAAGAAGAAGTGCCCCTCCGCTTCCTGCTCACCCTTCAGGAATGTCGTATCGATGAGCAGCGCATCGTCTCCCATCGTTCCGAATTGCAGCAGACCATAGCTGAGAATTGCTCCCGCCATGTCAACCGCGATAGACGGAACCGATGGGGACATCGAGAGGCCGGTTAGATCCGCAAGAGACGACAAGTAGGATCCGGCAAGAATATTGCCGATCTCGCACAAGGCGGACAACTCCATCTCGGAATATTTATCGCTCTCGGCCGCTTCGAATCCCAGCAGCACCAGGAGCAGCCTGGAAGCTTGCGGCTTGCTCATCAGGAAGAACATGTTGCCCGGACATTCTCCGTCCACCCGGAGGAAGATCGCGATAACCACTTCCTCCGATCCGCCGACGCGATCTGCAATCATCTCGAAGGGGACGAAGTTGACGGTCGGAACGGCCATGTCCACAGGCTTGTCCAGAAGTCGGGACAGCGCGGTCGCAGCATGGCCGGCGCCGATATTCCCGACTTCGCGGAGAACGTCCATCTTGAAGTCCGGATCGTGATTAAACAGCTCCACTCGTCAATCTCCCATCTGCTCGAGCTGAATGATCTCGGAACGGTTCAGCACTTCCGACAGATTCAGAAGAATCAGCAGCCGGTTGTCGCCGAGCGCGGCCACGCCGCTCAGGTACTTCGCCTTGATTCCGCCGACCACCTCCGGAGGAACGCCGATCGTATCGCTCATGATGTCGACGACATCGTTCGCGGAATCGACGATAAAGCCGACCTCCAGGTCGTTCGCCGCCACGATGATGATCCGGGTATTCTCCGTCGGCTCGGATTCCGGAAGCCCGAATCGCCCTCGCAAGTCGATAATAGGAATGACGACGCCGCGAAGATTAATGACGCCCTTGACGAATGCCGGCGTCTTCGGAACGCGTGTGATCGGAACCATGCGCTCAATCGTCCTTACTTTGTCGACTTCGATGCCGTATTCTTCGTGCGCAAGCGTAAAGACAATTACCTTCAACTCTTCTGCCATGTCGAGCCCTCCTATTATTGTTCCGTTATTTGATAAGAGCGTTCGGATCGACGATAAGCGCCACTTGCCCGTCGCCCATGATCGTCGCTCCCGAGATCAGCTTCTGGTTCGCCAAGTACTTGCCGAGCGTCTTCAGGACGATCTCGCTCTGGCTGATGAATTCGTCGACGAGCACCGCCGCAAGCTTGTCCCCCTTGCGAATGACGAGCATCTCGGTCTCCTTCTCTTCATCGTCCCGGTAATCCGGCGCATCAAGCACCCTCGCTAGCGAGACGACCGGGATGATCGACTTGCGGTATTCGATCACCTTGTTGCCTTGGAGGTCGCGAATGTCCTCTCGCCGGATCGAGCCGGTCTCGACGATCGACGACAGCGGGAAGGCATACTTCTCGGAGCCGAGCTTGATCAGCATCGCCGAGATGATCGACAGCGTCAGCGGCAGTTGAATCGAGAAGATCGAGCCGTGCCCGATCGCAGACGTCACGCTGACCCGGCCTCCGAGCGATTCGATCTTGGACCTGACGACGTCGAGCCCGACCCCGCGTCCGGAGATGTCGGAGATCTTGTCCGCCGTGCTGAAGCCCGGCGCGAACAGAAGCATGTTGATCTCGTCGTCGCTGAGCTTCTTCGCGTCCTCCGGCTTCACAATGCCCTTATTGATCGCGATGTCGAGCACCTTCGGCCGATTGATGCCGGCCCCGTCGTCTTGAATCTCGATGAACACGTGATTGCCGCTGTGGAAGGCGCGAAGGTGAATCGTCCCCGTCTCCTGCTTGCCCGCCGCCGTGCGAACCGCTGGCATCTCGATGCCGTGGTCGACGGAGTTGCGAATCAAGTGGACAAGCGGATCGCCGATCTCGTCGATAACCGTCCGGTCCAGCTCGGTCTCGGCTCCCGTGACCACAAGCTCCAGCTTCTTGTCGAGCGACTTGGCGAGGTCCCGCACCATGCGCGGGAAGCGATTGAAGACGCTCTCGACCGGCACCATCCGCAGCTTAAGCACGATATTCTGCAGGTCGCCGCTCACGCGCGCCATATGCTCGACCGTCTCGGTCAGATCGTTGCGGCGCACCTCGGAGGCCAACTGCTCGAGCCGGGAACGATCGATCAGAAGCTCGCTGAACAAGTTCATGAGCGCATCCAGACGCTCGATGTCGACCCGGATCGTCCGGTTCGCGGTGCTCGCTCCCCCGGACTGCTGCGCCACCGGCTTGGCAGGAGCTGCCGAAGCTTTGGGCGCGGGCACGGCGCTCGCGGGAGCCGCTGCCGCCGAGGCGGCCTGCTTGATCGCCTGAACCTGCTGCATCGCGGCTTGCTCCTTCGATTGATCCAACTCGGCGAGCGAGGAGCGATCGACTCCCATCACCGTTGCCGATTCAATCTCCGACACCCGGAGAATCCCGTCGCGAAGCTCGTCCTCTTCGATGCGAGAGATATAGTAGACCGAGAAGCTGCGGTCGAACTTGTCCTGCTCGATGTCCTGCACGGAAGGGTGCGACTTGACGACCTCTCCGTTCTTCTCGAGGAAGTCGAATACCATGTAGGCGCGAACGGCCTTGAGCACGCAATCCTCGCGAATGAACACCTGAACGTGGAACACCTTCATTCCGCTGTCGACCGATTGCTCGAGCACGGACATCTGGAACTGATCCAGCAGCAGCTCCGTCGCGACGATCGGCTTGTCCTCGACGGCCGAGTCCGCAGCCGCTCCCCCGGGAGCGGTCAGATCGCCTCTGACGATCGCCTTGAGCGTCTCGACCAGCTCGCTGACGTCCGCCTTGCCCGTGCCCCCGCCGACAACGTCCTGCACCATGCCTTCGAGCGCGTCCAAGCATTTGAAGAGGGTGTCGAAAATCGTGCCGTTCATCGTAAGCTTGGCGTTGCGCACCATATCGAGCACATTCTCCATCTCGTGCGTGAGCGATGCCAAGTCCTCGAAGCCCATCGTCGCGGACATCCCCTTCAGCGTATGGGCGGAACGGAAGATGATCTGCACGATGCCGATATCCTCGGGCGACTGCTCCAGTCTCAGCATGCTCTCGTTAAGCGACTGCAGGTGATCGTTGGCCTCGTCGATAAAGATGGATAGGTATTGGTTCATTTCCACTGTACGGACACCTCCTGGGCGACTAGTCTTGCCTCGAAATCTACCTTCTTCTGGCGGTAACCTCGTAGACGATCGCGGGCGCGATCTGCTGCAAATTCAGAACCTGCGATACGGCCCCCAGTTCGACCGCCGAGCGCGGCATCCCGTAGACGACGCAAGTCTGTTCCGACTCGGCGATCAAGGTGTCCGCTCCGTCTTCCTGCAGTGCCATCATCGCCCTGGCGCCGTCGCTTCCCATCCCCGTCATGAGGACGATGTGCCGCTTCAGCTCCTTCATGCCGAGCAGCGATTCGAACATGCGGTCGACCGAAGGGCGGTGCCCGGATACCTGCGCGTCGTCCGACAAGGCGATGTGATAGGAACCGGCTGCTTCGCGTACAAGCGTCATGTGCAGCCCGCCAGGGGCGATGTACGCCGTGCCCGACAGAACGCGCTCTCCTTGAACGGCTTCGCGCACGTGAATGTTCGAGAAGCTGTTCAGCCGCTGCGCGAGCGAATGCGTGAACTTGGGCGGCATATGCTGTACGATCAGAATCGGTGCCGGAAAATCAGGCGGGATCGAGGTCAGAACCTCCTGCAGAGCCCGCGGTCCTCCGGTCGAGGTCCCGATTGCGACGATGTGGCCGAACTTCGGCGATCCCGGCGCCTTGTCCCCGGACACCTGCTTGCGGCCGCCCGATTCCGCCTCCGGCTCGTGCGCGGCGCGCGGAAGCTCCGGAGGAGAGTGCACCGACTCCAGCCGGCTTGCCGGCTTCGCCCGTCCTTGAGGCAAATCGACGGCAGGCTTGCCCCGGGAGGACGTCTTGTCCTTCGGCGAAGCGCGCTTGCCCGATCGCGGATCGCCCGCAGGCTCGTCGATTCCGGGCAGCCCTCCCTTTGTCCTTCGCCCGTCCGGCGCCCAAGCGGCTCTGCCCGACCGCTTCGCCTGAGCGGCCTCGGCGCCCGGGTTCTCCGGCGGCTTGGCCGGCGGAGCTGCGGGAAGCTGCGGCGATTCCCACTTCTTCCGCATGTCCGCAGCCGGCAATCCCGGCTCGGGAGGCGGCGGCTCTTGCGAAGCCGCGGCAGCCTCTTCCTCCGCGGCGACGTGCAGCACCTCATCCGGCTCGGGGTAATCGTCCGCGGCGGCGAGCAGGTGGACGTTGTCTCTCTTGGCGAGCTCAATGGCGACGTGCAGCTTCTCCCGCAGCATGTCGCCGACTTGCTTGATGTCCAGCTTCACCGAGCCGTCCGGCTTGCGAATGAAGTCGAGCGCCCCGTATTGCAACGCTCGGATCGTATCCCTTGTTCCGTTGTCCGTCACGGCCGACAGCATGATGACGGGGGTCGGCTTCACGGACATAATTCTTCGCAGCGCCTCCAACCCGTTCATGGTCGGCATCTCCAGGTCCATCGTGATGACGTCGGGCTCGATCGCCAGCGTCTTCTCGATGGCCTCGAGTCCGTTCGATGCCGTCGCGGCTACCTCGAAGGTCGGGTCCGCGGAGATCGAATCGCTGAATACTTTGCGCATGAAAGGGGAGTCGTCAACGACTAGCACCTTGAACCTGGTCATCTGGAAGACCCCTCTCTCTCCTGTGATGTGATGCTTCGATCAACTCGCAATGCCGGCCTTTCGCCATTCCGGTTCACAACTCGCCGATTACTTCCATAGACGCCGCATACGCTGCAGGAAGCCCTTCGCGCCGCCGCCCTCCGCCTTCTCCTCCGCGAGATAAGCGGAGGCGATCCGTTCGATGCCCCGATTCGCCTGGCTGTCCGGGTAAGAGAGGAACAGCGCGCTCTGACGCTTGACCGCCTTCATGACGTGGCTGTCGTCCGGCACGAAGCCGAGCAGCGGCAGTTCCAAATTCAAATACTTGCTTGCCACCTGTTGAATGTTGTTCGCGGTCTGACGGCCTTCCTTCTCGTCGGCGACCCGATTCACCACCAGCCGGAACTGCACCTCGTGTCCCATCGTCTTGACCATCTTGATCAGGGCGTAAGCGTCCGTGATCGAGGTCGGTTCGGGCGTCGTAATAACGATCGTCTCCTCGGCCGCCGTGATGAAGCGGAGCGTCTCCTTCGACAGCCCGGCTCCCGTGTCGAAGAGCAGGAAGTCGAAGTGGCCGTGAAGCTTGCCAATCTGGTCCGCGAAGTACTCGAGCTCCTCTTCGCTGAGCCGAATGAGGTCCTTGAAGCCGGAGCCTCCCGCGATGAACTTGAGCCCTCCGGGGCCGGTCTGGACGATGTCCCAGATCGTCTTCTCCCGCTTGAGCAGATGGAACAGATTGTATTCGGCGGGCGTCCCGAGCAGCACGTCGATGTTCGCCATTCCGATGTCCGCATCGAACAGCAGAACGCTGAAGCCTCTGCGCTGCAACGAGAGTGCGAAGTTCAGGCTGAAGTTCGACTTGCCGACCCCGCCCTTCCCGCTCGTCACCGTGATGATGCGGGTCGCCTTGGGCGTGCTTAGCTGCTCCCGGATGGATACGAGATTGCGCAGCGCCTCCGCTTGGTCATTCATTCCGCAACTCTCCCAGCAACCGTCGGATCATATCCTCGGGGTCGAAGTTGCGGATATCGTCGGGCACGGTCTGACCGCATGTCAGGTAGGAGATCTCGTAGTCGAACGCCTGAACCAGGTTCAGGATCGAGCCGAAGGAGTCCGTCTCGTCCATCTTGGTGAACAGAAGCCGCTTCACTCCGTACTTCGCGAACTGGGCCGCCACCTGCTTCATATCTTGGTATTTATGGGTAAGGCTGAGAACGAGGATGCTCTCGGACTGCTCTCCCGGAGACAGCAGCGCATTCACCTCGGAGACGAACAGCTCGTTGCGGTAGTTGCGCCCTGCCGTATCCATGAAGATCAGGTCGCGATCCTCAAGCTTGCGATACGCCTTCGGAAGCTCCGAAGAGGAGAACACCACCTCGAGCGGAATGTTCAGAATCTCCGCATACGTCCGAAGCTGATCGACAGCCGCGATCCGGTACGTGTCCGCGGTGATGAAGCCGACGGCTCTGCGGTGAACGAATGCCTGATCGGCAGCCAGCTTCGCGATCGTCGTCGTCTTGCCGACGCCGGTCGGACCGACGAAGTTCACGATCCGCGTATTCGCCGAGATGCCTTGTCCGATCGACGGAAGGAGCCACTCTCTCAGCACGCCGCTTGCCGCCTCGTAGACTCGGCCGGCATCGTCCGCATCGCCGCCTTCAACCCGCTCCATGACGGTCTCCGCGAACCGCTCGACCAGATACGGCTCGACTCCCTGTTCCGCAAGCGTCTTCGCCAGCTTCATGACAGGTTCGGGAATGATCCGGAACGACTGCTGGCGGTTCATCTCCTTCATCATTTCCTTCATGGCGCGAAGCTCCTGCAGAAGCTGGGCGGTCTCGTCTTCCACGATTCTGCCCCTCTCCTGCCGCTCCGCTGCCCAAGGCTCGCCGCGAACCGGAGGAGGAGGCGCGCCCCTCTCTTCGGCGCTCGGCCTCCTGCCGGCGGACATGCCCGCGATCAGCTCCAGGGCGGCTTCGGCCGCTCCTTGCGAGGATCCCTCCGCCGCTGGCGGCCTGACCGCGCTCGCCGCCTTCGCGGCCGATGCTTCGGCCGTCGGCGCCGGCTCCAACGTCGCCACCGGCGCCGCGCTCCTCGGCGCATTCCCTTGGCTGTACCGGCTCCTCACCGCTTGGGGTGGAAGGAAGGAACCCGGCTCGTCCGGAATTCCCGCTCCGGCCGTCAGGGGCGAGTCTGCCGACGACGGCGAAGGGGGAGCCGAGGCGGTCGGAGGAACGGCTCGCGGCTGGAGCTGGGCTTGCGGCCGCAGCGCGCGGGCGGCGGCTGCCGCCGGATTCGACCGGGCCGACTGCTCGTCGATCGCGGCGAATACTTCTACGCGCTTCTTGCGGAACATGCCAAGAAATCCGCCGATGCGGATTTCCTTGGTATTGAGAATAACGGCATCCGATCCGAGCTCCGCGCGAATCTTCTGCACGGCCTCCGGCAAGTCCTGGACGACATATCGTTTAACCTTCATGCGTTCACCACCCCGACGCTTTGCACTTCAATGTTCGGTTCCAGCTCGCTGTACGAGATGACCGGGATATCCTGCAAGCTGCGCTCCAGCATCTGCCGCATGTACATGCGAATGGTCGGCGATGTCAGAATGATCGGCTGCTGCCCCAGTTGGAGCACCCGGTTCACCTGCTCCGACAATCTGGAGTAGATCGCCTGCGTAGATGGAGGATCGAGCGCAAGATAACTGCCCTGGTCGGATTGCTGCACGGAATCGGAGATCTTCTTCTCCACCGTCGGGCTGACCGTGATGACCTTAAGCGGTTCGTTCGGGCTTGCATATTGCAGCGTAATCTGGCGAGACAGCGCTTGCCTTACGTACTCGGTCAGCACGTCGGGGTCCTTCGTATACTTGCCGTAGTCGGCAAGCGTCTCGAAGATCGTGACGAGATCCCGAATCGAGATCTTCTCCTTGAGCAGCTTGGAGAGCACCTTCTGCACGTCCCCGATCGACAAGGTCGAAGGAATCAGATCCTCGATAAGCGTCGGGTAGCTCTCCTTGACGCTGTCGATAAGCGACTTCGTCTCCTGACGGCCGAGCAGCTCATGCGCATGCTTCTTGATCACTTCCGTCAGATGGGTCGCAACGACGGAAGGCGGGTCCACCACCGTGTAGCCCGCCATCTCGGCGCGCTCCTTGGTCGATTCGTCGATCCAGAGCGCCGGCAATCCGAACGCGGGCTCCTTCGTCTCGATGCCCGTTACCGAATCGTCGTCATAGCCTGGGCTCATCGCCAAATAGTGGTTAAGCAATAATTCGCCGCGAGCTACCAAATTTCCTTTCATTTTGATAATATATTCGTTCGGTTTAAGTTGAATATTGTCGCGAATTCGGATAACCGGGACGATTAGCCCCATCTCCAGCGCGCACTGACGCCTGATCATAATAATCCGGTCAAGCAAGTCTCCCCCCTGCTGCGTATCCGCCAGAGGAATCAGGCCGTAGCCGAATTCGAATTCGATCGGGTCGACCTGGAGCAAGCTGATGACGCTCTCCGGGCTGCGCACCTCCTCGATCTCCTTCTCCTCCACGAGCAGATCCTCTTCCTTCTGCTTGCGATCCGCGCTCCTCTGGAGACGGTAAGCCGCGAAGATGAACACGGCGGCGATCGGGAACGTCGCCAGCGGTCCGATCGGCGTGAAGATGCCGAGCAGGGCGATCGTGCCCGCTACGATGTAGAGAAGCTTCGGGAACCGGAGAACCTGCTGAATCAGATCCTGGGCGAGATTACCGTCCGATGCGGCGCGGGTAACGATGATGCCTGTCGCGGTGCTGATGAGCAGCGCCGGAATCTGGCTGACGAGTCCGTCGCCGATCGTAAGGATCGAATATGTATTGAGCGAGTCCGTCGCCGACATTCCGTGAATGACCATGCCGACGATAATGCCGGCGATCAGGTTGATCGCAACGATGATGATGCTGGCAATCGCGTCCCCTTTGACGAACTTGCTCGCTCCGTCCATCGCCCCGTAGAAATCCGCTTCTTTCTCGATTTTCTCCCGGCGATCCTTCGCTTGCTGCTCATTGATGAGCCCCGCGTTGAGGTCGGCGTCGATGCTCATCTGCTTGCCGGGCATCGCGTCGAGGGTGAATCTCGCCGCGACTTCGGATACGCGTTCCGCACCCTTCGTAATGACGATGAACTGCACAACGACAAGAATGAGGAAGACAACAAAGCCGATCGCGAGCTCTCCCCCGGCCACGAATTCCCCGAACGTGTGAACGACCTTCCCCGCCTCGGCTTCCGACAGGATCAAACGGGTCGTCGAGATGTTCAGCGCCAGGCGGAAAAGCGTCGTGATCAGCAGCAATGTCGGGAATATCGAGAATTGAAGGGCGTCCTGCGTATTCATCGAGATAAGCAGAATCATGATCGCGGCGGAGATATTGATAATAAGAAGAATGTCGAGCAGCTCTTTGGGAATAGGGACGACCATCATCAGGACAATGCCTATGACGCCGACGAGTATGCTAATGTCCCGAACCTTCAAGACGTTCCCTCCCTTTCCGTGTTCCTGCGGGTAGTTCCGCTGCGTGCCAAGCCGGACTCCTTACGCCTTGCGCCTGCCTTTTAAACGATAGATATATGCCAATACCTCGGCGACGGCCTGGAACAGATCGGGCGGAATCGCTTGTCCGACTTCTGCCCGTTCGTACAAGGCGCGGGCCAAAGGTTTGTTTTCCATAATTGTGACGTCGTGCTTCTTGGCGATCTCCCGAATCCGCAGCGCCAGGTAATCCTGCCCTTTGGCAATGACCTTGGGCGCATCCATCTTCGTCTGATCGTATTGAAGCGCGACCGCGAAGTGAGTCGGGTTCGTGATGATGACGTCGGCGTTCGGCACCTCCTGCATCATCCGCATGATCGCCATGCGGCGCTGCTTCTCCCTGATCTTCGCTTTGACCTTGGGGTCGCCTTCCTGGTTCTTGAATTCGTCCTTGATGTCCTGCTTGCTCATCCGCAAGCTCTTCTCGTAGGAATAGTTCTGGTAGTAATAATCGCCGATTGCAATAAGGAACAGCGTGATGGCAACGAGCATGCCCAACCGGGTCGTCAGGCTGCCCGCGAAGGCGAATATATCTTCGATCGGCACGTACGCGAGCGCCATCACCCGATCCCTCTCCGACCAGAGGACCAAATAAACGATAAGTGAGATGGCCAGCAGCTTCAGCACGCTCTTCGCAAGCTCCACCAGCGCCCGCATGCTGAACAATCGTTTGAACCCGTTGATCGGATTAAGCGGCTTAAGCTTGAACTTCAGCGGCTCCGTCGTGAAGAGCCAGCCGACTTGGAAGTAGTGGGCCGCGAATCCGACCACGATCGCCCCGATGAAGATCGGCGACAGGAAGATGAGCATCTGAATCGCGTATTGGCCGAACAGCGTGAGAACGTTGCCGGGAGTGACGTCCATCGATAGCCTGTGTAGGAAGATCTCCCCGAACATCGCGACGATCCGATTCCAGAAGAAGGACCCGAGCACCATGAAGAGGCTGACGCTCACGATCAATTGCAGCGAATTGCTAATCTCCTGACTCTGCGATACCTGCCCCTTCCGGCGGGCGTCGTTCCTCTTCTTCGGCGTCGCCTTCTCGGTCTTCTCTCCCGCGAACACTTGCAGATTCATGGGCAGAAGATAGCGGGAATCCGTTGCCGGCTTCATCGATTCGACCTCCTCCGCCGCTTCGTTCCTTGGCTCAAGACTTAAAGATGACGAACAACTGCTCAAGCGCCGCGAACATTCGATCGAAGATCATCTGGAACAGCGTCCCGAACCCCGGAAGAATCAGGATGATGATCGCAAGTCCGAGCATAATCTTGATCGGAATGCCGATGACGAACACCTGGAACTGCGGAGCGGCTCTCGTGAGCAGCGCAAGGGACAGATCCAGCAAGAACATCGCCACGACAAGCGGAGCCGAGATCTGGAGCGCGAGCAGGAATGTGTCCGCGAACGTTCGCGCCAGGAACTCGGTAAGCGAGCCGCCGGCGATAAGACCGAGCAAGCGGTTGTCCAGAGGCAGCCAATCGTAGCTGCTCATCAGCGCGGTAATCAGGTAGTGATGGCCGTTGAGCGAGAGGAACACCAGAATAAGCAGCATGTTCTTGAAGTTCCCCATGAGCGGAGCGGACACCCCTGTGATCGGGTCGACGATATTCGCCATGCTGAGGCCCATCTGCATGTCCATCAGGCCGCCGGACGCCTGCACGACCGCGAAGAACAAGTAACAGACATAGCCGATAATCAGCCCGGCCAGCACTTCCTTGACGATCGAATAAATAAAATTGCCGTCCGCGACGACGCGATCGTTAAATCCTACCTGCATAAAGACGATATAAGAGATAAAGAAGGACAATCCGATCTTGAGTATGGCGGGCACCGTCTTCGTCGAGAAGATCGGAGCCACGACCATAAACGATATAATGCGGCAGAAGACGAGCAGGAATGCCGGCAAGTATTGAGTGATCAGTTCCATCCGCCGTCATCCAATGTACTTCGCCAAGTTGCCGAGCAGATTCGTCGTGAAGTCAACCAACTGGTTAAGAATCCACGGGCCGAATACGAGCAAAGCGACGAATACCGCGATAATCTTGGGGATGAAGGCGAGCGTCTGCTCGTGGATCTGCGTCGTCGCCTGGAAGATGCTGACGAGCAGGCCGACGAGCAGGCCTAAGCCGAGCATCGGCGCGCTGACCATCAGAATGATATACATGGCTCTGCCGGCCAAGCCGATAATAAACTCCGAGCTCATCAAGCTCCCCCCTTCGTTCCGAATGCGTTAGCCAATCTCACGTCTGGAAGCTGGTCAACAGCGACTTGACAACCAGGTACCAACCGTCGACCAAGACGAACAGCAGAATCTTGAACGGCAGGGAGATCATGACCGGCGGCAGCATCATCATCCCCATCGCCATCAGCGTACTGGCCACGACCATATCGATCACCAGGAAGGGAATGAAGATCATGAAGCCCATCTGGAACGCCGTCTTCAGCTCGCTCATGGCATAGGCGGGAACAAGCACCGTCAGCGGGATGTCCTGATACGTCTGCGGCTTCTCGGTCTTCGTGTAATTCATGAACAGAAGCAGGTCTTTCTCCCGCGTCTGCTTGTACATGAATTCCTTCATCGGCACCGCAGCCTTGGACAATGCTTCCGTCTGGGAGATCTCCCCGTCCATGTAAGGCTGCAACGCCTGCTCGTTCACTTGCGACAGCGTAGGCGACATCACGAACAGCGTCATGAAGAGAGCGAGACCGATCAGTACCTGATTGGGCGGCATCTGCTGCGTTCCGAGCGACGTTCGAACGAAGCCCAGCACGATGACGATGCGGGTGAAGCAGGTCATCAAGACCAGAATGGCAGGCGCCAGGCTGAGGATCGTAATCATCAGCAGCAAGCTCAGGGAGGAAGCTCCGACCGTTCCGTTCTCTCCTCCGGCTCCGATATCGATGCTGACGATCGGGTCCGAAGCGAATGCCGCCGTCCCGAACAGAAGCAAGACCGGGAGCATACCGAGCAAGCTGGCTAGTAGTTTTTTGTTCATTTATTCATCCGTCCGATCTTCGGCACGCTCCTTGCCCAACAATTGGTCGACCTTCTGACGACGTTCGGAGAGCCCGCGCATGCGAGCCTCCAGCGTCTGTTCGAAGCTCATCTCCCCCGCCTGCTCCCCGATGTCCTCGCTTCGCGGCGACTTCGGGGAGTTGCGGTTGCCCAATCGCTTAAGCCACGCGGGAATCGACGCTTCCGCCGACGCGCCGGTCGACTCGTACTCGGCGAGGAGCGCCGTCACCGTCGCCTCGTCCGCGATGACCTCCAGCAAGGTGACGTTCTCCCCCACCCCGAGCACGTAGATGCGGCCGTTCCACTCGACGATCTGAAGCGACTTGTTCGTCCCGACGGCGACGCCGCCCAGCGAACGAAGGGATCGATTGCTCCACCAACCCCGGTTTTTCTTGCCGATATATCTTAGCAGGAACACAATAAGACCGACGATCAAAGCCAGCACAAGCAGGATTCGCAGCATGTCGAGCCCTGTAACGTCGGCGAAATCGTTCTCCGAAGCCAAAAAAGCCGTTGCCGGATTTCTCACGGAATCAGCCAAGCGTCTTCTTGATCGCTTCGATAACGCGATCGGCCTGGAACGGCTTCACGATGAAGTCCTTCGCGCCCGCTTGAATCGCATCGATAACCATCGCTTGCTGTCCCATTGCCGAGCACATGATGACCTTGGCGCCGGCATCCATCTTGCGGATCTCCTTCAGAGCGGCGATTCCGTCCATCTCCGGCATCGTGATGTCCATCGTGATCAGATCGGGAGACAACTCCTTGAACTTCTCGATGGCCTGTGCTCCGTCTTGCGCTTCTCCTACTACCTCATAGCCGTTTTTTGTCAGAATGTCGCGAATCATCATGCGCATGAATGCAGCATCGTCAACGATAAGAATACGGTTTGCCATTTTAAGTTCCTCCCAGGAAGGTTATTGTATTTTTTGAACGCGATCCCATTGGCTGACGATGTCGGTTACCCGCACGCCGAAGTTCTCGTCGATGACGACAACCTCTCCTTTGGCGATCAGCTTGTTGTTCACAAGAATATCGACGGGTTCGCCGGCCAGCTTGTCAAGTTCGATGATGGAGCCTTGAGAGAGCTCCAGAATCTCCTTGATCTGCTTCTTCGTCCGTCCGAGCTCGACCGTTACCTTAAGCGGAATGTCCATCAGCAGGCCGAGATTGCTCTCGTCGGTCTGCGCGAATCCTCCTTGCTGGAAGTTGGAGAATTGCACCGGCTGCACGTTGACATTCCGGTTCACGCCGGGCGCCCCAAGCGTCTGCGGATGATGCGGCTGCGGCTCCGGATACGCATAAGGCGGAGCTGCGGGCGGCACCCCGTAGTTGCCGGCCGGCGGTTGGGCCGCGGCAGCCGGAGGCGGCGTGGGTGCTGGCGCTGCCGGCGCCTGCGGCGGCGTCGGCGCGGAAGCGGCAGGAGCTTGCGCCGCAGGCGTCGGCGGCACCGCCATATCCGTTGTGCCAATCAGCGAAGCGACCAGTTCCTTCGAGAAAGGCACCGTGAGCAACTGCATAATCGTGGAATCGATCAGATCACCGATCTTCAGCCGGAACGACACCTTGACGAAGATGTCCTCCTTCGGGAGATTCGAGGTTCCCGAATTCTCCTTGACGTCCATGATGTCTACTCCCGGAGGAGAGATATTGACGAAGCGATTAAAGATCGTCGACATGGACGTCGCGGAGGAGCCCATCATCTGATTCATCGCTTCTTGGACGGCGCTAATATGTATCTCGTTCAACTCTTCATTCGTCACATGCCCGTCGCCGCCAAGCATAAGATCGGCAATGATCTGCGCATCGACCGACTTGATGACGAGCGAATTGATCCCTTCGAACCCGTCCACATAGTGAACGTGCACCGCCACGTGCGGCTTCGGGAACTCGCTTACGAACTGATCTCTCGAGATCATCGATACCTTCGGGGTCGTGATGTCGACCTTCTTGCCAAGCAGCGTGGACAGAGCCGTCGCCGCGCTTCCGAACGTAATGTTGCCGATCTCTCCGAGCGCATCCTGCTCAAGCGGAGTCAGATAATCGTCAATCGTCGCCGGCTTGCCGGCCGAACTCTCGGCAGGCTCGTCGGAGGAGGACGATTGTCTCAGCAGGGCGTCTATCTCTTCCTGGGATAGGTAATCTTTACTCGTCATTGAAATCTTCCACTCCCTCGCTGACAATCTCTACGATCTGAACGGCCATTTTGTCGCGCACCGTCCCTGGGCTTCCGATGTACTTCAGCTTGTCACCGACCTTGATCTCGAGTCCCTCGTTCGTCTCCTTCTGCAGGGTAATGACATCCCCGACTCCAAGGCTCAGGAACTCTTGAACGGAGATCATGGACGAGCCGAGCTCGGCGACAATCGACAGCTTCGCCTTGCTGACCCGATGCTCGAGCAGATTAACCTCTTCCGGCGCCCGGATCTTCTTCTGCGAGACGAACCAGTGATGGACGGACAGCTTGGACATAATCGGCTCGATGACAACGTGCGGAATACACAGGTTGATCATTCCGGTCGTATCCCCGATCTTCGTGCTTAGCGAGATCAGAGCGATCGTCTCGTTGGGCGATACGATCTGCATGAACTGAGGATTCGTCTCCAGCGCTTCCAGCCGCGGTTCGATATCCACGATCGTCTTCCAAGCTTCCTGAAGGGATTCCAGCGCCCGGCTGAAAATCTTCTCCATAATGATGTTCTCAATCTCCGTCAGACTCCCGATCTTGCTCGGAGCCGAACCGGCCCCGCCAAGAAGACGGTCGAGCATCGCGAAGGCAACGTTCGGGTGAACTTCGAGAACCATTCGGCCTTCGAGCGGCTCCGCCTCGAAGATGTTCAGAATCGTCATCTTGGGAATAGAACGGATGAATTCGTCGTAAGGCAACTGTTCAACCTGGACGACATTGATCTGAACGAACGTTCGCAACTGAGCCGAAAAATAGGTTGTCAGAAAACGAGCGAAGTTCTCGTGAATACGGGTCAAGCTGCGGATGTGGTCTTTGGAGAATCGTACGGCTCGCTTGAAGTCGTAGGCGCGAACCTTCTTCTGCGCTTCTTCCTTCTTCAGCTCCTCGGCGTCCATCTCGCCGGAGGACAACGCCGCCAGCAGCGCATCTATCTCATTTTGCGACAGAACGTCAACCAATTTTACTCCCCCCTTTCCGAAGGTAAGCTCGCGAATGTGATCCCTTCATGACGAAGCCAAATCTGCATCGAAGCTAGATCTGCGTCATGATGAAGTTCGTTATGCCGATATTTGTTACTTTGCCGTCCGCCAGAACGGGATTGATCGCATTGATCAAGGAAGCTACGAGCCGATCCTTCCCATCCGATCCGCTCAGCTCCTCCGGCGTCAACGACCACAGCGCGCGGTTGACGATCGGCTTGATCTGGAGACTCTTGACCTTCTCGAATTCTTCCTTCGCATGCTCGCTGTCGAGCTGGATGGCCAGACCGAGGATGACGACGTATTCCGTATCCGCAATATTCGTCTTAATATCATTCAATTCGGATGTGACCTTGATCATCTCATCGGCAGACATCGGTTGGGCGGAGACGTCCTTGACGCTTTCCTGAGCCTGCTTCTCCGGATCCTTCGATCCGGAAGCCGAATCTCCGAACAGAGTAGACCACGAATATAATCCGACGATGACGATTAACGTGATCGCCAGGAGCAGTGAAACGAGCCAAGGTAACATTTTTTTCATGACGTTGCTCCCTCCGATTGCGAGCTGGCAGGGGAAGCGACCGCCGCCAGCACGCCGATGCTGCGAAGATAGTGCCGGATGGATCTGATCACATCCGAAGAATTTTCCAATACCAGGAGTTTCTTGCCGTTCGTAAGGGTGATGATCGTATCCGGTGTTTCTTCTATCGTTTCGATCAGTAACGCGTTGACGTAAAATTTCGTACCGTTTAATCGAGTCAGGCCGATCATTGGAGTCCTCCCGTGCCGCCGAAGGAGGCGCTTGGCCTCCTTGGCGATCCTTCAATTACCGTTTCAGGTTGACGACTTCTTCCAGAATGGAGTCCGAAGTCGTAATAATACGGGAATTGGCTTGGAATCCGCGTTGCGCGACGATCATCTCCGTGAATTCGTTCGTCAGGTCGACGTTGGACATCTCGAGCTGACCGGAGATGATGGCGCCGGTCCCGACTTCCTCGTCGCTTGCGGCCGAGATCGTCAGTTCGCCTTCCGGATTCGCATTCGGCGTCATCCGGTACAAGTTGCCGCCGACCTTCTCGAGACCGGCCGGGTTAACGACCTTGGCTACGCCGATCTGCGCGATCGCGTCGCCGGTGTTCCCATCGGCATCGACCGGAAGAATGCTGCCGTCCTGCGAGATGGAGAACGCCGTAACGGTCTCCGTATCGATCTGAATGGCTTCTCCGTCGGTCGAGAGTACGTACATCCCGTCCGCATTGACGAGATAACCGAGCGAGTCAAGCGTAAAGTTGCCCGCGCGCGTCAGGTACCCGCCCTCCGCATCTCCGGTCGGACTGACAACGAAGAATCCGTCGCCGTCGATCCTCAGGTCGGTCGCGACGTTGGTCGTCTGCGCGCTGCCTGCCGTATGAACCGTATCGATCGCGGCCACTGTGACGCCGAGGCCGACCTGCTTCGCGTTCACGCCGCCCTGCTCGCCTTCCACCGGAGCCGTAACGCCGGACATCGATTGGCTCAAGATGTCCTTGAACATGACCCGACTCGCTTTGAAGCCTGTCGTGTTCACGTTCGCGATGTTGTTGCCGATGACGTCTAACTTCGTCTGGAACCCTCGCATGCCGGATACACCGGAATACAACGAACGCAACATGCTGCCATCTACCTCCCAAGGTCAATATCGTGTCGGCAGCCGCTTCAATCGGTCCGCGGTGCCGGGGCCCCCTTATGAGGTCCAGCCCCATCTTGCTCTCTATCCACTCTTGCTCTTGATCCACTCTTGCTTCCCGCCCGATCGTCTAACCGACGACGACCGCGCTGTCGATCTGGGTAAACACGTGCTCTCTCATCGACGTCCCGTCCAAGGCGGTGACGACGGTTCGATTCGGCACATTGACAATCATCGCGACATCCCGGTACAGAACGAGCGAATCTTTGGCTCCCTTGGCTTCCGCTTGATCGATCGCGCTTGCGATCCGATCGAGCTGTTCCGGCTGGAACCGAATTCCTCTCTGTTCGAGCCTCTGTGCCGCATGATGGCTGAACTTCAGCCGTGCTTCCTCAAGCAGCGTTCGGAACGACTTCTCCGACTCACTTACCGCCGCTGTTCCGCCATCCGATGATGCAGGATAAGTTCGTCTGCCTTGTACGGGCCCCGGCCGCGATGCGGCCAGATGACCGACCAGCATTCGATCACTCACCCGCGCTCACCTCCGCGCTTCCGTCCGCTTCCCCGGCTTCCTCGGCCGCCGGATACGAGATTGACGTAATGTCCTCGATCTTGACCTCCGCAGCGCCGACCTTGGCGTAAGCCGTTCCGCTCCTCGTCACGATGGAGTCGACGACGCCGGACCGTTCGACCGTCTTGCCTGTGCTGTCGGTCTCGCTCCAGGTCACGTTCATGCCGAGCGTGTTCGCGAGCATTCCCGGTGCGTTCCGGAGCGCCGCGATCTGGTTCGCCATATTCATCGTCTGTTCCAGAGCCGAGAACTGGGCCATCTGGGAGATGAATTCCTTGTCTTCCATCGGCTGCATCGGATCTTGGTTCTGCAACTGGGTGATAAGAATCTTCAGGAATTCGTCCTTGCCCAAGGTTGAGGAAGAGTCCGTCGTCGAAGACGTCGACTGCTTCGTCGCCCGCTGCACGTTCTCGGACGAATAATACGGCCAATTCACCGCGCTGTAGCTGCTTGCCATCCCTCTCACCTCCCCTGCCCTGCCGTTACGCCGTCGTGTTAATGGCGCCTCCGAAGCCGGCTTCCCGGATCAGAGTCGTTCTCTCCAACTCGTCCTCGAAGGAGATCGTATCTTGGTTGCCGTCGTCCAGACGCTGGTCGGCGCGACGCTCTCTCGCATCCGGATTCGATCCGCGATCCTGGTCTCCCAGGAAGGAAGCCGATTCCGATGCTTCATACGGCTGTTGGACGACTTCGATCTTCTCGACTTGGATGCCCTGATTCTGCAAGGCGCTGCGGAGCAGCCCCATCTGATTCTCGATCAGGTCCTTCGCGGTGCCGGAATGCGTCAGGAATTGCGCGGTCAATTGACCGTCCTGCATCGACAGGCGAACATCCACTTGGCCGAGATGCTCGGGGGTAAGCGTAATTCTCGCTTCCGTAATGCCGTTGCCGCCGCTCAGCACGAATTGCCTTACCAAGTAATTGCCGATCTGCTGGCTGAACTGCTGTACCGGCACCTGTGCGGGAAGCGCAGGCTTCGCGCCGGCCGCAGCCGTGTCCGAATTCCGCGTTGCCGCGTCTTGAGACTGCAGCATCCAGGCCAGAGAGGTCTGGCTGTCATCGGCGGACGAGCTCTCTCCCGCCGCTTGAACGACACTCGCATCCGCTTCTCGATCCGTCGGCTGCGTCCCTTGAATAAGGTTCCAGATCAGCACCGGCTCCTTGAACGAGGCGGGCTTGCGGACGTCGACGGCGGATGACTGCTGGGCAGCCTGCGCGCTTGCTTGCTGCAAGGCTCCCGACACCGCATAGATAGGCAGCATGCCGACGCGGGTAGGCTCGACGGCTTGGCTCGCTTGCGCATTGACGCCGGAGGCGCTTGCCGCTGTGCTCGCATTGCCGCTTGCGATAAGCTGCTTCAACTGGTCGGCGATGCTCGCAAGCTGTTTGGCGTCCACCTTGCCGTCGTTGTTCTTCAGCGCGTCGGCCAGCCCTTGAAGCAGGAGCAGCGCGCCTGCGTCTTGCCCTCCCTCCGTCTCGGCCGAGGTCGCAAGCGAAGCCGCATCCTCGCCCGTCGAAGCTTCCGCCGACAAGTAAACGGGAGCCGCCGTCTGCAGCAGCAGTGCCTGAAGCGCCGCGAGCAGATCGCTCAGCTTCTCCTGCCCATCCTCGGAGGACAAGTCCTCTTCCGACGAGTCTGCAAGCTTCCCCAGCCATTCGGCCAGCGCCGCCAACAGAGAATCTTCCTGCCCGTCCTCCGTCTCTTCGATCCCGAGCTGCCCGAGGAACGCCGCGAGGCTTGTCGGAAGAACCGGGCTTCCGGAGGACGGTTCCGTTGTCGTCTGGCCGCCGATCGCCTGCACAAGCGCTCCGGCGAAGGCATTCGATTCGGAAGAAGCCGACTTGCCGTTTGCTCCTTGGTTCGTCACGGTCGCCAGAAGCGGAGCCGTATTCGTAACGATCATGTTCATGTTCTCACCTCCTTTCATTCAGGAATGGCAAGTGTCGACCGTTCAAGTTCCGACCGTCTTGGCGAGACTGCGTTGGCGATTGCGAGATTGCGATTACGGTGCGGAGACTACGGATTCGCAGGCATCAGCTTGCTGACCAGATCGGCCGTCTTCTTCTTCGCGTTATCGTCGTCCAGGTTCGCCATGGCCGCCAGAACCTGCGATCGCGAGGAATCGGTCAGCGCTCCGAGAATGCGCAGCGCCTTCGCCTGATTCGTCTTCGCCATCTCGTACAGAATCTCCGCTGCGCTGGCAGGCGCCATCGCGGCGAACGTATTCTTCAATTCCGCCGTATCCAGAATGGAAGTGTCGGAATTGGCCGACTCCAATTCCTTGATCCGGGCTTGCAGCGCCGCGATCTGCTCATTCTCCGCGCTGTCCGCATCCTTGATCCGGCTCGTAACCTCGGCCGCAACCTTGGGCGTCATCTTCTCAAGAATTCGAACCCGCTGCGTGTCCGACATCGCGCCAAGGATGAGGGACGCTTCCTCGAGCGTCATGCTCTCCAGAATCGGAGCCGCTTTGCCCGGCACCATCTTGCCGTACATCTCGGCGAGAGACGAGATCTTCGAATCGTACTCGCCGGCAGAGATCGTGTTCTCTTCGGCTTGCTTGTTCAGAGACTCGATCTGGCTCTTAAGCGAAGCGATCGTCTGCTCGCTCTGCGCCGTCTTGTCCTTCTCCTGCTGCAGCTCCGCCTGTTCGCTGACCAGTTGCGCGTTCAGCTCTTCGATCTTCTTCATGGCGCTGCTTGCCGTTAATTCTTCTTCGCTGACTTCCGTTTGAGCCGGTTGCGACGGTTCCGGCAGGATCGAACCGAGCACCGGGATCTTATTGCCTACCTTCAGGGCGGAGTCCCTCAACTCGCTATTGAACAGGAACAACAATACGCCTAGCAGAACGGCTGTGAACAAGATGGGAGTCAGGAAAAAGAGGAACCGCTCGAAGCCGGAATATCCTTCCCTCTCCGCGTTAGCATTCGACACGAACTCCCCCTCCTTCTCTGTGTGGATGCCGAACCTGATGAATTGCTTATCTTCTCGCCGAGGCAGCCGCCCTCATGACCGCCATCTCGTCCAGGGAATTCTGCTCCTCCGCAAGCGTCTGAAGGTCGAACGCCGTCTTCGCCCGATCGCGGGCGTTCAGCCATACCTTCTCGTCCACCATTCGGTCGGCGAGCTTCGCCTGGCGGAGCCGGGCCGCTTCCTTCGCCTTGCGCACGCCTTCGCGCTGCTGGCGAATCCGCCCCTCGAGCCAGCCGATATACTCCTGCATTCGCTGGATCTCGAACAAGGAGGTCGGGCGCTTCGTCTGTTCCGCCAGCGCGCGCGCCATCTGCTCCAGATCCCCCGTTAGCGAAGCAAGCGTCTCTTCCTCGGTCTTGACCTTGCCGAGAGCGGCCGCGTATTCCCATTCCGCCATCGCTTTCTCGCTGCCCTTAAGATCGACTATCTTCTGAAGCGGATAATGGAATCTCATCGTCTCTCACGCCTCATCTCTTGTAGAAGTCGATGATCAGTCTCTCCTGGGCTTCCCGAAGCGTCACCTTCTCGCTTGTCTTCTGCCTCGTATAAGAGTTGATCGTCTGTATGAACTGGATCGACTTGTCGATCTCCGAATTCGTTCCCCGCTGATACGCCCCGATATTGATGAGATCCTCCGAATCCTTATAGACGGACAGCAACCTCTTCAATTGTTCGGCGGAATCCTGCTGGTCCTCGGAGACGATGTCCTTCATGACCCGGCTGATGCTGGCCAAGACGTCGATTGCCGGATAGTGGCCCTTATGCGCGAGCTGCCGGCTGAGCACGATGTGCCCGTCCAATATGCCGCGCACGGCGTCCGCGATCGGTTCGTTCATGTCGTCGCCATCTACGAGAACGGTATAGAACGCGGTGATCGAACCGGTTCGGCCGGTCCCCGCTCTCTCCAGCAGCTTCGGCAGAGCCGCGAACACCGAAGGCGTATAACCCCGCGTCGCCGGCGGCTCTCCGATCGCCAGACCGACCTCGCGAAGCGCCATGGCGTACCGGGTGACGGAATCCATCATCATCATGACGTTGAGCCCGCGATCCCGGAAGTACTCGGCGATGGACGTTGCGATCAGGGCTCCCTTGATTCGAATAAGCGCCGGCTGGTCGGAGGTCGCCACGACGACAACCGAACGGGCCAGCCCTTCGGGCCCGAGATCCCGTTCAATGAACTCGAGCACCTCGCGGCCGCGCTCTCCGATCAGCGCGATCACGTTGACATCCGCCGACGTGTTGCGCGCCACCATGCCGAGCAGCGTACTCTTGCCGACACCGGAGCCGGCGAAGATGCCCATCCGCTGCCCTTGGCCGACCGTCAGCAGCCCATCGATGCATCGCACTCCCGTTCCAAGCGGTTCGACAACCCTTGGCCGACTCAGCGGATTGCCCGGCGAGTTGTGCGTCGAGTAATGAGGCAATCTGGCCGGAAGCGCCGAGCCGTCCAGCGGCCTGCCCAAGCCGTCGAGCACCTTGCCGAGCAGCTCGGAGCCGACTTGAACGGTGAGCGGCCTGCCCGTCGTGACGACGTCGCAGCCGGGGCCGACCGAGTGCAGATCGCCAAGCGGCATGAGCAGAACGCGATTGTCCTTGAAGCCGACAACCTCCGCCAGAATCGGCGGGCCGCCCTTATGGGGATGAATCGTGCACACATCGCCGATGCTGGCGTCCGGACCTTCGGATTCGACCGTCAGTCCGATAATCTGGGTGACCTTGCCGTTAACGCGAATCGGATCGATGTGCCCGAGCGCTTCCTCGTAGCGGGACGCATCAAGAAGTCTGGACATCGGCGTTCCTCTCCTCGGCCGGATGAGCGGCAATTCGCAACAGTTCCTGACGAATGGCGGCGAGCTGCGTGTCGATCCTCGCGTCGATGCTGCCGAAGGAGGAGCGAACGATGCACCCGCCTTCCCCGACCGTCGGGTCGGGAATGATCTGAAGCTCGGCCTGCGAGTCGATTCCGAGCGCAAGCTCGTCCTTCGCGGCTTGCACGAAGGCGAACTGGGAAGGGGCGACGCACAAAGTGATGACCCCCTGCTCCTTGCGTCTTGCGAGCGCTCTGGCAATGAGCTCAAGCGTCAGCTCGGGCTTCTCCTCGAGCTTCGAAGCGATCACCTTCTCGGCAATCTTGCCGCTAAGCTCAACGAGGAACAGCTCTGCGTCCGAGATGATGCTCTCCTTCGTCAAGTACGCTTGCTTGACAATCGAAGCCGCTTCCTCGAGCTCCTGCGCCCATCGCTCGCGCATCTGCCGCTCGGCTTGCTCGCTGCCTTGGCGGAAGCCTTCCTCGTAGCCGTGCCGCCTTGCCTCTTCGACGATCTGTTCGTCCTCCTGGCGGCGCCCCTGCCACCACTCTTCGGCTTCCCGCTGCGCCTGCGACCGGACGCTCTCCGCTTCCTCGCGGGCCGCAGCCAGAATGTCTTCGGCGACTTGCTGGGCGTCCTGCAGAATTCTTTCCTTCATTGTTTGTGTTTCGACATCCGCCGAGGATATTCCTTCGCCTTCGCCGGCGGAATCCGAAATATTTCGCGGTTTGGTCGCGAGCCGAAGCTGTTCGATTCGCTTTAGGTCCTCGATTGAGATCACATGGGAGGATTTTATTAAATTAGACAATAATATCGTCTCCTCCGCCGCGAGCGATGATGATCTCGCCCGCTTCTTCGAGCCTGCGAATCGTCGCTACGATGCGAGTCTGCGCTTCCTCCACGTCGCGCAGCCGAACGGGCCCCATGTATTCCATCTCTTCCTTGAACGTATCCGCCATGCGCTTGGACATGTTCCGGAAGATCGCTTCGCGAACTTCGTCGCTGGCCACCTTGAGGGCGAGCTGAAGGTCGGCGTTCTCGATATCGCGAATGATCCGTTGAATCGAACGATTGTCCAGGTTGACGATGTCCTCGAAGACGAACATCCGCTTCTTGATCTCTTCCGCAAGCTCCGGGTCCTGAATCTCGAGCGAATCGAGAATCGTGCGCTCTGTTCCGCGGTCGACGCCGTTCAGAATCTGAACGATCGCCTCGATGCCGCCTGCGTTCGTGTAATCCTGCGTGACCGTCGAGGAGAGCTTCTGCTCGAGCACTCTCTCCACTTGAGCGATAACCTCCGGAGACGTGCTGTCCATCAAAGCGATTCTTCGCGCCACGTCCGCCTGCTTGTCCTGCGGCAGCGAAGAGAGCACGGCGGACGATTGATCCGGCTGCAAGTAGGACAGAACCAAAGCGATCGTCTGAGGGTTCTCGTTCTGGATAAAGTTCAGAATCTGAGTCGGCTCCGCCTTGCGGGCGAAGTCGAACGGGCGAACCTGCAGCGTAGCCGTCAGGCGATGCAGAATATCCGATGCCTTCTGCGACCCGAGCGCCTTCTCGAGAATCTCCTTCGCGTAAGAGATGCCGCCCTGCGAGATAAATTCCTGCGCGAGACAGATCTGGTGGAACTCCGCCAGAATGGCGTCCTTCTCCCCGCTGTCGACCTTGCGAACGTTGGCGATCTCCAGCGTCAACTGCTCGATCTCGTCGTCCCGCAGGTGCTTAAAGATTTGAGCGGATACGTCCGGCCCCAGCGTGATCAGCAGAATCGCTGCTTTCTGGCGGCCGCTTAATTGATAATTGCCCGAACCCATCTTAGCCACCAATGACACCTCTATTCATCCACAAGCCACGTCCGTAGCAGATTGACGAACTCGTCCGGCTTGCGCTTGGCCAATCCTTCCAACTGCTTGCGCACCTGGTTCTCGTTCGTGACGCTGTCGATATCGATCGTCGGCGTCTCCACTCTCGGCAGATCCGCAACCGCGAGCTCTTGCTCCTCCTTCGCCTTCTGGCGACGGCGATAGAGCAGGTAGCCTCCGCCTCCGAGCAGCGCCAGGGCGACAATCGCCGCGATCGCAAGCGAAGAGGATGAGACCGACAGACCGCCCGAACCGACGTCCGCGACGGAGAACGATTCCGAGATGACGGATACCCGCTTGGCGAGATCTTCGTCCGACAAGGTCTGGCCCGAATCCGCCAGCAGCGTTCTGACGTCGTTAACGAGCTTCTGCTGAATCGACTGCTGCTTCTCCTCGGTCATTCCTTCCGAGTCGACGGCAACGCTGATCGACAGATCCTTGACCTGGTACGGAGCGAACGTCGTGTTCACCGTAACCCGGCTCGGCTCATAGTTCGTCATCGACTGGGTTTTCTCGGAAGAGGACCCCGTAGAGCCGCTTGTCGACGGATAATTCGCAATATCGGTATCGCCGACTCCCGCAACACCGCCCGTGGAGCCGTCCGAACCGGTGTACGACTCGGCCGTATTTTCCTCGCTGATGATAATTCCTTTATTGTCGTTGTTGTCCAGCGGCTTCACCAGCGATTCCTGCTGGGTCTTCTGGTCGAAGTTAAGCGACGAGACTACGCTGACGACCATCTTGTCCATGCCGACCATCGTCGACAGGAATTGCTCGATCTTCGTCTTGATGCCGTTCTCGAACTTGCGTTGAATCTCGAATTGCTGATCCAGCAGCGTCCCGCTTACGGCGCTGCTTCCTCCGATCTCGGCGGACGGAGTCAATTGGCTCGTCTGGCTCGTGATCGTGATGTCGTCGACGCTCAGATTGGGAACGGCCGTCTTCACGAGATTGAAGTAGCTGTCGATCTCTTCCTGCTTGGGCCGGAAGCTCGGCTTGAACGTCAACTGCACGGAAGCGGAAGCCCGCTCCTTGTCCGAGTCGTTCAGGAACACGCTCTCCTCGGGAAGGTTGATCAGAACCTTCGCCCGCTGAATCCCCTGCATGCCGAGCAGCAGTTGCTGCACCTCGCCGTTCAGCGCGTTGCGGTACTTCACGTTGAATTCCTGATCGGTCGTGCCGATCGAGGAGGCATTCTTGCTCAGCTCCGAGAAGCCGATCGAACCGTTCTGCACGAGACCTTGAGAGCCCACGGCCACCTTGACCTTCGCGGCGTCGGCGCTCGGGACCGAGATGCTCGTGCCTCCGTTCTGAAGCTTGTACGGAATGCCGCTGCTGTCGAGGTACTCCATGATCGCCTGCGAATCGGTCGAGTCCAGATCCTGGAAGGCCAGTTCATACTCCGTTCGGGTGAACAAGACGGTCAGAAGGATAATGACAATAATGAGAAGTCCGGCCGAAGCGGCCAATACCCACTTTTGTTTCTTGCTGTACTGATTCCAGAAGCCCTTAGCTTTATCCCGCATACGGGCCAACTTCTCGCTCACGATTCCACCTCACTTGCGAACTTTGCTGCATCGTAGATCTGCGATTAGATGGTTATCCGCATAATTTCCTGATAAGCTTCGATAACCTTGTTCCGAACCTGTGAGGTCAAGTCGAGGCTGAGCTCCGCCCGGGACGCGGCAATCAGCACGTCGTTTACATCGGCCTGGCCGATGATGAACTGATCGTTGACAGTATGTACGTTCTGCTCTTGCGCGGCGACGCTGTCGAGCGCTTGCTGAAGGAAATTCGCGAAGCTCTCGGTCGCCTCCGCAGGAGTCGTAGTCTTCGCATTCGCGGAAATATTCGAATTTGCGGAAACACTTGAAATTGCCGGCTGAATTGCCGATAAAGAAGGTATACTTATCATACTTTTTCCTCCTCGCATTCAATAGGTTCGGTCGAGGTTCGGTCGGAAGGCTTACTTGCCGAGCTCCAAGGACTTCATGAACATGGCCTTGCTGGCATTAAGCGCGGTGACGTTAGCCTCATAGGAGCGGGTGGCCGAGATCATGTCGACCATCTCCTTCAAGATGTCGACATTCGGCATGCTGACCATGCCGTCCGCGTCCGCATCCGGATGAGTCGGATTGTAGACTTGCTTAAACGGTGTCGAATCCTCGCGAATCTCCGTTACCCGGACGCCGGCCGAAGTGCCGGAATCCAGCTTGCCGTTCAGAATGTCGGAGAAGCTCGGCTGATCCGGCTCGAACACGACTTCCTTGCGGCGATACGGCACGAATTCGCCGTTCACGTAGCTTGCTCTCGTCGTCTCGGCGTTCGCGATGTTGGAGGAGATAACATCCATGCGAAGCCGCTGAGCCGTCAATGCGGACGCGCTCGTATCAAATCCGCTTAGCTTCATAGAGTTGGGTTGCCTCCTTATGGCTTGAATCTATCGATGGCTTGAATCTATCGATGGCTTGAATCTATCGACATATCGACATATCGACATTTTAAAGCTACCGAACGGGGCTTCCGAATCGATCGGCCTTTAATCCGGCGCTTTATCAGGTGCCCTTGATCGCCGTTCGCATCATCGTGACTTCGTGGCTGATCTGCTGAACGAACAGATTGTAGCGAAGCTGGTTCTCTGCGATCAGCGACATCTCTTTGTCGATGTCGACATTGTTTTTGCTGTTGTTGAATATCGTGCTCTCGTCCGTCACCACTTTAGAAGAAGGGATCGCGCTCTGCGAGCTGCCGATAACCAGATGCCTCTCGTCCGTACGCGTGCCTGCGAAGGAGCCTATGCCCTGCGAATTCATCGCCTGCTCCAGCAGTTCCTCGAAGACGACGTCCGACCGTTTGAAGTTGGGAGTATCCACGTTAGCCACATTATTGGCGATGACCTGCTGTCGCAACGAAGCGGCTTTTATGGCGCCTTCCAGCCTCTGGAACGACGCTCCGCCTAACAAATCCACCACGTACCGCCCCTTTTCCATTTTTAAGTCTTTTAAAGTACCCATCGGCTGCATAAATGAAACATTCAACATTCCATTATTCAACAACCATTGCGCATAATCCTGCCTGTTCGACATCTTTTTTCAAATCGTCACAATTCGAGTCGATTCCTGGCAGATTAAAAATTTCTAAGATCAATCATCCGATATCGGCCAAAAAGTGACAATAAGAAAAAAGCCCTATCTTGTTTCCAAGATCGGACTTTTGAACGGGAAACTATTTCCAATCGGACTATGCCTTGCGGGACTCCAGTTCCTGAAGCAATTTGTCGTTGAGAATGCGAATATAGGTGCCCTTCATCCCAAGAGAACGAGTGTCGATAACCCCGGCGCTCTCCAGCTTGCGCAGCGCGTTTACGATGACCGAGCGGGTAATGCCGGCGCGGTCGGCGATCTTGGACGCGATGAGCAGCCCTTCTTTGCCTTCCAGCTCTTCGAAGATGTGGTCGACGGCTTCAAGCTCGCTGAACGACAAGGAATTGACCGCAATCGTTACGACGGCTTTGCTCCTTGCTTCGACCTCCCGCTCCTCCGCCCTCTCGCGAAGAATCTCCATCCCGATAATCGTCGACCCGTATTCCGCTAGAATGAGTTCATCATCCCCGACTTCCTCTTCACGAGATAGGACTATAGTCCCAATTCGATCTCCTCCGCCGATAATCGGCACGATCGTTACTTTCTGCCCGGAAAATGCGGATTCTACAGGGCTCAGCGCCTTCTCCGGCGCTTCGTTCGAGGCTGTGGACGTAATTCGTAAAAATAGTTCGTTCGTCTCCCCCGGAAAACGGAGCTCGTCCGCCGAATTCTGGCGCAGCCACGCTTCCGCGAAGGAAGCGGCTTGCGCCGCCCCCAGAATCTTGCCGCGGCGGCTGACGACAAACACACCGCCTCCGAGCGTTCCCCGCAGCGCTTCCGCCATCACTCGGAAGTTGAGCGGCTTGCCTGCCGCCTCCTGAAGCAGGCCGTTCAGCGTTCTGATCTTAGAAAGCAAACTCATGTTAACGATATCCTCCTACGTAACCGCCCGCTGCCGCTACAAAATATATTGGCTCAAATCGCGATCGCTGGCAATGCTGGACAGTTTATCTCTCACATATTCCGGCGTAATCGATAGCTGCGTGAGCTGCAGCTCCGGCGCCTCGAAGCTCAAATCCTCGAGCAGCTTCTCGAGCAGTGTATGAAGTCGGCGTGCGCCGATGTTCTCGGTGTTGCGGTTCACGTCCTGGGCCATTCGCGCCAGCTCGACGATCGCGGCATCGGTAAATTCGATCTCGACCCCCTCCGTCGCCAGCAACGCGGCATACTGCTTCGTCAGCGCATTCTCCGGTTCCGTAAGAATACGCACAAAATCGTCATCCGTCAAGCTGGATAATTCGACCCGGATCGGGAAACGTCCCTGAAGCTCGGGGATAAGGTCCGAAGGCTTCGATACGTGGAACGCACCAGCCGCGACGAACAGCACGTAATCGGTCTTGACGGGGCCGTACTTCGTCACCACCGTCGATCCCTCGACAATCGGCAGAATGTCTCTCTGCACCCCTTCGCGGGACACATCAGGCCCTTGCCCCCTGCCGTTGCTGGCGATCTTGTCGATCTCGTCGATGAAAATAATTCCGGACTGCTCGGCTCGCGCTACGGACTCGGAGATCACGTCGTCCATGTCGATCAGCTTGCCCGCTTCCTCCACGATAAGCGCCTTGCGCGCCTCCTTGACGGACAGCTTGCGCTTCTTGCGCCGCTTCGGCATGAATTGGCTCAGCATCTCCTGCATATTGCCCATCTGGTCCTGCCCCGGCCCGCCGAGCATATCGAGCATCGTCGGCGTCGTATCGTCGACCTCGATCTCGACGATCTCGTTCTCGAGGGTGCCGGCCTTCAGCTTGGCAAGCGTATCCGCGCGCTTCGTCTGCAGGGACGGATCGACCGGCTCCGGCTCGTCGGCCGCCTGCTGGTTCTGCCCTCCGCCGAACAGCATCTCGAACGGATTGCGCTGCGGCTTCTGCTTCGAGGAAGACGGCACGAGCAGCGCCGCCAGCCGCTCGTTGGCAGCCTCCTCCGCCTTGTCGCGCACCTTCTCCGTGCGCTCCTCCTTCACCATGCGGATCGCCGTCTCGACGAGATCGCGTACCATCGACTCGACGTCTCGGCCCACATAGCCGACCTCGGTGAACTTGGTCGCCTCCAGCTTGACGAACGGGGCTTGCACCAGCTTCGCGAGCCTGCGGGCAATCTCCGTCTTGCCGACGCCCGTCGGCCCGATCATCAGAATGTTCTTCGGCACGACCTCGTCCCGCATCGCCTCCGGCAGCTTGCTGCGGCGATACCGGTTCCGCAACGCGACAGCGACGGATCTCTTCGCCGGCTTCTGTCCGACGATATACTTATCGAGCTCTGCAACGATCTGGCGGGGAGTCCACGAATCATTCCACGAATCTCTGCCCGCATCCTTCCCCGCATCCTTCTTCAATGAATCGTTCATCATTGCCATCCCTCCGATTCTGTTGCTCGCGTTCAGATCTCTTCGACGACCAGATTATTGTTCGTGTACACGCAGATCTCGGAAGCGATCTGCAGGGCGTTCTTCGCGATCTCCTTCGCTTCCAGATCGGGAGCGTGGCGCTTGAGCGCTCGCGCCGCAGACAGCGCGAAGCTCCCGCCCGACCCGATCGCCAGAATGTCGTCGTCCGGCTCGATCACCTCGCCGTTGCCCGACAAGAGCAGCATGCCGGAGGCGTCGATGACGATCAGCATCGCCTCCAGCTTGCGCAGCACGCGGTCCGACCGCCAATCCTTGGCGAGCTCGACCGCCGCCCGCTGCAAGTTGCCGTGGTGCTCTTCCAGCTTGCCTTCGAATTTCTCGAATAGCGTGATCGCATCCGCGACGGAGCCCGCGAAGCCCGCGAGCACTTGCCCCCTGTACAGACGGCGAACCTTCTTGGCCGTGCTCTTCATTACCATGCTGTTGCCGAACGTCACCTGCCCGTCGCCGGCGATCGCTCCTTTGCCGTTATGGCGCACCGCGCATATCGTGGTGGCGTGGAATGACATCTCCATTCGGATTCCTCCTCGAATTGCAAACTTATGACAAGCATCCAAGGCATGAAACGCGGCGAAGCAGCAGGCGCTCTGTCCGGCTGCCGCTGCTTCATTGTGCCTTGATCTCGCTTGATTGGCGAATTGTCGACTTGAACTCGTCGATCGCTTCCAGCGCGCGCGCCGCGATCCTGTCGTTCTTCTCCTTCTTGCTGCGAACGCGGGTGTCCAGCGGCGGGAACAGGCCGAAGTTCGCATTCATCGGCTGGAAGTGCCGAAAGTCGGCCGTCGTGATGTACTCGGCCATGCTGCCGAGCGTCGTCTCGGACGGCAGCGGCAGCAGCTCCAGCCCCCGTGCCAGTCGTCCGGCGTTGAGCCCGGCGATAAGACCCGATGCGGCCGATTCCACATATCCTTCCACGCCCGTCATCTGGCCCGCGAAGAAGAGCGATTCCCGTCCGCGGAATTGGTAGGTCGACTTCAGCAGGCGGGGAGAGTTGATGAACGTATTGCGATGCATGACTCCGTATCGAACGAATTCGGCGTTCTCCAAGCCCGGGATGAGCGAGAACACGCGCTTCTGCTCTCCCCACTTCAGATGAGTCTGGAAGCCGACCAGATTGTACAGCGTTCCGGACGCGTTGTCCTGGCGAAGCTGGATGACTGCGAACGGCTGCTTGCTCGTATTCGGATCGACCAGCCCGACCGGCTTCAGCGGACCGAACAGCATCGTCTGCTTGCCCCGCCCCGCCATGACTTCGATCGGCATGCAGCCTTCGAACACCATATTCTTCTCGAAGTCCTTCACCTCGGCCGTCTCCGCCGTCGTGAGAGCTTCGTAGAACGCCTCGAACTCCTCTTCCGTCATCGGGCAGTTCAGGTAAGCCGCTTCGCCCTTGTCGTATCTCGAGGCAAGGAAAACCTTGTTCATGTCGATAGAGTCCTTCATGACGATCGGCGCCGCAGCATCGAAGAAGTAAAAGTACTCTTCGCCGAGCAGCTCGCGAATCTGCGCCGATAGCTCCGGCGACGTGAGCGGCCCGGTCGCCAGCACGACGATGCCGTCCGCCGGGATCTGGGTGAACTCCTCGTTCACGACCGTGATGAGAGGATGCTCCCGCAGCCGGCTCGTCACCTCTCCGGAGAACCCTTCGCGGTCGACCGCGAGCGCTCCCCCCGCAGGAACGGCGTTCCGGTCGGCTGCGGACAGAATAAGCGAATCGAGCCGCCTCATCTCTTCCTTAAGGACGCCGACGGCGTTCGTCAGCCCGTTCGCCCTTAGACTGTTGCTGCAGACCAGTTCCGCGAACTGATCCGTATGATGCGCCGGCGTCCGGCGGACGGGTCGCATCTCGTACAGTGTGACCGGAACCCCCTGGGAAGCGATTTGCCAAGCGGCTTCGCTTCCCGCGAGTCCCGCGCCTACGACGGTAACCTGCGTATGGTGAGCCAACTTAAGTACCTCCTGCGCCTTGCTTGTATCCTATTCGATACCGGTTCCGCTTCATGCCGGCACCGGCCGCTTCCGGCTCGGATTATTCCAGATCCGGCCCTTCGTCGGCCTCCGGAGCCGTCTCGCTGTGCGAGCACTGCGTGCAATTCCAGGTCGCCCCGCTCCTCGTCCGCTTCTCGGTCATCATTGAACCGCATTCCGGACAAGGCTTCGCGACCGGCTTATCCCAGGAGACGTAGTCGCACTCCGGATATTGATCGCAGCCGTAGAACATGCGCCCCTTCTTGCTCCGCCTCTCCACAATGTGGCCCTTCTTGCACTTCGGGCACACAACGCCGGTCGCCTTCACGATCGGTTTGGTGTTGCGACATTCAGGGAAGCCCGAGCAGGCGAGGAACTTGCCGAAGCGGCCCATCTTGTACACCATCGGACTTCCGCACTTCTCGCAGATCTCGTCGGAAGGCTCGTCTTTGATCTCGATCTCCTTCATCTCTTCCTCGGCCACTTCGAGACGCTTCTCGAACGACTTGTAGAACTCCTCGATGACGTCGATCCAGTTCTCCTTGCCTTCTTCCACATGGTCGAGATCGCCTTCCATGTTCGCCGTGAACTCGGTGTCGAGAATCTCAGGGAAGAACTCTTCCATCAATTGATTGATCAGGTCGCCGAGCTCCGTCGGGAAAAACTTCTTCTCTTCAATCGCGACGTAATTGCGCTTCTGAATTGTCTCCAGCGTAGGAGCATAGGTACTCGGGCGCCCGATTCCCAGCTCCTCCATCGTCTTCACGAGACGCGCTTCCGTATAGCGAGGAGGAGGCTGCGTGAAGTGCTGTTTCGGATCGAGTTCCTTCGTCTCGACCGCATCTCCGGAACGGAGCGGCGGCAGCAGGCGATCTTCCTCGGTCGTGCCGTCGTCGTTGCTCTCGACATACACCTTCATGAAGCCGGAGAACTTCAGCTTCGAACCGTTCGCGCGGAACGTGGCCGGGCCGCTTACAAGATCGACCGTCATCGTATCGAGCACGGCGGAAGACATCTGGCTGGCGACAAAGCGCTCCCACACTAGCTTGTAGAGACGAAGCTGATCTCGGGACAGGAACGGCTTCATCTGCTCCGGCTCGCGGAGCACGGACGTCGGACGGATCGCTTCGTGCGCATCCTGGGCGTTCGCGTTCTTCTTCAGGTATACCCGGGGAGTCTCGGGGTAATAGCTCGCACCGTACTTGCCTACGATAAAGCCCTGCGCTTCCTCCTGGGCGACGGGAGAGATACGCGTCGAGTCCGTTCTCATGTACGTAATGAGACCGACGGTGCCTTCCTTCCCGAGATCGACGCCCTCGTAAAGCTGCTGCGCGATCTGCATCGTCTTCGAGGCGCGGAAGTTCAGCTTGCGTGCCGCTTCCTGTTGCAGGGAGCTCGTAATGAACGGCGGAGACGGGTTGCGCTGACGCTCCTTCTCCTTCACTTCGCCGACCGAGAACGGCTGCCCCGCAATCGCGGCGAGAACCTCGTTCACGTCCGATTGGCTCTTCAGTTCCTTCTTGTCGTCGCCAAGCGCGTGGAACTTCGCTTCGAACGCCTTCCCCTCTCTAAGGAGATGCGCCGTAATGCTCCAGTATTCTTCCGGCACGAACGCCTTGATCTCATGCTCCCTGTCGATGATCAGCTTGACCGCGACCGACTGAACGCGACCGGCGCTAAGCCCCTTCTTGACCTTCTTCCAGAGCAGCGGGCTGATCTTGTAGCCGACCAGGCGATCAAGCACGCGGCGAGCCTGCTGCGCGTTCACCAGATCCATATTGATAGGCCGCGGAGCCTTGAAGGCGTCTTTGACCGCTTGTTTCGTAATTTCGTTGAATACGACACGGCACGTGTCCGACTCGTCGAGCTCCAAATAATGCGCCAAGTGCCAGGCGATCGCTTCTCCCTCTCTATCGGGGTCGGCCGCCAGATAGACTTTCTTGACTTTCTTGCTGGCGTCCTTCAGTTCCTTGAGGACGCTCCCTTTGCCGCGAATCGTAATGTACTTCAGTTGGAATTCATTGCCGATCTCCACGCCGATCTGGCTCTTCGGAAGGTCCCGAATATGGCCCATGGACGCTTTAACGATAAATTTGCTGCCCAAGTATTTGCCGATTGTCTTGGCTTTAGCCGGTGACTCTACAATAACGAGTGAATCCGCCACGTCCATTCCTCCTCTCCAACAGTCAACAAGTTCTTAGACCGAGCTTACATCGCTCCGCAAGAACTTCCCTTCAGCGAATCGTTTATACGAACCAAGGTGTTGGGTGAAAATATGCGCTTTATCTGTAAGGATACTCATAAAACCGTCCGAACGCAAACATCGTTCGCGAGCGGCCCCTACGATCGCCCTTTTGTCCTCGCGATAACGACCATCTTCGGCGGACCATATTCCCTCCTCGGGTTCTCGTTGCCCATCATAACACGAGCATCGGGAAGAGCTCAAATTCCTCCCTTCCCGAATCGCGTCCCTTCATTAATATACTAGATGACTTCGTAGATCGATCCTGGCAGTAGCTGAACGAGCCGCTTCATCTGCAAGCCGAGAAGAGCCGCGTGCAATTGGCCCGCCGGCATCCCGCTCCAAGCAAGCAACTCGTCGATGGTGCGCGCCCCCTCTTCTGCAAGCCATTCGTGCAGCGCCTCTTCCTCCGGCGTCAGCTCCTCGGCCTTCCCCGCATTCGAGTGGCCGCTGGCGGCCGCTTCCTCCGGCTGGCCGTTCGCCCTTCTCCATTCTCCGAGCGTCCGAACGTAATCCGTGAGAACATCGTTCGCGCCAAGGACCGGCTTGGCCCCGTCGTTCAGCAGCTTGAGCACTCCGACGCTGCGCGGCGACGTGATCGGCCCCGGCACAATATATACGTCCCGGTTGTAATTCAAGGCGTGCGTGGACGTGATCAACGCCCCGCTCCCTTCGCCCGCTTCCACGATAAGCGCTCCCTGGCATAAGCCCGCGATGATCCGATTGCGCAAGTAGAAGTGCGCCTTCGTCAACGGAGCCCCGAGCGGAGATTCGGAGATTGCAAGCCCTTCGTCGACGATCTCCCGGTACAGTCCGCGATTCTCCGACGGATACGGATGATCGACTGGCGAGGCCAGGACGGCGATCGTCGTCCCGGGCTTGCCGAGCGCGCCGATGTGCGCCGACGTGTCGATGCCCCTCGCCAGTCCGCTCACGACCGTTATCCCGGACTGCGCGCACGAGGCCGACAGCTCCTCCGCCATGCGTTTGCCGTAGGCAGTTGCGGTCCGTGTGCCGACAACGGCAATCGCTGGCCTCAGAAGGAGCTCCAGCCTTCCTACGGCATACAGCACCCAAGGAGGGTCCTCGATATGCTTCAGCAGAGGCGGATACTCCGGGTCCAACCTCGTGACGACTTTGATGCCCGCCCTCTCCCTTTTGCGAATCGCCAGCTCGATCTTCTCGTCCGTCAGCCTCTCGGCGAGGTTCGCCGCTTGCCTCGCAGACAAGGCGAATTCCCGCCAATCCATCGCCCTCCGATGGTTCGCTCCTTCCAACGCCCCGCACGCGATCACGCGCCTTATCGTGATCCATCCTACGCCTTCCGTCTCGTGCATCCCGACAAGCAGTTCGCTTGCCTCCCAATCCCGCGCCATGCTCCCCCGCCTCCTAATGGGCACCGACTGCCGCAATCGTTCATCGCTTCAAAACAGAAACAGCCCTCCGCTTCCCTCGTTCGAGGAATGCGGAAGGCTGCCTGCCTATCCGATATCGTTATGGCTTAAAGCCGAATTAGCTCTTGCACTTCTCCAGCAAACCGCGCTCTTCAAGCACGCCCACCAGCGTAGCGCCCATCTCCGAAGGAGTCGGGGACACGCGAATGCCGCACTCTTCGAGCTTCGCAATCTTCTCGGCCGCCGTGCCCTTGCCGCCCGAGATGATGGCGCCGGCATGGCCCATGCGCTTCCCTGGAGGCGCGGTTGCGCCGCCGATGAAGCCGACGACCGGCTTCGTCATGTTCGCCTTGACCCACTCCGCCGCTTCTTCTTCCGCCGTTCCGCCGATCTCCCCGATCATGATGACCGCATACGTGTCAGGGTCTTCGTTGAACAGGTTAAGGATGTCGATGAACTCGGAGCCCTTGACAGGGTCGCCGCCGATGCCGACAGCGGACGATTGGCCGATGCCGCGGGATGTGAGCTGATGAACCGCTTCGTACGTCAGCGTTCCCGAACGGGAGACGACGCCTACGTGGCCCTTCTTGTGGATATAGCCCGGCATGATGCCGATCTTGATCTCGTCCGGCGTAATGACGCCCGGGCAGTTAGGCCCGATCAGGCGAGTCTTCTTGCCTTCCATGTAGCGCTTGACCTTGACCATGTCCAGCACCGGAATGCCTTCCGTGATACAGATGACGAGGTCGAGCTCGGCATCTACCGCTTCCAGGATCGAGTCGGCCGCGAACGGCGGAGCGACATAGATAACGGAAGCCGTTGCGCCCGTAGCCGCTATCGCTTCTTTAACCGTGTTGAAGATCGGCAGCGTTACCTTAGTGCCGTTCTCCAGGTCGAAATCGATCGTTTGGCCGCCCTTGCCAGGCGTAACGCCGCCGACCATCTGCGTGCCGTAATCCAGAGCACCCTTGGCGTGGAACGCGCCCGTTGCGCCTGTGATGCCTTGGGTGATCACCTTGGTGTTCTTATCGATCAAGATACTCATGACTTCACACTCCCCGGTTGGTTCTCCCTATTTCACGAGCGCAACGATCTTCTGCGCGCCGTCAGCCATCGAATCCGCAGCCACGATGTTCAGGCCGGAATTGTTCAAGATCTCTTTGCCGAGATTCACGTTCGTGCCTTCGAGGCGTACGACGAGCGGCTTGTCCAAGCCAAGCTCGCGGGCAGCCGCGACGACGCCTTCGGCGATGATGTCGCACTTCATGATGCCGCCGAAGATGTTGACGAAGATTCCCTTGACGTTCGCATCGCTGAGGATGATCTTGAACGCTTCGGTAACCTTCTCCTTGGTTGCGCCGCCGCCTACGTCGAGGAAGTTGGCCGGCTCGCCGCCGTAATATTTGATAATGTCCATCGTCGCCATGGCGAGACCGGCACCGTTGACCATACAGCCGATGTTGCCGTCGAGGGCAATGTAGGACAGATCGAACTTGGATGCTTGAATTTCCTTCTCGTCTTCTTCATCCAGGTCGCGAAGCTCCACGATGTCCTTGTGGCGGAACAATGCGTTGGAGTCGAAGTTCAGCTTCGCGTCGAGAGCGATAATATCGCCTCCACCGGTTACGACGAGCGGATTGATCTCCGCGATCGAGCAATCCTTGTCCACAAAAGCCGCGTACAGCGACAGCATGAACTTGATTGCCTTGTTGACAAGCTCGTTCGGGATGTTGATCGCATATGCCAGGCGGCGCGCTTGGAATGTCGTCAGGCCGATCGCCGGATCGACGACTTCCTTGATGATCTTCTCCGGGGAATGAGCGGCGACTTCTTCGATCTCCGTGCCGCCTTCTTCGGAGCCCATCAGCACAACGCGGCCCGTTCCGCGGTCAACGACCAGACCGATGTAATATTCTTTCTTGATGTCGCAGCCCTCTTCGATCAGAAGACGCTTGACTTCCTTGCCTTCCGGACCGGTCTGATGAGTAACCAGCACCTTGCCGAGAATTTGCTCCGCATATTGCTTGACTTCGTCCAAGCCCTTGGCAACCTTGACACCGCCGGCCTTGCCGCGTCCGCCCGCATGGATCTGAGCTTTGACGACAACGACAGGCGTGCCGAGCTCTTGAGCCGCGCTTACAGCTTCTTCGACAGAGAAAGCGACCTTGCCGTTCGGCACGGTGACGCCGTACTGTCTCAAGACTGCCTTGCCTTGATACTCATGAATATTCATGGCCTAGCATCCTCCCGTTTTGCACGCATCTGAAGAATCTCTGGGTACTTTTGCATGTACCGAAACCTTAACCATTGTAACACCTTTTCCGCGAGTCTTCCTCCATTTTTCATCTTTTTATTAGTCCCAATCGGCAATGATTTCATATCGGAATGCGATCATTCAACCCCTAACCGATAATAGATTTACCAATACGCAGAAATCTAACCATCCGCTGTCGTTTTCTTCGCAGCGGGTGCGATTTTCTTCAATTGGATGTCCGGCTGCTCCTCGCCCCCGCGCTTAACCGCCTCGCTCGCAAGCCTCTCCTCTTCTTGGATGGGGATTTTTCCAATTGCTTGAAGCTCTCAATTATTTCCCCGATTGTCCCGATATTATTTGTAGGCAAGGGGGATAATCGTGGATTTTGACGTTTCGTTCAGCGGATGGGCCACGGCTTTAATCATTCCAATCGCAGCCCCGTTTATCAGCAGCTTGATTACATACATAAAAATGTCGCGAGAAGAAAAACTGCTGCTTCACCAAAACATTCAAATTTTTTTGAAGCTGCTGGCGGGGATCGGCAAATTTCTCTTGATCACCGGAATCGCTTTGTTCATCGGTTCCTTCGAGAAACAAGACCGTTCGAGAATCGAACACTTTCCGTATGTCTCCGAATTGCCGGTTCCCTCTTGGGTGCTTTATACCTCATTATGGGTTGCGGTGCTTCTATTCGGATGCGCTCTTGGAATCAGATGGGTAAACAAGGCGAAGCTCTGGTTTGCGACAACCATGAACATAGGCGATAAACAAGTCAATTGCAGGGTCGTAAAAATTATCGTTTTATTCATTTTCTTCTATGCCTATATCCTTAGCCCGATAATTATAGCCGGATACACGCTTAACGTGTTATTGTTCTACTGGTCAGCCGCGTTCGAATTAGACGTCAAGAGTACCATCGAAACAGTGGGTTATTTGTTCTCAGACGTGCCGGCATTCGAAAGCGTGTTCCTCGTTATCTGTTACTTCATTCTCTACTTAGCCGTACGAGTAATCTACGCACAGTTGTTTTATATCAGCAGCTTGTTCACATCAACCAAAATCACGGCGGACATCAAGCTGATTACGAATGAGGTGTTCTTGAACATGGCGATCCTCAAAACAAGCATCGATGGCTCTTCCTTGCTTGTGAAGGACTTCGACGATGAGACCGACAACAAAATCATTCTCCCCAAATCGTCCATCCTGTACATTAAATTCAACCTCAAACAAACTCAAGATCTTGCGAGCGATGAGAATCCCGAGGAGACCGCGGAAACGGACGAAATCTTGGAGTCGATGGAGCGCGCGGAAGAAGTCGCAGCAACGACAGAATCCCCCCTTCGCATCTTGCTTCCTCCCGATTACAAATAACATCGGGAAGCACTCTACGCCGGCAGAACGGCCAAAATTCGTTGCAGTCGAAGCGTCCGATACGCCTGCTTGCCGTTGTCGAAAGCATATACGGATTTGCTCGTTACTTCCAGAACATGAACCACTTTGCGCGTAAGGCGGCCGATGGAATTCAAATAAACAATCTCTACTCGACAACCGATATACTTACCGATAGGCATCTCCGTTCGCCTCCGAATAGGAACGTTCGTTCTTGTTATATGAGACATTATAAACCCGAACTTACGTTCTTATCAAGAGGAAATTTGGGCGATGGCCGACGATTTGACACCCTTGCTTATCCAAGTTAGAATGCAAATATATGGAACAGCGCGGAAAGGAAGCACCTTTCTCCATCGTTGCTTGGGAGGAGGGTGTTTCTTTGTTATGTATGTGAAAATGCTCAGCGCAACCGTCGCCGGCGTCGAGGGACGACTGATCGAGGTGGAAGTCGATATTGCGAGCGGTTTGCCTCAAGTGAATGTGGTCGGACTTCCCGACCCGGCGATCCGGGAGTCCATCGAGCGGGTTCGCACAGCCATCCGCAACGGTGGCATGAAGTTTCCGCTTGACCGCATCACGGTCAATCTCGCCCCTGCCGATATGCGCAAGGAAGGAAGCGCCTTCGATCTCGCCATCGCGGCCGGCATTCTCGGGGCGAGCGGCCAGCTCCCTCCCGAGATGCTGGAAGGCTCGCTGCTGATAGGGGAGCTGTCGTTAAGCGGAGAGATTAAGGCGGTTCCCGGCGTTCTGCCGATGGTCGAACGGGCCCGGAACGAAGGATTAAAGCAAGTGTTCGTACCGCGAGCGTGCGTTGCCGAAGCTTCGCTCATCGAAGGTATTCGCGTGCGGGGAATCGGTTCGCTCGGCGAGTGGATCATCGGAGGCGGTCGCGCCCAGATCTACCCTCTCGAATCGCCTGGCAAGGGAGCCGCCTTCTCTTCCGTTCCTGCCGACACCGATGCCGAGATCGATCTCTCCGACGTAATCGGACAGCAACACGGCAAGCGCGCGCTTCTTATTGCAGCCGCGGGAATGCACAATGTTTTGTTTATGGGTCCGCCGGGTACGGGCAAAACGATGCTGTGCCGACGCCTCCCGACGCTGCTGCCGCACCTCGACGACGACGAAGCGCTCGCCGTCACGAAGATTTACAGTGTCAGCGGCAAGCTGCCGGGCGAACGACGCGGGCTGATTCGGCAACGCCCGTTCCGGTCTCCGCATCACACCGTATCTGCGGCCGGCCTCATCGGCGGCGGCTCCGTCCCGAAGCCGGGAGAAGTGACGCTCGCCCATCACGGCGTGCTGTTCCTCGACGAGATGCCGGAATTCCAGCGTGCCGCGCTCGAGGCGCTGCGCCAGCCGCTTGAAGATCGGCACGTGACGATCGGCCGCGCCCGCGGCGTCGTGCGTTTTCCCGCGCGGTTTATGCTGGCTTGTTCGATGAATCCGTGCCCTTGCGGATTTTACGGCACGGATTCGAGCTCAGCCCCCGGTAAGAACGCTTGCACCTGCACCACGATTGCCATCTCTCGCTATCGGGGGCGGATGTCAGGCCCCTTGGCCGACCGCATCGACCTGCAGGTGGAGATGCCCCGGCAAGCGTCGCCCGGCGGCGTGCGGGGAGGCCTGTCCTCCGCCGAAGCCCGGGCCATCGTCGAAGCCGCCTTCGAGCGACAGTTTCATCGCTACCGCAAGCTCGGCATTCGCTGGAACAGTGAGCTGCACGGCCGACATCTCCGCCAACACGCAGCTCTGTCCGGCTCTGCCGAGAAGCTGCTGCACACCACCTACGACCGCATGGGACTGAGCTTCCGAGCGCATGACCGAATCCTGAAGATGGCCCGAACGATCGCCGACCTGGACTCCTCCGACGCCATCCGCGAAGAGCACGTCGCCGAAGCGATCCAATATCGCTGCCTGGACCGTTCCGAAGTGTAAGAGACAGCCGGATTTCCGCCATCGGCTAAAGTGAATTTTCATATTCCATTGGTGTGGATCGGGTTCGAATGCGATCGATAAATTTTAATCATCGAGCTTAATCCGAACTACGCTTAAACAACCGTCAGGGAAGATCGCCCTGGCGGTCCTTTTGCGCAGCCGTGATATTCACCTCCAATTCGCTGACTTTTGCGATTTTATGTGATTTTTCACATTCGTCGGCTTGAATTGGATAGAATCGAGGCGTTTTATATGATTTTTAGCATGTATACGGAAAATCGAACCGAAATTTCCTCCATGAATATGATTTTTCGCATAAAAATAGGCGATGTCCCCCTTTTCGGGCAGCACCAATGTGATTTTTCACATAAAATCAGGTTCCCATCGGGTTCGTCGGCTGTGATGGCTTCAGTAACTTCGGCGTAGTCAGCGAGTTTAGCAGTCCCTCCACGCGTCTATAGTCGCTCCAGTTGAGTCGTGGTTACTCAGCCGCACCCACCATGTCTGTTCGTATGTCCTCACTTGAGTAACCATGTTCCTCATCTCGGTACCTCCGCGCACCTATCGCTGCTCCAGTTGACCCGTGGTTGCTGATCCACGCCCACCATACCTGCTCGTACGCCCGCATTTGAGTAACCACGACTCATCTCGGTTTAGCGAGTTCAGTAGGTTTGATGGTTTCGGTGTGTTTTGAGTTGGCCCACAACGTAAAAAAGAGCCCCTCAGAAGGCTCCTTTAATGTGCTTCAGCTCGGCGATCTCGCCGCCGGGGGCAAATGTGACGGCGATGACGTCGAAGCGGATGCGGCTCGGCTCGCGGCGGGTCTGGTTCAGGTAGACCTGTGCGGTGCTTCGGACTTGTGCGCACTTGCGCAGGGTGACCGCCTCGATGGCGGTGCCGAAGCGCGTCGCCCCACCGCGGCGCGAGCGAACCTCCGCGATCACGAGAGCATCGCCGTCCGTGGCGATGAGGTCGAGCTCGCCTGTGCGGCAACGCCAATTGCGCGCCACGATGCCGTAGCCGCACCGCTCCAGATGCTTCGCCGCGGCTTCCTCGGCCGCCCGGCCCGTTGCCAGGCGCAGGTCCGGCCGGGACAATCTGCGCTTGTCAGACGAGTGCTCCCTTTGCATTCACGACCTCCTCCTCGCTAAGGAAGCATATGACCGTCGTCGGATCGCAAGCCCGCCCGCCGGTCCGTCCGGTAGACGAAGCTGAGCACCTCCGCGACCAGCCGATACAGTTCCGGCGGAATCTCCTGCTCCAGATCGAGCTTGGACAACACTTCGACGAGGGAGGTGTCCTCCTGGATCGGCACCCCGTTCTCCTTCGCCTTGCGGACGATCTCCTCCGCGATGACGCCTTGTCCCTTCGCCACGACGACCGGCGCCGCGCCGCGCTCCGGGCTGTACTTCAAAGCGACCGCCTTGCGCCGGGGGTACAGCCCTTCCTCGTTCTTCTCGTCGGGCAAGCCGGATGATTCGCTCATGCTCGGTAGTCAACTCCCTTGTACGGCTTGGCGGCATAAGCGGAACCCGCTTGCTCCTGCAGAATGCCCGCGGCCCATGCGGAGGACGCCGACGCGCCTTCCTTGTCCGAGCTCTCCGGCTCCGCGGGGACCGCGACAGGGAATGCCGACGTCTTGAGCGACAGGAGCTGGTAGCCCGCCTCCTGCATCCCGCGCGCCGCTTCGTCCCGGGCGGATTCGAGCAGTTCGAGCGCCCATGGACGGTCGTTCAGCACCCGCAGCGAGACAACTTTGTCCACGATCTGCACGTCGACGAGCGTATCGCCAATGTGACTCATATTCAGTTGGAAAACAAGGCGGCAATTGCCCGAGTCCCATTCGCCCTTGCGCCCCCGCCGCGTCTGGATCTGGATTGTGGCGGTCGTGTCGCCGTTCTGTCCTTTGATTGGCACAAACAGCGTCATGTGGCTCATCATCGCCGTATTCTGCCGTTCCGCGGAGAGCAGCAGCTGTTGGCCGGTAATCTGCTGCGCCATTCCCTGCGCGGCTTCCTTGAGCGCGGCAGGCACGTCGTCACCGCCGGCCAGCGCCAGCAGAGCGCTCTTGAGCGATTCCATCGAGGTCGACGGAGCGTCGTCCGCCGCTCTGCCGACCGTCTCCGCCGCCGTTCGGCCGACCAGCTCGCCAGAGAGCAACTGATGCGCAAGCTGCCGCTCATGGCTCGCGCCGAGCAGCTCCATGAAGCGGCCGAGCCAGGAGCCGTCCGCCGCAGGCCGGGCATTCGCCGCCCCATCCGCGGCCGAACCTCCGCGAGCGTCCGCCGCCTGCGCTGCCGCCCCGGCTCTTGCGGCCTCGCCGCCCGCCGCGCCTCGGGCGCCCGCCTCGACCGCTTCGCCGCTTCGTCCGGCGTCCGCCGGCCTGGCCGAAGCGCCGCCGCGCGTCTCATCGCCTGCCGCGAGCGCACCCCGGGCGCCGTCCGCTCCGCCGGCCACGCCGCCAACCGCCGCGCCTCCGCCGCTGCCTCCGCTTCCGCTCGGCGTTCCGCCGGCCGACCGACCGGCGGCGTTCAGCTCCGGATCGCCGCCCTTCGCCGCGGCGCTCGCCCCTTCCGCCGCACCCGGCATCGCCTGCCCGGCGGCCTCGCGCCCTCCCGACATCGGGGGGACGGCCGCCCGGCCGCCTCCGCCCTCCTGCACGGATGCGCTACGGCCCGGAGCGGCCCCTTCCGCTCCGCCGCCGCCCGCAAGCTGTCTCGCCCCTTCGCTCAGCAGCTCCTGGCCGCGCGCCAGCAGTTGCTGCAGCTTCTTCGCGGCCTGCAGGCCCGCATCCGCCGGCTCGCCCTCTTGCGTCGTCCCCTTGCCGACGTAATCGGCAAGCAGCGATTCCAGCTTGTTCATCTGCTCGCTCAGTTGCGGGCCGTACAGCGCCGTCTTCAGAGACGAGATCGTCGCTTCCGTCGCTTCAAGGCCCCGCCTGAAAGCAACTCCCGCCGCATTCATCCACGTCTGGACATCTTCGCCCGCCGGCCTCGCGGCGGCCGCCTGCTTAAACCAGCTCGCCGTCTCCTTGTCGATCGGATAGCCGTCCCGCCGAAGGCCCCGCATCAGCTCGAAGCTCCACTTCTGATCGGGCAAGCCGAACGACTTCGCCACATCCTTCAGCGCTTCGTCCGCCGGAGCCGCCGTCAAGTCGGCCAGCGTCTTCAGCACGATGGCCCCCGCGCTCGAATCCTGCGACACCTGCAGCAGCGTGCCGCGGCCGACCGGCAGTTCGGCGTCGAGCTTGGCCCGCACCTGCGCCCCGTTAATCTGGATGAGCGCCTCGCCTTCGTCCAGCACCTCCAGAAGAACTCCCCGCACGATCTGACCGATGCGCAGCTCCAGCGCACGAGCATCCGTCGGCTGGCCGTCGTTCAGCATGGCGCGCATGAGATTCCCGATATTCATGTTCACGCTCGCGCTCACCCCTTATGTACTCTTAGTAACTGTATCGGCTTTCGGGCTGTTTTTTTGCAGCGGCCTCCCTACGCCCTTCCCATCAGAACAACGAGATCTGCTCGGACAGAATGCCTTCCAGGAAGCTCCGCCGATGCATCGGCGTCGGCCCCAGACGAAGCAGCGCCTCGCGATGCTCCTTCGTCCCGTATCCCTTGTTGCCGGCGATTCCGTAGCCCGGATAGAGAGCGTCCCACGTCGTCTTGCACAGCCGATCCCGGGTCACCTTCGCCAGAATCGATGCCGCTCCGATCGTCTGGCTGCGGAAGTCCCCCTTGATGATCGCCGTCTGCGGCACGGGCAGATCCACGCTCTCCGCGTCGATGAGCAAGTGCTCCGCCGCCATCTGCAGCCCTTCCGTCGCCGTCTTCATCGCGAGCCGCGATGCCTGCCGAATATTGATTCGGTCGATCGTCGCCGCATCCACGCGCGCCACCGACCAGGCGACCGCATTCTCGACAATGACGTCGTAAAGCTGTTCCCGCTTCTTCTCGCTGAGCTGCTTCGAATCGTTGATGCCGTCCAGGACAAGCCCGGGCGGCAGAATAACCGCGGCAGCGACGACGTCCCCGAACAGGCATCCCCGACCGACCTCGTCCAGGCCGGCCACCGCCGTCAGCCCCCGCCCCCACAGCTCGGCCTCGAACGCCAATCGATCCGGCTCGGCTTCGACAAACACCGCCCTGGAGCCGCTTTTTTTCTTCTCGGACACTTCCGTTCCTCCTTCTCATCTGTACCGTTACCCAACATTGTCCGACATGAACGGAGGGTCGCGCAACCTTTTTTCCACCCATTGTCCCATAAAAAAAAGACTCCGCAGACAAGCGAACCGGCGAATCGCCGACCCGCCAGCCCGGAGTCCTTCCGAAGCGACGTGCGTCTCGTTAGATGACAGGAGCTTCGAGCGTGATCCGCCCCAGCTTCCCCGTGCGAAGATCGCGCAGCAGCACTCCCGCCGCCTTCGCGTAATCGACATGGCCGCCTCCGGCCAGGCAGCCGCGCTTGCGCCCGATCTGCTCCAGCACTTCGGCCGCCGATGCAATGTCCGGCAGCTCCGACGGGAGCTCCGACAAGCCGTAGCGCTCCGCCAGTGCTTCCCGATATTCCACCGCCAGCCAACGAAGAATGAAGCAGGCCACCTCGTCCACGTGCAGAATCTCTTCCTTGATCGCGCCCGTCGCCGCAAGGCGGAAGCCGACCTCGGGGTCCTCGAACTTCGGCCACAGAATGCCCGGCGTATCGAGCAGTTCGAGATCCGCTCCCGTGCGAATCCACTGCTGACCCTTCGTGACGCCCGGACGGTCGCCGGTAATCGCGGCGCTGCGCCCGGCCAGCTTGTTGATCAGCGTTGACTTGCCGACATTCGGGATGCCGACGATGAGCGCCCGCGAAGGACGCGGGTTCATGCCCTTGGCGATCTGACGGTCGATCTTCTCCTTCAGCAGCAGCTTCACCCGGGCGGAGATGTCCTTCGTGCCCGTTCCGGTATTCGCGTCGATGGCCAGAACCTCATGCCCGAACGAGCGGAACCAGTCCAGCCATCTCGCGTTCTGCTGAGGGTCCGCCAGATCGGATTTGTTGAGCAGAATAAGCCGCGGCTTCGGACCGACGATCTCGTCGATCATCGGGTTGCGGCTCGACACCGGCACCCGCGCATCGATCAGCTCGAGAACGACGTCGATCAGCTTCAGCTTGTCTTGAATTTGGCGTTTCGCCCGGGTCATATGACCGGGGAACCATTGAATCGTCATGCCGCACCTCGCCGCACATCGCGCGGAATCGGAGTTGGCGTTCCGTGTTGCTTAATATCCGCGACCGATGTAGTTGATTTCGTTAAGCGGCCAGAAGATCAGCTCGGCACGCCCGATCACATGGTCCATCGGGACGTAACCGATCATCCGGCTGTCCTTGCTGTTGCCGCGATTGTCACCCATTACGAACAACATATTCTCCGGAACGGTACCGTCCGGGTATAGTGAGTTCGGGAAGTCCGTATCGTTGTAGTTATGCCCTGCTTCGTGAGCCTGCTCGATCGCATCGGTCAAGTATGGCTCATTCAGCTTCTCGCCGTTAACATATACATCGTCGCCTTCGACCTTAACGGTATCGCCCGGCACGGCAATGACGCGCTTGATGAAGTTGCGGTTCTCTTCCGGAACCTTGAACACGATGACCTCGCCGCGCTTCGGCTGACGAATGTCGTACAGCAGCATGTTGACGATGATCCGTTCCCGGTTCTGGAAGTTCGGCTCCATCGATTCCCCGTCCACAACGAACGGCTGAATGATGAACCATCTCAGGATGACGACGAGCACGCCCGCAATCGCCAGCGCCTTGATCCATTCCTTCGTCTCGTTCCCCGCCTTGGACGGATTCTTCGGGGCCGGCCCCGAGCGCGGCGCCTCGCCGGCTCCTTCGGAGCGTTCGGGATAAGCGGCATCCGACTTGCCGAATTCGCCGCCGAGCCCGCTTCGTTCCAGAACGTCCTCGTCCTCGCGCTTCCCGTTACTCGATTGATCCATGTCGAATTCGCCTCTCTCCTGGTCCAACAATCCGCCGCAGAGCATCTTCGCGATGCCCGGCCATCCAGCTTCGACTCCTTCGGCATCCCCAAGGGGCCGAAGAAGCTTTGCGTCGGTATCAGATAGGATAAGAATATCCGAATCTTATCCTTTCTGATATACGCAAAAAGGAGGACTTGAACTTCGCCAAGCCCTCCCTTAGACAGCTATTATCGAATTTCCTTGATACGAGCCGCCTTGCCGCGCAGACCGCGCAGGTAGTACAGCTTCGCACGGCGAACCTTACCGCGGCGTGCCACCTCGATCTTATCGATACGCGGGGAATGAACCGGGAATGCGCGCTCAACGCCAACGCCGTAAGAAATCTTGCGAACCGTGAAGGTCTCGCTGATTCCGCCGCCGCGACGCTTGATCACGACGCCTTCGAACAACTGAACACGCTCGCGGGAGCCTTCCACAACCTTCACGTGCACCTTCAGCGTATCGCCTGGGCGGAAGCTCGGGATGTCCTTGCGCAGTTGCTCTTGCGTAATGGATTGAATCAAATTCATGAGTATTCAACTCCTCTCATCACAGACGTTCGTACCCCGCTCCGCGAATCCAGCGATTCGCCTCATGGCGTGCAGAGGACCGTCCGACTATCGGCCGTCGCTGATTTCGCCTCAAGGACGAATAGGCAGCTAGGCACAAACAACATTTGAAATTTTATCACATCCAGCGGAGAAAATCAACGAGGAGATTGCAGGAGACTGCAGGTTTATGCCCGTCCCGCTTCATTCGTCGAATCGCCGGCGGACGGCGCTTCCCTCTCCAACTCCAGCTCCCGCTTCCTCTCGGCGAGCCACTGCCGCTCCTTGGCGGTCAGCTCGGCCTTCTCGAGCAGGTCGGGACGCCGCAGCAGCGTGCGCTCGAGCGATTGCCGCCGCCGCCACTTGTCGATCTCGGCATGGTGGCCCGACAGCAGCACGTCCGGAACCTTCCATTCGCGGAATTCGGGCGGACGGGTATAATGCGGATATTCCAGCAAGCCGTCGCTGAACGAGTCGAGCGCGGCGGACTGCTCGTTGCCGAGCACGCCCGGCAGCAGCCGGACGATCGAATCGATCGCCACCATCGCCGGAAGCTCGCCGCCGGTCAGCACATAGTCGCCGATCGACAGCTCGTCCGTCACGAGGAATTCGCGAATGCGCTCGTCATAGCCCTCGTAATGGCCGCAGATGAAGATCAGATGCCGCTCGCGCGACAGCTCTTGCGCCTTCGCCTGCGTGAACGTCTCGCCCTGCGGGCAGAGAAGGATGACGCGTGGCTTGGACGACTGCGGCCTAACGCCGCCAGGCGCAGCAGTCGCGACTCGGGCCTCGCCCGCCATCTCCGCACAATCGACCTCATCCGCAGCTTCCTTTAGCCCGTCCCCGCCCGCATTTTCCGCGTACCCGACCTCATCCGCAGACTCCGCGCGCCGGACGACATCCTCCACCGCAGCGAAGATCGGTTCCGCCTTCAGAACCATTCCGCCGCCGCCGCCGTACGGCGTATCGTCCACCGTGTTGTGCTTGTTGTTCGCATAATCCCGGAAGTTGACCGTGTTCAGCGAGACGATTCCTTTGTCGCGGGCCTTACCGAGAATACTGCTCCCGAACACGCCCTCGAACATCTCCGGGAACAGCGTCAGAACGTCAATCCTCATCTACAGCAACCCTTCCATTGAGCCAGCCTTTCTTCATAGCAACCCTTCCATCAGGCGCACCTTGACGACCTTGGCCGCCACGTCCACGTTCAGCACAACCTCGTCGATGACCGGCAGCAGCAGCTCCTTGCCCTTCGCCTGCTTGACGACCCACACGTCGTTCGCCCCCGGCGAGAGGATGTCCGCAATCGTACCGAGCTTCTCGCCTTCCTCCGTCACCACTTCGCAGCCCATGATGTCGCGGAAGTAATATTCGCCTTCCTCAAGCTCGACGCGCTCGGCGCCCGGCACCTTCAGCTCCCAGCCTTTGTACTTCTCGACCTGGTTGATATTGTCGTACCCTTTAAGCTTCACGACGAAAACATTGCTCTGCTCGCGCGAGCTTTGCACCTCGACCTCGAACGGCGTTCCCGCCGTCCCTTCCGGCGGGCAGGCGAGCAAGCGGCTTCCGCCACGGAAGCGCACATCCGGGAAGTCGGTCTGAGGCCAGATTTTCACCTCGCCGCGGATGCCATGGGTATTGACGATCTTGCCAACGTTGAGCAATCGCTCTTCCGTCACGGAAGCAGCCTCCTTTGCATATGTGCAGCGAATCTATTCTTAAACGGCAAGAAGCCGGACATGCCCATCGGCAGCCGGCCCCTTGCCTTGCGTTATTCTGATACGATGTCCACGATGACGCGCTTCCGCTCCTTCACGGCAGCGGAAGTAACTACGGTGCGCAGCGCCTTGGCGATACGCCCCTGCTTGCCGATAACTTTGCCGACATCGCCCGGATGGACGGAAAGCTCGTACACGAGGCCGCGCGCGTCTTCCTTGACCTTGACCTGCACGTCATCCGGATGATCCACCAATGCCCGGGCAATGACCCGAATCAATTGTTCCATGGCTCAGCCCTCCGGGAGTTGGACGTTACTTCGAGATCTTGGACTCGTGGAACTTCTTCAGAACGCCTGCATTGCTAAGAAGATTGCGAACCGTGTCGGACGCTTGCGCGCCGTTCTGCAGCCACTTCAGAGCCTTCTCTTCGTCGATTTGGACTTGAGTCGGTTGAGCGACCGGGTTGTAGATGCCGATCTCCTCGATGAAGCGGCCGTCGCGCGGGGAGCGCGAATCGGACACGACCACACGATAGAATGGGTTCTTGTGAGCACCCATACGCTTAAGACGGATACGTACTGCCATTGGTAAATTCACCTCCTTGATAGAGTATCGAATAGTTAGAGGGGGGAAAACAACACTCCGAGCCCGCAGCGAACGATTGTTCTAGAAAGGGAACTTCATTCCCTTGCCGCCGCCCTTGCCCATCAGTCCCTTGAGCGCCTTCATGCCGCCCTTCGGTCCCTTCGGACCCATCATGCCGGAGAACTGCTTCATCATCTTCTTCATATCCTCGAACTGGCGAATCAGCTTGTTGACGTCCGCCACGTTCGTGCCGCTGCCTGCGGCGATCCGCTTGCGGCGGCTGAAGTTGATGATGTCCGGCTTCGCCTTCTCCGCCTTCGTCATCGACTTGACGATCGCTTCCGTGCGCGAGATCTGCTTCTCGTCGATCTTGAAGCCCGGCGCCGCCTTCAGCTTGTTCATGCCCGGCATCATGTCGAGCAATTGATCGAGAGGGCCAAGCTTGCGAACCTGCTCCATCTGCTCGAGGAAGTCGTCGAAGGTGAACTCCGCGTTGCGCATCTTGCGCTCGAGGTCCTTCGCCTTCTCGGCGTCGATGTTCGTCTGCGCCTTCTCGATCAGCGAGAGCATGTCGCCCATGCCGAGAATCCGCGACGCCATCCGGTCCGGATGGAACGCTTCGAGCTGGTCGATCTTCTCGCCCGTGGAGGCGAACTTGATCGGGCAGCCCGTGACCGCCTTGACCGACAGCGCTGCGCCGCCGCGCGTATCGCCGTCGAGCTTCGTCAGCACGACGCCCGTCAGCTCGAGCTGCTCGTGGAAGCTCTTCGCCACATTGACCGCTTCCTGACCGGTCATCGCGTCGACGACCAGCAGCACTTCGTCCGGCTTCACCGCCGCGTGAATCTGCTTGATCTCTTCCATCAGCGCTTCGTCGATCTGCAGCCGGCCGGCGGTATCGATCAGCACGTAGTCATGCCCTTGCTCCTTCGCGAGCTGGACGCCTTGCCCTGCGATGTCCACCGGGCTTACCTTGTCGCCGAGCGAGAACACCGGCACGTCGATCTGCCCGCCGAGCACCTCGAGCTGCTTGATGGCGGCCGGTCGGTAGATGTCCCCCGCGATCAGGAGCGGCTTATGGCCCTGCGACTGCAGCAGCTTCGCCAGCTTGCCGGTCAGCGTCGTCTTGCCCGCCCCTTGCAGACCGGCCATCAGGATAACCGTCGGAGGCTTGTTCGACTTCGCCAGCTTCGCCTGGGTGCCGCCCATCAGCTCGATCAGTTCCTTATGAACGATGTCGACGACAACCATGCCCGGCGTGAAGCTCTTCTGCACCTCCGCGCCGACGGCCTTCTCCTTCACCTTGGCGATGAAGTCCTTTACGACCTTGAAGTTGACGTCCGCCTCGAGCAGCGCCAGCCGAACTTCCCGCATCGCTTCATTGACGTCGTCCTCGCTCAGCTTGCCCTTGCCCCGCAGCTTGCCGAACACGTTCTGGAGTCTGGTCGTCAATCCTTCGAATGCCATGGCCCATCTCCTCCTTCCTGCATAATCTCCATTCTACAGCGCCGGACGGCCCCGCTCAACTCTCCGCGCCGCGAAGCAGCTCCGCCGTTCTGCGAAGCTCGCCGCGCCAAGGCTCGGGAAGCTCTCCGATCTGCCGCTCCAGCTTATCCAATCCCGCTTGCAGCCGTGCATGGCGGCGAGCGAGTCCCAGCTTCGTCTCATATTCTTCGAGCGCCTGCTCCGAGCGCTTCAGGTGTTCGTACACCGCCTGCCGGCTGATCTCGAAGTCGATCGCGATCTCGCCCAAGGAGTAGTCGTCGTGGTAGTAACACTTCAAGAAAGTCTGCTGCTTCTCCGTCAGCAACGCCCCGTAGAAATCGAAGAGCACGTTGATCCGGTTCGTCTTGCTCAGCGCGTTCTCCCCCTGCACAAAGGCTCATCTCCTTCGAACGGTGTCAAGGAAAACAACTTTACAGCTCAGTGACGTTCTTTATCTTACGGGATAGTCTCAGGGATGTCAAGGCAATTACCTTAACAGGGGTGGAAAAAAAGGGCCTGGAGCATCGATCATCCGCGAGCGGGAACGTCCTTCCATCCGATATAGGCACCTTGGGCGCTGTCCGGCAGAGCGAACAGAAGAGCCGCGCTCCGGCCGGAAGATGTCCATTCGTAGGCTCCGATGGTCAAGTAATCCATCGTCACCGCTTCGGGCTCGCCGCCTCCGGGCGCTGCCGTGTACAGCTTCGTTCCCGTCACGACGTCCCCTATGCTCGCGCCGATCGCGCCGAGCTCGAAGGAGATCCGCTTGCCGTCCGGGAGAAATCGCAGGCCGCTGATGCCGAAGCTCGCGGACAGACCCGACTTGTAGTAGGGCGCCCGCTCGTTCTCCGCCTTGGCGTCGTAATCCGGATTGCGCCCGGTGTATTCGTCGAGATCGACCGGCCACGGCATCCTCGACAGCTCGTTCCCCTCGGCCGAATACAAAACAAACGAGTCCCGCTCGGCGACCAGAACCCGCTCCGTGCCGGAATGGGAGGCGATCTGCGTCGTCAGGTCCGCCGTGCTTACGAGCTGCTTCTCCGTGCCGGCGGCCAGATCGACCAGCTTCAGGCCGATTCCGTCGTCGAATCCGTTGCGCGCCAGCACGACCCGCCCGGGCACCAGCCACTCGATCCTTCCCCAGAAGCCTTGCTCATACGGCAGCCGCTCGATCCGCTTCGTCTCGATGTCGAACGTCGCCAGCGCGTACTTGGGGCCTGCCCCGTCGCCGAGCCGCTCTCCCGTATCCTGGAGGAACAGGAAGCCGGAGCTGTCCGGGAGCCATAGGGGCTGGGCGTCGTTCGCCCCCTTCGTCCAACGGACTTCACTGCCGCTCGCAACATCGGTTCCGCCGATCCCCTCTTGACCGTCCTCGTAGACGGCAGCCCATTTTCCATCCGGACTTGAGCTCCGAATGCCCGGCCTCTCGACCAACTCCCCGTCCTTCAGCACGACCGTCCGACGATTCGGCTCCTCTGCGGCATACGCCAAGCCTTCCACGCCAAGCTCGCCGCTTCGCTTCACGGAATAGAAGGCAAGCTCCCCGTCGTAAGTGAACCACTCCTCCACCGTTCGCGTCTCCCGGTTCACCTTCGCCAGCCTCGTGCGATCCCGGGCCTCATTCTCCCCGATCAGCACGATCTCCTCGTCGCTTGCCGCGACGATGCCCCCGTAATAGAAGCCGTCGTCCGGGAGCGACACGACCGCATCGAAGTTGCGGCTCAGAAGCTGTTCCGCGGATGCTCCCGCCGCGTCCTCCGTCGGGGATGCGGATGGAACCGGGGTCGAGACGACAGACGCTTCCGCCGCTGCGGACGGGCTCGCCGGCCCGACAGAATCGTTCGAATGTGCACAGGATACGAGCAGCACGCCCGTCACCCCCGCCAACATGCTTAAGCGTCCAACCTTGCGCAGCCTCATACCGTCCGCCCCTTCGGCAAATTTCGTTCGTTATCGGATATTCGCTACATTAGACGAACACCAACGAACAAAGTTGCTCAAGCTCGCCAGCCGCAGACTTGCCAGCCCCCTGCCGCCCGCATCGCCGTCTCAAGCGCCGTTGCCCAGCTCCCGCCCCTGCCTTCCGCTGCCTTCCCCTGCCTTCCGTCGTCTTCCGTCGTCTTCCGCCTCCCTGCCGTCTTCCGCCCTCTGCTGTCCGCTCCTGTCCGATCCTGTCCGCTCCCCGCCGCTCTTCACGCCCCCCGCCCGACGGCTTTTCCGATTTTATGCGATTTTTCACATTCGTCGACGTGGATCGAAGGCAATCGCAGCGTTTTATGCGGTTTTTCGCATATATGCAGCAATTCGATCCGGAATTTCCTCCATGTATGCTATTTTTCACATAGAATCGCCCCACCCCCCCGCTATCGCGCTGCGCGAATGTGAATTTTCGCATAAATTCCTGCCAGCCTGCGGCGGAATCGGCCCACCACTACCGCTGAGTATGACTTATACGCTTGCACACGCCCCCTCGGAAGGTGATCGATCGGTTGTCAGTTCAACAAAAGGAATAATATTCTTGACGAGAAATCGTCTTTTTTATACTATTTTGATGCTTACGCGACATGGTGACATTGCAATAGGCTATCCATCCACGGGAAGCGTTGCAGACCTGACTGAGAAGATAAACCAAGGAGATGATGAAGTGTATTCCTATACAACATTTCAGGAGGAACTATCAATCGGAGAAGAAGTATCATTATATGTATAACAATGAAATATACTCAATATCGGTCGGCCAAACTATTGAAGAAGGCAGGTACTTTTATAAGGTAAGCGATACAAACAGCCCGCTAAACTTCATAACACTTGAAGACCTCTATGCTGCTGTGCTTATTGATGGCATGACCTTGGAGGAGGTTTTCGATACTGGGAATGTTGAAATAATTGTATAAGTTAAATATGAAGAGTTCAGATGTCGAACCGATGGGATCAACAATCAGCATCGATGATTTCGAATTTACTCCGACTAAACGTCTGAAGGAGCCTTCACATCGCTCGCCACCCTCGTCCTCTTATATGTCAAAAAAACAGCGCCGAGAAAAATCCCCGGCACCGTCTCCCGATTAACCTTCATATACATCAAGCGCCGCCTGCAGCGCCCGGCCGACCTCGATCTGCGCGCCGTGCCGGACGAGCGCCGCTTCGAACGCTCCCAGCAGATGGAGCACGTTTTTGCGGCTGCAACTGTAGCCCATCGTGCCGATCCGCCAGATCTTGCCCTTAAGCGGGCCGAAGGAGCTGGCGATCTCGATGCCGAACGCGTCCAGCAGCATCGAACGAACCGCTTCCCCGTCGACTCCGTCCGGAATCGTCACGCAGGTGACGACCGCCATCTTGCAGCCCGGGTCGCCGTACAGCTCAAGCCCCATCGCCGCAAGGCCGGCCATGAGCGCCGCTTCGTTCAGACGATGGCGCGCGAAGCGGCTCGCCAGCCCTTCCTGGAGAACGATGCGGAGCCCTTCGCGCAAGCCGTACAGCATGGACGTCATCTCAGTATGGTGATTAAGCCGCACCGGGCTCCAATAATCCATGAGCTGCGCCAGATCGAGATAATTGCTCTGGATGCGCGCTCCCAAGCCTTCCGGCTCCTCGTAGCCCGGCGGCCGGATGCCCCGCTCGATGCGCTTGCGCGAGAGGATCTTGCGCTCCGCGCGTTCGTTGAACGTGATCGGCGCCATTCCCGAAGGGACGGACAGGCACTTCTGCGTGCCGCCGATGACGGCATCCAGGCACCATTCGTCCGTCAACACCGGAATGCCTCCGATCGTCGCGACCGCGTCGACGACGAGCAGCGCCCCCGACTCGCGGCAGGCCGGGCCGATCCGGTCCAGCGGCTGCACCCGGCCGGTCGACGTCTCGCCGTGCACGAGAGCGACCAGCTCGGGCTTCTCGCGGCGAATGGCGGAGACGATCTCCTCCTGGTCGAACACCGTGCCCCATTCGCAATGAAGAGTCGCCACCTCGGCCCCGCAGCGTTCGGCGATCTCGGCGAGCAGGTGGCCGAAGCGGCCGAAGATCGGCACGAGCACCTTGTCGCCGGGCTCGATCAGGCCGGTCAGCACGGCCTCAAGGCCAGAGCGCGACGTTCCGTCGATCGGGAACGCCCACCTATTCTTCGTCTGGAAGACGCTGCGCAGCATCTCCATCGTATCGTTCATATAAGCGGTGAATTCGGGATCGAATTGCCCCAGGATCGGATACGACAGCGCCCGAAGCACGCGGGGATCGACCTCGACCGGCCCCGGCGTCATAATCGTTCTCGGCGATGGACATAATTCGGTGTAGGTCCTCATGTTGATTTCTCCTCGTAAGCCAATTCGTACAGCATCGCGGTCAGCACCCGAGCCCCGTCCGCGAGCAGCCCCGGCTCCGTGTATTCGCTCGGCGAATGGCTGATGCCCGCCTTGCTCGGCACGAAGATCATCGCCGCAGGACAGAGCGTCGGGAACAACTGCGCGTCGTGCCCCGCTCCGCTCACCATCTTCCGATAAGGCAGCACAAGCTCCTGGCAGATTCGCTCGGTGCTGCGGGTGAGCGCGTGGCTCATCGGCACCGGCTTCGTCGCCAGCCACGGCGTAATCCGGTGCCGCAGCCTTCTGCGCAAGGCGATCCGCTCGATCTCGGACAGCGCCAGGTCGCAGAAGGCGTTCAGCTTCCATTCGTCCGAATGCCGGACGTCGACCGTGAACGCCACGCCGCCGGCGATAACGTTCGGCGTGTTCGGCGAGGCCTCGATTTTGCCGACCGTCGCCACTAGCGGCTCTCCCCATTGCGCCGCGAGCGCCTCCAGCCGGAAGATCACTTCGGCCGCCCCGGCCAGCGCATCCTGGCGCATCGTCATCGGCGTCGTGCCGGCGTGGTTGGCCGCCCCTTCCAGGCTGATCGCGTATCGGCGCTGCCCGACGATCGTCTCGACGATTCCGATGCGCTTCTCCATCCGTTCGAGCACCATGCCTTGCTCGATGTGCAGCTCGACGAACGCGGCCAGATCGCTTCGGCGGGCATCCTCTTGCTCGCGGCCGCCGAAGCCGGAAGCAAGCATCGCCTCCCTTAAGGAGATGCCATCTTCATCCTTCAGCTCGGTTCCGTCCTGCCGCCAGTCGTACAAGCCCGCCGCATTGCCCGAGCCCCAATAGGCGATCGGGAAGCGGCTGCCTTCCTCCTCCGCGAAGGAGACGACCTCGATCGGCCGGATCGGATCGCCGTACTTCTTCTTTAAATAAGAGACTGCGACGAGCCCCGCGACGATGCCGTATGCGCCGTCGTACTTGCCGGCGTTGCGCACCGTATCCACGTGGGAGCCGGTCAGAACGACCGGAGCGTCGGGATCGCGACCGGCCAGCCGGCCGTACAGATTGCCTGCGGCATCGAACCGGGGCGCAAGCCCCGCAGCCTGCATCGTCGACGACAGGTAGCGCTGAGCCTCCAGCCACGACGGGGAATAGAGCAGGCGCGTAACTCCTTCCTCCGGATTCGTTCCGTCGGAGTAAGCAGCCAGTTCATCCAGCAGACGGGTCAATTCGTGAGCCGTCTCGTTCGGTTCGGGCAAATTCGGTATCATCCAGATTACCTCCCCAGTGGATTAGGGCTCAGCGGAATGCCGTGACCCGGCAGCCTTACGCCCTCTTCGATCGAATAAACCTTGCAGCCCCTGACCCAGGTGGACGACACCCGGCAGGAGAACGTCCGGCCCGCGTACGGGCTGATCGGGTGCCGCTGAAGCAGATGCTCCTTCGTCAGCGTATAGCCTGCGCCCGGATCGACGACGGCGAAGTCGGCGTCGAAGCCGACCGCGATCTCTCCCTTGCGCGGGTAGAGCCCGAACCGCTTCGCCGGCTGCGTCGACAGCAGCCGCGACAGAAGCGGCAGCGGCAGCCCGCGGCGGAAGTGCCCTTCCTCCAGCATGACCTCCACGCTGCTCTGCGCGCCGGCGATGCCGCCCCAGGCTTGCATAAACGTCCGGCCCTCCAGCGACTTCAGCTCCTCCGGGCTCGGCGAATGGTCCGAGCCGATCACATCCAGCTTGCCCTCCGCGAGCTGCTTCCACATGCGCTCGATCCGCTCTTCGTCCCGGAGCGGCGGCGCGCACTTCGCGATCGGCCCCAGCCGGACGAGATCCTCCTCCGACAGGGCGAGATAATGCGGGCACGTCTCCACGGTGACGTCGACGCCCTCCCGCTTCGCCATGTCGATCAGCTCGACGCCTTCCGGGCTGCTGATGTGGACGAAGTGCAGCCGGCAGCCGGTCGTCTTCGCGAACAGCAGCGCGCGGCCGACCGCCTCCAGCTCCGCGACGATCGGCCGGGTCGCGGCGAAGTCGCGCGGCCCGGTCCGGCCTGCGGCGGCGGCTTCGTCCGCCAGCCGGGAAGTGATCGCATCGCTCTCCGCATGAAGAGCGAGAAGCCCGCCGAACGAGGCGATTGCCTTCATGCCTTCGAGCAGCGTCACGTCGTCCACCTCGCGGAACCGCTCCTCCCCGTCCCCGCCGGGGTTCGACAGGAACGCCTTGAAGGCGGCGACGCCTTCCCGCCCCAGCGCCTCGAGCTCGCCGACGTTGCCGGGAACAAGCCCGCCCCAGAACGCGTAATCGACGGCGGAAGCTCCCTGTGCCAGCGCCTCCTTCAGCCGCAGCGCCGGAACGTTCACGGTGGGGGGCAAGCCGTTCAGCGGCATGTCGATGTAGGTCGTCACGCCCCCTGCGGCCAGCGCCGCCGAGCCGGTGGCGAAGCCCTCCCAATGCCCCATGTTCGGCTCGTTCAGATGAACGTGGGTGTCGACCATCCCCGGAAGCACCCACTTCCCGTCCGCGCGAACGACCGTCGTTCCTTCGCCCGCTGCGAGATCGGTCCCGAGCGCGGCGATTCGGCCGTCCTTCACGCCGATGTCAAGCTGCGCCTCGCGATCCGGGAGAACAACGAGACCGCCCTTCAACAATAGATCGAACGTGCCGCTCATTCCGATTCCCCCTAGCTGCCGCGATAAGTGCTGTAGCCGCCCGGCGCGACCAGCAGCGGCACATGGTAATGAGAAGAAGGGTCCGCCAGACGGAAGCGGACCGGAACCCATTCCAGGAAGGCGGCATGGGCGCCTCCGCGGAAGTACTCGCCGACGTCGAACAGCAGCTCGTACGTTCCGGCAGCCATCTCCTCTCCCGACAGCAGCGGATGATTCATCCGCCCGTCTTCGTTCGTGAAGCCTTCGGACAGCAGCTCCCTCCCGCCGCCCGATTCTCCGAGCCGCCAGAGCTGGATTCTCATCCCGGCCGCCGGCGTCCCCATCGCTGTATCGAGCACGTGCGTCGTCAATTTGCCTCCCATGGTCCCGCCTCCGCCTTTGTTGCGACTTTTTTTGAAGCGTACAGCTCTTGCCGATTGTTGCCTGTGTTATGTTAATCCGTGTTGTCCTTGCTCGTGTTGCCCTTGCCAGCGTTGTCCTTGCCTGTGCTGCCCTTGCCCGTGCTGCCCTTGCCCGTGTCGATGATTGCTCGCGCTCTCCTTGCTTATGCGACCCTCGCCCATATCGGCCGTTACTCCAGCAGATCGTCCAGTCGGAACCGCGTAATCCGCCCGATCTGGCGAAGCGCCTCTTCCTTCTCTTCCGGAATGCCGCTATCGATCCGCGTCTTCATCGCCTCAAGAATATCGTCCTTGCTTCGCCCGCGCACGGCGAGAATGAAGGGGAAGCCGAACCTCTCCACGTAGTTGCGATTCAGCGTCGACAATATCTCGTATTCCTCCGGGGACAGCCGGTCGAGACCGGCCCCCTGCTGCTCCGATGCAGAGTAGTCCGTCACCTTGAGCCGGGTCCCGAGATCCGGATGCGCCCTCAGGAATGCAATGACGCTCTCTGCCGGCGAGCCCGTCACGACCTGCATCATGCTCTCGTGAAGCTCCGCGACCGATCCGAACGGCCTCTTCTCCCAGGCGCTCTCCGCCACCCACGCGGAATGCTCGAAGATGCCCCCCAGCGCAGCGACGAATTCGGAGCGCTCCATCCGGTTGACGGCTTCCAGCTTCAGCTTCGCCGGCCCCGTCATTGCCAGTAGCCCTCGTGAACCGCCACGACCTCGTCCTCGATCTCCGGGAACGGCCCGATGACGACGATCGACTTGCGTCCGGCCGCGAATACCTCGGTGCACGGAAGGTCGAGCGTCGGGTTCTGCTCGTCGTCGCCGGTCAGCTCCGCCAGCCGCTTCTCCGTGATGCCGAAGACGACCCGGCCGACATTGCCCCAATAGATGGAGCCCGCGCACATCGCGCACGGCTCCGCCGTCGTATAGAGCGTGCAGCCCCACAGCTCATGCTTGGAGTAGCGCTTCGACACGGCTTCCATCAGCGTCGTCTCGGCGTGGCCGGTGCAGTTGCGCTCGGTAATCTCGATGTTGCCCTGCTCCCACAGAACGCGCCCCTGCGGGTCGACGAGAATGCAGCCGAACGGCGTGTTGCCGGCTTCTCTTGCCCTGCGGGACACCTCCACGGCTCGGCGCAAGTAGGCGACATGGTGTTCTTTATCTGCAATCATTGGATTGTCCTCCTGTCTCTATCGCTCGCGCTATCGATCGAAGAATTCCGCCATACCCGGTGCATCGGCACAGATTGCCGGACATGGCTTCCTCGATCTCTTCCATCGTCGGATTCGGGTTGTGCTCCAGCATGGCCGTCACGGAGACGATCATGCCCGGCGTGCAATAGCCGCATTGGTAGCCCCCCTCCTCCAGAAAACACTGCTGAACGGGATGAAGCTCCGCTTCGCTCGCCAGCCCTTCGATCGTCGTAATTCTGGAGCCGGACACCTGGTAGGCCATCGTCAGACACGAATTGATCGGCTTGCCGTCGACCATCACCATACACGCGCCGCAGCGCCCGATCTCGCAGGAGCGCTTCGTTCCCGTGAGCCCCAGCTCCTCCCGGAGCACCGTGAGCAGCCGCGCCGAGGGGGCAACGTCAAGGGATACCGGCCGACCGTTCACCTCGCATTCGAGCCTCGCGCCCGCCGTCCGTTCCGTCCATGTGTTGTCTATCATCTCGTTGGCACCGCCTCTTGAAGGTAGTAGGGACGCTTCTGCAGCTCGGCGGGATCGACGGGCAGCCGGGCAATCCGCACGCCCGTGGCGTTCCAGATCGCCTGCGCAATCGCCGGAGCCAGCGTGACCGAGCCGATCTCGCCGATGCCGCGGGGGCCGTACGGATCTCCCTCCGGGACGTCCTCGATCGCTTCGACCGTCATGCTCTTGCTCTGGTCGACGATCGTCGGAATCAGATAGGAGTCCAGGTTGTGGAAAAGATAGCGACCATCCTTCATCGCGGCGTCCTCCGTCAGCGCGAAGCCGAGCGCCATGCCGCTCGCCCCTTCGATCTGGCCGAGATACCCTTGCGGATTCGCCACCGGTCCTCCGGCAACCGCATGGTACTGGTCGAGCAGCCGCACCCGTCCGGTCAGCTCGTTCACTTCGACCTTCACCGTCGTTCCGGCCTGAACGAACAGGAAACGGTTCGCGAAGTCCCCGTTCGGCGACTCCGGGAACGACGCGGACGTCACGCACTCGATCGTCCGCCCGTTCGCCTGCTCGGCCGCCGCCAGAGCTGCGTAGGGGACGACAAGCGCGCCTCCCTCGTCCAAGATGCCGCCCCTCCCGAGAGAGAGAGCCTCCGCCCTTCGCCCGGTCATCCGCGATGCGGCCTCGGCGAGCCGCGCCTTGAATTCCGGCATCAGCCGCCCAAGCGCCAGCCACATCATCGTTGTCGTTCGCGCCGCCGTGCTCGAGCCGCTCTCGGGCACCCGGTCGGTGTCGCCGATCACCATCCGGAAGTCCCCTTCGAACAGGCCGAACCGCTCGATCAGCATCAGCTCCAGCGAGGCAAGCAGCCCTTGCCCGAACTCCTCGTAACTGAACGCGACCTCCAGCTTGCCGTCCGGCGCGAGCGAGAGGCGGCAGCCCCCGGGGTCCGGAATGCCTTTGCCAAGGCCGGTGCCCATCATCGCGACGGCTGAGCCGTAGCCGATCTTGAGCCACGGTGCGGCGGGGGCTCCCGCGCCAGGCCGCTCCGCCTCTTCCCGCTTCAACGGAGAGGCGCCTGCCGCCTCCCATACCTGTCTGGCCCCGTCCGTCGGCACGATCATCTGCCCGTAGGCGCCCGGATCGTTCATCTGCCGAAGATTGATCCTCCGCAGTTGCCACGGGTCGATGCCGGACAGCTCCGCCAGGCGATCCATCTGCCCTTCGAGCGCGAACACCGCCTGATTCGCGCCGAAGCCGCGGAATTCGCCCGACACCCCGTTGTTCGTGAAGGCGGACACGCCTTCGATCTCGATATTCTCGTACACGTAGCAGCCGAGGCTGTTCTCCAGCGCGTTCGTGAGCACCTCGCCGCCGAGCGTCGCGTAGGCGCCGGTGTCGGCCAGAACCGAGACCTGATGGGCGAGAATTCGCCCCTTCGCATCGATTCCCGTCTTCATCCGGATCGTCATCGGATGGCGTTTGATGCCGGCGCGAACCGATTCCGTCCGGGAGTTGTGAATGCGTACCGGCCGCCCCGTCCGGCACGCAAGCAGCGCTCCGTACGGCTGCACGTTCAGCTCGTCCTTCCCGCCGAACGAGCCGCCGATCGGACTCGAGAGCACCCGGATTCGCTCCTCCGGAATGCCGAGGATGTCCGCAAGCTGTTCGCGATCCTTGCGCCCGTGCTGCGTCGGGGAGAAGACGGTCAAGCGGCCGTCCGGCCCCGGAACGAACAGCCCTCCTTCGGTCTCCATGTATGTGTGCATCTGCCGGGAGGTCCGGTACGTCTCTTCCGCTATGCACACGCACCTATCGAACGCCGACCTAGCGTCGCCCTTCCCGTAGCGGATGCGCTTCAGCACGTTCCCGTCCGGGTGGAGCTTCCGGCAGTCCGGCTTCAGCGCCGCTTCGGGACTGGCGATCGTCTCGTACACTTCATAGTCGACCTCGATCAGCCGAAGCGCTTCCCTGGCCGCCGCCTCCGTCTCCGCGGCCACGGCGGCGACCGCGTCGCCGATGTAACGGACGACGTCCTCGCACAGCACCGGCTGGTCCCGGACAACGATTCCGAAGCGGTTAAGCCCCGGCACGTCGGCGTGCGTCAGCACGGCGCGGACACCCGGAACGGCCTTGGCCGCCGCCGTGTCGATGCGCTTGATCCGGGCGAACGGATGGACGCTGCGGAGAACGAGTCCGATCAGCTCGCCGTCTGCGGCCATGTCGGTCAGATACGCCAGCTCGCCCGTCACCTTGCCCCTGCCGTCCGGCCTCGTCCGCCAACGGCTTCCGGCCGACATTCGATTCAACATCCCGTTCCCTCCTTCATCCTGTCGTCCGGCTCTGTCGTTCGGATCGGTCAGCCGAAGCCGACTCGCTCCTGAAGAAGCTGCGGATCGACCGGCAGCTTCGCCACCCTCTTGCCGACGGCCTCGAAGATCGCCTGCGCGATCGCGGGAGCGAGGCCGACCGAGCCCAGCTCGCCGATCCCCCGCGGCCCGTGCTCGTCGCCTTCCGGCAGCTCCTCGATCGGAAGCACCTCGCATGCGCCCCTAAGCTCCGCGATTGTCGGAACGAGGTACGTATCCAGGTTCCGGGTCAGGTACACGCCCCTATCCATGACGGCATCCTCCGTAATCGTGAAGCCGAGCGCCATGCCGCTGCCGCCTTCGATCTGGCCGAGGTAGCCCTGCGGGTTCACGACCGGCCCGGCGGCGACGGCGTGGAATTGATCGAGCAGCCGGACCCGGCCCGTCAGCGTGTTGACCTCGGCTTTGACCGCGACCGAGGAATACGAATACATGAAGTGGGAGCCGACCCGATCGACGGGGGACGTCGGATAGAAGAAGCTCGTCTCGGCGGCGATCTCTTCCTCCGCCCGGCTTGCCAGCTCGGCGTAAGTCAGCAGCAGCTCCCCGGTCCCGGCGTCGCGCACCCCTCCGGCCAACGGCTTCACGCTCTCGGCCGGGCGGCCGAGCAGGCGGGCCGCTTCGGCTCGCAGCTTGCCCTTGAAGGGCGCCCGCAGCCGCCGCAGCGATTGCCACATCATGCTTGTCGAGCGGGAAGCGGTGCTCGAGCCGCTGTTCGGCACGACGTCGGAATCGCCGATAACGATGCGCAGATCGTCCGCCGCGAAGCCGTACTGCTCGATAAGCATCTGCTCGAGCGAGGCGATCAGCCCTTGGCCGAACTCCTCGTAGCCGAAGACGGCTTCGATTCTCCCGTCCTGCGCGAGGCGGAGGCGCCCGCCCGCCGGATCGGGAATGCCGACGCCGAGCCCGGCGCCGTGCATAACGAAGGCGGCGCCGTAGCCGGTCTTGATCCAGGGCGGCGGCTCGACCGCAGCCGGCCCTCCCCCTGTCGAAGTTGCGTCCGCCTCCTTCGCTCCTGCCCCGACCTCCGCTCGCCTGCCCGCATTGGCCGACCGCGCCCGTTCCCGCTCCCGCCACAGTCGGCTCTCGCCGAGCGCTTCCCACACTTGGCGGACGCCGTCGGTCGCGGAGATCGGCTGGCCGAGCGGCCCCGGATCGTCCGGCTTGCGGAGATTGATCCTCCGCAGCTCCCACGGGTCCATGCCGAGCTTCTCCGCGAGACGGTCGAGCTGCCCTTCCATCGCGAACACCGCCTGGTTGCCTCCGAAGCCGCGGAACTCGCCCGACATGCCGTTGTTCGTGAACACGCAGACGCTCTTCACCTCCGCCGCGCCGAACCGGTACGGCCCAAGCGCGTGCTCGACGGAGAAGTTGAGCACTTCCGCGCTCAGCGTGGAGTAAGGCCCCGCGTCGGAGACGATGCTGACCCGGTGGGCGAGCAGCTTGCCGCCCGCGTCCGTCCCGGTCTTCATCCGAATCTTCATCGGATGGCGCTTCAGGCCGGCTCGCACCGACTCCCAGCGGGAGTTGTGCAGCTTCACCGGCTTGCCGGTCGCCAGCGCCAGCAGCGCCCCGTACGGCTGAACGTTCAGTTCGTCCTTGCCTCCGAAGGAGCCGCCGATCGGGCTGGAGACGACGCGGATGTCCGCCTCCGGCCGGTCGAGAATGCGGGCGAGCTGCATCCGGTCCATGAACGCGTGCTGGGTCGGCGAATAGACCGTCAGCCTGCCATTCCTCTCCGGAATGAACAGGCCGCCTTCGGTCTCCATGTACGTATGCATCTGGCGCGGTGTCGCGTACGTCTCCTCGACGATATGGGCGCAGGCGGCGAAGCCCGCTTCCGGATCGCCGTGACGGTAATCGTTGCGATGCTGGACATTCCCCTGCTCGTGAAGCTGAGGCGCCCCTTCGAGCAGCGCCGCCTCCGGATCGTCGACGATCGGCAGCGGCTCGTACTCGACCTCGATACGCTTCAGCGCCTCGGCCGCCTGCAGCGCCGTATCCGCCGCCACCGCGGCGATCGCATCGCCGATGAAGCGCACCCGGTCTTCGCAGAAGACGGGGTGGTCGGGGTGCGCAATGCCGAACCGGTTAAGCCCCGGCACGTCGGCGCAGGTGAGCACCGCCCGCACGCCCGGCATCGTCTTCGCCTTCTCCGTCGACACCGCAACGATTCTGGCGTGCGGATAAGAGCTTCTCAGCACCATGCCGTGAAGCATGCCGGGAGCCGCCATATCCGTCAGATAAGCCAACTCTCCCGTCACCTTCCCCGGTCCGTCCGGCCGGATGCGCCAACGCTCTCCGCTGGATTCGCGAGTAAGCAGCATGTCGTTCACCCCTTCGAAGCCGAATCGCGGAATTGCGTCCAGAGCGCCGCCGCGACGAGATTCGCGGCCGTCTGCTTCCGGTACAGGTCCGCGGCGAACGGATCGGTCTTCGGCTCGTACTGCTCGAGCACCGCTTCATAGACCGCTTGCAGCAGGTTCGCGTCCGGTCTGCCGCCGAGCAGCAGCTCCTCGGCGCGGGTCATCCGGACGGGAGTCGTCTGCCCCCCTCCGGCCGCGATCCGGATCGAAGAGATCCCGTCCTCCTCCCTCGTTCCCTGGATGGCGATCGTCACCAGCGAGGGCGTGAACGCCTCCCGGCGGCCGACTTTATGGTACGCGCAGAACCGCTTCGCGTTCGCCCGGGCTCCCGCTTCCCCGCCGGGAATGCGGATGGACGTCAGCAAGCGGGACGCCGACGAAGGAGCGGCGGCCCACTCTTCCGCGCTCGTCCTCACCCGGCGGGAGCCCTCGAGCCATTCCAGGCTGGCGTTCAGCGCGATCAGCGCCGGAACGGAATCCCCGACGCGGAAGACGACATTGCCTCCCAGAGTCGCGAGATTGCGCACCGACCAGCCGGCGATCGCCTTGACGGCTTCGACCAGAATCGGCGCCGACTCCGCGAGGCGTTCGCTTGTGCGGCATTCGGTTAATGTCGTCATCGGTCCGATGACCGTCTCCGCCCCGTCCTCCGTGATCCCCTTCAGGCCCGCGACCCTTCCCAGATCGATCAGATGGCGCGGCATGGTCGCCGTCCCGGCTTCCCATTGGGTGCGGAGCAAGGTCGAGCCCGCCGCATAGACGGCGTCCGGCCCGAACGCCGTCTTCATGCTGGCAGCCTCCTCGGGCGAGCGAGGCTGCCATACTGCAGGGGATCGAAGGAGCTCCTCTTGACTCATCGCCATCTCCCGCTCCCCCTCTCTTCTCATTGTAATGTCTTGGAACCGCTTGAAGTCTTAGAAGCGCTGCTCGCGAATGTACGGAACGCCAAGCGCTTCCGGAGAGCCCGAAGGCTTGTTGCGGCTGCGCCAGCCAAGGTACATCAGCACCAGAATCGTGACGATATAAGGAATCATCTTCAGGAAGTACGAAGGAATCGCGCTGCCGATCAACTGGATTTTGAACCCGATGGTGTCCATTGCCCCGAAGAAGTACGCGCAGAACAGGGCGCGAATCGGATTCCAGCGGGCGAAGATGATCAGCGCGACGGCGATCCAGCCGCGTCCGGCGGTCATGCCCTCGATCCAGGTCGGCGAATAGATCAGGAGCAAGTCCGCTCCGGCCAGGCCGATCAGCATGGAGCCGACGATGATGTAGCCGTAGCGGAACAACTGCACCGGAATGCCCATGACGTCCGCTGTCGCCGGATTGTCCCCGATCGCCCGCAGATGCAGACCGAACGACGTCCGATGGATAAACAGATGGGCGGCGATGACGAGCGCGAAGCTGAACCAGGTGAGGATGTCCAGATGTGCGAACATGTCGCCGATAATCGGAACATCGTCCAGGAAGCCAAGGTTGATCTTCGGAACGGCGCCCGGAATAGGCGTGCCGGTAATCGACTTGCCGAGGTAAGCGCTGAGGCCGGAGCCGAACAGCGTCATCGCCAGCCCGCTGACGACCTGGTTCGCCCGCAGCGTTACCGTGAGGAAGGAATGAAGCAGGCCGAGCGCCGCGCTGACGACGAATACGGCAAGCAGCGTCCACCCGAGGCTGCCGGTATGAATGTAAGTCATGCACGCGATCACCGCACCCATCAGCATCAAGCCTTCGGCCCCGAGCTGCATGATGCCGGATCTCTCGATCAGAATGCCGCCGAGCGTCGCGAAGAGCAGCGGCGTGCCGGACGAGATGGCGGCGACGAGAAGTTGTGTAAGCAAGTCCATAATCCGATCTCTCCTTAACCGTTGCGGCGCAACCGGAATTTACTGACCATATTGCCGGCGATCAGGAAGAAGAGAATCGCCCCTTGAAGCATGCTCGAGATCGAGGATGGAAGGCCGAGCGTCTGCACGCTGTAGCCGCCGACGATCAGCCCGCCGAACAGAACGGACGAGACGACAAGGCCGAACGGATTCAGCTTGGCGATCCAGGCGACGATGATCGCGGTGTAACCGTAGCCCGGCGAGATGCCGTACATGAGGCGGTGCGTCACGCCCGACACTTCGCTCATGCCGGCGATGCCGGCGACCGCTCCGCTGGCGATCATGACGATCAGAATGTGTCTCTTGATGTTAATGCCCGCGTTCCTCGCCGCATCCTGGTTCGCGCCGATCAGGCGAAGCTCGTAGCCCCAGCGGGTGTACTTGACGGTGAACCAATACAGCACGACGATGACCAGAGCGAAGACGAGGCCCAAGTGAAGGCGGGTGTCGCCGAGCACCGGAAGCGACTGCGCGGCTCCGAACATCGGGGTGCCCGGGAAGTTGAAGCCCTTCGGGTCCTTCCACGGACCGAACACGAGGTAATCGAGCAGCAGCAGCGCGACGTAGTTCAGCATCAGGGACGTAATCAGCTCATTCACTTGGAAATACATCTTCGGAAGCGCGGTGAGAGCCCCCCAGACGCCGCCCGTCACGATCGCGAATACGACCATAAGCGGAATCGTTGCGTACATCGGCAGATCCGGGAAATAAATCGTGACCGCGGTCGCGCCGATGGCGCCGGCGGCGAATTGCCCCTCGGCGCCGATGTTCCATACCGCGATGCGATAGGCGATCGCGACGCCGAGTCCGCAGAGCAGCAGCGGAATCGCCTTGACGAGCGTCTCGGTGATGCCGAACTCGGTCATGAACGCGCCGCGGAACATCTTCTCGTAGACGACGAGCGGGCTCTTGCCGTTGGCGGCGATGAAGATAGCACAGGTGACAAGCGCCAGGAAGACCGAGACGATCGTCATCCACCACGGGCTCTCCTTGCGGGCAGGGTCGATCTCGAAGCGGAAGCCGAGCCTGCGGCGGACGGAGCTCGCCGAAGGGTCCAACTGAAGCGTGCCGGAGGCAGGCTGTTCCTTCATACGGCTTCCTCCTCATTGTCTCTGATGCCGGCCATGTACATGCCGATTCGTTCGCGGTTGGCTTCGGCCTGGGTCATCTCCCCGACGATGCTGCCGTTGTAAATAATGAGGATGCGGTCCGAGAGCTGCATCACTTCCTCGAGGTCTTCGGAGATGAGCAGCACGCTCTTGCCTTCGTCCCGCAGCCCGTGCAGAAGCTGGTGCACGCCTGCGGTCGCGCCGACGTCGAGACCTTGGGTCGGATGGACGGCGACCATCAGCTCCGGCTTGCGGTCGATCTCCCGGGCGAACAGCAGCTTCTGCTGATTGCCCCCGGAGAGCTGCCGGACCGGTGCATCGATGCCCGGCGTCTTCACGTCGAATTGCTCGACAAGCTGCTGCGACCATTCGCGATTGCTTCTGATCTTCAGGAAGCCGAACTTCGAGCGATCGTCCGTCCGGTAAGACTTGAACAACAGATTATCGACAACCCCCAAGCTGCCCGCGAGGCCGCTCTTCATCCGATTCTCCGGCACATGGGAGATTCCGGACTCGATCGCTCCGCGCACAGATGCGGACTTGATTTCGTTGCCATTGAACGCGATTCTGCCCCTCTTCCAGGAGCACAGGCCGTTCAGCACCTCGGCCAATTCGCTCTGCCCGTTGCCGGCCACTCCGGCAACGCCTACGATCTCGCCTTTGTACACTTGAAGGTTCAAGCCGTTCAGCGCCTTGCGTCCATGCTCGGCGTACACGTCCAGATTGTCGACGCTCAGGAGCACCTCGCCTCTCGGGCGGGCTCTGCTCTTGATCTCGATCGGGGTGAAGTCGCTGCCCACCATAAGACGGGCCAAGTCCTTCTCGTTCGTGTCGGCCTTGTCGATCGTGTGGATCATCCGGCCTTTGCGCATGACCGAGATGCGGTCGGCCGCAGCCATGACTTCCTTCATCTTATGGGTCGTCAGGATGACCGTCTTGCCTTCCGCCTTCATCTGTTCGAGCGTCAGGAACAATTGATCCGCCTCGCCCGGCGTCAGGACGGAAGTCGGTTCGTCCAGAATGATGAATTCGGCGCCGCGATACAGCGTCTTGACGATCTCGACTCGTTGCTGCTCGCCGACGGACAACTGCCAGATCGGCCGATCGACAGGGAACGCCAGGCCGAAGTGCTTCGCGATCGAATCGATCTCCTCCGCCTTGCTCTTCATCCACTTCGGGCCGCGCCAGAAGGACGACTTCTCCCCGAGCACGATATTCTCCGCGGCGGTCAGCGTCTGAACGAGCCGGAAGTTCTGGAACACCATGCCGACCCCGAGCTTGGTCGCATCCTTCGGCGAACGGATTTTGACCTTCTCGCCATGAATGTAAATATCGCCGCTGGTCGGCCGATAGACGCCGGAGAGCATGCACATGATCGTGCTCTTGCCCGCCCCGTTCTCCCCGAGCAACGCATGCACCTCGCCCGGCTTGCAGTTGAAGTCGACATGGTCGTTCGCGAGGACGGTGCCGAATTGCTTGACGATTTGTCTCATTTCCAGGGAATACGTCTCTCTCATGCTAGCTTCCTCCTTGTGCCGCGAGGGCTTGATCTTCCCTCGCGGGTTGACGATAACTCGCCTTCGAGGGGGATAAATCAAGAAATCCCTTGGAGAAGGGATTTCTTGATGGAACCATGGGCGAACGGATGAACGGATGAACGGATGACCAAGGCGACGATTATTGCGGAATCGTTCCTTCTACTCCCTTGACGAACCAGTTCATCTCAAGAATCTCCGCATCGGTCAGAGACTGACCGGAAGCGACCTTCTCGTTGCCCGCCTGATCGTAGATCGGGCCGGTGAACACATTCATGTCGCTGGCGACGAACTTCGCCTTCGTCTCTTCGATGATCGTCTTCGCTTCCGCAGGCACATTCTCGCCGATCGGCGCAATGTCGACCATGCCGTCCTGGAAGTTGCCAAGGTATTGCTCGTTCGTCCAGGTGCCGTCCATAAGCGCCTTAACCTTCTTAACGTAGTACGGGCCCCAGTTCCAGACCGGGTTCGTTAAGTAAGCTTCCGGCGCATAACGCGTCATGTCGGAGTCGTTGCCGCCGGCCATCGCGCCCTTCTCGGCCGCCGCTTGCAGCGAAGCCGGGGAGTCCTGGTAGGCGAGCAGCACGTCGGCGCCCTTGTCGAGCAAGCTGACGGCCGCATTGCGCTCCGTCGTCGGATCGAACCACGTGTTCGTCCATACGACATTAACCTTGATATCCGGATTGACGCTCTGGGCGCCAAGCGTGAACGCGTTGATGTTGTAGATAAGCTCGGGAATCGGGAATGCCGCTACATAGCCGAGCGTGTTGTTCTTCGTCGTCTTGCCCGCCGCGATGCCGCTCAGGTAGCTGGCTTCCCAGTTCTTGCCGAAGTAGGTCGCCATGTTGTCGGCCGTCTTGTAGCCGCCGGCATGCTCGAACTTGACGTTCGGGAACTTCTGGGCGACGTTCAGGGTGTAGTCCATGTAGCCGAAGCTGGTTGTAAAGATGATGTCGTGGTTCTGAGCGAGCTCGCTGATGACGCGCTCCGCATCGGCGCTCTCCGGCACGTTCTCGACCGTGTCCGCCGTAATGCCCAGCTCCTTCTCCATGTACAGACGCCCTTGATCGTGCTGGTACGTCCAGCCGCCGTCTCCCGGAGGTCCGATGTAGACGAAGGCGACGCGGGGATTCGCGATGCCGTTGCCGGAAGCCGATGCGGAAGGAGATTCGCTGGCCGACGACGAGGCCGGCGCCGATTCCGACGGAGATGCGGACCCGTTGGACCCATTGTTGTTATTGCCGCCGCACGCCGACAGAACGCCCGTCAATCCGAACAACAACGCCAGACTAAGAGACCATGACCTTTTTACCTTTTTCATACTGTTCCTCCCCGACTCCCTGTTTTTTTGTCATCTCTATCGGTGCCGCCGCCCGCCTATCCGCAGGTTCCGGCCGGCTCCGAGTCTTCCCTTCGCTCATTCCCAACAGGCGAGAGATTCGAATGGAATTGCGAATGACTTATTTACAATATACGTTCGAGGGAATCCAACGTCAACTTACTTTACATTTAATTGGACTTCACAATAAAATGTACGGGTTTTTATTGTGCACGATGCACCTTTTGCCTAGTTTAATGTTATTTTATATTACATAACCAACATAAACACTCACATTACACAACCAAGTTGCGCCGCACCACGATTCCAATCGCCGGCACCGCCTCATTCCAGCCCCTTCGATTCCGCCAGCGCCACAGCCCGCTCCCAATCCTCGCGAGTATCCACGTCGACGAACAGCGCATCCTCGCACGACTCCAGCAGAAGCCCTCTGCGCGCGCCGCCTTGGAGCAGCCTCCGCGCCCCTTCGTCTCCCGACAACCGGCAGAGCTCCGCGAACATTCCGCGTTTGAACAGAACCGGCGGATGAGCAGCCCCCGATCGGCCGCAAGCGGCGTATTCGGCCTCCTCGTCCAAGCCGAGCGCAAGCAGACGTCCAAGATCGAATGCCGTGACGAACGGCTGATCGGCCAGAACGATCAGGATCGCGTCCGGCGCTCCGGCAAGCGCCCGCTCCAGGCCGCAGCGAATCGAGTGCGACATCCCGAGCGCCGCTTCCGAGCAGCGGACGACGTCCAGCCTGCGGGCGGCCTCGCCCGCCGCAATCCCGGCGAGCCATGCAAGCTCGTCCTCTTCCCGCGTCACCGCGACGATCTCCCCGATGCCCGAACACGCAAGCAGCGCCGCAAGCGCGGCGCCGCCGAGCGCCCTACCGGGCGCAAGCTCGAGGGACAGCTTCGGTTCTCCCATCCGCCGGCTCATTCCCGCCGCCAAATAAACGGCTGTCACCTTCATTCGCACTTCCTCCCGAAGCCCAGTCTGCCGCGCATGAACGACGGACGGCGATCAGCTCCGCCGCAATGCTGACGGCGATCTCCTCCGGCCCGTCGCCGCCGATGTCGAGACCGACCGGCGCGCGGACGAACGGCGGCATGTCGAGACCGTCGAACAGCAGGCGAATTCGTTTGCGCGAGCCCATAACGCCGAGATAAGCCGGAGCGAGCGGAAGCACGGCCTCCAGCATCTCCCGGTCCCGCTGCAGTTGATGCCCGCAGAGAAGCACGAAGTCGCGGCTGCCGACGCCGAGCTCGCGAACGATCGCCTCCGCGTTCCCGGCCGCAAGCTCGGCCGACGGGAACCGCTCCCTCGTCAGCAGCCGCTTCCGCCAATCGGCCACCGCCACACGGAAGCCGACCCGGCCGGCGATCCGGAAGACGGGGTCCACGTCGTCCCCCGCTCCGAACAGAACGAGGCGGGTCCGCGGCTCGAACCGCTGTTCGAAGATCCGTTCGCCCGCCTCTGCCGCCAATCCGGAGTCCGCCCCGGAGAGAGCCGCGCTCCCTCCTTCGTCCGTTCTCCTCATCCGATACTCGATCCGCCCCGCTCTCTTCCAACGGGAGAGCACAACCGCAACTCCCGAATCGTTCGCCCGACAAGCATCGGCAAGCGCCGCTGCCAGTTCTCCGCGAACGGCTTCCATCAGAATGAGCAGCTTCCCGCCGCAGCCGATCGCCTCGCCCCACATCGCATCCTCGTCCGGCTCCAGGTTATAGGAGATCAGCTCCGGCCGCCCGGAATCGAGAATCGGCCGAACCCGCTCCCTCAGATCCGCTTCGAGGCAGCCCGGGCTGATGCTCCCCAGCTCACCGCCCCGCTCCAAGAACAGCATAGCCGCTCCGGCCTTCCGGTAAGAATGGCCCTCCACCCCGATGACCGTGGCCAGAACGGAGGGCCCGCCGCCCAAGGCGGCATATCGCAAAATCTCGTACGCATCCATCCGCTTCCCTCCGCCCCTTCCAATCGCTTAACCGATCCGCGCAAGCAGGCGCTTCAGCGAAAGATCCGCTTCCTTCAGCACGTTCGCCCGGTCGATCGTCTGCACTCTTTTCCCCGCCATAACGACTTGCCCGTCGATCAGAACCGTGTCGACATCGCCGCGCGTCGCCGCATAGACCACTCGGGAGAACAGATCGGCATCGTACGAAGGATACACATGGAAGTCCTCCAGGTCGAGCAATTGAAGATCGGCCAGCTTGCCGACCTCAACGCTGCCGATCTCGTTCTCGAGCCCAAGCACCTCGGCCCCGCCCATTGTCGCCATCCGCAGCACCTTCCTTGCATCCATCACCGTCGGCCCGTGCCGCACCTTCTGGATAAATGCGGTCAACCGCATCTCCTGGTACATGTCGAGGTTGTTGTTGCACGGAGCGCCGTCCGCGCCGATGCCGACCGGAATGCCCCTCGCGAGCAGATCCGGAATGTCCGCCACTCCCGACGCCAGCTTCATGTTCGAGCCGGGACAATGCGTCACCTTGACGCCGCGTTCCCGGATGATCCGCTTCTCCTCTTCGCTCAGCCAGATGCTGTGGGCAAGAATCAGATTCGGCTGCGCAAGCCCGATATGATCGAGATAGACGACATTGCGTTTCCCCCGCTCCGCTTCGACAATCGCAATCTCATCCCGGTTCTCGGACGCATGGGTATGCACCCGAACCCCGTACTGTGCGGACAGATCGCGAACCCCGACGAGCAGCTCTTCCGTGCAGGAGACGACGAATCGCGGGCAGAACGCGTAATGAATGCGGCCGTTTGCCGCGCCGTTCCACTTCTCCAGCAGATCGACACTCTCCCGAAGCGACCGCTCCGTCTGCTCTTGAAGCGGCAGCGGAACCTCGGTTCCGTGATCCATCATCACCTTGCCGGAGATGGCCCGCAGCCCGCTGCTCTCGATTGCCCGGAACGCCGCATCCGTATAATGAACGGTCTCCATGTCCAGAATCGTTGTCGTGCCGCTGCGAATGAGCTCGCCGATGCCGAGCAGCGCCGAATAATAGACGGAGTCCTCCGAATGCGCCGCTTCCATCGGCCAGATTTTGTCGCGGAGCCAGTCGATGAGCGCCAGATCGTCCGCACGGCCGCGGAACAGCGTCTGGCACAGATGAATGTGTGTCTGGACGAAGCCCGGAAGCAGCACCTTGCCGCCCGCGTCGATCACTTCGGTCTCGCCCGGGACGATGTCCGCCCCCAGGTCCCCGCCCACCTTCGCGATGCGATTGCCTTCGATCAGAAGGTCGCCCGTCACGATATCGTTGCTCCCGTTCATCGTCAGAATGACGGCATTGCGAATAAGCTTATCGGCCATAATCGGCGCACCTCCGATGACTTCCCTCTTTGAATTCCTTCTTTATATAGAAGAGACTCTTCCAAGATCAATCTCTCCCAGAGAACAATCCGCCCTGCCCGCCAAGTCAGAGCCGGACGGACGTCGCGTAGTCCTCTCTTCCGAGAACCTTGCGGAACAGGAACACGAGCTTGAGGCGGAGCAGATCGTTGATTCGTTTGAAGTCGACGTCAAGCAGCTCGCCAAGCTTCTCGATCCGGTACGTCGCCGTATTCCGATGAATAAACAGCTTCTTCGCCGTCTCGTTCATCTGGCCGTCGTTGTCGAGATACGTCTCGAGCGTCCGCATCATCTCCTGCACGTATTCCGGGTCCTTGCCCATAAGACCTCCGAGCCAGCGATCGCAATACATCTGCATCCGCTCGCGGGAGACGTGCTCGAACAGGAACGCCAGATCGAGCGTCTCGTAACGGACGAAGCGATCGCCGACTCCCCACTCGTCCGCAAGGCGAAGCGTCTCGAGACATTCGCCCCATGATTCCGTCAATTGCTCGGCCTTGCGCTTCCTGCCGCTGATCGCGATTCTCGCCTCGCCCAACGCTTCCAGCTTGCGCCCCGCCAAGCAGGAGCTCAGCGCCGCCTCGATCGCGGCGCCGTCTTCTTCGGCCTTGTTCGGGAACAAGGAGAACAACCCCTCATCCACAACCATATGCAGGCCTCCAAGCTCCTGCAGCTTGGAATGGCTGAGCACTTCGGTCTTCAACGCCTCGAAGCCGATCGGGCGCTCCCCTCCCGCAAGCTTCGGATAGTCGATCAGCACCCCCAGATAAGGCTGCTCGACAAGGTCGATCTCCCACTTCCCGGCATATTCCTTCACCGTCTCGATCGCCAGCCCATTTTTTAGATGCCGCCTGATCAGCAGACCGAGATCCTTCTGCACGGACAGCTCGAAGTAATCCTCGTAATTGAAGTTCAGATGATAAGAGAGAAGCTCGGACGCCTGCGAGTACAGACTCTCCTCAATCGCAGACAGAATAACCCGCGGGGTAAAAAAAAGCACAAAGCCCGTACACTGCCCCTGCTTCAGGAGGGGAACGCGGAACGCCTGCCACGATTTGTTCTTCACCCAACTGTGGTGCTGATGCCATGGCCACTGGAACAGCAGCTCCTCGTCCGGGATCGCCGACGAATTGTACACCATCTGCCCCCGCGAGCCGATGATCGCGAGCGGTTCCCCGACAATCTCGGCGACGGAATCGAACAACTGCCGAATGTGATCGGGCTGCAAGGCGATGCGCATCAGCCGCACCTGCTTGTCGAGCACCTCCTGCAGGATGCCGGTGCTTCGCTTCATGTCTTCGTTGAACAGCCCGTTCATCTGATCCGAGAATGTGAATTGGAACGGCAATTCAATGAGCGGGAACCCAAGCTCATCCGCACGAGAGATCAGCGCCTCTGGAATCGCGTTCCAGAATCGTCCCAGCTTGATGCCGAAGCCCGAAGCCCCGCACTTGTCGAGCTTGTCGAGCAGATCGGCCGCCGCCTCCGGTTCGTCCTTGATCAGATAGGCGGTCGTGAACAGCATCTCGCCTTCCTTGATCCAATCTGTGATGTCCGGCGCATCCATGACATTGACCGACCTTACGATGCGATTGCCTCCCGACTTCCCCGCGACCAGCTTCGCTTCGGACAACGGATAAACGGATAATGCCTGCTCGACGGTAAGATGCATAGATAGCCCTCCCCAGGAATGTAACGAGATTGCCGCTTGCCCATTCCGTTCATGTTAATTTAAATAACATTTTAGAGGGATATCGCTATATTATCAAGCTTTTATGTCAGTTTATATAACATAAATTCTAATTTATTTTGTGAGAACACCTCAAAACAACCGGCTATTCGTCTTGAGATCCGCCCGTTTTTTGGATATTTTACATCAAATGTTTCTTTTGCCCTTACCCTTGAATCCGCCGCCCGCCCTTCCACACGATCCGCTCCCGCGGCCGATCATAGACGACATCGAGAATGCCGTCCGCCTTCACAAGCACGAGATCGGCCGGCTCGCCTTCCTCCAGCCCCTTCGTCCCGCGGGAACCGAGCGCCTCGGCCGCCCTCGACGTGCACATCTCCGCCAGCAGCCGCGCCTCCCGCGCCGACCCCATGTGGGCCGTCTGGCCGAGCAGCAGCGCGATATCGAGCGGGTCGCCCGTTCCGAACGGCGTGAACGCATTGCGCACGTTGTTCGAGCCGAAGACGACGTTCACTCCGGCATCGAGCAGCAGCTTCACCGGGGTCAATCCCCTGCGCACCCGGTACGCGTCCTGCCGGCCGTTCAGATACAAGTCCGTCGCAGGCAGCGTCATCGCGTGAATGCCGGCTTCCGCCATCCCCGCCGCGATTCGCCTGGCCGTGTCCGGCTCCGCCGAGCCGAGCGAGGTCAGATGGCCGACCGCCACCTTGCCCTGCAGGCCGAACTTCTTCGTAAGCTCGATGACATCCGCGATCGCAAGCTGCTCGGGATCGTCCGAGAAGTCGAGATGAAGATCGACCGGCAGGCCGAAGCTCTCCGCCAAGCGGAACACGTAGTCCAGATGCTCCAGGGAATCCCGGTCATTGTACGGAACCCCGCCGATCGCGTCCGCTCCCGCGCGGGCGGCCTCCTCCAGCAGCTCCGCCGTGCCCGGCTGCCAGAAGATCCCCTCCTGGGGAAAAGCGACCAACTGCAGCTCGATCCGCCCCGCGTATTCCTTCTTCAGCCCGGCGGCCGACTCCCAGCTCATGAGCCGGAGGATCGGATCGATCTCCACCTGCGTCCGCATTCGCGTTACGCCGAACCGGGAGGCCCGGTCAAGCAGGCGGCGCGAGCGGGCCCCGATGTCTTCGGGCGAGTAGCCGCCCTTCAGCGCCGCCGTCATCGCGATCGCTTCCTTCAGGTCGGCCGCCTCGCCGGGCATCCGCTCCGTCAGGAACGCCTTGTCCAGATGGATGTGGGTCTCGACCAGCCCGGGCAACGCAACATAACCGGATGCGTCGAACACCCGCTTCGCCTTCGGCGGCCCGCCGGAAGTGTCGGCCGAGTCGGCCAGGGCAGCTGGGCCGGCTACGCCGGGACGAGCGTCGGGGCGGACAAACTCGATTCGCCCCTCCCGAATTCCGATCTGGACGATCTCGCCCGTCGCGGCGCTCCGGCAGCCTCGGAGCAGCCAATCCAATTCGTTCATTGCGCTCACCTGCCCACAGAGAAGATCCGCCCCCAGCGCCCCGCGAGCGGAGAAGTGTCCAGCCCGAGCATTCGCAGCGACTCCCATGCCGTCACCGACACCGAATCGAGAATCGGAATGCCGTACTCCCACTCCTTCCTCGCGGCGAGTTCGGCGGCGTTCATGTTCGTGCATACGACAGCTACCGCGTCGGGGTTCGCCCGCCGTACCGCCATGTCGATCATCGCGGCGATCTCTCCCTCGGTCACGCCGGCGAACTGCTCGTTGACGGTCAGACCGAAGCCCAGCGAGGCGACGCATTCGATCCCGAAGCTCCGGCAGCCCTCCGCGATTTTCCCGTTTACATCGTCGGTATAAGGCGTAACGAGCGCAAGGCGGCGCACGCCCAGCAGCTCGTAGCTCCGCTTCATCGCCAGCGCCGAGGTCGTCGCCCGAATGCCGGTCTGCCGCTCCATGCTCTCGCACAAGGCGCAATCATGCTCCAGCCCGAGCCAGCTTCCCGAGGTGCCGTTCCACACAAGCGCCTCCACCTTGGCATCCGCAAGCAGGTGCGCCGCCTCCAGCATCGGAGACGCGGCGAACTGGCCGTCCGAGCTCGCGTCCAGCGAGATCTGCGTCACGCGAATGCGCGAGAAGTGAGCCGTGACGCCGGGCAGCTCCTGCATAATCCGGCACGTCACCGGCTCAAGCACCGTATTGGACGACGGAGTCAGCATGCCGATCCGCGCCATGCCGCTCACCCTTCCTGCGGATCGTACAGGACGAAGTCGGCCAGAATGCCGCAGCCCGGAACCCAGAGCTCGCGATTGACCTCGACGGCGGTCATGGCCGGGAAGTGGTCCGCGTCCGCGAACACTTCCTTCAAGGCGTCCATCGCTCCGGCATACAGATTCAGGTCCGTAAAGTAAAGCGTCCCCTTGACGATTCGCTTAAGCTCTACACCCGCCGCATCCGCGATCCGCTTCGCCTTCTGCAGAATGTACGCCATCTGCTGGTAGCCCGCATTGCCGAAGTAAGGCAGCCCCGGCGTCGGCGCCGCCTCCCGCGCAAGCCCTGTCGCCGGATCGGTCGCCATCAGCCCGCTGAAGAAGATCAGGTCGTCCCCCCGCATCGCGGCCGGCTCCTTGCTCTTCGGCGCCCAGCCGCCGGCAACCGGCTTCTTCAGGTGCGCCGCCTCCGGCATCAGAAGCTCCATGCCGATCTCGACCAGACAGCCCTTCGCCCCGATCTCGACGCTCGGCACAAGCGCGCGCGCCGGCGCCTTCAACGAGTCCGGGAACCACTTCGCCCACACATCCTCGAACGCGCAATAATCGGCCGGATCGCTCAGGTAGACGTACGCCTTGACCGCATTGTCGAGGCTTGTGCCCGCCGCTTCGGCCACCTTCTGCAGCCGGCCCAGAATGTAGTCGGTCTGCCTGCCGACCGCCTCGTCGCCCCAGAACAAGCCGCTCGCGCGGGCCTCGGGAGCAAGCGCGGTCAACTCGCCGCCATCCGCCGCCGAGCCCCAGTTGCCCTTCCAGTCGGACGCCAGATCGCCGGAGAGGAACAGCCAATGGTCCGAACGCACGCCTTCCGCGTGGCCGGCGGCCGGCTTCGCCACGTCCGGCGCGGACACCTTGACCGGCAAGCTGCCGTCCTTGCTCCAGCGAGCGGTGAAGTCAACCTCCACCTTCGCGCCTTCGACCAGATGGCCGCGAACGCCGATTCCCGTGCTCGGCGGGCTGACCGTCTGGAAGAACTTCCCCTTCTCCTGTACATACCGCTTGTTGTTGACCGTCAGATCGCCCTTCTTGTACGACTCCGACTTCATGTCGGCCGCATACCATTGATTAACGCGAACAACCTGCTTCGGGTCGAGCCCCGCCGCTTCCGCGATCGAGCCGACGCGGCCGTAGAGCGCGGCCGCCTGCTTGCCGATGGCGTTCGAATAATGCGGGAACGCCGCCGGCACAACCGCTTCCGGCGCCAGGCCGGAGACGAGGTCGGACGCCGATTGGCCCGAGAAGAACAGCCAATCGCCCGCCCGAACGGCAGGAGAATAAGGAATGGCCGGCTGCGGCATTCCTTCCGGCCGGATGACTTGGATTTTCGTATCGCTCATGAATGAGACACCTCCGGATGCTTGCTGTAGTTAAATCAGGATAAGGTCGCCAGATAACGGATCAACTCTTCGGTCAGCCGCTCCGGTGCGAGCTTGTGAACCTCATGCCCGACATCCTCGTAGCGGACGACGCCGACCCCGGGATTCATCGCCTTCAGCTCATCTTCCGCCTCCTGCGGAATAAGCGGCGAAGCGCCCGCCGCGATCAGAAGCGCGGGAATCTTAAGCATGCGATAGTAGGCATGGAACGGATCGCGGTTCATCGCTTCGTACGAGCCGACAATCGCCGCTTCGGAGCACTCTCTCAGCTCCTTGGCCTTGCGCTCGTAGTCGAAGCCCGGCGCGGTATAGTAGGAGCGGAAGCGGGCCATATCGCCCGCCTCCAGCGCCCGCTTCGGCTCCAGGAACCGGCCGATCGGCATTGGGAACGGCGGTCGGCCGGGGCCGGAGAGCGGCGGATCGATCAGCACGACGGCGCCGAGCAGGTCCGGATAGAGCGCCGCGAACGAACAGGCCGCGCGGCCTCCCATCGAATGGCCGACGAGCACCGGCTTCTCCGCATGACCGGAGAAGCCGTTCCAGACGGCGAGCAGGTCCAGCGCGTAATCGAGCGCGCCGTAGCCCTTCTCCGGCTTGTCGGAACCGCCGCGCCCCCTCAGATCAAGCGCATAAGCGCCATATTCGGCGGGCAGCCCTCGCATAATCGGCACGAACGCCTCGGCATTCTCCGTGATGCCGTGGATAAACAGGACAGGCCGGCCTTGCTCATGACCGGAGGCAAGCAGGCGCAGCTTGCCCGCCGGCCCCGTCACCGTCAGCTCGCGAATGCCCCGCGCCCCGTTCGCCGCCTCGTCTCGAACGCCTTCTCCCCCAGCCGCGCTCCAGACCCCCTCCATCCGGCTCACGCCTTCTCCGCCGGCACGGCGAAGTCGGGCTTATAGCCGAATTGCTCCGCGTACCTGAAGTACCGCTTCGCCAGCCACTTGTTGAGCTGCGGCAGCGTTCGCTCGAGCGCCGCATAACGCCCGCGGCGGGATAATTGGGACTTCAGTCCCTTCTGCAGCGAGGCGTTCGCCGCAAGATCCTGCTCGTTGATCTCCTGGATGCTGTCGTTCGCTTGCTTGTAGCGCTCCTCGAAGTCCGGCAGCGCCACCGTCTCCGGCGGATACATCAGACCGGAACGGAAGAAGATCTTGCCCGGACCCTGAGGAAGAATAATATTCCAGAACACCTGGTCCGGCATCAGACCGAGCGTGAGCATCGGCGGCACCGACGCGATCGTCATCTTCTGGCGCTGCTCGGGCGTCAGCGTCGAGATCGGCGGGAAGTTCGCCGTCATGTCCGGCGAGAAGCCTGCGTCCATATGCGTGAAGCCGGTCGGGTGCATAATCTGCCCGTCGTCCTCGTCGAAGTCGACGAAGCCGGCAAGCTGACTCGGCGCGAAGTCGTGCGGCCCCTTGTGCAGATAGTTCGTATGGTACGGCTCGAGCGACGACTCGATCATGATTTTCCAATTCCACTCGCAGTTGTCGATATCGACGAACGGCATGGACACGAGCTCGTTCAGCCGGTAGTTCTTCATCTCCTCGTCGAGCTTCGTCAGCGTCGGCGCAAGCGGCTCGGCGTTCTCGTCGAAGTTGACGAAGATAAAGCCGTTCCAGATCTCCGTCTTCAGATGCGGGAGGCTGTGGTCGTGGCGCAGAATGTCGAACGGTTCGATCCGGATCATCTCCGGCGCGGAGACGAGTTCGCCGTCCAGACCGTACGTCCACCAGTGCAGCGGACAGCGGAAGTTCTTGCAATTGCCGGAGCCTTCGGCGACGAGATGGCCGCGGTGCTGGCACACCGCCGAGATGACGTGAATCTCCCCCTTCTTGTCGCGGGTGACGAGCAGCGGGTCGTCATGGATCGCAATCGAATAGTAGTCTCCGGGATTCGGCACTTGCTCCTGACGCCCGACGCACAGCCAGCTCTTGCCGTATATCGCCTGCTTCTCGAACTCGAAGAACTCCTCTGCGATATAAACCTCAGGCGGCATGGAGCGCGCCTCCTTCGATTCGATCAGAGAAGGGCCCAGGTCATCCAATATGGAAAATACGGTTGCAGACGGTTTATAGGACATGAGAGATTCCTCCTTCGTTATGGTTGAGTGTTCTGCGATGCTTGCTCTGCGGCCGGCCGCTCGGCCTCAAACGGGAATGAACGGCTCTCTCAGCTCGAACAGCTTCTCGGCCGCCTCCTGCGCCTCCAGGCGGATCGCCTCCGCATCGCCCGTCAGCAGCTTGCGTTCCCGCACGATCGGCTTGCCGTCGATAAACACATGGCTGACATCGGAGCCCGAAGCCGAGTAGACAAGGTTGCTGACCGCGTTGTTGTACTTGCCGCGAATGATCGGCGTCAGGTGGTGCTTGCGGAAGTCGACCATAATCAGGTCCGCCTTCTTGCCGATCTCGAGCGACCCGATCTCCTTGTCGAGCCCAAGCGCCTTCGCTCCGTCGATCGTCGCCATCCGCAGCGCAACTTCCGCCGGAATAGCCGTCGCATCGAGCAGCCTGGCCTTCTGAAGCAGAGGAACGTACTTCATCTCCTCGAGCATGTCCAGGCTGTTGTTCTCCTTCACCCCGTCCGTCCCGATGCCGACATTCACGCCCAGATCCAGCAGCTCCTTGATCGGAGCGATGCCCGACGCCAGCTTCAGATTGCTGACCGGACAGTGGGCGACGGACGTCCCCGTCTTCGCCAGCAGCTCCATCTCCGAGTCCTGAAGCCATACGCAGTGAGCGAGCACCGTCTTCGGCCCGAGAATTCCCCGATCGTAGAACAGCTCCACCGGCCAGCGCCCGGTCTCGGCGTGCAGCCGGCGCGCCATCGCGATCGATTCCTCGCCGTGCGTGTGAATGCCGGTATCGTACTTCTCCGCCAGCTTCGCGGCCCGACGGTAGGCATCCTCCGTGCAATAAGTCAGATGCTCAAGCGCGAACCACACCTGGATGCGGCCGTTCGCCGTCCTGTTGCGCTCCTCGACGAGCCGGATGTTCTTGTCGAGCGATTCGAAGTAATCCATCCCCGGCTTATCGACCACATAAGGAGCAAGCGTCGCCCGCAATCCCAACTGCTCCGCCGCGTCCGCGCAGCGATGCATGAAGCGGTACATATCCATGACGCACGTCGTCCCCGCCAGCAGCCCTTCCGTATAGCTGAGGCGCGCCGCCGCGTAAGCCAACTCGTCCGTTAGCGCCCGATGCTTCGGGTCGACGTATTTGGTCAGCCATTCGAAGACGGGCAAGTCCTCCGCCGTGCCGCGGATAAGTCCCGAATGCAGATGAAGATTGACAAGTCCCGGAAGCACGACGTGCCCCGCCGCATCCAGCTTCTCTATGTTCGAGTACTTCGCCTCCAGCACGGCCGCCTCTCCGACATCGGCGATTCTCCCCTGCTCGATCAGCACCGCACCGACCTCGATCACTTCGTTTGTCTCGTTGACGGTCAGAACCGTGCCGCCCGTAATAAGCAAGCTGTCATTCATCGCTGTATCCCCCCGGCTCATTGAATGGTGTACCCGCCGTCGGCCAACATCGCGCTGCCGGTCACGAAGGACGCAAGCGGACTCGCGAGGAAAAGAATGCACCCGGCAATCTCCGAAGGTTCGCCGAGCCGTCCGAGCGGATGCATCCCGATCAGATCGTCGAGCGTTCCTTGCGGCCCCCTGCGCCCCTCGAACTGCCGGCGGAGCAGCGGCGTATCGATCGCCCCCGGGCAGACGCAGTTCACCCGCACGCCGTCCTTCGCCGTCTCCAGCGCCAGGCTGCGCGTGAAGTTCACAACCGCCGCCTTGGAGGCCGTATAAGCGGTGAAGGAGGACGCCCCGACGAATGCCAACTGCGAAGCGGTGTTGACAATGCTGCCGCGCGACTCCTTCAGCAGCGGCAGCGCCTCCTTGCAACTGAGGAACACACTCTTCAGGTTCACGCCCATGACGCGATCCCACGCCTCTTCGGTCGTCTCCTCCAGCGTCGCGACGCATTCGATGCCCGCATTGTTGATCAGAACATCGAGCGCCCTCCAGCGTTCCTTCAACATCGCGTACGCGGCGGACAACTGCGAAGAGTCGGCCAGGTCTGCCGGATATTCCAGCAGCCCCGCTTCTTCCCGCACCTCCTTGAAGGCGATATCGAACACCGCCACGTCGGCGCCCGCCTCCCGGAACGCCGTCACAGTCGCGGCGCCGATCCCCGATGCGCCTCCCGCGACCAGAACCTTCTTGCCCTTATACGAATACATTCGCTCACCCCTCCCCGCCGAGCCTCAGCCGCTTCCATTCATTGCAGCACGGCTGCCCCAGCGTGTACCTCATCTCCGCTTCCGCGAGATCCCAGATCATCCCGCTCACCGTATCGTGAGGCAGCGGCGCATTCGAGCGGCCGCTCCGCACGCCGTGGGCGCACACGCTTCCGAGCGCGCTGCCGTCCTCATTCTCATGCATCCGCAACAAATATTCGATGTTGGCTATCGCTTCCGAAGCGTCCAGCTTCTTGCCGCCAAGCCCGCTGAGCACCGACTCCGCCCGCTCGAGCCGAAGCTGTCGGTCCCTGCTGACGTCCGCGCTCTGAAGCTCCTGCTCCGCCCGGAACAAGCCGAACGACTGATTGCTCCTGGCCGCCCAGCCTTGCGCGGTCGCATCCTGCCAAGCCGTGTAGCCCTGGCTGTGCTCGAAGACGTACAAGCCTCCCCGGCGATCTACGATCACATGACTCCCGCCGATGGAGATCTCTTCCGCCGCGTCGAACCGTTCCTGCATAAGCGCCAGCGCCTCCTCCGCCGTTGCACAGCGGGCGAGCACTTCCGCCTGCACCTTGCCCCGCAGGTCGCCGCGCCAGAAGCCCTCCTTCTTCTCCTTCTCTCCGGGTACGCTATAGCCGAAGAAGGAGCTGATCAGCAGGAGTCCCTTCTCGTTCATCCCCGAATTGATCCCCGTCTGGGGCAGCAGCCCGAAGGCGAGCGAAGAATAGCCGTCTTCGCTTCCCGCCACACCGTGCCAATAGCCGACAGGAGGGTTATCCGCATTCTTGAAGCCGTATACGCAAAGCTGGTCGGATGGATCGATGATAACAAGCGCCCCTATGGTGCACATGGTCTCCCCTCTTTTCTCCTGTCTTTCCCTTGTCTTTCCCCTCTCGTCACTGTCCGCCGGCCGACCTTAGAAGTTCGGGTAACTTCTCTCCATGCGCATCCGGTTATAATCGATCTTCGTCCGCAGCGCCGCTTCGTTCAGCAATCGGAACGAGGCCGCCTGGCCGGCAAGCGCCGCCTTCTCCTCGTCCACATTCACGAGCTTGCCGTCCTTGACGACAACCTTGCCGCCGACAATCGTCATGTCGACCGTCTGCGACAGCCCCGTCAGCACCGGCAGCGCCGCATCGTCATGAAGAGCGCCGGCGAAGCCGAGCTGACGCGTGTCGATCATGAACATATCGGCTGCCTTGCCGACCTCGAGCGAGCCGATGTCGTCCTCCCAGCCGAGAACCCTGGCCGAGCCGCGGGTCGCGATGCGGAGACAATCCTCTGCGCCGAGCGCCGTCGGGCCGTGCATCAGATTGTGCAGCAGGTGCGCGACCCTCACCTCAAGCAGCATGTTGGAGCCGTCGTTGGAAGCCGATCCATCCACCCCCATGCCGACCTTGACTCCTTTCTCGAGCATTTTCACAATTGGCATGACGCCGGAGCCCATCTTCATATTGCTCGTCGGGCAGTGCGCCACCCCGCACTGATGCGTGTGCAGATGACCGATCTCATCGTCATTAAAATAAATGCCGTGAGCATACCAGACGTCGCTGCCGACCCAGCCGTTCTGCTCCATGAAGTCAAGCGGCCTCATGCCCAGCTTCTCGAGGCAGAATTGATCCTCGTCCTTCGTCTCCGCCAGATGCGTGTGCATCCGAACACCGTAGCTGCGCGCCAGCGCTGCCGATTCCTTCAGCAGATCGGCTGTAATCGAGAAGGGCGAGCACGGAGCGACGCCGACGCGCACCATCGCGAACCGCTTCGGATCGTGGTACGTCTCGATAAGCCTGCGCGAATCGCGAAGAATGATGTCCTCCGTCTGGCACACCTCGTCCGGCGGGAGCCCTCCCTTCGAGCGCCCGAGGCTCATCGAGCCGCGAGTCGGGAAGAAGCGGATGCCAAGCTCCCCGGCCGCGCGGATCTCCTCGTCGATCATCTCCCCGCTGACTCCGTTCGGGAAGCAGTAGAAGTGGTCGGCCGCCGTCGTGCAGCCGCTCTTGAGCAGCTCCCCAAGCCCAACGACCGCACTTGCATAGATATCCTCCGGTCGCAGATGGCGCCAGATGTCATATAAAGTAACAAGCCAATCAAACAACTCCGTCTTTTGAACAAAAGGGATGTTGCGCGTCAAATTCTGATAGAGGTGATGATGCGTGTTGATAAGCCCCGGGTACACAATCTTGTCGCGGGCGTCGATCACCGTATCGGCAGCCTCATAGGGCAAGTCATAGCCGATTGCCACAATCTGCTGATCGACCGCGTACAAGCTCCCTCCCGGATACTGGCGCCGCTCCCCGTCCATCGTGATAATGTTCTTCGCGTTGCGAATCCATAACGTCCCCAACCAGGTAACCCCCTTTTCGTCGAAGACCGAATCGCCCGGCCAACCGCCCCTGTCTCCTTGGCAGGACTTGCGAATAGGCCATCGGCGATTCAAGAAAGGCCGCGTCCGAACCGTCGTTCCGCCATCCTTTTAAACCTTTGCAGGTTAGCCTTGTGCCCATTGTATAAGCATCCAATTCGACGCTTCAACGCTTCGGAGACTTTTTTGTCAGTTTTAATAACACAACATCCGGATTTTTGGTTGTTTTGCACGGAATATTTATCTTCAGCGTAATGAATGATGACATTTCCGTCCAAATTAAAAAGCTTCATCGCCGCGCCTGCCATATCCGTTGGAACAAACTTGCAGCAAACCACATCGGAATTCGAAAGGATTTTATTGTAAAAAATGAGCTAAAAAGGAGCTCTATCGAAGATCATTCTTTTTGCAAACACAGTTTCTTATCCCTTCTGCTCAGTTCCGCCCCTCCAGCGCCTGCAGCCCCCCCTAGTTGCGCCACACGGCGCCTTATCCCCGCTGTTCAGTTTCGCCCATTTCGCCCCCCTCCCTGCCTGAGGGTGCCTTATCCCTCTCGCTCAGTTTCGCTGTCACACCGTACGGCGCCTTATCCCCTCTCCTCAGTTCCACCGTTCGTGCCATCGTTCCGTCCCGCAGTGCCTTATCCCTTCTGCTCAGTCCCCCCTTCTCCACAGACAGTGTCTTATCCCCTCCGTTCAGGGGCCGACCACCCTCTTGCCATCTGTTCGGTCTCCAACCGGAAGATGGATGTATTTCCCCAAAAAATGATTGATATAAGAACATTTGTTTGGTATGATGGAAGCACAATCCCTCTCCTGGCGGTGATCCTCTCATGATCGACGACCCGATCGCTTTCGCACAGTTCAAGGAACGCTTCGCCTCCAATCAAGCCTGCATCTCGGCTTTGTTCGATGCGCGCTGGCCCGATGGCTTCCGTTGCCCTTGCTGCGGCCAAACCCGTTACTTCCTTATTCGGACCCGCAGGCTTCCCCTGTTCGAATGCGCCTCTTGCCGCCGCCAGACGTCCCTGATCTCAGGGACCGTCATGGAAGGAAGCTCCACTTCGCTCCCCCGCTGGTTCCAAGCGATCTATCTGCTCTCGCAGCCTTCCGGCATTGCGGCGACGGAACTGCGCGACATCCTCGGGGTTACCTATAAAACAGCCTGGCTCATCGCCCACAAAATCAGGCACGCCTTGTCCTTGGAGGTGGAGAGCCGCATTCTGAGCGGCAACGTCCATATTGAGCACGCCGATTATGGCCCCGCCCTCTATCTCGATGCGCGTCAGCCTTTGCTTCTTGCGGCCTCGTTGGACGAGCAGCAGCAGCCCGAGTTCTTTCGCTTCTGGCAGCCGTCGCCGGACCATGTTGAGGAGGGCTTCTTCAGGCGGATCGCCCGAGCCGGCATCGAGGCGTTCCGGACGACTTGCACGGACGGGAGTCCCGTGACGATTATTCCGCCTGCCGCCAACCGGAGGCATCCCGCTCTTCGGGACCATCGGCGCCATGTCGAGCGTTGGCTGAACGATACGTTCTGCGGCATTCGCCCCAAGCATCTTCAGGCTTACTTGAACGAATACGGCTATCGCGCCAATCAGGCAGCGGACTTTCTTAGCCCCGGGCTGTCGCTTGGCTCCGTTCTTCGTCTGAGCGCCATCACTCCCGCCATCACTTATCCCGAGCTCACGAAGGACCGGCCGGTCCTTTTGCCCCCGTGGCACAAGTTCGAGAGCAAGAAGAAGTGGCGGGGCAAGTGGCTTCGGTTGTATACCGCCATTTAGCAGAATGACTGTTTGAGCGAGAGCGTATAGCGCCACTTTGAACTTGAACCGGCATCCCAACCCTAGTCCCCTTCATTCAGACGCACACACCCCGTAACCGATGGGAGCACTCCATGACCATAGTTTTCATAGTGTTCGTATCCATGACCTTAGGCACACAGCCTGCAACCTCTTCGCACAACCTGCAACTCCACCTGACAAGCATGTGACTTGCAACCTCAACCTACCGTCTGCAACCTGAACAGCCCGCAACCTGAACGGAGGGGATAAGGCACCCTTTGGGAAAAAGGGCAATAGCGCGCTGGGAGAGTATATCGATAATAATCCATATATATCCATATATTCGGCAACCGATTCGACGGGATGGCAATGAACAAAAAAGTCCTGCCCCCGGCCCCTGGTAACAGGGATGGAAGACAGGACTTGTTCGGAGCAGCAACCCGCCACAGTGCAGGGATGCCCTGAATTGAGTTTACCGCAAAATGAGATTATGCGCGGGCAGGCTTTTTCGCTTCAGAGGCGTTCTTCTCCGAGTGATCCTTGACTGCGAAATCCTTCGCCGGCTTTGTTTTGCGGATAAAGAATGCAAGAACGAGAGCGGATACCGTCAGCCAGAAGGCATATTGGAATGCGTGATTGATGCCGCTGACCGTCGCATGGTTCGAGACGTCGAGCATGGCTGCCTTGTCGTTCTGGTCGACTTGGCCGGCAATCATCAGTTCCGTTGCAACGGACTTGGCCTTGGTCGACATAACCGTTACTAGCCATGCGGTACCGAGAGCACCGCCGACTGTCCGGAGTGTCTGCGACATGGCGGAACCGTGCGGGTTCAAACGCTGAGGCAATTGATTCATCCCCGCCGTCTGAACCGGCATCATGAGCAGCGACATGCCGAACATGCGGATTGTGTAAATCAGAACCATGTGCGTGTACGTTGTATCGACGGTAAGCTGAGTGAATTCCCATGTCGTCGCTGCTGTGATAAGCAGGCCGACAACGGACAGCCAGCGAGCGCCAATCTTATCGAAGATTGCACCCGTTACCGGAGACATAATGCCCATCAGGATAGCGCCGGGCAGCAGGGCGAGGCCGGACTTGATCGGCGTCAAACCAAGAATGTTCTGCATGTAGATCGGAGTCAGAATCATCCCTGCGTACATCGCCATTGTGACAAGAATGTTGATGGCCGTCGTCAGCGTAAACATGTCATAGCGGAAGACACGGAACTCGAGCAGCGGAATTTTGTTGAAAAATTCCTTAAGAATAAACAGAACCAAGGCTATTGCACCTACGGCAAGGCTGACGATAACCATCGCACTATCCCAGCCATCGTTGCCCGCTTCGCTGAAGCCGAACAGCAGGCCGCCAAAGCCGAGTGTGGACAAGATGACGCCAAGCGCGTTCAGCTTCGGCATTGTAAGCTCGTTGACGTTCTTCATGTACTTAAGTCCGACCAGCAAGGCAATCAATGCAAGCGGCATGATGACGTAGAACAGAACGTGCCAGTGGTAGTGCTCGACGATCCAGCCCGACAGCGTAGGTCCGACTGCCGGCGCGAAGATCATCGCAACTCCCATCATCCCCATCGCTTTGCCGCGCTCTTCGACCTTAAAGATCGTCAGGACAACGATGGACATGAGCGGCATCATGATGCCGGCGCCAGCCGCCTGAATGATCCGTCCGGCCATCAGGAACTCGAAGTTGCCGGCGAAGGCACAAAATATTGTGCCGATCAAGAACAGCAGCATAGCCGTAATGAACAGTTGACGGGTCGAGAACCGACCGATGAAGTAGGCGCTAAGCGGAATAAGTACGCCATTGACGAGCATAAAGCCCGTCGTCAGCCATTGGGCGGTGTTGGTCGAGATCGCCAAATCTTCCATGATCTTCGGCAACGCCACGTTCAGGAGCGTCTGGTTCAGAAGCGTTACGAACGCCCCGAGAATAATGGCCACCATGATGGGGCCGCGTTTTAATGCTGCAACTGCTTGACTCATCAGTTTACCTCTCTCCGTTATTTCTCTAATAATTTCACGATTTTATTATGGATCTCGATTAATTGCCCGGCTTCGGCTTCCTCCAATTGCATGAGAGGCATCAATACTTGTTCGCGTCTCTCGTGCGCTTGCTGCAATAGCTCCTCCCCCTTGGAAGTCATCTTCAGAATCACGGATCTGCGATCCCGCTCACCGCGTTCGCGAGTGAGCATTCCCAGCTTAACAAGTCGATCCACGATGCCGCTGGTTGCACTGTTGCCGATGAACAAGCATTCCGCCAACTCGGACACGCCGATCGTCGGAGATTTGTCCACAAATTTCAGCACCATAAACTGGATCGGAGTGAGCCCAAGTTCCTCAGAGCCTTTCCAGATGGCGTGGTGCATCGCTTGATTGACAGCCCGGAACGATAAGAATAGATCCGTGATCATATTGCTATCCATTCCACCCACGTCACCTCTCGTCCAATAGTACGCGTGCGAATGTTTCGCGTATAGATCAATTTACCACTAAGATATTCACTCGTCAATCAATAATTCATGTCAAAAAAAGAATGGCGGCCGTCCTTGTTCAGGATTCCGCCATTCTCCGCGTCTTATTCCGCGTCTATTCGCGAGTGCTGCGCATGAATGCCAGCATTCGTGTGTCCAGCAGGTTACTCCGTTCGGTCGTCTCCCTCGTCTGCATCGCCTTCCGAGGCAAGCCCCGCGAACAAGGCGTGAACGAATTGTTCGGCGTCGAACTGCTGAAGGTCGTCCATCTTCTCCCCGAGTCCGACGAACTTGACCGGCAAGCTCAGCTCGCTGCGAATAGCGATGACGATGCCGCCCTTGGCCGTGCCATCCAGCTTGGTAAGCACAAGCCCGGACACGCCGCTCTTCTCCCCGAACAGCTTGGCCTGCTGCAGAGCGTTCTGACCGGTCGTCGCATCAAGCACCAGGAGCGTCTCGTGAGGCGCCTCCGGGATCTCGCGCTGAATGACACGGTAGATCTTCGACAGTTCTTCCATCAGATTCGCTTTGTTCTGCAGGCGTCCCGCGGTATCGCACAGCAGAACGTCGACACCGCGCTGCTTCGCCGCTTGTACTGCATCATACATAACGGCGGCAGGGTCGGAGCCCGCTCCTTGCTTGATCACGTCGACGCCGACGCGTTCGCCCCAAACTTGCAACTGTTCGATTGCTCCCGCTCGGAACGTGTCTCCCGCCGCCATCAGGACGGACTTGCCCTCTTGCTTAAAGCGCCACGCCAGCTTGCCGATTGTGGTCGTCTTGCCGACGCCGTTGACGCCTACAAAAAGGATTACGGTGATGCCGTTCGGGTTCATTTTAAGCGAAGCCTGCTCGCTCGAGTCGCCCTTCAGCAGCCCGACAAGCTTCTCTGTCAAGATGGGCTGCAGTTCGGCCGGATCTTCGATCTTGCGCTTCTTTACTTCCGCACGCAGATCGTCGATCAGCTCCATGACCGTGTTCACACCGACGTCGGCGCCGATCAGGATCTCCTCGAGCTCCTCGAAGAACGCCTCGTCGATTTTTTGCCTCCGAGAGAACAGATCGACTACCTGACCGACGAATGCGTCGCGCGTCTTCGCCAGGCCGTCCTTGAATTTATTCGTAATCGATTCGGTCTTCGACGCGATGCTCTCTCTTAATCGTTTAAAGAAGCTCATTCGGTATCCTCCAACGCCGGATTCGGTTCCGGGCGATTAATTGCCTTATGCCGATGCGATCATCTCTTCGCCTTCCTCCAGCTTGACGGAGACGAGCTTGGATACGCCGCCTTCCTCCATCGTGACGCCGTACAGCCGATCGGCCTCTTCCATCGTCCCTTTGCGGTGGGTAACGACGATGAATTGGGTCTGCTCGGAGAACTCGCGCATGTAATGCGCATAGCGCGCAACGTTCGCCTCGTCCAGCGCCGCTTCGACTTCGTCGAGCACGCAGAACGGAACCGGCTTCACGTTCAGAATGGCGAACAGCAGCGCGATTGCCGTAAGCGCCCGCTCTCCCCCCGACAGCAGTTGCAGGTTCTGCAGCTTCTTGCCCGGAGGCTGGGCGACGATGTCGATCCCGGTCTCGAGCGGACGGTCCGGCTCGACCAAAATAAGGTCGGCCCGTCCACCGCCGAACAAACGCGAGAATACGATAACGAAGTGCTTGCGGATCTCGTCGAACGTCGAGCGGAATCGCTTCGACATCTCCTCGTCCATCTCGCGGATGATTGCGTGAAGCTTCGACTTCGCTTCGATCAGGTCATTCTTCTGTCCGTCCAAGTATTCGAAGCGTTCGCTAACCCGCTTGAACTCCTCAATCGCTCCGAGGTTGACATCGCCGAGCAGCGTAATCTTCCGCTTCAGCTCGCGGACCTCGTTCTGCGTCGCCGGAACGTCCTCCGGCACAGGATACTTCGCCTTCGCCCATTCGAAGCCGATCTCGTATTCCTCGCTCAGCTTGCGCAACAGGTTGTCCAGCTCGACGTCCATTCGATTGGTCGAGATCTCCGCATGACGCAATTGATCTTCGACCTGCTTCAGGCGGACGCGCTGCTCCTTCGTCTCGTTCTCCTTCACTTCGAGAACGCGAAGCCGTTCCGCGCGATCGGAACGCTTGAACTCGATGCTCTCCGTGAACTCGCGCCGGGCAAGACGCAGCTCGTTCAGCTTCTCGCGCTGGGTTGCAAGCTCCAGCTCCGTCTTCTCCGACTCCTCGGCGTTGTTCCTGAGCGCTTCGGTCAGTTGGCGCTTCTCCTGCTCAAGCCGCGTCCATTCGTTCTGGAAGCGCGCCGTCTGCTCGCTCAGCGATTGCCGATCCTGCTCGAGGCGCGCGATCTTGATCTTCAGCTCGGTCAGCGACGCTTGCAGTTCTTCCTTCGCCGTCTGGCTGCGACGGCGCAGCTCCTCGGCCTCCTTGATGTTCGCCTGAAGACGAGCCTCCTCTTCCGCGAACTTCGCGAGTCGGGCGTCCGCCTCCGCCTTCGACTGCTCAAGCGCCTTAAGCTCGCCCGCGAGAATCTCGGACTCGCCGTCCAGCGCCGCCTCGAGCTCGCCGTGCTGCTTCTCTTCGTTCAGAAGCTGCTGACGCTCGGCGAACACTTGCTGCTCGTTCATCCGCGCCCGCTCGCCCAGCTCGCGCAACTGCTCAATGCTCTGGGAGACGAGGCCCGCCTCTTTCTTCAAGTCGTCGACCCGATCTCTCGCCGCCGTCTTCGCTTGCTCCGCCAGTACGATATCGCGATCAAGCTCTTCCAGTTGACGTTGTCTGCCGAGCAGGCTGGATGATTTCTTCTGCAGGCTTCCGCCCGTCATCGATCCGCCCGGATTGACGACATCGCCATCAAGCGTAACGACCCGGTAGCGGTATTGCAGCCTCGAGGCGATCCGGTTCGCTTGCTCCAGCTTCTCGGCAATAAGCACGCTGCCGAGCAGGCTGCCGACGATTCCCGCATAGCGGGCTTCCGCCTTGACCAGCTCGGAGGCAACGCCGACATAGCCCTCAGCTTCGCCGAGAACGCGGCGATCTCCTTCGCCGATCGTTCTCGCTCGGATAACGTCAAGCGGGAGGAAGGTCGCGCGTCCGGATTGCCGCTGCTTCAGGTAGGCGATCGCGGTGCGCGAGGTCGATTCGTTCTCCATGACGATGTTCTGCATCGCTCCGCCGAGCGCGGTCTCGATCGCCGTCTCCAGATGAGCCGGCACACCGATCAGTTCGGCGACGGCGCCGTGGACGCCATGCAGTTGACCGCGCTTCGACGCCTTGAGCACTTCCCGTACGCCATGCTGGAAGCCGTCGTAATCGTTCTGCAGCTCCTTGATCGTATCCCGCCGGGAGACGAGAGCTTCCCGCTTCTGCTCGGCCTTGCGCACTTCCGCCTGAGCCTCCTCGAGGCTGCGCTGGACGTCCGCCGATCGAGCTCCCTCGGACACGTAACGATCCCTCGCTTCGGCGACCGCAACCGTACATGCCTGAAGCCGTGCTTCAAGCTCGTCGCGACGGGCCGCGAGCGCATCCCGCAACTCGACCCACTTCACCCGCTCCTCGGCTGATCGGCCGACGCGCTTCTCCAGCACTTCCTTCTGCTGGACGCAATAACGAATATCGTTGCGCGCCTGCGCCATCGCGTTCATCGCGTCGAACAGCTCCGCCTTCAGCTTCTCCTCCGCATCGCTGCTGCCGTCCACGAAGCCGAGCTTCGTCTCCTCTTGCTCGTGCAGCTTCGTGAGCTCGAAGAGCTGGCTCTCGGCCTGCTCCTTGCGCGCTGCCAGTTCCTGGCCTTCCGCCGCCAGCGCGGCGAGACGTTCTTCCGCTTGCGCCAGACTCTCGGTCAACCCCTCGCGGGTGCGCACCAGATTGGTCCGTCGCTCGGCGAGGAGCTCGGCGTAGCCTTCGCTTTTCTCCGCCTCTTCGCTTGTATGGAGCAGTTCGTCCTGAAGCTTCTCGAGCGTCTCTTCCAAGCGATGCAGCGCGCCGCGGTCCTCTTCGAGCATCGCGTCATGACGGCTGACCTCGGTCGACAGAGCAAGCTCCTCTTCCTTCAGCTTCGTCAGCTTCTCGTTCGTCTCGTTCCATGAAGCGTGCACCGTCTCGATCTGGTGAACGTACAGCGCGATCTCCTTGGCCTTCAGCTCTTCCTTAAACGCCTTGAACTTCTCCGCCTTCTCCGCCTGATCGCGAAGCGGCTCGATCTGCCCTTCCAGCTCGGTGACGAGGTCGTTGATCCGCAGCAGGTTCGCTTCGGTATCCTCCAGCTTCTTCTGCGCTTCCTTCTTGCGGGACTTGTACTTGACGATGCCCGACGCTTCCTCGAAGATGCCGCGGCGATCCTCGGAGCGGTTACTCAGAATCTCTTCGATTCGCCCCTGTCCGATAATCGAATACGCTTCCTTGCCGATGCCGGTATCCATGAACAGCTCGGTAATATCCTTCAAGCGGCAAGGCTGCTTGTTGATCAAGTACTCGCTGTCCCCGCTGCGATGGACGCGGCGGGTAACCGTCACTTCCGTGAAGTCGAGCGGAAGCGTCTTGTCCTGATTGTCGAAGGTGATGGACACTTCTCCGAAGTTAACCGCCTTGCGGGCGTCGCTTCCCGCGAAGATGACGTCCTGCATGTTGCCGCCGCGCAAGCTCTTCGCGCTCTGCTCGCCGAGCACCCAGCGAATCCCGTCGGAAATATTGCTCTTGCCGCTTCCGTTCGGACCGACGACCGCCGTAATGCCTCTTCCGAATTCGAGGGCGGTCCGATCGGCGAACGACTTGAAGCCGGCGAGTTCGATTCCTTTGAGATACATCGGTTAACCGTCCCCTCTTCCGTCCTTAAGACGGTTCATGCGATCCATTCTCCCTGGCGCCGCCTTCGCCTTCCTGCAGATGCGCAAGCGCTCTCGAAGCCGCCCTCTGCTCCGCTTCCTTCTTCGAACGGCCGACGCCTTCACCGAGCCGCCGTTCTCCCACCTGCACGATCACAACGAACTCGCGGTCATGCGCAGGTCCTCTCTCCTCGATCGTTCGATACTCCAGAGGCCCGAGGCTCCATTGCTGAACCTTCTCCTGCAGCTCGGTCTTATGGTCCTTAAGCGGAAGCCGGCTCGTCTTCGGCAGATGGGCGAACAGATGCTCATCCAGGAAGCCGCGGACCACATCCAGTCCTTGATCGAGATACAGAGCTCCAACGAACGCCTCGAACGCGTCCGCGAGCAGCGAAGGCCTCGTCCGGCCCCCGGTTTGCTCCTCCCCTTTGCCCAGCAGCACGACTTGACCGAAATCGAGCGCCTCGGCAAAACGGACAAGCGAAGGCTCGCACACGATGCTGGCTCTCAGGCGGGTCAATTCGCCTTCCGGCCGATCGGGGTACATGCGGTAGAGCGTCTCGGATACCGTCAATTGAAGAACCGCATCTCCGAGAAATTCAAGCCGTTCATTATGCTGGGCCCTGGCGCCCCGCTGTTCGTTCACATAAGACGTATGGGTAAAAGCCTGCCTGAGCAGCGATACATCGCGAAAACGCAAGTTGATCCGATCCTGCAGACGCCTCATCGGCTCGCTTACCGAATTCATCGAAGTCGCACCTCCCGCGCGGTTCTTGGATTGTTGTTCACAAAAAAAGACGCAGGAGGCTCGCGCCGCCTGCGCCACACGTGCGCGCCCAACCTTAGGCTTCGTACTTGCGCATAATTACGGTAGCGTTATGGCCGCCGAAGCCGAACGAGTTCGACAAGGCTACCTTCGCATCCGTGCTTCTAGGCTTGTTCGGCACGTAGTCCAGATCGCACTCGGGGTCCTGCTCGTCGAGATTGATCGTCGGAGGGATAATTCCGTTCTGAAGAGTCAGGCCGAGAATAACGGCTTCGACGCCTCCCGCCGCGCCCAGCATATGGCCGGTCATCGACTTCGTCGAGCTGACCGCCAGCTTGTAAGCGTGCTCGCCGAACGTCATCTTGATGGCCGTCGTCTCCGACTTGTCGCCAACCGGTGTCGACGTCCCGTGAGCGTTGATGTAACCGATCTCGGAAGGGTCGATGCCCGCGTCCTTGATGGCTCTCGCCATGCAGCGAGACGCTCCGTCCGGGTCCGGCTCGGTCATGTGGTGAGCATCGCCGCTCATGCCGTAGCCGATGATCTCGGCGTAGATCCTTGCTCCGCGAGCGACCGCGTGCTCCAGCGATTCCAGAATCAGAACCCCGGCGCCCTCGCCCATAACGAAGCCGTCGCGGCCAACATCGAACGGGCGGCTCGCCTTCTCCGGCTCGTCGTTGCGTGTGCTCATCGCGCGCATGTTGCTGAAGCCGGCCATCGCGATCGGACGGATCGTCGCTTCCGCGCCGCCGCAGATCATCACGTCGGCATCGCCGCGCTGGATCATCTTATACGAATCGCCGATCGAGTGCGTACCCGTCGCGCAGGCCGTTACCGTCGTCGTGTTCGGACCCTTGGCCCCGGTCGCGATCGACACTTGTCCGCTCGCCATATTCGCGATCATCATCGGGATGAAGAACGGGCTGACGCGGCGCGGTCCCTTCTCCATCAGAATCGTATGCTGATCTTCCCAGGTGCCAAGGCCGCCGATGCCGGAGCCGACGCTGACGCCGATGCGATCCGCTTCGACGTTCTCGCCGATCTGGATGCCCGAATCGTCGATCGCCTTGAGGCTCGCTGCGAGTCCGAACTGGACGAATCGGTCCATCCGGCGGGCTTCCTTCTTGTCGATGCCGTATTCCTCGGGATTAAAGTTCTTGATCTCCGCCGCAATCTTCGTCGGGTAGTCGCTCGTATCGAACGCCTCGACGAGACTGACGCCGGACTTGCCTTCAAGCAGGTTGTTCCAGAACGTATGCAAGTCGCTACCGATGGCGGTTACGACGCCCATTCCGGTAACTACGACGCGTTGTTTCAAAAGGTGTTCACCTCATTTGGCAGACATCGAGAGAGAAACCGGCATGCGCCGGCTTCTCCTTATCGCTTTGAATGTGGCTAAGAATGTGGAGAAGTCCCGTCGCACGAACGGGACCCGGTAGATCAATTAGGCATGAGATTGTATGTAATTTACGACTTCTCCCACCGTTGTGATCTTCTCTGCATCCTCATCGGAGATCTCCAAGTCGAATTCGTCTTCGAGCTCCATGACGAGTTCAACGACGTCGAGAGAGTCAGCGCCCAAGTCATCCTTGAAGTTCGCTTCATTGGTTACTTCCGCCTCTTCAACTCCCAGGCGTTCGACCACGATGCGTTTCACGCGATCATATACATCGGACATCCGGTTCACCTCCCTTAACGTATTATACGTGAATCATTTACAAAAAGCCATAGTCTTAAAACAAGCCCGCTTGCGAGCGGATACCGGTTACATATACATGCCGCCGTCGACGTGAATCGTCTGGCCGGTCATGTAGGAAGCTGCGTCCGAAGCCAGGTAGACGACAGCGCTTGCGATATCCTCGGGCTTGCCCATGCGGCCGAGCGGAACCTGCGAGAGAATGCCGGCGCGGACCTCCTGCGGCAGCTTGTCCGTCATGTCCGTCTCGATGTAGCCGGGAGCGACCGCGTTGACGGTAATGCCCCGGGACGCCAGCTCGCGCGACGCCGACTTGGTCAGACCGATGACGCCCGCCTTCGCGGCGACGTAGTTGGCCTGGCCCGCGTTGCCGAGAACGCCGACGACGGAGGAGATGTTGATGATGCGTCCGGAACGCTGCTTCATCATCGAGCGGGTGACGGCCTTGATGCCGTTGAACACGCCCTTCAGGTTCGTCTCGATGACGTCGTCGAATTCCTCTTCCTTCATTCGCATGATTAGATTGTCACGGGTAATGCCCGCATTATTCACGAGAATGTCCAGCTTGCCGAAGGCCTCGATCGTCTTGGCGACGATCGCTTCGAATTCCTCGGCCTTGCCGACGTTGCCCTGCAGAACGATCGCCTTGCGGCCGAACGCTTCAACCGCCGCGGCTGTCTCTGCCGCCGCCGCTTCGCTGCCCGCGTAATTGACGGCGACGTCCGCTCCCGCTTCCGCCAAGGCAATCGCGATCGCCCGGCCGATGCCTCTCGACGCTCCCGTTACGAGCGCCGTCTTGCCCGTCAGATCAACCTGTGCCATGAACGCCACTCCTCCTGGATCTTTTTCCCACCCATGTATCGGTCCGTCCGGCCTTACGCCAGAGCCGCCTCCGCAATCGACGCGGCGCTGTTCACCGAGATGATCTTAACCGTCTTGTCGATCTTCTTGATGAGCCCGGCGAGCACCGTTCCGGAGCCGATCTCGACGAACGTGTCCACGCCCTGGCCAATCAGGAAGCGCACGGAGTCCTCCCAGAGAACGGGCGAGACGACCTGCTCGACAAGAAGGCGGTTCAGCTCCGCACCTTCCGTGACCGGCTTGGCGTTCACGTTGACGACAACCGGAACGTTCGCGTCGCGGAAGGCGACCTTCTTCAGCTCTTCCGCCAACTGGTCGGCGGCCGGACGCATGAGCGAGGAGTGGAACGGCCCGCTGACCTCAAGCGGAATGACCCGCTTGGCGCCGGCTTCCTTGCCTCTCTCGACAACGGCGGCGACGCCTTCCGCGGAGCCCGACACGACGATCTGGCCCGGGCAATTCACATTGGCGAGCTCGACCGGTCCCACGCCGGCCGTGATGTCCTTGCAGAGCGCCTCGAGCGCGTCGCGTTCGGCGCCCAGCGTCGCGGCCATCGCGCCCTTGCCGCCCGGAACCGCCTGCTCCATGAACAGGCCGCGCGAACGAACGAGACGCACCGCGTCCTCGAAGTCGAGAACGTCCGCCGCCACGAGCGCGCTGTACTCGCCGAGGCTGTGTCCGGCCACATAGTCCGGCGCGATGCCGCGGGAGCGGAACGCCTCGAGCAAGGCGATGCTCGTCGTCAGCAGTGCAGGCTGCGTGTACGCCGTCATCTTAAGCTGCTCGTCCGGCCCCTCGAAGGCAAGCTGCGACAAGGAGAAGCCGAGCGCCGCGTCGGCGCGATCGAAGATCCGCTTGGACGCCTCGAACTCGGCGCAGGCATCCTTGCCCATGCCGACCGCCTGGGCTCCTTGCCCGGGGAAGACGAATGCGATTTTACCCATGCCGATCCCTCCTGATACGGGAATTCTAATTCAACCTAGTTACCAGACGATCGTCGAGGCGCCCCAGGTCAGACCGCCGCCGAAGCCGACGAGAACAACCTTGTCGCCTTCCTTCACGCGCCCTTCCTCGACCGCTTCCGCCAGCGCCACCGGAATCGAAGCTGCCGACATGTTGCCGTAGCGATCCACGTTGATGACGCACTTCTCCTCCGGCACCTCCAGCCGTTCCAGAGCGGACTGGATGATGCGGATATTCGCCTGGTGCGGAATCAGAAGGTCGATGTCTTGCTTCGTGAAGCCCGCCATATCGAGCGCCTCTTCCGCCGCGCTGCCCATCACCCGGACGGCGAACTTGAACACGTCCCGGCCGTTCATATAGAGGAAGTGGTGCTTGTCCGCCACCGTCTGTTCCGTGGACGGCAAACGTGAGCCGCCGCCGCGGATGCAGAGCAGATTGCCTCCGGCTCCGTCCGCTCCCAGCTTAAACGATTGGAAGCCGCGTCCTTCCGCTACCGGGCCGAGCACAACCGCGCCCGCCCCGTCTCCGAACAGCACGCAGGTGTTGCGGTCCGTGTAGTCGGTAATCCGGGACAGCGTATCCGCCCCGACGACGAGAATGTGCTTGTACGTTCCCATCGCGATAAATCCGGAGGCGTTCGCCAGCCCGTAGATGAAGCCGGAGCAAGCCGCCGACAGGTCGAACGCCGCCGCCTTCTTCGCGCCGAGCCGCTCCTGCACAAGGCAGGCCGTCGACGGGAAAAACATGTCGGGCGTAATCGTCGCCACGATGATCAGATCGAGCTGATCGGCCGTGATGCCGGCGGCTTCGAGCGCTTTGACGGAGGCCGCGTAGGCCAGATCGGATGTCGCCTCGTGCGGAGCGGCGATGCGCCGCTCGCGGATGCCGGTTCGCGACACGATCCATTCGTCGTTCGTATCCACCATCGCTTCGAGGTCTTGATTGGTCAAGCGGCGCTCAGGACTGTACTTGCCTGTCCCGAGAATACCGACGGGAATTCCATTCATTCGCATTCTCTCACTTTCCGCCAAGATCGTCGGCCAGCGCGGCGATAAGCCCGTTGCCGACGGCCGTTCTGGCTTGCCTGATCGCGTGCACCGTCGCCTCCGCGTTGGAGGAGCCGTGACTCTTCACAACAAGTCCGCCCACTCCGAGCAGAGGTGCTCCGTTATAGCGCTTGTAGTCCATCATTTTCCCAACGCGTCGGAAGTTCGGCCTTAGGATGGCAGCAGCCAGCTTCGACTTCCAGCTTGACATCAATTCCGTCTTCAGCACGCTGAACACCGTCTCCGCCGCCCCTTCGACCCCCTTCAGCAGAATATTGCCCGAGAAGCCGTCGCAGACAAGCACGTCGCAATTCCGGTACAGCAGATCGCGCGCTTCGACGTTGCCGATGAAGTTGACCGGCGCTTCGCTGAGCAGCTCGAACGCCGCCTTCGACAGCTCGTTGCCCTTCGCCGCTTCGGTGCCCACATTCAGCAGCCCCACGCGCGGCTTGTCGATTCCGTGCACCTTCTGGCGATAACGACTGCCCATGATTGCATACTGGACCAGATGCTCCGGCTTCGCGTCCATGTTCGCGCCCAGATCGAGCGCGACGACGCCGACGCCGTCCACGGTCGGCAGAATGGCCGTCAGACCCGGACGATCGATCCCGCTCATCCGCCCGACCACGAGCAGCCCCGTCGTCATCAGCGCGCCGGTGTTGCCGGCAGAGATCATCGCGTCCGCTTCGCCTTCCTTCACCAGACGTCCGGCGACGACCATCGATGAATTCGCCTTGCGACGAACCGCCCGAACCGGCTCGTCGTCCGCTTCGATCTTCTCCAGCGCTTCCACGACAGTGATATTGGATGGCGGATTGTCTCCCAGATGCGCCTTGATGGCGTCCGGCTTGCCGACCAGAAGAAGCGTCGTGTCCGGCCACTCCTTCGCCGCCGCAAGCGCTCCTTCTACCGGAGCTTGCGGAGCGTGGTCGCCGCCCATTGCGTCGATGGCGATTCTCACAGGATGTCTCCCCCTTCCGCTCCGGACTCCCCTGCGAGCGCCGTCTGAGAGCGGTAAATCACGAAGTTGCCGTGGAATACCTTCTCCTCTCCGACATAGGTGATCACTTCCACCTTGGACATGCCCCGCTGCGAGCTGCCGGAACGGACGTAAGCCTTGGCGATGCACTTCTCGCCGAGCCTTACGGGCCTCGCGAAGCGAATGTCTGCGGAGGCGGTCAGGGCCACCTCGTCATTGATAACGGCGACGGCAAGGGAATTCGCTTGAGCAAATACGTAATGCCCCCGGGCGATGCCGCTGCGGGAGAAGACGTGCTCCCCTCGGATCTCGAACAGCGAGATTCCGCTCTTGTCGAGCTGGAGATCGACGATCTCCCCGATGATCTCGTCAAGCGGAAGCGAACGAACCGAATCGTACGACCGCTCCGCCATCATCTTCAGTCTCTCCCGCAGCTCCGGAATCGACAACTCCAGGCGATCCAGCCGAATGGTCTGGATACTAACCTTGAGCAGTCGAGTCAGCTCGCGGTCGGTGAGGAACGGATTCTCCTCGATTAGCTTGGTAAGCTGCTGGTGCCTTTCTCGTTTGGAGAGCCGCTCCACGACCGTCACACCGCCTTTGTAGGTTCCTATTGATACCTGGTGCCAATCGAAAGTAAAGAAAAACGCGCCGGGACGTTAGCCACGCCGGGACGCGTTATCTTCATTATTGCTTGATGATTTCACGAGCCTTGTACGTACCGCACACCTTGCATACGCGGTGCGACAGCTTCAATTCGCCGCATTGATCGCACTTAACCATGCCTGGAACGACCAGTTTGAAATGCGTCCGACGCTTGTTCTTGCGGGATTTCGATGTTTTACCAAAAGGGACTGCCATGTTCCCACCTCCTTATCCAATCGAAAGCTGCCGAATCGGCGTTCTCATCGCGCTAGAAGTTGCTTCAAACCGAACCCGTCGTCGCTTCGAACCGAATCAGTTGTTCGAACCGAACCAATCCTTGAGAGCGTCGAACCTGAGGTCGGTCTTCTCGCGGTCGCAGCCGCATTCCTTCGCGTTCCGGTTCTGTCCGCATTCGGGGCACAACCCCTTGCAATCGTCCTTGCAGATCGGAGCGAGCGGCATGCTGAGCATCAGTTCTTCCTCGATATAAGGAAGCAGCTCAAGCGGTTCGTCCTTGATCGACAGGATGTCTTCGTCCTCCGAGTCTTCCTCGTCCAGGCGGTCCTTGTCCAAGCGTTCCTTCGAGACAACCTTGAAGATCGCATGGAACGGCACGCGCCAAGCCTCCTCGATCGGGTCGAGGCAACGGGAGCATTGGAATTGAAGCTTGCAATCGAGCGTTCCCGATACGTCAATCAGTCCGCCGGAGTAAGCGGCGGTCAGTTCCGCGGTCAAGGGACCGAGCGGTTTGACGTCGCGCACATCGCGGTACGCCTCCGTTACGTCGACGGATTCCTTTAACGTTATCTGCGCCCTGCGGCTGACCAGATCTTGAACGTTAAGCAGCATGTTCATCACTCCAAACAAACAAAAATTATTATATCTGTCATGACGCGCTTTTGTCAACAATTCGCGCCGACATCGTCGGTTCTTCTCCCTCGTGCTATAGTGATAGTATTCAACCATTCTTTACCTGGAAGGAGACGGATCATCCGTTATGCGCACGGTCGGAATCGTCGTCGAATACAATCCGCTGCACAACGGTCACCTCTATCATATACAACAATCGCGGAAAATAACGGGAGCGGACGCGGTCGTCGCGGTCATGAGCGGGCACTTCCTGCAGCGCGGCGAGCCCGCCATCGCGGACAAGTGGGCTCGCTCGGAGATGGCGCTGCGCGCCGGCTGCGATCTCGTCCTCGAGCTCCCCGCCGCTTACAGCTCCCAGCCTGCGGAATGGTTCGCCTTCGGCTCCGTCGCCGTCCTGGAGGCGACAGGCGCCGTGGACGCCCTCTGCTTCGGCAGCGAGAGCGGCGACGTCGCGACGCTGGACCGTATCGCTGCGCTGCTGGCGGACGAGCCCGAGGACGTCGGCCGCGAGCTCGGGCGGCTGCTGAAGCTGGGCCTGCCGTATCCGTCGGCCTACGCCGAAGCGGTCCGTCTGCACCTGCGCCGCACCGGGCGCGAGCTTGACGCCGAATTCCGGCTTGACCAGCCGAACCACACGCTCGGTCTTCATTACTTGCTCGCCCTGCGGCGGCTCGGCAGCTCCATCGTCCCCTACTCCATCAAGCGGGAGAAGTCCGATTACTCCCAGACTTCGATCTCGGACACCTCCATCGCGAGCGCAACGGCGCTGCGCGCGCTGCTCACCCGTTCGGGCGACCTGTCCGAGCTCTCCCCGTTCGTCCCAGCTTCCACGCTGGACATCCTGCGCCGCGAAGCCGAGGCCGGGCGCTTCCCGGTCACGTGGGAGAGCTTCTCCCGGCCGCTGTTCCACCTGCTCGCCCAGATGGACGAGACCCGACTCGCATCGTTCGCGGAAGCGGCCGAAGGGCTGGAATTCCGCCTGCGGCGCTGCCTCGCGGAGCTCGACGAGGATAGCGTCGAGGAATTGCTCGGGAGGCTCAAGACGAAGCGGTATACCCGGACGAAGCTGCAGCGGCTGCTTCTGCGCATCCTCCTCGGCCATACGAAGGAGGAGCTCTCCGCGGCGGCGCTCGCCTCCGGCGTCCGCTACATCCGCGTGCTCGGCTTCACCGAACGCGGCCGCGGGCTGCTGCGGCGCATGAAGAAGACGGCTTCCGTTCCCGTCGTCCACTCCGCCGCCGGCGATGAATGGCCGTTCCTGCGGATGGACGCCCGCGCCGGCGCGATGTACGCCCTCGCCTTCCGGGACGACCGGCTGCGGCAAGGCAGGCGCGAATACACGAGCCCTCCCGTTCGAATCTAGCAGGTTCCGCTCCGGAACGCCCCGCTCGCCGAAGGCCCGGCTTCGGCGAGCGGGGCGGACAAGATGGTCTAAGTGTCGGAGCGGCCGCGTACAATTGGTAGGGACCGCCGCCTGTCCTTCCGGACGGATCGGCGGTCCCTGCCCGATTCCGACCGGAAGGAAGAGCGCTCATGACCGATAGGCACGAGAATTCGAAGCACGACAATTCGAAGCACGAAAGCCCCGATCGTCCCCGTCCGCGCCGCTTGTCCGCCTTGTCCTCGCTGCTTGCGGGAGCCGGCGTCGTCCTGCTGGTCGCCGGCATCGTCCAATCGCCCGGCGAGGCGTTCCGCGCCTCCCTGGCCGGCCTCCAGATCTGGTGGCAGACCGTCTTCCCCGGCCTGCTCCCCCCGCTGATGCTCGCCGAGCTGCTTGCGGCCACCGGCCTGCTGCACGTCCTGGCCGCACTCGGCGAGCCGATCACGCGACGCCTGTTCCGCCTCCCCGGCGCCGCCGGATGGGCCATCGCCTTCGGCTGGTCCGCCGGCATGCCCGCCGGAGCGCGCGAGGCGCAGCGGCTTCGCGAACGGGGCCTCGTCCGCGAAGCCGACATGGACACGCTGCTGCTCGTCTCGCATCTGCCGAACCCGTTCGTGCTCGTGCTTGTCATCGGCAGCGGCTTCCTTCATTCGCCCGCCTTCGGCTGGGCGTTGGCGCTCGGCCTCTGGCTGTCCGCCCTGCTCGCCGGCTTCCTCTGGGCGCGAATCGCGAAGCCGCGCGGTCCCGCCACGCCGCCTCCGCTCGCGCAGACGGAGCCGAAGGCGCTGCTTCGCCGCCTCGCCCGCATCGTTCGCGAGGCGCGGCAGGAGGACGGCCGCCCGTTCGGCAAGCAGATCGCCGACACCGTCAGCCATGCCGTCTCCGCCCTGCTCGCAATCGGCGGCCTCATGATGATGAGCTCCGTCCTCCTGCGCATGGTTCAGCTCGCCTGGCCGGGAGCCGACGTCTGGCTCGCCGTCCCCGGCTTGTACGAGCTGCATCTCGGCGCGTTCGAGACCGGCCGCTCCGCCCTGTTCTCGCAATCGCCCGTCCAAGCCGTCACCCTGCTCGCGGCCGTGCTCGCCTGGACCGGCTGGAGCGGCTTGCTTCAGGCCCGCGCCGTCGTTCGCTCCGAGGACGGCCGCTTCCCCTGGCCGCGCTTTATCGCCGGCCGCCTGCTTCACGCCGCGCTGGCGCTTCTCTGTACGTACCCGCTCGCCTTGGCGGCCAACGGCGGCTGGCTGTCGCGCCTGGCTCCGTCCTGGGCGCTTCCGCCTTCATGGGGCCGGCCGCTCGACGCCTTCACGACCGGCTCCAGCTTCCCGCTGCCGGACGGCTGGGCGAGCATGTCCGAGACGGCGTTCGCCTCTCTCGCCTCCGTCGTCGTCTTCCTGCTGCTTGCGCTGCTCGCCGCCATTCTTCGTCCCGGCCGGCCGCGCCGCCGCCCCGGTCCCCCGTCCGGGAACGTATCCGCCCCGCCGGCCGGCTCCCCGCCGTCGGAGTAAAAGGGAGATTCGGCTCCGGGCGAGGGCCCCTTCCTCTTTGCTGCAGAGGGTGCCTTATCCCTGCGGTTCAGGGGCGTACCTCTCCCCTCCCAAAGGGTGCCTTATCCCCCTCGCTCAGTTCCGCACCTTCAAACTAACCACTGAACGGAAGGGATAAGGCACCCTTTTGCGAAAACCGTATTTGCTCGCCCGGGAGATCCCACAAAGTAACCATTAATTACATTTATTAACATTTCATTCTTCTTGCACTCTCTCCCAGCCGCCGCAGCACCGCTATTCGCTCCGCTCCTGTGCCTCTTTGGCTCCCCTTGGTCCGCGGACTTTTGCGATTTTATATGAATTTTCACATTCCTGGACAGTGAAAAGTTCTACCCCTTAAGAAGCCAGCGAATCGGCGTCATTCCTGGGCTCGTCCTGCTTTGATCGAATTATTTCGGTTATCGATAATGACGGGTATTGGGCAAACAGGCGAAAAATC